>CAWDDF010000013.1:0-59250 GCA_963801035.1 uncultured beta proteobacterium | reverse complement strand
AGGGCGACGGGGCCCATGCGGATCAGTTGCGCAGGGCCGGTAACGCGTTGCGCGTGCTGCTGGTTACTTCTGCAATGTCAGAATCCAGTCGACCAGCGCCTTGATGTCTTCATCCGACGCAAGGATGTTCGGGGGCATCGCGATGTCTCCCCATGTGTGAGCGCCGCCTCTCTTGACCTTGTTCTGCAGCTTGGCCGATGCGTTCTTGTCTGCTTTGTAGGTGATGGCGACGTCGCGGAATGCAGGCCCAATGACTTTCTTGTCGACTTCGTGGCACGAATCACAGCCGTGCTTCTTCATCAGTGCTCGCGCAGTGGCATCGTCGACAGCTTGGGCGCCCCCGGCGATCGACAGGCCCGCGGCAAGTGCGATCCATTGGCGTTTCATTTCGGCCTCCTCTGAGTGACCTCTTATGCTCCCGCTCTCGCCGCCACCGGCGAGTGCATGTCCAGCAGCTGCAGTCGAGCCGCCTGCAGTCGGTCTGCGACTACGCCAAGCAGCCGGTGCATGAAGACGAAGCCGAAGTGTGTATCGTGTTTGCACGCTGCAAGCAGTTCGCCGCCGTCGAATGCGAGTGCATCGATGCGTTCGAGTGCGCGTGCCTGGAAGTGCTTTCCGCGCCCCATTAGCAACGCCGACCAGCCGAGCTCATCGCCCGCTGTCAGCGTGTGCACGCGAAACGTGTGATCCGGAGCGGCGATCTCGAGCGCCACCAACCCGGAGGCGATCAAGTAGAAGTCGGCATATTCCTCGCCCTCGCGAAAGATCACCTGGTCCCTTTCGAAACGAGCCCGTATCGCCATCTTCGCGAGCTTGTCGACGTGCGCAGCCTCGAAGTCCTCGACGAACGGATGCCGCTGCAGCATTGCGACGACGGCGTCGGTCATCCTGTGCTATTCCTCGTCATACCGTTTCGGGAACCATCTTGATCGCCCCGCACGGGCACTCGGACACGCAAATGCCGCAGCCCTTGCAGTAATCGAAATTAAACTCGAATCGCTTGCCCGCTCCAAGCTTGATCACCGCATTGTCGGGACACACGCCGTAGCAGTTGTCGCACTCGAAGCAGTTGCCGCACGACATGCATCGTCGCGCTTCAAACAGCGCGGTGGTTTCGTCGAGTCCTTTTACGACTTCATCGAAAGTTGAAGTGCGCCGAGCGGTTTCGAGCACCGGGCGCACGGTCTTCGGCGCGTCGCTGTAGTACCAGGGATTCATTTTGTCGAAGGTTGCGAGCTCATGCTTCGGCGCAGGGGCGTAGCTCGCACCCCGAAGCCACGCGTCGATGTGTCGCGCCGCTTTCTTTCCGTGACCCACGCCGACCGTCACGGTGCGCTCGGCGGGAACCATGTCGCCGCCGGCGAAAATTCCGGCATGGCCGGTCATCATGTTAGGAGCCACCTGCACCGTGCCGTCTTTGATCTCCAAACCCGGAACGCCGTCGAGCAGCGAAAGATCGACGTCCTGCCCTAGCGCCAGCACCAGCGTATCGGCCTCGAGCGTCTCAAACTCACCAGTGGGTTGCGGAAAGCCCTTGGCGTCGAGCGCCATTTTTTCGACCGTCAGAGTTGCCTCGTCGGCGACGTTCTTGATGGTCGAAAGCCACTTGACCAAGACGCCTTCCTGCAAAGCCTCTTCAAGCTCTGAATCGTGCGCCGGCATTTTTTCGCGCGTGCGGCGATAGACGATGATCGCCTCCTGGGCACCAAGGCGCTTGGCAGTGCGCGCGACGTCGAGTGCGGTATTGCCCCCGCCGTAGACGACGACACGTCGGCCGAGCATTGGCATGTCTTCGCCCTCCATCGAACGCAGAACCGACACGGCATCGAGAATGCGCGCCGAGCTGCCGGCAGGGATGTAGGCGCGCTTTCCGATATGCGCGCCGACGGCGAGGAACGCCGCATCGAAGCTCCCGTCGTTCACCGTTTCGAGGATGTTCGTCACCTTGCGGTTCAACTCGAGCTCGACACCCATGTCGAGAATGCGTTGCACCTCGCCATCGAGCACCTCGCGCGGCAGCCGGTATTTCGGAATGCCGAAGCGCATCATTCCGCCGGCGCGCGGGCCTGCCTCGATGATCTTTACACCATGCCCGAGGCGACGCAGATGATAGGCAGCCGAGAGGCCGGAAGGTCCGGCGCCGACGATCAAAACTCGCTTGCCGCTTTCGTCCTTGACCGGGGAGAATTTCCAGCCTTGCTTCAACGCTTCGTCGCCAAGAAAGCGCTCGACAGAGTTGATGCCGACCGATTCATCAAGCTGGCCGCGATTGCACGAGGTTTCGCACGGGTGATAGCAGACGCGGCCCATGATCGCAGGCAGCGGATTGTCCTCGGTCAGCGCGCGCCACGCGGATTCGTAGTGGCCGGATTCGGCGTGATAAAGCCAGCCCTGGATATTTTCTCCGGCCGGACAGGCGTGGTTGCAGGGCGGCAGCCGATCCACGTACAGCGGCCGGATGGTGCGCCACGCGCCGGTCTTGTTCGCAAGGCTCGAGCCGCGATCGAGCGTGATGGCGAACGGCTTGTCCATGGGCAATCTCCTATTGCAGCAAACCGTACGTGGCGATGTTGTGATCAGCCATCTGCTGAATCCGCGCGATGCGTTCAAGGTCCGGCGGATTGCGGAACAGATGGGCATAACGTTTCTGCAACTTCAGGTATTCGGTCACGGCGACCTTGTGCCGAATCGGCGTCGTTGCCGTGACTTCGCCGTGCTGCGCTTCGAACAACGGGAAAAGGCCGGTCTCGACTGCCAGGCGCGCGATCTTGATAGTGTCCTCGGGCGCCGAACCCCAGCCGAGCGGACACGGCACGAAGATGTGAATGTAGCGCGCGCCGTGAATACTCATCGCGTACTTGACCTTGGCCTCGAGGTCGCGCAGATTGGAAACGCTCGCGGTCGCGACGTAGGGAATGTTGTGCGCCATTGCGATGCGCGGCACATTCTTGCCGGTGCCAAAAACATTGCCGGGCGAAGAACCCACTGCCGGAGTGGTGGCGGTACGAGCCGCCGGTGGTGTCGCGCTCGAGCGCTGCACCCCGGTGTTCATGTAGGCCTCGTTGTCGTAGCAGATATAGAGCACATCGTCGTTGCGCTCAAACATGCCGGATAAACACCCGAAGCCGATGTCGGTGGTGCCGCCGTCTCCGCCCTGCGCGATGACGCGCACGTTGTCACGGCCCAGCGCCCGCTGCGCCGCTGCGACGCCCGAAGCCACCGCGGCCGCATTGCCGAACAACGAATGAATCCAGGGAATCTGCCACGACGTCTCTGGATACGGCGTCGAGAAGACTTCCAGGCATCCGGTCGCGTTGACCGCGATCAATTGGTTGTCGGTCGCCTGCATCGCTGCATCGATCGCATAGCGCGCGCCGAGCGCTTCGCCGCAGCCCTGACAGGCACGGTGCCCGGAATTAAGCGAGTTCGTGCGGTGCATGTTCGCCTGCACCGAGCGTTGGTCCTCCGAGAGCAGCCGATTGCCGACAGTGAACGTGCCGGTTTGATAGAACTTGATCGTCGTGTCCACGAGGCTTCTCCCGTTCACCCGATGCCCGACGCGACCGGTCCGATGCGGCGCAGGATGGCTTCTGCGGTCGGTCCAGTGCGCCGCGATTTACTCTCGCGTTCCAGCTCGTGGCTGATCACATCGGCGTTCAAATCGAGAAAGGTCACTTGCTCGAGCTCGTCGCGTTCGGCATCCTCAAACAATCGCGTCAGCGAAGTGCGGGTGATCGCGCGCCCACCCAGCCCCGCGATGACGGTGTAGCCGTTCAGCACGATGCCAGACAACGACTTGCGCACTCCGTCGGAGACGATGCCGCCCAGGCCCACCGCGAGGCATTTTTCAAGCACAACGACGCGCTTGGCGTGCTGCAGCGCCTCGCGCAGCGCGGCAAGCGGGAACGGGCGGAACGAGCAAATGGAGACCGAACCGATGCGCGAGCCGCTCTCGCGCATCTCATCGACGACTTCCTGAATCAGTCCCGTTCACCGAGCCGAGCGCGACCACGATCGTCTCCGCGTCCTCGGTGCGGTAGGGTCGGATGAGTCCGCCGGAGTCGCGGCCGAATTGCTTGTTGAATTCCGCGGCAAGTTGTGGAATCAATCCCAGCGCCCGCAACTGTTTGTGGTGTGACAGGTAGCGCACCTCGGTGAATGCCTCGGGTCCTACCAGGGCGCCGATGCTCACCGGGTCTGCCGGATCAAGAATCTGCCGAGGCTCGTACCGCGGCAGGAACGCATCGACCTGTTTTTGCGTCGGCATGTCGACACGTTCATATGCGTGCGTCAGGATGAAACCGTCCATGCAGACCATCACCGGACACGAGAGCTCCTCGGCTAGACGGAATGCCTGGATGTGCAGGTCCAGAGCTTCCTGGTTGGTGAGCGCATAAAGCTGGATCCACCCCGCGTCTCGCATCGACATGCTGTCGGAATGGTCGTTCCAGATATTGATCGGCGCGCCGATCGCGCGGTTGCCGATCGTCATCACGATCGGTAGTCCGAGTCCCGCGGCGTTGTATACGGCTTCGGCCATGAACAGCAGACCCTGGCTGCTGGTTGCGGTGTAGGTGCGCGCTCCCGCCGCCGAAGCGCCGATGGCCAGCGACAGCGCGGCGAACTCGGACTCCACATTGATGAACTCGCAGTTCGCGAGCTCTCCCGCCTTCACGATTTCGCCCAAGCCCTCGACGATATGGGTCTGCGGAGTGATCGGATAAGCGCAAATGACTTGCGGTCGGCAAAGTGCGACGGCCTCAGCTACCGCGCGCGAGCCTTCCGTTTGTTTAAGCATCGATCGTCTCTAGCGCTTTGGTCGCGATGTCGAAAGCCTCCGTCGCAGCGGCGACATTCTTCTCGCCGATAGCCGCGGGAAATTTCTCGCGGATCGCTGCCAACACTGATTTCAGTGCGATCACACCGGTAGTCGCGGCGAACCCTCCTAGCAAAGCGGCGTTCGGCACCGAACGGCCGACATGCTTCAGCGCAAGTTCGGTGGCCGGGAGCGTGCACACTCGATATTGCTGGACGCCGCGCGCAAATCCGCCGAGCCCCAGTTCGTCGAAGCTTTTCGTCGAGTTAAGCAGGATGTGCCCTCGTGCGGGCAGGCCGCTGAACAGATCCACCTGGTGCAGCAGCGTCGCATCCTGGATGATCAGCGCGTCGGGTTGCAGCACCGGCTCGCGTAGACGAATCTCCTTGTCGTCGATGCGGCAGAACGCCATCACTGGTGCGCCCATGCGTTCCGAACCGAAGCTGGGAAAGGCTTGCGCGTAACGCCCCTCGAGGAATGCAGCGACTGAAAGCATCTCGGCACCGGAGACGACGCCTTGTCCGCCACGCCCATGAATTCGTATCTGAAACATCTCGTGTGGTGTACCTGCGACCAGGAATTCTGAGCGTCTCGACGCCGGCCACCTTGACTCAGGTCAACACTCTCCGCGGTCACGCGCGATAGCGTCCGCCAATGCTGCGTTCTATCGGCTCTGGCTCGCTGACCACCGACGCGGGCCTTGCGCGTCGTCCACGCAAGAGCCGCTGGCCGGCGCGGCTCGACTTGGCGCAAAGCGCGTCAGGCTTGATCCTGGTGCTCTTCCTTTGGGGCCACATGTTCTTCGTGTCTTCGATCCTGTTCGGCAAGGACGCGATGTGGACGATCACCAAGTTCTTCGAGGGCTACTACTTCTTTGGCGTGTCGTATCCCTGGATCGTGTCGATGGTGGTCGCATTGGTCATCGGGCTGTTCGTTACGCACGCTCTACTCGCGATGCGCAAGTTCCCGATCGACTATCGGCAGTTCGCGACGTTCCGGACGCAGATGCGTTCGATGCGCCACGAGGACACCACCTTGTGGTTTTGGCAGGCGATCACCGGTTTTGCGATGTTCTTTCTGGCGCCCGGACACCTTTACATGATGCTGACGCGCCCCGATCGCATCGGACCATTCGAATCGGCTGACCGCGTCTGGAGTGAGCATTGGTGGCCGCTGTACATCCTGTTATTGCTCGCGGTGGAGTTGCACGGCGGCATCGGGCTTTACCGGCTTGCAGTGAAATGGGGCTGGTTCACAGGCGGCAATGCCGATGTCACTCGGCGACGGTTGAAGCGGCTCAAGTGGGCGATCACCGCATTCTTTCTGGTACTCGGTCTGGCCACGCTCGCGGCGTACATGCGCATCGGCATTGAGCATGCGGATCGCTACGGCGAGCGTTATGTGCCTTCGCACGTGCGGGGCGCACCATGAACGTGATCTACACCGACGTGCTGGTCATCGGCGGGGGCCTGGCCGGACTGCGGCTCGCGATCAGCGCGCGGCGCCGCGGCCACGACGCGATCATCCTGTCGCTGGTCCCGGCCAAGCGCTCGCATTCCAAGGCGGCGCAAGGCGGTATGCAAGCCTCGCTCGGCAATGTCTCCAAGGGACAAGGCGACAACGAGGACGTGCATTTCGAGGACACCGTGCGCGGCTCAGACTGGGGTGCCGACCAGGAAGTCGTGCGCATGTTTGTCAACACCGCGCCCAAGGCTGTGCGTGAGCTCGCCGCCTGGGGCGTTCCGTGGACGCGCATCCGCAAGGGTGACCGGCAGGTCATTATTAATGGCCAGAAGGTCACCATCACCGAGCGAGTCAGAGGCCGACGGCCTGCTTTCGCAGCGCGATTTCGGCGGAACCAAGAAGTGGCGCACCTGCTACGTCGCGGACGGAACGGGACACGCGATGCTCACCGCCGTGGCGGATCGGGCGATCGCCGAGTCGATCCCGGTGCACGAGCGCACCGAAGCGCTGGCGCTGATCCACGAGGGCGGCCGCTGCTACGGCGCAGTAGTGCGCGACCTCATCACCGGCGAGCTGCGCGCGTACGTGGCCAAGGCCACTGCGATCGCCACGGGTGGCGCGGGACGCATCTACCGCAATACGACGAACGCCGTGATCTCCGAGGGAATCGGCAACGTGATCGCGATGGAAACCGGGCAGGCGGCGCTCGGCAACATGGAGGCGGTGCAGTTCCACCCGACGGCAATCTTCCCCGCCGGCATCCTCGTCACCGAAGGCTGCCGCGGCGACGGTGGGCTGCTGAAGGATGTTGACGGCCACCGCTTTATGCCCGACTACGAGCCCGAGAAGAAGGAGCTTGCCTCGCGCGACGTGGTATCGCGGCGCATGGAAGAGCACATTAGGAAGGGCAAGGCGGCGCGCTCGCGCTTCGGCGAGCACCTCTGGCTTGACATCACGCAGCTGGGCGAACACCACATCAAACACAACCTGCGCGAGGTGTGGGAGATCTGCCACTATTTTCTCGGCGTCGACCCGGTGCGCGAGATGATTCCGGTGCGCCCGGCGCAGCACTACACGATGGGCGGCGTGCGCACAAAGCCGACCGGCGAGAGCCCGACGTTGAAGGGCCTCTTCGCCGCGGGCGAGGCGGCGTGCTGGGACATGCACGGCTTCAACCGGCTGGGCGGCAACTCGGTGGCCGAGACAGTCGTAGCCGGCATGATCGTGGGCGAGTATGTCGCCGACTTCTGCTCCAGCACCGCAAGTGAAGTGAGCATTCCCACGGGTTTGATCCGCGAGTTCGTCGAGCGCGAACAGGCGAAGTTGGACGCCATGATTCGGCGCAGTGGTGGCGAAGACGCGAGCGCCATCAAGCAACAGATGCAGGAAGTCATGAGCGGCAAGGTCGGCATTTTCCGAACCGGGTCCGAACTCGATGAGGCAGTCGACGTCCTGCAAAAGCTGCTCGCGCGCAGCCGCAACATCGGGCTCCGTGCGCATTCGCCCGGCACGAACCCGGAACTGGTGACTGCCTATCGCGTGCAGAAAATGCTCAAGCTCGCGCTCACCGTCGCCCACGGCGCGCAGGTTCGCACCGAGAGCCGCGGCGCGCACTTCCGCCAGGATTTCCCGCGTCGAGACGATGCGCAATGGTTGAAGCGTACGCTCGCGACCTGGACCAGCGAGTCCGACACGCTGCCCACGCTCGCCTACGAGCCGATCGACGTCAAGCGCATGGAGCTTCCGCCCGGTTGGCGCGGCTACGGCGCGAGGGATTACATCGACCATCCTGACACACCGGCACGTCAAGTCGAAGTCGACGCGCTAAAAGCGAAGCTCTCCAGCGCGGATCGCTTCGCCCTGCAGCAGGCACTGATGCCCTACGAGCAATGGCTTCCGCAGGTACTGCGTGGCCGCAACGAGCGCATCGACGAGCGCTTTTCGCGGGCGGCGTGATCACATGACCGACGCAACCGAGCATCGCATCCTCAAGTTCCATATCCTGCGCTACAACCCGCAGCAGCCTGAAGTGGCGCCGCGCATGCAGACCTTCGCGCTCGAGGAAGCCGATGGGATGACGTTGTTCATCGCGCTGAACGAGATCCGCGAAAAGCAGGATCCGTCGCTGCAATTCGACTTCGTGTGCCGCGCGGGTATCTGCGGCAGCTGCGGGATGATGATCAACGGCCGCCCGAGCCTCGCCTGCCGTACCGTGACCAAGAACCTCGGAACCGAAACGACGCTTGCGCCGCTGCCGGTGTTCGAACTGATCGGCGACCTGTCGGTGAACACCGGCAAGTGGATGCGCGCGATGAGCGAGCGCCTGCAGACCTGGGTTCACGCAAAGCAGGACGAGGTGGATATGACTCGCATCGAGCAGCCGATGGATGCGGACCTCGCGGAGAAGATCTACGAACTGGATCGCTGCATCGAGTGCGGTTGCTGCGTCTCCGGTTGCGGCACCGCGCGCATGCGCGCTGATTTTGTCGGCGCCGTGGGTCTGAACAAGATCGCGCGCTTTCGCCTCGACCCGCGAGATGTGCGCACCGACGAGGACTACTATGAACTGATCGGCGACGACAGTGGCGTTTTCGGCTGCATGTCGCTGCTCGCCTGCCACGACGTGTGCCCCAAGAACCTGCCACTGTCCACGCAGCTCGCTTTCATGCGCCGCAAGATGGCAGTCGTGGCCTGGAAGTAACTGCGCACGAACACCACGTCTGCGCCGAGTCGGCGGTGAGTCCTATCGGAATTACCCTCCTGATGCGCGTCCGGAGGCAAGTATTGTCCTAGATCAAGAAGCGCCCCCGCAGCTTCTGCAGAATCCCGTTGAGTGGTTCGTTCACGAGACCGCTCCCCGCAAGGGAATGGAGGAGTCATGAGATTCGCAAGACTTGCAGTGGCAGCGGTAGCACTCGCGTTCGGCCTTACTGCGCACGCACAACAGCCGATCGTCATCAAATTCAGCCATGTCGTCGCCATCGACACGCCCAAGGGCAAAGCGGCCGAATATTTCAAGAAACTCGCCGAGGAGAGGACCAAGGGGCGGGTGAAAGTCGAGCTCTACCCGAACAGCTCGCTATTCAAGGACGGCGAAGAAGTCGAGGCTCTGCAGCTCGGCTCGGTGCAAATGCTTGCGCCATCGCTAGCCAAGTTCGGCCCGCTCGGCCTTCGCGAATTCGAAGTGTTCGACTTGCCCTACATCTTTGACGACTACGTTGAACTGCACAAGGTCACCCAGGGACCCGTCGGTGCGGCGCTGTTGAAGAAGCTCGAGAGCAAGGGCATCGTGGGCCTCGCCTATTGGGACAACGGTTTCAAGGTGATGAGTGCGAACAAGCCGATCCGCGGGCCCGCCGACTACAAGGGCCTCAAGATGCGGATCCAGTCCTCGAAGGTGCTGGGTGACGAGATCAAGGCGTTGGGCGGGATACCGCAGGTCATGGCGTTCTCCGAGGTTTATCAATCGCTGCAGACCGGCGTCGTCGACGGCACTGAGAATCCGCCATCGAATTTCTACACGCAGAAGATGCACGAAGTGCAGAAATACGTGGCGCTCACCAACCACGGCTACCTGGGTTACGCGGTCATCGCCAACAAGAAGTTCTGGGATGGTCTGCCCGCCGACATCCGCACCGCGCTTGAGGCCGCGATGAAGGACGCCACCAAGTTCGCGAACGACATCGCGCAGAAGGAGAACGACGAAGCGATCGCGGCCGTGCGCAAGTCCGGCAAGACCGAGATCATCACGCTGACTCCCGAGCAAAAGGCGGCGATGAAGAAGGCGCTGGTCGTCGTGCACAAGGAGAACGAGTCGCGCGTCGGCAAGGACACGCTCGCCGCGGTCTACAAGGAAACCGGTTTCACCCCGTAGACCGGAAGCTGCAGGCACGCTACCGATAGGACCGCATCAAGATCCGGTGGTGTGACTGCAGAAGCCGCCGGCGCACGGGACAGCGGGTAGGAGTCGGATGCTCAAGTTTCTCGACCACCTCGAGGAGTGGCTGATCGCATTCCTGATGGGCGCGGCGACGCTGCTCATCTTCGTGGCGGTCGTGCATCGCTACGCCGCTGGCATGGCGATACCTGGCGTACAGGACGCTTTGCTCAAGATCGACCTCTCGTGGGCGCAAGAGCTTTGCATCTACATGTTCGTGTGGATGGCGAAGTTCGGCGCCGCGTACGGTGTGCGCACCGGCATCCACGTCGGCGTCGACGTGATGATCAATCGGCTGCCGGACAATACCCGCAAGCTGTATGTCCTGTTTGGCCTCCTCGCGGGCGCCACCTTCACGGGGATCGTAGGCACGCTGGGCGCGACCTTCGTATGGGACATCGGGCACACCGATTCGGTGTCACCTGACCTCGAAGTGCCGAAGTGGATCGTCTACCTGTGCATCCCATTGGGTTCCTACCTGATGTGCTTTCGCTTCCTGCAGGTGGCTTGGGCGTTCGCGCGCACCGGAGCGCTACCGCGCCATGACGTCGCGCACGTCGAAGGCATCGACGAAGCCAGCGCGTACGCATTGGACGCCAACCTCCATCCGGCACCGATCATCGCGGGCAAACCATGAGCGGCGTCCTACCCGTCCCTGGCCCCGTCCCATCGTCTTCGCGCTGGCCGGCGCTGATCCCACCGGTCCTGATCGCAATCCCGTTCGTTCTAAAACTGGTCGGGATTCCGGTCAACAACGCATGGATCATCTTCGCGCTGCTGTTCGGTCTGATGCTGACCGGGATGCCGATCTCCATTTCGCTCGGCCTGACCGTGCTCACCTACCTGTTCACGATGACCACGGTGCCGATCGAGTCGGTCGCGCTGAAGCTCTTCACCGGCATCGAGAGATTCGAGATCATGGCGATCCCGTTCTTCATCCTCGCCGGCAACTTCCTGACCCACGGCGGCGTCGCGCGACGAATGATCAACTTCGCCGCGGCGATGATCAGCCACTGGCACGGCGGCCTGGGGCTGGCGGGTGTCATGGCCTGCGCGCTGTTCGCCGCCGTATCGGGCAGTTCGCCGGCGACGGTCGTTGCAATCGGAGCGATCCTGCTGCCGGCGATGGTGAAACAAGGCTTTCCAGCACGTTTTGGCGCCGGCGTCATCACGACTTCGGGTGCATTGGGCATTCTGATTCCGCCATCGATCGTGATGGTGATGTATGCAGTCGCGACCAATACATCGGTCGGTGCGCTGTTCATTGCCGGCATCATTCCTGGCCTGGTGCTCGCAACGCTGCTTGGCTTGACGACATGGTGGCGCGCGCGCAAGAACAACTATCCGCGCCAGCCAAAGGCCTCCTGGGCGATTCGCTGGGCGACGTTCAAGGAAAGTATCTGGGGCCTGCTGCTGGTCATCGTCGTCATCGGCGGCATCTACTCCGGCATTTTCACGCCGACCGAGGCGGCCGCGATGAGTGCCGTCTACGCATTTTTCGTCGCCGTGTTTGTGTACAAGGACATGACACTCGCGCAGGTGCCGAAGGTGCTGCTCGATTCGGCCAACATGAGCGCGATGCTGCTGTACATCATCACGAACGCCGTGATGTTCTCCTACCTGATGACATCGGAGCAAATCCCGCAGGAGCTTGCGGCCTGGATGCTCGACAAGGGTCTCGGCGTGGTCGCATTCCTACTGTTCGTGAATATCATCCTGCTGCTCGCCGGCAACGTGATGGAGCCGTCGTCGATCGTGCTGATCATGGCGCCGATCCTGTTCCCGGTGGCGATGAAGCTCGGCATCGATCCCGTGCACTTCGGCATTATCATGGTAGTGAACATGGAGGTCGGCATGTGCCATCCGCCGGTGGGACTCAACTTGTATGTCGCTTCGGGCATCACCAAGATGGGGATCACCGAACTGACGGTTGCGGTCTGGCCATGGCTCTTGACGATGCTCGGATTCCTCGTCTTCGTCACCTACTGGCCGCCGCTGTCGATCTGGCTGCCGCAAACGCTCGGGATGATGAGGTCTGGCTGAGCACGTATTGGTCTATAACAGCGGGATGCCTTTGTCGCCAAGGCTACCTAGATTTGAAACTTCTCGAGTGGACTCCGGATGCGGCTAGCCAAGTACGTCAAATTTCGTGAAGAAAAGTTCGGTGGCATTTTATTTGAGACACGCTCCGAAAAGGTATTCACGCTCAATTCCACCGCGACCGCGGTGGTGCGCGAGATCGAAGCGGGTTGCGCTGCGAACGAGATTGCTGCGCGCTTGGCCGATCGCTTCAGCGGACCGCCAGATTCGATCGAGCGCGAAGTGACGGCCCTTATCGGCGATCTTCGGCAAAAGGGATTGCTGGAGGAATCGGCGCGAGTGGCTAGTTCGGAGGACCTGGCGGCGCCGCTTTATGTCGCCTGGCAGATTACCAACGAGTGCAATCTCGCGTGCCTGCATTGCATCGAGGAAAGCGGACCTGGGAAGGCTTTTAAGGACGAACTCGATCGCGCTCAGGTGTTCGAAGTGATCGATCAGCTGATGGACCATGAAGTTCCCTACTTATCGTTCTCAGGCGGGGAGCCGATGCTGCATCCGCAGTTTTTCGAGATGGTCGAGCGCGTATGCGCGCGCGGCGGGCAGCTCAAAGTCGAGACCAACGGCCACTATCTGACGCCCGAGAATTGCGAGCGGCTGATCATCTTGGCGTCAAGGCGGTGCAAGTCAGTCTCGACGGCGCATCGTCGGCAACGTTCGGGCGCATGCGCGTGCGTGGCGAGTTCGATCGGACGCTGGCGGGCGTGCGCAACCTGCGCGCTGCCGGCGTGCCAATCGAGATCAACTTCTCGCCGGCGAGTTTCAACGTTCATGAAGCGGAACAGATTGTTGATCTCGCGTACGAGCTCGGTGCGGTGAGCTTCTATTCGGGCCGCACGATGTTCACCGGCAACGCAGTCAAGGCATGGCGTCATCTTGCGCTGTCGGACGAGCAGTACGACACTTTCTTCGATGTCTTGCGCACGAAAGGCCGAGCAGTACCGCGGAAAAATGCGCGTGCATTTCCACGAAGCCGGCCTGCTCGAGGAGTTGCGCTACCGGCTGGAAAGCCCGGCTGCGCTGCTGATCGTGCTTCCGAACGGGCTCGTGAAGATCATCAACGCCTTGCCGTTCGTATGCGGAGATTTTCGCCGCCAGAGCTTGACCGAGATCTGGGCCAACTTCAGGCGTGCATGGCAGGATCCGCGTGTTGCGAAGTTCATTCAGGATCTTGCCGACGACCCCGGCCAGACGCGGACGCTGCATCAATGGGTTCAAGTCTGTGAGCACGTCACCGCTCGCGATGCCGTCAGCAGTGCATCGGCTGACGCGGGTTCTCACGCTCGTTCGTTATCGGTTCTTCCTGTTTGCCGGACTGCTGCCTTATCTGCTCGGCGCTGCATGGTCTTATGGCGTTGCCGGCATCTTTGACGTCGGCGATGTTCTGGAGTGGGCTTGGTGGTGTTGTTTTCGCGGTGATTGGGGTCGAGGCGTACAACGAATATTTCGATGCGCGCATGGGAACCGACCGCGTGTTCAATCCGCACGACGTGCCGCCGGTCACCGATGCAGTTTTCTGGATCGGCACCGTGGCATTCGCGGCAGCGCTTGCGGTCGGCGTCTACCTGACGGCGCGCGTCGGTTGGCCGGTCCTTGCGTTCGCTTTGCTCGGTGGTGCAGCGGCGATTTTTTACGAAGCACCTCCGATCCGCTGGTCCTATCGCGGACTCGGAGAAGCGGTTATCGCACTCGCCTACGGCCCCTGGATGGTGCTGGGAAGCTTCTATCTGCACAGCCGGGAGATATCGTGGAGCGCGCTGTTGGCTTCGCTAGTGCCGGGGCTGCTGATCATGGCGCTGGCGGTGGTCAATGCGATCCCGGATTTCCATCAGGACCGCCTTGTCGGTAAGCGCAATCTTGTCGTTCGTCTCGGTCGCGAGCGCGCAGTGTGGCTGTACCTGTTGCTGGCGGCGAGCGGTCTGTTGCTGGTTGCAGTTGGGGTCGCGCTGGGTGCGTTTCCGGCGGCGTGCCTGGCGGCGTTGCTTGCGTTGCCGCTGTTGATCGCCAGCGGCAGATGTGCGGTTCGCACTTCTGAGAAACCCAAACAATTCTTGCCGGCGATGCGTCACATGGTCAGTTGCTATGTCGTCGCCGTCGCATTCCTTACCGCCGGCATTTTGCTGCACGCCTGGTATTGACGATGACGAAGATCGATCAGCTTCGGGCGCCACTTCTCGTGACGTGGCAATTGACGCGCAATTGCGATCTGGCCTGCGTGCATTGCTGCACCGACTCGGCGCCCGGCAAGCGGCTGCCCGGTGAACTCGATGCCGGCGAGGCAATGCACCTGGCGCGCGAGATCATCGTCAATCAAGTGCCGTACGTGATGCTGTGCGGCGGCGAGCCGCTGGTCGTGCCGCACTTTCTCGATGTCGCTGAAGCACTCGGCGCCGCTGGTGTGCAGTTGAAAATCGAAACCAACGGACAGCAATTCGACGCCAAAATCGCTGAACGCCTGGCCCGGCTTCCGGTGCGCAGCGTGCAGATCAGCCTCGACGCCGATAGCGAGGAAGTGTATCGGCGCCAACGCCCGGGAGGATCGCTCGCCAAAGCGCACGCGGCGTGCGAGGCCGTGCGAGCGGTGAGCCTGCCGCTGGAGATCACCTTCGCGCCGACGCGACTGAACATCGATGAGATCGAAGCCGTCATCGAGCGTGCTCGCACGTTCGGCGCGTTCCGCTTCAACACGGGCAAACTGATGCGTATCGGCACGGCAGCGCGTCTGTGGAACAAGCTCGAACCCAGTGACGAGCAATACCGACGCATGCTCGACGTATTGCAACGGCAGGCACAAGCGATTGAAGACTCGATGGAGCTCTGCTACCTTCCTTTCAGTATCGAGGATGGACTGCACCGAAGTTTTCAGGAGCCCCCGGCTACGATGCTTGTGTTGCCTGATGGGCGGGTCAAGGTTGCGGCGGCCCTACCTCATGTGTGTGCCGATTTACGACGCCAGACCCTCGCGCAAGCGTGGGAAGCCTACCGCGGCGCCTGGCGGGATAGTGAAGTGCTAGCGGACGTGCGCGACGCGATTGCCGATGCATCGTTACACTCGCGTGCGAACAAGTGGCAAGTTTTGGCGTTAGCAAACGTCTAACAAGCGGAGAACCTATGGACGACTCGAAGGGAACAAACGAAGCCATTGTGCAGGCTCAACAGGCCAACAATGAGAAGGTGGCTCGCAACCAGAAACCGGTGTGGGAAACGCCAAAGCTGGAAGACGTCTCCGAACAGGTGATGGCACAGCCTTACATTCGCTTTACGTAAGCCGCGAGACGTTGTTATGAGTGGTCGCGCGGTTGACGACTACCGCGCGCCGCTGTTTGTCGCCTGGCAGCTCACCAACCGCTGCCGCGCGCGCTGCATTGCGTGCTGCGAGGAATCCGGCCCCGACAAAGCGTGGCGCGATGAATTGGAACGCGACCAAGCGCTGGGGCTTGCGCACCGCATTGTCGAATACGGCGTGCCCTACGTGGCGTTTGGCGGCGGGGAGCCGCTTGACGTTGCGCACTGCTGGGAGCTTCTCGAGCTGTTTTCCGACGCCGGTATCGCTATCAAGCTCGAGACCGACGGACAGCGGATCGATGATGCAGCGGCAGACCGGCTGGCCGCGCTGCGCGTGCAGTGCATACAAATCTCCGTCGACGGCGCTTCAGCGGCGACGCACGAGCAAGTCCGCCCTGGTTCGAGCTTCGATGCGGCCATCGGCGCAATCAGGCGTCTGGTTCAACGCGGTCAGGCGCCGCAGTTCGTATTTGTTCCGACGCGCGTGAATCTGCACGAGATCGTTGCTGCCTACCAACTTTCTGCAGATCTCGGCTGCAGTGCGTTCGTCACTGGACCGTTGATGCGGATTGGACGCGCTGCTGAAAACTGGAACCGTATCGGCTGTGACGAAAACGAGTGGGGACACGCGGTGGACGAACTGCGCAAACGCGCGCAGTCAATGCGTCAAAAAGTGGCGCTGTCGATATACCCTTGGGACATCATCACCGAGATGGAACGCCGAATCGACAATCCGCAGGCAATGCTGCTAGTGGTACCGAACGGAAAGGTGAAGCTGCTCAACGCGCTGCCGTTCAGCCCTGCCGATTTGCGGCGCGATTCGCTACCCGAGGCCTGGGACGCTTATCTGGCGGCGTGGCGTTCACCGGAGGTCCGAGAGTTCGTTGCTGGCTGCCGCGCCAACCCGAACCGGCTGCGCCACGCCAACGAAACATGGCCAATTGCGGCGGCAGATCGTCAACCGTTGCGCCATTCGCAGACGGTGCGTCTGACGCCGATTACGTAGCATTCGGCGTCGGCCTGGAGCACGCCGTTGTCCACTTGATACAGCACTCAGGATCGGCCACGTGCTTCGAATCGTGCTGCGAATCCAAGCCGCGATCTATGTGTCGACCGGTGTCTGGCCGCTGATCAACCTGGCAAGTTTTGAGCAAGTAACAGGGCCAAAGACAGATGATTGGCTGGTCTACACGGTTGGTTTGCTGCTCGCGGCGATCGGGGTGACGCTGTGGCTCGGAGCGCGGGGCGAGCGACCGAACGGTGCATTTGTGTTTCTTGCAGCGGCCACGGCAGCAAGCCTTGCCGTGATCGATCTGACGTACGCGCTGAGCGGGCGCATCTCTTCCATCTACCTGCTGGACGCTGCTGGCGAAATTGTGCTGCTGGCAGCGATCCTTGCCGGCGCGCTGCGGCTGCGCAGCGGCCGCTGAACGCTGCCGAACTGTTGTCCTAACCAACGACGAGCCCTATCGGATCGAGACGGTGCGCTGCTCGAGCTGCAACGAGTGCATTCAGCTGAACAGCAAGATGTTTGCGTACGACGCGAACCAGCAGGCGCATATCGTCGACCCTGACGCAGGCACCTACCGCGAGCTCGTCGAGGCAGCAGAAAGTTGCCAGGTCGCAGTCATTCATCCGGGCAAGCCGCGCAACCCAGCCGAACCCGGCCTCGAAGAACTGCTAAAGCGCGCCGAGCCGTTCCTGTCGCCGCTTCACCGCTGACGGCGTTCAGTTCCTTCATCGTCGGCGTCGCGGTCGCGATTCGGTGCAATTGAATCGAGGTTGACTTCGTCCGGTGAACGTTGCAGGAAGCTGGTGAGCCAACTCGAGGTCGCAGCAAATAGCCAGAAGATAAAAAATCCTACGGAGTAAATCAGCATGCGATGCTCAGCGAGTCTGCTTTCGCTGAATGGGAGCATCGTGTCACTCAAAGGCAGCGTTGCCGGATCGAACAGCGTAAAGAAACAAGCTGTACCCATGCCGCCGACAATAAAAGACGGCCAGAGCACCAACGCGATCCGTTGTACGCGGCTCATCGACCGATCCTCATTGCTTTCTCAACGTACGTGGCTCGAACTCTATGGCCCTATCGTGAGGCAGATGCCAGATCTGAGCGAGCCGCCAGGTACCGTTGATGTCCTCGATGGTCGCTCGCCAGCGTGCACCTTCAGGCGGGACGAGTTCCGCTTCGTAATGACCCGGCGCGTAGGCGTGCAGTACCGCAGTCTGATCCCGGCCGGCCCGTGTGGGGTGCGCGAGCCGCAGCTGTAGCGCGGTTGGCATTGGTGCGTTGTGCGCAGCCTCGAAAAACACACGAACGCGGGAGCTGTCTTCGCTCAACTGCATACGGGCGCGGTAGTTCAGCTCGAAGGCGCGGTCATCGCGGCGCAAGGTCTTGTTGATTGCCAGACCTTGCCTGTAATAGTCATCGCTGATCAGGCCATCGTACGACGTGATCGCCAGCCAGAGCATCACCATCCCTGCCACGACCGCGGCTGCCGGGGGTGCCATGATGATCCACGGCCAAGGTTCGCGATACCAGGGGCGGACTTCACGGGAAATTCGTGTCATAGCGAGCTAGCGGGAAAAAAAGACCGATTTTTCGTGCGTCACAATCTTTGGATCATCGTCGGCTGCGACCTCAAAGACAATCCCGTGCGAGCCGGCTGACAGGCCGCGCGGCTCGGCGCGCAAGCGCAAAGGCACGGTACGCGTCGATGCAGCCGCGATTTCGACCGGCTGCCGACCGTCTCTCGGGTCAAGCACGACTTCGAGATCTGGCAACCCTGTTGCGCGGATGGAATAGCTGCGCGGCCGCTCAACCGCGTTAGTGATTTGCAGCCGATAAACGTTCTCGATGCGCCCGTCACCTGCGTCGCGTACCAGCGTGGCGCGATCGCGCTGCACACTGACCTTCAACGGGACCCGCAGATACAAGCTGGCGACGAAGGCGACTGTCACGCTGGCGAGAATTGCCGTGTAGACGAGCACTCTGGGCCTCAACAGTCGCGCAGTGACCTTGCCAAACGCGGTCGTCTTTTCGGACGCTTTGCCGATCAGCGCGTTTTCGGTCGAATAACGGATCAACCCTCGCGGGTAACCCATCTTGTCCATCACCTGATCGCAGCCGTCGATGCATGCGGCGCAGCCGATGCATTCATATTGCAGACCCTTGCGGATGTCGATACCCACCGGGCATACCTGCACGCAAATCGTGCAATCGACGCAATCGCCGAGACCCGCGGCGCGATAGTCGAGCTTGCGGCTGCGCGCGCCGCGCGGTTCGCCGCGCAGTGGGTCGTAGGTGACGATCAGCGTATCGGAGTCGAACATCACACTCTGGAAGCGCGCATACGGACACATGTACTTGCATACTTGCTCGCGCAAATAGCCCGCGTTGCCGTAAGTCGCTCCACCGTAGAACAGTATCCAGAAACCTTCCCACGGACTGAGCGACGCCGTGAACAGCTCGCCAGCCAGCGTGTGTATCGGCGTGAAGTAGCCGACGAAGGTGAACCCGGTCCAGGCCGCGATTGCGATCCAGGCCGCTTGCTTGGCGCCTTTTAGTGTGAGCTTGCGTGCGCTCCAGGGCGCTTTATCCAACTGCATGCGGCGCGTACGGTCGCCTTCGATCTTGCGCTCGATCCACATGAACATCTCGGTGTAGACCGTTTGCGGACAGGCGTACCCACACCACAGTCGTCCGGCGACAGCAGTGAACAGAAACAGCGACAGCGCTGATATGACCAGCAGGCCGGTCAGGAAAATCAGATCCTGCGGCCAGAAGACCAGACCAAAAATATAGAACTTGCGTGCACCGAGATCGAACAGAACTGCTTGTCGGTCGTTCCACGTGAGCCAGGGCAGCCCGTAAAAAACGAGCTGTGTCAGGACGACCATCGCGACCCGCCAGCGCGCGAAGACCCCGTGGACGGCGCGCGGATAAATCCTCTTGCGGACTTCGTATAGTGCTTGTTCCTGGTCCGCCGCGGCGTTCGAGCCGATCGCCTGCAGCGCAATGGTCGGAGACGAACGAGCGATCGGTTCCGTCATTCCCACTGCGTGAGGTCGCGGTACGCGTGCCACGTCGCGTGACCGAGAATGGGAAAGATGATGATCATGCCGAACAGCAAAGTCGCAAAGCCGATCGCGGTCAATGCAACGATCAGCCCAGCCCAGATCACCATCGCAGGAATGTTGCGCGTTACCGCAAGGAAGCTGGTCGCCATCGCCGTGTAGATGTCGCCATTGCGGTCGAGCAGCATCGGAATCGATAGGGCGCTGACGACAAAAATGATCGCAGCGAACACAGAGCCCACCGTCAGGTAGGCGAGCACGACCTCGGGGTAGTTGCCGGACAGGAAGACGTCACGGAAAAATGTTTGCAGATCCGGCGCCTCTCCCCGGTAAGACAGCGCAAACAAGATAGCCGACAAGCGCTCCCAGAAGATTGCCCACAAGACCATCGCCAGTCCGAAGTGTGCGAGTGCGCCGCCGCTTCTGCGCCACGCCTGTAGCGACTCGCCGAAGCTAGTATGCAGGTTCTGCTCCTGCCG
Source organism: uncultured beta proteobacterium (assembly GCA_963801035.1). GTDB lineage: Bacteria > Pseudomonadota > Gammaproteobacteria > Burkholderiales > Burkholderiaceae_F > JACCZX01. Next base: position 39,095 of record CAWDDF010000013.1, on the reverse strand, counting down.
CCGGCTGATTTCGTATAACCCCGCGGCCAGCAACGGGGCGATCAGAAAGAATCCGGTGACCGACGCCGTAAACGCCTGTGGCCGGTGCTGCGTATAGGCCCAGATCAACCAGCCTGCGACGGCAACGATGGTGCCGTAGCTCAGACTCTCAACGAGGTTTTTGCGCATGTCTCGCACGCCCAGTGCAAGCCAAGCAAAGGGCCGCCCGGCGGACACCCGCCGGATCGTCGGCAGTTCGAAGTGTTGAACGAACTCGCGCTCAAGCGCGGTGTCGGCATCTGCTGGTTTCATAAATAGTTTCCTATTTCTTTTCCGCCGGCTTTTGCTCGCCGTAGGCCTTCTGCGCTGGCTCCACGCCCGGTTCGACCGACAGACTGTAGATGTAGGCGGCAAGCACGTGCACTTTCGCTTCCCCGAGAAAGTCCTTGTGTGCCGGCATCAAGCCCTTGCGTCCCATCAGAATCGTTTCGACGATTGCGTCCTGCGATCCGCCATAGAGCCAGATGTCATCTGTCAGGTTGGGTGCGCCGACCGCCTTGCCGCCTTTGCCATCGGTACCGTGGCAGCCGGCGCACACGGCGAACTTCTCCTTGCCGAACGCTGCCTTGATCGTGTCGTGCGGACGCCCGGTAAGGCTCAACACGTAATTGGCAACCTGCAGCGCCCCTTCGCGTCCGCCCACCACTGAACCCAGCGCAGGCATCACGCCGTTGCGACCCTGCATGATGCTGGCTTTGATTGTTTCGGGCTCGCCTCCATACAGCCAGTCTTTGTCACGCAAGCTGGGAAATCCGATGCCGCCGCCGGCGTCCGAGCCGTGGCACTGTGCGCAATAGTTCAGAAACAGACGCTGTCCGATCGCGCGCGCTTCGGCGTCGGAGGCGACGACCGCGAGGCCTTGCTCCAGGTAACGGCTGAATGTCGGGCCGTATCGTGTGTCGGCCTGCTTCGCTTCGGCGTCGTATTGACCGCTCGATGTCCACGCAAACGCACCGGCGTAACTGCCGAAGCCCGGATACATCACCAGATACACCACCGAGAACACGATCGTTATGTAGAACAAGCCGATCCACCAGCGCGGCAGCGGATTGTTGTATTCGGCCAGGTCCTCGTCCCACACATGCCCGTGCAATTCCGGCTTCGCTCCCGGCGCCCGGCGCTTGCTCATCGCCATGAGCAGCGCCACGCAGACGACGAGCGCAAGTGCAGTCAGTACGCCGATGTACACGCTCCAAAAGCCGCTGACGAAATCGCTCATCCCCTCTGCTCCTTGTCGCTTTGACCATCTTCGGCGCCGAACTCATGGCCGCTGAACGGCAGATGCCCCGCCTCATCGAAGTCCCGGCGACGGCGCCGGCTGTAGGCCCAGGCCACGATGCCGATGAAAACGAGGAAGCTCAGCACCGTCACCGCAACACGCATATCGTCCAGGTTCACTCGCCGCTCCTATCAGATAGCCACTAACGATTCTTGATTGCGGTGCCCAGCCCTTGAAGGTAGGCGATCAGTGCGTCGCGCTCGGTCTTGTTTGCCAGAGCCTGCCTGGCCGAACCGATATCGGCGTCGGTATATGGAACTCCCAGGCGCCGCAGCGCACGCAATTTCGCTTCGATATCGCCGTCGTACAGATCAGTCTTCGCAAGCCATGGATACGCCGGCATATTCGATTCGGGAACCAGCTGGCGCGGATTGTCCAGATGCAGTGCGTGCCACTCGTCGCTGTAACGCCCCCCATCACGCGCGAGGTCGGGTCCGGTGCGCTTGCTTCCCCACAGGAACGGGTGGTCGTAGACGAACTCGCCTGCGACAGAGTAGTGACCATAGCGCTCGGTTTCGGCGCGAAACGGCCGGATCATTTGCGAGTGGCAGTTGTTGCAGCCCTCGCGGATGTAGATGTCACGCCCAGCCAGCTGCAACGGCGGATACGGCTTCAACCCCGCCACCGGTTCGGTGGTGGAGCGCTGGAAGAACAGCGGAACAATCTCCACCAACCCACCGATGCTGACGACCAGAATGATCAACGCAATCATCAGGCCCGTGTTGCTCTCGACAATGTCGTGCGACAGTTTCATGTTGAGCTCCTGTTTTCAGGCGGTCGCCGCGTGCGGAACCATCGGCGGAATCGGCGCATCGATCGGCTGCCGGCCCGCCACCGTCTTCCACACGTTGTAGGCCATGATGAACATGCCCGACAGGAACAGCACCCCGCCGGCCACGCGCACCGAGTAGTACGGATACGTCGCCTGCACACTTTCTACGAACGAATAGGTCAAAGTGCCATCGACGTTCACTGCGCGCCACATCAGTCCCTGAGTTACGCCGGCAATCCACATCGCCGAGATGTAGAGCACGACACCGAGAGTGGCGACCCAGAAGTGCACGGTAATCAAATGCACGCTCGCCATCTGCGTCTGCCCGTAGAGCCGCGGGATCAGGTAGTACAGGCTTCCGATCGAGATGAAGGCGACCCAGCCGAGCGCGCCGGCGTGCACGTGGCCGATGGTCCAGTCGGTGTAGTGCGAAAGCGCGTTGACGGTTTTGATCGCCATCATCGGGCCTTCGAACGTCGACATGCCGTAGAACGAAAGCGCGGTGATCAGGAACTTCAGGATCGGGTCGGTGCGCAGCTTGTGCCACGCGCCCGACAAGGTCATCACGCCGTTGATCATGCCGCCCCACGAAGGCGCCAGCAGAATCAATGAAAAAACCATTCCCAGCGATTGCGTCCAATCGGGCAGGGCGGTGTAGTGCAGGTGATGCGGGCCAGCCCACATGTACGTGAAGATCAACGCCCAGAAGTGGACGACCGACAGCCGATACGAATAGATGGGTCGCTCAGCTTGCTTCGGAATGTAGTAGTACATCATTCCGAGAAAGCCCGCGGTCAGGAAGAAGCCGACGGCGTTGTGGCCGTACCACCACTGCACCATTGCATCTTGCACGCCGGCATACGCCGAGTACGACTTCCACATCGTGACCGGCATCTCGGCGCTGTTGACGATATGCAGCAGTGCGACCGTCAGGATGTAGGCGCCGAAAAACCAGTTCGCAACATAGATGTGCTTGGTCTTGCGTTTGACGATCGTTCCGAAGAAGACGATCGCGAACGCTACCCACACCAACGTAATCAGGATATCGATCGGCCACTCGAGCTCTGCGTATTCCTTGCTGCTGGTGTAGCCCAATGGCAGTGTGATCACTGCGGAGACGATCACAGCCTGCCAGCCCCAGAACGTGAACGCCGCCAGCTTGTCGGAAAACAAGCGCACCTGACAGGTCCGCTGCGCGACGTGATACGAAGTGGCAAACAGCGCGCAGCCGCCAAAGGCGAAGATCACCGCGTTCGTATGCAGCGGGCGCAGGCGGCCGTATGACAGCCAGGAAATTCCGAAATTGAGTTCCGGCCACGCGAGTTGCGCGGCGATCCACACGCCGACCGCCATGCCCACAATGCCCCACACGACCGTCATCAGCGCGAACTGCCGCACCACCTTGTAGTTGTAACTGGGCGCTGCTTCCATCAACGTCGCTCCCTCATCGATGTTTCTGTTTCTGTGATGTTTCGTCGTCCATCAGAATTTGGTGCGCCGGCCCTTCGAGGTCGTCGAACTGCCCGTTGCGCGTGGCCCACCAGAACACGCCGGCGATCAGAAACACGAGCACGACACTCACTGGGATAAGCAAGTACAGGATTTCCACCGACTTATTCCTTGTTTCTCGGCCAGGAAGGCGTATGCGCGAGCCGGAGCGCGTTTGCCACCACCAGCAGCGAACTCATCGCCATGCCGACTCCCGCCATCCAGGGAGTGACGTAGCCAAGTGCTGCTAGAGGCAGTGCGGCAAAGTTGTACGCAAGCGCCCAACCCAGGTTCTGCCAGATGACGGTGAAGGTGCGCCTCGCCGTATCCACCGCCTCGACGACGCCTTGCAATCCATCCGTAAGCAAAACCGCATCGGCGCTCGCGCGCGCCACGTCCGTGCTGTGGCCGACCGCGATCGATACGCCGGCGGCAGCTAACACTGGAGCATCGTTCACACCGTCGCCGATCATCACGATCGCGTCGCCGGCGGCTTGCTGGCGCAGCACGTAGTCAAGTTTGTCCTGCGGTTTGGCGTCGGCAATGACCTGCGGGATCTCGAGTTGCCTTGCGACATGCCGCACCACTTCTAGGCGATCGCCGGATAGAAGAGTGACCCTCTTGCCCCGGTCAAGCAGTGCACGAATGACCGCGCGCGCTTCATCGCGGATTGGATCGCCAAGCGCGAAGACGGCCCGCCACCCAGACTTGCCATCCGAGCCTTCCTCTCCCAGAGCTACGAGCGATGCGCTGTCAACTCCATTCAGCAGATTGGAGGGTGCGTCACCTGCCAACTCGGCGACGAAAGCGGGATTGCCGATGCGCATGCGCCGACCGTCGATGCACCCTTCGACGCCCGCACCCGGGTGATTGACGACCCCCGTGGCATGCACGACCTCGCCGTTAGGCGCGGCAGCGCGCAGAGCGTGCGCAATCGGATGCTCGGACGTTGATTCAAGCGCTGCCGCCCACGCGAGACATTGTTGTCGCTGCTGATCGGCGGGACCGTCGGTGATGTCGACTACTTTGACATCGAGCAACTCGTAGCGACCGTGGGTGAGCGTGCCGGTCTTGTCGAACACGAAGTGCGTCGCATGTGCGAGCGTCTCCAACGTATGTCCGCGCGTGATCAGCACGCCGCGTTGTGCAAGCCGGCCGGTCGCGGCCGTGATCGCGGTCGGTGTCGCTAGTGACAATGCACACGGACAGGCAACCACCAGCATCGACACAATGATCCACAGCGCGGTACCCGGGTCGATCGTCGTCCAGATCGCGCCGACGATTGCGACGGCGACCAGCAGTGCCGAGAGGAAGTGTTGAGCGACTCGATCGGCCAGTTGGGCGATGCGGGGTTTCTCGGCCATCGCGCGATCGAGCAGCCGCACGATCGCCGACAATACGGTGTGCTGCCCGACGTGCTCAACGCGCATCACGAGCGGGCTTGCGACGTTGACTGCTCCGCCGATCAGCGGATCGCCGATAGCTTTCAGCACCGGCCGGCTCTCGCCGGTCAGCAGCGCCTCATCGACTCGGCTCGCGCCTTCGACGACGCAACCGTCGGCAGGGATCGGTGATCCGGCGCGCACCAGAACGTGATCGCCTGGACACAGCTGCGCGACCGCTACCGGCTCCGTCGCCCGCGCCGCTGGAAAGCCGGGCACACGTTCGGCGATTGCCGGAACGAGCCTGGCGAGCTGCTCGACAGCCTGCGCAGCCTTTGCTTGCGCGCCTGACTGCAGATATCGAGCTGTCAACAGCAGGAAGACGAACATCGCGATCGAGTCGTAATAGACCTCGCCGGTGCCGCTGATCGTCGCCCACACGCTGGCCGTGAACGCGACCGCGACCGCAAACGCCACCGGGACATCCATGCCGACACGCCAGGCATTCAGATCACGCCAGGCGTTCTGAAAGAAGGGTGCAGCCGAGTAGAACACTACGGGCGCGGTGAAGACGAAGCTCGCCCAGCGCATCAACATCTCGATATCGCGCGTCATGTCCCCATCGGCGAAATACACCGTCGACGCAGTCATCATCACCTGCATCGAGCCGAATCCGGCGACGAACAGACCCAGCAGAGCTCGCCTGCGCTGGGTGCGGTGAATCTCGTCGGAACGCGCAGCGTCGTACGGTTGCGCGCGGTAACCGATATCGGCAACGGCCTGCAGGATCACGGAAAGGCGAGTGCGTGCGTCGTCCCAAGTGACGCGCGCCCGACGCGTCGCATGGTTGACTTCCACGCTGCGCACGCCCGGCAAGCCTCCGATGCGCTTCTCGATCAGCCATACGCATGCGGCGCAGGTGATGTTCTCCAGCATCAGGGCGGCTTCCTTTCCGCCACCATCGGCTGCGCGCACGAAGGTTTTCTGTACTTCTGCGAGATCGAACAGCTGCAACGCGGCTGGGACCAGTACGTCGTGCTGTTCGAGCTGCGGCACGGCGACCGCGGTTCGGTAGCGGTAATAGTCAGCAAGGCCCGCGTCCGCAATCGCCTCCGCCACTGCGCAACATCCTGGACAACACATTGGCTGTTCGATGCCGTCAATCTGCGCGACATAGCGCATGCCTAAAGGCAAAGCCAGACCGCAGTGAAAGCAGTCGGCCGCGACGAGCGGTTGTTCAATGGCCAGTTCGACCATCGACATGCGCTTCGTGCAAGGTCAGCGGTGCGCCATGGTCATGCGCGGGCTGCAGCGCGCGCACGAGCCCGATGGCACCGAAACCGATAATCAACGCGCCGGCGATACGACGCACGCGAACGTCCCTGATCAGCGGACGCATCCGTGACGCCGCTAGGCCCATCGCGAGCAGATTCGGCAACGTGCCGAGGCCGAAGGCAAGCATCGTCAGCGCGCCGCTGACCGGATGCCCGCTGGCCAACGCAACGGTCAGCACGCTGTAGACCATCGCGCACGGCAGCCAACCCCACAGCGCGCCAAGCGCCGCCGCCTTTGAGGCCGAGTCAACGGGCAGAAGCCGCCGCGACCAGGGTTTGACGTGGCTCCAAAGTCTGCCGCCGGCGCGCTCGAGGCGAGCAAGTCCCTGCCACACGCCCGCCAGATAGAGCCCTTGCGCCAACAGCATCAAGCTCGCCAGCACGTAAAGAACTGTCCGGACAGGCAGCAGGTCGTCGAACAGCAGCCCGCCGGAGCCGAGCCAGCCAGCGACCGCGCCCGCTGCGGTGTAGCTGCCAATGCGACCGGCGTTGTAGGCAAGGTGATAGATCGGGCATTCGGGTCGAGCGAGATCGCGGCGAACGGGGACGGTGGAGGTTCGCAGAGAAATCGCGCCAACAATGCCGCCGCACATGCCGGCGCAGTGAACGCCGCCTAGCAGTCCAACCAGAAAAGCCGAGACGATGGCCAACTCCGCCAAGAATGTTCCTTAGGATGGGCGTCCGGGGACAACACTGCGGCACTGCCCGCGATTTTCCCGAAGCCGGCGGCCCACTTTTTGATATAGATCAAGCCACTGAACTCGCGACACTGTCCCAGGCATCCGCAGAGCGCGGGACCTCTCACTATTTGGCTCAGCGCGCCGGTGTTGCATGGAGCACACGGCGCAGCCTAAGTGAGTTGATGATTCGTACCTGCCTGCAATCAAGCTCGATCAGGCCACTGCGAGCAAGGCGCGAGAACCCGCGGCTTACGGTCTCAAGTTTCAGCCCGAGAAAGCTTCCGATCTCGGCGCGGGTCATCTGCAGAGTGAATCCGCTGTTGCCCCGCCCCACCGTTTTTAGCCGCTGCGCAAGGTTAAGCAGAAACGCCGCCAGGCGCTGCTCAGCTCGCATGCTGCCCAACAGCATCATCATTTCGTGATCGCGCACAATTTCGCCGCTCATCGCCTTGTGCAGATCGGTGTGCAATGCCGGGAGCAAACGCGCTGCACTCTCCAGCTGCCTATAGGGCAACACGCGAACTTCCGTGTCTTCCAGTGCAATCATGTCGAAGGAGTGCCGGCCGGTGTGAATGCCATCCCACCCGACAAGCTCACCGGCAACGTAAAAGCCGGTGACCTGTGCACGACCGTCGAGCGCCGCAACAGTGCTTTTCAGCGAGCCGCTGGTTACCGCATACCAGGCGTTGAAGGGGTCGCCGGCGCGGAACAGCGCATCTCCGCGCCGGATGCAGCGTCGCTCGGCGATTAGCTGGTTGAGTTGCCCAGAGCCCTTGGATCGCATCAAAGTTAAACCGCGCGCGCCATCCTCGGCCGACGCAACGGAAACATCGTAAGCGCCGTTTGGCGCCCGTTGCCTTGATGGCACTGTCGCTCATCTGATCTAGATCAAACTTCCCGCACGCCGGGTTCTCGACACTGCAGACTCATTGGAACTTCGCGATGGAGCGTGTGGCGGCAGGGCCCTCACCGCGCCACACTAGAGCACGTAACGGAAGCCAGAATGCCCGCATCGACAATCAGTGCCGCTGTGAAGCAACTGCTTGTCCAGTACCTGCCGTTTTCGGCGATGGCGCTGGAAGACCTCGACTTCCTCGTCAACAATGTGTCCATTGCCTATTACGCGCCTGGCGACGTGTTGATCGCACCGGGCGACGGTGTGCCTTCCCACTGCTTCATCGTCAAGCAGGGCAGGGTGCAGGGCGTAAGCGCGGAGACGGGTGGCATTGCGCTGGACGCAGCGGTTGGAGATTGCTTTCCAGTCGGCGCACTGCTTGCCTCAAGGCCGGTCACGCTGACGTATCGAGCTATCGGCGACACGTTTTGCCTGCTGCTCCCGCGCAACAGCTTTGAGGCACTCACTCAACGTAGCGCCGTCTTCCTGGATTTCTGCAAGCGGCGGCTTGGTGCGATGCTAGACATGTCTCGCCTGCAGCTGCAGCAAAGCTACGCAAGCGAAGCGAGCGTAGAGCGCACGATGGCTACCACGCTGGGCGAACTCGCGCGAAAACCGCCGATCACCTGCAGCCCGGATACCTCGTTGCGTGAGGCATTCGAGCGTATGCGAGGTGCCCATGTCGGGTCGATTGTCGTGGTCGATGTCATGCCGGAGGGAGAGCGCGCCGTCGGCATCCTGACGCGAAGCGATTTGCTCGACCGCGTCATCCTGCCCGAATTGGCGCTAACGACTCCGGTCAAGGACGTTATGAGCACCGATGTGCGGACGCTCGATGCCGACGAAACTGCAGCGGATGCGACGCTGGTGATGGTCGAGGAGTCAATCCGACACATTCCCATCGTGCAACAGGTTCAGGGGAGGCAGCACGTCATCGGCGTTGTATCCGAGCGCGACCTGTTCACGTTGCAGCGGCAAGGTGTGCGGCAATTATCGGTAGAGATCAAACGCGCCGCCGATGTCGATGCGTTAATCACCGTCGCCGCCCATATTCGAAAGCTTTCGCACCATCTGGTGGCGCAAGGCGTTTCTGCTTCGCATCTGACCAAGCTGATCAGCCGTCTTAACGATCAGTTGACGGTTCGGCTGCTGACGCTGATCGCAGAGGAATTCGGAATCCCCGTCGATGGTGTGTGTTGGCTGTCCTTCGGTAGCGAAGGGCGTCGAGAGCAGACCATCGCAACCGATCAGGACAACGGCATCTTGTACGTTGCCGGAGCAGTACGCGCCCGATCGCCTACTCCAGTTTGCGCAGCGCGCGAACGAATCGCTCGCCCGGTGTGGCTTTCCGCTGTGCAAGGGCAACATCATGGCGGGCAACCCGCAGTGGTGTTTGACGTATGAACAATGGGAGGGGCTGTTCGCCGGCTGGATCGATCGGGGGGATCCGGATGCACTGTTGAACGCGGCCATCTTTTTCGATTTTCGACCGCTGTTTGGCCACATCGCGCTTGCCCACCGATTGCGTGCCGACGTCATTCGGGGCGCCCGGAACCAGCGCTTTCTAAAGCTGATGTCCGACAATGCGCTGCGCAACCGGCCTCCTTCGATCGGCGGCTTGGTTTCGCTGTTTAGCGATGGCGGACCGAAGCATGTCGATCTGAAAATGAACGGCACCGTACCGTTCGTTGATGCGGCACGGATCTGGGCGTACGCAGCCGGATTGGCTGAGACCAATACATCAGAACGCTTTACGCGCTTGGCAGAGCTCGGACGACTTCCGGAATTCGACGTGCGCGGGTGGGTTGCGGCGTTCGAGTTCTTTCAACTGATGCGTTTGCGCGAGCAGCATCGCTACGTCGACGATGGCGCGCGTGATCGGAATCCGAATCTCGTCGAGCTTGCGCAACTTTCTCAGCTCGATCGCAGAGTAGTCAACGAAGCCTTTCGTCAAGTGCGCAAGCTGCAACAGCGGCTAGAGCTTGATTTCCCCGGATAAGATGTTCGGCTGGTGGCGCCGGCGGTCAAGCGAACGTGCAGCGCGACGCTGGGTGGTCGTTGACGTCGAGACGACGGGTCTACACGCGACTGTCGACGAGCTGATCTCGATCGGTTGCGTCGCGATGTTCGATGGCCGTGTCGTACCCGCCGACAGTATCGAAATCATCGTCAGGAAGCCGTCAGCGAGCTCGCGCGACAACATCCTCGTTCACGGCGTTGGCGTACAAGCACAGCTCTCGGGCACGGATCCGCGCGACGCAATGCGCGAGTTCATTGACTTTGTCGGGCCCGACCCCCTGATCGCATTTCACGCGCCGTTCGACCGCGAGTTTCTCGCACGCGCCATCAAAGGCTACATCGACCTGCCGTTCGACAATCCCTGGCTTGATCTCGCTGAGCTGGCTCCCGTGCTCTACCCCAAGGCGGGACAGCAAACGTTGGATGAATGGCTGCAACGTTACGGCATCTCGCTAGCATCGCGTCACAATGCCGCTGCAGACGCATTCGCTACTGCGCTGCTCTTAGCGCGGCTACTGCCGGAAGCGAAACGTCAGGGCGCGGGCGACTTCTTTGCGATGCAGCGGCTGACGCGACATGCGCGATGGCTGCGTTGATGTCATCTCAAAGGACCAAACCTTTGCGCAGGCTCGCGGGCAACGCCGAGGTCGGAGGCAGCGACCTGGAAGCGGTCGGACTCCCAACTCGTCCAGTAGTCACTGCTGCGCTGGCATCTCACTGTGTGCAGTGTCGTTAACTTGATTCATGTCAACGCGGGAACTAGCGGCGCTGTTACGGTGCGTTGAACGCGCTGCGCTCATTAGCTCCGACGACGAGGGGGCGTGACTGGCTGCATGCCACCCGTTCGCAGCGTTCGTTGGAGGCCACAAATGCGTCATAAAACACAAAGCGCCGGTTCCAGAACAAGTCGCTTGCCTACGGGGGTCGCGCTGCTACACGAGCCGTTGTTCAACAAGGGCACCGCGTTTACGGCCAAGGAGCGCGACGGCTGGGCCTGCACGGCTTGCTGCCGCCCCGCATCCATACTCAGGAAGAGCAAGCGCAGCGATTTCTCACCCACCTTCGGCGCTTGCCAAACGAGCTTGAGAAATTCATTGACCTGAACGCGCTGCACGACCGCAACGAGGCGCTGTTCTTTCGGGTGGTCAGCGATCATCCCGACGAGATGATGCCGCTTATTTATACGCCCACAGTCGGTCTCGCCTGCCAGCAGTTCGGGCACATCTTCCAGCGACCGCGCGGACTATTCCTCGGCGCCAAGGATCGCGGTCGTATCGCGACCCTGCTGGGCAACTGGCCGCATCGCGACGTCGGCATCATCGTCGTCACCGATGGAGAGCGCATTCTTGGGCTCGGCGACCTCGGTGCGAACGGCATGGGCATTCCGGTCGGCAAGTTATCGCTGTACACCGCCTGCGCCGGTGTGCACCCGCAGCGCTGCCTGCCGGTGATGCTCGACGCTGGAACGGACAACGAGGGCTTGCGCAACGATCCCTTTTACGTCGGCGTAAAGCAAAAGCGTCTGCGCGGCAAGCGCTATGACGAGCTGGTGGATGAGTTCGTCATGGCCGTGCAGGAGGTTTTCCCTGAAGCACTGATTCAGTTCGAAGACTTCGCCAACACCAACGCGTTCCGGCTGCTGCACAAGTATCGCGATCGCGTCTGCACCTTCAATGACGACATTCAGGGCACCGCCGCCGTCGCGCTAGCCGGCGTGCATTCGGCGCTGCGCATCACAGGCGGCTCGCTACGAGAGCAGCGCATCCTTTGCTTCGGTGCGGGCGAGGCCGCGACCGGCATCTGTGACCTTGTGGTGGCGTCGGCAATGGAGGAAGGCGCATCGGAAAGCGAGGCGCGGCGTCTATGCTGGTTGTTCGACTCGCGCGGGCTGGTGGTTGCAAGTCGAGAGGAGCTGGCCGAGCACAAGCGGGCATACGCGCATGATCACGCACCGCTGACCGACTTCCTGGAAGCGGTTGAGACGCTGAAGCCAACCGTGATCATCGGTGTGGCCGCGGTCGGTGGAACCTTCACCCAGAAGGTGCTGGAAGCGATGGCGCGAATCAATTCGCGCCCGATCGTGTTCGCGTTGTCCAATCCCACCTCAAAGGCCGAATGCACTGCCGAGCAGGCGTACCGCTGGAGTGCGGGTCGTGCCATCTTCGCCAGCGGCAGCCCGTTTGACCCGGTCACGCTCGACGGTCAAACCTTCGTGCCTCGCCAGGGCAACAACTCGTACATCTTCCCCGGTGTGGGTCTGGGCGTGATTGCGAGCCGCGCCCGGCGTGTTACCGACGAGATGTTCCTGGCCGCCGCGCGCACCCTGGCACGCGAAACCACCCAGTCAGACCTCGACCAAGGCAGCCTTTATCCACCGCTCGCGCGCATCCGCGAGGTTTCCGCGCGGATTGCGACTGCGGTGGCTGAAGTGGCGTACCAGACGCCGTCTTGACCTCGCGCCGTCGGCCGCGAAACGTACTCGCCGACGTGCGTTCGCAAATGTACGACCCGCGATATCAGCGGTACGCGTAAACGAACGTGCACACCGGTTTGACGTGCATCAATGCTGTCGATGCGGTTCGGCCGCCTAATGGTATCAGGTGGCTGCGTACGACCGGAAAGCCCGTCGGCGCCCTTCCAAAAACTGATCGAGGAGTAATGATGAAACGGCGTCTGTCTCTCGTCGCAACAGCGGTTGCTGCCGCGATGCTTGCCGGCTGTGCTACCAAGGAAGAAGCCGCAGCCACGAATGTGCTGATCGCCGCCAAGGCGACCGCTGCACCGACGCTCGATGGCAACCCGAGTGACGCCGCTTGGGCGGCCGCCAAGCCCATCAAAGTGGCCCTCAGCAACGGCGCCAACTTCGGAGGCAAAGGAGAGACCACCGCCACGCTCAAGGCGGTGTACAGCGGTGACACCGTTTATTTCCTGATCCAGTACGCGGACCCGACCAACTCTCTTCAGCGCGGTCCGTACCAGAAGCAGGCCGATGGGTCGTGGAAACAACTGAAAGATCCTGCCAACAAGGGCGGCGACGACAACGTCTACTACGAAGACAAATGGGCAATGATCTGGAACATCAACAACTCGATCGCTGGCTTCGACAAGGAGGGCTGCTCTGTTGCGTGCCATGCGGGCGAACCCGGCAAGCCGTACGGCAACAAGTACACGGCTAAGGAAGGAGAACTTGGCGATATGTGGCATATGAAAGGCTTACGTACTGCGCCGCTTGGCAATGTCGACGACCAGTATCTTGATCACACGCGATTCGATGCGCAGAAGAGTCCCTACGCTGGCCGCAAGAGCGATCCCGGCGGCCCGGAGTACAAAGGCGTTTGGCATCGTCAATGGCAAGCCGGAGTTCATGAACAAGGACGCCAAGGCCGCCAAAGCCGGCGGCACGTACTACATCGTTGACGCGAACCAGGTGCCATTCGATGACAGCAAATTCAAAGCGGGCGACGAAGTAGCGTCTTATTTCATCTATCCGTTGAAGGGCGACCGCGCGGACATCAAGGTCGCGACGCGTTGGCTCAATGGTGTTCACACTTCCGAAGTGAGCCGCAAGCTGACAACGGGTAGCAAGTTTGACGTGCAGTTCAGCGATCTGACCGGCCGCTACGCCTTCGGCTTCGCCGCGTTCGACAACGCACAGGTGCGGCATGCTGTGCACTACGAGCCATTGTTCCTGCAGTTTGCAAGATGATGGGCGCGGTTTGTGAAATTCCTTTTTGCGTACTGCCGCATTGGTGTCTGTCAACGTAATCAAAAAAAATCCGTTAGGCGGACGGGCAAGACAATTGAATCACGTTGTGATCGTTCAACTGTGAAAAAGGGAGACATCCATGAAAGCAGCGATTTTGATTTTAGCGGTCGCCGGTATGTTGGCAGCGGGCGCCGCGCAAGCGCAGGAAGTGCTGAAGGCAAAGGGATGTCTCGGCTGCCACGATGTGGAAAAGAAAAAAATGGGACCGTCGCTGAAAGATATCGCTGCCAAGTACAAGGACGACAAGGCAGCTGAGAACACCCTCGTCGCGAAGCTGAAGGAGGCAAAGGGGCATCCGAAGGTCAATGCGAGCGATGACGAACTGAAGGCCGCAGTGAAAGAGGTTCTTGCCACGAAGTAATAGCGGCGCAGTAGATGTTCCGTAAAGTTCTTGCGTTGGCGATGCCGCTCGCGGTCGCGGTGATCGCGCATTACGAAGCCAGCGCGCAGACCGGTCCCCGCCGCGACGACCGCAGTGGCAAGGAAGTGGTGGAAGCCGTGTGCGCCGAATGCCACGCCACCGGCGTGAAAGGTGCGCCGCGCATCGGCGAACGTGCTGACTGGAGCTTCTCGGCTTAGCCACGGACTTGGTAACGCTGTGAACGCGGCAATCCGGGGCCACGGAGGCATGCCGGCGCGTGGCGGCAAGGCGGAGCTGACCGACAACGAGGTCAGGAGCGCGATCATCTACATGTTCAACCCCCCAACCGCGCCGAAGGAAGGCGCGGCGGCCCGCTGCAGCCGAGCCTGCGAAGCCCGCCGGTAACGTCAAGACCGTCGGCGGGACCGAGATCTATCTGGGTGTGCTTCCGGCGGAAGTTTTGCGCTCGTTTCCAAAGGATTCGGTGGAGCGATCGATGCATGGCGGCGTCCCCAGCGGATCCGGGCACTACCACGTGAACGTGTCTGTGCTCGATGCGGCAACCAAGGCACCCATCTCGGGCGCGAAGGTGGAAATCAAAATCGACGAGCGTGGGCTCAGCAGCGAGACGAAGTCGCTGCTGCCGATGACCACCAGCAGCGTTCCCAGCTACGGCAACTACATCAAGTTGAAGGGAAAAACGCAGTACGCGTTCACCATCAAGGTTCAGAAGCCCGATTCGCCGCAGCCCCTCGAGGCGCAATTTGAGCATCGTGTGTACTGAGCCTGATCAGTAAGGCTAGAAACCGCGGCCGGCCTGCGCGCCAAGTCCATCACTGCTCGAACGTCGCTGCCATCGCCTCGCAGTGAGCTCGCAACGTTCGCGGATCGGTATCAGTATCGATCAACTTCAGATCGCCTTGTCATCGTCATTTGGTGTTTCGAACACACCGAGCTGATAGGTGAGCACATCGAGCGTCGCGTCCGACGCGTCGGTGCCGTGTGCGAGCCTTGCCGCAACGCGCGCTTGCAATGTTTCGCGCGCAGCTTGGCAGAAGACGATCGTCGGTTGCGCACCAAGCTGCTCTGCCAGCTCGCAGAACATCGCGCGGTCGGCGCGGCGCAGGAATGTCGCATCGACGATCGCCGGAAACCCGGCGTCGATGATGACGATTACGGCGCGCATCAGCTGCTCATACGTGCGACGTGTCGTTGGCGCGTCGTATAGCTCGGAGCCGATGCCGATGTGCAGGTGGTCCGTCGTTGCAATGCCGGCCAGGCGTTTGCGTTCGACGTCGGAGCGCACGCGCAGCGCGCCCAGTAGTTCCAGTAGATGCTGCGAGACCGTCGTCTTGCCCGATCCCGTGACGCCGCAGGTGAGCACTACGCGCGGCAGGCTTGCTTGCGTCAGACTCTCGGCGACGGCCACATAGCGCGCAGACGCTTGCTCGTCGATTTCGCGTTCGGTCGTGGCGGTGCCCGGCTGCCCGCGGCGAATTAAGGCTACCTTCGCACGCACCAGCGCGCGATAAACAGCATAGAAACGCAGCGTGGCGAGGCCGGCGTAGTCACCGGTCGCCTCCATATAGCGGTTCAGGAGTCGCGACGCGAAGTGCGGAAGCCCGTGATCGATCAGATCGACCCACGTGAATGCCACGTCGCTGATCACGTCGATAAAGCGCAGCTGTGGGTTAAATTCGATGCAGTCGAACGGCACTGGTTCGGCATCGATCAGCACCAGGTTGCCCAGATGCAGATCGCCGTGACATTCGCGCACGTGCCCCGAGGCGCGCCGCTCAGCAAATATCGGGGTGCGCCGCGCGAATTCGCTTTCGGTCCAGCGCGCCAGACGCTCGATACGCTGCCGCTGGGATGGATCCTGCGTAAGCCGCTGCAGCTCCTTCAGATTGTCCATCGTCCAGCGGCGGATCTCGTCAGGAGCACCAAATGTGCGGTCCGAAGGTGCGACATCGCAGCGCGCATGCAGCGCTGCGATCGTGTCGGCCAGCTGGTCGATCAGTGGAGCGTCCAGCGTGCCGAGCTGTGCCATCCGGTCGAGCTGCGCATTGCGCGCGAACCTGCGCATGCGCACCGCATAGTCGATCACCGTACCGTCGCCGCCGATACGCAAAGCCGCGCTCGTCCGTGAGCGTGTAATGGGTACGACATCCAGGTAAAGCGTGGGTGCGCTGCGGCGGTTCAAGCGAATTTCCTCGTCACAGAAATGGCGCCGCCGCGCCAGCAGGGAAAAGTCGACGAAGCCAAGATCGACCGGCTTCTTAAGCTTGTAGGCGTAGTCCCCTGCGAGCAGCACCGACGAGATATGCGTTTCCACAACCTCCACTGCATCGACGCGATGCGGATAGACGGCCGGATCGCGCAGGGCGGCCACCAACGCAGCATGAGAACGAACGGCAGCGTCAGCGATAGCGATATCCATGTCGCGATTGTCTGGGACAAAGGTTCGGGCGGATTGATGTCGAACAAAAAACAGGACGAAGCTTGCGGAAGGGCAATGCCGACTGTTCAGACGAGCATCGTAGGCGGCCCTACCGCCTATCTGTTGATTAAACTCAACGAGCTTTCGCGGGCTGGCGCTAGCGTGCTGATGATGAACTGCCGCACGACGAAGTGCCGAGAGTGCTGTGAACGCCTTGGTAGCTGACGCTCCGGACCGTACTGGGAGAAGTGTCCGCCGGCCAATACGCGGTTTGTCTCTCGACGCGCCCTGTGCGATGGCTGCTGAAACGGTTTCGAAAGCGCTCGACACGGATGCCGGACACGGCCTGTCCAACGAGGAGGCGCGCCGGCGCCTTTCGCTTGTGGGACGCAATGAGCTCGCGGCAACGCTTCCGGTCGCCCCGTGGCGCCGCTTCATTGCACAGTTCGCAAGCCCGCTCGTGCTGCTGCTTATCGCCGCGACGCTGATCTCATTTGTCGTGTGGGCGATTGAACGCGAGACCGCGATTCCTTACGAGGCGCTGACGATCATGGTCATCGTGATCGCCAATGCCGGACTCGGTTACTTTCAGGAGGCGCGCGCCGAAGCAGCGATAGCGGGTCTGCAAAAGATGACTTCTGCGCAGGCCACCGTGCTGCGCGACAGCGTTCGAGTCGTCGTGCCGGTGGCGGAAATCGTGCCCGGCGATGTGCTCATCGTCGGCGAAGGTGCAATCGTGCCTGCCGATGCACGCGTAATTCATTCGGTGTCGCTGCGCACGATGGAAGCGGCTTTGACCGGCGAGAGCGAGCCGGTGTCCAAGGACGTAGCGCCCGTGGCGGCGGATGCTGCGACAGCGGATCGCAGCAACATGCTCTTTGCCGGCACTGCAGTGGCGTTCGGGCACGGCCGCGCGGTCGTCACCGCGACCGGCATGCGCGCCGAGATCGGGCGCATTGCCGGTCTTCTCGCGCAGACGGTCGACGAGAAAACGCCCCTGCAGGCCGAGCTCGATCGCACCGGAAGAATTCTCGGCGTCATCGTCATCGCGATTGCTCTCGTCGTCGGCGCGACGCTGCTGCTGATGCAGCAGGACTTTTCGCTGACCGTGCTGACCACCGTGCTGCTGTTCACGATCGCGCTCGCTGTGGCCGCCGTTCCTGAAGGTCTGTCGGCAATCACGACTGTAGTGCTATCGCTGGGCATGCAGCGCATGGCCAGGCGCAATGTGATCGTCCGGCGCCTGAGTGCAGTTGAGACGTTAGGCGCCGCCACCGTAATCTGCACCGACAAGACCGGCACGTTGACAAAGAATGAAATGACGGTGCGCGCGCTGGTGACGGCCGGTGGTCGCGTGGATTTCACCGGCTCCGGCTACGACGTGCGCGGCGAAGTGCTCGCAAGTGGGCAACCGGTGGCCGACCCGGCGCACACGCACGAAATCGAACGAGCGCTCAGCGCGGGCTTTGTCTCGAACAATGCCGAACTGGTCGAGCTCGACGGCCAGCCGGTCGTGATCGGCGATCCGACCGAGGGCGCGCTGAAGGTCGCAGCCGTCAAGGCAGGTCTGTCGCCCGAGCGCATGTACGCGTGCTTCGTGCGGGTGGGTGAAATCCCCTTTTCGTCCGAACGCAAGCTCATGAGCACGGCGCATGCAGATGGAGCCGACGGCTGCACGACGCTCTTCGTCAAAGGTGCTCCGGACGTATTGCTGGCACGCTGCCGCGCGGAGCAGGTTGGTGACGCAGAACGACTGCTGTCCGATGCGCGTCGCCATCACATCCAGCATTCGATCGACGCGCTCGCCGATCAGGCGCTGCGAACGCTGGGACTCGCGTATCGACTGTTGCCGCCGGATGCGAATACAGCGTTGCATCCCGGAGCGGAAGAAGACCTCGTCTGGCTCGGTGTAGCCGGCATGATCGATCCTCCGCGTCCGGAGGCGGCGGCCGCGGTGCGCGCGGCGCAGAACGCGGGTGTGCGGGTCATCATGATCACCGGCGACCATCCGCGTTCGGCGGCGGTCATTGCACAGGAGCTGGGCATCTCCACTGTGGGCGGCCGCGCGATGACCGGCGCGGAGATCGAAGCAGCAAGCGACGTGGCCTTGGCAGATGCGGTGAAAGACGTTTCGGTCTACGCGCGCGTCAGCCCGGAACACAAACTGCGCATCGTTCACGCGCTGAAGCACCATCGCCATGTGGTCGCGATGACCGGCGACGGGGTCAACGACGCGCCGGCGCTCAAAGCTGCCGACATCGGGGTTGCGATGGGTATCACCGGTACCGATGTCGCCAAGGGTGCGGCCGACATGGTGCTGACCGACGATAACTTTGCATCGATCGTCGCCGCGATCGAGGAGGGCAGGTCGATCTACTCGAACATTCAGAAGTACCTGCGTTACCTGCTCGCCACCAATCTTGGCGAAGTGATGGTGATGTTCTTCGGCGTCGTCGCGGCGGGCTTGCTCGGAATCACCGCAGGCGCAGGCGAGGCACTCGTGCTGCCGCTCACCGCGACCATGATTCTGTGGATCAACCTTGTGACCGACTCGGGGCCGGCGCTTGCGGTGGGCATCGATCCGCCAAGCCCGCGCCTGATGGAGCGCGCGCCACGCGATCCGTCAATCGGCATCATCACTCCGGCGATGTGGCGTGGCATCTTCATCGTCGCCGCCGTGATGGCGGTCGGAACACTGGGAGTGCTCGATGCGTCATTGCCGGGCGGATTGCTGGTCGGCGACGGCGACATTGACCATGCACGTACGCTCGCGTTTCACACGCTGGTGCTGTTCTCGCTGTTCACCGTTTTCGCGGCGCGCTCTGACCAGGCGAGCGTGATGCGCGACCTGTTCACCAACGGATGGCTGTGGCTGGCAATCGCGCTTTCACTGATGCTGCAGCTCGTCGTGCTCTACGTGCCCGCACTGCAGCGTGCGTTTAACACCGTGTCACTCAACTGGAGCGATTGGATTATTGCGGTCGCGGTCGCCTCCAGCGCGCTTTGGCTGCGCGAGCTCGACAAATTGCGGGGCAAACTATGGGGAAGCACATGAAAATTTTGATTGCAGTCGATGGCAGCACTTTCAGCCGCATGGCGATCGACTTCATCGCGTCGCGTGACACGCTGATTCGGTCGAACCCCGACATTCAGGTACTCAATGTCCGATGGCCGCTGCCCGCGCATCCGGCTCGCATCGTGGGCCTTCCGGTGGTTCGTGAGTATTACGGTGACGAAGCAAACAAGATTCTGAGGCCTGCGCGGAAGCGCCTGCAAAAGGCAGGCTTGAACCCGACGGTGCGGTTCGCGGTCGGCCCGGCCGCTAGTGAAATCAGCGCCGCGGCCGATAAGGACAACGTGGATCTACTGGTTCTTGGTTCGCATGGACACTCGGCGCTGGGCGGCCTACTGCTGGGATCGGTCACCAACGAAGTGCTGGCGCGCACCAAACGAGCGATGTTGATCGTACGTGGCAAGGCGAAGCGTTACACCGACTCGCTGCGGGTTGGCATCGCAGTCGACGGCAGTCGCTACGGCCTGCAGGCGCTTAGGTATGTGCTGAAGCACCCGGATTTGTTCGGTGCGAATCCCCAATTGACCGTCATTCACGTAGTGCAGGACTACGCCTTGAATGCGTTGCCAGTCGCAGAGGCTATCCCGCTACCTGCGTTTTCGGAGAGCGAAGTGCGCGCATTCCAGAACAAGGCTTACGAAGACGCGATGAAGCCGGCGCGAACGCTGCTACGAAAAGATGGCGTCAACGCGGACGAAGTGCGACTGATTGGCAACGCGGGCGACGAACTGTCTGCCTACGCAAACAAGAATCTCGATCTCCTGGTGCTGGGCTCGCACGGCTACGGTGCGTTCAAGGCTGTCATCATGGGCTCGGTTGCAACGCGTGTCACCGCGCGCTGCAGGATGCCGTTGCTGCTCGTACGCTGATGTCACGGAGTCGGGCAGTGCATCGCGAATAAACAGTAAAAAATCACGCGACGAGCGAAGGGACGACTGCAGACGGCGCTGGCACGATGCGCTTGCCGATTGCGTCCCAGCGCCCGTCCATCCGGTGCACCTCCTACCAGCAATAGAAGCAGGTTGCGCGATGCGCCGCTTTGACGCGTGTCAATGATCAATCGTTGGCCTTTGATTCAGCGCAAATGCGGAGCAGCGTTCTCGGAGTACGTTAAAAAAGGTGCCGGTCGTCTTCTCAGAAAGAAAGTCCCTGCCAATGAGCAAAGAACCTTCACATCGCTTAAACCTGGATCCGCTTGTCCGCTGGCACGCAGACCACCGCAACTTTGCGCGGCTGCTCGATCTGCTCGAGCAGCAGGTTGATGCGTTTCATAAGGGTAAGCGTCCAGACTACGAGCTGATGCACTCAATCGTTTACTACTTGCGGCACTACCCGGACTGCTTTCATCACCCTCGGGAAGACATCGCGTTCGCGCGCCTCGTCAAGCGCGATCCGACGTTGCAGCTAACCATCGCCCGGCGTACGCAGGAACATGCGGCCATTGCCGCTGCTGGCGAAGACCTTCTCAATTGGCTGCAGCGAATTATCGTTGGAGCAGTCACCGAGCGCTCTGCACTGGAGGCGGCGGCCGCGACTTACGTGGTCTACTACCGTCATCACATGAGTGCAGAGGAGCAGGAAGTGATTCCCCGCGCTGTCGAGCTTTTGACCCCCGCTGACTGGGCGGCTGTTTCCACTATTCCGTTAGCGTCGGACCCGTTGTTTGGGCCTGACTTCGATGCGCGTTATCAAGAGCTGCGGCGGCAAGTCAATCATCTTGCCGCAGAGGTCGAATAGGGCGGCCATGTACCAGCACGTATTGCTTCCTACTGACGGCTCGGAGCTTTCCGCGCGAGCCGCTCGCGACGGAGTTCGCCTCGCAAAATCACTAGGCGCGCAACTTACGGTGCTGCACACCACACCGGCGGCCTATCCGTTCGAGTTATATGAGCACGGGGCTGCTGAACATGCTTTGGAATTCGAAGAATTCTGGAAAGAAAAAGCGGCGCGGGCGCTCGAGCCAATTGAACAGATGGCACGCGACGCTGGCGTTGTTTGCAGTGCGGTACATCGTGTTGCCCAGAATCCGTCGGACGTCATTATCAAAGTTTCGGCTGACCACGGCTGCGATGTGGTTTTCATGGCATCGCACGGACGGCGCGGTATCAGCGCACTGCTGATTGGCAGTGAGACGGTCAAAGTGCTGACTCACTCGAAAATCCCTGTCATTGTTTGGCGTTGAGCCCGGCGGGTGCCTGAAGCAAGCGATTGCCAGTGAAGAGTGTTACGACGCGGTACGGCGTCAAATCGCGCGAACTGCTAACGAGACGGAGTGACTAGACGATGTACCAGCACATTCTGCTTCCGACCGACGGCTCTGAACTGTCGCAGCAGGCCGCTCGGGAGGGGGTTCGTTTTGCGAAGTCAATCCGTGCTCGACTGACGGCGCTACACACCACGCCTTTCTACTATCCGCCCACGTTGCCAGCGCACACAGCTTCTGCACACGCTGGCCGCCACTACGAGGTGCAGGCCCGCGAATACGAGGAGCAGTCAAAACAAAACGCGACGCGGGCACTCGAACCGATCGAACTGATGGCGCGCGAGGCTGGCGTGCCTTGTGGCGTAGTGCATCGAGTCACCGACACTCCGTGGCAGATGATTATCAATGTGGCAGCGGAAAGTGGCTGCGACTTGATCTTCATGGCATCACACGGGCGGCGTGGTGTCAGCGCACTGTTAATTGGC
The DNA here is from genome assembly GCA_963801035.1 of uncultured beta proteobacterium. GTDB lineage: Bacteria > Pseudomonadota > Gammaproteobacteria > Burkholderiales > Burkholderiaceae_F > JACCZX01. The sequence goes on along the minus strand of CAWDDF010000013.1, from coordinate 16,879 downwards.
AGTGAAACGAATAAGGTGCTAACCCACACGAAGATTCCAGTCCTGGTGTGGCGTGCAGCTTGATCAAACTCCATTGTTTCTCACCACATTTCCGAGCGCGGAGAACGGCAAGGTCGTGTCGGCTGCCGATGCCGTGCGGCTCATTCGCGATGGTGATACGGTCGCTACCGGCGGCTTCGTCGGGATTGGATTCGCCGAGGAAATTGCAATCGCGTTAGAGGAACAATATCTCGCGACCGGCGAGCAAAACCTGCAGTCGCTCGGTAAGCCACGTGGTCTCACCCTCGTCTACGCGGCGGGTCAAGGCGACGGCAGGGATAAGGGCCTCAATCACTTCGGACACGAAGGGTTGGTCCGGCGCGTCATCGGTGGCCACTGGGGACTGGTGCCGAAGCTGCAGAAGCTGGCCATCGCGAACCAGATCGAGGCGTACAACCTGCCCCAAGGGGTGATCACGCATCTATACCGCGACATCGCGGCTCACAAGCCTGGTCACCTCTGCACCATCGGCCTGGGCACATTCGTTGATCCGCGCTTCGGCGGTGGCAAGCTGAACGCGCGCACGACCGAGGACCTCGTCGATCTGGTGATGATCGGCGGAGCCGAGCATCTGTTCTACAAGGCCTTTCCGATCAATGTCGCGATCATCCGCGGCACGACCGCAGACCCCGACGGTAATGTCACCATGGAAAAGGAGGCACTCACGCTGGAGGTGTTGGCAATCGCGACGGCAGCCCGCAACTCCGGCGGCATCGTTATTGTCCAGGTCGAGCGCATCGCCGAGCGCGGCACCCTCAACTCACGTCAGGTCAAAATTCCCGGCATCCTGGTTGACTGCGTCGTAGTCGCAAGACCTCAGCATCATTGGCAGACGTTTGCCGAGCCCTACAGCGCCGCGTTTGCCGGGGAAATCAGGGTGCAGATGAGCGCGATTCCGTCGATGGCAATGAGCGCGCGCAAGGTCATCGCGCGCCGTGCGGCACTCGAGTTGCAGCCGAACAGCGTCGTTAACCTCGGGATCGGAATGCCTGAGGGGGTGGCCAGCGTCGCCAACGAAGAAAAGATTATCGATCTGATGACATTGACGACCGAACCGGGGGTCATCGGCGGTATACCTGCGGGCGGGCTCAACTTCGGCGCAGCGACTAACGCGCAGGCAATCATCGATCAACCGTGCCAGTTCGATTTCTACGACGGCGGCGGGTTAGACATCGCATTTCTCGGTCTGGCGCAGGCCGATCGTGAGGGCAACCTGAATGTAAGCAAGTTCGGCACGAAGCTCGCCGGCGCCGGGGGCTTTATAAACATCAGCCAAAGTGCAAAGAAGGTTGCCTTCGTGGGTACATTCAATGCCGGCAGGAGCGATTTGGCGATTGAAGATGGCAGGCTGCAAATCCGGGAAGACGGAGCCTCGCGCAAATTCGTCAGGGAAGTCGAGCACCGCACGTTCAGCGGCAAATACGCGGCCGCGCGCAAGCAGACCGTCCTCTACATCACAGAGCGCTGCGTGTTTTCACTTTGCGAGGAAGGTCTGGAGCTCGTCGAAATAGCTCCCGGAGTGGACCTGGCAAAGGACATCTTGGCGCAAATGGATTTCGCGCCGATCATGCGCCGGCCGCCGCGACTGATGGATGAACGGATCTTCTTGCCTGAACCGATGGGCTTGCGTGACAGCATGCTCGCGATACCTCTTGAGCAACGCTTCAGCTACGACCCCGAGCAAAACGTGTTCTTCATTAATTTCGAGCGACTCGCCATAAAGTCGCTCGACGACATCGAGAAGGTCCGTAAGACGATTGAGGCGCACCTAGCTCCGCTAAACAAGAAGGTCTTCGGGATCGTCAACTACGAGAATTTCACGATCCCGACTGAGCTCACGGACATCTATGGGGACATGGTGCAAAGGCTGGTGGACCGCTACTACTACGGCGTCACCCGTTATACGACCAGCAGCTTCCTGCGGCTTAAGCTCGGCGAAGCGTTACAGCGCCGTCATGTCGCCCCACACATCTACGAGAGCGCCAAGGAAGCGCGGGCCCATCTGCGGGAGCTGGAGCAGAAGATCAGCGCCTGAGATCGCGAATCGGCGCAGCGAACGGCGCCGATCCAATTTTGCTGCATGCGCCTATTCGCGTTGCTTCACAGTTACCCGCCAATGTGGCGGCGGATTTCGCGGTAGCGTGCATCGACCTCGGTCCCAAATAACGGATCGGGTTCGGATGGAATGGCGCTCACCGCCGCCCAGTCATCGGGTCTCAAAAGCTCCACGGCGCGGGGGATGATCTGATGCTCCTCGATCGAAATGTGGTGCCGGTAGTACGCAAGGTAAGTCGCGGCCGCCACTTTCAGCGCCGAACGCTCGATCACGTCTCGGGCGATGATTTGGTTCAAACAGTTAAAGAGCTTCTCGCCGGCCGCAGCGATCAAGACGTGCTCCTTTATGCACCACTCGATGTCCAGCCGCAACTGCGGTTCTCGCCGCATGAGCCGGTTAAACGCCACGTCTTCTCGAGGGTGATGGAAGCGGTCGGGATAGTGGCGAAGATAGTGGACGGCCGAGCGCATCAACTCATAGTCCGGGTGTTTGCCGGCCTCATAAGCATTGAACTGCTGTTCAATGAGGTCCAACAGTCGTGCGAAGTTGCGGTGGTCGGCGTGCCATCTGCCCAGCGGCTCGGCAAGCGAATGATCCGCGCGAATCGTTCGACTGATAGATTGTTGATTCAACTGTATCTCTCGCTCGCAGCGGCCGGTAGATGGCATTGTGAGCACACTAGCGAAACAAGGCTTGACCGGCGTCAATCGCTGTCACTAAAACTTTAGTTCGGTACGCACTGTCGCCGGTCACTTGCTCGGCAGCAGTACTGCGGCGCCATCGAATGCGCCGCTGCGCAGTGCGTCGAGAGCTTCATTCGCGGCCTCTAGCGCGAAAGGTGTCACGTGTGTCTGAATCGGATGCTGCGCCGCCAGCGCGAAGAATGCTTCGCCGTCGGCACGCGTCAGGTTGGCCACCGAGCGCACGACACGCTCGCCCCAAAGCAGCGAATACGCGAAAGAAGGAATATCGCTCATGTGGATTCCCGCGCAAACAACGACGCCGCCTTTGCGCACAGACCGCAATGCCAGCGGAATCAGCGCACCGACCGGCGCGAACAACAGGGCCGCATCCAGTTGTGCGGGCGGTTCGGTCGCGGAATCTCCGGCCCATTCGGCGCCAAGCTCGCGCGCAAATTGCTGCGATCGATCGTCACCAGGCCGCGTAAAAGCAAAGACGCGCCGGCCTTGTGCGACCGCCGCCTGCGCGACGATGTGCGCCGCAGCGCCGAACCCATACAGGCCGATGCGATCGCCTGTAGTGGTCTCTGCCATCGAATAGGCTCGATAGCCGATCAGTCCAGCGCACAGTAACGGTGCGGCATGTAGATCGTCATAGCTGTCGGGCAGTGCAAAGCAGTAGCGCTCGTCAGCTGTCACATACTCGGCGTAGCCGCCGTCACGGTGGTAACCGGTGAAGATTGCTTGATCGCACAGGTTCTCGCGCGAACCGCCGCAGTAGTGGCAGCGGCCGCAGCTTCCCCCGAGCCAGGGCACGCCGACACGTTGTCCGGCTGCAAAGCGTTGCGCGCTTTCGCCCATGCCAACGATGGTGCCGACGATCTCGTGACCAGGAACGATGGGTTGACGAACCGCCGGCAGCTCGCCGTCGACAATGTGCAGGTCGGTGCGGCAGACACCACACGCCGTTACCCGAAGCAGTAACTCGTCTGGTGCGGGCGTTGGGATGGGACGTTCGACGGCGACCAGCCTATCGCCGGCTGCGGATAGCTGCATCGCAAGCATTGATTTCAATCGCTCTCAGAACTCATCGTCGCCCCGGTTCTGCGAGCGCAAACCGACCGCACAGTCCGGTACCAAGGAACGGCTTCTCATATCTTCTTGAGCCCTGTCAACGATGAACATGCGAGTTTGGTCCAAGCTGCAAGGTCTTTGGTAAAGAAGGGAGATCATCATGCCGGAGCGGGACCGGAAACTTGCGATCCTAGCGATTGCAGCCGCCACAATCTTTCAATTGACGTTATCCGCAAGCGCGCAGACTGCTTCGCCAACGACGGGTGCGTCAGCGTCGAAGGCCTCGAGTGCCTCTCACGATATGAGTTCGCACTCGGGCGACATGAAAAAGTCGATGGAGAACATGAGCGCTCAAATGGCATCGACGCCGATGACGGGCGACGCCGATAGGGACTTTGCGGTAATGATGAAAATCCACCATCAAGGGGCAATTGACATGGCGCAAGCTCAGCTGGTGGCAGGTAAGGATCCAGAGATGCGCAAGCTGGCCAAGGAAATCATAGCCGCGCAGAAGAAAGAGATAGCGCTGATCGACCGCTGGTTAAAAAGGTGACACCTGCAAGTCTCCACGCGCCGCTGGTTGCGATGTCGTAGTTTCGTGATGGCGCTACGCTGCAGCTCATAAAACGCATCAACGCTCGTAACAGCTCAACGAATCGCCAGTACAACGATGCCTAAAAAGAAACTTTGCTTGGCCCTCCAGGGAGGTGGCGCTCACGGCGCCTTTACATGGGGCGTACTTGATCGGCTGCTCAGCGAGAAGTCGCTTGAGATCGAGGCAGTAAGTGGAACCAGTGCGGGCGCAATAAATGGTGCGGTCTTGGTGGATGCACTGAAGCGCGGAGGGCGACAGCATGCATGCGAGCAGTTGGAGCGCTTCTGGTCAAGCATCTCTGCAGCGGGTGACCGTACTTTTAAGCCAAGCCGCACGTTCTTTCCGATATTCGGGCCGAACTCGGATTGGTCGCCGCTCGCTATCTGGACAGATCTTCTATCCCTTGTCTGGTCGCCATACGACAACCCGTTCTACGCGAATGTAATGGACGATTTAATCCGCGAACTGCTTCCGGACTTCAGCGCCCTGAATGACAATACGACTCCATACTTGTTTGTTTGCGCCACTAACGTTAAGACGAACCGGCGCAAGATCTTTTGCCCCGGGGAGCTCAGTGCCGATGCACTCACGGCGTCAGCCTGCCTGCCCACTTACTTCCGCTCGGTGCAGGTGGGCGAGGATTTTTATTGGGATGGTGGATACCTTGGCAACCCTGCTCTGTCTCCGCTGCGGAGTCCTGCGCTTGCCGCCGATTTGTTGATCGTTTGGATCAACCCGCTGAACCAGCCGGAACTACCGACTAATGCTCGCGACATTCTCGACCGGCTGAATGAAGTCACGTTCAATGCCACCTTGCTGCAGGAACTCGAGGCGATCGATGCAGTTAACGAGCTGAAGGCAAACGGGGCGGCGAGCGACTCTGCCTACAAACGAATTCGCGTGCACGAGATCAAGGATGAACCAAACCTCGTGGCCCTTGGGCTTGCTAGCAAGGGCAATACTGACTGGAACTTCCTGCTCAAGCTGCGCGATTACGGACGCCGCGCGGCGGAACAATGGCTGGACAAAAGCTTGAAGGAGGTCGGAAAGCAGACCACAGCGGACATCCGAGGAATGCTTCGTCATCTAGAGTCCGCCTGATCTCAGCAGAAAGTCCAGCCGATGCGTGAGCGGGCTCAACAACCAGTCGCGCGGCCGATTCCGGCCAGAAGCGGCCACTTCAGGTTGGGGAGAGAATGGCCTGAAAGCGGACGGTGAAGGGAGAGTTCGATGTCAGCTCCATACGAAACAAGAAACCCTTTGCCTGAGAGCACGCGTGCTGAAATGATTGCGATGCTCAACGCGATCATGGCTGACATTCTCGACAATCACTATCAGACACTGCTCGCGCACTGGAATGTCCGTGGTGCGAACTTCATCGCGCTGCATCAGTTCTTTGACGAATATGCGGGCTCGAACGGGGCCGACAACTGGTGCGACTGGGTCGCCGAGCGCATTGCGCAGCTCGGCGGAACCGTTCAAACGACAATTCAGTTCATCGCGGAGCGCACATCATTGAGCCCATACCCTGTCGGATTAATGAGCGGGGAACAGCACGTCGAAGCTCTCGCCACCGCAGCAGCAAAGATCATCCAGCGACTGCGTGACGGAATCGCGCTTGCGCGCCGGGCCAGCGACTCGGTGACCGCCGATATTCTTGCGGAAGTGCAGCGCAGCGCGGAGAAGTACCTGTGGCTGCTCGAGGCGCATCTGACGAAAGCCCGCGCAGACGCCTGAGAGGCCGTTGCAGTGCATCGACGTTCATGTTTGCCACGAGTCACGACCGAACGTTATTGCTGGCTTCGGCCAGTACCTGGCATTGCTAAGCGGCACCGTACTGACCCAATAGCCGGCGCCGCCGCTCGCGGATGACGGCGGGTTCAACGTTGATGGCTTGAGCCAGCGTCCACATGTCCGCCGCCGACCGCGTCGATGTGGGCGCGGCTGTCCGTCAAGCGTCGAGGCGACGCATTCGGCGTCGGATGCCGAAGGCGATCACGCCCGCCGTCAGCAACAGAGCGGTGTGCGGCTCCGGCACCGTTCCGCTATCGGCCAGCAACGTGATGTCGTCGATCCATGCGCCGCCGCCGGTTGTCGCGATCGGAAGCATTGAGATATTGCGAATCTCGCTGCCCGCTGGCGCCGTGAAGCTGAAAAGACCGCTCGTGCTCACCGTCGTGGAAAACAGCTCGTCGCCGCAATTGAGGTCGCCGCAGACCCTCACGAGCGCCGTGGTACCCGTCCCGAAAAGCTGGATCCACTCGCTGAAGAACGTGGCACCGGCCTCCAGCACGCGCACTTCGACGAAATTCCTGAAGTCGATGACCGCCTGCGAACCCGGACCACCGGAGCCGCCTTCCAGACCGGCGACGACGTTCGTGCCCGAACGAGCTGGTCCGAAGGCTGTGCCTGTCAGATCTAGCAGACCCGAGATACTCGGAAACGAATCCGCAAGATTGGAACTCAGCGCGCCCGACGTGATGCGCAACGGAACAATCTCATCATTGAGCTCGGAGGCGTTGTCGAGCAGGCCGCCCTGCGTGGGACTCGTCGTCGGCGTCAATCCTCCCAGACCCGTTTCGAAGTCGATGAACAGCGCCTGGGCAGAAGTAGATGCGAGCAAGCCGGCACATCCGATAGCAGCGACAAACTTGTGCATAGCCATTCCTCCATTTTCGTTTCTACAACGAACCTCCGCGAGCTCACTCATGCAAGAGCTCACATACGCGCGTGCATCGCCCGTGCCAGGTACTACAAACGAGTGCAGATTCAAGAGCCTACAGAGGGCGTGCCCGTGCTGGCGCAGGCAGCTTGTAAATTCCAGCGACGGTTCCGCGCGGTCAGACAGTTCGTGACCGGCGGTTATGGAGCGATTGAGCGTCCGCTTCGCCTCCGGTTCGCCGGAATAGTGGAAATCGGGTTGAGCCAGTTCTACGTTTCTGCACACGTCGACAAACTTGCCATGTCGTCGGCATTTCACCAAGGCGTCGCCGCGCGACTAGTCGCGAGTCAAACCCGCCAATCTCGGGTCGGATCTCTGAAAACGGAGTCTCCCTTATCGTCTGCTCTCTGGCGGGGTCGATGTCTGCAACGGGTCGCAAGCAACATTTACCAGTGTCGGCATTCGGCCAAGAGCGGACATCCCTAACCTCCGCGTAGCAAGCACTGCCCGTTCTGATCAAAAATACTTGCTATGCGCTGGCGCAGGATGTGACAAGCTGCCTCGCTTGGTAACAGATTTGCATCCCATAGAATCTTTGCGCCATCCCGAGAAATCGTTGCCTCTCGCCCTTAACGCGCCCGGCTCTCAACGAAAGGACCTCTCCGTGCATCTCTATCCCCCCTGCCGCGGCCGTAGCGACGGCTTTCGTGCACTCGGAGCCGCGTGGATCGGCTCACTAGTGCTGATGAGCGCTCTGCCGGCCACCGTCGCTGCCGCCGACTCTGGAGCCCAGTGGAATCTGCGTGACATCTATTCCACGCCCGAAGCATGGACGGCCTCGCACGATCGCACCCGCGTAGCCATCGGGTCGCTGGATCGTTTCAAAGGCACGCTCGGCACCAGCGCCGAAACGATGCTCACTGCGCTGGCGGCGATCAGCGACACGCGCCGCGAAGTCGCTCGCCTGTTTACCTACGCCTTCCTGCTGTCGGACGAGGATGTTCGCATCGCGCCGAATCAGGAACGCAGGCAGCAGGCTCGTTCGCTATTCACTCAGTTTTCAGAGAAGACCGCCTGGGTAGCGCCGGAGATCCAAAACCTGGGCCAGGCGAAGGTCAGCGCCTTCCTTGCCCAGTCCCCGGCACTAAAGCAACGCTTTGACTTCTTCCTTTCCGAGACGCTTCGCTTCACGCCCCACACGCTTGGGCTCGAGGCGGAATCCGTGCTGGCTTCAACCGGCGACGTGCTGGCGCAGCCGAACAATGTGTACCAGCAACTCGTCGACGCGGAACTGCCGTATCCGACGATCGAGATCGACGGCAAGAAGGTGCGCCTGAATCAGTCGGAGTACGAGAAATACCGCAGTTCGGACCGAAAGGGCACAGCGGAAGCTGGTGTTCGACGCGTTCTGGACCACGTTCAAGAGCTATCAGGGCACGCTCGGCGCGGCGCTGACTACGCAGGTAATGGGTAACGTGTTCTCGGCGCGTGCACGACGCTTCGACAACTCGTTGCAGGAAGCGCTGTTCAAAGACAACATGCCCGAGCGCGTGTATCGGACGCTGGTCGCACAGGCCAATGCCGGTTTGCCCACGCTGCATCGCTACCTGAGGCTGCGCAAGCGACTGCTCGGGATCCAGGACGAACTCGCGTACTACGACAACTATCCGTCGCTCTTCAAACTCGCCGAGCCGCCGCGCTTCTCGCTCGAAGAGTCGCAGCGGATCACGCTTGCCGCGCTGGCGCCGATGGGCGACGAGTACCTGTCGCTGCTCAAGCGGGGATTTGGGTCGGGCTGGTCCGATCCGTACCCGCGCCCTGGCAAGGCCTCTGGCGCCTACGTGAGGGGCGCGCGCGTACGACGTCCACCCTTACGTTCTGCTTAACCACAACGACGACTTCGAGTCGCTGTCGACGCTCGCGCACGAGTGGGGTCACGCGGTTCATACCGTGCTTGCGAACGCCAACCAGCCGTACGAGAAGGCACGCTATTCGACCTTCATCGCCGAGTCCGCATCGATCGCCAACGAAATGTTGCTCGGCGACTACATGGTCCGCAATGCGAAGACGCGCGAGCAGAAGCTGTTCTATCTCGGCGAACAGCTGGAGTCGATCCGGACCACGTTCTTCCGCCAGGTGATGTTTGCGGAGTTCCAGCTCGAAATCAATGAGGCGCGCGAACGAGGCCAGGCGCTATCGGGTGCATCGCTGAGCGAACGCTATTGCACGCTGCTCAAGCGCTACTACGGCGAAGCGCAGGGCGTGATGAGGATCGACCCGCTGTACTGTAACGAGTGGGCTTACATCCCGCACTTCTACTTCGGCTACTACGTGTGGCAGTACGCGACGTCGATGGCTGGAGCCGCGCAGTTCGCAGACAACATCCAGCGCCAGGGCGCACCGGCCCGCGAACCGTTCCTGACGATGCTGAAAGCGGGCGGGTCAGATCACGCGTACGAGATCTACAGACGCGCCGGCGTCGATCTCGGCCAGCCTGCACCGTATCAGGCGCTGGTGCGGCGCATGGACCGCATCATGGACGAGATCGAGGCGCTCGAGCGCGCGTCGTGATATGCGCTGCTCTCCTTGTCTCGTGCTGTCGAACGCAGACGAGATGAGCAGCTGTGTTCGAACTTCCGATTTGCCGAGAGCGGATTTCTGCCGATGACAGCTAGCGGCCACAAGCGGACATTCTTAGCGCTGCCAATCGCACTGTGCATAAGCATGGCGGTTCACTTTCGTGCGTCAGCGCACAGACAACATTGTTGACCCCATGCCATAGCCTGCCGCACAGGCTCGCACAGAAGCTTGTGCGCTCGCCACTCCTAAGTATCAACAAAAGGAAAATCTCGATGAGACTGCTTTTGCAGTCCTTCATCTGTGCGCTAGTTCTCGTTGTGCTGCTGTCACCGTTGCGTCTAGCCTTCGCTCAAGGTCTGACGACCGGAAAGTACAGTGGAACCACAACCTTCGTCGCGGCTACCGGCAAGACTTATCACCGACCAGATCGAGCTCAAGATCGACAAGGTCGAAGGTGGAACCGTCCAGGGGACCATCACCCGCTTCGAACAGAACCAAGGATTCTGTCGTGGTGACGGGCCTGTCGTCGGCGTGCTTGAAGGCGACAAGTTGAACTTGCAGACCGAGAAGGCGGCTAGCGGACTTAAAGAGGGCTGCGGGGTGAACTTTGAACTGAAGGTCACTGGCGAGAAGCTTGAAGGGAAGTCCCCGTCTGGATCTACGTTGGTGCTTTCAAAGTAAGCCACGAAACTTTCGCGTCTGAAGCACTAAGAATCTTGGGCTCTTATTGACTTCGATGCTGCTTCCTAAACCACGCCGAAAGCTTTGTAGACGAGGCGTTTCAGAAGGAACAGCGCTAGCGCGGTTTAACCGACCTAGGTCGCCGTCTGGCGAGATCTGACTCGGCACCAAACTCGGCGCACTGCTCTTTCAATTTCCGAAGTGGTTTCTGCCCAACCGTGCGAACTTCGACCACCTCCGCGAGATTCGGCGGCGGCTAGAAAAGTACACGGTGGCCGTCGAGTTTCGCAGTGCTTTGTGGTTCGATGAAAAGCACCGCGATAAAACACTCGCGTTCGAGCGCGAGCAAGAATTCACGAACGTCATCGTCGACGAGCCGCAGCTAGGCGCGTCCACGATCCCTGCGGTGTGGGAAGTAACGAACGAGTCTTTAGCGATGGTGCGCATGCATGGCCGAAACGCCGAGACGTGGGACAAGCCCGGACTGCGGAGCGCGTCCGAGCGTTTCAACTACGACTACACCGAGCAGGAACTCGCCGAGCTTGTGCCGGATGTTCGTAAGGTGGCGAAGCGCGCCGAATCAACTCATGTCATCTTCAACGTCAACCATCAGGATCAGGGCATCCGTGGCGCGCAGATGATGCAGCGCGTACTGAACGAATAGCCAACACAGGCGAAGGCCAAGCCATATCCTGACTAAAGCAAGTTGCTCAGCGTGCACTTTCTTGTGCCAGCTTCACGGCAAGCGCCATTTCAAGCGCCGCGTAGTCCACGGGCTTCACCAAGTGCAGGTCGAATCCTGCTTCATGCGTGCGCCGCTGATCCCGCTCCTGTCCGTAACCCGTCAGCGCAATTAAATAAGCGTTCTTCAATCTTGGGTCCGCCCGCAGGGTGCGAGCCACCGTGTAGCCGTCCAGACCGGGCAGCCCGAGGTCGCACAACACAACATCAGGAACGAATGCTTGCGCGGCCATGATTCCCGTCGGGCCGGTGCTCGCCTTTTCAGTCACATGACCCTTCAGGTTAAGCAAAATGCAAAGGCTATCGGCAGCGTCGACGTTGTCTTCGATCACCAGGACGCGCAAGCCGACCTCTACCGGTCGCGACGGCGCATCGGCAGAAGCACTTGGCGCCTCCACGAGTTCAACCGGAATGCGAATCACAACTTCAGAGCCGTGACCGACGCCTTCGCTGCGCACCACAACGTGTCCGTCGTGTAATTCCACGAGGTGCTTGACGAGCGCCATTCCTAGCCCCAAGCCGCCGCGACTGCGGTCCAGACTGCGGTCTGCCTGGTTAAAAGCCTGGAACATATGTTGAACGGTCACGGCGTCCATGCCAATGCCCGAGTCTCGAATCTGAATCTCGCAGCCGTCGCCTTTTAGCAGCAGCCGCAAAGACACATACCCGCCGGCATCCGTGAACTTCATCGCGTTGTGCAGCACATTGCCCATAATCTGATTAAGCCGAGTGCCATCGCCATCGACCCAGACGGGCTGACCGGGTACTTCAACATTGAGCCGTAATCCAGAGGCTTCCATTTGCGGCCGATAGTCTTCCGCCACGTTGCGGACGATGGCAGCAAGGTCGCACCGCGCTTTAAGAATTTGCAGCTTTCCGCGATTGATACGCGCGACATCGAGCAGGTCATCAATCAGCCGCGCCATGTGTCCCGACTGCCGATCGATCATCTGCCGCGCCTGACGCGCAGTCGGCTCGTGTGCGGCGACGACGTTCAGAATCTGCACCGCGTTACGGATCGGTCCGAGCGGATTACGAAGCTCATGGCCGAGCATGGCAATGAAGTCGTCCTTGCGTCGGTCGGCTTCGCGCAAAGCTGCCTCGTAGCGCTGCCTCTCCGATAGATCGTAGAAATGGCAAACGACACCCTTGCGGCCGCCTGGCAAGGTGACCCGTTCTATTTTCCAATCGTAGGACTCGACCTCCGCCGTATCGGCGCGGCGTTCGGTGGTCGAAGGAGCGTGATAGGACTCACCTGTTGCCAGCGTATGGCGGAACCGGGCGATCGCCTCGCTTGCGAAAGGCTCCGCCCAGATCGCTCGCAACACTTCTGCGAAGTCACGGCCGATCAATGGGCGGACATTTTCAAACACCTTCTGCGCGCCTTGGCTGACTTGCACCAGACGGAAGTCCGCGTCGACCGCATACACGCCGAAAGGCGAGTTATCCACCAAATGACGAAACGAATCGTGCGACGCCTGCAGGTCATGTATGGCCCGCTTGTGCTCGGTCACGTCGCGGCTAATCAGCACGGCGAGAATCTGCCGACCTTTGTCGTCTACCGCCGGCTGGCCGCTGAAGCAGATGGTCCATTCCTGCCCGGTATCGTATCGACGCACGGATAGCTCGACGTTATCGATGGACTCACCTCGCATGATTCGGCTGACTGGCCAGTCATCGAGGGGTAGCACTTTGCCCCATTGGTCTTGCAGTTGGAAGATTTTTGGCAGGTCGGGCACGACCTTTTCGAGTTCGCCGACGTTGTCATAGCCCCAGAGGCGCGCTGACGCAGGATTGGCCAACACCATTCGCCCGGCCATATCGAACACGGCAAGGGCGTCGCTCATCGCGTTGTAGATCGCCGCGAGTTGGGCCGTGTGGTGCTCGGGGAGTGCTTTAGGCGCCATTAAATTCAATCTCTAAAACGGTATCTGGCCCGTGCGCACGCAAATTCGGATACAGCAATAGTCCGCTTGCAGCACAAGTCCGAGGCGGGGACTCGCTTCCCAGCCTCCTGCCATATCGACGAATCGTGCTGACCCGGCTTCTAGTTGTCGTGCGAGTTTATATTGCCATTGTGTTTGCTCTTTGCACAAACTTGTACGTGCAAATGCTCGTTTTGATGGTGGCTTCAAGGCGGACGCAACAGATTCGCGGCCAGGCACCAGCGGCTCGCGCGTCTAGCTGGCCGCCAGCGCGTCGCTAGGCGGAAACCCGGCTGGCAGCCGAACAGGCTCCTGCTTTGCTTCTGGTTGTGCACTGTCCTACCGGAAGCAAACTGTGGCCAAGGAAGGTGTCCTGCGTGTGCTCGTCATCGAAGACAGCGATGACTACTTTGAATTTCTGCAAACATCGTTTCAGAGCATCGGGGGCATCGGTGTTGTCGGACGTGTCGACAATGCGGAGCGAGCGTTGGAAAGCATCCAGAACCTACGGCCGGACGTGGTACTCGTTGATGTCTACCTGCGGCAGGGGACCGGGCTAGACGTTATTCGCGCGGTTCGCAGCGAAGCGCAGTTACGCCAACTGAAAATCGTCGCTATGTCGAGCGTCGCCTTGGAAGAAGAATGCGTCTCGGCTGGCGCCGATTGGTTTTTCGATAAGGCCGACGAAGCAGAACGATTGATGACCCAGTTTCAGTTCCTGACAGCGCGTCGCCACTGACGAACTCACGGGCCTTGGCGCTACCACGAACTTACGCACGCACATGGACGCGCACGAGTGGCCGTGTAGACGGCCGTATATCCGGCGAACCAATCGAATTTGCCGTAGAAGGATCCCGCGATCCATTTCTGTCGGCTGAGCTGGGCGCTCGCGAGCGGCGCGCCGGCAATCAAAGAGGCCCGCACAACTTGCGTTGCCGGGCCTCATGCCGAGTTCCAGACTTCCGGTGAAGCGCAGGAGTCCTGCGCGGCGAAATTTGCGGCCTTTAGGGGTCGATGGAGCTTCTTTCGGCAATGATGAGCATCCACCTTCGGCCCGCCACTGTCAAATGCAATTTCATGGCACTACGCTAATGGCTGCCTGCCATCGCTATTGAGCAAGTTCAGAGGCGCGTACTTTGTCCGCTAGTGGCCGATAGGGGACTCATTGACGCTACCAACGACGGGCCGGCTCCAGCAGCTTCAACTTCGGCAGATCACTGTAGCCCGAAGCTGACAGCGTCTCACCCTGATCTGTCTTACATTAACCTGACAGCGCTACGAGCCAGGATCGAACTCTTTCAACAGGCTCATGTTTCCAGCGCTGTCGGCAACATCTCGGTGCTCTTGATGTTCCTCGTGCCCAGCGCTTGAAGCGAGCGCAGTAAGTCCGTACCTAGGCTGCGATTAAACGCACCGCCCCTCCAACGCTTGAAAAACTGCATCGAGGGAACTTTGAACCTGGGTGAACAATCAGCATCCACGCACCGTCATCGTTTAACTGGCGTCCGCCTTCCTCCGGGTACGCATATACGCAGATCTCGTTAGTTTCATCTTTCGGCGTCTCTTGCCTTACTGAGAAAACGTACCAGCCCCAGTCCTCATCCAGATAGTCCAAATGCCAGTTCGGAAGGGAGTCACAGATCCACTTCGCAAAATCCTCTCCATAAAATTGATTTCCTGCATTGCTGTCCTCAGGAATCGGGCCGGTCAAACGAAATTTGTCAGTCTCAAATTCAAGCTGTAGAGCAATGTGTTTCATTTGGACTCAGCTCCGGTGGCGCGATCGGTCGCGTCAAAGTACGCTGGGATAGTTGGTTCTGGGCGCCGATCTACTGCGCCCACAATGCGGTAGCCCGACGATTCATAAAGAGCGATGAGCCGAAGTGCGGGTGCCGCAGTGTCGAGGGCCATCACGTTGGCGCCACTGCGACATGCGAGCTTGAGCGCCGCATCGTGCAAGGCTCTCGCAAGGCCTCGGCCTTTCAGCTCCGGTGAACGGAAACTGGCCGAAAGACCAGGTGCGCGCGTCGCGGTACAGCGGCGCTTTCGACTGCGGGTTGGCGGAGGGTCCCGCGACAATGGTGCCGACGATTACGTGATCCACCGTAGCCATTAATCCATGGCCGGAGGCGAATCTCTGAGTGGTGTCTTCGACGGTCCGGTTGGTTCCGACGAACTGCAGATCATTCGCGAGGTGCGGCGCATAGGCCGCATGGATAGGTCCGTCACCTTGCCAAGATCGTCGCTTGGAGCGAGCGGCCTAATTAGCCAATGCGGAGGTGGCAAGGATTGAAGTTAGTTCGCCGGAGCTTGAATTGTGTTCGAGAGCGGATTAGAAGGACTACTGTCCCACATTCGGCCATAAGCGGACGGTTGGCACTAAGCTTGTGTGTGGCCTTGAGGGCCACTTAATGACGGAGGGAATCGTGACGTACTTCGGAACCGAAGTTCAAGTCGCGTTGCAACGACGAGCGGAGGAGGAATGTACGACTGGCTGTACACCACCGCCGGATGTTGTCATCCCGGAAGATTCTGTGGAACAGACGATCAGAATTTGTTGGGTTGGCAAGCAATCGAGGCGGCACTTCGCCGAGACAAGGTATTCGGCTTTCGATTGCGCCCAGCTGGGGAGCGCAAAGCGATCTCCGATCGACTTGAGGCTCTCGGATATCAACTACACACTTGGAACGTGTTTCTCGCTAACGCGCAAGACGCGCTGGCACCATCACGGGCGTTCGTTGGGGTGCGCCCCCAGCTGATCTTAACGAGCACGTCCTTGCACCCGACGACTCGAACAGGTGCGCCCCCGAGATTCAGAAGTTCATGGCCGACAACTCAATTGCCCCGTTCTCAGCACGCACATACTGAGGGGCGGTAAAGACTTAGCTGCGACGCCGTACATACGCGATTCTGCCGGCCGAATTGTCGCCTGTGCTCACGCGTACATGCCTCACAATCGGTACAGCGCGCATGAGAAAACCGCATGGGTTGGCCTTGTTGCGGTCGCGGAGCAACAACGCGGGCGCCGACTCGGTAGTCGCATCAATGCAAGAGCGATCTGTCTGGCGATACAGACGCAGGGGGCCGATGCCGGTATCTACGAGCTCGTCGCTGCAGATAAGGATCCGTCGCGAAGAATGGTCAAGTCTTTGCGGTCTCCGATTGGTCTCCGACCTCACTTGCGGAATCGCGACATCTGACGGACACCGTTTCACAAAGTCCTCAGCCGCCCTGCTGAGTGACAAGAATCTGGCGCTGTTCGCGGTAGTCGCAGCGGTGACTGGTTCCTGACTAACCTTGGGCTTCGCGCTTCCTTGTTTAGAGATGTCCGCTTTAGAGAGGCCGCAATGTCCGGAACGGGTCGGAAACGGACATCATCGAGTCGTTGGTTCCTGATTGCAGCTACGCAGCCTCACGCGCTCGTCGCTGTTGACGCGTCATGCGAAGGATTCTGCGACCGTTAACGTTGGTCGAGTTAACTCGGTTCCCCTTGGGGATGCCACCTTATCGCGACTTCAGGTTGGGATCGGTCGCTACCGGCCGTTGCACCGGAAAGCGGAGGCTTGCGGCGACGGTGCACGCATCGAGTGGGGTCCCGGGGTCGACGTTTCCCACACGGCCGCTCGCATCGATCACCGCAGTCTCCATCTCATCCAGAACGTCAACGGTTGCACGTGTCGGACTTCGAGCAGACCGGAGCATTCGACTCTTGCGAGACGCGGAGGCCAGTCCACAGTCCCTGTCGCAGGCGCATTCCAGGCGTTTTCGCGTCGTCCTTGAGTGCTAAGTGCGCCCAGTCGTGCGCTGGAGGAGCGAGAGCGCGGCACGCCGCCTGCTGCATGGAAC
>CAWDDF010000012.1:0-120355 GCA_963801035.1 uncultured beta proteobacterium | reverse complement strand
GAACGGAGGCCGGCACGCTCGTCGTGCAGATGCCCGTGCAAGGTATCGATCCCTCATGGCTCGCGCGGCCGCTGCCGGAACCGGGATTCGCACCCGGCGCCGCGAGCGCGCTCCGTGTCGAAGCGGCTGACGATTGGCGCTGGGGCAGCGTCGAAGCGGCTTTCCTCGCGCGTGTCGTACATCAACTCCGTACAGGCGCCAAAGAGCCGGCGCTCGTCGGTGTTCCGTCAGAGCTTAGAAAATTGCTTGCGCTCGCCGCTGTCCGGCTGACGCCGGATAACGACGCAAAGCCTGCCTCGAACTGGATCAGCGATGTCGGCTCGCGCATCCGACGAAACGTGCGCGCGCTGGGCACATTCGTCGCGATGCTGGGGGAGGTAGTCGCGCCTTGTGCCGCGGTTTGCGATGGCACGGGCGAAGGTTCGTAGGGCCGAGGTATTCGAGGTGCTGGCGGAGTCGAGCAGCCGCGCGCTCGCGATCGTCGCTGTCGTCAACCTTCTTACCGGAGCGATCCTTGCCTTTGTCGGCGCCGTGCAATTGCGGCGGTTCGGCGCGGGGATCTACGTCGCCGACCTTGTCGGCATCGCATCGGTGCGAGAGCTGACCCCGATCCTCACCGCAATCGTGCTCGCTGGACGTACCGGCGCAAGCTTCGCGGCGCGGATTGCAACGATGCAAGGCAACGAAGAAATCGACGCGCTGACGACGCTTGGCGTCTCGCCAATCGAGTTCCTGGTACTGCCGCGCGTGATCGCACTCACTTTGCTGATGCCGCTGCTGTACGTATACGGCTGCACCTTCGCGATTCTGGGAGGAATGTGGGTCTCGGCGCCGATACTCGATCTTTCGTCCGCTGCCTACTTGGTCGAGCTGCGCGAAGCCGTCGGCGGTGCGAACTTTGCTATCGGCGGACTCAAGGCGGCCGTGTTTGGTGCGCTTGTCGCGTTGCTGGGATGTCACTACGGCCTACAGGCCGATCGCAGTGCGGCCGGCGTGGGTTACGCCACGACCAACGCAGTGGTGGCGTCCATCGTTGGCATCATTGCGCTCGATGCGGTCTTCGCAGTGTGCGCAAATGCGCTTGACGTCTGACGCCATGGTTGCGCGCACCGGCAGCTGTATCACGATCGACAATGTCAATGTCGGCTATGGGATGCAGCCGGTGCAGAGCGGAATCAGCGCGCGCATCGAAAGCGGCGAGATCTTCGCGATCGTCGGCGACAGCGGTTCGGGCAAGAGCACGCTGATGAAGACGATGGCCGGGCTGATCCCGCCACAGAGCGGACAAATACTGTTCGACGGCCAGACGCTCGAAGCGTGCATGCAAGAAGGTCCACCCCCGTTCGGAATTCTCTTCCAGAGCAGCGCGCTGTGGTCGTCGATGACCGTGCTCGACAACGTGATGCTGCCAATGGACCTGCAAAATTATTCGCTGGTCGCCGCACGCGCCGAGCTCGCTCGGTTCAAGCTCGCGCTGGTCGGCCTGGCCACCGATGAAGACCGGTACCCGGCGAGCCTGAGTGGCGGCATGCGCAAGCGCGCGGCGCTCGCACGCGCGCTTGCGCTCGATCCGGCCATTCTTTTTCTGGACGAGCCTTCTGCCGGACTCGACCCGCTGACGTCGCGCCGCCTCGACGAGCTCGTGCTCAGCTTGCGAGACGGACTCGGCATCACCGTTGTTCTGGTCACACACGAGCTCGAGAGCCTCTACAGCATCGCCGACCGGATGATTTTCCTCGACGGCGAGACGCACCGTCCTGAAGCCATCGGTTCTCCAGCAGAGCTCGCACGATCGGCCGACAGCCGCAAGGTCAGGGACTTCCTCACACGGCGGGCCGGAGTGGTGTCTGAACACACTGAGGCTTTCGTATGAAACGGCCCAGTGCGACGCTGATCGGCGTTTTCGTGCTCGGTGCGCTGGCGCTGATCGCGGCGGCGATTCTGTTCTTCGGAGGCGGCGCGGTGTTCAAGCAGCGCTTCACTGCGGTCAGCTACTTCCCCGGATCGGTGGCGGGACTGCAGATAGGCGCTCCGGTCACCTATCGCGGTGTACGCGTGGGTCAGGTCAAATCGGTCGGCATCCGGATCGATCCGGAGCCGACGCACTCGATCGTGCAAGTCAACATGGAGCTCGCGCCCGAAGCCGTTCAGGGCCACGGGAACAGTAGTACCCAGGAGGCGCTTCCTGCACTTATCGAACGCGGCCTTACGGCACAGCTTGTCTTGCAAAGCTTCGTGACAGGGATGCTTCAGGTGGAGCTCGACTTTCGTCCCGGTGTCAAGGCACTGCGGCTCGGACAGTCGCTCGATCTGCCCGAGATCCCGACGGTGGCGAGCCCGTTCCAGGCGCTCACGGATCAGTTGCAGACGCTTGACATCGCGGCCGCTGTGACGGCGCTTCAACGCACGCTCGCGTCAATGGACGCGCTGCTTACCAATCCCGCGCTGAAGCAGACGATCGACGGTCTGCCCGCCTTGCTCGTCGACTTACGTCAGACGGTGAAGACGGTCGACCGCGAAGTGCACAATTTTTCCACCACTGGACAGCGGTCAATCTCCGAGACTGCCGCATCGCTGCAGAGCACGCTCGCTTCGGTTCAAAAGTTGGCACAAGACGTCGATCGCGAGGCAGTGAGCACGCTGACTGTCGCGCGCGGCACTCTGCAGAACGCGGACACTGCAGTTGACGGCATCAAGGTGCTGGTCGACCCGCGCGGCCAAACCGTAATACAGGTACAGGACGCAGTCGACGACCTCGCGGCAACCGCAGCCCGCTTGCGCGACCTTTCAGAGCGGGTAGACCGCGATCCGAGTGTTCTGATCAGAGGGCGCAGATGATGAAAGCAACCTGCCGCTTCGCTGCTGCCCTGCTTGCGCTTTTGCTCGGCGCATGCGCTTCAAGTCCACCGACTCTGGTCGCGTTGCCGTCGTTCGTTGGCGGCATGCGACCACAGGACGACGACTCGCGCGCTTCGCTGAGCCTGCGACCGGTCACACTTCCTGGATATCTGGATACCTATGCTGTCGTCCTGGACCGCAAGGCGAACACACTGCGTGTTGCAGAAGACTCCGAATGGGCGGAGCGTCTTCGCGACGCGGTTACGCGCACTGTGCGCGATGCGTTATCGCAGCGACTCGGCTCATCGCGCGTTCTGATGCGCGGTGAACACCGCGTTGCGGATGCGGAGCTCACTATCGAGTTCCTGAGGCTCGATCCGTCCGACGGGGTGTTAGAGCTCGACGCAAGATGGAGTTTCGTTTGTACCGCGCGCGGCCTTCCGGTTCGGGCAGGGCGCACACAGCTTCGGACGCCGCTTGCTGCGGGGACGACGTCCGCCGTAGCAGCCGCGACAGCCAACGCACTGGCTCAATTCGCCGACGTGCTCGCGAGTCAGACGTGGTGTGACAAAGGCGTCGTAGTCACCGGAATCCGACCGAACCGCAACCGTTCGTTAACGACTCGGCGGCGCACGCCCGCTAATCTGCTGCACATCTTGCAACGAATTCGCGCGCGACTAGGTTCACACCATGAACGTCCTTGGTATCCCATTAACCGCTCCGTCGCTGATGGGCTTGCTTCGAATGCTCGGCTTCACCCTGACCGCAATCGCCCTCGTGGAAATTGTCGGTTCCCTCATTGCAGGCGTGTTGGAAAACGAAGGTTCGCTGTCATTCATCATCGGCGGCTTCTCAGGTTTCCTGCTGAAAGAGGCCGGCGCAGATTTTTCTAAGCATGGTTGGCGCGCATTCGTCCTGATGATCGCGTTAGCGATCTTTGTATTTACCGCATTCAGCCTATTTTTCTGACCGCAGCTGATCGGCGCGAGCGGTTGCCGCGGCGGCACGCCGCGCGGTCGAGCGATGCGCACATCGAGATGGCCTGAGAGCACCACATCAGACCGAATGACGACGGTTCTCCGACGACTTGCTGCGCTTCGGTCGTTACCGTGCGAACGAATGCTCGATCAATCCCGATTGCAGCAATGACTGAAGGAGTTTGCGATGCGTTACACCACATTGTTTGTAGCAGGCGTCTTGACGCTGATGGCATTTGGCGCCAGCGCCCAAAGTGCTGGTAAGCAACCCACTGTCGATCAACAACAAACTGCCGACACGCGAAAACGAGCTTCGAGCGAACCTATCAATAGCCCGTTCACCTATGAGGCCTTGGGAGCGACGCCAACGGTTAAGAAGCGGAGTAAGCCGGCCAGCGCTGAGAAGGTAGCGACTAAGCCCACTCAGGACACTAGGAAAGATTCGCCTCGCAGTAACGAGCCTGCCTCCACTAAATCCTCTTCGGATTCGTTGAGCACAACCAAGAAGTGAGCTCGACTTTGGAAAACGCTATGCGTGAAATACGAATATGGGAGAAATGAAAGTCATGATTGGTAAGCCACTAATTGCAGCGTTACTCGCACTGACTTTGTTGACCGCATGCGAAACATATGAGCCGTCCAAGCAGGACATAGGCATGGCGACCGGGGCGATCCTCGGCGGCGTGCTTGGTCACCAGATCGGTGGCGGCAGCGGACGAACTGTCGCCACCATTGGAGGCGCTGCACTCGGCGGGTTTGTCGGCAGCCGCATTGGTCGCAACATGGATCGCAACGACCAACTGAAGACAGCAGAAGCGCTGGACAAGTCGCGCGACGGTCAGGCAGCGACATGGCGCAATGCAGATAACGGACAGCAGTATTCGGTGACACCCACGAAAACGTACCAGGGCGCATCGGGCCACTGCCGCGACTTCACGACCGTCACGGAAATCGAGGGTCGGAAGGAGGTCGTGCAGGGTACGGCGTGCAGGCAGCCGGACGGCACCTGGAAAACCTCCTGAAACGTCGAGCGTTTACATGAATTCGCATCCGCGCAGTCCCCACACGAGCCAAATGAATATGCGCGCAACGGTGGAACGCGCCGCATCCTACTTCGATGCCGAGACCGACGACGAGCGCTACGAGGCTGTGGATACCTACACCGCCGAGGGCATCATCCTCAGTCTTGCGATCGGCATCCTGCTGTGGGCACTTATCGGCCTTGGCGTCGGGTGGCTATGAGCTTCGCATTTCGGCGTCCGATGTACAGCGGCGGTCGGCTACGACCCCGACCTTATGCTGCACGATTCTCAGCCATCCGCGCCGTGTAGTCTGCAGTGAAGTAGCACGGCGGCTTCTGGACGAGTTATCGTGAACTTTGACAGTGCGTTCTTTAATTCACCTTAACTGACAGTGGGTTTCTGATGAACGCAATACAGCGCCTGACTCACGCTTTTTGCCTGAGTACGCTGCTGACAGCGCTGCCGCTTTATGCGAATGCGGCAGATCGCGTCAACTCGCGCGAGTTCTTTGGACTGCTGCCGGTACGCGACATGACACCGTTCGGCTTCGTGCGTCTCGACATGCGGCAGTCGCCGGCCACGTTCGCCGCGATTGAAAGTCCGAGCGTCGAGTTTGATTTCGGTTACCAGAACACATGGGCCTTGAGCCCCGACGTCGAGCAGTATCTGAAATCGCGTCCGCGCAGCCCGCTGACGCAAGCCGACATTGCCAACATTCGCGCCCAACCCGGCGAGCACTTCCTGCTAGACAGCGAAGTTGCGCTGCTGGACGTTGCGCTGAACTATCCAATCACCAATCGCCTCGCCGTTTACGGCGTTTTGTCCGCAGCGAGCTATCACGGCGGCTTCATGGACGGAGTGATCGAGAACTGGCATAGCGCGTTCGGCTTTGAAGACTTCGGGCGGCCGGGACTGACGCGCAACCAGGTCAATCTCTTCTTCGACCTCAAAGGTATTCAACACACGGAGCTGGACCGGTCCAGTGACATCGGGCTACTCGATCCGGTCATCGGCCTGCGCTATGTCCTACTGCCGAAGCGAAACGCGTTCAATGTGGTGTTAGACACCGCAGTGAAGATTCCGCTTGGTGGTGATGTGTTCTTTTCGACCGGACGCGTCGATGTCGGCGCGCAGGTGACCGCCCAGTGGTACACGGGCCGTCACGCGCTCTACGCGAGCGGCTCGCTCGTGTATTACGGCGGAAGCCCGGCACCCTTCAACGATTCGTCGGACATCGTGCCAACCGGCATCGTGGGTTATGAATTCCGCTTGTTCGAAAACACGAACTTCATCGGGCAGTTCTATGTCAGCCGCAGCACAGTTGGCCGCGAGCAGACCGATCTCGACGAGCTGCGCGGCACCAAGTACCAGATCTCGCTCGGACTCCGGCAGCGCCTCCAGCGTGGCTACCTGTCGCTCGCGTTCACCGAAAACCTGAACCACCAAACAACACGGCCGATTTTGGAATTCAAATCAGTGCTGGATTCGACTTTGGCCGCTGATAACGCACGCCGTTGCAAAGAGACGCCGTACCTAACGCGCGTCCTCATTGAACGTGACGCAACAGCGACGATTCGCTGACGACTTCGTTGCTATTCGAACGTACTCTGCAACCGTCAGTCATCAAATCGACGAGCATGAAACCGACACGAACGAGCTTCGCGGTAATAGCAGCAAGCGCGCTACTGGCAGCGTCCGGTGCGCAATCTGCCCCGAAGACGCCCACGCGCGTCGGCGATGCGTACTGGGACGCGCGCCATCCCGCGGCATTCAGCACTGTGGCAGACGTAGGTGGGAATGTGCTTCAGTCGCTTTTAGTCGCCGCCGAAGGCGGAGACGTCGAGGCAATGAATCTGCTGGGGATCCTCTACGTCCTCGGAGTTCAGGTAAACAGCGACTACTCCAAGGCTCTTTATTGGTTCCAGCAGGCGATCGAGGGCGGATCAGCGAGCGCGATGCATAACCTCGCGCAGATGTATCTCTATGGCATCGGTGTTCCGCGCGACTTTGCCAACGCCTTCCATTGGTTCCAACGTTCAGCCGCGTACGGCAGCGTGCACAGTATGTACAACGCCGCAGTGATGGCTGAGAACGGACTCGGTACTGCGCGTGATCTTCGGATCTCGCGCGCGATGTACCAGGACGCAGCCGCATCAGGCTTCGCACCGGCGATGGTACGAGTGAGCGATGACCTTACACGCACTGGAAACGCCAAGCGCGATCTCGTAGAAGCGTACGCATGGCTGCAGATTGCCTCACAGTCGGAGCTCACTACCGAAACGCGGATCGCGGTGCTCGCCAAAATGGAGAATCTCGGGGCACGCCTCGGACCGGACCGCCGCAACGATGCACGGGCACGCGCGGCACACATCGCCGGCTCCATCAAGGAGCGCGCACGTACCTATGCGCCCGCTGTTCGGGAATCCCTGCCGGCGTCACCGCAAACCGGACGCCCACTGCTCATACATTTAACCGAAGTGCAAACATGAAATCGATCCTCGATTCGACTTTCAAGTATTACCCTTCCGCGCAGACCGATCTGCGCAGGACATTTCGACGAATCCGGCAGCAAATGGTCGCGCAACACGGGCCACAGCCCGTGACGTCGCAGGCGAGGCAATCTGCATCAGTGGCTGTCCTACCGTTGGTTAAGCGCCAGCGGTTTGCGGATTCGTAAGGAAGAGTTAATTACTGAGTTGATCATCGCCGCAGTGATTTCTGTGTCGTTCTCCTAGGCGGCACCTCCCATAGCCCGCGGCTAAGTCTGAAGCGCGGGATAGATTCGACCGCCATTAAGCTTCCAAAACGGAAGTGTCACGGGTGCAAGAACAATTGCGAAAGTGCCAATCGAGTTGAATGGTGGAGAAGAGGAGGATCGAACTCCCGACCTCTGCATTGCGAACGCAGCGCTCTCCCAGCTGAGCTACTTCCCCTGAGATGTCGCCTGCCATCGAACCGGCGGCGAGGGAGCGAATGTTATACCGCGGGACAAATGATTGTCCAAGCCGCGGCCCGGCTAGACTTGCCGCGCATGGCTTCCGAGACCGCCTTTCTTGAACGCGAATACAACGCGCGGGCCTCGATTCGCGATCACGCGCAGATCTTTGCGCGCTGGGCTGAACAGGGCGCCGCGGCGCGCCGAATACGCGCATCCGAACTCGATCTTCAATACGGGCCGCTAAAGGTAGAGCGGCTCGATCTTTTTCATGCGCATAGCAGCGACGCGCCGCTGCTTGTGTTCATTCACGGTGGATACTGGCGCTCGCTCGACAAGTCCGACTTTTCATGGATTGCGCCTCCGCTGTTGCAGCATGGAATCTCGGTCGCGCTGACCAATTACGGACTGGCGCCGCAGACGTCGATCGAAGACATCGTCCGTCAGCAATTGAAGGCACTCGGGTGGCTGTATCGCAACGCGCAGAAGCTGCGATTCAATCCGGACCGCATCGTCGTCGCGGGTCACTCGGCGGGTGGTCACCTGACGGCCATGATGATGGCGGCGCTTTGGCAGCAATTGGATTCGACCTTGCCGAGCGGACTTGTCAAGGCCGGATTGGCGATCAGCGGTCTGTTCGACTTGCGGCCACTGGTCCACGCGCCCTTCGTCAATATTGACTTGAAGCTGGACCTCAGACGCGCACAGGCGCTGTCCCCCATAAAGATGCCGAGCGCAACGAGCGCTCCGTTGATCACTGCAGTGGGCGCGCTGGAATCAAGCGAGTTCAAGCGCCAATCGCGGGAATTTGGTGCAGCCTGGTCGAACAATTTCGTTCGGCATCTCGAGTTACCGCACGCCAATCATTTGACCGTATGCGACGAGATGGCAAACCCGGGCTCGCCGCTGTTTGACGCCACACTTGAACTGGTCCGCCGCAGCTAAGCGGCGCTGATCCCGAGCGCACGCACTCGCGCCTGCGTCAGAGCGTGCACATGACGAATCGTCGGAACGGCAATCGAAGCACGCTCGGCCAGCTCGATCACACTGCCGACGATCGCTTCGAGCTCCAGCTTTCGCCGCTGCTCGAGGTCCTGCAGCATTGAGATCTTTGCCGCGCCGAGTTGGCGCGCGAGATCGATTCGCTGCTCGATCGTCATCGGGATCCGCACGCCGTAGTGCTCAGAAACCTGCATGCCTTCGCGCATCATCGCGCGAATGACGTCGAGCACGTCCTCATCGGCAACGATCTCGCTCATCAGGTAGCCAGTCAGAGCGGCAATCGGATTGAAAGACAGATTGCCGATCAGCTTGGTCCATACGTCGAGTCGAATATCGCTCGAGCGGATCGCCTCGAAGCCGGCAGCATCCAGCGCAGCGCATACGCGCTGCAGGCGCTCAGTGAGACCACCGGCGGGCTCGCCGAGAATGATGCGACGGCCGTTTGTGTGATGCACCTCGCCGGGCGCGCGCACTTCGGCTGCGATGTGAACGACGCAGCCGACGATGTGATGCGGCGGCAGCGCCGCGAACATCGAGCCGTTCGGGTCCAGCGAACGCAGCGTCGTACCTTCGAGCGCCCCGCCTGCGCCGTGGAAGTACCACCACGGCAAACCGTTGATCGCCGGGACTACGACGGTGCGATCCGAAATCAGCGGTCGAATTCGCGGCAACATCGCGCCGATTGCGTGCGCCTTCAAACCGATGATGACCAGGTCCTGCACGCCAAACTCGGCGGGATCATCACCTGCAGTCAGGCGATAGTTGCCCGAGTGCGTGCCGACATGATCGACCAGCGTCAAGCCATTGGCACGAATTGCCGCAAGGTGCGCGCCGCGCGCGATCAGCGTGACTTGATGGCCGGTAGCGGCGAGCTTCGCACCGAGCACGGCGCCAATTGAACCGGCGCCGACGACTGCAACCCGCATCAGCGATGCGCGCTTGCAGCGCGCTCACGCCGCCATTGGCTTTTTCGCTGAGTCCACTCGTCAAGACGTGCGCGCGCTGTCTTGCCTTTTTCCTGCATCTCCATTTCGGAGGCAAGCTGCGCCGTCAATTCGAGGCGAATGCCGTTCGGATCGAAGAAGTAAATCGACTGGAAAATGTGGTGGTCGGTCAGGCCGAGCACCTCGACACCGTGCGCTTCGAGCCGCTCTTTCAATCGCGTGAGCTCTTCAACGCTACCCACTCGCAGCGCGATGTGGTTGACCCACTCGGGTGTGTTCGGTGATTTCTCGGCAGCGACGTCGTCGCCGAGATCGAAGAACGCGATGCAGGAGCCGTCGGTCATGCGAAAGAAAATGTGCGTGTACGGGCAGTACTCGCCGGTGGACGGCACCACGTCACTTTGGATGATGTGATACAGCGGCAGCCCGAGGATGTCCTCATAGAAGTGCCGCGTCTCTTCGGCGTCCTTGCAGCGGTATGCAAAATGATGCAGCCCATTGATCGGTGCGGCTGGGGGAGCGACTGACATAGGAGCCTCCGTCATCGATGCCAGCAGTTTAGCGACGCCGCGCTACGACTTGAATGCTTCCTCG
The DNA here is from genome assembly GCA_963801035.1 of uncultured beta proteobacterium. Taxonomy (GTDB): domain Bacteria; phylum Pseudomonadota; class Gammaproteobacteria; order Burkholderiales; family Burkholderiaceae_F; genus JACCZX01. The sequence goes on along the minus strand of CAWDDF010000012.1, from coordinate 110,043 downwards.
ATGCGGCGCTTATCCCATCCGGGCACCAGCGTTTCGATGAACGAGTAGACAAAGCCGCGCAGATAGGCGCCCTCCTTCACCGCAAGCCGCGTGATATTGCGGCCGAACAGATGGCCGCACGGCAGAACGACTAAGCCATCGCGCTGCGAGTCTGCAGCAACGCCGGCCATGATGCCCACGCCCATGCCGATCTGCACGTACGTCTTGATCACGTCTGCGTCGATCGCTTCGAGCACGATGGAAGGCGCAATGCCGGCGGCTTCAAACGCGGCATCGATCTTCGCGCGGCCCGCGAACTGCTGCTCGTAGGTGATCAGCGGATGGCGGGCGAGATCCTTCAACGTGAGCTTGCCCGGCTGGGTGACAAATTTCGCAAGTGGATGACGCGGCTGAATGATCGCTACGTGCTGCCAGTCGTAGACGGGAATCGACAGCAGGCCTTGATGATCGCCGAGTGACTCTGTCGCGACGCCGATGTCGGCCTGACCGTGAATCAGCATCGATGCAATCTGCGGCGGATTCGCCTGCAGCAGCTTGAGCCTGACTTGCGGATACTTCGCGACGAACGCCTGCACGACCGTCGGCAGCACGTAGCGCGCTTGCGTATGCGTCGTCGCGACGCGCAGCGTCCCCTCGGGGCTGCCGGCATAGTCGCGCGCCAGCTTTTTCAGGTTGTCGACGTCCTGCATGATGCGCTCTGCTGCGTCGAGCACCATCTGGCCGGGCGCCGTCAAACCCTTCACGCGCTTGCCGTGGCGGGCAAAGATCGGCACGCCCAGCTCGGCTTCGAGATCGATAATTGCTTTGGATATACCGGGTTGCGACGTGTGCAATGCGCGCGCCGCCTCGGTCAGGCTGAATTTATGGCGCGCCGCCTCGCGCAGGAAACGAAACTGCTGCAAGTTCACGCAAAACTTTCTTGTTGATATCGCCAGAAGCGAGTTTATATGTGTGGCGTTGTGAGAAAATTGCCGCCCACACCAGTCAACAAGTGCGAGAAAGCTAACGCGGCAATTTCGGCGAGGCTAACATCGCGAAGCGATGTTAAGGCGCACAGCGCCGGCCGGAGCCAAAATTTCATCTCGCGGAGACAATAAAAAAGACGTTCAACGATGAAACTAGATAACGCACAGCTGCTCCTCGATGAGCAGCCGATTTCGATCGACGTATTGCTCGAAAAGTACGCCAAGGGCGACGAGCAAACGGTCGACGAAGTGCGCCGCCGCGTCGCGCGCGGTCTGGCGCAGGTCGAGAAACCCGAGCTGCGTCACACGTGGGAGCAGCGCTTCTACGAAGCGATGGTCGACGGCTTCATTCCGGGCGGCCGGGTCAATTCGGCAGCCGGTACCGGCATCGCGGCCACATTGATCAATTGCTTCGTGCAGCCGGTCGGCGACGCGATCAGTGGTGTCGATGATGGGGTGCCGTCAATCTATCTGGCGCTGAACCAGGCCGCGGAAACGATGCGGCGCGGCGGTGGTGTCGGCTACGACTTCTCGCCAATCCGTCCGAAGACCGCGCGCGTTCACGGCACGCATTCGCGCGCCAGCGGACCCATCTCCTACATGCGCGTGTTCGACAAGAGCTGCGAGACGCTCGAATCCGCCGGTGCGCGGCGTGGCGCGCAGATGGGCGTGCTGCGCTGTGATCATCCGGACATCGAAGAGTTCATCAACGCCAAGCGTGACGGGTCGCTCGCCAACTTCAACATGTCGGTGACGGTCACCGATGCATTCATGCGCGCCGTTGAAACCGACGGCGAGATCGAGCTCTGGCACGCGGCCGAGCCATTCGACACGTCGAACAGCCATCAACGCGCTGACGGCACGTGGATGTATCGCAAAGCAAACGCGCGTGCGCTGTTCGATCAGATCATGCGGTCGACCTACAACCATGCCGAACCCGGCGTGATCTTCATCGACCGCGTCAATCAAGACAACAATTTGTCTTACTGCGAAACGATCGCCGCCACCAATCCGTGCGGTGAGCAGGCCCTGCCCCCGTACGGTTGCTGTTGCCTGGGCTCGATCAATTTGACGAAATTCGTTAGTGGTCCGTTCGGCGAGCAGCCTTCTTTCGACTTCGACAAGTTCCGCGACGTATCCAAAGTCTCTACACGTGCGCTCGACAACGTGCTCGACGCGACGCTGTGGCCGCTGCAGGAGCAAGCGGACGAGGCAGCCAACAAGCGCCGTATCGGGCTCGGTTTCACCGGACTCGGCAATGCGCTGACGATGCTCGGCCTGCGGTACGACAGCGACGCAGGACGCAGCATGGCAGCGGACATTGCGCGCACGATGCGCGACGCTGCATACGAAGCGTCGGCCGAACTCGCGCAGGAGAAAGGCGCGTTTCCGCTGTTCGACGCCGAAAAGTTTCTGGCATCGCCTCACTGCGCTTCTCGGCTTCCCGAGTCGCTGAAGAGCGAGATTCGTGCAAGCGGCATTCGCAATTCACATCTGCTCTCGATCGCGCCGACCGGCACGATCTCGCTCGCTTTCGCGAGCAACGCATCGGGCGGCATCGAGCCGACGTTTTCGTGGACCTACGTTCGCAAGAAGCGCATGCCGGATGGCACAAGGCAGGAATACGCGGTCGAGGACTACGCGTACCGGCTGTATCGACGCATGGGCGGCAACGAGCGCGACTTACCGGATGCATTCGTCAGCGCGATGCAGATGTCCGCGCGCGATCACATGCGAATGAGCGCGACCGTACAACCCTACATCGACGCCGCTATCAGCAAGACCGTCAATGTGCCGGAGGACTATCCGTTCGAAGAATTCAAGAGCCTGTATCTCGAGGCGTGGCACGCCGGGCTAAAGGGCATCACGACCTACCGTCCGAACAACGTGATCGGTTCGGTGCTCGAGGTGAAGAAGGACTCGCAGGCGCGCGAGCCACAGGACCTGAAGGACGATCCCGATCGGCGCGTGCAGCTTGCCTCTGCGCCCGAGCCCGCGCTCGAGAGTTTGAAATGGCCGGGCCGCCCCGATCTCGCGGGCGGCAACCTTGCGTGGACCTACATGGTCGAGATTCCGGAGCGCAAGGAATCGTTCGCGATCTTCATCGGCCAAATCGGCGAACCTCCGGTGCCGTTTGAAGTCTGGGTCAACGGTGCCGAACAGCCGCGCGGCCTCGGTGCGATTGCAAAGGCGCTGTCGATGGACATGCGCAGCGAAGATCGCGCGTGGCTGAAGATGAAACTCGACGCGCTGGCGCGCGCGCGCGATGAACAGGGCTTCGCGATCCCGATGCCGCCCGACGGCGAGCGTCAATGGCAGAGCGGCGTCGTCTCTGCGTTTGCCAACATCGTCAGCCTGCGCTGCGAACAGCTCGGCGTGTTCGACAACCTCGATCAGCACCCGACACCGATGCTGAACGCCTTGTTCTCGAAGAAGGAGCCGAAGGCCGGACCACTCGGCACGATGAGCTGGACGGTCGACATTTCGAATGCAAACACCGGCGACGACTTCGTGCTTGGTGTGAAGGAGCTGCATCTGCCCGACGGCAGTCGGCGACCCGTATTCGATCTGGCTTGCCGGCGAATATCCCAAAGTGCTCGACGGCCTGTGCAAGTTGATATCGCTCGACATGCGCGTCGTCGATGCGAACTGGATCGGGCTGAAGCTGAAGAAGCTGCTGAATTTCGGCGAACAGAACGGCGAGTTCTGGGCACCGATGCCGGGAGCGGAGAGGTCGACTCAATATCCCAGCACGGTCGCCTACATCGCGACGCTGCTGCTGCATCGCTACAAGGTGCTCGGCATCCTCGATGACGAAGGCCGCGCGATTCAGTCAGCGGGAATTCTTGCGCTGCCGAACGCAGCGAAACTGATCGATCACGACAGCGCGCCGATCAAGGGCAAGGTCTGTCCCAGCTGCAGCGCGGCCGCGATGATCAAGCGCGACGGCTGCGAGTTCTGCACCGCGTGTGGCTTCACCGGGCATTGTTCGTAGCCCATTCGCAGTGGCCCAACAACCTACCGCAGCGTACTTCCGTGTAACAGCGTGCACGTAAAGCGGCCTGTGCCGTCGGTGACGATGTCGCTTTCCGCGCAGACCGCTTCCGGAGTGCCAGCAGTTACCGTAACGTTGGCGCCGGCCAGTGGTGCGCCGACCGCGGCCCTTCCACTGACGATCGCCGAAGCGGCAGGCATCGGCGTAGGAGCGGCCGATACCAGCTCCGGCGATGAATCATCGCTACCGCCGCATGCCGCCAGCGTTGCAGCAAACACGACCCCCGCGAGAATTCGTAGACGGACGTGGTAGCAGCTTTGCCGATTCATATGAGTTCCTCGTTAAATGGTCGCTTCGGCTTGACCGCGGACGTCGTGGGCAAGTACATGGCGCGCACCTCAGCCAGACTGCGTCGTGGCGAAACGGCCTTCGTCGCTGCTTGCAATGCAAGCGTGTGTTCATGGATCACCGCCCTCAGAACGGTTCTGATCCTTCTCAGTGACCCGCTTGCGCGTCTTGGGACTTGTTTCCAACCAATCTACAGTTTGGGCCATGGTTGTCTCCAAAAAAGACGAAACGCGCTTCGCTACCGGCTCGATTGATCCCCGATGCCAGTGCTAGTAGGAAATTCGGCCTTTGCTTGTAAAGAACCCGCGATTGGTGACGATAGAAGCGGTCCCCTCCAGCTGAGCGCTTCCTGCCGCCTTGGCAAAGCGTCCCGTACCACCCTTGAAGTTCTCGACGCCTATGAAGGTAACTTCGCCTGTGCTGAGATCGAGCATTGCAGTACCAGTGAAGGTCACGAACAACTGGTCTCCGTTCGCTGCCGTATACGTGGTCGTGTTCTGGATAAGCAGTGGAACTACCGAGCCCGCAGGCGGCCCCACGGGCGTTACGGTCTGATTTGCGACGCCGCTCGTGCGGCCGAGATGGGCCAGGTGGCACTCGTAATCGATGTGCAATTGTTGTGGGAAGACACCGGGCGGCGTCAGCGGCATGACGACCGTCGAGCAACTGCCCTTATATGGGCGCTCAGGATTGGCGGCCAGTGCCGTTGGACCAATTGCAAAAGCGAAAACGGCGCAGCTTGTAACGATCAACCAGCGCATAACAGTTGTCTGCCTCTTCATCGCCTCTCTCCGTTCGGGTTAGGTTGGTAGTAATGGCGGCAGCGCAATCAGGTGGCCGAGTTCGCTACATCCATCACGCTTCCACCTCTACAGACGGCGAGCGATTGCAAGACCGGACATCGGTGGGGCACTATTACGGAAGGCGGGTCCCGCGTTCCCTCAGACTCTGACTTGGGAACATCGATATGTAGCGGGGCCGCCATCGCAACGGCGCAGGCTGCAATGACCGAACTAAGCGTGCTGATCCGACGCGTTAACAGCGGCGAGCCGGGCTCTCGAGACGAGCTCTTTGCCGCGGCTTATTCCGAGCTGCGCAAGCTGGCGCGCTCAAGGCTCCGTGAAGGCGGCAGGAACACCTTCCTTGATACAACGGCGCTCGTCCACGAGTCGTATCTGCGGTTCCTGAACAGCGGCCAACTGAAGTCCGAGGACAGACGCGCGTTTTTCGGGTACGCGTCGCGAGTGATGCGATCGGTGATCATCGATTCCATTCGCGAGCGACAAGCGGAGCGTCGTGGCAGCGATCCGCAGCGACTCACTCTATCCACCCAACTGCTGGAGGATCAGGATGGCGAGAACGAGGATGTGTTACGCGTCGACGAAGCGCTTGACACGCTTGCTCAAGCCGAACCGCGGTTAGCCAGAGTAGTTGAGATGCGCTATTTCGGCGGCTACACGGAGGCTGAAATCGCCGAAGCACTTGAGCTGACAGAGCGCACTGTGCGTCGCGACTGGGACAAAGCGCGCCTGCTGCTGACTGCGATCCTGAGCGAGTGATCCAAAGGCATGTCCGGTTTCAGCCGCGCGCGTCGTCCGGGCAAGTAAGAACCACCGCCGTAGGGGTCTAGCCGTGCCGCTACGTCCCGATGAAGTCGCCCAACTGAGCCACCTGTTGGATCAGGCGCTCGAGCTCGATGGCGCGGAACGCGAGACGTGGCTCCTGGAACTGGAGCGTTCGCTGCCCGACGTTGGCCGGCGGTTGCGCGCAATGGTGCAGCGGGCGAACACACTAGCGACCGAGTCGCTGCCCCGGCTGCCTCGCGTCGACAGCGATGAGGCGGTGGCTGCTGCTGGCGATCGAGTCGGTCCTTATCGGTTGGTCCGCGAAGTCGGCCGCGGCGGCATGGGTTCGGTGTGGCTCGCCGAGCGGGCCGACGGGGCGTTCGAGCGCAAGGTCGCGTTGAAGCTACCACGCATGACCTGGTCGCGCGGACTCGCAAAGCGCATGACACGCGAGCGGGAGATAGGAGCGCTGCTGGAACATCCGAATATCGCGCGCCTGTATGACGCCGGCGTCGATCAGCAAGGCCGCCCGTTCATCGCATACGAGTACATCGTCGGCCAGCCGCTGGATAGGTACTGCAGCGATCGCTCGCTGGATGTGCGCTCGAAACTGACACTCTTCGTTCAGGTCGTGCGTGCGGTTAGCTTTGCGCACAGCCGGCTGGTGCTGCACCGTGATATCAAACCGAGCAACCTGCTCGTCGATGCCGAGGGGCGGATTCACTTACTCGACTTCGGCATTGCCAAGCTGCTGGATGACACCGCATCCGACCTCACACAGGAACAGGGTCGGCTGATGACGCTGTGTTACGCGGCACCGGAACAGATCCTGGGACGACCAGTCGGGGTGGCGGCCGACATCTATGCGCTTGGCGTAGTCCTTTATGAATTGCTGACCGCCATGTTGCCTTACAGCGCTAAACGCAACACGGCCGCGGCCATGGAGGAAGCCATTCTGGCGGGGGACGCGCCGCTCGCTAGTTCCCGCGCAACCAACCGGCACCTGGCGCGCCAGCTACGCGGGGATTTGGACGCGATTCTCGGCAAGGTAATCAAGCGAGAAGCCGACCAACGCTATCCGACCGCCGACGCATTCGCCACCGATATCGAGCGCTATCTCGATGGACGACCAATCATTGCTCGTCCCGATACCGCGCTGTATCGGCTGCGCAAGGCGCTCGTGCGTAACCGCGTACCCGTGGCCGCCGTGTCGGTCGTCGTCGTGGTCGCAGTGCTCGGAGCCGTATCCACTTGGATGCAGGGGCTCCGCACAGCCGCCGAAGCGGAGCGAACACGCCTCGCTACTGCATTTGTGTCGGAGCTGTTTCGCATGAACGCGCTGCAGGAATCGGCCCGCGGCGACGTGATGGCGCCGTCCGATGGGAGACCTCCGACAGATCGCGGAATCGACCTGATCGAAGCCAAGCTCCAAGGGCAGCCCGAGCTGCAGGCGCAACTGTATGCCGCAGCAGCTCGCGTTTATGTCGACCTTGGCATTGATCGCAAAGCCACGCGCTATGCCAGCCGCCAGTTGGACTCTTTGCGAGCGCAAAAAGCGGACAAGGCAAAAATCGCGGCCGCACTGATGCTTCTCGCGGAAGCCGCGCTGGCGGCAGACCGCGACTCCGATGCAGAAAAATATGCGAGGCAGGCAATTGAGCTGCTGCCTGCAAGCGACGATCGCGCGCCCGATGCACTTGCACTGCTGGCTCGTACGCTCATTCGACAGGACCAGGCGAAGCAGCAGGAAGCGGCCCGCACAGTGAAGGAAGGGCAAGCGGTACTGGTCGCGCAGAAGCGCGCGAAGTCGGTCGCGGGAGCATGGCTGAAATATTTAGAAGCGTCGTTGCTCCGATTGGAAAACAAGTTTGATACGGCGAAGCCCTTGTTCGACACAGCGATTGCAGAGGCTGCCGAAAGCGAGGGTCCCGGCTCGCTGGCGGCGGCCCGATTTAAATTAAGTCTCGCCCGGTTCTTGATGACCCTTAATCGCCGAGAAGAGGGCCGGGCGTACGCAAGACAAGCAATCGCCGACCTCGAGCAAGCCGGCGGCATGAACCGGGTGCACGCCAGTCTCGCGAGTGCCGACCTTCAATTGGGCCAGCTCGACGTCGGGGCCACAACTTTTGAGGAAGCGATCGCTGTCCTCGACGAAGCTTCGCAGTTCTTGCGCTCGCCGGGTTCCGGTGCGCCTGCAGAATCGGTTGCGGAGTTGGACTTCATGCGGGCTCGGGCATACGTGATCCACGGCGACTTCGATCTCGCCGGCCCGCTTGCGGAGGCGAGCGCTGCCGTCCTGCTGCAAGCGACGCAAAGTGCGCGGAAGGAATGGGGTGTGATGGTGTTTCTCGGCGACTGCGCGATGCACATGGGCAATCATGACTTGGCCGACAAGTACCTTCGTCAGGCGCTTGCGCTCAGAGGCAAGTTTGGACGCGCCGACCATCCTTACGCGGCCGTTGAGTGGGCCAATGTTGCATTCAATCTCAGCATGGCGGGACGCGATGCGGAAGCCGAGGCTTTCCTCGCTCGCGCACCAAAGTTTCAGAGCGTTCAGGGTAGTGCCATCGCGGCGGTCTATGAGGAGATCATCCCCAGAGCCCTTGCGAGGGTGTACATGAATGCCGGCGATGCGGAACGTGCGCGAACAGTGCTTCCACACTCCGATATGGATGGCTACGTGGACAGCAGTATCCTGAATTCGTACTACGGTTTGCGGGGCGAAGTTCGTTGCGCATCAGGCGAGTATGTATCGGGGCTTTTTGATCTGAGCACGTCGATCCATGCACTGGTGGCTTCAACAGGGCCTGACCATCCGTGGCTCGCACGGACGCGCGCAGTTGCCGGCCTCTGCGCACTTGCGCATGGAAAACGCACGATGGCAGCGGAGCTGGCAGATGCGTCGCGGAAGGCGTTCGCCGCGCAACCTAACGTGAGCCCTTATTTCAAGGAGCCATTGAGGCACCTCGAGAGGCAGTTGGCTCGCAAGTCGAAGTAGTTTGCACGACCCCGTACCGCTGGATGGCCTCTGCTAGTTAGGCGAAGCCAGATCGAGCAGCACGTCGTGCGGAAGTCGATTCAAAATACACTCCCACCTCTACACCGTAGCAAGTACCACCGCCTATGGCACGCCATTGCGTACGTACGTCATAAAAGGCGGACGCATGCTGAGGCGTTCATAAAACTCCGAGACCGCAGGCAACTGCGGCCGCTCCATGGGCGTCATGAACCATCTATGCGTGGACAGGCCCAGCACGAGGTCCGCTAACGTGAACTCCGCACCGACAACGTACGCGCCCGTGCGCTGCAGCTGCGCCTCGAGAATGCGCATATGACCAGTCCAGTCGGCAATGCTTGCTTCGATGGCTTGCGCGTCCGTGTGTGTCGGCGCCTTGCGCACCAGTGCAAAGAATGCGTAGCGCCATGAGTTGTTGAGCTGAGTGGTCTGCCAATCCATCCACTGCTCCACGACGGCACGCTGACGTAAGTCGATCGGAAGCAGATCCTGGCGGCCATGCCGTGCGGCGAGGTAACGACATATCGCGTTTGACTCCCACAGCACGAAGTCTCCGTCCTTGATTACAGGCACGAGACCGTTTGGGTTCCACTGCTTGAACTCCTCCGAGCGATTAGAACGATCCCCGCCGCTCCACTCCTCGTGAGCGATGGGCAGATCGAGTTCGGCGCAGAGCCAAAGAACCTTTCTGACGTTGATCGATGTGGATCGCCCAAGTACTTGCAGCATCGTTTCTCGTTTCTGAAATTAACGACTAGTCGAATATCAGTTCATGTCGCTTGTCGGCGGACACGGTTGCCCGTGCCCGCCGTCACTGACCTGCGTGCCTAGGCTCCGTGTGATCCTCCATCGCACTGCGCCGGCTTAACTGTCGTGGTTAGGCCACACGCCGCTCACCTGCAGCTGCGACAGATTTCGGCATCAGAAGCGCGAGAACCGCCGCCACGACGAACAATGCCAACACATCCCCCCATAGATGGCCAATATGCTGCGGATTCACAATGGCTTGGACTGCCATTATTCCTCCGTGGGCAACGCTCGACCAAACCGTGAACCAGATCAAACTCCGATGCTCCAGTGGATTGCGGGAAGCCCGAACTAAAAACACACCGAGAGTCGCGTAGAGCACAACAATCATTTGCAAATATTCGGATTGACCCGTGTGCCACGCCCAACCGGATGGCCAAACGAGCGTCAGCGGATAGACGCCGACGATGAAGACTAGACCTACGGCGTTGAGAACGATGCTCAGATACCTAATGCGGGTACTTTGGATCATTCCGTCCTCCGCAATGGCCGCTCTTGTGGACCTAACGTTTGAGATGGGTGGGCGACCAAGAGACAGCGAAGCTGGCTCGTCGGTGTCCACTCGATGGAGCGTTACGTAACATCGTTACCTTGAATGTCGGCAGCAACCCCTGTTAGGTTGTTGCCAAACTGATGGCCGCCACTGTTGACTGCCCGCGTGACCGCGCGCGGAATTCGTGTGCCGTGAAGCGCCAGGTGCGCGAACGGAACGACATCGTCATCGCGACAGTGGTAGAAGACGATTCGCGGGATTGAGGCAAGTTTCTCGGCGATGTCGCTCGGCAGCTTAAGGTCATCGAAGTTCCAACGTTCCTCATCCCATGACGGGGTGGCGAGCAAGAACAGGCCAGCGATTGGTTTGTGCACCCTCTCCTCGGATAGGTACCTCAACAGGATAGATCCGCCTACAGAGTGCGCTACTAGTATCACCACGCCGGCAATACGCGCCAACTCCGAGGAAATCTTCTGTTTCCAAACATCTACCTTCGGATCGGCTTCACCGGGCATTCGAGGAAAGAGCACATCGTACTTGGGGCCTAGCGCACGCTTCAGCGAGTTTGCTAGCGGCGCGTCTTCGGAGTGCGCGCCCTTGCCTCCGCCCTGAATGAAGAGAACGCACGTCTTGGTCATCCTGTTCACCCTCTAGCAATGTTGCCGTCATTGGCGGTGTCTTTCCGCCTAACGGTCGACATGAGCGGTGGCGCAAAGGGCGCGAAGCGACCTTTGGGACGTCCCTCGATGGAAGGGTTAGGCCTCGGGTTCGTGGCAAACGACTTCGATGTTGTGCCCGTCCGGACCAATGACGAAAGCTGCATAGTAGTTCGCGTGGTAGTGAACGTTCGACATGAGCGGCTAGACGAAAGCGCTTTGTCTGTCCGCTCGATAGAGATTAGACGACGCTGCTGGCGGCCTCGGTACGCTGTAGCGCACTGACACAGACAGCCAGGTCATCGCAGCGATGCAAAGTGCGCGGCCAGCGACTCGATCTCGGCGTTGCTGAGGTTGGCAAAGAGCGGATCCGGCTTCGCCGCGGTTCCGTGCGACCGGGTGCCGCCCCGCATCAGCTGCAACGACCACGCCGTGTAACGCGCCTTCTGCCCGGCGAGCCGTGCCGCGCCGGCGTTTGTCCCTTGCAACGCCGGACCGTGGCAGTCGGCGCATCGCAAGCGATCGGTCAACGCGCGGCCGGTATCGCTACCTAACGATTCTGGGGCGCGCGGGGGCAACAATGCCGCGTAGTACTCGGCCAGATCGTTGACATCCCGCTCGCTCAACTCCTCAGCAAGGCTCACCATCACCGGGGCCGTCCGCTTGCGCTCGCGGAAGGCACGCCACTGTGCAATAAAGGCCGCTTTCGGCTGCCCTTCAAGCAGCGGCAGCATCGAGTGCATCGTTTCCGTAGACGAGTGGCAGGATACGCAGCGCGCAGCGGCGAGCCGTTCGCCAGCTACCGGGTCACCGCTCGCCGTGCCTTGAGCGACCAGCAGGTACGCTGATAACGCAGCGACTGCAACTGAGTGTCGAGCACGACGAGAGATCACTTCGAGTTCTCCCGTGAATGGCGCATTCCTAGTTCGGCGAAAGTTGAAGCGTCAAAAGACATCGGTTCGCGGTGTCTAACGGATTGGCTTGACCAGCGCGCGGCTTTCATACGCCCGGTGAAACGACAGCTTAGGCGGAGAAGTTAGCAGACCAGTTCAACACCCAAGTCATCGCTGGCAGCTCTTAAAAAAGGAAATGATTACCGTCGCGGCTCATACCGCATCGCCACCGCCCCCGAGCCGAGCTCAAGCCGGCTCACGAGCTTCAAGTCGATACGCTTCGATAACCCCGCAAACAACGTCGGCCCATGGCCCGCTACGCTGGGATGCACGACGAACTCGTACTCATCGATCAATCCCAGCTCAGCCAACGCCTGCGGGAGCTTCACGCCTCCCACGAACAGTCCCCTGCCCGGCTCGCGCTTGAGCTTCTGAACGGCCTTCCCCAGATCCCCGCGCACGAGCTCCGCGTTCCAATCGACCCGATCCAGTGTGCTCGACACAACGTACTTCTTCGCCGCGTCGATCGTACGGGCGAAGGGTTCCATCCAGTCAGGCCTCGCTCCCGTCCGCGCCGGCGGCCGAAACGCTGCCTCCATCATTTCGTAAGTCACCCGGCCGAAGAGGAGCGCATCGGCGCGGTTGAGGTTCTCGACTGCGTGACGATGTAATTCTTCGTCCGCGGGAATTCCACGATGATCGCAGCACCCATCCAATGTGACGTTGATGGAATACCGAAGGGGTCGCACTGCGTGTTCCTGAACCGGGCTAACGTTTGAGTAAAGCCCGCACCGCTAATCGGCGTCGGACTCAACGAATTGTTAGGTTGCAGCTTTCAGAGCCTCAAGCGGAATCTCAACGCGCATCTTGACCGTTGAGGGCGTGAGCTCGCGCTCGGACAAACAGTTAAGCCATGCCCTTATTGGAGTGGCTCGGTAGAAACGCTTTTGGCCAGGCCCAAGGAAATCCTTTAAGTCCACGACCTCGCCCGGGTACACGAGCGCAAACGCTTTGTTGGCCTCGTCATGCTCCTCGACCGCGACCGTCGTGCACTGGAGATAGAGGCAGCGCAGATTGTTAGTTCCGCGCTTCCTGGTTGAGTCGAAGACGGTCAAAAAGGTCCTAGGGTTCTTCACGATGTTTTCAGAGTGAACGGCTTTTATCCAGGACGACCAATACAGATTCAGATCCCGGTCGCGCGCTGCCCAAACCGGACCATTCCAAGGCTGTCCGTTGCTTTCAGACGCAACATTGAAGTAAGGAGGGCCATTGAGAAGCTCAAGCGCACGCGTAACGATTTCGTGGTCTGCCATGTCCTTTTCCTGCAATTAACGAAGAAGCTAGCGCCGCTGCCGGGCGAAGACCCCGCATGCGGACGTCCGCGTTGAGCGACGGGTTAGGCGGCACCTTCACGCGTTGAAGCATACTGGCTCGAGGTCACTTGTCGCTCGACTCGTGAGCGAACGTAATCCGCCACCCCTCTGGGAGCCTGCGCCACAACGCCGAGTACGCAAGTCTCTTCTCAACGACACTCCCGTCGACTGCATCTTTCCTGGCGGCGATCAAGAACGTGGTGAGGCCAGCATCGTCTCCCACGGCTTCGAATATTGGGCTGTCGACGTACGTGTAACTGCCCTTGCCCTTGCCATCGCTCCACCACTGGCGTTGCAACTCGCGAAGTTGATCCCAACCGCGAACGATCTCGCCGTTGAACACAAAAGTCAGTGACGATTCTCTTGCGTACGCGGCCATATGGCGATCAGTGTCGTGTGCATTCGCCGACGCCTCAAGTTCGGCGAGCAGTGGCATAACGGCGGACTTGAACGCTTCGAGCGACATAGGCGGACTCCAATGGGGCACAGTCGTAACGGAGTCAATTTATCCCAGGCAGCGCCGATCAAACGTGTCGGGGGTTGTGCCGCTTAACGCTGAGCAGCGGTCGTAGAGCGTCGGCTCCATTGATAAGTTAGCTGTCATTTTGTGAGAACAGTAAACACGACACTATTCGATGTGACCGCGGTGTCCTTCCAATCTGGCCGCAATGCCACCGTCGCCGAGTAGTCGCCGGGTGGCAACTTGCTCAACAAAAACGGCGTGCCGCGATGCTCGAACGTTCGAGCTGAGCGGCTGAGGCCGGCACTCTTTCGCACCTTACTTGCGCGCTCACCATTTGAGGGTTATCGGCAGATGGGGCAGTAGGCGCGCACTCTGCCCCAGTGCTTCGTTATCGAAGCAGATCTCGAGCGCGTGCGCGCGGCCCAACGCAACGTTGAGGCAACCGGCATCGACAACGGCTTGCAGCTCAGGCGAAAGTGGGTGGTCCGTTGGGCGTGTCCAGCTCAGGCGCGTGATTTCGCGGACGCCGAGGCGATGCTGCAGCGGAGGTTGGCGGGGCCAACTATCAGGCCTCGACGCGGACTCGATGAAGAACAGCATCGGTTCCGCGAGCCGATCGCTATTGGTGCCGATATGGATGGGACTCGACTTGGCTACATACCGCGGCAAGTAGTCCCAGGCTGCAAACGGAAGACCGCTTCCAACCGAGGGAGGCGCAGATCGCAAGCAGATTCCGAAGGGACACGTTTCGTCCACTCTGCCCTTCCATCGCTCGAAGAGCTTGGTTCTCTCGGTCAGAGGGGAGCGTGCCTCCTCGCGGGAGTGGACCCAGATCAGTTCCAAATATGCATTCTGAAAGAGGAAGCATCGGTTGGCAGTTCCCTGGCCCTGGTGGGCACCCGATGGACCCTCGGTCAACCCATGCGAAACGAGTTGACTTGCTTCTGGCGCATCGAGGTTCGTGCACACGAACACGTGGTCAAGCTCGAATGACATATCTTCCACAGACGACGAGCAAGAGCGGCGCAGTGTCGCCGAACGTTCGAGCTAACCCGCCAGGAGTGGAAGGACGAATAGCAGGCCGCGGGGGGTCGGTGTTGAGCCAGGGGTTAGGCCGCGGCTCATGCTGCACTTGAACCGCCTTCGGGCTATTGAACTACTTGGCTGGCACTGCTGAGGATCGACGGGGGCACCGTGACGCCCAAGTCGCGCGCCGCCTTGAGATTGACGATCAACTCATGCCGTGAGACACGCTCTACAGGCAGCTCGGCTGGTTTGGCCCCTTTGAGTATCTTGCTCACATATGTCGCTGAGTGCTTCGTTGCCTCGACAAAGCTCGTGCCAAAGCACATCAACCCTCCTGCATCCGCGTGGTCTCGCGGCGAAAGCGTCGGCAATCGATACTTGACCGCGAGTTCGGCAATGCGCTTGCGATGCGGCGTTGTAACGGGCGTCGAAATCACAAGAATCGCACCCACGCGTTCCTTCACGGCAGTCTCGAAGGCGCCATCGAAGTCTGGATTGGGTGACCGTTCCACTTTGAGGGTCAGTGTTTCGAGACCAACCGTCTGCGCAGCCTGCTCGACGGATTGAAACAGGCTCTGCGCAGCCCCGGCATCACCGAGAAGGGCAACCCGTGCCAGGCTGGGCAGGAGCGACCTGAGCAGCTGGAGTTGCTTCGTCGCAAACTGTGGATCGAAGGTCGTAGACCCGGTGACGTTCCCTCCCGGCATGTCCATAGTTGCCACGATCCCGGTCGCAACGGGATCGACCACCACCTCGAATACGACGGGCACGTCCTGCGTGACGCCCTTGGCGGCGCGCGCTGCGGTCGCACCAACTGCCACCAGTACGGCGGGTTTACGAGCCAACAAGGTCGCAGCGGCTTCGGTCATCAAATCCAGCCGATCGCCGGCGGGCCAACTTGACTCAATGATGACGTCGCGACCGTCTTGATATCCAACTGCGGCCAACGCTTTGCGGAACACCTCCAAGAGGGGAGTCGTGGGTCCGAGAAACGCGATCCGCGCTGGCGAAGCAGCCTGCTGTGACCTTGCCGCCTCAACCAATCCCAGGAGAGCACACGTGACGATGGCCAGCATTGAACGTCGCAACATGCAGAGCTCCTCAGGTGGTTGGAAAACGCTTTTTTTTGGGGCGCCATGCGGCAGTTCCGCGACCTAACGATATAGCGTTCAGCGGCGAGCGGAGCGAGTCCAATGCAGCGCGTGGTTAGGCGTCGCCACTGCCGGCATCTTGCAACGGAAGCTCGCTCACAGGTGCGTCAGCAACGACGCGCCACTGCTTGTCGGCTTCTTGGCGCCAGTAAACGAGGTAGTTGCCGCGGTCTTCGAACGAGCTCATGCCAGCCGGCGCACCGGAACCCGCTGTGAACCGAAGGACATACTTTCCTCGTTCCACTGCCATCAGACCGCTAACGTCAACGATTTGGGTTTTCAGCGTGAATTCCCACTTGCCCCATCGGACTGCGTTGCGCCAGAACTCGCGAATGGCGACCCGGCCAACGAGCGGCGGGCTATTTGGTGGCATCTGCCACGCGTCTTCTGCAAAGATGGAAACAAGCGAATCGACGTCTCCCACGGCGTACCAACGGACTGCATTCGCATTGTGGCCTTCAATCGCCTGGCGCACGTCATCAGAGTTCGTCATTGGTGGCTCAGTGGAGATGACGTGATGCGACGTCTAACGATTGAATTGAGCGGCCGCGACGGTGCTCACTCCGCGCCGGCCCGCGCACACATATGTGCGCGCACGGCGCGGCCCCGATACAGCGCGGTCCGCCTCGAATGACTTGTTAGAGCGCATGCGCAGGCCCATTACTTTCACGGCGAAGTGCTTCGAACACGGTCACCACGCGCGATGCTTGAACTGCCCCAATGGGCAAGAACACATAGTCTCACCGCGGCAGCTTCTCGATCACCGAACCGAGAACCCGATTGAATCGCTCGGGGTCTTCCATCATGGGAAAGTGGCCGACGCCCGGTATGAGCACGACCTCGACGCCGTGGCGCTTCAGGGATTCGAAGTCGGTGGGCGGGTGGTCCGGGTTGATCGCGATTGTGGGCAGCTTGAGTTCGGCCAGCGCGGCCGGCATCTCGCGGGCGTTGCTGTGCGCCGAGACCATTGCCGCCAGAGCGATATCCTTCGGCGCCGACGACATGTCCGCCGCGATCCACTCGACGAGGGACTTGTCGGCCGTTGCCGGAAACATGCCGCGGACGAAAGCACGCGTCCGCTCCGTGAAGTCCGCGCGGAACGGCGCGACGAACGCCTCGATACGCTCGGCCGTCGGCGGCGCATCGAGCTTCCTGTAAACATCGACCCACACCAGGCCCGCGACACGGCCACGCAGGCGCCGAGCCGCTTCCACGATCACGTCGCCGCCCATCGAGTGGCCGATGAGGACCACGCGTTCGAGACCGAGCTTTTCCACCACCGCCGCCACGTCCGCTCCGAAGGCCGCGATCGTCCACGCCTGTCGGTTCGTTCCCGACTCGCCGTGTCCCGCAAGGTCGATCGCGACGACGCGGTAGCGCCGGCCCAGCGGCTCGAGTTGGCCCTTCCAATACGTGCGGTCGCAAGACCAGCCGTGGACGAAAACCAGCGCGGGCGTTCCGGCGCCGTGCGCGTCGTACGCAATCGCGACGCCATCCGCGGAAGCCGCGCGGCCCGGCGCCGCATGCGCCGGCGAGGGATCACCGGCCATCGAAACTATGAGCGCCATCAGCCACAACAATTGCGCGCGAGTTGGACGCGTGGACATTTCACATTCTCGAATGAGCAGAAGACGCAGCAATCGCGTCGTACCGCCGGAGCAGCGCGTGGCGGCCCTTGCACTCGTAGTAGTAGATGCATGCGTCGACGGGCATTGCGTCCCTCGGACGATACGCCGCACGCGCGTACCTTATCTTTCATGCGCTCTAACGTTTGAGATCAGCCGCCTGCGAAGGCTGGCGAAGCCAGCTGTAGCAGGTCGGCTGCCGCGAAGGGTTAGGCCTCAGCGATCGCCGCAATTGAGACTTTCAGGCCCGGAATGCGCACAGGCAACTTCGCGCCTTGACGGGCTGGCGGATTGGAAGGAAACCACTTGAGCCACTCTTCATTCATGCCCGAGAAGTCGTCTTCGTCTGCGAGCACGACGGTAGCGCTGACGATTTTCTCTAGCGAACTACCTGCTGCCTCGAGGATGGCTTGTATGTTGGTCAGGCACTGCCTGGTTTGCTCTTGAATCGTTGTGCCCTTGATGGCACCTGTGGCGGGATCAGTTGGGGCCGTTCCTGAAACGAACACCAGCCCAGCCGCTTTGACTGCTTGGCTGTACGCCGGTGGCGGTTTGCCCGCCTTTGGCGTGAACACGATTTGGCGAGCCATTTCGCTTCCTTTAAGTGCGTCGCTGATAGAGAAGCTGTCCTCTGAGGCCTAACGTTTGACATGAGGCGCGGCCAAGAGCACGCGAAGCGTGCTTTTGGACGTCGCCTCGATGGAGGGGTTAGGCATCGCGGCAGCGAGTTTGCGCAGGACAAACTCTGTGCGCTCCTCGATCGTGCAGCGAGGGACTTCGACCAGACGGAAGCCGCAGTGCGTGTACCACTGACTTACTGCGTCATGGATGCGTAACGCATCGGTGAACGTTTGATCACGCTCCGCGTCTTGGATGAAGACGGCTTCCCACGGCGGCAGGATGAAGACGACATGGTGGTAGACAAACTCGGCTAGCCTCGCCTCGACCTCGCCGGCATTGGAGGGCTGGACTTGCTCGAGCATGCCAAGCGCGTCCGGAACACCGCGGTCGAAAAACACGATGCCATCTTGCTGGGAGGCTGCCTTGTACTGGGCACTGTCCCGCCGGTAGATCTCCTTCGCGAACTCGAGCGGCGCGGGCCGGGGAGCCAAACCATTGCGCTTGCGCTCCGAAATCACCTCTCGCGCGGAGTCGCCGACCGTCGCGAAGCCACGCGAAGCAAGCTCCTTGAGCAGCGATGTCTTACCGACGCCGGGACCGCCTACGACGAGGACTCCGATCATTGCGTGCTCAGAGCGGTGCTCGTGGTGCCTAACGTGTTTTCGACGGCAGCATTCTGCTCCTAAATGTGTTTGCTGCGGTTTGACACGGACCTGCCGTTCATCAAACACACAAAAGGCACCGCACGAAGACAACCTAGCCAAGGCGAGGCGCGAGCCTCAGTGGCAGTCGCAGGCGCTGGTCGCTATTTAGACGGTCAAACTCCGCTAGTCTCAGCTCAAACTATGCGGTCTCTTTACGATGCGCTAATCGCTAAACAAGCGACCGGAGCGCGTCGAGGATCTCTTGATGTTCGGGAAATCGTCCACTCTCGTCTTTAGAGAAAATAACGCTGCCGTTCGCGACGACGTTGAAAACGCCGTTGTCGCCCTTGACCAACTGAACGTCGATGTTCAGATCCGTCAATAACCGGGCCGCCAGACTGGAGGCCTGCGGAAAATAGTTTCAGCGCACGCAATAGGTAATGGAAACGGTCATCTCTTACTCCGGCGAATTGTTCTGGCTTCACCGCCAAATTCCTTAACGGCGGCTGCGGAACATTGTCGCTACTGATCGGCGTGTCCGCAACTGGCCGAATCATGCGTAACGCAAAGCTTGCCCGCCCAGCCGCGTGAGCGAAAATCGGAGGATCCTCGTCTTCGTGAGCGCCACCTTGAATCCTCAGCTATCACTGCTCGAAGCCCGCATCCTCGGCGTGCTCGTCGAAAAAGAACTCACGGTTCCCGACATCTATCCGCTGTCGTTGAACGCGCTGACGGCAGGCTGCAACCAGAAGAACAACCGCAATCCGGTGCTGAATGCATCGGATGAGGACGTACAAGCCGCGATCGACCGGCTCAAGCCGCTGTCTCTGCTGATCGAATCAAGCGGCTCACGCGTCATGCGTTATTCGCAGAATGTCGGACGCGTGCTGAAAGTGCCAAGCGAGGCGGTCGCGCTGCTCGCCGCGCTCTGGCTGCGAGGCCCTCAGACCGCGGCTGAATTGCGCGCGGCGACCGAACGACTGCATCGGTTCGCCGATGTCAGTTCGGTCGAAGGCTTCCTTACACAGCTCGCCGAACGTTCGCTCGAGTCGGGCGGCCCGTTGGTGCGATTGCTTCCGCGCGCCCTCGGCGCACGCGAGTCGCGCTGGGTAGATCTGCTGAGCCCGGCTGCGGAATCCGTGAACGCGGAGGATCGCCGCGAACAACTGATCGGCGTCGCTCCGGCGCCGGACTGGCGCGGGGAGTTAGAGCAATTGCGCGCTGAACTGCATGCCCTGCGAGAGCGGGTGCAGCAGCTGGAGAATCGCGGGCCGCACGAGTAACGCGACAAAGCGCTCAAGACACCGTTGGCATTGACCAGGCGGCGTTGACGCCGCTGGCCAGGTAAATCGC
Source organism: uncultured beta proteobacterium (assembly GCA_963801035.1). Classification (GTDB taxonomy): domain Bacteria; phylum Pseudomonadota; class Gammaproteobacteria; order Burkholderiales; family Burkholderiaceae_F; genus JACCZX01. The sequence goes on along the minus strand of CAWDDF010000012.1, from coordinate 90,049 downwards.
GCCGAGCGCCAAAACGCCCCACCGCGTCCACCAGCGGAAGGATTCGTCGCTGATCCGCTCGAGCACCGGTCGCGACAGCGATGTACCAGCAAACGCAAGAAGCACCATCGCTGCGGCAAGCCAGGGCGAAACCGCTCCGCCTTCGACCGCAAGGACACCGCCAAAGTAGACGATCTTGAGGCAGTGGCTCAAGCTTTGTGTGATCGCCTTGGTTGCCACGACCGCATGGCGATTCATCGTTGATCGCACAAAGAAGACATCCAGCAGCGGTCCCGAGATGCCGGCGGTAAGCGACAGCGCCATGCACACGATGCCGCACGCGAACGAATGCCAGCGCCGCTCGACGTTAAGGTGCAGCCGCTGCGGAAGCGCGAGTGCAATAAAGGGCGTAAGGCCCATAGCGATCAGCGCAGCGGGCTTCCCAACGACGAAGCCCGCGATTGCGAACAGTGCCAGTGCAACGAACGCACCTGCGGCATAGCCTTTAAAAACCCGCCAATCAATGACTCTCCTGAGCAGCAGCGCACGCCATCCATTGGCGGCAAGCTGCACGATCCCGTGCAGCATCATCGCAGCGGGCAATGGAAGCAGTGCCAGCAGTACGCCCATCAGAATCATTCCGCCTGCCATGCCGAAGATTCCGGAGATGAACGATGTGATCAGCGCCGCACTGGCGAGGACCGATACAGTGAGCAGCGAAAGTCCCATCAGCGCCCGCGCGCGATGGGCAGCCGCTGGCACGACGCCGGCAAGATGTCCCTATCGATGATGCAGATCATTGGAAGCAACAAAACGTTAGGTTGAGCCGCGGTGCAAGCCGTCGGGCTCTCGAACGTAGTCCAACTAGCGCCGGATCAGTGCTCCGGTCGGTGCTCGCGGTGCGGTGAGCTCCTCGATGGGCGGCGACCGGTTGGGCGGTCTTGGTTTGGCAATTGGATGGTCCGGGCGCGGCTTTACATGACCACGATCACGCCCATGCAAGGGTCGTCCATAACCATACGCCGGCACATAGACCTCGGTATAAATGACCTCGGGCTGAGCGTACTCGCGCGCCTGTTCCCGGGCGCGCAGTTCCTCGACTTCGCTGCTCAAGGCGCTGCAGACGCAACTGATCTTCATGCTCGCGCAATCGGGCTTTTTCTTCCTTCGACATTCCCGGCACAACGCTGACGGTGCCCGAATCCATCCCGACCATACGAACGTTCTTCGTCCGTGCGGGAGCAGTGTTGCCGTAATGCACCGAGCCGTCGGCTTCAACCCACTTGTAGATTTCGGGCATTGCAACGCCCGGAATGAGGACGAGCGTAGCTGCAACGATTCCTGTCGAGAGCGGGCGAGCGTGCATGGTCAATGCACGATGCACCGGAGAAGGCCGGATGTCAAACACGACAGATAAGCGGCGGTTTCTGCTCCTTTTCTGAAGCACAGCCGTCACGGCCGTTCAACTATGTTGTTGATGCATTGAGCGGAGGGTTCATGGATCAGCAAATTGGTAAATCAGGCAACGAGCGAGGCACCCCGCCCTCACGTATTGTCAGGCGCACGCGCCTGAATCAGCCTGCTGTCGTCGCTGAATCGAAGTTGCTCAGACAAGCATCGCATCAAGTGCATCGAGAGCTTCTTGACAGCATCCGGCGTTTGCGCGAGGCGCTGGGACAGAGTCGCAGAATCGCGGCCGAGCGATTGCAAGTTGGGGATGTGAACTGTTGGAGCAATACGCAACGCTGACTCTTCGTTCGCGTTACCGATGCTCCTCGTCACCCGGTAGCTTGCCAGTGGCTAAGAAAACTAACTCCTCTTCCGACAAAGGGGGCAAAGAAGCTACCCACCGTGCCCGATGCGCTAGGTGGCTGGGCACAAGCACGCAGAATTGCGATTCAACGCCGGCCTCGAGAGAGCGCGCCTCCACCGTACAGGGTACGTTGGCTGCTCGCATCAGCGCGCACAGCGCTTCCGCAGGCCCACGTTCTGCGTACATTCGAAAGTCTTGCCAGACGACCGGTGAAGTCATCAGAATCCGCCGCGCTGCGCCATACAAACAATTTTAGTCACAGCGCTAGCGTCACGTGCGTCACTCCATCGGAGTGCGTTGTAGTCACTGTCAGGCCACTGTGGCGAAAAACTGCGAGCATTGGTGCGTTGTCGCCGAGTACATCCGCTTCGAACTTTGTCACCCCATTTTCCCGCGCGATGTGAGTCAGGTGCTGCAGCAGACGACTTGCGATTCCGCGGCCCGCGTAATCTTCTTCGACAACGAACGCAATCTCGGCGCTGCTGCCGCTCGCCGCATAGCGGCCCAGGCCAATGACAGTCTCCTGCGATGGACTTCCGATTGTTGCTAGGAGTACCACCGCACTGACGTAGTCAATCTCTGTAAGTTGCCGCAACTCCTGTTCGCTCAACTCCGTTTTTGCATAAAAAAAGCGTGCGTAGATCGAGTGAGGTTCGAGAGCTAGAAAGGCTTTAACAATGCGTGCCTTGTCATCCGGACGAACTGCCCGAATCGTCACGGTTGTGCCGTCGTCCAAAGTCTCTTGAACCAGGAATTGCCTGGCGTTTGACGTACTCCCAGCATGAGCGTCGGCCATGGGGGGCTTCGAGTGCGTCAAGGCGCGCGACGCAGACGAACATCGTCGGCTGCTTCGACTACTGAGAAGCGCATCGCCATTAATTGCCGTCCTTTTCCGCGGAACTGGCCTGTTTAACTGGATAAGAATGCACCAGGTTTTCTAACCGGATCAAACGATGAACTCGGATCGACTGACGTGCATCCTCTTGGAAGTTGCGATCAACGGCTCAAAAACCAATCCGCATGACTCCGCGGAGGACGCAGCGCTGAGGACGCAAATGGCGGCCCAGTGCGCCGCCTTAACAACCTCCAGCGCAATCACTGATACACCAAGTGAGATGCCTTGATACTTCTGTAACTCGCAAAAGCGAACTCCCGCATCGCATTCCGGCGAGTCCCTTTCAGTTTAGTTCTCCGCGGTCTGCAGCTGCGAAAACTTTTTTCGCACCGATCTGCATCCGAAATTGCTCCAGCTTCGTACGTGGTAACCAGAGGGCATTCGGCCACCGCGCCTTTTTTTGAACGTCTTCGGTCGGTCGGCGCGTGCTGGCCTGACAAAAAATTAACTGGAGTTAAACAATGTCTAACAACAATGACAGGCCGAATCACGGCTTTGAATCAACAGAATCAGGGAAGAAACTCACCTCGAAGTCGGGCTCCGGCGCTGCGTCCATGCGCGCGCTGGGCGTTGGCTTGCTGATGGCCGGTAGCGCTGCCGGTGCACTTGCCGCCACGCAATCGGTGACCGAGGAAGTCGAACTCACGGCATCACCGGCGCGCACATGGGCGGTCATCAATGACTTCCAGCGCTGGCAGGCCTGGCATCCGGCATTTGCCAGCACCGAAATTACGAAAGGCACTGGCAATTCGAAAGGCTCGGTGCGCGTTCTGGCAACCAAGGACGGAGCGAAGTTCACCGAAGAGTTGCTTTCTTACGATCCTGCCGCGCACTCGTACCAGTACCGGATCATCGAGTCGCCGTTGCCGATTAGCGACTACGTCTCGAAAATCGAAGTCAAAGAAAGCAAGTCGGGCTCGCGAATCATCTGGAGCTCGAACTTCACCGTGAACCCTGGCGCTTCGGACGAGGCAATGAAGAAGACGATCGCCGGCGTGTACCGCGCCGGTCTCGACAATCTCAAGGCCAGCGTGAATTAGTAAGAAAAGAAGAAGCGCCAAACCGCCGCGTCGATCCCGCCCGCTTCGCGGCGGATCGAGCGGCCCCTTCAACTAATGCCTGTGCTTCATGCCAAGAGCGAGAACCCACTCTTAACAGACCGCAACTCATCTCGATGAAGACGCGCCAGCTGCTCCAGACACTCTTCGCCTTTTCTCGTTAGCTGCACTTCCACCCGACGCTTGTCCCCGCGACTCGCGTGGCGCTTTACCCACCCGGCTTCTTCGCAGCGCGAGATCAGCGAGACGACGCCATGGTGTTTGGCCTGCAAACGCTCGGCAAGCTCATCGATGTTGGCCCAGTCACGGCCAGGGAAGCCTTTGATCTGAAGCATTAGCTGGTACTGCAGCGGCGTGACCCCGCTCTGCCGCGTCACTTCTTCGCTGAACCGGAGAAAGCGGCGTAGCGCATAGCGAAATTGCGCCAGCGTTTCGAAATCCGTTTTTGACATGTTGCGTGTAGGCATCCGATAGCTCCGTAGACTATATATCACGGCGTGATACATTGGCGCAATGAAACTCAACGTGCTGTCCGATCTGCACCTGAGCGTCGAAGGAATGGACAGACCACGCAATGATGCCGACGTGGTCGTCCTGGCAGGAGACATTGCACGTCCGCGCCAGGCTGCGGCCTGGGCGCTGGGCTTCGATAAGCCGGTGCTCTATGTCCTCGGCAATCATGAGTTCTATGGCGGCAGTATTGAAAGCACGGCCAACGAGCTGAAGCGTCTTTGTGCGGGCAGCGGCGTGCGAGTGTTGGATGACGATGAAATCGTGATCGACGGCGTGCGCTTCCTCGGCAGCACGCTATGGACGGACTTCATGCTGCTGGGCGACGGTGACGCAAAGAGCGCAGCAATGGCCGAGGCGCGCAACTTCATGCGCGATTTCAGTCGTATCCGCAGTGGCTATTCGTCGACTGCGGTCTTCACGCCCGAAGAATCGACGGCGCTGTTCGCGCGTCACGCCGATTGGCTGGACCGTCGCCTCGCCATTCCGCACGCCGGACCAACGGTGGTCATCACGCACCACGCGCCTTCGCAACAGAGCATTCATCCGAGATACGTCGACTCGTTGCTAAACGCGAGTTTCGTATCGGATGCCGAGCATCTATTCGGCACCGGCCGCGCGCAGCTGTGGGTTCATGGACATACGCATGACAGCTTCGACTACTCCGTGAATGGCACGCGCGTCGTGTGCAACCCGCGCGGATACAGCAAAGCCGGCGTCGAACGAGAACCCCACGCTTTGACCCCGATCTGGTGATCGAAGTCCCGACGGCCTAATAAAACGGGAACGCAGCGACTCCTCGCTGCATCTGACGACTAGAGAGTGAATATGCAAACTGCACAAGCATCCCCGCAAGCCTTGAAACACGCGTCGTTGCCGGCTTCTACAACGGACGCCGAACTGGTCGAGCGCGCTGCCAAGGGCGACGAATTGGCCTTTGAACGCATCATGCGCAAGAACAACCGGCTGCTGTTTCGCACCGCGCGCAGCATCCTGAAGACCGACGCCGAAGCAGAAGACGCGCTGCAAGAAGCGTATCTGCGCGCATGGGGCGCACTGTCAACCTTTCGCGCGCGACTCGAAGCTCTCAACCTGGCTGGTGCGCATCGTTATCAACGAAGCTCTAGGGCGACTACGCCGCCGTAGCGCACAAGTCATCCCTCTGGAGTCCGTCATGGAATCGCTCGATCGTCCGTCGCAGGAGTCGATGGAGGGAGACGACCCGGATCGAGAGCCCGATCGCCAAGCGATGCGATCGCAGGTACGAGCGCTGATGGAAGCGCGGATCGACCTCCTTCCTGAAGCGTTCCGAACCGTATTCATGCTGCGCGCGGTCGAGGAAATGACCGTCGAAGAAGTTGCGGCCGCGCTGGAAATCCCCGAGGCCACGGTGCGCACGCGTTTCTTTCGCGCTCGCAGCCTGTTGCGCGAAAGCCTGTCGCGCGACGTCGATCTGGTGATCAATGACGCGTTCTCGTTTGACGGCGCGCGCTGCGACCGCATCGTCGCCCACGTGCTGACAAAGCTTGCCGGAACCGGGATGGCTCCCGGTCGTACTGACACCTACTAGGAGATTGCAATGTCGTCGTTCCTACAGATACCCAACCCGATTGCCGCGCGCCGAATGTTTCTTGGGCAGTCAGGCTTACTGCTATCCGGTGCAGCCGTCGCACTGCTCGCTGGCAAGCAAGCCCTCGCCGCCAAGGCAGACGGTGGCACGACAAATGACGTGCAGATTCTCAACACCGCGCTCGGTGCCGAGCTCGAAGCGATCGCTGCGTATCAGTTGGGCGCGGAGAGCAAGCTGCTGCAAAAGCCCGTGCTCGATCTTGCCGTGACCTTCCAGGGCCACCATAAGGAACACGCTGACGTATTGGCTAAGACGATCGAGAAGCTCGGCGGCAAACCCGTCGTTGCCAAGGCGAAGTACAACTTCCCGGTTGAACAGTTGAAGTCGCAGGCCGACGTGCTGAAGTTCGCTGCCAAGCTCGAGCAAGGCGCCGTCAGCGCTTATCTCGGCGCAGTGCCTCTGTTCGGCAACCGCGATCTGTCAAAAGCGGCCGCCAGCATTCTGGGTGATGAGGCGATGCACTGGGCGGTCTTGCGCCAGGCGCTGGGCGAAGTGCCGGTGCCTTCGGCCTTCGTGTCGTAGTGATTCGCATGGTGCTTGCCGGTGTGCTCGCGTTCGGTGCGATGCACCCAGCCGCGGCGCTGGTAGCACCGGACGCCAAGCGTGGTGAGGAAATCTACGGGCGTTGCACCGCTTGCCACGCATTGTCATTCGATCGTGTCGGACCGCGTCACTGCGGATTGTTTGGGCGCCGCGCGGGAAGCGTGGCTGGATTTGACTACTCGACGGCGATGAAGAACTCGAAGATCACCTGGAACGATAAGACGCTCGACCAATTTATCGCCAAGCCACTAGCAGTCGTGCCGGGCACATCGATGACGTACGACGGTGTGTCCGACGCGAAGGATCGGTCCGATCTGATCGCTTACCTAAAGCGAGTCAACGAGTCGACCGAATGCCGTAAGTAGCGGCGTCGCAATAAAGGTTATTTGAAATGAGATCGCCGCAGGGCGATGACGAAGTACGTCTGTAGGAATTGAAAGGAACAGTGATGAACCATCAAGCTCCACGTATTCGCACTTCGTTGATGATCGGTGCGCTCGGCGGCGCTATCGCGATGGCCGCAACGGCGTGCGGTGGCTCATCCGACCACGAGGTGGCTGAACAGGATTCCACCGCTCAACAGGCCGCGCTGATCGAGCAAGGCAAGCAGATCTTCCGTTTCGACACGTTTGGTGACGAACGCCAGTGGACCGATGTGCTGAGAATGCATGAAGTGATCAGCGCGGCGGTCGACCCGACGACCGCGCTGTCGGTCGGCCTGAAGGTTGATGCTGAAGCGCTGCCTCAATCCGTCGTCAGCGGCATCCAGGATGGAAGCATCGATCTGAAGAGTCCCGCAACGACCGTCGCTCTGCTGAAATTGAATGCCGTCGTTGGCGTTAAGGGCACCATCGAAACCGTAAACGGCAAAGACACGTTGACCGGAGTCGGCACCACGTGCGCGCTGTGCCACTCGACTGTCGACAATTCGTTCGCACCGGGCATCGGCAAGCGGCTCGACGGCTGGCCGAACCGTGATCTGAACCCCGGCGCAATCATCGCGCTGTCGCCCGCGATCGATGCCGCGAAGAAAGCTGTCTACAACTCGTGGGGCAAAGGCAAGTACGACCCGCGATTCAACGTCGACGGTATCAATGGCCCGGTGGTTATTCCGCCAGCGTATGGGTTGAACGGAATCAACAGCACGACGTTCACCGGCGACGGCAGCGACGTGGCGTACTGGAACCGCTACGTCGCGGTGGTACAGATGGGCGGACAGGGATCGTTCTCCGATCCGCGTCTGCCGCTGAGCGTGACGCACGGCACAGTCGATCTGGTGAGCAGCAAGCTTCCCGCGCTGCAGGCGTATCAACTCAGTTTGAACGCACCCACGCCGCCAACCGGCAGCTTCGATACAGCAGCCGCAGCACGTGGCAAGGAGCTGTTCAATGGAGTCGCCAACTGCGTGCGTTGTCACAGTGGCGAGTCGTTCACTGACGCCAACATCACGGCTGCATGTGATCGCGGAGTCGGTCGCTACTCAGAACGTCCCGCCTTACGCAACACGCAGCGCGACCAAGCAATACCGCACCAGCCCGTTGAAAGGCGTCTGGCAGCACGCGCCCTACTTCCACAACGGCTCGGCGGCGACGCTCGAAGATGTCGTGCAGACCTACAACGCGAAGCAGTTTCTCGGTCTGACGCCTGCTCAGGTCAACGATTTAAGCCAGTATCTCAAGTCGCTCTACACCTCAACACCAAAACTCTCACCGCATCCGCAAGTCTGCTTTGCATTGGGGTTGTCAAAGCGCAGGCGGCGCGACAACCCCTCGTCTACGACATCGAGCGTCGTGCCCTGAACGTACGGCAAGCTTGCGGCGTCGACCGCAATGCGTACGCCGCCGCTGTCGAAGACTCTGTCGCCGTCGTGCACGGCATCCGTCGGATCGACGCGATAGCGAAAGCCGGAGCAGCCTGACGGAAGAGCTGCCAGGCGCACGGCCACGGCGCCAGGATGTTTTGCAAGCTGCGCCGCCAAATGCTTTGCAGCTCGCGCGCTGACGAATAACCGGGCGCTCAATCTTGTGCACGGGCGCTTCGCCGCGCGGAAGCTCGATGACGAGCTCACCAGTACCCCGCACCTGACACGCGAGACGCTCGTTGGGCGCCATGCTGTCGTGCCCGATCGAGCAGGTCGAGCTCGTCGTTGCTCGGCGCCTGCAAGTGCTCGAGTCCTTCGCGTATCACTACCCGGCAGCTGGTGCAGGCGAGCACACCGCCGCAATCGTGCGCGATATCGACGCCCTGCCCTAGCAGATGGTCCAAAAGGATTTCGCCGTCCGCGCAAACTCAACTTCAGATTTTCCATATCGGTTAGGACCAGCGTCGGCGGCCGCAGTTCACTTGGTGCAGCTGTATACCGCGCGAGCTTGACCGGGTATTGCCGTGAACCTGAAAACGCTCAAAAAAAGCCCGCGCACAGCGCGGGCTTCCCTACTACTGATCAAGAATCGGCGCGAAGCCGCCGTAGATCATCCGTTTGGCATCGAACGGCATGTTTGCATGATCCGGCTTCATTCGCTCGTCTTCCATGATCTTGGGCCACGCTTTGTCGCGTGTTTCTTTTGACGGCCACTCTACCCATGAATAAACGACATTCTCGTCCTTGGTGGCCTTGACTGCACCCTTGAAGTCGGTGACTTTGCCATCGGGCACGTCATCTCCCCACGTCTCAACAATGCGGGTCGCGCCATATTCCTTAAACACCGCCGCAGCTCTGGCAGCCATGTCGCGATAGGCTTGCATATTGGCCTTTGGCACGGCGATCACATAGCCGTCCGCATAGCCCATCTTGCCGCCAGCGCTATCCTCCACGATCGGCTTGAAGCCGCCGTAGATCATGCGCTTGCCGTCAAACGGCATCTGCGCACCCATCTGCTTCATGCGCGGGTCTTCCATCATCTTTTTGTTCGCCGCATCGCGCGTGGCCTTGTCTGGATACTCCCACCAGCCGAACACGACGACCTCATCGCTCTTCGCCTTCACCGCGCCCTTGAAGTCGGTGACCTTACCGTCGGGAACATCATCGCCCCATGCTTCGACGACACGTGTCACGCCATACTCCTTGAACAGAGGCGCCGACTCAGCAGCGTGCTTGCGATAGGCTTCCTTGTTGGCGGCGGGAACAGCGGCGACAAATCCTTCAACATAATTCATAACATTTCCTCCCTGGTTCGCCAGACTGGACCTGCTTGTCTGGCCCAAGTTTGTGGGGCAAATCAGGCTCCTTCCCGCGCTGCATCCTTGTTAAATCAACACCTTCCCGCAATCACAATTATTTATGCCGGCTAGTGCGGGAAAGAAACCAGCTTATGCTGGTAGTCCGTCACACGCGGCTCTCGTCGTAACGCGATGACCCTGCAAAAACTACTGGGTATCCAGCTGCCAATCATTCAAGCGCCGATGGCTGGCGCACAGGGCAGCGCACTCGCCATCGCGGTATCGAACGCGGGCGGACTTGGCTCATTGCCGTGCGCAATGCTGGCTCCAGATGCGATCCGCAACGAACTGGCAGCGATCAAGGCGCAAACCTCCACGCCGGTGAACGTTAACTTTTTTTGCCACGTTCCCGCCGCACCGAATGCGGAGCACGAAGCGCTTTGGCGGGCCTCACTGGCGCCGTATTACACGGAGTTCGGAATTGATGCGAGCAAGATTCCGGTGGGAGCGGGACGTGCCCCGTTTACGGAAGAGCTTGCACAAGTCATCAGCGAATTCAAACCTTCCGTGGTGAGTTTTCATTTCTCCGTGCCTTCTGCCGAATTGATGGCGCGCGTGAAAAGCTGGGGCGCGAAGTTGTTGTGCTCGGCGACCACCGTTGAAGAAGCACGTTGGCTTGAAGCGCATGGCGTCGACGCGATCATCGCGCAGGGTCTCGAGGCAGGCGGTCACCGCGGTATGTTCCTGTCAAACGACTTGACTACTCAAATCAGCACGTTCGCCTTGGTGCCGCAGATCGTGCGGGCAGTGAGGCGCCCGGTCATTGCCGCCGGTGGAATCGCTGATGCCAAAGGTGTCGCAGCTGCAATGAAGCTTGGCGCCGCCGGTGTGCAGATCGGAACAGCCTATCTGCTCTGCCCCGAAGCCATGACGAGTCCGGTACATCGTGCGGCGTTGAAAAGTGATGCCGCGCGCCATACGGCATTGACGAATCTCTTTACCGGACGCCTTGCTCGCGGAATCGTGAACCGCCTGATGAAGGAGCTTGGACCGATCAGTTCTGCCGTACCTGCTTTTCCGTTCGCGACTGCGGGCATTGCGCCATTGCGCGTTAAGGCTGAAAGCCAGGGCAGCGGAGACTTCTCGCCGTTATGGGCGGGCCAGAATGTGAGCGGCTGCAAGGAAATCCCGGCCGCTGAACTAACACGACAACTCGCTTCGGAACTCCACTGATGACTGTATTCAATTTCAGCGCCGGACCCGCGGTGCTCCCCAAAGAAGTGCTGCAGCGCGCCGCATCGGAAATGCTCGACTGGCATGGCAGCGGCATGTCGGTGATGGAGATGAGCCATCGCGGCCCGGAGTTCATTTCGATCGCCGACAAAGCGGAAGCCGATCTGCGCACGCTGATGCAGATCGGTGACGATTACGAAGTGTTGTTTCTGCAGGGCGGCGCGATCGGCGAGAACGCAATCGTGCCGATGAACCTGCTCGGCGATCGCAAGACGATCGATTTCGTCAACACTGGCGAATGGTCGAAGAGGTCGATCAAGGAAGCCAAGAAGTACGCGCAGGTCAACATCGCGGCGTCGAGCGAAGACAAGAACTTCACCTACGTGCCGGAACGCGCAAGCTGGAAGCTGTCCCCCGACGCCGCATACGTACACGTGTGCACCAACGAGACGATCGGCGGTGTCGAGTATCACTGGACGCCGGACGTTGGCGCCGTGCCGTTGGTGGCTGATATGTCGTCGCACCTTCTGTCGCGTTCGATCGACGTGTCCAAGTACGGCGTGATCTACGGCGGCGCGCAGAAGAACGTCGGCCCAGCGGGTCTGACGCTGGTGATCGTGCGCAAGGATCTGCTCGATCGTGCACTCGCGATCACGCCGTCGGCATTCCACTGGAAGGAACAGGCGGCGAGCGACTCAATGCTGAACACGCCGCCGACCTACGCCATTTACATTGCAGGGCTCGTGTTCGAGTGGTTGGTGGAGCAAGGTGGGCTCGATGCGATCGAAAAAAAGAACGTCGCGAAAGCGAAGCTGCTGTATGACGCGATCGATGCGAGCCAGCTCTACTACAACGAGGTACGTAAGGAAGACCGGTCTCGCATGAACGTGCCGTTCAAGCTGCGCGATGAATCGCTCGACGGCGCATTTCTGAAAGGCGCGCAACAGCGCGGTCTGCTGCAATTGAAGGGACATCGCGCGGTCGGCGGCATGCGCGCATCGATTTACAACGCGATGCCGATCGAAGGCGTGCAGGCGCTGGTCGACTATCTGCGCGCCTTCGAGCACAACCAGGTTGGAACAGAGACACTAGCGAAATGACGAAGTTTCAGATTCTCACGCTGAACAACATCTCGCACCAGGCGCTGCTGCGTTTTACGCCAGACCGCTACGTGGTCGGCAAGCACGTCGAGCATCCCGACGCGATCCTGGTGCGCTCGCACGACATGCACAACATGTCGATCCCGTCATCAGTGAAGGCGGTCGGCCGTGCCGGCACCGGGACCAACAATATTCCAGTGGCGGTGATGTCCGATCGCGGCGTGCCGGTATTCAATGCGCCGGGCGCAAACGCGAATGCGGTCAGAGAACTGGTGCTCGCCGCGCTGCTGATCGGCGCGCGCAATCTGGTGCCGGCGCTGCAGTTCGTGGCGCAACTGCCGCACGACGCCGACTTCGAGGCACGCGTCGAAGAAGGCAAGAAGCAATTTGCGGGTATAGAGCTGCCGCATCGCACGCTCGGCATCATCGGCCTCGGCGCAATCGGCGCACTGGTCGCCGACACCGCGCTGAAGCTCGGCATGAAAGTGATCGGCTATGACCCGGAAATCACCGTCGATGCCGCGTGGCGGCTGCAGTCGGCCGTGCGCAAGGCGCAGTCGATTGACGAAGTGCTGAAGCAGGCGGACTTCGTCACGCTGCACGTTCCGCTGCTCGCGGGCACGCGTGGGCTGATCGATGCGAAGCGGCTCGCGGTAATGAAGCCCGGCGCAGTGCTGCTGAACTTTGCGCGTGATGCGATCGTCGACGAAGCCGCTGTCGTCGACGCGCTACGCGCCGATCGACTCAAGGCCTACCTGACCGACTTTCCGTCGCCAGCGTTGTCAGGCGTGCGCGGTGTGATCGCGCTGCCTCACCTCGGCGCATCGACCGCCGAGGCAGAAGAGAACTGCGCGGTGATGGTCGTCGAACAGCTGCGCGAATTTCTGGAGGACGGCGGCATCAACAACTCGGTCAATTTCCCGCAAGTCGAAATGGCGCGCGAATCGGCGTATCGCATCGGCATCGCCAACGCCAACGTACCCAACATGCTCGGCCAGATCTCGACCGCGATGGCGAAAGCCGGGCTGAACATTCACAACATGCTGAACAAATCGCGCGGCGAAATGGCGTACACGATGGTCGATGTCGACAGCCCGGTCGCGCAAAGTGTGATCGACGCGATTGCGGCGATTAATGGAGTGCTCTCGGTGCGGTCAATTCCTGTCGAGCAGGAGGCTACTGAGACAGCGCGATCCGAAGTGCCGACGCGGCAACCAATCTGACGTCGCAGCACTATGATCTACGAGCAAATTGCTACCGGCGGCTGTCAATCCTATCTTCTCGGCTGCGGCGAAACCTGCGCGGCCGTGGTGATCGATCCGGAAGCCAGCCAGGTTGACCGCTATCTTGGCCTCGCCGCACGCGACGGGCTGCGCATCCGTTACCTGATCGATACGCACACGCACGCTGATCACTTTTCCGGGACACGGCAGCTGGCGAAGCAACTCGGCGTGCCCGTGGTGATGCATCGCGAAAGTCCCGCGCCGTTCGTCGACATGCGCCTCGATGACGGCGACATGATTCATGTCGGCCGCCTGCGTCTGCAGGTGATGCACACGCCGGGCCACACGCGCGACTCGATGTGTCTGCAGGTGGAAGATCACCTGTTCACCGGCGACACGCTGCTGTTCGGCGGCACCGGCCGCACCGATCTGCCGACTGGCGATCCGGAAGCGCTCTACGACAGCCTGTTCAGCGGCATCCTGCGGCTGGACTCGGCGCTCAAGGTGCATCCGGCGCACGACTACAAGGGCGGGGTTCAATCGACGATCGCGCGCGAGCTGGCTGAAAACCCACGGCTGCAGAAGCGCGACCGCGCGGCTTTCGTAGAAATGATGCGCAGCCTGAACCTGAGCATGCCGACGCACATCACCGAGGCGCTACGCAGCAACATGAGCGGAGGAAAGACCGTTGCGCAGCTGCTCGCGCAAGCTGCCGCTACCGTGCCGTTCATGTCGCTGCCCGAGCTGAAGTCGCGCGTCGAAGCTGCGGACGAGAACTTCATCGTGCTCGATGTGCGCGAACGCGACGCCTACGAGAACGGACACATCCCGCGCGCACGGCTGCTGCCACGCGGTCAGCTCGAGCTGCGCTGCAATGATGACCTGCCCGACCCGACCAAAAGAATCGTCGCGTGCTGCGAGTTCGGCCGTATTTCGACGCTGGCCGCTGCAACGTTGCGCGAACTCGGTTACCAGCGCGCGGTGGCTCTGGACGGGGGCGTGAAAGCATGGCGCGAAGCGGGGTATCCGCTCCAATCTGGATCAGAGGCATGATCTCGGCACTAAGGTTTAAAGCGGGTCCGGGTTGGCAGACCGACATGATCGGCCTCGTGCTGATCTGCCTGGGCGCAGCTAGTCAGCGCTGGGTGCGACCAAGCACGTCGGCGCGCAGCGCAAAGGAGACTGCGTGAGCATCCAGCTATACGCCTTCGACACGCCCAACGGCCGCAAAGTCAGTGTTGCGCTCGAGGAGATGGGACTCGATTACGCGGTGCATGTAGTCGATATCACTAAGGGTGAGCAGCATGATCCTGCGTTCCTGAAAATTAGCCCGAACAACAAGATTCCGGCGATTGTCGATCCAGAGGGCCCAGCGGGTGCGCCGATCAGCGTCTTCGAATCGGGCGCGATTCTGCTCTATCTGGGCGAGAAGACGGGGCTCTTCTGGCCACGCGACCTAGCCGCACGCGTTCCCGTGCTCGAATGGTTGATGTTTCAGATGGGTAGCTTCGGACCGATTCCCGGACAGGTTCATCACTTCGTCGCGCTGACCGACGAGAGCGAGCGGCGATATGGGCTTGAGCGCTTCATGGCAGAGACGCGGCGGCTCTACGGCGTGATGGACCGGCGGCTCGCCGAGCACAAGTACTTTGCAGGTGACGCGATATCGATCGCCGACTTCGCGATCCTCGGCTGGGCGTGGCGCCACGAGCGACACCGGATCGACCTTGCGGAGTATGCGCACGTACGGCGCTGGTACGAGACGATGATGGCGCGGCCCGCAGTCGCTCGCGGCTTTGCCGTGCCGTTGCGCCGAACGCCGTAGTGGCGACGGTCGACGTCGCCCTCATCGCGAACGCTCATTCAGGAACATATCAACGTTGAAGTTGGAATGAGTTCGTTTGTGTCCGATCTCGGCATCGGAATTGTGGTGTTCGTTTCCACAAACATCGATGACCTCTTTTTGCTCGCGGCGTTCTTTGCCGATCCGCGCCTGCGTCCTCGATCAATTGTCGTTGGGCAGTATGTAGGCATCGGCGCGCTGGTGCTCCTAAGCGCGTTGGCCGCATCGTTGGCGCTAGCTCTTGCTGCTGGCTGGGTTGCGCTGTTGGGAGTCGTGCCGCTGTTCCTGGGACTCAGGGGGCTAGTAGCACTGCGCGGGGAAACACTCGGCGACGAAGCCGGCAGCAACGAGCATGGCATCCAGGACCGGGAGCACAACGCTGAACGTAGGCTGCACGCCCAAATCCTTGCCGTTGCGAGTGTGACCATCGCAAACGGCGGAGACAACATCGGCGTATATGTTCCGCTGTTCGCCACGCACAGCGAAGCGATCGTTACCTACACGCTCACATTTGCGGTCTTGACCGGCGTTTGGTGCGCCCTCGGGTACCTGCTGGTAAACAACAGAGTTCTCGGCGCAGCGATACGACGGCACGGCCACGTAATCCTGCCTATCGTTCTGATTGCCTTGGGTATCTACATCCTGTCGGACGCTTTGGTTTTGCTTCGCTGATGTTCAAAAAGTACTGAATAGCCATCGCGCGGGCCAAGTGTTTGCTACTCGATATGCAGACGTGAAGCTTTAATTCACGCGCAAAAGGGAGATCGATATGCAAAAACTTACAGACATCATGAGCCGGGACGTCACGGTGATCAGTCCCGATGCATCGATCCATCAAGCGGCGCAGAAGATGCGCAGCGGCGATTTCGGACTGCTACCTGTGGGAGAAAACGACCGCCTGATCGGTGCTATTTCTGATCGCGACATCGTCATTCGCGCGGTCGCGGATAACAAGGCGCCGAGCACCAAGGTACGCGAAGTGATGTCCGAAGGTGTGTTCTGGGCCTACGAGGACGAGTCGGTCGAAGAGGCGGCGAGACTGATGAGTGAGCGGCAAGTGCGCCGGTTACCGGTGGTCAATCGTGACAAGCGGCTCGTCGGAATCGTTTCCCTCGGCGACTTTGCCGTCGAGGCCTCGGATATGGAGCCTGTTGCGGAAGCGCTCTCAGAGGTATCGCGGGCTCTCTGATTCTGCGCGCCTGATCTCGAGCAGAACGACAGCGCCCGGCATGGACCGGGTGCTGTCGGTCGAGGGTCTCAGTAGTAACGCCAAGCGTGACGAGGCTATCGGATCAGGCGGTCCCAGTCGCCATAGTGGCTATGCACGGCGCCGCGCGGCAGACTCAATGCGATCAGACGACTCGACTCCGTGGGTGCATGCACGAGCATCGTGCTGGCGTAGATGAACTGTTCGACCTCGAAGTCCGAAAGCGCGCGCAACAGCCGCTCGGTACCCTGCACGTTGACCGTGTCGTAAAGCTTGTTCGGCTCGCCGGTCATATCGCCACACCCGGCTGTACGCGGCAAGCCTTGTTCCTGTTCGCGGCAGCGTGCACTATGCCGGGTGGTCGAACCCCGCCGCTACAAGCCAAAAAAAACGTGAATTCGCTCACACGCTGCAGCTGGGCACGAACTCCCCTCGGCATTGCGTATCACGACGCCGAGTGGGGCGTTCCTGTGCATGACGACAGGACTTTGTTCGAGTTTTTAACGCTTGAAGGTGCGCAGGCAGGTCTGAGCTGGGAGACCATTCTGAAGAAGCGCGATGCATATCGCAAAGCATTCCTGGACTTCGATCCGGTGCGGGTAGCGCGGTTCACACCATTGCGGATCGAGCGGCTTCTTCAGAACGCGGGGATCGTTCGCAATCGGCTCAAGATCGTAAGCACGGTTGGTAACGCGCGCGCATACCTCGCTGTCCAGAAGGAGTTCGGCAGCTTCGATGCTTACGTGTGGAAATTCGTCAACGGAGCGCCTCTGGACAACCGAAGGCATTCGCTGGAATCGATTCCCGCGCGCACGGCGGAGTCAGATGCACTCAGCCGTGATCTGTTGCGCCGGGGATTCAAATTCGTCGGCTCTACGATCTGTTACGCCTTCATGCAGGCGGTCGGACTTGTCAACGATCACACGGCCGACTGTTTCCGCCATGCGCTCGTTGGACAGATGGCTCGCGGTGCACGGCAGAGACCATAGGGATCGGAACACAACGCGCTACGCTGCTACCTGGGTTATCGATAATCTGCGCGCGGAAGAATATTGATAAGACAATCCAGCGAGGGCCAGCGAGTCGATGTCGGTACACAGTAAAGACCATTGGGCAGCCGGCGATCTATACGAGCCATACGTGGGTCGTTGGAGCCGGCTTGTCGCGAACGACTTTTTGCAGTGGCTTGCGCTGCCCGCGCAACTCGATTGGCTCGACGTCGGGTGCGGAACCGGCGCACTGACACAAACGATCCTGCAACAGATGCAGCCGCGCAGCGTCAAGGGAATCGACCCGTCGGCCGGATTTGTCGACTACGCCACCGCGCATACCAGCGATCCGAGAGCCACGTTTGACGTGGGTGATGCTCAGTCGCTTCCAGTGGAATCCACGCGCTTCGATGTCGCAGCGTCAGGCCTCGTCCTTAACTTCGTTCCGAAGCCATCGCTGGCGGCTCAGGAAATGACACGAGTCGTGCGCCCGGGAGGCATGGTCGCTGCCTACGTGTGGGACTACGCCGGCAAGATGGAGCTGATGCGTTACTTCTGGGACGCGACCGTCGCATTGGATCCGAGCGCTTCGAAACTCGTCGAATCAATACGCTTTCCGATGTGCCAGCCGCCTGCGCTGACCAGTTTGTTCGAAGACGCTGGACTGCACGATGTGCAGACGCAGATGATCGATGTCCCCACCACATTCAAGGACTTTGACGATTACTGGAACCCGTTTCTGGGTGGTCAGGGACCGGCGCCCGCGTACGCGATGTCGCTCACCGAAGAGCGCCGCAACGCGCTGCGCGATCGGATCCGCGCAACGCTTCCGATTGCCAGCGACGGCTCGATCCCGCTGATCGCCCGTGCGTGGGCGGTGCGCGGACGAGTCACGCAGTAGACAACTTCCTAAAAAACTGGAGACCTCGATGAATGAAGAAACATTCAATCTCAGCATTCGCAAGTTTCTGAAAATGGTCGGCGTCAATTCGCAGCGTGAGATCGAACAGGCGGTTGCGAAAGCGACCGCAGATCGAGCAATTGCGGGAACGGAGACGTTTCCGGCAAAAATGACGCTCGAAGTCGCCGGCCTGAAGTTAAAGGTAAGTTTCGACGGAGAGATCAACCTGAACTGATCGCCTTTCGGTCGGAGATCGTGCGTGCCCGAATTTACGGCGCGTAGCATCGAGCCAGGCGGGCGCAATCGAGGCTGTGCCGCCCCTTTGCAACTATTCCGGTGCCTCAAACGCAAGCAGGAGGAACTCATCATGGCCACTTACATTGTCCTCACGAACTTCACGGATCAAGGCGTTCGAACTGCTAAAGACACGACTAAACGCTCCGATGCAGTCAAGGAACAGGCGAAAAAATTCGGCGTTACCGTAAAGGAGTTTTTCTGGACGCTCGGCAGTTACGACGTGGTTGGAATATTCGAAGCGCCGGACGACGCGTCGATGACCGCGCTCGGATTGGCCATCGGTGCCGGGGGAAACGTACGGACCCAGACCATGCGAGCTTTCTCAAGAGAAGAAATGAACGGAGTGCTGGCCAAGTTGGTATAGGAAGGCCGCATGGAGCTCGGCATGATCGGCCTCGGGCGCATGGGCGCCAACATGACGCTGCGGCTATTGCGTGGTGGCCATCGAGTGGTCGGATTTGACTTCAATCCGGACGCGCGCAAGCGCGTCGAGCAACACGGTGCCGAGTCGCGTTGCTTCGCTCGATGGGCTGATAACGAAAGCTTTCAACGCCGCGCACGCTGTGGATGATGGTGCCATCGGGCGACGCGACGGAAGCAACGATCAAGGCGCTGCTGCCGTTGCTGTCGGCCGGCGACACCGTCGTCGACGGCGGCAATTCAAACTACAAAGACACGCAGCGCCGCGCCCGACAGTTCGTTGATCGACAGTTGAATTACATCGACTGCGGCACCAGCGGCGGCATCTGGGGGCTTACCGAGGGCTACAGCATGATGGTCGGCGGCGAAGCGGGTGTCGTCAAACAACTGCAACCAATCTTCGAGACACTGGCGCCGGCGCCGAATCGTGGCTGGGGCCGTGTGGGTCCGAGCGGTGCGGGCCACTTCACGAAGATGATTCACAACGGCATCGAGTACGGCCTGATGCAGGCGTATGCAGAAGGCTTTTCCATCATGCAGCACAAGAAGGAGTTCGCACTCGATCTGCACCAGGTGGCCGAAATCTGGCGCGAAGGCAGCGTCGTGCGTTCGTGGCTGCTCGATTTGACGACGATCGCGTTGAAAGAGAACCCGGCACTGGACGGCGTCGCGCCGTTTGTTCCCGACTCTGGCGAAGGACGGTGGACCGTCGCAGAAGCGATCGATCTGAATGTGCCCGCGCCGGCGATCACGCTCGCACTGATTGCACGCCTGGCGTCGCGCGATTCGGATTCATTCGCAGCAAAGATGCTGTCGGCGATGCGTCATCAGTTCGGCGGGCATGAAATAAAGAAGCAGTGAGCGTCCGGCGGTGAGCGAAGTACGCTGGCTTCCAGTTGCCGACGTCGCTGAGCTCGAGCGAACCGCATGCCGGCTCATCGTCGACGCTTCACAGCGCGCGATCAAAGAACGCGGCGAATTCCTGATCGTGCTTGCAGGCGGCAATACACCGCGTGGCGTTTATCGATTGTTGCGCAAGCAAAGCGCAGACTGGTCACGCTGGAACGTGTACTTCGGAGACGAGCGCTGCCTGCCGGCGGGCGACGCGGGCCGCAACAGCAAGATGGCGGCTGACGAATGGCTCGACCACGTGCCGATTCCGAAAGATCAGGTACATCCGATTCCGGCCGAGCTTGGCGCGACTGCGGCCGCCCTCGCCTACGCGGAAACGCTGCGCAACGTCAGCGAGTTCGACCTGGTGTTGCTGGGACTCGGCGATGACGGCCACACGGCCAGCTTGTTCCCCGGCCATGACTGGGGAACATCGACCGACGCGCCCGCAGTGCTCGCAGTGTTCAACGCACCGAAGCCGCCGCCCGAGCGCGTGTCCCTGAGCGCGGCGCGACTCAGCCGCGCGCGCGAGGTTTTGTTTCTGATCGCAGGCGATGACAAGCGTGACGCAGTCGCACGCTGGCGCGCCGGTGAAAATATTCCGGCGCGGGCGATTCGACCGCGCGGCGGCATCGATGTGCTGGTGGAATCGAAGCTACTTTCGGACGCTGCGACGCGCTAGCGCTGCAAGCATTTATTTAGCTGGCGCACGAATGTGCAAACGATCGGCAACGTAACCCGACACAGCGGCCACATCCAGTTGAGTCCCTGCAAGTCCGACATGACCATCGGGCCGCAGCAGATAGAACGAAGGCTGCGGGATGTGCTGCCGTGCGAGTTCCCTGTCGTTGGCAGGGTCGCTTGGCACCGTATGGATGCTCAACAGATCGTGCAGCTCCGGCCACTCAGCGGCGAACCCCGGCTGACCGAACAGAAGCAGATGGAATCGTGTGTCATTCAGCTTCGCAAACAGATCCTCGATCGGACCGTTCCGCTGCAGCGTCACCCGCAGCCACGGAAAACGATCGCCTGCGCGCGGCGCGCCTTCGTGCCAGCGCGCAAGCGACTGCGATAACGGACTGTCGCGGTACTGGATACCAATCTGCGAGATCGTCCGAAACGCGAGCTTTCGAATTCTGTCGAAGCGCATCGCGAATGCTGCAACGTTCGCGAGCACTCGCGTGCGGAAGAGTCCGGCTACGCGGCTGTCGGAAACAACCAGCTGGAACGCGCGATCGGTCGTGCTCAGCAGCCGCTTCGCCACCGGCATGCGTTCGGCTTCGTACGAGTCGAGCAGCGACGCATCGGCTCGCCCTGAGACCACAACCGCAAGCTTCCACGCCAGGTTGTAGGCATCCTGCAGCCCGGTATTCATTCCCTGCGCGCCCACCGGACTGTGGATGTGTGCCGCATCGCCGAGCAGGAAGCAGCGGCGATCACGAAAGCGCGCGGCACACCGATGATGAATGCGGTACGTGGAATACCAGCTGCACGCCTTGAACGTCAGATTCGCCCCCGCTTCCTGTCGCACCGACGGGATGACGTCTTCGAAAGTGAGATCTTCTCTGTCGCGCAGCTCGACCGGCAATATTCCGACGACTCGCCAGTGATCGATTCCACGCATCGGAAAGAACAAATGAAATCCCTCGCGCCATAAATAAACATTCAGCTCGTCCGGAACCATTGGTCCCGTCATTTCTGTGTCGGCAACGAAGAAAACATGCTCGTAAGGCGCACCGACGAACTCGATCGTGTTCATCTCGCGCACTGCGCTGCGGGCGCCGTCACACCCGGCCACCCACGCGGCGGTGATCTCAGCAAGACCTCCATCGGGCTGCTTGAACGTTGCCTTGACGTGGTTGACCTCTTGCCTGAGCGCAACGAGCTCGGTATTCCAGCGCACGGCCATTCCATGCCTGCGCAGAGCGTCGCCCATCAGCCGTTCGTTGTCGTCCTGACCGAGGATCAGAAGAAACGGAAAGGGACTCAGGTCACGCCCGATATCGCCGATCGGAACTCGCGCGGTACGCCGCCCTTCGGCCCACAGGTTGGCACCGGTCGCGCGCTTGCCAAGCTCGAGGGCACGATCGACGATGCCCAGATGGGCGTAGATCTCGAGCGTTCGCGCCTGCACACCCAATGCTCTCGTCTGCAGGGCCGGACCCGGGTGCCGGTCGATGATCACCGCACGCACGCCGCGTCGCGCGAGCTGATTCGCCAGCATCAACCCGGTCGGGCCCGCCCCGACGATCAGGACGTCGGTGTTCAGGTACACGTCAGTGCCACATTCGAGCTAGACATTGCCGCTCGCCTGCATGATCGTTCCAAGCGTTGCCATTGCAAACAGCAAGACGGTGACGCCGTCTGCAACGAGTTCGAGAATCATCAAACCCTGTGCTGCAACATCGCTCTCCGATGCTCTGCGCCTGGCAAGCATGCGTGCGCCGATCAGCAAGACCTGCAGCGCTAACCCGACAAGCACGAGCGTCTGCGCCGAGCCGGACGCCTGGCCGGCACCCGCGGATTCCAAAGCACTCGAGCGCGAGAACAAATACGTGAACGCTGCCACGCCGTAGCCGATCAGTGCCGAGCGTATGACGCCATAGGTCCGTTGCTGATCGAATGGTGTGCGCGCGGAATTCATCAACTAGAACGGAAGAAGCATTACCTGATTCGTCAGCTCACATATTGGAAAACGAATGTGATCAGCAAATAGAAGCCCGACAAGCAATTGCATATCTATCTGGGATTGGTGGCCAGCGCACGCGCCAACACGGACGATATGAACTCTGTCTTTGAAAGCGAATACCACTCTCGGGATTCGAGTGTCGCACCATCATGGGCGGCAGCCAGACCGCGCTTGAGCTCCAGATATTGCAACGCCACCGACGGATGTTCACGCAAGTAATCACGAAACGCGAGATGCCTGCGCTCCTGCTGCCCGCCCAGAACACATAAATGGACGTGGTGCGTACCGGCGGTCGAGCCACCCGGTTTTTGGAAAAACGGGTACACGGCGTCGAACTCCCCTAACGGAATGTATGCGTAGCCCAATGGCGCGAGCAACTTTGAATAGATGTCCAACGTTTCTAGCGTCTCAACTGATACTTGAATATCGATGACTCGCTTCGCTGCCAGACCAGGAACTGACGTCGAACCGACGTGCTCGACACGTAAAGCAAGGCCCCGCATCGCTTTCCGGATCTCAGCAGCTTCGGCCTCGAACAATGCCGGCCACGTGCAGTCGTACGAGACGATCTCGATCATCGCTGGATCACTGCCGACCTTGATCTCACTCACCGATCCGCGGTGTCGCGAGCTGTGGGCAACGCGCCATCATCCGACGCATCGATCTGTTCTTTTACGTGGGCCCGGACAGCTTATTCAACTATGGCTCGCGGCGCGACGGACGCCCCCTCGATGCGATGCCGCTGGAGCGCCTGCGCCACGAAGCCGGAAGCCTTCATCTCCTCGATGAACTCGCGCAGATACTTCACGCCCGCTTCGCCTCGAGCTTTTCGGTGTTCCCATCGCCTGATTGATCACCATGAATCGGCCGTCAAGCAGTCGGAGTCCGCCGATGCGCCGTGCATCGGCCTCGAGTTGCTGCTTGACGCCGGCAGCGACTTCGAGCTTTTGTGCGACCAGCATGTCGGTGACCGCAGGCGAAGTCGGCGCGCGAACGATCTTCGCCTGTTTCAGGTTTCGTGTGAGAAACAAGTCATAGGCGCTCCCGGTACCGACGACGACATGCACGTGAGAGCGATCGACTTCGTCGTTGCTGCGAATCGGAGAGTTCTGCGGCACCAGATAGGCACCCTCGATCACGACATACGGTGCGGTGTAACTGATATCGACGGCGCGTGCTGGATCGATTGCGACATACGCGACGTCCCAGGCACCGGCCTTCAAGCCTTCTACTACCTTGCCCGCAGCGTCGTAGGTCACCAGCTCGACAGGAACACCGAGGCGCCGCGCGAGCTCTCGCGATAGATCGACCGATACGCCGCGTGGCTCGCCCGTCGCCGGGTCCTTCACTGCGAGAATCGGATTGCCGAAGTTGATTGCAGCTCGCAGCTTCCCTGAAGGAGCAATCTCAGAGCGCGCGGCAGCAGGCACTTGCGATGTACTCGCGCATGACAACAGCAACGTCAGTGCGACGAGCCCGATCGCACTTCTGAACAGCTGCAATCCGAGTAGCCTGATGATCAGCTCACCGACGGTGAAGGCGGCTTCTTCGGTTGCTTAGGTTTTTTTGCTTCCTTGCGTTGCCGATCGCGGTTACCCATACGTCAACTCCTTTTGAGAAAACTGTGCGATGCGCGGTCACGCATCGCCTTCGCTATATTCTTTGACCCTACGTGATCATTCGGTCGAAAGCAACCAGAGTTCGCCAGAAATATTAATGGCTGAAGCATTTATCGTCGACGCCGTCCGGACGGCAGGCGGTCGCAAGGGCGGCCGCTTGAGTGGCTGGCACCCGGCCGACCTTGCCGCGGCCGTCCTCGACGCGCTGGTCGCCCGCACCGGCATCGATCCGGCCACGATCGAAGATGTGATCATGGGCTGCGTCGGCCAGGCGGGTGAACAATCGAACAACATTGCCCGCAATGCCGTGCTCGCGTCGCGGCTGCCCGAGTCGGTGCCCGCCACGTCGGTCGACCGGCAGTGCGGATCGTCGCAGCAGGCGTTGCACTTTGCTGCGCAGGCGGTGATGTCCGGCAGCATGGACGTCGTGATTGCCGCCGGCGTCGAAAGCATGACCCGAGTGCCGATGGGCTTGCCGGGAACGCTCGCGTTCAAGCACGGCTTTGGCAGTTACATGAGCCCGGCGATGCAGGCGCGCTATCCGCAGGTTCAGTTCAGCCAATTCACCGGTGCCGAGATGCTGGCCGTGAAATACGAATTGGCCAGGGACGAGCTCGATGAGTACGCGCTGCGCAGCCATCAGCGGGCGAGCGAAGCGACTCGCGCCGGAAATTTCGACGCCGAGATTCTGTCGTTGCCGACACGTACGGCCGAAGGTGTCCCGACGGACCAGACGCACGCGATCGACGAAGGCATTCGCTTCGATGCGACACGCGAAGGCATCGGCGCCGTGAAGCTTCTGCAGGAAGGTGGAAGGCACACTGCTGCGACTGCCAGCCAGATTTGCGATGGCGCCGCGGCGCTGCTGGTCGTCAACGAGCGCGGGCTGAAATCGCTCGGACCATCGGCCAAGCCGCTGGCGCGAGTTCATCAGATGACCGTCATCGGTCACGACCCGGTGATCATGCTCGAGGCGCCCATACCGGCAACGCCGATAGCACTGCGTAAAGCAGGTCTAGGCCTCGACCAGATCGATCTTTTCGAGATCAACGAGGCGTTCGCGTCAGTGCCGCTGGCGTGGCTGAAGGCCACCGGCGCCGACGCGACGCGGCTCAATGCATCGGGCGGTGCGATCGCGCTCGGCCATCCGCTCGGCGCCTCCGGCGCGAAGCTGATGACGACGCTGGTGCACGCACTGCGCCGCACCGGCAAGCGCTATGGAATGCAATCGATGTGCGAGGGCGGCGGGCTCGCGAACGTGACGATCGTCGAGCGGCTATAGCCGCTACTTGTAGATCTTCAGCGCTCCACCGAGCGCCTTCCATGCCGAGTGGCCGCCTTTCATGTAACGCACATCGAAGCCAGCATCACGCAGCGCGACGGCCGTCTGGCAACCGACGTGAAATCCATAGGCGCAGAACGTAACCACGGGCTCCGACTTCGAAAGCTCTGCAGCCCATTCGTGCACACGCTCGGGATCACGCCACTGAGCGCCGTCCATGATGTCCTGCGTGCTCGACACGTAAAACTGCGGCCGGTTGTCGATCACCTGCACCGGCTTACCGCCGTCCAGCATTGCCTTGACTTCTTCGGCTGAAACTGCGGGCAGATCCGCGAACTCCTCCTGCACGAGTGGACGCGGCGGTTCAACCGTCGAAGCATCCTCGTAGCGCAGCTGCACTGCTTTCCAGTTGATGTTGCGCATGAACGCTTCGATGTACGCCTTAGCGTTGGCGCCGAAGTCGATATGGAAAGCGTGCTCGTACATGTCCAGAGCGAGAATCGGAATGCCACCCGCAATGGCCTGCGTGTGATCGGCTGCATACTGATTGATCAGTCGCCGGTCACGCGGCACGTAAACGAGCAGCACCCAGCCCGATCCGCCTGCCAGTGCGTTCGCCATGGCGACAAACTCGCTGCGCCAGCGATCCACTGATCCCAAAATCGCGGGCCAGCAGTTGTGCGACGGTCTCATTGGTTTTTCCGTCTCCGCCAAGGCTTGCGAAATAGAGCTCGTGCAGTAGAGAGGAGTTCAGCGCGACCAATTCTTCGCGCTTCAGGCCGTTGACCACATTCGCCGGAGCCGTGGCGTAGTCGAGCGAAGCGAGCTGCTCCGCGATCGAGTTCAGGCGGCGCACCGCGCCGCCGTAGTTGTTTTCGTAGTGGCTTTCGATCAGCTTCCTGGACAAGCCGCTCAACAGCCAGGGACGACACGCTATCGGCGCCAGTTGGTATCGCATGTGCGCTCCTTTGATTATTTTGTAGATGTTGAGACATTACCGTAATAACATCTACAAAGCAATGACGTTTACAGGGGCGCTATCTGTACCTTCCGGAACTTGACGACACCTGCCGCGTATTGCAGTGCAACCGGCCCGCTGGTGAGCTTGCTGTCGGAAATGTCGGCGGTCACAACGCCGTTCAGCGTCACAACGATCCGCGTGCCTTTTACCGTCACGTCGTAAGTGTTCCATTTGCCGCCGGCTTTTGGCATCGGCGACACCGGCGAAAGATGAACGATGGATCCGGTGCCGTACGTCGGGTCGGGGCGCTGGTCGAAGATGTTGGCCTCGTAACACGTGCGATCGGTAATGTTCTTGATATCGGCGCAGCGCATATAGATCCCTGAGTTGGCGTCGTCGCTGGCCCAGAACTCGGCGCGAATTCGAAAGTCGGTATATGGAATTTTCGTGACAAGGAAACTGTTCGCCTTGTCGGTCTTCCTATCGGCCTGGATTGCGCCGTCGACTGCGCGCCAGTTGGCATCGCCGACTTGGATCCAGTTATCGAGCCCGGTAGTACCGTCGATCAGCGTGACCCACTTGGTATCGCTCTGCGGTGTCAGACTTGCGCAACCGGCCGTCAGCAGCAAGACGAAGAGTGTTGCAACGATGCAGGACAGTCGATTCATGGTTGCCTCCGTAGTTTGATTGCAGCGATATATTGCGCGTGTTCAGCTTCGACGGCGAATGAGAACGCCACATGAGCATCCGATTCAACCACACCATCGTCTGGTGCCGGGACCAGCAGCGGTCCGCGACGTTTCTGGCGGACATTCTCGGACTGGCAGCACCCATCCGCTTCGGACCCTTCATGGTTGTCACGCTGGACGACGGCGCATCGCTCGATTTTGACCAGGTCGAAGGCGACGTCGCGTTTCAGCACTACGCTTTCCTGATCGACGAAGACGACTTCGATGCAATCTTCGCCCGCGTTCGCGAGCGCGGGCTCCAATACTGGGCCGATCCCGGAAAGAAACGCTCAGCGGAAATCAATCGCCACAATGGCGGGCGCGGCTTTTACTTCGACAGCCCAGACGGCCATTTGCTGGAAGTGCTTACAAAACCGTACGCGATCGGCGCGTAGACCGAACTACGTCTAGCGCTGCGCCCGGTACCGGCGGATCAACGCATTGGTCGAGCTGTCGTGTGCAAGCTGCGGCTCCTGGCTGCTAAGGAGCTCGGCGGCTGTACGCGTCGCAAGCGCTTTGCCGAGCTCTACGCCCCATTGGTCGAACGAGTCGATGTTCCAGATGACTCCCTGCACGAACACGCTGTGCTCGTACAGTGCAACCAGCGAACCCAGCGCGTACGGCGTTAGACGCTCCGCAAGAAGCGTATTGCTCGGCTGATTGCCCTCGAATGTGCGATGGGCAATCAGCGCGTCGGGCGTTCCCTCGGCCCTGACCTGGTCGGCCGTCTTGCCGAAAGCCAGGGCTTCGCTCTGCGCAAACAGATTTGCCATCAGCAGGTCATGCTGCTCGCCAAGCGGATTATCGGTACGACAAAAGCCGATGAAGTCGCTCGATACACAACGCGTTCCCTGGTGCAGCAGCTGATAGAAAGAGTGCTGGCCGTTGGTACCAGGTTCACCCCAGACCACCGGCGCCGTCTCAATGTCGACGGCAGTTCCATCGACGCTGACGCGCTTGCCATTGCTCTCCATCACCAGCTGCTGCAGATAGGCCGGGAAGCGCTTCAGATACTGCTCATAGGGCAGCACGGCAGTCGTCGACGCGCCGAGAAAATCGTTGTTCCAGATCGCAATCAGCCCATGCAGCCACGGAAGATTGCGCGCCGGCGGTGCGCTGCGAAAGTGCTCGTCCATTGCTCGAAAGCCGGCGAGCATCGCGCGAAACTGCTCGGGGCCGATCGCGAGCATGATCGACAGCCCGACCGCAGAGCCCATCGAATACCGCCCGCCGACCCAGTCCCAGAATTCGAACATGTTGGCGGGGTCGATGCCGAACTTGACCACCTCGGCTTGGTTGGTCGAAACCGCAACGAAGTGTTTCGTTATCGCGGCTTGATCACCCAGCGCATCCAGGCACCACTGGCGCGCGGCCCGCGCATTGGTCAATGTCTCCAGTGTCGTGAACGTTTTGGAGCACACGATGAACAGTGTTTCATCAGCTTGAAGATCGCGCACCGCTTCGGTGAAATCGGTGCCGTCGATGTTGGAGACGAAGCGAAACACGATGTCGCGTTGGCTGTAATGGCGCAGCGCTTCATATGCCATCACCGGGCCGAGATCCGAGCCGCCGATTCCGATGTTGACCACGTTGCGAATCCGCTTGCCTCGGTGACCCTTCCAGTCGCCGTTACGGACGCGATCGCTAAACGCTGACATCCTGTCCAGGACTGCGTGCACGTCAGGCACGACGTCGTGACCATCGACCACGATTCGCTCGCTGCGCGGCGCTCGCAGTGCAACGTGCAATACCGGACGCTGCTCGGTGACGTTGATTTTCTCGCCGTTGAACATCGCTTCGGTACGCGCGCGTACGCCGCGTGCCTCGGCGAGCTCGATTAACAGCCGCAGCGTTTCATTGTTGATGCGGTTCTTCGAGTAATCGAGATACAGACCCGCCGCTTCGGCGGCCATGCGGTCGCCGCGTTCGCGATCGCTTGCGAACATCTCGCGCAGGTGTTGCGCTTCGATGTCCCGGTAGTGCCTTTGCAACGCGCGCCACTGCGGGCGTTCGGTCAATGGCAGCGCCAGCTTGGCGCGAGCGGCGATCGCCACGTCAAGATTTGGCGTCGCTGTCCGCGAGCGCTTCACTCTTTTCGGCGATTCGTCTCAGCAGCCCGTTCCACGACTTGACGAACGCCTGCGCACCCTCCTGTTGCAACTGCCGGGCGAGCGCGTCGATGTCGATGCCCGCTTCTGCAAAGCGTGCAATCACGTCGTCAGCATCGCCGCCATCCTCTGGCATTACGCCTCTCACCTGACCGTGCTCGGCAAACGCGAGCAATGTCTTTTCGGGCATCGTGTTGATCGTGTCGGGAGCTGCGAGCGCTTCGACGTACATCGTCGGCGATGCCTGCGGATCCTTTGTGCCGGTGCTGCCCCAGAGCAGACGCTGCGGCTTTGCCCCCGAATCGGCGAGCTTGAGCCAACGCGGCGATCGCAACAGTTCACGGTACGCACGGTACGTGCGAGCGGCAATCGCGATGCCAAGCCGGTTGCGCAGTGCTGGCGGCGCCTTCTCAGCGACCGCGCGGTCCCAGCGGCTAACGAACACCGATGCAACCGAGCCGACATTCGGGTCACGCCCTGCAGCGATGCGGCGCTCGATCCCGCGCAGGTACGCTTCGGCCGACGCCAGATACTGTTCGCGTGAAAACAGCAGCGTCACGTTGATCGGCACGCCGGCAAAGATCGATTCCTCTATTGCCCGAACGCCCGCGGTTGTGCCCGGAATCTTGACGAACAGGTTGTCACGGCTCGCTTGCCGATAAATCTGCTCCGCCGCCTCGACGCTGCGAGCCGTGTCGTCCGCGATCAGCGGCGACAATTCCATCGATACCCATCCATCGACACGATTGGTCGCATCGAAGATCGGCCTGAACAAGTCGGCGGCTCGACGCAGGTCTTCCAGCGCAAGTTCGATGAACAGCGCTTCACCCGATCTTCCGGCCGCTGCCTTCGTGCGAATGCCTTCATCGTAGGTGTCGCCTGCACCGATCGCTTCGTCGAAGATCGTCGGATTCGAGGTCAGGCCGGTTACTGCGAACTCATCGATATAGCGCTGCAACGTTCCATCATCGAGGATGCGGCGCGAGATGTTGTCGAGCCAGATGCTCTGGCCAAGGTTATGCAGACGTTGCGTGTTGTTCATGCGTGCTCCGTTTCAGATGCAGTCACCTCGGGCTGCGGGTCGTGCCAGCCGTCCTCGCCTGCGACGATCTTCGCAGCCGCCGGCGGACCCCACGTGCCGGGCTCGTACTCGGCGACCGGTGACGAATTGTGAAGGATCGGGTCGACGACGCGCCACGCCGCATCCACGCTGTCATCGCGCGTGAACAGCGAAGCATCGCCTTGAATTGCGTCTCCCAGCAGGCGCTCGTACGGGGAATCGGTGCTTGCCAGGGAACGGCGGGCAACAAGTTCCACCGGTTGACCCCGCATCTCGTCGCCGGGGCGCTTGACGCGGGCTCCAATCGAAATCACGACTTCCGGGCTGAGACGAAAGCGGAAGTAATTCGACTCCGCAGGATCAATCCGGTCAAAGATCGGCAGCGGTGGAGTTTTCAGATCGACCTTCACCTCAGTGGCCGTGATCGGCATGCGTTTGCCCGCGCGGATGTAGAACGGTACGCCGGCCCAGCGCCACGTATCGATGCGCAGCTTCAACGCAACGAACGTTTCGACCTGCGAATCAGGCGCCACGCCAGGCTCGGCGCGATAGCCGCGAAATTGTCCCCGTACGACCTGCGCAGGTTGCAGTGGGCACATCGCGCGAAACAGGCGCAGCTTTTCGGCACGCGTCGATTCGGAATCACTGCCGACGGGTGCGTCCATCGCCAGCAACGCGATCACCTGCAGCAAGTGGTTTTGCACGACGTCGCGAATGGCTCCCACCTCCTCGTAGAAGCTTCCGCGGCCCTCCACGCCGAAGCTCTCCGCCATCGTGATCTGAACGCTATCAATGTAGTTGCGATTCCAGATCGGCTCCAAAAAAGAGTTGGCGAAACGAAAGTACAACAGGTTCTGGACGGCTTCCTTTCCGAGGTAATGATCGATGCGAAACACCGCCGACTCTGGAAAGACCTCGTGCAGTGTCTTGTTCAATGCTCGCGCCGATTCAAGATCACGGCCGAATGGCTTTTCAACGATCACGCGCGCACCAGCGGCGCACCCCGCGTGCGCCAGGCCCTTGACGACGGGACCGAACATGCTCGGAGGAATCGCCAGGTAGTGCAGCGGTCGTTCGGCCCCTTCGAGTGCCTCGCATAGGCGCTCGTAGGTAGTAAGTTCCGCGTAATCGCCTTCAATGAATCGCAATTGCGCTGCGAGCTTCGCGAAAGCCCGCTCATCGAGGCCGCCATTGTTCTGCAGCGATTCGCGGGCGCGCTGCCGTAATTTAGCGAGTGACCAACCCTCGCGCGCGATGCCAACGATCGGCATGTCGAGCTCGCCGTGGCGGATCATCGCCTGCAGCGCAGGAAATATTTTCTTGTACGCCAGGTCCCCGGTGGCACCGAATAACACAAAGGCATCTGATGGAAGCGGTGGCATCTCGGTCCTGCGAACGGTATCGACAACAGGATAGTGCAGCGCCAGCTGGAACCCAGCGCCACGAGCCTTACCAGCAACTTGCTATCCTGCCTCCTCGCACACCAAAGTGTTGGACGTCTTAAGTGAGGGCGAGCAGCAGTTCCATCCTCGGGCACCTGACCCAATTTAAGACGCGTTTTTCCACCAGCGGCTTGTCGCTAGCGTCAACGGTCGAAGAAGCGCCATTGCGGTCGGAGCTTTTTAGCGCCGATCAAATGGAGCAGTACGGCAAGACGCTCGCCGCTACGCACAAGATAACGACGCGGCGCAAGCGCGACTCGCTGCTTGCCAGGCTGGCCGACAACGAAAGCAAGCTGGTCGAGGTCTGCAACGTACTGACCGAGTCGTTATCGATTCATCAGCGCATCACGCCAGCCGGCGAATGGCTGATCGATAACTTTCATTTGATCGAAGAGCAGATCGCCACCGCAAAGCGGCATCTGCCCCGAGGTTATAGCCGTGAGCTTCCGCGGCTCGCAAGCGGGCCTTCCGCCGGACTGCCGCGTGTTTACGACATTGCGCTGGAAACCATTTCGCACGGTGATGGCCTCGTAGACGCGCAGCGCTTGAGCCGGTTCGTTGCCGCGTACCAGACGGTCATGCCACTGAAGCTTGGGGAGTTGTGGGCGATTCCGATCATGCTGCGACTCGCGCTGATCGAAAACCTGCGCCGTGTCGGCGTGCGCATGGCGGCAGCACGCGCAGATCGCGATCTCGCGAATGTCTGGGCCGACCAGATGATGGAGATGGCCGAGAGCGATCCCAAGAGTCTCATCCTGGTGATTGCCGATATGGCGCGCTCATCGCCGCCGCTCGGAAGCGCTTTCGTGGCAGAGCTGACGCGCCGATTGCAAGGCCAGAGCCCGGCGCTGGCGCTGGCGCTGACGTGGATCGAACAGCAGCTTGCCGAATCGCATCTGACGATCGATCAGTTGGTACAGCTCGAAGCTCAGGTGCAGGCTTCGCATCAGGTGTCGATCAGCAACAGCATCGGCAGCTTGCGGTTGTTGAGCGCTATCGACTGGCGCGAGTTCGTCGAACAGATGAGCGTTGTCGAGAAGATACTGCGCGAGGATCCCGCGGGGATTCACGCGGCGATGGAGTTCGCGACGCGCGATAGCTACCGACACGCGACCGAACAGACTGCAAGACGTAGCAGTTCGTCGGAGTCGGAAGTCGCGGCTAAGGCCGTCGAGCTCGCTCGCACGCGCGTTGACACGACAGATCCGCGCACCGCGCATGCCGGCTTCTATTTGATCGACGAGGGTTTGCCGGCGCTGGAGCACGCTGTCGGCGTTAAGCCTTCTCCGGTTTACGGGCTGCGCAGGTTCGGCCGTCGGCACCCGCTGCCGATCTATCTCGGGACGATTCTTGCAATCACCTCCGCGCTGACCGTCGGCCTCGCCGCGCGCGTGTGGCCTCAGCTGGCGCACCCTGGCGACGCCGTATCGATTGCGCTTTTTGCATTCGTCATCCTGCTGTTTTTGCTGGCAACCAGTCAGCTGGCAGTGTCGTTCGTCAACTGGCTCGTCACGCTGCTGGTAAAGCCACGGCCGTTGCCACGCATGGATTACAGCGAAGGCATCGCTCCTACCGCGCGCACGCTGGTGGCGGTGCCCACTCTGCTGACCGACATCGTGAGCGTCGAAAAACTGATCGAGTCGCTCGAGGTGCGCTTCCTTGCAAACCGCGATGCGAATTTGTACTTCGCGCTGCTCACCGATTTCCCCGACGCAGATCAGGAATCACTACCAACCGACGAACCGCTGCTGCACCTCGCGCGCGATGGAATCAACGCCCTCAATCGCGCGTATACGACCGGGAGGGAGTTGTCCGGCGATATTTTCTATCTGCTGCATCGTCCACGCCGCTGGAACCCGCGGCAACGCGCATGGATGGGCCGCGAACGCAAACGAGGCAAGCTCGGCGACCTGAATGCGCTGCTGCGCGGGAATCCGGGCGACGCGTTTTCCTTGATTGTCGGAGACACCGAGCCGTTGCTGCAGGTGAAGTACGTCATCACGCTCGACACCGATACACAGCTGCCTCGCGATAGCGCGCGTGAGCTTGTCGGCGCAATGGCGCATCCGCTTAACTGGCCTCAATTCGATCGGCCGCATTTTGATCCGAAACATCCGGATCGCCCGCGGCGCATCAAGCCACGGCATGTCGTTACGGCTGGGTATGGAATTTTGCAGCCGCGCATTGCGGTCAGCCTGCCGGAAACTCGACGCTCACCGTACGCGCGGCTCTACAGCGGCGAGCCCGGACTGGACCCGTACACCCGCACCGTGTCGGATGTGTACCAGGACGTGTTTGGTGAGGGCTCGTTCATCGGCAAAGGCATCTACGACGTCGATGCGTTCGAAAGTGCGCTTGCCAATCGATTCCCGGCGAACCGCATTCTCAGTCACGATCTGCTCGAAGGTTGTCTGGCGCGCTCGGGCCTGCTGAGTGACATTCAGCTTTACGAGCAATTTCCGTCGCGCTACAGCGCGGATGTCGCTCGCCGGCATCGCTGGATTCGCGGCGATTGGCAGCTGATCGGCTGGCTGCGTCGACGCGTACCGCTGCCCGACGGCCGCCGCGTGCGAAATCCTCTGTCATGGTTGTCGCAGTGGAAGATCTTTGACAACCTGCGGCGCAGTCTCGTGCCCGTGTCATTGCTGTTAGTGCTGCTGCTGGGCTGGGCGGTGCTTCCGCATCCGTGGCTATGGACCGCGGTGGTATTAGCCGTGCTGCTGTTGCCTGCGCTCGCGACTGCGCTGACCGATCTGCTGCGCAAGCCGCACGAGACGCCGATCGAGCAGCACCTGTTAGCCGTAGGGCGCACCGCGCAAACGCAATTTGCGCAATCGCTGTTTGCGCTGGCGTGGCTGCCGTATGAAGCCTTTTATTCTGCTGACGCGATTGTGCGCACGCTTTGGCGAACGATGATTTCGCATCAGCGTCTGCTCGAATGGAAACCCTCGAGCATCGTCGAACGCCAGCTCGAAGAGAGCCACAGCAGCGATCTGGCCGCGGTGTATCAAACGATGTGGTTCGCGCCGACGATTGCGGTGTTGACCTGGACGGTGATGCCGGCGATGAACGCCTCGGCGCTGCGCATTGCCGCTCCGATCCTGCTGCTGTGGCTGGTGTCGCCCGCGCTTGCGTGGTGGATGAGCCGGCCGCTCGCGCCGCGCAGCGAAGAACTATCTGTGATTCAGGTGAGGTTTCTGCGCGGGCTTGCGCGCAAGACGTGGGGCTTCTTTGAGACGTACGTCAACTCCGAAGATAACTGGCTGCCGCCCGACAACGTGCAGCAGAAAAGTGCCGTCGTCATCGCGCATCGCACGTCGCCGACCAACATGGGGCTCGCCCTGCTCGCCGACCTGACGGCACTGGACTTGGCGTATCAAACCGGCGGGCAGTTCGTGCTGCGCACCACAAACTCGATGCGCACAATGCAATCTCTCGAGCGGCATCGAGGTCACTTTTTCAACTGGTACGACACTCGCACGCTGGTACCACTGAACCCTCGCTACATTTCTACGGTCGACAGCGGAAATCTCGTGGGCAGTCTTCTGACGCTGCGCGTTGGGCTTGCCGCGCTTGCCGACGAGCCTATTTTGCACACGCGTTGGCTCGACGGAATCGGCGATACGCTCGACGTCCTGCGCGAAGCGATCGGCACGCAACTGCCGCGGCCTGTCGTTCGCTTCGCTGCCGCGCTCGAGCAAGCAGTCGCCGAGCGTGGCGGCAGCCTGGAATCGGCATGGAGTCACATCGATCGACTCGCGACTCACGCCGCCGAGATAGCGGAGCACTTCCTGGCACAGCCGGTTGCGTTACCGACGCCTCCGGTGTTTGCCGGACCCGAAGTGCCGGACGTTGCCGATCAGCGTCTGGTCGAAATCGATGGATGGGCCGAATCGCTATCACGGCAGTGCGCCGGTTTGCGCGACGAATTGGTGTGGCTAGCCCCGTGGCTCGCGGAACCGAAGAGCGAAACAAGCGGCGTTGCGCTCGAGAGCGAAAAGTTAGGTGCAATGACGCTGCGCGCGCTGGCCGCGATCAGCGAAGGAAATGATCCCGCGCTGCCCAAGTCGGCGCAATTGCTCGCCCAGGGCGCGCAGCGCGCTCGCGAGCGAATCGCTGCAATCGACGATCTGATCCAGCAGGCGGGTGCACTGACAGAGGTCGACTATGCCTTCCTGTTCGACCGGGTCCGCCGCCAGTTCGTGATCGGCTACAACGTAGGAGATGCCCGCGCGGATGCAAGCTACTACGACCTGCTGGCATCGGAAGCGCGGCTGGCCGACTTCGTTGCGATCGCGCAGGGCAAGCTGCCGCAAGAAAGCTGGTTTGCGCTCGGACGGCTGCTGACGTCGGCCGGCGGTGAGCCGGTGCTGCTCTCATGGAGCGGCTCGATGTTCGAGTACCTGATGCCGCTGCTGATGATGCCGACGTACGAAAACACGTTGCTTGATCAGACCTACCACGCGGCTGTTGAGCGGCAGATCGACTATGGGCGCCAGCGCGGGGTCCCGTGGGGCATCTCCGAGTGTGGCTACAACGCCGTCGATGCGCATGACAATTACCAGTATCGCGCGTTCGGCGTGCCGGGGCTTGGACTGAAGCGCGGGCTCGCCGATGATCTGGTCATCGCACCGTATGCGTCGGCGCTGGCGCTGATGGTGGCGCCGGCTGCGGCATGCACGAACCTGCTGCGGCTTGCGGAGGAAGGGTTGTATGCGCGCTTCGGGATGTTCGAAGCGATCGATTACACGCCGTCGCGCCAGCGGCGTGGCGAGTCGAGCAGCATCGTTCAGTCGTTCATGGCGCACCATCACGGCATGAGCCTGCTCGCGTTTTCGCATGCGCTGCTCGACAGGCCCATGCAAAAGCGATTCGAAGCGGATCCGCGCTTCAAGGCAACGCTGTTGCTGCTGCAGGAGCGCATACCGCGGGCGACGCCGTTTTACGCTACCGCGACGATCGGCCCCGACCTCGACGTCAGCCAGGTAAGTGCCGAACCTCCGATACGCGTGCTCGCCACACCGAACACGCCCGTGCCCGAAGTGCATTTGCTGTCCAACGGCCGGTACCACGTGATGGTGACCAACGCGGGTGGCGGCAGCAGCCGCTGGAAAGACTTCGCAATCACGCGCTGGCGGGAAGACACGACATGCGACAACTGGGGAACGTTCTGCTATCTGCGCGACGTTGCCACTGGTGCGTTCTGGTCGGTTGCGCACCAACCGACGTTGCGCCTGACCGAGCGACTACGAGGCGATCTTCAGCGAGGGCCGAGCCGAGTTTCGCCGACGCGATCTCGATATCGAAACGCATACCGAGATCGTCGTTTCGCCGGAGGATGACATCGAGCTACGTCGAGTGCGCATCACCAACCGTGGTCGCACGCGCCGGACGATTGAAGTCACAAGCTACGCCGAAATGGTGCTTGCCCCGGCTGCAGCTGACGCGCTGCACACTGCGTTCAGCAACCTGTTCGTGCAGACCGAGATCATCGAGCGGCGAGCCGCCATTTTGTGCACGCGTCGGCCTCGCTCGCGCGACGAGCGCACGCCGATATCGTTTCAATTGATGACCGTGCACGGCAACGCCGCTGCACCGTCGTTCGAAACCGATCGCGTGCGCTTTATTGGACGTGGCGGCACGCTCGCCGCGCCGCGAGCACTGATGGGTCGCGGAGCACTGTCGGGCTCGGCCGGATCTGTGCTCGATCCGATCGCGTCGATTCGACAGCAGGTCACGATCGACGCGGGCGACTCGGCAACGGTCGATATCGTGTGCGGCGTCGGCGAAACGCGCGACGCGGTAATGGGCCTTATCGAAAAATACCAGGACCGCCGACTCGCCGATCGCGTATTCGATCTGACATGGACCCACAGTCAGGTGGTGCTGCGTCAGCTCAACGCGACCGAGGCCGACGCGCAGCTTTACGGTCGGCTCGCGAGCTCGGTGCTGTATGCCAACGCATCGCTGCGCGGCGCACCGAGCGTGTTGTTGCGCAACCGGCGCGGACAGTCGGCTCTGTGGGGCTATGCGATCTCGGGCGATCTGCCGATCGTGCTGTTGCAGATTTCAAAAGCAGCCAGCATCGATCTGGTTCGGCAGCTCGTACAGGCCCACGCCTATTGGAGGCTGAAGGGACTTGCGGTCGACCTGGTGATCTGGAACGAAGACCACGACGTATATCGGCAGCAGTTGCAGGAGCAGATCCTCGGCTTGATCGCCGCCGGTGTCGAAGCGCATTTCGTCGATCGTCCAGGTGGCATTTTCGTCCGTCACGCCGAACAGATTTCAAACGAAGACCGCTTGTTATTCGAATCGGTGGCACGCGTCATCATCTCCGATACGCGCGGAACGCTGGCGGAGCAGGTGAACCGCCGCGCTCCAACCGAAGTGCGCGTGCCGCACCTGGCGCCGACGCGCACTTATCGACCCGAGCCACCGCTGCAGCCGATCATCGACGATCTGATCCTGTTCAATGGACTCGGCGGGTTCACGCCTGACGGCCGTGAATACGTCATCGCGCCGCCCACGGGCGAGGCGACACCGGCGCCGTGGGTCAACGTGCTGGCAAATCAGGACTTTGGAACCGTAGTGTCCGAAACCGGCCAGGCGTATACGTGGAGCACGAACGCACATTTGTACCGGCTGACGCCCTGGCACAACGACGCGATCGGAGAAGCGAACGGCGAAGCGATTTACATCCGCGATGAAGAGACCGGAAAGTACTGGTCGCCCAGCTCGTCTAGCGTCTCGGCACCCGACGATATCGCGCCAACTGTCACGCGCCACGGCTTCGGCTACAGCGTCTTCGAACGCATCGAGGATGACATTCTCTCGGAGCTGACGGTCTTCGTCGCACTCGACGCGTCAATCAAATTTTCGGCGCTGAAGCTGACGAACCGATCGGACCGGCCGCGCCGGCTGTCCGTTACCGGCTATGTCGAATGGGTCCTCGGCGACTTGCGCACGAAATCCAGCATGCACGTGAGCACCGAAGTCGATGCAAAGTCCGGCGCGATTTACGCGCGCAACCCGTACAACATCGAATTCGCCGAGTGGATCGGCTTCTTCGACGTCGACGATCCGACGCGCACGATAACCGGAGATCGAACCGAGTTCATCGGCCGCAACCGCAGCTGGCGCAATCCAGCCGCGCTGCGACGAACACGGCTTTCGGGCCGCGTCGGCGCGGCCCTGGACCCTTGCGCGGCAATGCAGGTGACGTTGGACCTGACGCCCGATCAAGAGCGCGAAGTCGTGTTCCGCCTCGGCGCTGCAAACAACGTCGCAACAGCAAACGCTTTGGTGCAGCGGTTTCGCGGTGTTGCGATCGCGCATGAAGCGCTCGAAGCGGTCTCGCAGCATTGGCGACATACGCTGGGCGCGGTGCAGGTCGAAACGCCCGATTCGGCGCTCAACGTTCTGACCAACGGCTGGCTGATCTATCAAACGATGGGGTGTCGCCTGTGGGCCAGAAGCGGTTATTACCAGTCAGGCGGTGCTTACGGCTTTCGCGACCAGCTGCAGGATGTGATGGCGCTAATTCACACGGAGCCACGCGCAACGCGTGCGCAGATTGCACTCTGTGCGAGCCGTCAATTTGTCGAGGGGGACGTGCAGCACTGGTGGCATCCGCCTTCGGGCCGCGGTGTGCGGACCCATTGTTCCGACGATTATTTATGGCTGCCGCTGGCAGTGAGCCGCTACGTTGTCTCGACCGGTGACAGATCGGTTCTGGACGAGACCTCACGCTTTCTGGAAGGCCGGCCGGTCAACGCCGAGGATGATTCGTACTACGACATGCCGGTTCGATCCGACGAGAGCGCCGATGTTTATCAGCACTGCGTACGCGCGATTCTGTACGGTCTGAAATTTGGCAGCCATGGGCTACCACTGATCGGTTCCGGCGACTGGAACGACGGCATGAACCTGATCGGCATGCGCGGCAAGGGCGAAAGCGTATGGCTTGCGTTCTTTCTGGTTCATGTGCTGAGGCAGTTCGCACCGATCGCTCGGATGCGCGGCGACACTTCGTTTGCGGCGCGCTGCGAACACGAAGCAGCGCAGCTGTCGACACGAATCGAGGAGAATGCTTGGGACGGCGATTGGTATCGGCGTGCGTATTTTGACGACGGCACCCCGCTCGGCTCGAAGACGAATACCGAGTGCCAGATCGATTCGATCTCGCAAAGCTGGTCGGTGTTGTCAGGCGCGGGCGACGCCGAACGCTCACGCCGCGCGATGGACGCGGTGTATGCGCGGCTGGTTCGCCACGATCACGGCCTGATCCAGTTGCTTGATCCGCCGTTCGACAAGTCGGATCTCGACCCGGGCTACATCCGCGGCTACGTTCCGGGCGTGCGCGAAAACGGCGGGCAGTACACGCACGCTGCCATCTGGACCGCAATGGCATTCGCTGCGCTTGGCGACAGCCGCCGCGCATGGGAGCTGACCTCGATGATCAATCCGGTGAACCACGGGAGCACACCCGAAACCGAGGCGATCTACAAAGTTGAACCGTATGTCGTCGCGGCCGACGTGTACGCGGTCGCACCGCACACCGGGCGCGGCGGATGGACCTGGTACACCGGCTCGGCCGGGTGGATGTACCGGCTGATCGTCGAATCCTTGCTCGGGCTAAAGCTTGAGGGCGATCGATTGCACGTCACTCCCTGCCTGCCTGCCGAGTGGAACGAATTCACCGTGCGCTATCGATATCGAGAAACCGAATACCGCATCACGGTGCAGCACGCGGAAGATGACAAGAGCGTGACGGTCGATGGGATTGCGCAGGACGATACGTCCATTCTGCTCATTGACGATCGCAGATCTCACGAAGTGGAAGCGCGAGTGAACGCCAGCTCGCTGGCGAAAGCCACGCTACCTGCTATTTGAACTGCTAGGCGGAGGAGCCGCGCACTCGCGGCGCGTGGCATCCTTCGCACTGGCTGCCCAAGTCCACATTTACCGTTTAACGTCTACCTCACCCCGCGATCCACTCGCGTCGAGACATGAACGCGACTGCTGCATGGACACAAACGTCGCCGCGACTCGCGTTGCTGGCCGTGCTGGCGGCTTGCGCTGGAGCCGTCGGTGCAGGATGGGCGTTGCCCGTGGAGATGGTCCGGGAACTCATGCGGGAATCCGGGCCGGTCGAGAATGCGACCGTCGTGTTTTACGGCATCGCGATCGCATCCCTCTGGGCGATACGCAATCCGTTGTTCGGCAACGCCGCGGCGCTGGCGGGCACGGTGGTGATGACCGCGTGTATCGCACGCGAAGTAAGCCTGCGCAGACTTCTGCTGGAGGCAGGGCTGGTCAGCGACCACGCGTTCTTTGTGGGTCTGGCCGGCCTGCTAGTTCTGCTGGTGGTGTTCGCCACGGGCTGGCTGCTGGTGCGTTACGGATTGGTCGTCGCGAGAGGGGGGTGGCGCGGACGCCCGGTCGCGGTAACGCTGGCGGTGCTTGGATGTACTCTGGTTCTTTCCCAGATCATGGACCAGTTGCCGGCGCTTGCACGTGGGTCCGGCCATGCGTTGTCTGAGAGAGCGCGTCTGGTGGCGCTGTCTCTGGAAGAAGCGCTCGAACTGATGTTGCCGGTGCTGGTGATGCTAGCAGCCGTGCAGGGTGCACCACGCTCGGGGGTGCCGCGAGCGCACGTGGAACCGACGCTACTCGGGCCCAGCGGTGAGCCTTGAGTGCCGCAGCGCCTTTTGGTTGCCCAGCGATTCGTAGAGTAATCCCAGATCGTAGTGTGCGTCGGCGAGCGACTGGTCAAGCGCGCGATCGCATAGCAACAGCGTGGCTACCTGCGTTCAATCCAGTACAGCGCACTCATTGCCGTCGCGAGCACGACCAGGCTAGGCAGCGCGGCGACGATGATCGGTGGCCAGGTGTTTAGCAATCCAAGGTGTGCGAACAACTTGTTAAGTCCGTAGAACGCGACACCGATCATCACGCCTGCAAAGATCTTGAAGCTGACGCCTCCCGAGCGTACGTGCAGGAATGCGAAGGGCAACGCAAGCACCATCATCACGACGACCGCCCAGGGGTAAAAGAGCTTGCTCCAGAACGCAATTTCGTAGCGCTCTGTTTGCTGACGGTTGTCTGCCAGATGTTGGATGTACTGCGCGAGATCCCAGCCGGCCATGCGCTCGGGCTGCACGATCATTACGCCGAAAATGTCGGGCTTTAACTCGGAAGGCCAGGCAACCTGCTCCGACTTCACGACTTCGGTCCGGGCGGCCTTTATTTGCGGCACTGTCGCGCCGGCGATCGGGCCCGGTAATCGAGTTTCGACGACGTTGTACAGCGTCCAGCCGGTTCCCGGATCGTACTGTCCGGTCTCCGCAGTCATGATCGAGCGCAGCTTGTAATCGGGATCGAATTCGAAAATTCTCCAATTCTTAGTGGTCGCATCAGGCGCGACGTGTCGGACGTTGATGAAACGAAATGCCACAACACCTCCCGCGCCGGGCTGCTTCACGACGTCGCGCACCCAGACCCCCGAGCGAAACTCGCGAACGGTGACCGGCGAGCCGGTTGCCTGAAGCCGCGCTCTCTGCGCCAGCTGCTCAGCAGGCGGCGAAACGAATTCCCCCAGTACGTAGGTCAACACCACGAAGATCAACCCGATGCCGATCAGGCTGTTCATCAGGCGACGTGTGCTCATGCCGGACACGCGCATGATCGTAAATTCGGAATTGGCCGCGAGCTTGGATAGTGCGTAAATCGTGCCGATCAACGCTGCGATCGGCATCAGCTCGTAGGTACGCGAGGGCAAAGTCAGCGCAACATAGAAAAGTGCGTCGCGAAAGCGAAAGCCGCGCTGGCCGACATCGTCGAGCTGCGCCACCATGTCAAAGAACAGAAACAGCGCCAGCAGTGCAAACAGCACGAAAAGGCTCGCGCTGGCGATCTCGAGCCACAGATAGCGGCGGATGGTTCTCACGAGGGCTCTGCTCCGGCCGCACGCTTTACGGACCGCGGCCAGCGCGGCAACCAACGCAGCATGTAGACGCGGCGCGCAAACAATGCAATGACCAGCACCAGAAACAGCGCGTGCACGATCCACACGCCGATGTTGAAGTCGAGCCTGCCCTGCTGCACGTACGCCTGCACGGTATTCAACACATTCAGATAGAAAGTGAAAAGCAGCACGGCCACGATCAGATTGAACGAGCGCCCGACGCGGGGATTCACGTAGGCCAATGGAATCGCGAGCAGGCTGACCAACAGCGCGACGACCGGCAGCCCGATGCGCCACATGATTTCTCCCAGATT
This sequence comes from uncultured beta proteobacterium, assembly GCA_963801035.1. Classification (GTDB taxonomy): domain Bacteria; phylum Pseudomonadota; class Gammaproteobacteria; order Burkholderiales; family Burkholderiaceae_F; genus JACCZX01. The sequence continues at coordinate 47,186 of CAWDDF010000012.1, read as the reverse complement.
CAGTTGCGTGGGTTCCGCCAACAGCTGCATCAGCGTCAATGATTTCGCGCGCTGCTCGGCGATTGGCTGATCCGCACGGCTTTCGAGCCTGATCGCGTAGCGGTCGAACTCCATCGTTCGATACTCGAGCTTGCCCGGCGTTCCCTCGTAACGCCGTCCCTGTTCGAGCACCAGAAAGCGATCGCCGTTGTCGGCGAGCTCGATCACGCCTTTGGCAGCGACGATCAGACCTTCGCGGCCCTCACTGCGCATGCTGACAAATACGTTACGCACCTGGCCATCAAGAACATCGACCGACTCGACGAAGAACACGCGATCGGTGCCGCCAGACTCGATGAAGCGCCCCGGCGCAACGCGGCTCACATCATCACGCTGAGCAAACCGCGCGCGCATTTCTTCGATCTGCGAGTTCGACCATGGCGTGACGAACAACGCGAGCAGCGTGATCGATACGACGATCGGCCAGGCGAAGCGCAGCACCGGTCCAATCCACGCCGTTAAGCTGCGGCCGGCGGTAAACCACACCACCATTTCGGAATCGCGATAAGCACGCGTCAGCGTCATCAAGACCGAAACGAACAGCGTCAGCGTCAACATGATCGGCAGCCACACCAGGGCCGTTAGCGCGAGCAGCTCGAACACCGCCTGATTGTCGATGCGACCGCCGGCGGCCTGGCCAAGGATGCGCACCAGGCCGACCGAAAAAATAATCGAAAACAAAACAGTGAAAACCGCACTCGCGGTGCTGGTCAACTCCGAGACAACCGAGCGCTGGAAAATCATCGCGACGGGCTCAGATCGCGGATCGGATCGCGCTTTTCGGGGCTATATACTGCCTCGCCCACTGCAAGCGGCATTGCGCTGCATAAGATCGCTAAACGCCTCGTTGGCAAAGCAGTTGGACAATTTGCAAACTAGAACGCGAGAAAGGCGAAGGAGAAACGCCGATGGAATTTATCACAGCGGTCGGCAGGCCCGAGACAATCAAGACGGATGCCATCGTCGTCGGTGTCCATGCTGACGGGGAGCTGACACCGACCGCGAAGTCGCTTGACGCTGCCAGCAAGGGGGCTATCAAAGCAGCCGTCAAAAGCGGTGACATGACCGGCAAGCGCGGCGCGACGTTGCCGCTGCTGGCGGTCGAAGGTATCGCCGCTCGGCGCGTTTTGTTGACAGGGCTCGGCGCCAAGGACGACTTCAATGAGCGTCACTTCGTCGACGCCGTGCGGGGAAGCGTCAAAGCGTTCAACGGCGCCGCGAAGAACGTCACGGTGGCGGCACTCGATTGGCACGTCAAGAAGCGCGACGCTGCATGGCAGGCATGCAGTCTTGCCATCGCTGCGCGAGAAGCGGTTTTTCGTACTGATGAGTTGAAAAGCAAGCGCGAACCGGACGCCGCCGGCGCCAACACCGTCGGCTTGTTGCTCAAAGCGAGCAACCCGGGCGCCGAGCGCGGTTTGCGATACGGCGGCGCGATTGCCAACGGCATGGAGCTGACAAAGCGGTTGGGTAACTTGCCGCCGAACATTTGCACTCCGAGCTTTCTCGCGGACGAAGCGCGCAAGATGGCGAAGCAATGGAAGCTCGATATCGAAGTGCTGGAGACGAAGCAGCTTGAAGCGCTGAAAATGGGTTCGTTCTTGTCGGTCGCAAAGGGCTCCGCACAGCCCCCGCGCCTGATTGTGCTGAAGTACAAAGGCGCGGCAAAGGGCGCCCCCATCGTGCTCGTCGGTAAAGGCATCACGTTCGACTCCGGCGGCATCTCGCTCAAGCCCGGCGCCGCGATGGACGAGATGAAGTTCGATATGTGCGGGGCTGCGAGCGTGATTGGCACGATGCGTGCGCTGGCAGAGCTGAAGCTCAAAATCAACGTGATTGGCGTCGTGGCCGCATGCGAGAACATGCCATCGGGAGGCGCGGTCAAGCCGGGCGACATCGTTACTTCGATGTCAGGACAGACGATCGAAGTTCTAAACACTGACGCCGAAGGCCGTTTGATTCTTTGTGATGCGCTCACCTATAGCGAGCGCTTCAAACCCGCAGCGGTCATCGATATCGCCACGCTGACCGGCGCCTGTGTCGTCGCACTCGGCGGCGTCAACTCGGGCCTGTTCTCGAACAACGACCAACTTGCCGATCAATTGATCAGGGCAAGCCGCGAGTCCGGAGATCCGGCATGGCTGATGCCGCTCGGCGAGGACTATCAGGAGCAGTTGAAATCCAATTTTGCGGACATGGCCAACATCGGGACGCCGGGTGCCGGCGCGGTGATCGCTGCGTGCTTCCTGGCGCGCTTTGCGAATGCGTACCCATGGGCGCACCTGGACATCGCAGGGACTGCATGGAAAGGTGGAACTGCGAAGGGAGCGACCGGCCGGCCGGTGCCGCTTTTGTCACAGTTTTTAATAGACCGAGCAAAGTAGTCGAGACCCGGTGACACGTATTGACTTTCACATTGGCGTCGGGCATCGCGTGCACTACGCGTGCCGCGTGATCCGCAAGGCGCGTGCGTCGCAGAAGCGAGCCGTCGTCTACGCCCGCCAGGCTGATCGGCTCGCACAGTTTGATCAGGCGCTGTGGACGTTTTCGGCTCTGGATTTCGTCCCGCACGTCTACGCCGGCTCCCCGTTTGCATCAACGACACCGGTGATTCTGGCGCCAGATTCAGGCTCTGCACCTGACAGTGACGTGCTGCTGACGCTCGACGACGATGTCCCTCCGGATTTCGAGAGTTTTTTTGCGCGCTATGAGCGGGTGATCGAAGTCGTGTCGAGCGATGATGGTGATCGGCAACGAGCACGTGCGCGTTTCAAGTGTTACCGCGATCGCGGATTTCAGCCGACCGCAATCGAAGTGACATGAGGACCGATGGCGCCTCGCTACGTTCGCTGCCCCCCGCGGGGGCGCGTCAGCGCCTTGGGGCGGCCCGGCGGCACTGACATGGCGACTAGCTCCCGCAAGTCCACCGACCTCGAGCGGCTGACGCAGCCCGGCGGCAAAGTAATGCCCGACGATGCCACGATCCCCGTGCTGACAGAGCGGCTGACGCTGCCGTCATTGGACCTCGATATCTCGCTGCCGCAACCGCCACCACCGGTGGTCGCGCCGGCGGTGCCTTCGCCGCCGCCCCCAGTTGCTGCACTGCTGATGCCCAAGCCGGAGCCGGCTGCACCTGAAGCGGTGGCGCGCCCGAAGCCCGCGCCGCCACCGTCGACACTGTTTGCGTCGGTGGCCTCGGTTGCTCCCGTCTTCTCTACCGCACCGCCGCCTGAAGCAGCACCGCCACCACCTGCCATCGATTGGGAACAAATGGAAGCGCAGCTGCGCGAGAGTCTGCTGCGCGAACTGCAGCCACAGCTTTCCGCTGAGCTGGAGCGGCAGGTGCGGGACCGCTTGCAGCCCACGTTGGTGCGCGCTTTGTCTGCATTGATTTCTGATCTCCGGCCGGCGCTCGACACCACCGTGCGTGAAACGATCTCGCGTGCGATTGCTGCCGAGCTCGAGCGTCAGCGTTCGGCATCGAAGTGACGAGTGTTGACTTAACGGATTCGCCCGCGAGCGACCTGGCAAAGAGTTTCGACCCAGCGGCGATCGAAGCGCGCTGGGCGCCGATCTGGGAATCGCGCGGCTACTTTGCTGCCGGCAAGGATCCGGACAAGCCGTCGTTCTCGATTCAGCTTCCGCCGCCGAATCGCACCGGCATCCTGCATATGGGCCATGCGTTCAATCAGACGATCATGGACGCGCTGACTCGCTATCACCGCATGCTCGGCTTCAACACGCTCTGGTTGCCGGGCACCGATCACGCAGGCATCGCAACGCAGATCGTCGTTGAACGACAGCTTGCAGCCAGGGGCATCGATCGGCGCGCGATCGGCCGCGAAAAATTTGTCGAAGAAGTGTGGGAGTGGCAGCGCGTTTCAGGCGCAGCGATCCTGCAGCAGATGCGACGGCTCGGCGCATCGGTCGACTGGAGCCGCGAGTACTTCACGATGGACGACGATCTATCGCAGGTCGTCGTCGAAACATTTGTGCGCCTGTATGAACAGGGGTTGATCTACCGCGGCAAGCGGCTCGTCAACTGGGATCCGAAGCTGCAAACCGCGGTGGCGGATCTGGAAGTCGAAACCGAAGAGGAAGACGGCCGCATCTGGGAAATTCGTTATCCCGCCGCCGAGGGAAACGAATCGATCACCGTCGCCACCACGCGCCCTGAAACGATGCTGGGCGACGTCGCGGTCGCTGTGCACCCGAGCGACGAACGCTATCGCCATCTAGTCGGCAAGTCGCTGGTATTGCCGCTGACGGATCGCACGATTCCGGTGATTGCCGACGATTATGTTGACCCGGAATTTGGAACCGGTGCGGTGAAGATCACGCCCGCGCATGATTTCAACGATTTCGCCGTCGGCCAGCGACACGGACTCGAGCCGATATCGATCTTCACGCTGACCGCAACGATCAACGACAACGCGCCGGCGAAATATCGCGGAATGGATCGCTACGTGGCGCGCAAAGCGGTGCTGGCCGATCTGCGTGCCGCCGGTCTCGTCGTCAGCGAGAAGCCTCACAAGATGACAGTGCCGCGCTGCGAGCGCACCGGCGAAGTGGTCGAGCCGATGCTATCTGAGCAGTGGTACATGGCAATGAGCAAGCCCGCCCCCGATGGAACGCTTCATCCGGGGCGATCGATCGCGCAGGTGGCGCTCGATGTCGTCGCGCGCGGCGACGTCAACATTTTTCCCGAGCAGTGGAAGACGATTTACAACCAGTGGCTGGAGAATATTCAGGACTGGTGCATCTCGCGACAACTGTGGTGGGGCCATCAGATTCCGGCGTGGTACGACGAGCAAGGCAATGTGTTCGTCGCGCGTAGCGAAGCGGATGCACGCGCCAAGGCGGGCGCCAATGCACAGCTGAGACGCGATCCCGATGTACTCGATACGTGGGTCTCGTCGGCGATGCTGCCCTTCTCGACGCTCGGCTGGCCGAACGTGCAAGACAAGCTCGCGTACGACATGTACCTGCCGTCAACCGTGCTGGTCACCGGCTACGACATCATCTTCTTCTGGGTAGCGCGCATGATCATGATGACGACCCATTTCACCGGGCGCGTTCCGTTTCACAACGTCTACATCCACGGCATGATTCGCGATGCCGAGGGCGCCAAGATGTCGAAGAGCGAGGGCAACACGCTCGATCCGCTCGACATCATCGATGGCATCGACCTCGAATCGCTGGTGGCAAAGAACACCAGCGGCCTGCGACGACCCGAAGACGCACCGAAGGTTGCGGCGAAGGTGCGCAAGCATTTTCCGAACGGTATTGCGCCGTACGGAGCCGATGCATTGCGATTCACGATGGCGGCTTCGGCGACGCTCGGCCGCACCGTCAACTTCGATATCAAGCGCTGCGAGGGCTACCGTAACTTCGGCAACAAGTTGTGGAATGCAACGCGCTTCGTGCTGATGAACACCGAAGGCCGCGATTGCGGAATCGACGAAAGACTTCCGGTCAAGCTGTCCTTCGTCGATCGATGGATCATCGGAGAGTTGCAACGCACCGAAGCCGAGGTCGCAAAAGGTTTCGCCGACTACCGTTTGGACAACGTCGCCAACGCGATCTATTCCTTTGTGTGGAACGAGTACTGCGACTGGTACGTCGAGCTCGCCAAGGTGCAGTTGGCTGCCGGCGACGAATCCACGCAGCGCGGCACGCGCCGAACTCTGGTGCGGGTGCTCGAAGCTGCATTGCGTCTCGCGCACCCGATCATTCCCTTCGTCACAGAAGAGTTATGGCAAAAGGTTGCGTTGCTTGCAGGCAAGCGCACAGCAGAGCAGCAGACATCGATCATGATTCAGCCGTATCCCAAGAGCCAGCCGGAGAAGATGGATGCGCAGTCAGACGCTGCGGTCGCGTTGTTGAAGCGCATCGTCGACTCACTGAGAAACCTGCGCAGCGAGATGAACCTGTCGCCTGCACAGAAAGTCCCGCTGGTCGCGTCGGGAGACGCATCCACGCTGGCGTCGTTGTCGCCGTATATACAGGCACTGGCGCGCTTATCGGACATCGAGGTCGTCGCGGATGTAAATGCCGCGGCCAACGGCCAGGCCGCGCCGATCAAGGTCGTGGACGATTACCGGCTGCTGCTGAAGATAGAAGTCGACGTCGGTGCCGAACGCGAGCGGCTCGACAAGGAAATCGCACGCTTGGAAAACGAAATTCGCAAAGCAGAAGTCAAGCTTGGCAACGCAAGCTTCGTCGAGCGCGCTCCGCCGGCCGTCGTCGCGCAGGAAAAGGAGCGACTGAACGGCTTCGGTGCAACCTTGCAAAAGGTCAAAGAGCAGCGGAAGCGACTGCCTGCATCGTGACGCAGATCAGAAAGCGCTAAGCAGCTAGCGCGGTACGCCGTTCGGCGCGCGTCGATGCAAACGCACTTCGTCCGAGCCAGGACCACAGTTGCTTCGCTTCACTCGCAGGTCCAACGATCCGAAGCTCAGCGCTGCGTAGCACCTCCGACGGCTCGCGCTCACCGGTCCACACGTCGGTTAAAGCCAAAACGCTCGATTCGACGATCAACGTCACCTCGTGCCCGGGATCATCGCGGCACAGGTCTGCACTGCCATGTTCGACGACGAGCCACCACAGACGCTCGCGCGGCCTGGCATCCGAAAAACTAAAATGAATCACGACGCGCCGCTCGCGCGGAAACTCGTCGAGCTTTGCGAAACGCCGTACATCCCACATCAGAAACCCGGCATCGAGCTGATTGGGTTGCAACCGGCTGCCGATCCACCTCGCGCCCCAGTGGCCGAGCGCCATCACGATCGGGCGCAGTTCCTCACCGGCAGTAGTCAGGCGGTACTCATTGGCACTGCCGCCGCGAACACGTTCGACGACACCGATCTCCTCGAGCTTGCGCAGCCTTTGTGCGAGCAGCGTCGCAGACATGCGCGGCACGCCACGGCGAATGTCGTTGAAGCGTGTGCTGCCGCACAGCAACTCACGCACGACAAGTGGAGTCCAGCGTTCACCGAATACTTCGGCACCACGAGCGACCGTACAGAACTGTCCGTAATTGATCATGCGATGCAGCCTAGAGCCACCCCCTCCGTGCGACAAGTCCAGATTCTTGACTAGACGCTACACGACCCAAGGCGGACGCTCTGCTCCTCACTTCTGAGGAGACTCACATGGACGACCGACCCGCTTTCGATGCAGCAAAATTCAAGACGACCACGCGTGCTCAATGGCAGACCGCCGCTGAAGCATGGCACCGCTGGGGGCCATTCCTGGGTGAATGGCTCGGCGCTGCCACCGAGCAGATGCTCGACCTGGCGCATATCAAGGCAGGCAGTCGGGTGCTCGATATTGCCGCCGGTGCTGGCGAGCAATCGCTTGCAGCTGCCCGACGTGTCGGGCCGACCGGCCATGTGCTCGCCACTGACATTGCGCCTGCTTTGCTCGACTACGCGCTTGCTGATGCACGCGCGGCGGGATTGTCGACAATTGAGACGCGCGAGCTTGACGGCGAAGCACTTGGAGACTTGTCTGCTGCCAGCTTCGACGCGGCGATCTCGCGCGTCGGATTGATTTATTTCCCCGACCAGCAGCGCGCATTGGCAGGTATCCGGCGCGCATTGAAGCCAGGCGGCCGCTTCGCGGCGATCGTCTATTCGACGCCCGACAAAAATCAGTTTTTCTCAATTCCGGTCGGCATCATCCGCCGGCGTGCCAAGCTTCCTCCACCGCAGCCCGGCCAACCAGGCCCCTTTTCACTCGGCGGCGACGGCGTGCTGGCGGCTGCCTATGAGCGTGCGGGCCTGCGCGACATCGAAGTGCGCAAGGTCGACTCTCCGGTTCGACTACCGAGCGCAGCGGAATGCGTGCGCTTCGAGCGCGAATCATTTGGCGCTTTGCATCAGATGATGAGCACGCTCAGCGATGCCGAGCGCGCCGAAACCTGGGACGAAATCGAACGTGAACTGCGTCAGTTCGAGACGAACGGCCGGTTCGTCGGTCCGTGCGAAATGATCGTTGGTGCCGCTACGGCGTAACGCTTCGCAGCAGAGAACCGGAACGCACCTCGTCTACACCTAGTTCTTCGCTGGCGATGTATCCGGCGCTGACGGTGGCGGGGTGGGCGATGGCAATGGTGATGACGGTGCCGGCTGCGTCGAAGGAGAAGGTGCAGCCGGCGCGCCCGACGGCGCGGCTGGCCGGTTGGGCACAACCACACCCGGGACCAACGGAATATCTTCTACCTGCAGAACGCTGGTAACGAAGTGCCGCGTCTCGCCAAAGCAGCTCGTCGGCAGTCCAACTTTTTCTTCATAGTGCAACGTGACGCGCTTGCCCATCACTTTGTTGATATTTTCGGCCACCGCATCGTCGCGCACCGTGAACAGAAACTTTTCGGGAATCGCGCCGGGCATCGACACCATGGCCATCTCACCCTCCCACGTCTTGCAGAGCCATCCCTTTCGGCTCAGTTTTTGCACCCAGCCCGCGCGCTCGCCGGTCGAATAATTCCAGTTCAGCACGACCGCGAAGTAACCGACGATCAGCGCGATCGGCACGACGAGAAGCCAGAACATCATTTTCAAAACAGACGTGCGCCGTCGCGGTGCAACAGTGGTCGGCGGTGGAGTGGGCGTGCTCATCTGCGCTTCACGAAGTGAACGAACTCTTTATTGGCTGATTCCTGCATCAGGAGCTGATTGCCCGTCTGTTTGCAGAATGCCTGAAAGTCGCGCATCGAACCCGGATCGGTCGCCACAATCTTCAGAACCTGACCCGTGGTCATGTCCGACAGCGCCTTTTTGGCGCGCAAGATCGGCAACGGGCAGTTGAGCCCTCGCGTGTCGATTTCCTTGTCGGTGGTAGGAGGTTGCAGCACGAAAGTTGGCGCGTCGATCAGCGATTCTACGATGCCGCGGCTTTGCGAAGCGCCGCGATCGCCGGCGGTAGCGGCCGCCTCGGCCCATCGATCGGCGCACCGTTTTCGACAGCCCATTGCTTGATCGCTTCGATTCGATTGGCGGTCAAAGGGTGCGTGCGCAAGAACTCGACCGACGCTATTTTCGACTCGCGTTGCTCGCCCGGTAGGCGCGCAAGCACATCGAACAAATCGATCGCGCCGCCGACGTGCCCGTATTCGGCATGAAGTGCGCGCAACGCAGCCTCGTCGGCTTCGCGCTCCTGATCGCGATTGAATGACAGCAGTGTTGCCATGCTGGCTTGGCTCAAGACACCGGCAGCTGCATTACGTCCCAGCTCAGCTGAGACGACCGACAGAATGACGCCCACTGCAACGCCACGGCCAAGCGCAGCCGACGCATGGCGAAACTTCAAATGCGCAAGCTCGTGCGCCATCACCATCGCAAGTGCGTTCTCGTTATCGAGCTTCGCCAACAGTCCACGAAAGAAAACCGCCTGGCCGCCGATCGTCGCGAATGCATTCACGGTTCGATCGTCGCGATAACCGATGCGGACCACCATGCCGTCGGGCATGTCGAGCCGCGCTGCAAGCCGGTCCGCCAACTCCTGCAATTCCGCCTGCACTTGACGGCCCGCTTCGTTATCAGGCGCGGTGGCGAATGGCGGTAGTGTCGCGGCGAGCTTGGCTTCGTAGCGATACGGAATGCGAGGAGCAATCCACTGCGCAGCGAGTGACGTAACGATCACCAGGGCAACGATGACCCCGAGACTGCCCGCTAGCAGCCATCCGAGCTCGATCAGCGGATTTTCAGGCGAAGAATTAATGCCCTCGGCGGGGGCGCGGTTCTCGAATTTCACTAGCGAACTACGCGGCCACGCCGGATCGAGCTCCGAACGCAATTGCACTTTCGCGATCGGGTATCAACGCAGTGCCGTACGCAAACACTTCGATCGACGCTGCATAGCCGGTCGATATCGTCGTCGTTTCGAAGCGCACACATATCACGAGCTTCGCTCCCTGCCGCCGTGCGTCGTGCTTTAGCCGCAGCAACGCTTCGCGCCGCGCGCGCTCCATCAAAGTTTCATACGTGCGCACGCGGCCGCCGAACAGATTGCGCAAACCCGCTACGAACGTCTTGAAATAATCAGAGCTGATCACCACGGTGCCGTGTACGAGGAATGCGCGCTGCGGCGTCACACGGTCAGGCGGAAAGCGTACCGAGAACGCGAGCACGTCTGCATACTGCCGCTCACGCTGGCGAATCGACGCGTAATGGCGCTTCTCGACGATCGTTCCGGCGAAGAAGCCGACGATCAGTAAAACGATAAATATTCCGAATTCGATCAGGTCCAGCACGGATCAATTCCCGTCCAGCTGCACCGCGCTTCCATACGCCAATATTTCCGCCGCGCCGGCAGCGATAGACGTTGTCGCAAAGCGCACGTTCAAGATTGCGTTTGCGCCCATCGACTGTGCTTCGGCAATCATGCGCTCGACGGCTTCGTGCCGAGCTTCTTGCATCAGCTCCGTATAGCCCTTCAATTCACCGCCGACAATGTTCTTCAATCCGGCGAAGATGTCCTTGCCAACATGCTTCGCTCGCACCGTGCTTCCTTGCACGATGCCGAAATGCGAAACGATCCGGCGACCGGGAACCAGCTCGAGGTTGCTGACAAGCATTCGCTCTCCTATTTGCCTGCGGGCTGCGAATCACCCGGCGTGACCGCACCGCCGATTACTTTCGCAGTACCGACGACGACGTCCGTGGTGACGCCCACGGCGGCGCTTCCGACCGATACGGCGGCCGATCCGACAGCGACGGCGGCGGAGCCGACGGCAGTACCGACGGCGACGACGGCGCAACCGGAGATTGAAAGCATCAAAGACAGAATCAAGAGTGCTCGCATCGATACCCCACTATTGAGCCACCTGTTGGGTCACCGCGGTACCTGCGGCGGATTGGGATGGAAGCGTGCCATCGCATGTGTGTCAACGTATACGCCGTCACGTAACGCGTGGGCGCGATGCGTACCTTCCATTTCGAACCCGAAGCGCCGATACAGCGCGATGGCGCGCTCATTATCTGTGTAGACGTTGAGTTCGATGCGTAGATATCCCGCCCAATTGTCCGACCAATCGAGAAGCCTACGCATCATCTCCGACCCCACGCCTTGCTTCTGCCTCTGCGCCGCGACGCAAATGCCGAGGCCGGCGACATGCCGGCGGCGAATCCGGGTGCCGAGGCCGTGAATGCCACCGCTTGCAATGACTTCGCCATTGTCGATCGCCAGCAAGTGGAGACCGTCGTTCTGCTCGGTCTGCTGCTCGAGATTCTTGCGCCAGGCTTCGATACTTGGATACGGCGTCTGCAACAAGCCGGCAAAAACCTGCGGATCACTCATCAGCCGCACAAGTGCCGCCGCGTCGTCCGGCGACGCACGCCGGTAGTCAAGGCCTGTCACAGACGCTGCTGCGCCCACGACTGCACGCTTGCAAGTGCGCTTAGGAGTTTGCTGGGATCGCTGCCGCCGGCCATCGCCATGTCGGCGCGACCGCCGCCCTTGCCGCCGACCTGCTGCGCGACGTAGTTGACCAGTTCGCCTGCCTTGACCTTGGACGTGGCATCGGCGGTCACACCCGCTGCCAGCTGAACTCGATCGCCTTCGACGGCACCCAGCACGATCACCGCGCTTTTCAACTTGGCCTTCAACTGATCCATCGTCTCGCGCAAGGACTTCGCGTCGCCCCCTTCGAGTGATGCGGCCAGCACCATCACGCCGTTGACGGCGACCGCCTGCGAGACAAGGTCATCCCCCTTCGAAGCCGCGAGTTTGCTTTTCAGGCGCGCCAACTCGCGCTCCAGCGACTTCACATTGTCCTGAATCTGCGTGATCTTCTGCGCAACTTCCGAGGTGGGCGCTTTCAGCAAGAACGCCGCGTGCTGAAGGTCGCGGTCGAGCGCCTGCACGTAATCGACAGCCCCACGCCCGGTAACCGCTTCGATGCGCCGCACACCCGCGGCTACGCCGCTTTCAGCGACGATCTTGAAAAATCCAATGTCGCCGGTGCGCGCGACGTGCGTTCCACCGCACAGCTCGGTCGAATGCTCGCCCATTTTCAGCACGCGAACTTCATCGCCGTACTTGTCTCCAAAAAACGCCAGTGCACCGGCCTTGATCGCCTCGTCGTACTTCATAACGTTGGCCGACACGGGCGCATTCGAGCGAATCGCGGTGTTGACCATGTCCTCGACTTTGCGAATCTCCTCCGGGCGTCATCGCCTTGTCGTGCGAAAAGTCGAAGCGCGTGCGCTCGGCATCGACCAGCGAGCCGCGCTGCTGCACGTGCTTGCCCAGCACGCCGCGCAGCGCGGCGTGCATTAGGTGCGTCGCTGAATGATTGTTGCGTGTGCGCTCGCGTGCCATCGCGTCGACTTTCGCTTGCACGACGTCGCCGACATTGAGCGTTCCGGACTCCAGTGTGCCGTGATGCCCAAAAACATCGGCCTGAATCTTTTGCGTATCAGCGACCGCGAATCGCACGACGTGCCGATCACTGATCGACTCGAGCACGCCTTTATCACCGACCTGCCCGCCCGATTCGGAATAAAACGGCGTCGTGTTGAGGACCACGATGCCCTCGGCACCGGTTTGCAACTGTTGCACCGGCGCGCCCTCGTGATAAAGAGCGATTACCTTCGCATCTTCCACCAGCGATGAGTAACCGGTGAATCTTGTCTTGTCACCAGCGTATTCAAAGCCACTCGTCAGTTTGAAGCGCGCCGCGGCACGTGCCTGCCCGCGCTGCCGCTCCATCGCCTCGCCGAAGCCGGCGTGATCGATCGCGACGCCGCGCTCGCGGCAAATGTCGCCGGTCAGATCAACCGGAAACCCATAGGTGTCGTACAGCAAAAATACCGTTTCTCCGTCGAGCATCCGCGCATCTCCCGACTTCATCTGGCCGAGCGCGGCATCGAGAATCTTCATACCGTTGGCGAGCGTCTCACCGAAGCGCTCTTCTTCCTGCTTCAGTACTGATTCAATGCGCGATTGCTGTTCGATCAGCTCCGGATAAGCAGCGCCCATTTCGGCGGCAACGTCTTTGACGATCCGGAAAAAGAACGGCTCGGACTGCCCGAGCTTGTAACCGTGGCGAAGCGCGCGACGAATGATTCGTCGAAGCACATATCCCCGGCCTTCGTTGCCCGGAATAACACCATCGGCAATCAAAAACGAACAAGCGCGAATGTGATCTGCGATGACCCGCAATGAATTTAACTGCGGCGAGTCCTCAGTCAGATCCTTGGCCCGGGTTTCGCGCGCTGCTGCCTTGATAAGGTTTTGAAATAGATCGATGTCGTAGTTCGAGTGAACATGCTGCAACACGGCTGCCAGCCGCTCCAGACCCATACCGGTGTCGACGCACGGACGTGGCAGTGGCGTCAACGTGCCGGCCGCATCGCGGTCGAACTGCATGAACACAAGGTTCCAGATTTCGATGTAGCGATCGCCATCGGCTTCGGGCGACCCGGGGGGACCACCCTCCACTTCGGGCCCATGGTCATAAAAGATTTCACTGCACGGCCCGCACGGTCCGGTATCCGCCATCTGCCAGAAGTTGTCCGATACATATTTCGGCTGACCGGGCTTGTCGCCGATACGCACGCAGCGCTCCGGCGGCACACCGATCTCTTTGGTCCAGATGTCGTACGCATCGTCGTCGTCGACATATACCGTGGCCCACAGCTTTTCCTTCGGCAGCCTGTAAACCTCGGTCAGCAGCTGCCACGCGAAGCGAATCGCGTCGCGCTTGAAGTAATCGCCGAAGCTGAAATTGCCCAGCATCTCGAAGAAGGTGTGATGCCGCGCGGTGTACCCGACGTTCTCAAGATCGTTGTGCTTGCCGCCGGCCCGCAGAGATTTTTGTGCAGTCGTGGCTCGCGTGTAAGGCCGCTTCTCGCGTCCGGTGAACACATCCTTGAACTGCACCATGCCGGAGTTGACGAAGAGCAGCGTCGGATCGTCCGACGTCGTCAGCAAGCTCGACGCGCGCACGATGGTGTGGCCGTTCGACTCAAAGTACCGCAGGAATTTTTCGCGGATATCTGCGCTTCTCATGACTGCAGGCGCTACGTGCGCGCCTCTCTGGATCAAGCGGTAGATGATACTTGCGCAACGCGCTGACTCGCGCGCAGCAACTTTGACCAGAAACAGGAACAGCAGCGTGGAGAGCGACAGCGGCGCGACAGCACCACAACCGCTAATTGATCAGGAAGTTCCGCGCAAGCTCAAACGGCCAACCGGTGTGCGCCTTGCTCCGCCCTGACGGACGTCGTCACTGCGTAGCAGTCGCGCAGCGTTCGCGAGCACCAACAACGTGCTGCCGGCGGTGCCGGCGACTGCAGCCGCCGGCGACGTGATTCCAAGTGCGGCGAGCGCGATAAAACTGACGTTGCATCCGAGCGCCAGGCCGAGGTTCTGATGCGCCAGGCGCATCGCTTTGCGCGCCACGGTGAACGCATACGCGATATCCACCAGACGCGAAGACTGCACGATCAAATCCGCGCGCTGCTGCGCGGTTGCCGACCCATCGGCCAATGCGATCGATACATCGGCGCGAGCCAGCGCGGGCGCGTCGTTGATGCCATCGCCCAACATGGCCACCTTGTTCCCGGCCCGCTGCTGACCTACTACCCATTCGCATTTGCTGTGCGGCGTTTGATGCGCTAGTGCCCGCTCGATGCCAAGCGCGGCAGCAACTGCGTGCACCGGTGCGCGCCTGTCGCCCGAGATCAATATCGGCTCGACACCGCGCTCGGCAACGGTGTCGATCAGGCATGCTGCGTCGTCGCGCAGCCGCTCGCCGAAGACGAAAAGCGCCACTGGCCCTTCGGCATCCGCCAGGACGATCGTGCTGGCCGCGTGCAGCCCCTCGCGCGCTGCGATTGCCGCGACATCGGCGCGCTGGGAAACTTGCTTGTCGACCAGCGCAAATTCCATTTTTCCGAGCCGGTACCGACGGCCGCCGACAGTGGCCTCGATGCCAGCAGACGCCTCGACGCGTCCATCGGTCAGCGGCGGCAGCGACTTTCCAAGCGACTGCACGGCGCCGATCAGCGCACGCGCATAAGGATGCGTTGACAGAGTCTCCATTGCAGCGGCGATCGCCAACGTGTATTCGGGATCGGCGGTACGCAACAGCAGTTGGCGCAACAGGCGTGGCTCGCCCGTGGTCAGTGTGCCGGTCTTGTCGCATGCGAGCAGATCGGCACTGGCGAGTGCCTCGATCGCGCAGTTGCGGGCGACCAGAACACCGCGTCGGGCCAGCACGGATTGCGCCGCTGCAGTCGCGGAGGAGGAGGCTAATAACAATGCGCACGGACATGCTGCAATCAGCACCGCGATCACGCTCGGTACAGCCCGCGCAGGATCGACGAGCAGCCAGCCAAGCAATGTCATTAGTGCAGCTGAGCCCATCAGCCATAAGTACGGCGCAGCGAAACGCGCTGCAAGCTCATCGGTTCGAGGGCGCTCACGGCCTGCCTCTTCGGCCATGCGCTGCAACGCGAGCGAGCTCGATTCGGTGCCGCTGCGGCCGACTTCGATCACCAACGGTTGATCGAGGTTAATCGCGCCTGCCAGCACCGGCGCACCGGCCGATTTCTCGACTGGAAGCGATTCACCGGTCAATGACGCCTGCGAGGAGCTCGACCGACCGTGAACGACGACGCCATCCGAGGGCACCGCTTCGCCGGGCGGGACCAGAACGCGTGCGCCAGGCTTCAACTGCTGTGCGGCGACCGATTCGGTAGCAAGCGACGATGGAAATGCGACCAACCGCAGCGCACTGGTGGACTGTCGGCGCGCAGCCTCGACGTGCGAGCGCGCAACACAGACGCCGCCCGCCAGCACCCAGCGCGACGTGATCGCGAACGCGATGATCAGCGCCACCGCGTCGAAGCAGATTACACCGCGGCCCGTCACAGCAGAAAAGGCGCTTGCGCCCACCGCGACACTGATCGCCACAACGGTGGGGAGTTCAAGGCCAATCGCAGCCGTTCGCCACATTCGAAGCTGACTCCACGCGGCGCGATAAAGTGGCTGCGCCGAAAAAAGCAGCGCCGGCAGAATAAGCACGAAGCTCGCACCCTGCAGCAGTCGCTCGATTTCCGAACTGATGGCGCCGGGAGATGCGACGTACAGCGGCAGCGAAAGCATCAACACTTGGGTAGTCGCTAACCATGCGATGACCACTCGCAGCAGATCGATCCGGCGAACCTGTGCATCGATGCGCGCGTCGTCGCGCGGCACGCGGCCGGCGTCGTAGCCGGCACGCTCGATCGCGCGCTGCAACTCGCCACGCGTAACCAGTTTTGGATCGAAGGCGATGTATGCCGCGTGCGTTGCGAAATCAACGCTCGCCTTGACCACGCCGGGCACCGTGCGCAGGCTCTCCTCGATCATCAGCGCGCATGCAGTGCATACCATGCCGCGTATCGAAAGCTGCAAGTGGGAGCCAGCGGCCGTAGCGGCCTCGATAGCCGCGGAACTTGCTTCGGCTTCAGCGGCGATCGTTGCATTCAACAATGCGCGATCGCGGGTGCCTGCCTGCGCCAGGAACAGTTGCTCAGCAATAAATGCGCAGCCGTTGCAGCAGAACGCGCGCATCGTTGCGCCGACAGGGCGCCGCACAACTCGCAACCCGGCCAACGAATCACCGCACTGATCGCACGCCGCAGAAACCCCTTCCGCGTCGACGCCGGCCAGCGTCGGCACCTTGGCTTTGCGGATCAATTCAGACGCCATTTACAAGGAGTCGAATGCAATCATCGTGCGCATCGGGTAACGGCGCCAGCGTAACTCACGCGGGGCCACAATGAACACTCGCGATTGACCGCTCACGCCACTGAATTCACTGGTTTTCCGGATGATCGTTTGCCTGTACGTATCCCGCGAGATGGTTAATGGTCTCAGTCGATGGCGCGCACTGTCAGAATCCACCCTGTTAAACGATCCTCGAAACTTATTAGATGACAGGAACGATACCTTCACACCACCGCCTCTGGGCCGCCGTGCTCGCAGCGTCGCTCGCAGGCTGCGGCGGCGGCTCCGACTCGGGCCCAGCACCAACTCCGATCGCACCCGCACCGGTGCCACCGGCCGTTGTGCTTCCACCGCTGATCGGCGACACGCCCATTCGCGTGTCTGGCGATACACCGTATGCGGCGAGCTGCACCGGCGGAGCGCTCGGAGGTACCGAATACCGAAACGCAGAGGTTGAGCCTTACGTGGCGGTCAATCCAGCAAATCCCGCCAACATCGTTGCAGTCTGGCAACAGGATCGCTGGTCAACCGGACTTTCCAACGGATTGGTGGGTGCGGTTTCACTCGATGGCGGAGCAACCTGGGCCAGCACGACAGCGCCGTTTACGCGTTGCGGCGGCGGCAGTGCCGCCAATGGCGGCGACTACGAACGCGCTACCGATCCGTGGGTGACCTTCGCGCCGAATGGAAATGCATTTCAAATGGCGCTGGCGACGCAGGGTGCATCGCTGACGCCGGGGTCGGTCAGCGCGATGCTGGTGAGCCGCTCGACCGATTCAGGTCGAACGTGGAGCAATCCGTCGACACTGATTCAAGATGGCGGAGCTTTCTTCAACGACAAGAATACGATCACCGCCGACCCAACTGATCCCAATTATGTTTACGCCGTCTGGGATCGACTTGCTGCCAGCGGCGGCGGCCCGTCATTTTTCGCGCGCACGACGGACGGCGGAAATACCTGGGAAGGTGCGCGCTCGATCTTTGACCCAGGCCTAAGCAGCCAGACGATCGGCAACGTGATCGTGGTGCTTCCAAACGGAACGCTGATCAACTTGTTTACGCAGCTCGATGAAGGCGCGGGGGGTCAGATCACCGCGACTCTCAACATATTGCGATCAAACGACAAGGGAGGAAGCTGGAGCGTTCCGATTCGAATCGCCAATCTGCTCGCAGTCGGCGCGCGGGATCCCGAAACCGGCACCTTGATTCGTGACGGTGCAGGCCTCGGTCAGATCGCGGTTGCACCCAACGGCGACCTTTACGTCGTCTGGCAAGACGCACGATTTTCGGGAGGTGCACGCGACGGTATCGCGCTGTCGCGCTCGATTGACGGCGGCCTGACCTGGAGCAACCCCGTCCAGGTCAATTCGGCGCCTACCGCCCAGGCATTCACGCCGAGCGTGCACGTGCGCGCCAATGGAACAATCGGCGTGACGTATTACGACTTTCGTTCGAATACACCCGACCCGGCAAGCTTGCCGACCGAACTCATTTTTGCGCGCTCCACCGATGGCGTCACATGGCAGGAGAATCGTTTGACTGCCGCATTCGACATGCTCACTGCGCCTTTCTCACGCGGGTTATTTATTGGCGATTACCACGCGTTGAGCAGTGCTAATAACGTCTTCATTCCGGTCTACGTGCGCACCAATAGTGGCGACACAGCAAACCGCACTGACGTGTTCGCGGTTCCGATGCGCTCGCTACCATTGGCAGCGGCTCTTGGCACTCGCACCTTTCATGCGCAGGCATCGTCCATTGCAGCGCCCGACGCACAGTTTCGAGAACGAGTGAACGAAAATATAGTGCGGACAATGGAGCGACGAGTTCCGGGTTGGTCGGAGCGCCTCAGCAACCGTTAGCTCGATACCGTCGGAGCAACCTCCGGCTCTACACTTCGATTTTGTTCTTGTCAGAGCCTGCAATGGACACCATCGACGCCCGCCGCGGCACCGTTCGCTCCCGCATCGAAAAACTACGGCGCGCGATGCAGCGTCACGGCGTCGCCGCGGTGGTTGTGCCATCTAGCGACCCACATCTTTCCGAATACCTACCGGAGCGGTGGCAGGGCCGCGAATGGCTGTCCGGATTTACCGGTTCTGTCGGAACTCTGGTGGTGACAGACGATTTTGCGGGCGTATGGGCCGATAGCCGCTACTGGGCGCAGGCAGAAGGTCAGCTTGCCGGAACCGGCATCGAGCTGATGAAGATCGGTGGGGCGGGCAGCTCAGCGCATGTCGACTGGCTCGCCGAGCATGTCGCATCGGGAGCGCAAGTCGCCGTCGACGGTGCGGTGCTCGGACTTGCCAGCGCGCGAGCGTTGCAAGCAGTGCTCAGCGAGCGCGGAATCGAGCTGCGCACGGATCTGGACGTGCTGAACGACGTGTGGGACGACCGCGCTGCGTTGCCGGCACAGCCGGTCTACGAACATCTGGCGCCGTTTGCGCCAACTCCGCGCGCGGACAAGCTCGCAGCCGTCCGCCAGCAAATGAAACAGCTCGGCGCGACGCATCATTGGATATCCACACTCGATGACATCGCGTGGCTCACAAACCTGCGCGGTGGCGACGTCAATTACAACCCGGTCTTCATTTCGCACCTGCTGCTCGATGCGAAAAACGCCACATTGTTTGTCGCCGAAGGCAAGGTAAACGAAAAGCTTGCATCGCGGCTGGCTGCAGACGGCATCACGTTGGCTCGCTATGACGACGCCGTTGCAACGTTGCAAGCGCTGCCACCTAATGCGAAGCTGCTGGTCGATCCGCGTCGTATCACGCTCGGGCTACAGCAGTCAGTACCGGACCGCGTGCAGATCATCGAAGCCATCAATCCGTCGACGCTGGCGAAGAGCCGTAAGACCGATGCCGAGGCCCATCACATTCGTCACGCGATGGAACAGGACGGCGCGGCACTTGCCGATTTCTTTTCGTGGTTCGAGGCAGCGCTAGGCCACGAGACGATCACCGAAATGACGGTCGGGCAAAAAGTCGTCGAGGCGCGCGAGAAGCGTCCGGGTTATGTCTGCCCCAGCTTTCACCCGATCGCGGGCTTCAACGCCAACGGCGCGTTGCCGCACTATCGAGCCACTGAAGATGCACATGCAACGATCTGTATGCGCGGCACAGTCGGCAATGGCCTGCTGCTGATTGATTCCGGTGGCCAGTACGAATACGGCACGACCGACATCACGCGCGTGGTGCCGGTTGGCCAGACCACGCCCGAGCAGCGTCGCGACTACACGCTGGTGCTCAAGGGAATGATCGCGTTATCAGTCGCCCGATTTCCGCGTGGCACGCGCAGCCCGATGCTCGACACACTCGCACGCGCACCCATCTGGGCTGCCGGCGTTGATTTCGGCCACGGAACAGGGCATGGCGTAGGTTATTTCCTGAACGTTCATGAGGGCCCGCACGGTATTACGCCGCATTTGCCACCAGAGCCGCAGACTGCGATGGAACCTGGCATGGTCACGTCAAACGAGCCAGGGATCTACCGACCGGGTCGCTGGGGCGTGCGAATTGAAAATCTGGTTCTGAACGTACCAGCGACGCTGCAGGAACCGAGCGAGTTCGGCGAATTCCTGCAGTTTGAGACGTTGACGCTATCGCCGATCGACACGCGCTTGATCGAGCGCTCGCTGTTGCGCGATGATGAAGTCAAATGGTTGAACACTTATCACGCTGAAGTGCGCCGCAGGGTTGGTCCGCATGTCCGGGACGCCGCGGCCACCTGGCTGCAACTGCGCACGGAGGCCATCTAGCTGTCGGCATCGCTACAATCGCGCGTTTTGTCGACGGCGCGTAGCAGCATCGATGGATAAGCGGGTCGCCAGCGGCGGCAAGGTTGATCGCAAGAGCGGCAGTAGGAGCAAGGCGGCGGAAGAGAAGCCCGCCGGCCAGGCGACCAACTTCATCCGCAACATCATCACTGATGATCTCGTGCGCGGTACGTATGAGCCGCGCCGGTGGGCCGGCCATCCAGGACCCTACGACGTCCATGCCAACGCACCGGATGATCCGGCAAGAATTCGCACGCGCTTTCCTCCTGAGCCGAACGGCTATCTGCACATCGGCCACGCAAAATCGATCTGCCTGAACTTTGGACTCGCGCGCGATTTTGGCGGGCGCTGCCATATGCGGTTCGACGATACGAATCCGGTCAAGGAGGACCAGGAGTTCGTCGATTCGATTCTCGAATCAGTCCGCTGGATCGGATTTGATTGGGAGCACGCGACTGCGCGGGGACCCGAGTCGAACCTGTATCACGCAAGCGACTACTTCGAGGACATGTATCGCTTTGCCGAATATTTGATCGAAACCGGCTACGCGTATGTCGACCAGCAGAGTGCCGATGACATTCGTGCCAACCGCGGCACGCTGACGCAAGTCGGCATCGATTCGCCGTACCGCGACCGCCCGATTGCGGAATCGCTGCGGCTGTTCCGAGAAATGCGCGCAGGCAAGCACGCAGAAGGCACGATGGTGCTGCGTGCGAAGGTCGACATGGCATCGCCCAACATCAACATGCGCGACCCGGTGATCTACCGAATCCGCTTCGCCGAGCACCACATGACCGGCACTAAATGGGTGGTCTATCCGCTGTATGCGTATGCGCATCCGATCGAGGACGCGTTGGAGAACATCACGCACTCGATCTGCACGTTGGAGTTCGAAGACCAGCGGCCCTGGTACGACTGGGTGCTCGAGCGCATCGTGCCGCTGTTGCGGCGGCCGCAGTACGAAGCGGTCAAGCGGATGCTCGACAAGATATACGACGCCGGCACCGAATCGCGCCGTGAATTTGCACTGCATTGCCGCAACCACGGCCACAAGTTAGGCGCAAGCCGCTATGAGCGCCGCGCGGAAACAATGTTCGCCTCGTGGAGCAAGAATCCGGATCTTGCCGTCCATGATTCGGACGACTTTTTCAAACTGCTGCGCGAGCAGACTCAGTGCTTCACCCCTCTGCTGCAAGCCGCGCTCGACGAGCGCAAGGCCAACCCGTTCCTGTTACCGCATCAACATGAGTTCAATCGGCTGGCGGTGACCTACGTTGTGACCAGTAAGCGCAAGCTGTTTCAGATGGTTGATGAAGGGCTGGTTGACGGGTGGGACGATCCGCGGATGCCGACGATCGTCGGGTTGCGCAGGCGTGGCTATACACCGCAGAGCCTGCAACTTTTCATGGATCGCACCGGTGTCAGTAAGTCGCCGCAGTGGATCGATTACGCGCTGCTCGAACAAGCACTGCGCGACGATCTGGAACCCACAGTGCCGCGCGCGACCGCGGTGCTACGCCCGATCAAACTGGTGCTCGACAACTTCCCCGTCGATCTGACTGAGGAAACGCAGGCACCCGTGCATCCGCATAAGCCGGAGCTCGGAACGCGCACGTTACGCATCGGCCGCGAGATGTGGATCGAGGCCGAGGACTTCATGGACAACGCGCCCCCCGATTACTACCGTCTTGCGCTCGGTCCGGGCGGCGCTGGACAGCCAGTGCGCCTTCGTTACGGATATGTGATTCGCGCGCATAGTGTCGTCAAAGATGCAGCGGGACATGTCGTCGAAGTTCATGCCGAGTACCTGCCTGAGACCAAGAGCGGCTCGCCGGGTGCCAACAGCGTCAAGACCCGCGCCGCGATCCATTGGTTGTCGGTCGCCGATAGCATTCCCGCAGAAGTGCGGGTGTTCGATCGACTGTTCACTGATCCTTATCCCGATGCCGGCGACAAGGACTTTCGTGCGCTGATCAATCCGAACAGCAAGCAAGTGCTACGCGCCTACGTCGAGCCGTCGCTTGCGCACGCGAAGCCGGATGACAAATTTCAGTTTGAACGGAATGGTTACTTTGTAGCGGATCGAAAAGACCACACGAGCGAGAAGCCGGTGTTCAATCTGGCCGTGACGCTGAGGGAAGCGTCCGGTAAGTAGCCGCACTAACGAAATACTTTTTCCGTCTTCCTCACCGTAGGCCAGCGTGCGTCGGCCTCGCGGATAAAGCGTGCCGTGTCGGCGGCCCAATCTTTCTGAACCTGCCTGTTGTAGTTCAGATAAAGCCGGCCGTCGATGACAGTGAACGTCGCAGGATCGATATCGGCCTTGTATCCGCGTGCAGTTCCGAATGCGCAGTAACCGCCGTATTGCGGAGCATATCTCTCTGGATCGGAAGCGAATGCCGCACGATTCTCTTGGCTTGCTGAAGATGAATGTTGAACCTTTGTAATCGAACCGCAAGTCATCGTCTGCCACGGACCGGCTTGTTCTCCTTAAAGAACGCGACCGGATCGTAGCCCTTGATTGCAATGCCGTCGTGTTCGTTGAACTCGCCGGCATGCGCCGTAAGCGAGAGCAGACTCAGTGCAATTCCAGCGACAACGGACTTAAATTTGAAGGTCATTTTTTCTGTTCCCAATAGGCAGCGGTCAAGATTCGTCGCACACCGGCACCGAATCTTTCAGTCGACGCGCTACTCGAGGATCACCCAGGCTGGCGCGTGATCGCTCGGTTTCTCCCGCCCGCGCATCGCTTTATCGACCCCTGCTTCCTTAAGCCGTGCGGCGGCGCTCGCATTCAGCAACAAATGATCGATCCGAAGCCCCGCATCACGCGACCACCGGTTTCTGAAGTAGTCCCAGTATGTGTACATCGCCGCATCGGGATGCAGAGTGTGTATTGCATCGGTCCACCCCTGCTCGAGCAGACGCCTCCAGGCCGCCCGGGTTTCTGGTTGTAGCAGCGCGTCGTCCAGATACGATCGCGGTGAGTAGATGTCATACACGTTGTCGGTCGGTACGACGTTGTAGTCGCCCACCAGCACGACGTCCTTGCCGCAGTCATATAGCTGCGCAGCGTGGTCGATCAGGCGCTGAAACCAGGCCAGCTTGTAATCGAACTTGGGTCCAGGTTGCGGGTTGCCGTTCGGCAGATAGATTGATCCGACAATGAGCCCGTTGATCGACGCCTCTAGATATCGGCTATGGGTATCGTCGGGATCATTCGGCAACCCACGTCGTCTTTCAACGGGATCAGCGCCTTTCGCAAGGATCGCGACACCGTTGAAACCCTTTTGACCATGCCAGATCGCACCGTAGCCCGCACTTTTAATCGCGAGTTCTGGAAATGTCGCGTCGGAGGTCTTCAGCTCCTGCAGGCATGCAATATCGGGACTTGACTCTTCCAGCCATTCGAGAAGACGCGGAAGACGGGATGTGATGCCGTTGACGTTAAACGTTGCGATCTTCATGAGCGGACCGAAATGTACCCGCTCCCGAAAAAACACCCTGATGGGCTATCGATCGCCTCGCTTAAAACCGTGCAGCGCAGCCTTGCAGCGTTCGCTTGTCCAGGCGCACGGTTACGCGCGCGCCATAGCTCGTCTCCGATCTACCGTCCGTGCACATCTGCGGGTTGATTTCGACGCGGATCGGGACGCCATCTGACGATTGCATTTCATATGTGCGCGCTATCGCTTCTTTCGCCGTCTGATCGCTGCTAGCAGCCTTAAACGGCGCCGCGGGAAGCTTTATAGATACCTTGTCCGGCAATTCGAGAACAGCGGTTGCGTCGGTGACAACAAGGCGCCACGAGGGCCCGTCACCATTGGCGAGTAAGCGCACGTTTGACGCGATGTCGCGTGGCAAAGTTTTGCATGACTCGATCGTGCCCACCGCCCGTTGAAACTGGTACGCAGTCGCATTCGTCTTTCCGCGTTCGCCGCGCATCTCGACGTACAACGGCCGATATCTGTGCAGCATGATCTGGCGAACCGCACCCACTCCCGAACGTAAGGAGCTGTTCGGTGTCTTGTCGTCGATCGGAAACAGTTGCTGTGACATGACCGCCCCATTGCAGGGCTGGTACTGCAGCACACCCGCGCCGCCCTCACTGATGAAGCCGCGCAGGTCCGCTGCGGCGCTGACGGTACAAGCAAAAGCTAGCGCACAGAATGTAAACGCGCGCCGAACCGCGTTGCAGCGGTAACGGCGCGGTTTATCTCGGAGGCTGATCAAACCGTAAGCGTCGGGTATCCGGTCGACATACCTGCGTTGAACAGATCGAGCTTCTCGTTCGCGGGCACCCCGAGCCCCAACATGGGATTCGTCGGCTGGATTCCGAGATAGGTCCGGAGCGCGTCATGCATGTGCGCGGACGTGATCATCACGCCGTTAGGATCAGGCGCTCCGGTCTTCGGATTGATTGCCCTGGAAGTATGCATCGGGCCTGTGTAACCGACGACGCGATTGCCTAATCCAGAACCCGGGGGAAGCATGATCAAAGCGCCGGAACCAACGTTCTTGTGATCGTTGCCGTTGCTACCGTTCAGCTCAGTGCGGCTGAACTCGCCCGCAATTACCACATACAGTCGGTCGGCAATGCCACGTCGGGCCGCCTCGTCCCACAGATAGGTAACTCGATCGGTCATGCGTGCAAACGAGCCATTGGCACCGTCGTTGTCGGCAACGCTGCCGTGGGTGTCAAACCCCCCGCTCGACGTTTGAATCGCCGCCGTAATTCCCGACTGTGCAGCAATAAGCGAAACTTCGATATCGGGAAACTGACCAAAGGCCGCAGGAATATTCTGCGCGACAGCCGCCAGGCGAATACGCGCTTCCTTGGCGGCCATGAACTCGTCGGTAATCAAGCGCTCTTTCGGCAATGTCACTCCGTTTGCCTTAAGTGCTTCGAGGCGCGCGGCACGAGCTTCCACCGTCTTGGCGAAATCGGCACGCTTGACGTAGTCGTTCGTGCCATTGACGGCGAGCGGGTCAATCATCGCGCGCAACTGGTTCTGATCCGGTATCGCGGTGGCCGGATAGACGCCGGTGCTCACCGTGCCGCCATCCCTAAGCAGCCATCCCGCTGGGGCGCCACCCGCATACTTCGCCGCGTGCAACTCGCAGATCGGGGCAAAGCCCATCGCAAGCTTGCCGGACTCCTGAACACGCTGTCCGTCCTCGTGGCTATTCGTCTGAGTGTTGGATCCGTTCAAGACAAGGCACTGGTCGCGGAACCTGGTGAAGAACGCCGTGTTGTTGCCGATCGGAGCCCAACGAAGATTGCCACTTCCGGGAATCGCCACGCCCTGCTGCGAATACAGGTTGTAACGCGGCTCATTCGAGGGATCGACGAATTGATCCCATGTCGGTCCGCCATCGCAGTGATAGTAGACAAGAATCTTCGAAGCAGCGGTCTGGGCATTGGCGGAGATCGGTAACAGTCCCCACCATGGCAGTGTTACACCAGCTGCCTTTGCCGTATTTAAGAGGAATTCTCTGCGGTCCATTTAAATCACTCCTTTAGTCGGCAACTGGTTAGAACGAAACGAAGGCTTGATCGCTAGTCATGTAAACGAGACCGCCCGTTGCCCATGCCCGTCCCATGCCACTTGGATCGTTAGCCGCATTCAACTGGCAGTTCAGAGGCCGTGGCGACGCGGTGGCGCGATCGTTGTAGATGTCGACCAGCAGCTTGTACATGCGCTGCACTTCCGGATCCGTGGTCGTGACGCGCTGATTCCACAGCTTGTCAAACAGGTGCACGATATTCGCCAGGATCTTGTCCGTACCTGCCTGGGTCGCCGGCGTGTCAGCCATCGTCACGAGCGGGAACAACAAGCGGTCCGCCACAGGCTTCGCAAAGTCGGCGGCCACCCATCTGCAGGCATTCTGCACGGCCGCACCATCGATGGCGCTTACCTGACTCGACGTGAAGTGCTGCGCCATACTCGTGCGAGCGACGCCATCAAACTCAGAGTACTGAAGCGCTGCGCCAGCGTATGGATTGTTGAAGCCGGCATGAGCTGAGCCCAGCACCCCGATGTACTTGCGGTTCAGCCTTGACGCCGACAACAGGTTACCGCCACCGATGGCTGCAAGAGACGTTGCACGCTGGGCGCTTACCGTGCCGCTGATGCCATTAGCGCGGGCCTGCTTGCTCAGCATCAGATCAACCAGCAGGTCCTTGACTTTGTAGCCGCCGGCCGCGAAGCGCGCTGCGAGCTCTTTGAACTCTTCTTGCTGCGCGTTGTACGCGGCGAGTCGGCCAGCGGCATCCGGGCCGGTCGTATCCGTCTCCGGCTGCAGCACGTCACGATGGAACAAGGCCTTGTACCAGAAGCCCACCGCACCTATCCCGAAGCGTGGATCGGCCGCCATCTGGTCGCCGAGCCATTCGGCTGCCTTCGGGTTGTTGTAACCGTTTGGCATCGCGGTGCTGCCAAACCCTGGCGCCTTGCTGTCGCGGAACCAGTTGTCACCCATTCTGTAGAACTCATTGCCCTTGGCGTCGTTCATGTAGTTCGTCGACAGGTAGACGTTCGGCAACGCGTGCGCCGTTGCACCCGCACCCATCGGGCGGAAGCGATTGTCGGGCGCCCAGTTCTGGAATGCCGCCGCCATCGGGTCCATGATGTCGTGGCAGACCGCGCAACCAGGGTTGTCCATCACTGTGACCCTGAACTGCCCGTCCTCCAGCGGCCGCGAGGCCAACAACGGGATGTAGACGCCAAGGAAGCGCTTCGCCATTTCACTGACGCGATGGCGATTGCGATTGGTTTCAGTGGTCGGGAAACGATCAAGCATCGCGTGCGTCGTCATCAGCCCGGCCTGCTCACGCATACCTCCGAGACGTGCATTCGGTATGGTCGCGGGCAGAAACTCATTGTCGTCGGCGGGATTCACAAACGTCCCCGTCACCGTCGCACCCAGCAACGGCGCAGTCACGCCATTCACGACGGTGTATTTCCCGGCAACCACATCGGTCCATGGCCGATCGTTCTTCACGATGTACTTCATCATGTTGATCGGCTCGTTGCGGATCGTGGTCTCGAACCGTGCACGAACACCAGCAGGCGGGTTGTTGTTGTTGATCACGTCGGCAGCCAGCGGGAAGTCGGCCGGGTCCAAACCACGATCGTTGCCGAACACTACGACGCCGTTGGTCAGGAATTGAACTTGTCCGGCTTCATTCAGGAAGGCGTCGAATACCGGACCATTGTCCATGTAAGCACGAATTTGCTGGCGCAGCACTGTCTCGCCGCCTCCGGCCACGGCCGCCGATTCAGTCGCCGACGGATTGCGTCCAGCAAATAGTACGGACGCCTTCTGCAGCGTCGTCGCATTGTCCGCGAACTTGACGTCGTTCCAGAACTGACCGGTGGCCAGTACTTCGCTGCTGCAGCTTTCTTTCAACTTCGGAAGAAGCGCCGCGAGATCTTTGTATTGCTGCGAATTCGCGTCGCCATAAACCTTGCCGCCGGTATGCGTCGGCAGGCCGATCGACTTCGACATCAGCAAATCGCCATTGGCGGCCGCGAAGGTGCGCAGCACGCCGTAATTCATCTCCGCCGAGCCGCCCGCTGCAAACACGAGCCGCGTTCCGCTGGCGACCGCCCCGGCACGATGGCAGACCACGCAGGTGCTGGCCATGCTTGGCCATACCGTCGCAGTAAAGGCTTGCGGCGGTGTCGCGCACGTTGCCGCCGCTGTTTGAGCCGGTGCCGGCGCGGCCGTGGTGTTTCCACTATCCCCACCACCGCAGCCCGAAAGCGCGGCCACCACTGCGAGCAGTGGCATCGCGATGCGTGCGTTAAGTCTGTCCGTCATTGTTCTCTCCCTAAGGGATTTGCAAGGCTTACCGGAGGCAGACTGTGCCTGCGTTCGAGCAAAAAATAACTCGTGGGTAAGGATGATTCGTCACTACCCCTTGGTTTTCGACGGTGTCGCGAAAGCCGCATGTTTGCTGCGTTTTCGCCTATCAGCTAGTCCGATCGGATTAGCGCGAAATCAGGTCAGACGCACACCGGAATTCACACCGATTTCAGCGTGTTTTCGATGGCTTTTTTTTGTTCGATATTCGGCGACGTTGCAGTGATAGAGTCAATCGCATGTCGTCGATCTCTGTTGCAATGCGTCGCTTTACCCTGGCGCACCCAAGCATTGTCATCGTTCCTGCGGAGGCGCTCGACGAGCACGGCCTCGACGCGGAGTTTGCGGAGTTGCTGATCAGCGACGGCCGCTTGTCTGCCGATCAAATCGACTGTCTCGAGCGCGGCAACGCGCTGTACTGGCAGCGCTGTCGAGATCTTTTCGCGCGTGCGCCAAGCTCGTGGTTCCCTCCGCGCCAGACGAATCTCCTGATCATTTCCGAGCAGCGCGGCATCTTTCCCTACATGGAGCCGTTTATTGGCACGTCTTCAGTGCTGTATGCGTCCGACCTTAATACGCATCCGGAGTATGTCGCTTACATGTTGGTGCACGTCGACCGATTGGCGCTGCTGCCTTCGGTACGTGCCGCGCTCGTTTGCAACCTCAGTTACTGGTTCGACCGCGATGATGCGAGCCGGACCGCGTTTGCCAGCGCCACCGCGCGCGCGAAGCGTCCGGATGCGCAGTGTTTCGTTGCCCTCGCAGAGGCGTTCGAGTGGATCGATGAGTTGCTGCACATTCCATTGCGCGAGCCACTGCACGACCCCACCGAGCCCTATTTGGCGGTTGAGGGGGCCGATCTGTATGTGCCGAAGCGACTGCAGCCACAAGTTACCGCTCTCTGTGACGCGGGCGAGATCGCAGCTCGCAATGCTATGCAGATCACTGCGCCAGCGGCCGCGCCCGCACGCTCGCGCACTGTCGATGCGCTGTGCGATTGGCTAAAGGAAACGCGTGCGCATGTAATCGTTGTGGCGCCCGACGGTACAACGGTGTGGTCCCCGGACATGAATGATCCGCGATGGATGCGGCGCGCGCTCGTCAGTGCCAGCGATACGGCCGTCGCCAGCTTGCACGAGGACTTGCGCACTATCGATGAGCGCTCTCGCCAATTTCTCGAGCGCGTTACCGATGTTGACGCGCTGCCCAAGAGCTACGGCGTGTTGGAACTCGAAGGTGGGACCTACATCGATCCCGCTCGGCGCGCAGTGGTACACAAATTGAGGCAGGAAGCTTTCGATTGTCTAACGGCCCCCGCGCCTCCCTATTTCCGACTCTTCCTCGGCGCGCGCGTCATGCACGAGTGGGGACATCTGGCGCATGCCGCGAAGTTCCTCCGCGTCGCCGAAGAGAACAAGGCGGCTTACAAGCAAGCTCGCGCGGAACTAGGCGATTGTTTTGTGCAAGCGCTCGCATCAATGCCTGAAAAGGTGCGCGCCTCCGATGCAGAAACTGCGGGCCTCGCGCTTCGCTCGAGCGAGCTTCCGGCGGTGCTCGCGCGCAAGACACTCGCGCGCGTTGGCGACTATCTGTCCAACCTGATGTGCTCGAAACTGCTCCCAGGGGAGGAGATGCAGATGTATGTCCGCACCAATGTGCGCCCCCATCTCGATGAAAAGCTGGGGCTGGTTAGCGAGCTTGCGCGATATACGTACGAGGTGCACTACCTGGGACTGGCGGATTTGCCACGGTCATACTTCTTCAACACGTCTCGCTTCGTCGATTACTTCATCGATAGCGGAATCATCAGCGAAGACAACACGAACGCCCTGTTCGACGCTGCCGGGCGAGTCCTGGCCTGCTATGAAATCGACCAGACGAAACTCGCGATATCGGCGCGGGTGCACGAGCCGACGCCTACTCCAGTAATTTGTAGTTGAAAGTGTGGCACTCACCCAAACCGCATTGGAGGACGACCGAGACCAGGTTGATCACGCAGAGCGCGATGACATAAAAGCTCAAGGCGTCGGCAGCTTTCTTGATCGCGGGAAACTCGCTCAGCTCCGCGGCACGCAGATACTCGTCACCGCCGAGAATTGAAAGCTTGATCGCGTACGCGATCAGCAGACACAGCGCAATGATGATGGACCACACCGGCATATGGATGCCGAATATCGCGCTGCCAATGTACTCATGGCCCGGACGTGGATAAATGTCGAGCAGACTCTGGCGTACGGCAACAACCAGCAGAAGGATTGCAAACAGCAAACTGAACCCCGTGTTCTGATACGAAAATCCCCGCCGAAAGTTCACCATGATGCCGAAGCACACGCCAAACATCGCGACGCGCTCTAGCAAACAGAGCGGGCAAGGCAGCTCTCCCTTCGCATATTGCAAGGTCATCGCGGCGCTAAGAATCCCGGCAATGACCAGCATTACGACGAGCAAATACGCATAGTTCAGCATCGCTAGTAAGCGCTGCCCACCCAATGCTTGCTTAACCTGGGTCATGCCCGCTTCGGCATGGGCTCAAACTCCGTCTGGATCCAAGGCATACGAAACCCAGTTTCGGGGCTGTAGATCTCGAACAGAAAGAGCCCGATAGAAAGTGTGAGGCACAAAGCGAGCAGCGCGACCGCGAGCGACCGACGGCCGAACCAGCCGCAAATCAGTGCTAGCGACATCGTCGCAAATACCGCAACCATCATCGTGTGTGGTGTGTTCTGCTCCCTCTTGCGAGATTAGACGAGAGCACCATGAAAAACCCGGCCGAAGCCGGGTTTTTGTTTATCGACCGCGCCTGGCGGCGCAGCAGGACCGGGCGCTGCGCGCGCCGGTGCGGCTGCTTAGCTGACTGTCTTTCCCGTGATAACAACGCGCTCCATCAAGATCGTCGGCATTTCAGCCTTTGGCACGGACTGCATCGCAGTTACGGTGCCACCCAATACGGCCGTGCTCATTAACAGGGCGGAAATCGCTGCAAGGATTCGGGCTTGGGTTGAGATGGTTTTCATGGTCGGTCCTTTTGTTTGGTTCGTTGCGATGGACCGAACTTTAGGCAGTGCGGTAACGGCGCGCGAGCGGCTTGCGACGAACTGCGCAAAGCGCGTCATGAGCTGCAATCGCGCTTTGGCCGCTAATTTGGCACTCTGTGCAGTTCATTCCCGCTTTTTGTCATTTCATCGCCGCGGGCGGCAATTGGGCGAGAATTTCGCTCAGCGGGAGCCACTTGCCTATGCGGCGACGAAGCGGGGCCCGGGCCGGCGTAGCAGCCAGATCACGATCGAAAGATTAAGCAGATTCCAAAGCAGTCCGTTGAGAAATGCGGCACGGTACGAACCAGTAAGGTCGAACACGGCACCCGACATCCAACCGCCGAGCGCCATGCCGAACAACGTTGCCATCATGACCAGCCCCACCCGTGCCCCGGCCTCGTTTGGCGGGAAATACTCGCGCACGATGATCGCGTAACTGGGAACAATTCCACCCTGGAACAAACCGAACATCGCGGAGACGATGAACAGCGAAGTCAACCCGTCAAAGGGGATATAAAAGAGCAAAGCCACGCCTTGCATCGCGGCGCCGAGCAATAACGTACGCAGGCCGCCGATGTGATCGGCAATCCAGCCCGACGCGAGCCGGCTCGCGATGCCGCAAGCAAGCATGATCGACAGCATCTGAGCGCCGACTGCCGGACCGTAGCCGAGGTCCGCGCAATACGCGACGATATGCACCTGCGGCATCGACATCGCCACGCAACACGCGACGCCCGCCACCATCAGCAACGTCTGTAATGCAAACGGCGAGATGCCGATTGATTTCGGTGCGACCGAAGCGGCTGGTGTGCTGGCCGCGTCAGCTGCCAGATGCGGCGCCGCCCGCCGCATCGCATACGTCAACGGCAGCATCGTCAGCAGACAAATCACACCGATGTAAAGATGCGCGGTACGCCAGCCAACCGTTTCGATCAGATACTGCACGATCGGTGGCCATACGGCACCGGCCAGGTAATTGCCCGACGCGACGATCGAAACCGCGAGCCCACGTCGCCGTAAAAACCAATGCGAAATGTCGGCCAACAGCGGACCGAAGCTGGCGGAGCTGCCCAGCATGCCAATCAGCAGACCCTGCACGATCGCGTACATCAGCAGACTCGATGACATGCTCGCTGCGACGTAGCCGATCGTCAACGCGCACGTGGCGCCGATCAGCGGTATGCGAACGCCGAAGCGATCGGACAACCGCCCCATCATGATGCCGCCGACGCCGAAACCAAGCATCGTGAGCGTGTACGGAAAGGAAGCGGCCGCTCGAGTGACACCGAACTCCGCCTGTATCGCCGGCAACGCGACTACGACCGACCACATGCCGACACCGCCCACCGTGCTCAGCGCGAGCGCAGCAACGAGCCGTAGCCAAGCGACACGCGAATCGATCAGGTCAGTCGTTGATGCCATCAGGCTTGAAGTATGCAAGATCGTTGCACTTTACGAATCGTTCTGCGATTAATTTCGTCGTCAGGCTTATGCTTGGCTACCCCCAATAACAGGACCGAATGAAATGTCGATTTCGATGCACGCCGCTTCCATTCCCGTATTTACGCAGATGCTCGGAAGTTTGAGCGCCTTGCTGCACAAGGCCGAGTCTCATGTTGAGCAGCGCAAGATCGAAGCTGACGCGTTGCTGCAGGCCAGGCTGTTCCCCGACATGTTTCCGTTGCGGCGTCAGGTACAGATTGCGTGCGATTTCGCGCGTGGCGTTTCGGCGCGGCTCGCTGGCGTGGAAGTGCCCTCTTTTCCAGATACAGAAAAGACCTTCGCCGATCTGCAAGCATTGATCGAAAGGACGGTGAGCTTTATTGGAGGCCTTTCACCGGCGCAATTCGACAACAGCGAATCGCGCGAGATCGTCACGCGACCCGGAACTCCGAAGGAAAGGCGCTTCAACGGCCAGGCGTATTTACTGAGCTACGGACTGCCGCAGTTCTTCTTTCACGTGACTACGGCGTATGCGCTGCTTCGGCACAACGGACTGGAGCTCGGCAAGGGCGACTACATGGGCAAGTATTGAGCTCACCCTCACTTCGTCAGGCCCATTCTTTTCGCACCGTCGGTGTAGATCTTCACGCGCTCTTTCATGAAAGCGTCCATTTGGTCAACGCCGATGTTGACCAGTTCGAAACCGCTTTTCGCCGCCAGATCCTTCATCTCGGGATCACTGTTCAGCGACGCCCATAGCTCCGACATGCGCTTTCGCTGTTCGGCAGTCGACGCCTTCGGCATGCCGATGCCGCGATAGGCACCGTCAATCCAATCGACGCCGAGTTCCTTGAAGGTCGGCACATCCGGCAACAGCGGATGTCGCTGGTCCATGGCGACCGCAAGCGCGCGCAGCTTGCCCTTGTTGTTGACGGCAAAGGCCGTATAGCTCATCGCACCGTCGACGTGCCCTGCAAACACCGAGGTCGTTAGGTCGCCCGTACCCTTGTATGGAATGTAGGTTGTCTTGATGCCGAACGCAGCGTTCAATCGCTCGTGCGCTGCATGATTGGCCGAATTCAGACCCGATCCGCCAAGGCTCAGTTTCGAAGGATTTTCTTTCGCGAACTTGACGAAATCTGCGAAAGACTTGATCGGACTTTGATCGCGTACTACCAGCGCATCAGGCGTGTAGTGAAACCAGTACACCGGGACCACGTCTTCGGTTTTGTACTGGACTTGTCCTTCCAACGGCTGAAACACGATATGCGGCAAATTGACGCCGACGATATTCAGACCGTCGGCTGGAAGCGCATTCATCTGCGCCCACATCAAACCGCCGCCAGCGCCGGCTTTATATTGAATAATCGTATCAATGGCCGGGCACTTCTTCTTCAGAACAACCTGCTGATGACGCGCCGACAGATCGGATTCACCGCCGGGCGGGAAAGCCTGCCAATACAGAACGTTCTTTTCCGGACACGGCTGAGCGAACGCAGCCTGCGCAACGGCGACGGAGAGAACAGCGCCAAGGTGCTTCACGAAACGCTTCATGCGGAGTCTCCAGGTTCTGTGATTTTTAAACTGTCGCGAGCTTAGGCTGGTGTGACGAGCCTGTCACCCGTGTCCGACCTAATCACGCAGCCGTTGACGATGCTAAATCTACCGAGCCATATTCAGGCTAATAAAAAATTACGGCACGCCGTAACGTGCCGTTATTCTCAATGACTCGAAGGACGATGTCTAACTATTGCGCAAATCTGGCCTTCGCATCAGCGATGCATTTGTCCTTGGCGGCACCGGTCAGCGGGTCACACTTTTCACGCGCAACTTTGTAGTCTGCATCGCGTTTCGTGTCTTTTGCATCGGCCTTTGCGACCGTCGTCTGACGCGCGGCTTTTGCGTCGGCCTTCGCTTTCGTTTCCGCCGCTTTCGCTGCTTTTATACAAACGTCCTTGTCGTTGCCGGTCTTGGTGGCGCACTGCTCTTTGGCCACCATGTAAGTTGCCTCAGCATCGGCAATTACGGCCTTTTCCCGAGCCTTAGGAGTGTTTTCGTAGTCGGCTTCGGCACGTGCCTTGGCGCGTTTTTCGACCGCTTTCGCTTCGGCTGTGCACAGATTCTTCGGCTGGCCGGATAGAGCATCACACTTCGCCTTGGCAGCCTTGTAGTCCGCGGCGATCCGATCCTTGGTAGCGCGATACTCGTCCTTCGTAACTGCTAGAGCAGAGCTTGCCAGCAGGAACGCGGCGACCAAAACACTTGCATGCGCGAATGAGCGCACATCGATTTGATTCATCCAGATCTCCCTTGTAGTGAAATCACGAACAGTTCCAAGCGCACAGGCGCTCGCAACTGAGGGATAACGCGTGGCTCAAGCGGCGGTTTACCTCCACAGCGTCACAGGATGGCGCAACGCCGCCGAATTTGCTGCTCAAGTCAGCTCGAGTTCCCGCTCGACGGATGGAGCCGCTCTCATATCGTGTGGCACCTCAAAATCCTTCCGGGCAATGCCGCGTGCCGCCTCTGCGGACTGTGGAAAACCGCTGCGGTCACTGTAGTCGGCCCAGCTTCTCGAACGCCGTTCATCCCGCTCGGCCATCGCCCGCGCCATCGTCACATCAAGTGCGGTCACGCCCGCTACCGCGGCCATTCCCAATCCAATGTTGAGCTTGTTGTTCCGTCGCGCGTGGGCCGCAAGTGTCGCGAGGTCGAGTGCATCGCCAGCGACCCGGCCCCATAACCACGGTGTCCGGTTCTTGGCTCTCAGAAGCCCAACTCCGGTCGCGATTTCGCGCAATCCGTACAAAAATATCAATCCGCCGCTGTGGGGCATCCCGAGCGCACGGCCAAACAGGCGCGGCGCCAATATTTCCGCCGCGCCCAGACCGATACTGAACCAACCAAGGCCGCGCGCCGTCACGTCATTGATTGGACGGCCGCTGCCATACGCACCGGAATTCTTTCTAAATGAACTTGTCATTGCATCACCCGTTGAGTCCCGTTGCCTCTACCGCTGCCATTCTGTCCCGGCTTCATAACCACCTTGATACAGCCGTCCTGTTTTTCGCGAAACGTCTCGTACATCTGTGGGCCATCTTGCAAATCGACCGTGTGGGTAATGACGAACGACGGATCGATCTGGCCCTGGTCGATACGGCGTAGAAGATCGTCGGTCCAGCGATTCACGTGCGTCTGGCCGGTACGCATGGTCAAACCCTTGTTCATCATCGAACCCATCGGAATTTTGTCGACGAGCCCGCCATAGACGCCGGGCACCGACAACACACCCGCGGGACGGCAGACGTAGATCATTTCGCGCAACACGTGCGGACGATCGCTTTCAATCATTACTGCCTGCTTGACGCGGTCGATCGCCGAATCGATCGAGCGCAACGAGTGCGCTTCCATGCCAACAGCATCAATGCACTTTTCCGGACCTTTGCCCTTCGTCAACTCGTTCAGGCGATCGAGCACGCTCTCTTCGTCGTAATTGATGACTATCGCGCCTGCTGCCTTTGCCATGCTGAGTCGATCCGGTTGATTGTCGATGGCGACGACCTGCTCCGCACCCAGCATCACTGCACTGCGAATTGCAAATTGGCCGACGGGTCCTGCACCCCACACGGCGACCGTATCGGTCGGCTGGATATCGCATTGCACGGCGGCCTGCCAGCCGGTGGGGAAAATGTCGCCGAGAAAAAGTACTTGTTCGTCGGTAAGGTTGTCCGGAATCTTTACGGGTGCGACATCGGCATAAGGGACACGCACATATTCAGCCTGGCCGCCTGCGTAACCGCCGGTGAGGTGCGTGTAACCGAACAATCCAGCCGTGGTGTGACCGAACACCAGGTCGCCGATCTTCTTGTTGCGGTTGGTGCGCTCACATACGGAGAAATTGCCGCGACGGCACTGATCGCACTCGCCGCAGATGATTGTGAAAGGCACGACGACCCGGTCCCCAACCTTCAGCTTTTTGTTCGCTGGGCCAACCTCGACCACTTCGCCCATGAACTCGTGGCCGATGATGTCGCCGCTCATCATTCCTGGAACAAAGCCGTTGAATAAGTGCAGGTCCGACCCGCAGATCGCACACGACGTCACCTTGATAATGGCGTCGCGCGCATCTTCGATCTGCGGGTCGGGAACCGTCTCGTACCGAATATCGTGTTTGCCGTGCCAACACAACGCTTTCATGCCGCTTTTCCTTGTTCGTTAACCGGAAAAGTGCGCAGCAAGAGACAGTCCCACCATTTGCACACAGGCGCGCGCAGTTGACCGTGCCGCGGTAAGCTTCGGCCGCCATTCCGTTTGAGGAGACTTTCCTGGCCAAGCCTAACTATTCATTTGAGAAGCGTCAGCGCGAGATCGCGCGCAAGAAAAAGCAGGATGAGAAGCGTCAGCGCAAGGTACAGCGCGCTCCAGACGAAGCAGCACCCGTCGATCAGCAGAACCAGCCCACCCCGCCCGACACCGGCACCGCTGCGTAAGTGGGCGCGCCCTAGCCAGCTTTAACCACCGAATTGCGGGTGAATAGCCCTGCACCCGGCTGCGGGCGATTTGAGCGCTTTTCCCCGACTGAAAGGTCACGCGAAGACGTTATGTTTGCGTGCATGTATCACGGCGAACGTTTCAACAGCCTGACGCACCTGGCCGGCACCGCGCTCGCGATCGCGGGGGCAGCCGTACTAATTGGACAAGCCAGTGAACAAGGCGACGTTTGGAAGATCGTCGCATTCAGCGCTTTCGGCGCCGGGCTCGTCTTGCTGTACGCAGCATCGACCCTGTACCACTCGGTTCGCGGCCGCGCGAAGATTGTTCTGCGCAAGATCGATCACGCCGCTATTTACGTATTGATCGCTGCGAGCTATGCACCCTTCATGCTCGTCAGCCTGCGCGGTCCGTTCGGCTTGACACTGTTTGCGGCGATCTGGGCGATGGCGCTGTATGGAATGTTCAGGACATGGCGCCGCAACGATGGCGGAGACCCATCACCGATTCCATATCTGATCATGGGCTGGCTCGGCGTAACGGCGTTCGTTCCGCTCATCGACAAGCTCGGCGTTGAAGGAATCAGCTGGCTCGCAGGGGGTGGCGCGCTGTACACCGCCGGCATCGTGTTCTATCTGAACGACCGCCGCTGGCGATATGCGCACGGCATCTGGCACCTATTTGTAATGGGCGGCAGCGCGAGTCACTTCGTGACTGTGCTGTACTTCGTTTGACCTAGTCTTCAATGCGCCCTCGGCGCAGGGCTTTGATCTTCCCACGCCGCACTTTCGTCTCAACCCGTTTTTTCTGAGACGACGCGGTCGGCTTCGTTGGACGGCGCTTGCGAGGAATTGACGCCGCGCTCGCGACCAAAGAATTGAGCCGCGCGAGCGCATCGTCACGATTTTTTTCGAGGCTGCGGAATGATTGCGCCTTGATGACGACCACCCCCTCGTCCGTGATTCGCTGGTCCCGCTTCGCAAGCAATCGTTGCTTGACTTGATCGGGCAATGATGACGCCCGGATATCGAAACGCAGATGAATCGCGTTTGATACCTTGTTGACGTTCTGCCCGCCTGCACCTTGCGCGCGTATTGCGAGAAGTTCGATCTCGTTTTCGCGCAGCTCGTAAGGTATGGAAAGCGAGGCCATTGAGTCTTTCGCCTTTTGCCACCGGCAGGTAGCTTATGGAACTCCTGCACCTAGAAGTCAAACCGCGGAGTAAGCGTGACACCCGTCTGGTCGGCGCTGCGCGATGCAGGCGCCCTTGGCGCACTATCAAGTCATAGCCTTGCTGGGTACTAAAATTGCGCGCAATTGACTTGACAATACGGCGGCGGCAACAGGACGTCGACAATTGGCATCAACGTCGCCAGTTAGTCGCTGATGAGACTCGATGAATCTCCCTTCACCATTCCAGTCGATAGGCGGCAAGTTGAGGAAGTCGGAGCACTCCAAAGTGGTGAAATGCCTGCGTTGGCCGGGTTCGCCGAAAGCTACCTTCCTTGGTGCTCTTCTCTTGTATGGATGCGCCAGTGCCGATCTCGGAAAAGCGAGGCAGCAGGGAACGGAACCCGCGGCGGATGAATCGAGCACGACTGCACTCCACCCCGATCACGGACCGTCGACAAGCCGTTACATGCGCGCCATGAACACCGATCTCCCATCGATTGTGCGTTCCGCGCTGGACGACGCCGCGCGCAGGACTGGACTCAATGCCTCCACGTTAAAAGTCATCAGCAGCGAAGCGGTGACCTGGCCCGACGGTGGGCTCGGCTGCCCCGAGCCCGGCATGTTGTACACGATGGCGCTGGTGCCCGGTTACCGAATTCGCATTCAGGCGGGCGACAAGGTGCTCGACTACCACGCCGGCCGACGCGGGATCCTCGTGCTCTGTCCACCAGAGCGCAGCGTCGATCCGGTTCCCGGCGGACCGACGTAATCTGGACATCCGTACTCGGCCGCACAAGCCCCCGCGCGCAGTCCGCACGCAACAAAGAAAACGCCCCGGAGATTGCTCTCCGGGGCGTTAAGTTGGCGCTTTGAAAGTTGCTGCTTACGGCGTGTCGACGCGAACGATCGTCGGGTTCGGCATGCCTGCCGCACCACCGTAGACCACCGATCCGAGATACTTGGTAGCCGGCGCGAGGCCACTGAACGTCAAGTTGATCGTGCCCGTTGCCCCGGTCACCGCACTGGCCGGCGCCGCGACGGTCATATTCCCCGCGGACGCGCTGCCGAGCAACCAGGTGTGAAGCTTGAACGGGCTGGACTCCGACGACGCCCCAGCCCTGGACCACGACGGTGTAGGTGCCGACGGCCGGATTCAGAAGGTTCACCTCCTCGGCCGACGTGCCGCTGCCGCTGCCGCCGACGATCGTGCCGGCGCTGTTCGCACACGCACAGGTCGATGTCCGTGCCGGGATTGACGTCAGCATCGAAGAGAGAGAACCGTGCGTACGTTGTTCCGGCCGGGATGACAACCGGAATCAACTGCGCGTTCGGCGAGGTCAGCGAACAGGCGCTGTCGGTGGGGTCGTCGGCAACTGTGCCAGCCGACAGGACGGCCGGTATCAGTCCACGCGGCGTCGCGGTAAACGGGCCGTCGTAGCCGAATGTCACGCTGTACGAACCGCTGACTTGCGTCGGGGCTGCCAGTGCCACCGGCCGTACGACGATTGGGCTGCGCAC
Source organism: uncultured beta proteobacterium (assembly GCA_963801035.1). GTDB lineage: Bacteria > Pseudomonadota > Gammaproteobacteria > Burkholderiales > Burkholderiaceae_F > JACCZX01. The sequence continues at coordinate 7,115 of CAWDDF010000012.1, read as the reverse complement.
GGGGTTGGGCCCGCCGGCCCACGTCAGTTGCCCTCCGGTGTAGGCGTTCAGCGTAGCGGAGGTACGCAGTGAAGTTGACCGTGAACGTCCTTTGTCTCGCCGCGAGCCAGCGTCAGCGACGGCGGCGAGACGGAAACCGTAAACCCGACCATGCCGGTGACGCTCGAAGCGACGGTCACCGATGTGCTGCTGACGTTGGTCAGCTTGCGCTTGACGGTCTGCAAACCCGCCAGGTCGCCAATCGCAATCGAGGCCTGGTTCAGGTTGCTGGCATCCTTGGAGTAGCCGGCGTTCCACAGGGCGTTGCAGGTGGCATCGAGGCCCTGCGGCTGGGTGGCGCAGATCAGCGCCAGCCAGTCGTTGAAGCCCGAGTCATAAACAAGCCCCGGGTTCAGCGCGCTGTTGGGCTGCACGTGTCCAGCGCCCTGGCGGAATATCAGCACCGGGTTGGTGTTCGGTGCCGGCGTGCCGCCGTCAAGCACGTCATAGGCTGTGGTCATCAGTGCCGACTTGATCGTCATTGGCGACCAACTCGGATACTTCTCCTTCATTAGCGCGGCGAGGCCGGCCACATGCGGGCTCGACATTGAGGTGCCGCTGTAGATGTCGAAACTGCGTCCGTTGTTTCCGGGTGGTGCGACCGCCGCCAGGACGTCCTGCCCGGGCGCCATCAGGTCGGGCTTGAGCACGTCGCCATTGCCAGCGAGCAGTGGCCCGCGCGACGAGAACGCCGCCGTGAACGGCGCCTGCGCGTTGTAGATGATCGTGGAGGCGTTGATCGTCGCCGTTGGCGTCCGCTGTCGCCGCGTAGGCCTTGACCGCCGCACGGTCAGTGCTCTGCAGATGCACTGTCGGCACGAAATGCAGGTCGGCGTTGATCGAGTTGACCGAGGTATTCACCAGGATCATCCCGGCGCCACCGGCCTGCTGGACGGCCAGGCTCTTGTTGATACGGGCACTCACGCCGCGGTCGCAAACGACAATCTTGCCGGCCACCTTGGCGGGGTCGAGCACCGGTGTGCCGCCGTTGTCTTCGGCCGCGAAACACAGTGCGAGCGCGACGTGGCGTCGGCACCGGGCAGGCCCGCGGCGCGTGGAATCGATCAGCGGCCGCGGTCCAATCGGGGTGGCGCTCGAAGCGCCGAAGTAGGTCGAGCCATTGCCGAGCGTCACCGAGCCTTGGCCGTCCCGGTTGTGCGTGCCCGCTGCAACAGTCGTTAGCCACGGGCCCGGGTGCGCCACGGTCGCTGCTCGCCGGGCCGGCTGTTGCCGGCGGAGGCAGCGACGAATATGCCTGCATCCGCGGCAAACAGGAAGGCGATCTCAACCGGGTCGCGGAAGTTGGTCGTCGAACCGCTGATCGAGAAGTTGATCACGTCGACGCCGTCTGCCACCGCCTGATCGATCGCCGCGACGCTGTCCGTGGTGAAGCAGGAGCCCCCGGTCCGGTTTCCCAGCAGACCTTGTACGCGGCGATGCGCGCGCGCGGCGCGATGCCGCTGATGCTGCCAAAGACGGCGGCGTCTCCGGTGGCGGGTACGTTCTGGTTGCCGCCCGCAGTGCTGGCGGTATGCGTGCCATGGCCGCCAAAGTCGCGCGGTGAATTATATTCCCACGGCAGTTGCGCATCGATGCCGGCATTGCCACCCCAGCCGGCGTTGTAGTAACGCGCGCCGATCAGCTTCTGGTTGCAGTGCGAGGCGTTGAACTGTTCGCCCGGCGTGCACTTGCCGTGCCAGCCCGGGATCTGCTGGTAATCGAGCTTGCCGTCCTTGCTGGCGTTGCCATTGCTGCCGGTGCGGTCGGTGAAGCTCAAGCTCTCGGGCCAGATGCCGCCATCGACGATGCCGATGATGACGCCCTCGCCCTTCACCTGCGACCACGCACCGCCTGGGGCGGTCAGTCCGAGAAAGGCCGGCGTGGATGACGTATCGAGCGAGCGTGCTTCATCCTTGGTGACCGCAGCACGCCCTTTGTCTGCGCGAGCTTTGCGGCTTGCGCGGGCGTGAGTTCAGCGGCAAAGCCATTGAAAACGAAGCCATAGCTGTGAAGCTTCTTCGCACCGCCGACGCTGGCGAGTACCGCGTCCTGCCGCGCGGCCAGGAAGGCCAGGTAACTGACGACGGCGGGGCCGTTCGGATCGATCTTCTGGCCCTTGCGCGGTGCCGTCGCTCGATACCCAGCTATTCCGCCCTTGTAGGCCGACACAGGATCCTCGGCCAATTGCACGATGTATGCATTGTTGGTGACTTGCTTCTTGCCTGCTGGACCTGCTCCACCGTTCGGTGCGGCTGTAACGACCGGCATTGCCGATAGAGACACGATCGCCAGCAGCGCGCTCGCCGAACACAATAGCCATCTCTTCCTACCCATTGCTTCTCCTCCAAAGTTTTCCGTTTGTGCGCCGGTCCAGATTCCTTGCTTCTTAAAGACTTCGCCACACCGCGGTGCAGCGAGTCGCTCGACCGTTGCGGTGGGCGGAAGGTACGCCGGTCCAACATCGAAGACAAGGCGCAACGGATAGCTTGCTTGTGCGATCAGATCTTGCGGTGCTGCAACCGGGCCGTATTCGGCTTTGACGTACCAGAAGTGGTTCCAGCGCTGCACATCGTCCACGGAGCCTGCGTCGGACGCCAGCGGACGACCCGCGAAGCAGCAGGGTGCTGACGCGCCCAGTTCGACGGTGCCCAGACTTTCGCCCGGTTAACGCTTGTTCACACTTTCTTTTATTGACCGTGCGACCGCTTTGGGCGAAGCTCGCTCCTCGCTCGATCGAGCGCGCTTCATCCAAGGAGGCGCCATGAGAAAAACTGATCTTGTTCACTAGTCGGCCGCACCAGCGCTGACTCGGACTTTCCGATTCCTGCGCCGCGCAAGCGGCCGCGACACTCCACGTTGATACGAAGCGCGTGTTTCCGCACGCGTCGTCCACGCATTGCATTGTCTCGAGGATTCGGAACAGATGGATACGACTTTGATGGATCGGCTGCGGCCGATCGGTTTTACGCCCACCGTCGCGCAGGCGATGGGCTCACTAAGAGCGAGCGGCGATGCCTCAGGCGCGCCGATGCGACTGATAGAAGTGCATCGCGAAACGGTGCATGTGACAGATGGCACATACGAGCACGTGGCGCGGCCGCTGCCGGGGTTGCTGCGCTCGCTTGCCGACACGGGAGATGCGCTGACGGTGGGCGACTGGGTTTCGGTGCAACAAGATGCGCACGCGACGTTGTGGGTGCAGCAGCGAATGACTCCGTTTACGCAAATCGTGCGACGCAATTCGTCGGGTGCGCGCCAACCGCTCGTAACCAACGTCGATAGCGCGATGTTGGTGATGGGCCTCGACGGCGACTTCAATCTGCGCCGGCTCGAGCGTTATCTTGCGATGGTCAAACCGGCGGGTATCTGGCCGATCGTGATCTTGACCAAGCGCGATCTGTGCAATGACGTCGATGCACAACTTGACGCGCTGCGCGAACGGCTGCCACGCGATACCGTCGTACACGCCGTCGATGCGCGAGCCGCAGTCACCGCAATCGAACTCGCGCCTTACATCGGCGCAGGCCAGACGACCGTGGTGCTGGGTTCGTCCGGTGCGGGAAAGTCCACGCTGACCAACACCCTGCTCGGAGTGCAGGTACAGGACACCGGTGCCGTGCGCGAAGACGACAGCCGCGGCCGGCATACAACGACTTCGCGCTCACTGCATCGATTGCCCGCGGGCGGTTGCGTGATCGACACGCCAGGATTGCGCGGACTTCGGCCGGATATCGATGAAAATGATCTGGCAGCGACATTCGATGACATCCAGTCGCTTGCCGAGCACTGCCGCTTTCGCGACTGTGGCCACCACGACGAGCCTGGGTGCGCAGTACGCGCGGGCGTCGCACCGGATCGGCTTATCAACTATCAGAAGCTGCTGCGTGAGATCCGCCGCGAAACGTTGACGCCACTGCAGCGACGCGAGCAATTGTCAATGTGGAAAATTCGACACCGGACGGCTGAACATCGAATGAAAATGAAACGCGGTGAGAATTAGCCAGAGCCGGTTCTGTGCGACCGGCTGCTGACAATGCCAGTTCGTCGCCGGATCGCCGGTTTCGTCGCCGTCCACCCCTACAAAGTGCAACCTGCGCCGGCTTTCCTGCACTTCATCGCAAACGGGTGGCTTGTGGTGGTCCGACTGCCTACATTGCGTCCATCGACAAATTACGCAATGACTTGGGAGCAAGCCATGATCAACAAACTCGAAACCACGCTTTTCTTCGCTGCCACGGTAAGCGCACTCGCATTGGCAGCGGTAGTAGGTGTCCAGGAACTGTCAGCTGGGCCAGCAGTGCAACAAGCCGTCACGATGCCGACGATTGAGATGGAAAGAATCGTCATCGTGGGTGAGCGGGTTGCGCCGACGGCCAAGCGCACGGCCCCCGAGCAGGTTGCGCTGGTTCGCTAAAACCGGTGTTTCTTGCTAGCGGCCGGCGGTGGGATAAAACCTGCCGCCGGCCGCTTTATTTTGGACGTCGACTTCTTTTGAGATCAACTTTGGGTCGCAAGTCAACGCGTCGCGCGTAACCGCTTGTGCATGCAGACAGCCGATGCCGGGCATAGCGTCGAGAATTGCACGGTCTCCTGGACCGCCGGCGGAGCACTTGCTCGCTCGACGCGCAGGTAATCGAGCAGCGCGAAAAACGTCGGAACCGTCGTCGTCAGCAGATACATATCGTCCATTCCGCGCCGCACGGCGAGCTGCTCCGCGGCTGCAACCAGCGCAGCGCCTCGGCCCTGCCTGTGCAGCGTCGGGCAGACCACGAGCGATCGCAACACGCCGGCGCCACCCGCATGCTGCAGGCCAATCGCGCCCACGACCTGCCCTGCCTCACGCATCACGAGAAAGTCGACCGCCGCCTGGCCACTGCGCCAGTCGTGGTCCGCCAATTGAGCCTCGTGCAGCAGCTCGATCACACGCGCTCTGTCGCGTGCACGCTGCGGCTCAATCAGGAACGGCTCGACCTGCACCCTGCAATTGTCCCGTTAAATCACGATCTGCGCCCCGATCTCGATCGCGCGATTGGGCGGAATGCGAAAGAAGTCGGACGCCGGCTGAGCGTTGCGCAGCATCCACCCAAACAAACGGCGCCGCCATGACGACATGGAACTGGTTCCGCCGAGAACGACTGCCTGCCGCGACAGAAAGAACGAAGTCTCGGCGGGAATCAATTCGAAGTCGTGATACCGCGTCAGCACGCCGAGAAAGAACGTCACGTCAAACGGGTCCTGAAATCCAAGCATGACCTTCACCGCGTAACAACCGTCGCCGAGATCCTGAATTTCGGTCATGTAGGCCGGGTCGACGTGCGGAACCGTCCGACTGATTGCAGTCAGGAATACAACTCGCTCGTGCATCACGCGGTTGTGTTTTAGGTTGTGAAGAAGCGCATGCGGAACATAGCCGAGCTCAAGCGTCATGAACACAGCAGTGCCTTCAACACGCTGTGGAGGATAAAGCGACAAACTCTTCAGAAACGGCTGAAGCTCGATGCCGTTTTTCTTCAGCTGTCGATTGATGAGTGAACGGCCACGCTTCCACGTCGTGAACATGACATACAGCACAGCAGCAAACGCAATCGGAAACCATCCGCCGGTAGGAATTTTTACGCTATTGGCAGCAACGAACATCAGCTCGAGCGCCAGCAGCGGAACGAACGTCGCGAGCACGCGCCACGGCGACCAGTCCCATTTGAAGCGCGCAACGATGCTCACCCCCAGCGTCGTAATGACAATCGTCGATGCGACGGCCAGTCCATACGCGGCGGCAAGATTCGATGAGCTGCCGAATCCGAGCACCAGCACGATGACAACCACGAGCAACATGAAATTGACCATCGGTATGTAGATCTGCCCTGCTTCGGTTTCAGACGTGTAGTCGGTTTGCATGCGCGGCAGGAAGCCAAGCTTGATTGCCTGGCTTGCTATCGAAAATGCGCCGGAGATAACTGCCTGCGATGCAATGACGGTAGCCGCAGTTGCAAGCAACACCAGCGGTAGTTGCAATCCGGTCGGTGCGAGCAGGAAAAATGGATTGGCGGCCGCTTTCGCGTCGGACAAGACCAGCGCGCCTTGCCCGAAGTAGTTCAGGATCAGACACGGCATCACCAGCCAGAACCAGGCCGTGCGAACTGGATGCGCACCCAAGTGACCGATATCCGCATATAACGCTTCCACCCCGGTGAGCGCTAGAAATACGGCGCCCAACGCAAAAAACGTTTTGCCCGGCTCGGCCGCCGCATACCGCAGCGCGTACAGCGGATCCAGCGCAAGCAACACCTGCGGATGGCTCACGATCTGCAGTAGCCCCAGCAAACCAAGAGCGAGGAACCACACGAGCATGATGGGTCCGAACGCACGCCCCACCGTTGCCGTGCCTCTGCTCTGCAGCACAAAAAGCGCGATCAGCACGATCAGCGTGAGCGGAATGACGTAGGGACCGAACGCGGGTGAGACGACCTGCAGGCCTTCGGCTGCCGATAGCACCGAGATGGCGGGCGTCACGACGCATTCTCCGAAAAACATTGCCGCGCCTAGCAGACCGGCCCCCACCGCAGCCTGGCGCAAGCGACCTTGAGCGGGGATTTGCCGTAGCACAAGCGCCAATAGCGCGAGAATTCCGCCTTCACCGTCGTTGTCGGCGCGCAGAACCAGGAGCATGTACTTGATCGAGACGATCAACGTAATCGCCCAGAAGATCATCGACAAAACGCCAAAGACCGCGTCGGCGGACACGCCAACGCCGTGCTCGCCGCGCAGACTTTCCTTGAATGCGTATAGAGGGCTGGTGCCGATATCGCCGTAGGCGACACCTAAAGCGGCCAAGAAAATGGCAGGAGACAGCTTGCGATCCGATGGAGTCATCGAATCAGGTTTAGGCGAGAACCCGCGGATACGGCCAAGATGGCAGTGTGGTCGAAGGCGAAGCTTCGGATCGTACTGCACCGCTCGGAGCACCGCTGCCTGTACGTCCGCAGCAGCAAAGGTGGTTTATTTCACGCGGCGAGCGCGGACAGCTCGTTTCCCAGCTTGGGGGATAAAGAGTCGATCACCAGGTAGTAGCCGGTACC
>CAWDDF010000011.1:0-121845 GCA_963801035.1 uncultured beta proteobacterium | reverse complement strand
CCGCTGACTCTCGATATGGACGTTCTCGATGCCGGCCGCTCTGAGTCGACAGCGGATCCGCGACACCAGCGCATCGATACTTCGTCCGCCGCCGCCGTTGCCTGTAGATCCGATGAACTTTGCGGTTGTTTCGCGGCTTACCGCGTGCCCATAGCGAACCAGCAGCAATCGCAGCATTGCAAATTCGACACGTGTCAGCCGCAGTGTGACTTCACCGACCGTCAGCGTGGTGGCATGCACCCAAAAAAAAGGCCCGCAACGGCGGACCTTTCCTAAGTGCGCTTGGTACTAGGAGCCGCTGTAAATCTTCCACTCGTCGATGAACATCTTGGCGCCCTCTTTAGTCATCATGTCGCCCTTCATCATCATCTTGCCCTTATCGGCAGGCATTTTCTTCATCTTGGCCATCATTGCGTCGTAGCGCATGCCCGCGGCATTCATGAATTCCTGCTTGGTCATCATGCCGTCTTTATTGGTGTCGGCCATCTTGAAAAAATCTTCGAACTTGAATATCTCCTCTCCTACTTGGGCCGATGCGACGGGCGCAAAGCCCATACACAACGCCATTGCCGGAATTGCCAACCATGCTTTTCTCATTGCCCATCTCCACGTGGTTAAGATGCTTTCCCGGTCGGATTGCGCTCCTAGGCGAACAACCCTCCCGTCCCGGACTTCAGGCAATCGCGCTTGAAGTCGGCAACTTAGTCGCCACCATCCGCCGATGCTTACAGGGCCTGCGTCCGCGCTAACCCTGATGTAAATTCGTGTTCTGACTTGATTTTCGATGCGGGTGTCGTTCAATGGCAGGACCTGAGCTTCCCAAGCTCAAGACGTGGGTTCGACGAGCGACATGCTGGGAGCATGTCGCCGGACATCGTCGGCGGAGCCGACGTTGGTCCCGCGCGCTTGCTTGCGGGATGAGTGGTTCGCGCTAGACGAACCGCTCACAGCCCCATCACCCCTGATGTAAATTTCGATTTTGATGCGGGTGTCGTTCAATGGCAGGACCTGAGCTTCCCAAGCTCAAGACGTGGGTTCGATCCCCATCACCCGCTCCAATCTCATGCAAACTGCTCGCGCCCCGATCTTGCGTCTGCGGTGCTCAACGTAATCTCTATACGCCTGCGCTCCTCGACGCAACCTCGGCGCTGCTCGCGACGTTTTTCATTAAGCTTTGAACTGATGAACATGGCCCCTATCTCGATTGCAGTAAATGGACATATGCGGCAAGTACCGCACGCAACCACCGTCGCGCAGTTGCTGGCTGAGCTCGACACCGCGGGCAAGCGCGTTGCGGTCGAGCGTAACGGGGAAATCGTGCCAAAAAGCCGGCACGGTTCGACCGAGCTCAACAGCGGCGATCAACTCGAGATCGTGATCGCAGTCGGAGGCGGCTAATGAACGATGAGTTGATCATTGGCGCCCGCAGATTCAGTTCGCGGTTGCTGCTCGGCACCGGCAAGTACAAAGACCTTAATCAGACCAAATTAGCGGTCGAGGCGAGCGGCGCACAGATCATCACGGTTGCTATCCGCCGTACGAATATCGGCCAAACGCGCGGCGAGCCGAATCTGCTCGATGTTTTGCCTCCGTCGAAGTACACGATGTTGCCAAACAGCGCCGGCTGCTATACGGCCGACGATGCGGTGCGGACGCTGCGACTGGCGCGTGAGCTGCTGGATGGTCACGCACTGACGAAGCTCGAAGTTCTTGGCGATCCGCACACGCTGTATCCAAACATGCCCGAAACGATCAAGGCCGCCGAGCAACTTGTGCGCGAAGGCTTTGAAGTCATGGTCTATTGCAGCGATGACCCAATCCAGGCGCAGACACTACAGTCGATTGGTTGCGTTGCGGTGATGCCACTGGCGTCGCTGATTGGTTCAGGCATGGGAATTCTGAATCCGTGGAACATTCAGCTGATTCTTGATAAGGCGACGGTGCCGGTGATTGTCGATGCGGGGGTTGGCACCGCCAGTGATGCGGCGATTGCGATGGAGCTTGGTTGCGCGGGAGTACTGATGAACACCGCGGTAGCGCATGCAAAGCACCCGGTCAAGATGGCGAGCGCGATGCGTAAAGCCGTTGAAGCCGGTCGTGAAGCGTTTCTCGCTGGCCGCATGCCAAAAAAACTCTACAGCGCGACCCCGAGCTCACCGACCAGCGGCGTGATCGCACCGAGCAAAGCGGCTTGAGCAGTCGGCGACCGGCAAACGTCGGCACTACTCCGGAAGATTGCGAGCGCTCTCCCGGCAGCGATCAGGCACATCCACACATTCGCAGCTTCACGCTGCGGCGTGGTCGCATCACGCGAGCGCAGCAGCAGGCGCTCGATCAGCTTCTTCCGACGTTCGGCGTTGCGTATGCGGCCACTCGAATCGATCTTGCCGGCACCTTCGACCGCGACGCGCCCACCATCCTCGAAATCGGCTGCGGCATGGGGGAGACGACCGTGGCGATCGCCGAAGCGCGGCCAGACATCAACTTTCTCGGCGTCGAAGTCTTTTCCGCTGGCGTCGGTGCGTTACTCAAAGGGATCGGCGAACGTGGGCTCACCAACGTCCGCATCGTGCATCACGACGCGGTTGAGGTCGTGCGCGACATGGTTGCCCCGAGTTCGCTGGCCGGTATCCATATTTTCTTCCCGGACCCGTGGCCGAAGAAACGTCATCACAAGCGACGGTTATTACAGCCGCCGTTTGTATCAGCGCTCGCGGACCGGCTGAAGCCGCACGGCTACTTGCATTTCGCCACCGACTGGGAACACTACGCGCAGCAAGCACTTCAAGTATTTGACGCAGAACCCATGTTGCTCAACCTGCACGGGGAGTACTCGCCGGCTCCGAAAAATCCGCTATGTGCGCGCCCGGTGACCAAGTTCCACGCGCGCGGCGAGCGACTGGGTCACCCAACTTATGACCTAGTTTTCGCTCGCCGAACGTGACACGCTGAGGTCGTCGTCGGCAAAGACCGCGCGGTCGGCGGCCCACGCGCGTAGCTCATCGATCTTCTCGGCCATCACGACTGACAGCGGCCGCGTACGCTCCATCTCTGCGAGAATGTCCGCAGGACGCAATGCTTCGTTACGGGCGCGCGCTTCGAAGGACGCCGAAACGATCGCCTGTTCGATTTCGGCGCCCGAATATCCCTCGGACAGCCTGGCGAGACCCGCAACGTCGAACTGAGCCGGATCGTATCCACGCTTTTTCAGATGAATGGTCGCAATCTGAATGCGCGCCTCGTCGCTTGGAAAGTCGACAAAGAAAATTTCGTCGAAACGTCCTTTGCGAATCAACTCCGGAGGTAGCTGCGAAATATCGTTCGATGTCGCAACGATGAACACCGGCTCGGTGCGCTCCGACATCCAGGTGAGCAGGCTTCCGAGCACGCGGCGCGATACGCCGCCATCCCCATCACCGCTGTCGACCGAAATTCCCTTTTCGATCTCGTCGACCCACAGCACGCAAGGTGACATCGCTTCCGCGGCGGCAAACGCATTGCGCAGATTGCGCTCGGTCTCTCCGTAATACTTGTTGTAGAGCGCGCCGAAATCGAGCCGCATCAACGGCACGCCCCATTCGCCCGCCACCGCGCGCGCCGCAAGACTCTTTCCGCCGCCCTGCACGCCGAGCAACACAATGCCCTTCGGTCGATCGACATTCGCAGCACTTGGATCAAGGAACGGCTTGCGGCGCAACGAGATCCAGTGCTTCAGCCGAGCCAGTCCACCGACGTCGTTGAATTTGACCTTGCTCTCTTCGTACGCCAGCGACGCGGCGCCGCCGAGCGCTTCGTACTTGGTCGAGAGAACGCGGCGCAGATCATCCTGGCTGATCGCGCCATCATCCCGCAGCGCCTGCCGCACTAATCGTCGTACGTCATCCTGTTCCATGCCGAGCAGATGCATGATCAGCATCTCTAACGCCTGCTTGTCTCCGCGCGGCCGCTCACCGGTTTGATTTTCGTAGCGCTTCGCCTCGTCGTTGACGATGACGCGAATCGCATCGCGATCCGGCAATTGCGGATGGAAATGGGCCGACAGACGAAGTACTTCGGACGGCAGTTCGTCGAGGCGCGGGCTGATGAAGACCAGCGTGCGTGCTGACTTGGAGTGCGACAGCGCGATCTCCCGGATCAGCCGCATCGAGATCGGGTCCTTGAACCCGGGATGCGCATCACACAGTACGTAGATGCCGTTTTGCGCGGTCTTGTCGATATGCTTCAGCACGTCGAGCAGATCGTTCGTTTGATAGATGGCTTCGTCGCGCCCATGACGGCGGACGCCGCACGTGATGCTCCAGGTCATCAGCACCTGTTTCTCGAGATTTGCCGCCTTCGCAAGCAGCTCGAGAATCCGCGGCTCTTCGTGCGACGCAATCAGGATGATTGGAAAGCGCGAGCGCAGCAATGCACACAGCTCCTGCACTTCGTCACGGGCGGGTTGCATCGTCTTCCCGGGAAATGATCAAACGAGGGACCGACAGCTGCGGGGATCGTCCCTTTCCAGTGCTCGCCTTGCCGACAGAAGCGACATCGAACACCAGCTTTAGCACGATCAACAGCAGCGCTCCGAGCACCGGCTGGCCCAACATTCCCACAAGCAAGCCGCCGGCGATGACAGTCACGTGCAGGATGACGATGCGGCCATATGGCGCGAACATCAATGCCGGCAGCGCAGCGGGCTGTTCGCGCGTCGCTGTCCACCAGCGAAAAAACGCAGCGGCCTGCAGCACAGCGATACCGGCTGCGGCAAACCAGCCATCACGATCGGTCATCAGGTAACCCAGCATTCGGCCGAGCGGAGCAAACAATCCGTTCAGCGAGCCACCAAGCTCCGCTTTGCCAAATAGCGACGCGACGAACACGCCGTGGCCGACAGTGAACATGCCGTAGTGCACGGTAAAGAAGGTTGCCAGCGCGAGCGCCGCTATCAGGCCGAAGCTGCCGAGGCGCGCGCCGCTTACGAGCATCTTCGCAACGTTCAGGACACCGATCACGACATTCTCAAACCAGAAGAGCGCGACCACCACAAACACCGACCAGTCGAGCACCAGCACGCCGTAAGCAACGATCAGAGCCGCGCTAATTGCGAGCGTCAGATCGACTCGGCGCCACTTGTCGGCTTGGTCCATCACCGGGCCCAGTCGACCCAACCCAGATACGAAGTCAACAAGATCACGCCGCCGAACGCTATTCGGTACCAGGCAAAGATCGTGAAGTCATGCGTCGTCAGATAACGAATCAACCAGCGAATGCAAATCAATGCGGAGACGAACGCGAAGATCAGACCCACCGTAAACACCGGAATATCGGCGCCGACGAACAGGCCGCGCTGGTTCCACATCGAATAGACACCGGCGCCGATCAGTGTCGGGATCGCCAGATAGAAGCTGAACTCGGTCGCCGCCTTGCGCGACAGTCCGAACAGCATGCCGCCGATAATGGTTGCGCCCGAGCGACTGGTGCCCGGGATTAGCGCAGCGCATTGCACGAGCCCGACTTTCAGCGCGTCAAGTGGCGACATGTCGTCGACCGACTCGACTCTCGACACGCGAGAACCTTCCAGATCGCGCTCGCCGAACGCGCGGTGATGCCGCCGCTCGACCCACAGGATGATCAATCCACCCACCACGAACGCCACCGCGACGGGCACCGGGTGAAAAAGCTGCGCCTTGATCAGCCCGCCCAGCGCAAGTCCGAAAACCATGGCGGGTGCAAACGCAATCGCCACATTGATCGCAAATCGCTGCGCTGTCCGCTCGCGAAGGATGCCGACAACTGTCGCTGACAGCTTCGCTCGATATTCCCAGATTACTGCGAACATCGCACCGGTTTGAATCGCGATTTCGAACGTCGAAACTTTCTCGCCGGTGAAGCTCAACAGCGAGCTGGCGACGATCAGATGTCCAGTCGAAGAGATCGGCAGGAACTCCGTCAAGCCTTCGACGATTCCCAGGATCGCCGCCTTGACGATTATTAGCAATTCCATCGGGCGCGATGTTAGCTTGGTGCATCCACTGCCCTAATGTGCAGCTACGCGCTCGAGTGCATCAGCCAGCTTGCGCGCCAGCAAGATGGCGCTTGTCGTGTCGCCTCCACGCGCAGCATGCGAAAGCGCGCTGACCAGTCCTGCGTCGCCATTCAGGTCACCGGCTGCTGCGTGACGCTGCCACGCACCCGTTAACCGGTGAGCTTCGGCCCACAGCGCGCCAAGGTTGATTCTCTCCGCGTTCTTGCGCAACCGCACCGCCGCTCGCTTGAAGTCTGCCTGGTCGTTCGGCTGCGACACCGAAGGCGCCTTCGGCCGCGTCGCACCGCCGCTCGCGTGTGGCTTGCTGGCAGGCGCCGTCGACGACAGATCGATCGACAAACGTGACAGATCCGCTTCGAAACGCTGGTTGAACTGGAACGTGACACCTCCGCCCGCGGCTCGGGAGACCATTACGCGCGCTCCGAAAAATTCAATGCGTCGATCCGTGACGGCGCCGCTGAGACCGGTACCGGCATACGGCTGCACCACATACGGTTGCACCATCAGCGCCGCCTGCTCGTCAGTCATCCCGGTCGCGGTGACCGACGCCGAAAGTCGCAACTCTTGATTTTCGAGCGGGATCAGCGTCAAGTGAACGATCAGCTCGCCCGACTCGCAAACCTGCAACGAGCTGTCGATCAGGTTGGCAAGCACGCGCCGCAGTCGCGCCGCGTTACCGATCAGCGCCAACCCTTGCAGCTCCATGTCTTCGTACCGGAAGCGCAGGCCTTTGCGCTGCGCACGCACCGCCAGGCGCCGGATCGGCTCGCCGCAGATCTCCTCGAGCGTGTAGCCGCTGCGCGGCGCCGATTTCACCGAAGCGTCGGGTGCAATCTCGCGCGCACGCGCAAGCTCGGCGCGCAACCGGCGATGCGCCGATATGTCGCGCACACCGACGATGTACGCAATTTCAGTGCCGTTCTTGAATTCGGCTACCGACACTTCGAGCGGAAATTGACGGCCATCGCGCCGCTGCGCGACCAGTTCCTGGCGTCGGCCCGAAGCACGCCCACCCCCGAGATCACTGGCGAAATTCGCGTTATCGGGCGAGCGATGAGTCGGCGGCAACATCACGTCGACGAGAGGCTTGCCGACGATTTCCTGGGCGGTGAAGCGAAGCAGGCGCTCGGCCGCCGGATTCACATGCGTAATGACACCCGCCTTGTCGAGTGCGATCGAGGCTTCGAGGGATGCGGCAAAGATTGCCTCCCATGTTGCCGCTTTGCCCGCAAGCTCCCGCCTCTCGCGTCCCATGCGCTGCGACGTATACAAAATCTCGTCGGACAAGCGCGTCAGTTCGGTCGCAATGCGCTGCCGGCGCGTTTCTTCCGGCAACCTCCCATCAACCGTGGCTGCAAGATCGGTCAAGCGCCGCAGCGAGATCGAGATCCGGCGCGACCGCAATTCGAACGCGAGCATTGCAAACGCGGCGGCAAGACTGAATCCGCCAATGGCAGCCATCCAAAGGCGCCGATGCAGATCCATTTCGCTGAACGCGTCCATCCAGGAACCGGCCGCGGCGACGTCTGCCGCCAGTGCGAACGCGAGCCCAACGATGACGTTTTGGACAACGAGGGGCGCAATGCGGACAAGCATCCTGCGATGCTCGCGCATCGCCGTTAATACAAGCACGCAATAAAGACGCCGCTGAGACGCCTTTTTGCATTCAAGCCGTCATTCGTAACGCAACGCCTCGATCGGCAGCAGTCGCGACGCTTTGCGGGCCGGATAGAAACCAAAAAATATGCCGATCGCGCCCGAAAACCCGACAGCAAGAAGGATCGCAGACGCCGTGATCTCGGTACGCCAATTGGCGAACTCACCGACTGCAAACGATGCGCCGACACCGAGCAGGATGCCAAGCGCGCCGCCAATCATCGACAGCGTGATCGCTTCAACCAGGAATTGCTTCAGGATATCCACGCCGCGCGCACCAACGGCCATCCGCAATCCTATTTCCCGCGTGCGCTCGGTCACGCTCACCAGCATGATGTTCATGATGCCGATGCCGCCAACCAGCAGGCTCACCGACGCGACCGCGCCGAGCAGCAGGGTCAAAACGCGGCTCGCCTGTTCCTGTGCCTGCAGAATCTCGGTCAGATTACGAATCGTGAATGGCTCCTCGGCGCCCGGCTGCACCTTCATACGCTGCCGTAACAGCTCGCGAATGCGCTCTTCTACGGCTTTCATGTCAGCGCGATCCGCGGTTTTGACCGAGATCGTGTTAACGCGCCGCTGCCGCCCCTGTGTTTGCCCTAGCACGCGGTTACGCGCGGTCGCCAGCGGCATCAGCACGATGTCGTCCTGATCCTGCCCCAACGAATTTTGGCCCTTGCGATCGAGCACTCCGATGATCGTCAACGGAACCTTGCGGACACGAATAATTTGGTCAATGGGATCCAGGTCACCGAATAGTTGTCGCGCAGTGGTCTGTCCGACCAGCGCCACCTTCCCTGCCCCCGACAACTCTGCGGGCTCGAACAAGCGCCCCGACGCCAACGGCCAGTCGCGCGCGATCAAGTAATCATTGGTGGTGCCGTAATATTGCGTCGCCCAATTAGCGTTGCCAGCCGACACCTGCCCGGACCCACGCAGTGTCGGCGCAGCAACCACAACGCCTTCCACCTCGATCGCAATCGCCTGCGCGTCTTCCTCGGTCAATACTTGAGCCGCACCGACACCGAGCCGAACCCCGCTCGTGGTCGTCGAGCCCGGCAAGATCAGCATCAGGTTTGAGCCAAGATTCTTCAGTTGTTCGCGCACTCGCTCCTGCGCACCACCACCGATCGCCAGCATTGCGATCACGGCGGCCACGCCGATGATCATGCCGAGCATTGTCAAGCTCGATCGCAGCTTGTTGACACGCAATGCTTTCAGCGCGACACGCAGCACCATCAACGCGTTCATGCGGCCACTCCCGCGTCGAGCTCAGCCAGAGAATCCCGTGCCGAGCGCGGCGTCTGTCGCTGATCGCTGACGACCTTGCCGTCCCGAAAGTGAACTTCGCGCGACGCGAACGCTGCCACGTCATGCTCATGCGTCACCAGAACGATCGTCATGCCGCCGGCATTCAGCTGCTGAAGCAACGCCATGATTTCGACACTGGTGCGCGAGTCGAGCGCACCTGTGGGCTCGTCAGCAAGAATCAGCGCGGGATTGTTCACCAACGCGCGCGCGATTGCCACGCGCTGCTGCTGCCCGCCCGATAGCTGCGACGGCTGATGATCGGCGCGCTCGCCCAGCCCAACCTGCTTCAATTTCTCCAATGCGCGCGCATGCCGGTCGCTGGCTGATACGTTGGCGTACATCAGCGGCAGCTCGACGTTCTCTAGCGCGCTGGTGCGCGCCAGTAAATTGAACTGCTGGAATACGAAGCCGATGCGCCGGTTGCGCACCGCCGCCAGGTCATCGGCATTCATTCGAGCCACATCCTCGCCGGCCAGCCAGTAATTGCCCGAAGTCGGGCGGTCCAGACAGCCGACCATGTTCATGAACGTCGATTTGCCGGAACCCGATGGCCCCATCACCGCGACAAAGTCGGCTGCAGCGATGTCCAGCGAAACGCCAGCAAGCGCATGCACGACGTTGTCGCCGAGCACATAGTCTTTGGTCAGACCGACAACTCGAATCAGCGGGTCAGCCATCAGAAGAACATTCTCGGCGGGCTGCCTTTCTGTGCGGGTGCATTGGACGCTGCCCCGCCTTGCAGCCCGATGATGACGTCGGCGCCTTCGACGACGCCATCGCCGGCGACTTCACTCATCGCTCCGTCGGATAGACCGACACGAACGTCTATCGCTTTTGGCTTTTCACCTTCCAAGAGATAGATGCGGCCGCGCGTTACCTGACCAGCGCCCGCTCGGCCACCCTGCTCGGTGACGATTTCGGCGTAACGCGCCTTCTGCTCGGGTTTCAAGATTTCTTCGACACGGGCTCGCATGTCGGACCGGATCGCGGCGCTCTGTCGGGCGCGTGCTTCTTCCGGCAAATCTCGCAGGCCCATGAACTTGTTCCGCATCTCGGCGAAGATCGGATCAAGCCGCTGCTGCTGCTCTGCATCCATCTTCAACTCGGTCACGATGCGCTCGCGGAATTGATTCAATTGGCCGCCGCCCGCGCCGCTCTTGCTCGCCGTTGCGTCTGCTCCTTGAATCCCCTTGCCCTCGCCATCGCTCTTTGTCGCATCACCTTTTGCTGCGGTACTTTCGCCGGGCGGTCGAAAGCGCAGCGCAGCGTTCGGCACCTTCAGCACCGCGTCGCGCGTATCGGTGACGATGCGCACGTTGGCCGTCATTCCCGGCAATAACTCTCCACGGTCGTTGTTCGCCGAGATGATTGCGATGTAGGTGACGACGTTCTGTACGTTCTGAGCTGCCTTGCGCACGCTTCGCACTTCGCCCGCGAACTGACGTCCCGGGAATGCATCGACCGTAAACGTGGCGCGTTGCCCAGGCTTGACACGCCCGACGTCGGCCTCATCGATCGACGTGTCGACCTGCATGTCGCGCAAATCCTTGGCGATTACGAACAACTCAGGTGCCTGCAAGCTCGCGGCGACTGTTTGGCCGACATCGACACTGCGCTTGATGACGACGCCATCGACCGGCGCACGAATCTCGGTGCGTGACAGATCCACCCGCGCTGTCGCGACCTGCGCGGCACGCTGCTGTACGACGGCCTGTGCGGTACGGACTTCGGCGGCGGCCAGATCGAACGTCGATTGCGCGCGATCGAGCTCGGCGGGCGACACGAAGTTGCGCGACACAAGTTCCTTCGTGCGCTTCAAATCACGATCGGCGATGACCTGTGCGACCTGTGCTCGCCCCACGCTCGAGCGCGCCGATTCGAGATCCGCTTCTGCTTGCCGCAGGCGATACGTAAACGTTTCGGGGTCGATGCGCGCGATCAGTTCGCCTTTTTTTACCGGCGAATTGAAGTCAACGAAGAGCTGCTGAATCTGGCCTGATACCTGCGTGCCCACCTGCACCGACGTCACAGGATTCAACGTGCCAGTAGATGACACCGTTGCAGTGATGGGCCCGCGTTCGACCTTCGCCGTGCGGTAAGTCGGCGCGTCACTTTGACGGGTCGACCACCACCAGGAGCCGGTTGCAGTTGCTGCCAGTAGAACTCCGCCAATGACCCAGGTGCGAACTTTCAAGGACAACCTAAGAGTTAGGACTAGAACTCGAAGATTGTACGTAGCAAGTGCGGTTCAACACTTCGCTTGCACGGCGTGCAACGCAGGCGCAGCGCGACGGGTCAAGCCGCCCAATTTTTCCTTGCTACACCAGACCGGTGTCGCGGCGGTCGCTCACTGCGCGAGCGCGACTGCCGGCTTCACGCACCGATCGCTGCCGGCGACCTAGTACAGAGCCATCGGATTGCCCGGCGACCCGGTCGCACCCTTCATCTTCAGCGGCGACCAAACGAACAGAAACTCGTAGACCTTGTCGGCGACTAATTGCGACAGGTCGAGGTTTTCCAGGTTCCAGATGCCGCGCTTGGTCTGCAGCTTGACGTGACATTCGAAGGGCTGCGGCGACTCGCCGCCGAAGCCTTTGCCGACGGCCTCGGTCCCCCAGTTGTCCGCGCCGGTCAGGATCACTTTGCGCTCAGCGAGGTACTCGCAGGCAGAGATGCCGAAGCCAGGTTCACCCGCGTTGAACTGCGCAACGCGCTTCGCCTTCTCGGCGGTGTCGAACTTGTCCCAGTCGCGCGGATGCCACAGATCGCCGTGGCCGGTGTAGAGAAACACGCAGTCGCCGGTGCCGATCGGCGCGATGCCCTGGCGCTTGATCATCGCCTCCACATCCTTCGCGGTGACGATGCCGGGATCGCTGGCGCTGTTCTCCTTCGGCACCGGCAGCACGCCGCCGCGCAGCGCCACCGCGTCGAGCAGCACGCCGCGGCAGACGAAGCCCTTCTGCGCGACATGTTCGACGCCCAACGGGCCCATCCCTCCGGATCCGATGCCCGGGTCGTGATCGAAGCGGCCGTTGTAGTAGTAGCGGCCCTTCGACGTGATGACGCCGATGTGTCCGGGGCCGTCGAACTGCGTGCCGATCTGGCCGAGCTCGGTGGTGACGACATCGTCGTTGTAGACGAGCTGCTGCGGTCCGAACGGTCCGCCGGTGGGCCGGCCCGGAATAAAGAGCCGCCAGCTGCGCGCACCGAACGCGGGCGCATCGGACGCGTAGACCTTGCCGAGCGTGGCGGTCTTTCCTCTCTTGACGAGACCGACGGCCTTCATCACCAGTTCCGGCGTGGTGCGATTGACGGCGCCGATCTTGTCGTCAGCGCCCCACTCGCTCGGGGCCCACTTGCCTGTCAGCGGCTCGTCGTTAACGGGAAGCTGCGCGGCGGCGGGCGTGGCAAGCGTTGCCAGTGCGGCGACGTACAGGGTGAAACGCAGGTCATGTCGCATGGTTTCCTCCGATCACGAGTGGAAACTCTTACTACCAAACGTGGCGCTGCGGCGCGCACCTATGCCTTGCGATAGATGTCGCCGCCTGTTGCCACGAACTCGATCGCTTTCTCCTTCATGCCGCGGGCGAGCGCCGCCTCCGCACTGACGCCCTGCTTCTGCGCATACTCGCGCACGTCCTGCGTAATCTTCATCGAGCAGAAGTGCGGACCGCACATCGAGCAGAAGTGCGCCGTCTTCATCGAATCCTTCGGCAGCGTCTCGTCGTGAAAATCCTTCGCGGTATCGGGATCAAAGCCGAGGTTGAACTGGTCTTCCCAGCGGAATTCGAAGCGCGCCTTTGACAGCGCGTTGTCGCGCATCTGCGCGCCCGGATGACCTTTCGCTAAATCGGCGGCGTGCGCGGCGATCTTGTACGCGATGATCCCGTCCTTGACGTCCTTCTTGTTCGGCAAGCCGAGATGCTCCTTCGGCGTCACGTAGCACAGCATCGCGGTGCCGTACCAGCCAATCATCGCCGCGCCGATCGCGCTGGTGATGTGGTCGTAGCCCGGCGCGATATCTGTCGTCAATGGGCCCAACGTGTAGAAGGGCGCTTCGTGGCACAGCCGCAGCTGCTCGTCCATGTTGTGCTTGATCAGGTGCATCGGCACATGGCCCGGGCCTTCGATCATCGTCTGCACATCGTGTTTCCAAGCGATCGTCGTCAGCTCGCCGAGCGTCGCCAGCTCAGCCATCTGCGCTTCGTCGTTCGCATCGTGAATCGAGCCGGGACGAAGGCCGTCGCCGAGCGAGAACGACACGTCGTACGCCTTCATGATCTCGCAGATGTCCTCGAACCGCTCGTACAGAAACGATTCGCGGTGATGCGCAAGGCACCACTTGGCCATGATCGATCCGCCGCGCGACACGATGCCGGTCATGCGCTTCGCGGTCATCGGGATGAACGGCAACCGAACGCCGGCGTGAATCGTGAAGTAATCGACGCCCTGCTCTGCCTGCTCGATCAGCGTGTCGCGAAAGATCTCCCACGTCAGCTCTTCTGCCTTGCCGTCGACTTTCTCGAGCGCCTGATAGATCGGCACGGTGCCGATCGGCACCGGCGAGTTGCGCAGGATCCACTCGCGCGTCTCGTGAATGTGCTTGCCGGTCGACAGGTCCATCACCGTGTCCGCGCCCCAGCGAATCGCCCATGTCATCTTCTCGACTTCCTCGCCGATCGAGGACGTGACCGCGGAATTGCCGATGTTTGCGTTGATCTTCACCAGAAAATTGCGGCCGATGATCATCGGCTCGGTTTCCGGATGATTGATGTTGGCAGGAATGATCGCGCGGCCGCGCGCGACTTCGTCGCGGACGAACTCGGGCGTGATGACTTGCGGCAGCTGTGCGCCGAACGACTGGCCCGGATGCTGGCGCAGCACAACCGCCGGCTGCCCGTCGAGCCGCTGGTTCTCACGGATCGCGATGAACTCCATCTCCGGAGTCACGATGCCACGACGCGCGTAATGCATCTGCGTGACGTTCGCACCGCCATTGCCCTCGACGCGGATGCCGATGCAGGTTGAAGCGCAGCTCGGCGAGCTTCGGATCGTTCAATCGATCGACGCCGAAGCGCGACGTCGGCCCGGCGAGTTCTTCGGTATCAGCGCGCTCTGTGATCCATCCCGCGCGCACCGGCGCGAGGCCTGAGCGGATGTCGATCTTTACCGTCGGATCGGTGTACGGACCGGACGTGTCGTAAACGAAGATCGCCGGATTCGGCTCGGCGCCGAACGAAGCCGACGTCTCGCTTTGCGTGATCTCACGCATCGGCACGCGGAGATCGTGCGACCCTTCCATATAGATCTTGCGGGATTTGGGCAGCGGCTGGATCGCCGCCTGATCAACCTGCGCCGTCGCGGCCAGGAATTTCGGATTGGCGCTCATCGTTTTCCTCCGGCGGTCTTAACCGCATCAGGTTCCGGGGACTGTCTCAACCGCATCGACCGATGCAGTACCCCCAACGTGAGGCTCACGATAGACGATCAGATCGTTGGTCGCAAATCGCTTACGCGCAAATTAAGAGTGAGCCGTTCATCAATGAGCCTGCTGCGAACCGTGGACACTGCAATGTTCTACTCGGCCGCTGACGACCCATTGCGGACGTCGGCGTTGCTCGCGAGCGACAGATCACGAGTTGCTAACTAAGCGGCTCGCTGCCACTTCCCCTCGCCTCACTGGGACGCGGACCTCATCGATCTTGCCGTTGATTGGCAGCTTTTTTGTGATAGTCCAGCGACACCGGCGAATCGAGGCTGATGCCGCTCCGCGGGAGAATTCATGCGTACGGCAACGCCAGACCCGCGGTCGTTTACTTGCCGAGCGGCACGAACGCCTTGTCCGCGGGCACCCCGGTTTTCAGCGCGCGCTCGGCGACTTTGCGGCCGATGACTTCGCCGGCTTCGACATCGAAGCGGTAGTGAATGCCCGAAAAGTAGCGCGAGTCGCTGCCCTGCTTGGCCATCGCTGAGAAGCGGCCGCCCTGTTCCGGGAACTGCGTATCAAGGATCACACCGGCCACCGTGTTAATGGCCGCGCCGTTGCTCGGGAAAGACGGGTGATTCGGCAGGCCAATGGTCATCGTGATCGCCGGATCGAGCTGCGCGGGCCGCGGCACCCATGTGGTGTACTTGGTGTCGTGGCTCGCGATCACCACGTCAAGGATCGCCATGTGCAGCATAGCGAGAGTGCGCGCGGACTCTGCCTCGCTCAAGCCGCGGGCAGAGATCGCACCGCGTGCGTGCTCGTTCCACATGCCGGCCGCGAATCCGCCCTGCAGGTTCTCCCAGTACTGCGCGATACGCATCTGCTCTTCACTGCGGTTGTCGGCAGTCGTGCGCACCTCGGCCAGCGCGGCCCGGAACTGCGGCGAATCTACGGCCGGCGGGGCGGTGCGGAACTCGGAGCCCGAGCTCAGGTAAAACGGTCGCATCCCTCCAAGCGCCGGCGCCAGCGGCGGACGCGCCGGCTTGAGCTGGCTCGCCCACTTGTCGGCGCCGGTCGGCACCGTTCCCGTCCACTCCACGCCGAAGCGGTCGCTCTTCGCACTAGCGATCACTTCGGTGGCGGCGATGCGGCCGATGTTGACGCCGGCCGCGAAGTCGGCCCGGTTCGCCACACCCAGCGAGGCGGTTTCGCCCGCGAGTCGCGCATTGATTGCCGCTTCGTCCTTCGGGAACGCAAAGGCGAGCACCGTTGCGGCTGCGCCCGAGGCGGCGCCGCCCGGCTTGCCGCCCTGCTTCTGCGCGGCGACGATCGCGTTGTTGATGGCGAGGTTAAGGTACGCGAGAGTGCGCTGCGAGCCGAGCTGCCCGGACTGGTTACGTGCGATGAGATCGACCGCGTACTCATTCCAGCGCATCGTCGCGGTGGGCGAAGCCCACGGACTAGGGTTAGCCGCCGTCGGCGTCAGCGTGGCGCCGCCGAGATGTGCACAACCGCCAGCCAGAGCCGTGGTCAGCAGCGCCGTTGCGAAAACGCCTGATCGGCGCTGCAAAACAAACCTCGATCGGCCGAACTTACTTGCGATGTTTTGTTGCACGTTGAATCTCCTGTTCGTTGCGGCTACGGCACGTGGGAATTGCCTCGCGCCAGCGCACTTGCGACGCCACGCACAAAACGCCGGTCCCGGCGTCGCGCATGGATCGTGCGCCACTTATAGCGCGCTGTCTGTGCGTTCGCAAACAAACGGTCACGCGCGAACCTCGCCGTCGCCTTGCTGCTGGCGAACCCGAGCCGGAACATTGGTAGTTATGGCGAATGAAGGCATGTTCGGCTTTGTATGTGGGATGTGGAAATTGTTCAGTACTTCTTGTGGCGATAGGCCTACCATGGCCTGCGAATGCACGTTAGGGAGGAAGGGTATGAATACCAACAGGCGAGACGAATCGCTTTTGAAATTGACCTCGCGAGGCTTGGCCACTTGGCTGACTTTGCTGTTGCTCTCCCCTCTTGCGCAAGCCGCGGACATCGTAGACACGGCCTACGTGACAAACGCATTGACACGCGGTGCCATCATCTGGGACGTGCGCGACGCGCCGTCCTACAAAGCGGGACATATACCGGGCGCTGTGAATGTCGGCGACGTTACTAGCGTGTTGCGTGACCCCAATCGGGAAGACTGGCTACCGGTCGAACAAATGCAAGCGATCCTCGGCCGGGCTGGGATCGATCTGCAGAACAAGGAAGTCATCGTCTACAGTCGCAATGGTGATGCCAACGCGTACTACGCACTTAGCGGTATGCGCCACTTTGGGAACAAGTCCGGTAAGGTTTATCACGGCGGCCTCGACGCTTGGCAGACAGCGGGTAACTCCATAAGCCAGGACATCACCACGTTAGCTCCTGTGGCGCTAACACTGACCCCAACGCCAGGCGTACTGCTCTGGAATGACAACATGATGGCACGCGTGAAGGAAGGTCGAACGCAAATTGTCGACACCCGCACGCAAAAAGAATTTACGGGTGATGACATTCGGGCCATACGCGGTGGCCACATCCCGAAGGCTGTCAACGTGCCATACGAACAGAATTGGGTTGATCCGCAAGCCGCCGTCAAGCTCGCTAGCAAAGAGGTGAAAACACGCGATGGCATGTCGCTGAAAGCGCCCGATGAACTGCAGAAGATGTACGCGGGGCTCGACCCGAACAAGGAAGTCGTGGTCTATTGCCAGAGCGGTGTTCGCGCCTCGCTGACTGCAACCGTATTGCGCGACCTCGGCTTCAAGGACGTCAAGGTCTACGAACCGAGTTGGCTTGGCTATGCGGGGCTGTTAAGCGCGCCGGCGGAGCAGGAGGTTTTCCTCAACGTGGGGGCACTTAACGGGCGCATGAGTAGTCTGCAGGGACGCGTTACTGAACTTGAGGCCGAGTTGGCGCGCGTGAAAGCTGCACGTTAACTCCGGTCGTCCGTTACTTGGGAGTAAGCGGACCAACGCTGCTGACGGGCTAACGACCCCTAGCAGACATTCGGGTCGCCGAATAGCGGACGTCGAACAACACTGCGAAGCAGCCACCTAAGGTTTAAGGGAGCCGCGCTTGTAGGGCGTGAGCTCTCCAAGGCAATGTTGCGAGCATCGCATCAGGGCATGCTCAACGTGCTCCACCAGCGGTCGACGGCCTCGTCATAAATGCCAAACGGCCGTTGCCCAAAGCGTTGACTGACCGGCACGGCGCGAGCGATGGTTGCGGGCTGGCAAGCTGTGTCATCGATTCCGGCTGTACGCAGATCCAGATAGAAGTTGCGAAAACGGTGGGTGGCGGCGCGCAGTGCGCGCGAGGCGCCTTCGCCGCACGCTTCAAGCCGCACTCCACGCGGGCGCATCTCTGCAACTGCATCTTCAAGCCTATCGAGATCATCGATGTACCGTCCACCCAGAACGTAATGGTCGGCAAAGACTGCGACGCTGACGACCGGTACCTCCGCTGCTAAGGCCCCTGTAGTGGCCAGCCACAGCGCTGTTGTTGCGGCTACTAGCTGCATCGTCCGGCGAACACTCGAGTCGTTTTTCATCTCGTCTCCCTCGACCATCTCTGCAAGCCCACCCCATGTGGACGCATCGATGATCTAATCTGAGCGCATTGTTCGCGCCGCTTGCCATACAACTCAAACGATGCTTTTTCATCGCAGGCATGAGCTGAACGAATGAATCGAAAACGGGAACCTCGTCTGTCGCTTGATTTGCTGCGTGGGTTCCGCTCTGCGGCGCGCCATCTAAGCTTTACTCGCGCGGCGCAGGACCTGTTTGTGACGCAATCAGCGATCAGCCGCGAGATCAAAACGCTCGAAGAGCAAATTGGCAAGCCGCTCTTTCGCCGCGTTCACCGCGCCCTTCAATTGACCCACGCTGGCGAAGAGCTCTATCGCGCGACGGACGAGGCGCTCGCGTTGCTCGATGCGGCTGCACAACGAATTGCCGCGTCTGGCCAGACCGTGGCAGTCACCACCACCACGGCACTCGCCTCACTTTGGTTGGCGCCAAAGCTGCCAGGGTTTAATCGCCTGCATCCCGACATCAGCGTGCGAATGGTCGCGAGCAACGACAAGCTTGACCTCGAGCGAGAGCAGCTCGATATCGGAATCCGTATCGTGCTTAAGGGGTCAGATATACCAAATGGCGAGCGGCTGTTCGACAGCGACATCTTTCCAGTGTGCTCACCCACACTCGTAAACAATGTTGCACGTCCGCTCAAATGCCCTGCCGATCTTGCAAATCATGTGAGGCTCGAAGTCGAGAGGATGCTCGACGGACGTCCGTGGTCGGAGTGGGACGTCTGGTTCAGCGCGATGAAGATCGCTGCGGTAAAGCCCGTAAGTACGCTGCGCTTCTCGCAGTACGACCACGTCATCCCGGCAGCAATCGATGGCGCGGGGATCGCGATGGGCGCGCGGCCGCATCTCGCACGGCATCTGGCAGCCGGAACGCTATGCGCACCTTTCAGCTCTGACTTGGCGGCGAACTTGGGAAGCTTCTACATTGTGACCAGACCCAACACGATAGCCAGCGATGCGACGCGGGCGTTCGTCGCCTGGCTTCGAAGCGAAGTTAAGCGAGACAGCGAGTTGACACTCGCGCGACCGCGGCAGGCAAGACAACGAACCGTCCAGTCAACTCATAGCTCACGTCCTCGCAAGCGGGTAAGTCGCTCTTAGCGTCGGACCCGCTCGTCACGAAGGCAGCGATGGAGGCCGCGTTGGCACTTGCCTCAGGACGCTGGCGGCGGAAGCTTCAATGAGAAACATGTCTGAGAAGGTACGCTAGACAGCGTTCTCTTAAAGTCCCCTTTTGACCGTAAGCAAACCAACGCTGCTGACAGCTAACGACCCTTAGCCGCCGTCTGAGGCTTCCAAAAGCGGACGCGACAAATACCAACGCGGGCTTCAACGCTCGGGTGAGTGGCGGTCGACCAGCGCAGCGACGAGTAATTGATCCGGCTTATGTTGCGTCGAGCATTGTTTCGATCACCTGCTCGTCGGTCAACCTCGCACCCGCGGCCTTTTGACGGTCGACTTCAGTTGATCCGAGTGCATCGCGTGCTCGCATCAGGACCTCGTCGCGAACCTGCGTATATAGCGGCCAAAGAACTCGGCCGGTGTGGCGGCATTCGGCATCGACATAGCCGATGAGGTTGGCGGCTCGACTTTCGGCGCCGTGGCGCGCGTGAACCAACGCCATGAACAGCGAAAGCCCGGCCAAGTTTGACGTGCGCTGCATATGAGCAACCGCCATACGGCCGCACTCCAGCGCTTCGCCACGATCGCCACGCAGAGCGTGAGCGCTGGCAAGATAACCGTACGCGTGATCGACAACCAAAGATTTGGCCTTTTTTAGCGCTTCGAGGCCTGTCCGCAGCTGCGCAATGGCCGAGTCGTAGCGACCGAGTCCGCACCCACACCATGCCGCATGGATTAACGCGAGATGAACACCGACCTCATCACCACTCTGGCGGCTGAACGTCGCTTGCTGGCGAGCACTTTCCGCCGCTTGTTCATACTGGCCGAGCGACATGTGCTGATCAGACTTGGCCACCGCCAATGATGCAGCTTGTTGCGGCGGCCCGTGCGGACCGATCAGTGTTTCAGCTTCGGCGATGGCATCGGCGCTCTGTTGCGCTTGGCCGAGCCTCAAGCCGATCAACGCCGCAAAAATGAGCGCGTCGGCGCGCCGCGATGTATTGCCTAGTCGACTGTATAGCTCCGCCGCGCGCAGCGCCGCATCGAAGCACTCGCGCCGAACGGACAAGTAGCCCAATTTCCCAAGCAGCGAGTAATAGCGGGCTTCAATCTCGAGTTCCAGTCCGTCTGGTAACGGCTGCAGCCGCAACGCGCGCTCGATGCCCTCGTTCAACATCGCACGGTCGATCCAGATGCGTGCACTGCTGCTGATCAACGCGCAAGCGAGCTTGCGGTCGCTTGCCGACGAGTCGGCCCAGTCGAACGCAGCCCGCAGATTGTCAAGTTCTGCGCTGTGTCGGGTCACCTCGGCTCTGGGAGTGGACGATGACCACTTGTCATCGAGCGGCCAAACAAGCGCAAGCATCGCTTCTGCGTGGCGTCGCAACAGCGTTGAACTCTCTTGTGCCGACGCGAGCTTTTCCAGCGCAAGCGCGCGCATTGTTTCGAGCAGGCGGTAGCGCGGCAATTCGTCGCCGTCGGCGACCACTAGCGATTTGTCGACCAGATGACCGAGCAGATCGAGCACCGTCCAGCGATCGATCCGGTCGTCGGCCGCCACATCCTGCGCGAGCTCGAGCGTGAAACCACCGACGAATACGCCGAGCCGGCGGAACAAGGTCTGCTCGTCCCGCGTAAGCAAGCTGTGACTCCATTCGAGTGCAGCGCGCAGTGTTTGATGGCGCAGAACTGCACGTGTGCCGCCGGTAAGAACGTTAAAGCGCTCGTCAAGGCGCGCCCTCAAGCCTTCGATACCAAGCAAGCGCACACGTGCCGCCGCCAACTCGATCGCAAGTGGTATGCCGTCGAGCTGGCGGCAGATGTCGGCGCTCGTTGCAATAGCCGCTGCGTTTAGCGACAGACGCGGGTCCGCGGCTTTTGCTCGCGCGATGAACAGCTCAACTGCCGCAGCCGGATTCGCGTCCGTGCTGTCTATGGCAAGACCGCCCAATCGATAAACCTGCTCGTGCGGTGTGTGCAGCGCCTCCTGACTAGTCACCAGTATGTGCAGCGCCGCTGCATTGTGTAACAAGGCTTGAACGCACTCAACCACGGCGTCTTGCAGGTGCTCGCAGTTATCGAGAACCAGGAGCGACTGCTGCTTACGCAGCAGCGCGGCGACGGTTTCAAGGACGGGGCGCTCACCTGTTGCCTGTATGTTGAGTGCTTGCGCGATCGCTCCGACAACCAGTGAGCCATCGCTTAACGCCGCCAGCTCTACCCACAACACACCGTCGCGAAACTGCTCACGTTGCGCGTCGGCGACTGCCAATGCGAGTCGCGTCTTACCGATGCCGCCGGCGCCGACGATCGACACGTGGGTATGGCTGCGCAGCAAGCTGCCCACAACCCGTATGTCTTCATGGCGACCATACAGTGCGTCATGAGGTACTGGCGGTTCGCTGTGGCTTCGCGGCAAGTCAGGCGTAGCGACACGCGCTGTTTCCGCAGTTGATCCCTCATCAGCGGTAAAACGATAGCCGCGCCCGGGAATCGTTGCGATTGCCAGCGGACCGAGAATCTTCCGCAGCGTGCTGATCTGAACCTGCAGGTTGTTTTCTTCGACCACTACGCCAGGCCAGGCAAGATCAAGCAACTCGTCCTTGGTAACGAGCCCCTTCGCGGTGTTCGATTAAAACCTGCAACACGTCGAAGGCCCGCGCACCGAGCGCCACCGGTCGACCGTCCTCTAGCAGCTCGCGGCTTGCGGGACGTAGCTCAAAGCGACCAAACGAAAAGGCGGGTGTCAAGAAGTGGACGTTAGCTGGTTGAGGCGGCGACGAATCTACGCCAATCGAATCGCGTCGTTTCAGAACGTTTAAGGCCGGCTCAAGGACGTGAAGCGCCTCTCAGGCTGACGATGCGTCCGTCGTGTCCAAATACTTTTCGACATCGACGCTAACTCAAAGGAGATTCTTATGAAACACGAGTTCAGCCACACGGCGCCGATCCTTCGACTCGTATTCGCGGTCGCGGCGCTGTCCGTCAGTCTATCGATTGGCGGATTCATCGACTTCCTAGCGACCGGTGATGCCATGGTCGCCGACGGACACCAGCGCACCGTGTTAACCGCCGAACGGAAGGTTCATTAGATCGCATGGCTAACCGTTGACAATCGGGGCACTTGAATCGCTCGTCCCTGCCTCGGTTCGCTGCACTTATGCGGCTGGTTCTCACCACGCAGGTTACTGAGTAACGCTGCTGCTACGCATGGCGGGCGAAGCATGCGATGCGAGACTTAGCGCGCAACGCAGACGTGCGGCCCTATGAATATGTGTGCCTGCAATGGAGAGGTGAGATGAGGCAACCAATGTGGCGCAATAGTGCACACAAAGCGGAAATGACCGCCATTTCGCTTCGTTGCGCGTCTCGGCTCGCCATGCTGCTGGTACTCGCCTGTACGAGCGCGTTGGCGCTTGCACAGACACTGCGGATCGGTGTTGCTGCTCCACTATCCGGCGACATCGAGCATCTAGGCCAAGGAATCGTCCAGGGCGCAAAGATGGCGGTCGACGATATCAACGCCTCCGGCGGCGTCCGCGTTGGCACTCGCCGCATCAAGTTGGAATTGATCGTCGCGGATGACAAAGCCGATCCGAGGACAGCCGTTGAGGTTGCACAACGCTTGATTAGCGATGGCGCCGTAGCCGTCGTAGGACATCTGAACTCTGGTTGCTCAATTCCAGCTGCACATCTCTACGGAGCCGGGCGTGTCGTGCAGATATCACCTTCATCAAGCAATCCGCTTTATACGGCGCTCAAGCTTGATACCGCTTTCAGAGTCGTTGCGAACGACCGGCGTCAGGCCGAGGTAATGGCCTTTTACGCAGCACGCACACTGGGTATCAAAACAGTCGCCGTCCTCACGGATGACACCACCTATGGCGACATTTTGACGTCGGCGTTTGCTAACGCCGCTGACTTGCTCGGCGTACGTGTTCTTTTTCAGGGCGCGATACCGGAAGCCGTACCGAACATCGATCAGGCCCTTGCAATGATTAAGGCAATTGGTCCGGACGCTGTGTACTTTGGCGGCATGGACTTGCATGCGGCGCAGATTTCATCAGCGTTGCACGGACTGGGCATCAAGACACATTTGCTGTTGGGTGACGGCGCATGCAGCAAGCAGTTCATCACGGCTGCGAAAGAAAGTGCCGCCAATCCGATGTATTGCTCCAATGGTGATATCGAGTTATCGACATTACCGAAAGGAAGTGAGTTCGCAGTGCGGTTTAAGAAGCGCTACGGCACAGATCCAACCGTCTACGCGCCGTACGCACACGACGCCCTTCAGGCGATTGCGCACGCGATAGCTTCAGCGGGAACCACCGATCGCGAGAAAGTGATACGGGCGATGCGAAGAGTCACCCTGACGGGAGTAACCGGTCAGATCGGATTCGACGCTAACGGGGATCTGATCGATGCCCCAATATCCATATTTACAAACAGGGGCGGCGAGTTAGCGTTCGTTGTAAACCAGCGCTAAGACATCGCGTCACGGAAATTCTCCCTACGGTGCAGTATCCGCCTTAGGTCGTTAGCTTGCCATCTATCGTTGACCGCTTTCGGCCAGTAACGGACTTTGCAGCGTGACAGTGGCGGCGCGCCGCCGAGCGGGGTCTGTATTGGCTCGCACTTGCCACATTTTCGAGGGCAGAATGGTCTTATCTCACTACACGACATGACCAGAGCCCTCACACCTTAGCCAGCAATAGTGCGGTCCCCCCGGTCGTCCTCAGTGGTCGCAGTGCGGTTATCGATCAGCGTCGCGGTCGGCGCGGCGGTTCTGCGATACAGCAGCGCCATGCTGCGGGCATCGTCTGGTGCACGCAAGCGGCAATACAGCACCAACCCTCTCGAGTCCGTTTGCACGCCAACATAACCGGCATCTAGCGCTCCCTGATGCTGCGACGTCTCGTGTTCCTCCACCAACATCCGATCACCCATATCAAACGCCAGGGGGCGACCGTCAGCCTTGCACAGCAGTCCGATCAGTGGATAGCCAAAATCCGTACGCATTCCGACGATCGCCATTCCGGTCGAAATCAAGTTGCTCCAGCTGACTGAATTTCGCAGGTGAATGCCGGCGTAGACCCACCTCATGCCCGCCGATTTCGCATGCGACACACGAGCCTCGACCAAGACGCGCTGGTATCCGCGTCCCCGCGTAGCGGGCAACACCATCGTGTTGGCCAAGCCACCGGCACGAAGCGTCCAATCTTCCTCAGGCACGATCGGGAAAGGCATTAATGGGTCATTAGGATGCGTAACGCTCGGAATGCGAAGCAATGCGCTCGCGACCAACGTGTGTCCTTCAAAGACACCGTAAGCAACGCCGAGCATGCCAGTCATGTAGCGGACAAGTTCACTTTCCGTCCTAGGCATGACGTACCCTGCAGGGAGCGCAGCTG
The DNA here is from genome assembly GCA_963801035.1 of uncultured beta proteobacterium. Classification (GTDB taxonomy): domain Bacteria; phylum Pseudomonadota; class Gammaproteobacteria; order Burkholderiales; family Burkholderiaceae_F; genus JACCZX01. The sequence continues at coordinate 97,261 of CAWDDF010000011.1, read as the reverse complement.
TGACGGTTTTCTGCAGTTCTAGAACTTTCGGCAGATCGGCAGCCGTTAGCTGTCGTGTATACGACGCGATAGAAGGTGTCGGAGTCATCAGAAACATTGGAAAGAGGCGAATTGAGTAATCAGCACCGACTGCTGTGCGAAACGGCTTTTGTAGTCGGCGGCGACAACGCGCACGCGCGCGTTGGAAACTGACGCGCCGTCGTGTGCGATCTCTACGATGCGCGTGGCTTCGTCGACGACCGTTCCGCGGCCATCGCGCCAGCGCCCCCGGGCCTGCAGCTCGGTAAAGCCTGAGGGAAAGCGTGGCGTGACTGATTCCACAATGAAGGCGCGCCACTGCGCCTCTGTCACTACGCCGGTCGGGGTCATTTGCCCGAAGTAGAGCCGGGACACTACGCCTTCAGCGCACGCATCGCCTGTCACCCTAAGCCCAACGTCGTCGTCCAGGGCCGGCATGGCACAGGCGGTCTCAATTAAGAGAACCGTGACCAGTGCGTACGCAACTACTGCGGGGCGAGCAGGTAGACAGTTTCTTAACATGGCTCTGCAATCCGTATGACCAACCGTACATACGGAACCTGCGCGTATCTGGATGCAGCGGACCGTGGCGTATCAAGCGCGAACTAGCGCGTATTCTCGGCGGCAGTTAAGCGCGCGTCGTGAGGCTAGAGTCCCGCGGATCGGCGAAACCGGGCTGCTTCCGCCCTTGGATTGGGGCTACGGTCCTATTGGGTGTGCTTGCTTTGCGCGCGGCAAGCTTGTCCTGATGGAATCGACAATTCGCTTTTCCATGCGATGCCCTTTAAACGTCAAAAGCCCGGCGGCTAGAACACGTATCGGGTGTAAACATCCCGCGCCCTTTCCCCTATCACGTGTCCCACTATCTCCTGGGAATATTCGGCAGATCCATTGCGACCTAGTCGGTTTCGGCTCGCGAGTTCGTATGTCCCAATGACACCCTCGATTTCTTACTAGCTGGGGGTGTTGATATGCGAGCTCTACTGGCCGCGGCTTTCGCGACCCAAGCAATAGCTTTTCTACCGGCACACGCCGACGACCTATCGCGTCAGGCCACGGATACACGCGACAAGACCTCTGAACTGGAGAAAGCGTTTTGGGTTTGCGACTACGCCGGCACCAACGGAACCGCCAGCGGGGATCAGGCAATGATGTGTATCGCGATTACCGATGAGCTGAAGCGCACGAGGTTCGACGGCGACTTCGAAGCGTTGGTCGCATGGTGGAGGCTAAACAAGGCGGCGCGACACCATGAGTTGGATCGAGTCAGAATTGCCAAGCAGTAAGAGGGCCAGACCGGTGCGATCTGAGTTCTAATGGAAGGCGGGTCTACGTAGAGCGTCGCCTGCTGTGACGTGGCAGCAACTCCAAAGAATGCAGCACATCTGTAATACGCGCCGACGTCGGATGCTGGGTGGCTTAGCAGCCGCACCTGCCCTGGCGAGCCTACAAGGATGCGCTGCTCTCTTCGAAAGCATTACGGGGTGTCCTGCAGATCCTGCCGAGTCGGGTCCAGTCACGTGGATACCCGACGTCGCACATCCGGTGTTCTGGGGGGTCCATGACCTGTCTACGGCAGACGGAGCGCCGCGCGACATGATGATCTACTACCCGGCCTACAAGTTCAAAGCACCACCGATTCTCAAGCTGTGTCTCGTACGGTGGCCGGTTATGCTGTTTTTGCATGGCCAAGGACGTCCCATCGTTGGCTTCCATCGAAGGTGGTGGCGATTGCCCAGCACACTCGCTCGTTGTGGCTATGTTGTAGTCGTGCCCAATCACAACCCCAACATCCAAGCCTCCCCTGCTGCCGTGCAAGCCGCAATGCGCGACCTGGATTGGGTTCGCAATGAGTGGAGCGAGTCAAATTGGGTCGACAAGCGGTCCACATCTATCACTGTGGCAGGTCATTCCAACGGCTCGCTCGTGGCAGCGGCGGTTGCCGCAGCCCATCCGGAATTTGGTGCCTTGGTCAGCTGGGGCGGCCACCATACGAATCCCCCCGATAACTTTGAGCTCCTCCGAACAGTCACCGTACCGAGTTTTTACATGTGGACGAAGAGAAATGCACTTGAAGACCTTGACGGACTGTGGGAGGCCCTCGCATCACCGACGAAGTATGCGGCGATGTATGCGGGTGAGCACTTCGACTATTTAGACGCGTTAGACATTAGCGGCGTACCACGTGGTCCCTGCCCGCATATGCCAGGCGTCGCTGCCGATCTCGCAGCCCTGTTTATTTCTTCCAATGTCGCTTCGCTCACTCAAATTCCCATCGACCTGAGCGTACCGAAAGTGCAACTAACCGCCGAGCAGGAAATCTATGCTGGAGGAAACCTCATGAGTTTCGACCAGGTGAACAATCATCCCGCTTGCCGGATAGACCTTCGCTGGAACGTTAATGGTGCCAGCGGGTCCCGGCGACTTGGCCCACCGTAAGCGAAATCTCATTACCGCGTAAGCCGTCTCACCGCTAGGTGCATCGTGTTATGTGTAAGACGCCAACTGTCGGATGGGGCCGCTAATTCGCCGGACGCGTGGGCCCCGGCGTTTGTTATTTTCGAATGCCCGTACGTCTGCAATCGGCCACTAGCGGACAAAGTACGCGCCTCTGAACTTGCTCAATAGCGATGGCAGGCAGCCATTAGCGTAGTGCCATGAAATTGCATTTGACAGTGGCGGGCCGAAGGTGGATGCTCATCATTGCCGAAAGAAGCTCCATCGACCCCTAAAGGCCGCAAATTTCGCCGCGCAGGACTCCTGCGCTTCACCGGAAGTCTGGAACTCGGCATGAGGCCCGGCAACGCAAGTTGTGCGGGCCTCTTTGATTGCCGGCGCGCCGCTCGCGAGCGCCCTGCTCAGCCGACAGAAATGGATCGCGGGATTCTTCTACGGCAAATTCGATTGGTTCGCCGGATATACGGCCGTCTACGCGGCCACTCGTGCGCGTCCATGTGCGTGCGTAAGTTCGTGGTAGCGCCAAGGCCCGTGAGTTCGTCAGTGGCGACGCGCTGTCAGGAACTGAAACTGGGTCATCAATCGTTCTGCTTCGTCGGCCTTATCAAAAAACCAATCGGCGCCAGCCGAGACGCATTCTTCTTCCGAGGCGACGCTCGACATCGCGACGATTTTCAGTTGGCGTAACTGCGCTTCGCTGCGAACCGCGCGAATAACGTCTAGCCCGGTGCCCCGCCGGAGGTAGACATCGACAAGTACCACGTCCGGCCGTAGGACCTGAATGCTTTCTAAAGCTCGCTCCGCATTGTCGACACGTCCGACAATACCGATGCCCCCGATCGTCTGGAACGATGTTTGAAGAAATTCAAAGTAGTCATCGCTGTCTTCAATGACGAGCACACGTAGGACACCTCCGTTGGCCACAGTTTGCTTCCGCTAGGACAGTGCACAACCAGAAGCAAAGTAGGAGCCTGTTCGGCTGCCAGCCGGGTTTCCGCCTAGCGACGCGCTGGCGGCCAGCTAGACGCGCGAGCCGCTGGTGCCTGGCCGCGAATCTGTTGCGTCCGCCTTGAAGCCACCATCAAAACGAGCATTTGCACGTACACGTTTGTGCAAAGAGCAAACACAATGGCAATATAAACTCGCACGACAACTAGAAGCCGGGTCAGCACGATTCGTCGATATGGCAGGAGCCTGGGAAGCGAGTCCCCGGCTCGGACTTGTGCTGCAAGCGGACTATTGCTGTATCCGAATTTGCGTGCGCACGGGCCAGATACCGTTTAGAGATTGAATTTAATGGCGCCTAAAGCACTCCCCGAGCACCACACGGCCCAACTCGCGGCGATCTACAACGCGATGAGCGACGCCCTTGCCGTGTTCGATATGGCGGGGCGAATGGTGTTGGCCAATCCTGCGTCAGCGCGCCTCTGGGGCTATGACAACGTCGGCGAACTCGAAAAGGTCGTGCCCGAGCTGCCAAAAATCTTCCAACTGCAAGACCAATGGGGCAAAGTGCTATCCCTCGATGACTGGCCAGTCAGCCGAATCATGCGAGGTGAGTCCATCGATAACGTCGAGCTATCCGTGCGTCGATACGATACCGGGCAGGAATGGACCATCTGCTTCAGCGGCCAGCCGGCGGTCGACGACAAAGGTCGGCAGATTCTCGCCGTGCTGATTAGCCGCGACGTGACCGAGCACAAGCGGGCTGATACAAGAGCTGCGGGCGTCGCACGATTCGTTTCGTCATTTGGTGGATAACTCGCCGTTCGGCGTGTATGCGGTCGACGCTGACTTCCGTCTGGTGCAAGTGAGCCAAGGCGCGCAGAAGGTGTTTGAAAACGTCCGCCCATTGATCGGCCGTGACTTCGCGGAAGTCTTGCGAGCGATCTGGGCCGAGCCTTTCGCAAGCGAGGCGATCGCCCGGTTCCGCCATACGCTGGCGACAGGTGAGTCCTATCACGCTCCTTCGACCACCGAACGCCGCGCCGACACGGCGGAGGTCGAGTCCTACGATTGGAAAATAGAACGGGTCACCTTGCCAGGCGGCCGCAAGGGTGTCGTTTGCCATTTCTACGATCTATCGGAGAGGCAGCGCTACGAGGCAGCTTTGCGCGAAGCCGACCGACGCAAGGACGACTTCATAGCCATGCTCGGCCATGAGCTTCGTAATCCGCTCGGACCGATCCGTAACGCGGTGCAGATTCTGAACGTCGTCGCCGCACACGAGCCGACTGCGCGTCAGGCGCGGCAGATGATCGATCGGCAGTCGGGTCACATGGCGCGGCTGATTGATGACCTGCTCGATGTCGCGCGTATCAATCGCGGAAAGCTGCAAATTCTTAAAGCACGGTGCGACCTTGCTGCCATCGTCCGCAATGTGGCGGAAGACTATCGGCCGCAAATGGAAGCCTCTGGATTACGGCTCAATGTTGAAGTGCCCGGTCAGCCCGTCTGGGTCGATGGCTATGGCACTCGGCTTAATCAGATTATGGGCAATGTGCTGCACAACGCGATGAAGTTCACGGATGCCGGCGGGTATGTGTCTTTGCGCCTCCTGCTAAAAGGCGACGGCTGCGAGATTCAGATTCGAGACTCGGGCATTGGCATGGACGCCGTGACCGTTCAACATATGTTCCAGGCTTTTAACCAGGCAGACCGCAGCCTGGACCGCAGTCGCGGCGGCTTGGGGCTAGGAATGGCGCTCGTCAAGCACCTCGTGGAATTACACGACGGACACGTTGTGGTGCGCAGCGAAGGCGTCGGTCACGGCTCTGAAGTTGTGATTCGCATTCCGGTTGAACTCGTGGAGGCGCCGAGGGCTTCTGCCGATGCGCCGTCGCAACCGGTAGAGGTCGGCTTGCGCGTCCTGGTGATCGAAGACAACGTCGACGCTGCCGATAGCCTTTGCATTTTGCTTAACCTGAAGGGTCATGTGACTGAAAAGGCAAGCACCGGCCCGACGGGGATCATGGCCGCGCAAGCATTCGTTCCTGATGTTGTGTTGTGCGACCTCGGGCTGCCCGGTCTGGACGGCTACACGGTGGCTCGCACCCTGCGGGCGGACCCAAGATTGAAGAACGCTTATTTAATTGCGCTGACGGGTTACGGACAGGAGCGGGATCAGCGGCGCACACATGAAGCAGGATTCGACCTGCATTTGGTGAAGCCCGTGGACTACGCGGCGCTTGAAATGGCGCTTGCCGTGAAGCTGGCACAAGAAAGTGCACGCTGATACAACTTGCTTTTAGTCTTGATATGGCTTGGCCTTCGCCTCCGTGCCTCCGAAACAGCGAGATAATCGTCCGCTTCCGACCCATTGCGGAAGTCACGCGCGCCGAAAAGCGGACCTAACGTTCGACATGAGCGGCAGTCCGAGTCGCGGAGCCTGCCTTGGAGGACGTCCGCTCGATGGAGTGGTTAGGTGACATGCGTCTCCACTACCTCTTGCCGCCGAAGACGATCAATAGCCCGCCAACAACGATAGCGCCAATACCGGCCCAAATCGGTACGTTGACGGTTTGCGTTTCTTTAGTGGACACTCGAGCGGGCCAACCTTCACAACGGTCGTGTCCTTCGTGTAGCTAAACCCGCCATAAACGAGGCCGAAACGCCACAGATGATGAGGACGATTGCTATTACTTTGACTGGATTCATTGGAGCCTTTGCCAGCGGGTTATTCACGTCGCACGAATATCGGATCAGGTTCTATTGAGGCTGCGCTGCTCAAATGAAGGTGGCTGTCATCTTAACATCTCAATCAGCCGCTGGCCGCTCTTGACCGGTCGGCTGTATTGAGGGGTTAGGCCGCACCAGCGTCGCAGCCGCCTGGCGAATCATCTGCTACGCATCCAGCGGCATGTCTCTGTTGGGAATGAATGTAAAGGCAAGTGGCCCAACGACAAAGAGAAAATAGTCTTGCAACTCGGCAATCTCCTTTAAATCCTTCAAATGGCACGTGAAGGAGCGACCTTTCGCCGAGAGCGTGAAGGTCGATGCACCAATTGAGACCTCGGCGTTCGGCACCAAGGTTTCTTTCATCCGGACACTAAGCGCTCCAGGCAGGCGGTAGTACTGCCAAGGGAAATATATGGGGCCAAGCGCGGCGAGCGCACCGATCGCAAAGACCATCCAGGTGCTCGTGCCGCCTCGTACAAGAACTGCCAAAAACCCGATGATGTTCATGACACATGCGGCCACGAGGAGCCACAGATACTTTCGGAACAAGCGATGAACAAACGCTTTCGCTGCGTCATCAATGAGCGCGGTGCTGTATTCAGCTCGGAAATCGATAGCGCGTTCGCCATTTGTGCAGCCTAACGTCTAAGTAACCCGACCGTGTAAGCCACGCGCAGCGACGCTGTAACGGATCGGTGTTCACTGATAGGTTAGGTCGCGCGGTTTCGCTAATCACGTGCGTTCTTATCGCACTCAGAAAAAACGATCGGCTCAACAGCTCCAGAGCCCAAATATGATGAACCCATAGTCGAATGCCATCGGGAAGGCAAACACGATGTCGCGAACTAGGAGAATGTCCATTAGTGAGAACTTAAATAGCAGTCCTACGGGAATGGTGGCGGAAAGGCCGATGCAGCCAATCGCGACGAACGCCCAGCCGTCATTGTTTGCTCGCCAACGTTTCATGGTCTAAGCGACCTAACGTACGAGTTGAGCCGCGCTCGCATGATAATTTTAAGTTGAGCCGCTTGCTCGCGCGTCGGCTCTCCAACGAATTGTTAGACGCACGAGACTCATCTCTGGTGTTTACACGCGACATGAACGGCGTGGGTAGCCCAGCTACACGGAACTGTACGAGCATTCACCGCGCTCCACGCCGAAATAGCGCTTTCAAATGCCCTTCAAGCGTCGCGAAACTCTCTCCCCTGATGACACCGTTTGACCAGAGATGTTTCTCGATATTCTACGTAGAGGTGTTGCGCCAGTACAAGGCGAGCACCCCCAAATCAGCGCCCAACAATGGTCAATGCGCTGCTCACACCGGCGAGGAAGACACACGGGCACTGCTTCGTCTAGCCACCAGCATCGCCGCACTTGGAAGAAAGCTTTTTCGAATGTAGCATGCTTTTGCGGTTTTTTATCCTTGCTCTTTCGCTCTAACGTGTTTTAGACCGCACGATTCTGCTCCTTAATGTGGCGGTGCGGAATAACATGGAGCCTTCATTCGTCGGAAGCCGCACTGCGGCTGGTCCTACAGCCATATACTGTAAATATTCACAGCATTAACAAAATCGGGAAAAGCCGCAGACCGTGTGCTAAGAAACGCCGATGCCGGGCCACGACGCCGCAACGTTGGCCGTCATTAAGCCTCGCTGGGACCCTATCGCAAATGTCCGCTTTTGGCCGGTAGCGGAACCTTATCAACTGCACGCGCGTGCACTGGGCAAAACGGCTGAAGTGCAGCGGGCGCAATGCGCCCTCGTCAAAACGAGTCGTTGCGATTTCGCCAGGGCCGTCCTACTTCGCATTGAAAACAGGATACGAAAAGTTATCGTCCGGCGTTATCTCCAAGATCTCGACATACATGTCCTCCGGTCCGCAACCGTTCCGGCCACAACGATTCGATGTGTTGTAGACGATAACCATCTCAGGTCGACCATCACCATCGAGATCGGCAACATCGGTCACTTCGTTGAAGTGTCTGATAGGTCGCTGCGGAAGCCACACAACACGCACGCCACGACTGTCTGCCAGTAGCAGAGCAGAGGCGCGTTGCTTGAACCACGCCGCAGCCTCTGCGTCATCGGCACTGCGCGGCGAAGCGTCCAGGCTGTGTGGCAACGGCCGCTGCTGCGAAGTACAGCCGAGGCGCGCCAGACGAAAAGAATCAGTTGGCCCGCCCCACATCTCAGTGGTTCCCCGTGGTGCTTCGCAGATGAAGTAGGGTAGCTCTCGCTTCAGCGCAGCGCGCACCGAGGATTCGTCCGCTCCAAGCTCCTTCGCTAGCGCTGCAAGATTCGAGAGCGCGTCGTTGGAACCGAACACGACCTTGCGCGCTACTGGCCGCGCGCGCCACGCCTTCGCGAAAGCAAGATCGGCAAACGTGAGCGTTGTCGTGCCACCGGCGGTTTTACCGATCTTGAGCTTCGGACCATGCACCGCCGCTCGCACCACGCCGTGTCACGTCGGGATGGGCCCGCCACAGACATACCGTCGGCTCGTGCTTATTTCGCTCGCACCAACGCAATTCCTCGGTCGAAGGCGCTTGCTCATGCAACCCGCGCGCCAGAACGCGCGACAACTCCTCGATCAGTACCTCACGGCGCCAACCGTCACGCGGCCTGGTAAAGCCACGACTAGCTGAAGCGTGGCCTGCGGCTCGGCAATTAAGAGCTCTTTGCCGGGTACAGCGTAGCCTGACCGATACCAATTGCAGAGCGCATCCTTTCCTTCTGCGACGCGACGCGTCCACACTGCGTCGATAGGAGCAGGGGGCAAGCCGGCATGGCCAAAGTTTATGCACTGCTCTGCCTCTGCCTGCTTCAGACGGCGCTGTCTGATCAGCGCGACGACCGGCGCCTCGCGTTTGGACCACTGCTCGAACACGGTCGATGCGGTGCCTGTGGCTGCAGCGGCCAGCATCATGTCCGTGCCGGCGTCGACCATTGCGACACGTGTCGCTTCATCTTTTGCTTCGATCGCCGATAGCAGCAATGTCTTCGCAATCTCTCCGGACGGCGTGGGCGTCGCTCGCTGCGCATCGGCAATCAACGCGATGTCCCCCGGGTTGAGCTCTGCCAGCATTGCAAAGTCGGCGCGCGGATGAGCGAACACCGGTTGCGCGCGCAGATGAGTGGTGATCACTGCGGCGGCTTCGGGGTAGTCGGTCCGAATGCCTCGAATCCGCTCGGGGACGGGCCGTCTCGACGCAGCAGTTGCTCCATGCTCGAGGTAGGGCAGCGTAGGCACTACATGAAGCGCCGCGACAAGAAGCCACGCCTGCGAGTCTGGATGCAGAGTGGGCATTAAGGCGCGGTAAGCCATCAGCGGGTTATCCGCGGTCGGAGCACGCAAAGCCGTTGGTCGCTCCTGCAGCCACGTTTCAATGTCGGCGGTTGAGCGGAACGTCAAGGAACCGGCACGGAGCGCCGCGTTCAGCGTCTTCGTAGCTTCGGTAGGCGTAAGACGGTTGAAGCGCTCTGCTTCGAGCTGGCGAACCAGGCTCCAATACGGGTATCGATGCAAGGCAACAACTGACACCACGCCCACGCAGAGAGCGACTGCAAGGAGAATATTGTGACCGCGCGAGTTATTCACTCGAACAACCACGTGCAGTTAGCTGGCGGTGTGATTTCGATCAAGATCGCCGCTTACGAAGTCAGATGTCCGTAGACAATAACGGTGGCGTGCCTTTTTGAAAGGCCAATGAAGTTCGTAAGAAATGCCACAAACCTAAGTCGAAAGAGGCGTCAGGGCGCCGTAGAACTAACGTCGCGCACACGCGGCGGTGACGCCACACAACCAAACTACGACGGATATTCCGAATACACCGGCAACTCGCCAGCGTCGCAAGACCAAGACGCAATGCTGCTCTACGACGATTCGGTCAGCGCTAGTAGCTGGTCCCGGGCTGCACCGCGGGCTTTACCGAACGGTCCACTGTGAACGGCTCCGGTGCGGGTGGCGGCGGGGAAGGCGGAGCGGAGTAGACCGGCGCTGCCGCCGCAGCTGCGAACACGCGGCTTTTTTGTGATCTGATGAAACTGTAGTCCATCACGTTCGAGCTTGCTCGGGTGTCGACGATAGCCGCTTTTTCCGAGCGCAGACAGGGTGCATCCGAATAGGTCACGTTCTTTTCCGCGTCGACGCACTTCAGAATTTGTGCTCCGACGGGTGGTGCCAGGAACAGAACGCACAGTCCAAGGGATCGGGTGCAGGCGCGTGTCATCGGGCTCTCCTCGGCTGTCTTCGCAGGACGCAGCAACTCTACTCCAGTCACGACCCGTGAAGTGCCTCGCCGGCGTGCTTCCGCCGATACGCAGCCCGGCTCTATGCAGCGACGCGACCGCCGAGCCCCAGATAGCTCTCGACAACGCGCGGATCACTCGCGAGCTCGCGCGCAGGCCCTTCCAGCGTGATCTCGCCAGTTTCGAGCACGTACGCGTAATCAGCGGTCTGCAGGGCGGCACGAGCATTCTGTTCGACAAGCAAGATGGCGACGCCGCGGCGTTTCAGCTCGACGATGATATGAAAGATCTCGCGCACGATAAGCGGCGCGAGGCCAAGCGATGGCTCATCGAGCATCAGCAGTTTCGGGCGCGCCATCAACGCGCGTCCGACGGCGAGCATCTGCCGCTCGCCGCCGGACAGTGTGCCGGCGAGTTGCGCACGCCGCTCGCGCAAGCGCGGGAAAAGTGCGAAGACTTCATTCATCGTGTGTCCATGATCACGCAGACCCGAGCGATAGCGCTGAAACGCCCCTAGCAGCAGGTTGTCGGCCACGCTCATCTCACCGAACAACTCACGCCGCTCCGGTACCAGCGTCATGCCGCACGCCACCATGCGCTCGATCGAAGCATCGGCCGCATCGAACGCATCCGATGCGAACCGGATCGAACCGCGAGCGCCACCGTTTACCGGCAGCGCACCCATGATGGCGGCAAGCAGCGTCGTCTTGCCTGCACCGTTCGGGTCCGATCACCGTCACGATCTGGCCGTTGCCGACCATCAGAGTTGCGTTGGCGATCGCTGATACCTTGCCGTACGAGACCGACAAGTCCCGGACTTCGAGAATGCGGTCCTCAATCACGCCGCATCCTTCTCGTCGACCCCACCCAGGTAGGCCTCGATGACGCGCGGATCGCGCTGCACTTCGATCGGCGTGCCTTCCGCGATCTTCTGTCCAAAGTCCATTACATAAACCCGGTCCGCCAGGCCCATCACAAAATCCATATCGTGCTCTACGAGCACAATGCCAAGCCCTTCATCGCGCAGCTTGCGCAACAGTTCTGCCAGCGATCGCTTTTCAAGATAACGCAGCCCTGCTGCCGGCTCGTCAAGCAACAACAGCGCGGGGTGGGAGGCGAGCGCTCTTGCAATTTCAAGCGTGCGCTGCTTGCCTAATGGCAGCGAGCCGGCGGCATCAAATGAGTGCTCTGAAAGCCCGACACGATCGATTTGCCGCTTAGCTTCAGTCAGTAATTTGAATTCGTTGCGGCGGTCGAGTCGCCATGCGCCGGCGACGACTCCGCGCACGAGGCCAGGATATTCAAGCCGATGCGCGCCGATGGCGACGTTGTCGATCACGCTCATCTGCGGCAACAACCGGACATGCTGGAACGTGCGACTCAAACCCATTCTGGCGATATCGCGCGAAGCAAGGCCGACAATGCTGCGACCACGAAACGAAATCGCTCCTGAAGTCGGATCGAGTACGCCGGAGATCACATTGAACACGGTGCTCTTGCCAGCGCCATTCGGACCAATCAATGCCACGATTTCGCCGCTTCGTGCATTCAGGGTCATTTGATCGACGGCGACGAGACCCCCGAACCGTTTGGTCACGCTTTGCACGTCGAGCAGCATCTCGCTGCTGTGTGTGCTGACTTGGCGTGTATCGGATTCGCGTTCGAGCGAATCATGCTGCTCTACAGGCTTCCGCGGCTCTCTCGAGCTGCCCCGTCCCGTGACCACACGCACCAACGCCGGCCACAATCCATCGGGTGCGCGCTGCAGGATCACGATCATCAGCACACCAAACACGATCGTCTCGTAGTTACCGGCTTGCCCGACGATCTGCGGGAGCCAGTCACGCAGCCACTGGTTCGAGATCGTGATCACCGAAGACCCGAGGAGAGCGCCCCACACGAAGCTCGCACCGCCGACGACCGCCATGAACAGATATTCAATGCCGGCGTGCAGAGAGAATGGCGTTGGATTCACAAAGCGCTGCATGTGCGCATACAACCATCCCGATGCACACGCCATCATTGCCGCGAGGACGAATACGATCATGCGCGATGCCCACGTGTTCACGCCCATCGACTCCGCCATCACGCGCCCACCCTTCAGCGCGCGTATCGCGCGTCCTTCACGCGAGTCGAGCAAGTTGCGCGTCGTCAACAGTGCCGCGAGCAAGAATGCCCAGATCAAATAGAAAATTTCGCGACCCGACTCGAGCGGCCTGCCAAGGATGGAGATCGGCGGCAACCCACCCCGCCCGGTGTGGCCACCGAGCATCTCCGAGGTTCCGAACAGAAAATACAAACTGATTCCCCACGCGATCGTGCCCAGCGGCAGGTAATGCCCCGACAATCGCAGCGTGATCAGACCCAGCGCCGCCGCGACTGCAATCGTGAGCAATAGTCCGGCAACCAGCGTGAACCAGGGCGACACACCAAGCCACGCGAGCGCGCTCGGCAACGAAGTGGATGTCGTAAGCACTGCCGTCGTGTACGCGCCGAGACCCACGAACGCCGCCTGCCCGAAAGAAGTCAGTCCGCTGACTCCCGTCAACAGCACCAGCCCAAGCACTACCAGTGAAGCGAGTCCGATGTAGTTGAGCAGCGTAATCGAGAACTCGGACAGCACGAGGGGCGCAGCGAGTAGGCCGAGCACCAGCGCTGCGACAAGCAAGCTCGATTTCAGTTGGCGCTTCATTCGTCGTCTTCAACGTGATGCGTGCGCAGCGAGCGCCACAGCAGCACCGGAATAATCAACGTAAAGACGATCACCTCCTTGTATGCACTGGCCCAAAACGAAGAAAACGATTCGATCAGTCCCACCAGCAGTGCGCCGAGCGCAGCGATCGGATAACTTGCCAGACCACCGATGATCGCGGCGACGAATCCTTTGAGTCCGATCAGAAAGCCGGTGTCGTAGTAAATCGTCGTGATCGGAGCGATCAGGATGCCTGATACCGCACCGATCAGCGCGCACAGGAAGAACGACAGCTTGCCGGCGAACTCGGTCGGAATGCCCATCAATCGCGCGCCGAGTCGATTGATCGCGGTCGCCCGCAGAGCCTTGCCATACACAGTGCGTTCGAACAGCACGCTGAACACGATGATCAACAACAGCGAACAGCCGATGACCCATAAAGACTGCGCACTCGCAGTCAGCGTTCCGAGCGCCACGGTGCCGTCCGAAAATGCCGGCGTACGCGAGCCTTCCGCGCCAAATACCAGCAAGCCGAGCCCGACCATCACCACGTGCACCGCAACCGAGACGATCAACAGCATCAATACCGATGCTTCGGCTAATGGTTGATACGCAAGCCGGTACACCATCGGACCCATCGGCACAATGATCGCGAGCGCAAGAGCGATCTGCGCCGCCATCGGCCTGGCCTGCATCGGAACGAGCTTCAGCAGCGCAAAAAGCGCCACTGGGTATCCGACGTTCCATAACAGTACGGAAGGTACGTTGCGCCAACGCCGCGTGCGAGCCGCGATGGTGAGTTCTGCGCATGCCACCAGGCCACCAGCAATCATTAGCAGAATCACGGTTCCCGGCAGCTTTCCCGCTTGCAGGGCGACCAGCGTCAGTGCGCCGTATGCAACGAACTCTCCCTGCGGAATAAAGATGACACGCGTCACCGAAAACGCCAGCACCAGCGCCAGCGCCAGCAACGCATAGATCGCGCCATTAGTAATCCCGTCTTGTGCGAGCAGGAGCGCGATGTCGAGATTCATGAAAAAAAGCCGCGACGGTGTCGCGGCCTCATTGATGTCTGGCCAAGTCGGCCTCTACTTCTGCATCACCCACTTGCCATCGACAATCTGAATCATCACTGCGGCGCGTTGATCAAGGCCCAAATGATCATTCGGGCTCATGTTGAAGATGCCGTGCGCACCCGCTGCGTTTCTTACGCCTTCGAGCGCATCACGCAGTGCGCTGCGAAATTCCTTCGTGCCAGGTTGACCTTTCTTCAGCGCGACTGGAACGGCCTGCTGCAAAAGCACACCGGCATCCCACGCGTGCGCGCCGAACGTCGACACGCTGCCCTTGCCCTGCGCACCTTCGTATGCAGTCACGTACGCCATCGCGCTCTTCTTCACCGGATGATCGTTCGGCAACTGTTCGGTGACCAGCACCGGCCCGGCCGGCAGAAACGTGCCTTCGCAATCTTTACCGCATACGCGAAGGAAATCATTGTTGGCAACTCCATGCGTCTGATAAATCTTGCCCGCGTAGCCGCGCTCTTTGAGCGTTTTTTGCGGCAGCGCGGCCGGTGTTCCCGAGCCAGCTATCAAAATAGCGTCAGGCTTCGCACTGACCAGCTTCAGTACCTGACCGGTCACCGACGTGTCGGCTCGCTGGTAACGCTCGTTAGCGACAACCTTCAAGCCGCGTGTCTCCGCGATTTTTGAAAACTCGTTCCACCAGCCTTCTCCGTAAGCGTCGGCGAATCCGATGAAGCCCACTGTCTTGACTCCCTGGCCGAGCATGTGCCCGACGATCACGAGCGCCATTTGCTGATCATTTTGCGGAGTCTTGAAAACCCAGCGGCGCTTGGCATCGACAGGATCCACGATGCGGCTTGACGCTGCCATCGAGATCATCGGCGTTTCGCTTTCGGCGGCAACGTCGATCATCGCGAGCGAGTTAGGCGTGATGGTGGAACCGACCAACACGTCGACCTTGTCTTCGCTGATCAGCTTGCGCGAATTGCGTACCGCAGTTGTCGTGTCGGACGCATCATCGAGCACGATGTAATTCACTTTCTTTCCGGCAATCGTCTGCGGCAATAACGGAAACGTGTTGCGCTCCGGAATTCCGAGTGATGCCGCCGGACCCGTTGCGGACAGCGTCACGCCAACCTTGATGTCCTGAGCAGCGGCGATGCTTACGCCGAGCGTGGCAGCCAGCGCCACGACGAGTCTGATGGTTTTCATTTTGTCTCCTCTTGATTGTCAACGAATATCAACACGCATCTAAGCAAACTCAAACCTTTTCAACAAGCAGGGCGATACCCTGCCCCACCCCGATACACATGGTTGCCACGGCGTAGCGCGCGCCTGCTTCTTTTAGCTGGCGCGCCGCAGTCAGCACGAGGCGAGCGCCCGAAGCACCGAGCGGATGTCCGAGCGCGATCGCACCGCCGTTCGGGTTCACATGCACGGCATCGTCAGGCAGTCCAAGCTGTCGCGTCACCGCGAGTGCCTGCGCAGCGAACGCTTCGTTCAGCTCGATCACATCGATATCGGAGATCTGCAGCTTGTGACGATCGAGCAGCTTTTGCGTGGCGGGCGCCGGTCCGATACCCATGATTCGCGGCGGAACGCCGGCGGTGACGACACCCAGCAGCCGCGCCATCGGAGTCAGCCCGTATTTGCCAACCGCCTGCTTGCTCGCAATCAGCAGCGCGACCGCGCCGTCGTTGATTCCTGACGCGTTGCCCGCCGTCACCGTGCCTTCGGGCTTGACCACGCCTTTCAGTTTTGCAAGTGCATCGAGCGTGGTCTCGCGCGGATGTTCGTCCCGGTCGACTACCGTTTCGCCTTTCTTGCCGGGAATCGTCACCGCAATCATCTCGCCGCTGAAGAAGCCGCGTGCGTGCGCAGCTGAGTAACGCTGCTGCGATCGCAACGCGAAAGCATCCTGATCCGCTCGCGCCACGCCGAAATCACTGGCGACGTTCTCCGCCGTTTCCGGCATCGAGTCGATTCCGTACTGCGCCTTCATCTGCCTGTTGACGAAACGCCAGCCGAGCGTGGTGTCGAATACGGAGTTGCTGCGCGAGAACGCCGAGTCGGCCTTCGGCATTACAAACGGCGCGCGCGACATTCCCTCGACGCCACCGGCAATCATCAGGTCGGCTTCGCCTGCACGAATCGCGCGCGCACAGATCCCGACCGCGTCCATGCTCGAGCCGCACAAACGGTTGATCGTTGCGGCAGGGACAGCTGTCGGCAGGCCTGCCAGCAACACCGCCATTCGCGCGACGTTGCGATTGTCTTCGCCGGCCTGGTTCGCGCAGCCGTAGTACACGTCGTCGAGCGCACCCCAATCGACGTTGGCGTTGCGCTCTACCAGCGCTTTCAGTGGCAGCGCTGCGAGATCGTCTACTCGTACGCTCGACAACGCGCCGCCGTACCGGCCGAAAGGTGTGCGTACGCCGTCGCACAGATACACCTCGTTCACGCGGTAGCCCTTAGCGGTGAATTCGCTCGCGCCGAGCGCGACGGTCGGGCCACCGAGCGCGCGCGGTGCGCGCACACGGGCGATGCCGCCGAGAAACAAGTCCGTCACGATCGGCGCCATGTCTGCGTACGTCAGCGGGCCGCGATCCTTCAGCCACGTAAACGTCCAGTTGATCATTCCGAAAAGAATCATCGTCAGCGGCTTGATCAGCTCGCTACGGTCGCTCTGCGGTGCGAGCTTCAAGACGACATCGGCAAAGCCCAGCACGACCTTGCGCTCCTTCGCAAGTACCCGCGCCCGATGTACGCGCTGAAGATACTTGACGTCCTGCACCAGCACACGATGGCGCGCCGCCGAGTGTTCGTATTCGGCCATGAACAGCTCGATCAGACGCCGCAGGTGCGCGGGCGGTGGCAACGCCTCGGCACGCACATGATCGACGATCGATTGCAGCCGCTCGATATAGCTTTCGGCGATATCGGCCAACAGGTGCTCCTTGTCACGATAGTAGTGATACATCAGCGCCTTCGACACACCGCACGCTCGAGCGATGTCGGCAATCGTCGCCGCAGCGTAGCCCTTGTCGGCAAACTCACGCGCCGCGCCGTCGCGGATCGCTGCGCGCTGCTTGTCGAAGCTGGCGGCCTTGGTCCTTGCCACGATCACCTCGCGTCGTATGAAATCACGACCCGCTCGGTCAGCGGATACGACTGGCACGTCAGCACGAAACCCTTCCGCCACTTCGTGCGGCTCGAGCGCGTAGTTTTTCGCCATCTTGACTTGCCCCTCGAGCACCTTCGCACGGCACGTACTGCACATTCCGCCTTTGCACGAGAACGGCAAGTCGATGCCAGCGTCGCGGCCGGCGTCGAGAATCGAGTGCTGTCCGGGCAAGAAATCCACCTCACGCTTGACACCGTCGACGATCAGCTCGATATGCGACTCAGCCGCCTCGGTGTCATCGATCGTTTGCGCCGTTTCGGTCGGAATGCCGAAGCGCTCGACGTGCACATGCTGTGAAGGCACGCCGGCAGCGACCAGCGCAACTTCCACTTCGTCGATCATCGTCAGCGGTCCGCAGACGAATGCCTCGTCGATCGTGTCGGGCGGCACCAGCGATTCGAGGAACTGCTTGACCTTGGCCGCATCGATGCGGCCATTGAACAGCTCGACTTCCTGCGCTTCGCGCGAAAAAACGTTGTACAGACGAAAGCGCGTCAAATAGCGATCCTTCAAATCCTCCAGTGCCTCATGAAACATCACCGATGACTGCCGCCGATTCCCGTACACCAGCGTGAACCGCGACCTTGGTTCGCGCGCGAGCGTCGTGCGAATCAGCGATATCACCGGCGTAATGCCGCTGCCCGCGACAAACGCCGCGTAATGTTTGGCCTTGGCAGAATCGAGTGCCGTAAAAAACCGGCCTTCGGGTGTCATCACTTCGATCTGATCGCCTGCCTTCAAGCGCCTCGTTGGCCCAGCGCGAGAACTTTCCGCCCCCTACTTTCTTGATCGCGACTCGAATTTCGCCGTCGTCGATTCCCGAACATATCGAATACGAGCGACGCAGCTCTTCACCGTCCAGCGTTGCGCGCAATCCGATGTGCTGCCCTTGCACGAAGCGATACTCGGGCTCGAGCTCGGGAGGCAGCTCGAACTTCACGCTGATGCACTCGGGCGTCTCCGGCCGAACCTCGGCAATCCGCAGCGTGTGATACCTCGGTGTCATCACCAGTCGCAGTTTGGGTAGGCGCGCTGCAGGTACTGCATCTCGGCGAGCAGCGGCGTCAGGTGTTCGCTGTGAATGCCCTCTTTACCGCGCGATACAAATGCGGTTGAAGCCGGAACCTGCAAGGTCGCGACGTCGAGCACCGGACGAGCAACGGAAGACCATCTTGCTTCGAGCGTCGACCAGGCGGGACCAACGTCGGCACCGTCGATTGTCGAAGCGCTGAAGAACTCTGCCGTGTAGGGCCATAGCGTGTCGAGCGCGCGTTGCATGCGCTGATGCGATTCGTCGGTACCGTCACCAAGCCTGATCACCCAGTCGGACGCGTGTTGCACGTGGTAACGGGTTTCTGTCAGGCTCTTGCGCGCAATATCGGACAGTTGCGATTCAGGTGACCCTTGCAGCGCTGCCCACAGCTCACGCTGAAACGTGAGGAACAGAAAATTGCGCATGATCGTGAAACCGTAGTCGCCGTTTGGCAGCTCGGTCATCGTCACGTTGCGGAATTCGGTCTCGTCGCGCTCAAAGGCGAATTCATCCTCGCCGCGGCCCTTGCCCTCCAGCGCACCGGCGTACCCATACAGCGAACGCGCCTGCCCGATCAGATCGAGCGCGACATTGGTCAATGCGATGTCTTCTTCGAGCACCGGACCGTGACCGCACCACTCGGAGAGGCGGTGGCCGAGAATCAAACAAGAATCAGCAATCGTCAGCACGTATTCAAGCCGTGCCTTGACTTGCGGTGCAATGGCGCTCATTCGACAGCGATTGAATGCGCGAGGAAGCGTAGCGAGCAGCCCCGAGCCGCCTGCGAGCAGCGGAGCTGTACAGACTGGTACAGCGAGCAGCGGAGGAGGCAGATCGGGGCGCGCAGTAGCTTCATCGCGCATTCACATGTGATTGACTTCATCCGGCAACGTATAGAACGTCGGATGCCGGTAGATCTTGTCTTCGGCAGGATCGAACATTTCCGGTTTTGCGTCCGGATCGCTCGCGACGATGTCATCGGCGCGCACCACCCACACGCTGACCCCTTCCATGCGTCGCGTAAATACATCGCGCGCATTCTTAAGCGCCATCGAAGGATCGGCTGCATGCACGCTGCCGCAATGCTTGTGATCCAGACCGTTGCGGCTACGGATAAAAACCTCCCACAGCGGCCACTCTTTGCGATCCATTTGGTTTCCTACGCGGCAACACAATCGCGATGGCGCTTCTTCTGCGCGTGTGCCAGCGCCGCTTCGCGCACCCAGGTGCCGTCTTCCCACGCCTTGACACGGTCGGCAAGGCGCTCTTCGTTGCACTCGCCTTTGCCATTGACGACATTCCAGAATTCGTTCCAGTCGATCGGACCAAAGTTCCAGTGACCCGTCTTGTCGTCGAACTTCAGATCCGGATCGGGCAGCGTGACGCCGAGCAATTGCGCCTGCGGCACCGTGGCGTCCACGAACTTCTGCCTCAGCTCGTCGTTGCTGATGCGCTTGATACCCCACTTCATCGAATCGCCGCTGTTGGTCGATTCGCTGTCGTGCGGGCCGAACATCATCAGCGACGGCCACCACCAGCGGTTGACCGCGTCCTGCACCATCGCACGCTGTTCCTGCGAGCCCTTCATCAGCGTCAGCAGCAGGTCGTAGCCCTGTCTCTGATGAAACGACTCTTCCTTGCAGACGCGAATCATCGCCCGTGCGTACGGCCCGTACGAGCAGCGCGTCAGCGGAATCTGATTCATGATCGCAGCGCCGTCGACCAGCCAGCCGACGACACCGATATCGGCCCACGTTTTCGTCGGATAGTTGAAGATCGACGAATACTTGGCCTTGCCGGTGTGCAACGCTTCGATCAATTCGTCGCGCGAGACACCGAGTGTTTCCGCCGCCGAATACAGGTACATGCCGTGGCCGGCTTCATCCTGCACTTTTGCCAGCAGAATGCATTTGCGCTCGCAGTGTCGGCGCGCGGGTGATCCAGCCGCCTTCGGGCAGCATGCCGACGATCTCCGAGTGCGCGTGCTGGCTGATCTGACGGATCAGCGTCTTGCGGTACTTCTCGGGCATCCAATCCTTGGGCTCGATGAAGTCCCCGCGCGCGAGCTTGGCTTCGAACTCCGCTTCGTATTGCGCATCTGTCTTCACCGGAGTTTCGTCACGGTCGCCAGACGGAATATCCATCGCTTGTGTGTACATAGTTACTCCTCGTTACTTGTCCGAGCGGCGATCAACGATGCGCTTCGCCTTTCCCATTGAGCGCTCGATCGCCATCGGCGTAGCGAGCTGCGCACACGCCGACAAACCGACATAGGCCTTGATGGCGTGCTCAAGCCGTTGTGCAGCGGCGCGCTGCGCATCCAGGCTGCCGCTCGCAAGCTGCGGACCCATCTCGACATGCACCGTCAATTCGTCGAGATTTGCAGGCCGCGTGACTTCGAGCGTGTAGTGCGGTTCGAGCTCGGGCTGTTTCAAAATCAGCTCTTCGATCTGCGTCGGGAACAGATTGACGCCGCGAATGATCAACATGTCGTCCGAGCGGCCGGTGATCTTCTCGATGCGCCGCATGCTGCGTGCGGTCGGAGGCAGCAGCCGCGTCAAATCGCGCGTCCGATAGCGAATCATCGGCAGCGCTTCCTTCGTCAACGACGTGAAGACCAGCTCGCCCTTTTCTCCCTTCGGGCAGCACTTCGCCGCTGTCTGGATCGATGATCTCCGGATAAAAGTGGTCCTCCCAAACCGTGAGTCCGTCTTTTGTCTCGATGCACTCCTGCGCAACACCCGGTCCGATGATCTCCGACAGCCCATAGATGTCGATCGCGTCGAGCGAAGTCTTCGTCTCGATCGCTTCGCGCATTGCCGCGGTCCACGGCTCGGCGCCGAAGATGCCGATCCGCAGCGAGCAGGTCTTCGGATCGACACCCTGCTTCTGCATCTCTTCGACGATCGCCAGCATGTACGACGGCGTCACCATGATGATCTTCGGCTTGAAGTCGACGATCAGCTGCACCTGGCGCTCGGTCATACCCCCGGATATCGGAATCACCGTGCAGCCAAGCTTCTCGGCACCGTAGTGCGCGCCGAGCCCACCGGTGAAAAGTCCGTAGCCATACGCAACATGAATGATGTCGCCGCGACGACCACCGGCGGCGCGAATCGAGCGCGCCATCACCGCTGCCCAGGTGTCGATGTCTTTTGCGGTGTACCCGACGACCGTCGGCTTGCCGGTCGTTCCGCTCGATGCGTGAATGCGCACGATTTTTTCCTGCGGCACCGCGAACATGCCAAATGGATACGTGTCGCGTAGATCGTGCTTTGTCGTGAATGGAAACTTCGCGAGATCGGCAAGTGACTTCAGGTCCGATGGGCGCACGCGCGCAGTATCGAACTTGGCTCGATAGTGCGGCACATTGTCGTAAGCGTGCGCAAGCGACCAGCGTAGCCGCTCGAGCTGCAGCGCCTGCAACTCGCTTCGGCTTGCACGCTCGATGCGCTCAAGTTCGGGTTCCAGATCGTCTGCCATCACAGACTCACGACCGTCTTGCCCTTCATCGTGTGCGAGCGCCCACGCATCACGACGACTGTCTTGCCGTGTTGATTGGTTACCTTGATGTCGTACACGCCGGTGCGGCCGGTTAACGCGACTTCCCGGCACTCGGCTTCAAGTGCATCACCTTCATACACTGGCGCCAGAAAGTCGACCACGATGCCGGATGCAACGGTCACCTCGTTATGGCTGTTACAGGCGAACGCAAATGCAGAGTCCGCCAAGGTTGCAATAAAGCCGCCATGACATGTTTTAAAACCGTTCAGCATGTCGGGCCGCACGGTCA
Source organism: uncultured beta proteobacterium (assembly GCA_963801035.1). GTDB lineage: Bacteria > Pseudomonadota > Gammaproteobacteria > Burkholderiales > Burkholderiaceae_F > JACCZX01. Next base: position 75,134 of record CAWDDF010000011.1, on the reverse strand, counting down.
TTGACAGCTTCGAAAAACCCGGACCGACTGCTTCGACCCGCATTCCGAGGCCTCGTGATGCTGCATCGTCGGCGAACATGCGGTCACGCACCGCTTCGGCGATCACTTGCCCGTTAACCGGTTTTTTATCGTCCATCATTGACCTGCAAAGCGCGCTGCGCGTTTCTGGATAAAGGCGGACACGCCTTCACGATAGTCATCGGATCGACCGAGCTCGCGCTGGTAGTCGCGTTCGATATCGAGCGCGCGATCGAACGGCAACAACGTCGACGCTTCGATCGCCTGCCGCGTGCGCACGTAGCCGCGCGTCGGGCCGGCCGCAAGCTGGAGCGCAACCGACCTGACGGTAGACATCAACTGATCGTCGGTTACGCAGCGCCAGATCAAACCCCACTCCGCTGCCTGCGTTGCCGTTAACTTCTCGCCAAGCAAAGTCAACCCCAGCGCGCGCGCGGGCCCGACGAGGCGGGGGAGCCACCAGGTGCCACCGCAGTCGGGCACCAGACCCAATTTCGCAAACGATTGAACAAAGCTTGCCGATTCGGCCGCGTAGACCAGGTCGCATGCAAGCGGAATATTTGCGCCTGCGCCGGCCGCCACACCGTTGACCGCTGCGATAGTCGGCATGGGAAGCGCTCGCAGCCGTTGCAGCATCGGCTTGTAGTAATTTTCGATCGAGGCGCCCAAATCGACGCCTTCGGCATCGGGAGCGACTGCCCGATCCGCCAGATCCTGGCCGGCGCAAAATCCGCGGCCGGCGCCGGTCAAGACGAAGCAGCGAATCGAGCGATCGGCGGCAATCGCGTCCAACGCCGAGCGCACTTCGCCGTGCATCGCCACCGTAAAGCTGTTTAGCCGCTCGGGACGATTCAACGTCAGCGTCGCGACGCCGTCTGTAGCATCGACCTTGATCGACTCGAAATCCGTCATGGTGAAGTAACTGCGCGCATTAATTGACCGACCGTTCAATCAATAGTAGCTTCGACTTCCCGAAAAACCAAGCCAGCACTAAACGATGCATCCGCTATTTGATAAACATCGCAGCGTTCTGGACGGCGCGCTCGAGGCCATGCGTACGCGCGGCTTCTGGAGTGCGTACCCCGAACAGCCCAGTCCGAAGGTCTATGGCGAGGCCGCCAATGACGAAGGCAAAGCGGCGGCCCTCGGCCATGCCGGACGGCAGTTTGAGCTTGATCAGCCTGGCCGCATCGGCTGGCTGGCAAGCGAACACTCGCCATACGGCATTCCGCTCCAGGTCGAGTACCCGGTCAGCGAACCGCAGGCGTTGATCGACGCTGCACTAGCCGCGATGCCGGCGTGGCAGAAGCTCGGCGTCGAAGGCCGCACGGGAGTCTGTCTCGAAGCACTCGCGCGCCTGAACAAAGCAAGCTTCGAAATCGCTCACGCAGTGATGGTGACCACCGGCCAGGGTTGGATGATGGCGTTCCAGGCGGGCGGCCCGCACGCGCAGGACCGCGGACTCGAAGCCGTTGCCTACGCTTATCGCGAAATGAGCTCGGTGCCGAGCGCAGCGCGCTGGGAAAAGCCGCAAGGCAAGAACCCGCCGTTGGTGATGGAAAAACGGTTCGAGATCGTCGGCCGCGGTGTTGCGTTGGTCATCGGCTGCGGAACGTTTCCTACATGGAACACATATCCGGGATTGTTCGCGGCATTGGTGACCGGCAATCCGGTCATCGTCAAACCGCATCCGAATGCCATTTTGCCGGCAGCGATCAGCGTCCGCATCGTGCGCGAAGTGCTCGCCGAGAACGGTATCGATCCGAATCTTGTTTCTCTTGCGGTTACAAGCGACCCGAAGGCGACGCAGGCGCTGGCGACACATCCGGCGGTGCGCTCAATCGACTTTACCGGCAGCAATACGTTTGGCCGTTGGTTGATCGACAACGCACGGCAAGCGCAGGTCTACGCCGAGCTGGCCGGCGTTAACAACGTCGTCATCGAATCGACCGACAACTACAAAGCGATGCTGAAAAACCTCGCGTTCACGTTGAGCCTGTATTCGGGGCAGATGTGTACGACGACGCAGGACATCTTCGTGCCCGCCGGCGGCATCGATACCGACGAAGGACACAAGAGTTTCGATGACGTCGCATCGGATCTCGGAAAAGCCGTCGACAAACTACTGTCCGATGCCGCGGTTGCTACCGCCGTGCTTGGATCGATTCAGTCGCCGGACACATTGAAGCGGATCGAAGAAGCGCCAGCGCTGGCCGACGTTGTGTTGGCGTCGCGCAAGTTGGACAACGCCGAGTTTCCGGCCGCCAACGTGCACACGCCGCTCTTGATGAAGACTGATGCGTCGAACGAGTCGGTGTATACGCAAGAGCGCTTCGGCCCGATCAGCGTGATCGTCAAGGTGCCCGACGTGATGGCGGCGATCGCGCTTTCCGAAAAAATTGTCAAGGAGCGGGGCGCGTTGACCGTCGGGCTGTACTCGACGAAGCAGGAAGTCATCGATGCGATGACCGAAGCCACGCTGCGAGCGGGTGTTGCGCTGTCGATCAACCTGCTGAGCAACGTCTATGTCAATCAATCGGCAGCGTTCTCGGACTATCACGCTACCGGCGCCAATCCGGCGGCGAACGCAAGTTATACGGACAGTGCGTTCGTGGCGAATCGCTTCCGGGTGGTGCAGAGACGCTGGCACGCCTAAGACCGTCGTGACTACTTTTTCGATTCTGCCGCAACGAACGCGGGCGCACGCGCAAATTCGACCAGCGTTGAAAACAGCTGATAGACCGTCGTTAACGCGCGCGCGTGGTTGCTAGCCGTTTTGATGTAGATCGAGGCGGTCGAACCGGCGTTCGACATCGCGTAATACCAGTTGGCCGTTGGCAACGCGGATAGCGCGCACACGACGGTTCCGATGCTTAGCGTACGGCGGTCGATCGAGTTCAACGACGCGTCCTGCGGAATCTCGAAGCAAAGGTCAGACGCTTTCTGGGCAGCCGCGCGGGAAACGAGCGGCGGCAGCGCGCGCATCTTGTCGGCGTACGCCTTCAGCCCGATGTCTTCAAGCACGCACGGCGCTACATCGCGAACGATTTGCTCGGCCGCAAAGTAGCAAAGACGCTGATCGTCGACGTCGGCAGTGCCGCTCAGATCGATCGCCTGGAATAGCTGGGCATCTGCATCATCGATGTACGGGAATTCAGGCAGCCGATGCGTAAGTCCATTTAGCCAGGCGGTCAACAACGGATGCACGCTCGGCACCATTAGGCTGCCGCCGTGCTCAATCGTCTGGTAGTAGGTATCCGCGAGCATGGTGCCCTCCGCATTGACGGCTTCGATGGAATCACTGAATTGGGTCAAAAAATAAACGTGGAGCAAAGTCTGTCTGGAATCAGAGGTCTGAGGAATATCGAAACGAGCAAAACCATGTCGTTTCGTGCAACGACGGCTGCAGCTTGCCTATTTAGTTATTAGCGACTGGACCTGACGTCCGACGGTGCGTAGCCGAAGCGCTCACGAAAGTCGCGCGAGAAGTTGTGTGGACTGCTGTACCCGATCGCGTCGGCGGCCTGATAGACGGAGACATCGCCGGTGCTCAGCATCTGATGGACGCGCTGCATCTTCTGCTCTTTGATAAACGCGCTGGCAGAAACGCCGTGGAAATTACGGTAAAGGTTCTGCAACGTACGAACACTGATGCCGGCATGGCGCGCTACGTCGGCTAACGCAACCCGTCGATGAATATTGGATTCGACGAAGCGGGTAGCACGCTGCAACGCTGCTGGCTCGGCCGCATCCAGAACGGTTGAGCGCAGGCGCGATAGATCGAGCCGCTTTCCGTAGCGCTGCTGATTCAGCGCATCATCGACCCAGCTGTTTGCGAGCCGAGCCATGTTCGTCTGTAGCTCGGTGAATTTCTGCAGAGCGTGCAGCGCTTCTTGATCCCTGCCTAGCGCTCGATAGATAAACGATAGTTCGAAAAACACAGTGCGCTGATAGATATGCCAAGCTGGAAGAGTTTGCATTTCGTTGATCAGCGCAAGTGCTTCCTCCCAACGCCCGGCAATGCGTGCCGTCACAGCATGATCGAGCAGCAGGAACGGCTTCGTGACCGGCAGCAGGTCACTGGTGACAGCGTGGGCCTGCGCGAGAAGCGGTAGAGCGTGATCGTAACCATCCCGGAGCGCGACTGCCGACGCTTTCTCAGCGAAAAAGTACGGGCGGTCCTTCGGCATCATGTTGTCGCCATAAGCCTCGCACGCGTCCAGGTAGCGCATCGCTTTTTCGACATACTCGGCCGGGCTCGCCAGGTTGTCGGGCCGCTTGATTCCGACCGTTAGATAGTGCGGAATCCCGGCTGACCACACCGCGCACATGTTCAGATACGCGGCAGTACGCAGGTAACAAGCAACGATGGCTTTCGGATCGCCGGAACCTTCGGCCTCGGGCACCGCCTGGCGTTCCATCAGATCGACCGCGGTCAACACGTCGAAGAGCCGGCTGAAGCATGATCCAATTACGCAAAATGCAAACGCGCGATCTTTTCGCTCCAGATCAGGATAGGACAGTGACTTGACCGCTGCAGCGAGCGCCAGACTGACGCGATCCTGCATCGAAAACACCAGCGACTGCAATTTGTAAACGCGCCCTACCCGACCTCCCTTGCCCGCCCGTTCAAAAGCCTCGAGGGATTCTTGAATGCACTCATCCGCCTTCTGCAAGTCCGCACGCTGGTGATACGCGGCGGCAACCGCTAGAGCCGCTTCGCCATGCAGCGGTAGGTCGCCCGTCGAACGCGCTATCTGCAATGCTTCGCGGGCCAGCACAGAAGCCTCGACCGGATTCAGCGCAAGCTTCTCGGAAGCAGCGGCAAGCAAGCTGCGTATGCGTTCTTTCTGAGTCGATGCGCCAGTAGCACGACTCGTTTCCGGTTGGCGCGCCTCGCCTTTTGCCGGCTTATGCATGGGCGGGGGCTTTGGCGCTGACACTCTACTCCTCACGCGGGCTTTCTATCGTCAAACGCTACCATTAGCCGATTAGACCTGCGCAGTCGTCAATGTCTCCACTCAGCTAGTCGGCCTAACAGAATGCCCTACTACGAAATCAACGGCATCGTTCCGGTGGTAGACCCGACCGCCTTCGTGCATCCAACGGCGATCCTGACGGGTGACGTGATCGTTGGCCCTCGCTGCTATGTGGGCCCGGCAGCGAGCCTGCGCGGCGATTTCGGTCGCATCGTGCTCGAAGCGGGCAGCAATGTGCAGGACTGCTGCGTCATGCACGGTTTTCCTAGCACCGACACAGTCGTCGAGGAAGACGGACACATCGGCCACGGCGCTGTATTGCATGGTTGCGTAGTCAAGCGCAACGCGATGGTCGGCATGAACGCCGTCGTGATGGACGAAGCGGTGATCGGCGAGTCGGCGATTGTTGCGGCGTGTGCGTTCGTCAAGGCCGGCGAGAAAATTCCGCCGCGCGCACTGGCGGTCGGCACACCGGCGAAAGTGCTCCGAATGTTGAGCGACGATGAAATCGCCTGGAAAGTGAGCGGCACAAAGACTTATCAGGATCTGACGGTGCGCAGCCTGCAGACCCTGAAGGAAGTCGTTCCGCTAACAGCGATCGAGCCCAACCGACGGCGCATCGAAGTTGACGCCGAAGGTGTCGTGCCGCTGATTGCGTTGAAAAAAGCTTAGATCGAAGCGCGTGCGGCCGCGATGGCCTGCCGCAGCGTATTCAGATCGCCGATCTGATTCGCCAGCAGCAATACCAGCCGCGCATTCAGTGCTGCACTCTGTTCGTCGGTCAGGCCAGCGTGCGCATCTATTAAAGCCTGATAAAAATCATCGGGCTGCTGAATGTTGGCCTGGCTGTCGAACGTCATCGGATGCCTTGTGCGCACCGCAACGCTGAACTTACGTCGGCGAGCGAGGGTTGGCGCCAGCGCGCCGCAATGTGCTGATCCGGACGCAGCAGATACGCAGTATCCGATCGCGCGTCGTAGCGCTGCGTCGCTAGGGCATCGGTATCTAGTAACACGTGAGTGTTCGGACTTCGCTCCGACGCAATGCGAATGACGCGAAGCTCGTTTCCGAACTCCGATTCGAGCGCGTCGGTGGTCTGAGTCGGACCGTCAAAGACCAGAAGATCAAAGCGCCCGCCCAGCTCGTCGAGCAGCGATGCGGTTTGACCACCGACTTGGACCGGCGCGTCGACTGCCGGAGCGCCGAGCGTGAGCGCACAACCGAAGGAGTCACGGTCCGGGGTCGACAATGCATTGGCACGATGTGCGGTAGGCGTCGATAACCGCCCGCTGTTGACCAGCCGGCGCGCAAAAGGATGCTGCTGCGAAAGTGCAAGCACAGCGTCGCGCATCCTTCGGCTGGCACTGCTTTTGGGTGTAATGAAGTCCGTCGAACGCGACGAGTTCAAAATGTTTTCGTCGGCGGCCTCAATTCTCTCGTCGTTATAGGTTTGCAACAGCGACGCGGGAGACTCGTCGCGCACAACCCGCGCGAGCTTCCAGCAAAGATTGTCGGCGTCCTGGATTCCGCTGTTGCCACCGCGCGCACCGAACGGCGACACCTGGTGTGCGGCATCGCCCACAAAAATCACGCGGTCGTGGACGAAGCGCTCGAGCCGTGCGCACTGAAACGTGTACACGCTGACCCACTCCAGCTCGAACGCACGATCCGCACCCAGCATGGCTCGAATACGAGGGATAACGTGCTCAGGCTTTTTCTCTTCGTCGGGATCGCAGTCCCAGCCGAGCTGCAGATCGATGCGCCACACGTCATTGGCTTGCTTGTGAAGCAACGCCGAGCCGCCCGGGTGAAAAGGTGGGTCGAACCAGAACCAGCGCTCGATCGGGAAGTCACCTCGCATCGAGACATCCGCAATCAGGAAACGGTCACGAAACACCTGTCCCTTCCATGCGAGCCCGAGCATGTCGCGCAGCGCGCTGTGCGCTCCGTCGGCTGCGATCACATAGTCGGCTTCGATCGCGTAGCGACCGTCGGGGGTTTCGACCTCAAGCCGAGCTCCGTCGGCGCGTTGTTGCAGACTCAGCGCTTTGTTCTTCCATCGCACGGAGATGCCGAGGGCCTGCAAACGCTCGATCATGATTTCTTCGAGCAGATACTGTTGCAGATTGACGAATGCGGGACGCTTGTGGCCAGGCTCGGGCAGCAGGTCGAACTGATAAGCGAGTTCCTCGCGGAAAAAGACTTTGCCAACCTTCCAGCCGACGCCGCGTTCACAAACCGCGTCGCCACAGCCCAGCCGATCCAGAATTTCCAGTGTTCGCTTCGCCCAGCAGATCGCGCGCGAACCCGCGCTCACCGTGTTGTTATCGTCGACGATGATGAAGTCGACGTCGTGCTGCGCGAGATCGATCGCGCATGCCAGACCAACCGGTCCGGCGCCGACGATTGCAACCTGAGTGCGGGCGACGCCGGTGGCGCTCAGCTCGCGCGGCGTGACATACGGATAAACGGGTGGCACGTGCACGGCGCCGTCACCCCTCGAGCGACTCCCACATTTCCTTGTCCCGCTGTGCAGTCCAGATGCGTGGATGCTGGTGCCCTGTCGCTTCGTCGTACGCGCGGCTAACGTCGAAAGGCAGACAGTGATCGAAGATCACCCAATGGCCGAACTGTCGGTTTCAACGCGTCGTAAGTTTCCTTGTAGACGCTGCGCAGATCACGTCCGGCGACCGCTCCGCGTTTGACCGACTCATACATCGCGGTAACGAACGCACGTGTGCCGTCGAGGCCCGCCTTGACTCGCTCCGGCGTCTGCAGCGCCGCACCGCGACCCGGAACTAACTTTTGCGGGCCAAGAGCGGCGACGGCATCGAGCGTGGCGGGCCAATCGGCCAGATAGGCGTCGCCGGTATATGGCGTCGCGTCGAACTCGACCAGGTCGCCGGAGAACAGAATCTTTTGCTGCGGCAGCCACACCACGGTGTCGCCCTTTGTGTGACCACGGCCGAGCTGCATGATCTCCACCTGCAGCTTTCCCAACATCAGTGTGAGGCGTTTCTCAAACACGATCGTCGGCCACGTGAGGCCGGGTACCGACTCGACCGCGCGAAACAGCCTTGGAAACCGCTCTATCTCACTTCTCATATCGGCTTCGCCGCGCTCGACGATCAGGTCATGCGTATCGCGACTGGCGATGATGTGCTCTGCGTTGTAGCCGGAAGCACCGAGCACGCGCACCGCGTGATAGTGCGTCAGTACGACGTATTTGATCGGCTTGTCGGTCACCTGGCGGATATGCCGGATCACGTCCTGCGCCATCACCGGCGTTGCCTGCGCATCGATCACCATCACGGCGTCGTCGCCGATCACGATGCCCGTATTTGGGTCGCCCTCTGTCGTATAGGCATACGCGTTGTCGGACAGCTTGTCGAAGCTCGCCAACTTTTCTTCGAGGTCAGCCTGCGATGCAAACTTCTTTTCCACGCTCACTCCCTATGCGGCCACTCGGTCCAGTCGCCACGCCTGATACTTCAGTGCCAACACAGCTCCCGCGACGATCGCAGCAACCGCGATGAACGATCCCACCGCCAGCGTCGACACACCCGACAAACCCTGACCGACCGTGCACCCGAGCGCAGTGACGCCGCCGAAACCCATCAACGCCGCGCCGACCAGATGATTGGCCGTGTCTTCGGTATCGCGAAACCCCTCCCATCGAAACTTGCCAGCGATGACCGCATACGCCGCGGAGCCTGCAACCATTCCGAGCACCGCCGCAATGCCGATCGTGATCACCTTGCTCGTGTCGCTGAAGAACATCAGGTAATCGATCGTGTAAGCCACCGGCGCGACGAACGATAGCGACTCCATGCGCCCCGAGTTGGTTCGCAAGAATGCTTCCTGCAGAGTGTTCGGGTGCTCCTCGACGTGACCGATCGTGCCCGAGATCGCCCAGGCGGCGACGATGATCGCTCCAATTCCGAGACCTGCAAGAAGATTGTCGAACGTGCGAAAGCTGCGATCGCGAAAGACCAGGACGAACAACAAGCCGGACAGCAACAGCGCGAGGCCGATTTGCAGTGCAGATTTCGAAACGCCGATGCCAGCAATCAATGATGGCAGATCCTGAGGCGTGGCTAGCCGGGCGCCGACCGGCTCGATAACGCCGACGCGAAATACCGCGAGCAGTCCGCGCAACGATATATAGGCGACGATGCCGAGCACCACGATGACGACCAGCGACTTCAGGCTGCCGCCGCCTGCCCGCACCAGCGACTTCGATCCGCATCCTCCCGTCAACACCATGCCAAACCCGAACAGCAGCCCGCCGATCAATACGCAAGCGGCATGAAGCGCGGCGAGGTGTAGAAGCTGTCGGCAGTGTCGATGATTCCTGTTGCCGCCAGAAGATTGGTACCGAGTATCGCGACGGCGATTGCCAGTAGCCATTGACGCATGCGCGTCCAGTCGCCGAAAGTAACGATGTCTGCGACGCTGCCCATCGTGCAAAAGTTGGTGCGCTGGGTGATCGCGCCGAAGGCGAAGGCGAGTGCAAATATGCTCGCGACGACGATGGTCGCAAGTGCGACCAGGTCACCCTCCGGCGTCATGTGACTCGCGCTTTATCGCGTCGCAGGCAACCGCTCGCGCGCAACCTTCGCAGCATCGCTGTCTGGGTAATCTTTGATCAAGCGGCCGAGCGTGCGATTCGCCGATTTCTTGTCGCCGAGCTGCAGCTGGCTTTCGGCAATCGACAGCAACGCATCGGGCGCGCGCGTTGAGTCGCTGTACTTGTCCACGAGGATTGCTGCGCGGCGATCGCGGATTTGTATTCCTTCAGCGCGTAATGCGAGCTGCCGATCCAGTAATGCGCCACGGGCACGTAAGGCGACTGCGGATAGCGCGCGACAAATTGCTGAAAGCTCGCAAGCGCCCCTTTGAAATCCGAGGCACGAAACTGCGCGAGCGCGGCTTCGTACGCTCCCTGTTCGGGCCGCTCGACGGCAACCGGCCGACCATCGACGGTAACGTTGGACGGCTCCACCTTCTTCAGCCGCGCATCCAGATCGGCATACAAATCCTTGTTGCGCTTCTGCAGCGTGGCGACTTCGTTGGTCAATGCCTCTACCTGCCCGCGCAGCCGTGCGATTTCCTGTCGCAGGGTCTCGGTCTGATTCGCAAGCTCGAGCTGATTACGTTGTGCCGCTTCGAGACGATCGATCCGAGCAGATAGGTCGGAGTCCCTCTGTTGTAGCTCCGCCAACTTCGCACGCAGCTCCAAAATGGCCTTGCGCGCCTCGCTGTCGGAAAAAATCTGCGCGTGCGCCGGCGATGCGAGGCAAAGCGCAACCAGTAAGCCGATCCACTTCAAGTGCACGCTCCCCAATCAAGAGCGACCGCCCATCGGCCCCTCTGCCTTCTTACCGCGAGCAAACGCCCCTCAGCGCCAGCCGCGCGTTCTGACTCTTATCGGTAGTTCAGGTCTGCCCGGCGATTTTGCGCCCACGCATCTTCACTCGAACCTGTTCCGCGTGGCTTTTCCTCACCAAAGCTGACGGTTTCCACTTGGGAGTCAACCACACCCAGCAACAGCAATCTCTGCTTGACCGCCTCTGCGCGCTTCTGTCCGAGCGCAAGGTTGTATTCGCGGCCGCCACGCTCGTCGGTATGGCCCTCGACGGTTACACGCCGCTGTTTATTGGTGCCGAGATAGCTGCCGTGAGTCTGCACGATCGGCTGATATTCACTCTTGACGACGAAGCTATCAAAGTCGAAGAAGATGCTGCGCTTGGACAGCGGATTGTTGGGATCATTGAGCGGGTCAAGCGCGCGGCCCGCCTGGGCGTCGACCGGACGCGACGGCGCGCGGATCCGGACCGGTTTTGGTATCAGTCGTCGCGCTCGAATCGACTATCGGCGCCGCGGGCTGCTCATCGAGATTGACTGACGAACAACCGACCAGCGCAAAGACCACGGAAGCGGTCAGCAACGCGCCACGAGAAAGATGGTTAAGTCTCATGATTTACTCCTCTTCACTTAATACACTTTACTTAATGAATGGGCCCCAGGTTGGCTCGCGAATATCACCACTTGGACCCGACAGCCGCGTTCGCACACGACCATCCGTAGACGCCGATGCAAGGATGCCGCGGCCCTTGACCTCAGTGGCATACAGCAACAATCTTCCATTCGGGGCAAAGCTTGGCGATTCATCGCTAGTCGTATCGGTAACGGCTACTTCCTGGCCACTGGCCAGATCAAGCACATAGACCTGCAAGCGTCCACCGCGCCTTCCGATGTAGGCCAGTTGTTTGCCGTCAGGGCTCACGCGCGCGCTGATGTTGTAGTCGCCATTGAATGTAACGCGCTGCGCGGCGCCGCCAGATACGGGCATCCGGTAAATCTGCGGTCCGCCGCCGCGATCGGACGTAAAGTAGATCGACCCGCCATCAGTGCTGAATGCAGGCTCTGTATCGATGCCGGACGAGGTCGTGAGCCGCCGTACATTCGAACCATCTGCGTTCATCAAAAAAACTTGTGAATTGCCCTCGCGGGTAAGCGTCACGGCCAGTGACCGTCCGTCTGGCGACCACGCGGGCGCACTGTTTGATCCGCGAAAGTTGGCAACCGCGCGCCGCTCTCCCGTCGTGACCGAGTGCACATAGACGACGGGCTTACCCGATTCGAACGAGACGTAAGCAAGGCGTGTGCCGTCTGGAGCCCATGCGGGCGAGATGATGGGTTCGCGAGAGCGCAGTGCGGCCTGCGAGTTGAATCCGTCTGCATCGGCGATGTGCAGCTCCCACGACTTCGGAGACGTCTGCACCACGTAGGCAATGCGCGTCGCAAACACTCCACGCTCGCCGGTAATTTTCTCGTAGATCCGATCCGCGATTCGATGCGCGGTCAAACGCAGATCGGCAGCTGTGCTGACGTACGACAGACCGTCGAGTTGAGTCTGCTTGACCGTATCGTGCAGGCGATATCGAACGTCGAAGCGACCATCTGCGAGACGTGCGACGCTGCCGACGACCAACGCATCGGCGCCGCGTCCTTTCCACTCGCCAAAATTGACGCTCGCGTTTTCCGCGAGCGGCTGAGTGCCTGCATCAACGATTCGAAACAATCCGCTGCGCGCGAGGTCGGCCCGAATGATCGAATCGATCTCGGCCGGTGGTGCCTGGCCATCGCGCGCAAAGCTCGCAATCGAAATCGGGAACTGCTGGCTGCCGACACCTGTGATCTGCACTTGCAATTGTGCGACTGAGGCGCTAGGCACCAAGCCAAGCACGAGAGCCGCGGGCATCGCGCACAACACGCGGCGCATCAGAACTGGTTTCACAATGGGTCTTGAAATTAGCTTTGACATCGAATTGAGTATAGACAGAGCGACACGCTGAACGTCGCGCAGCTGTTCAGGGTTATCACGCGTCAACGCGTCTCCACGGGGTCGAATAACAGTCGCACCGAGCGTGGCATCGTTCCCTCTCGCGGCGGTGGAAATGGATCGCATCGGCGTATTGCGCGCTCGACTGCCTGGTCATATGCCGCAAGGCCGCTCCCCTTGATCAAACGTGGAGCGCCAGTCTGCTCGCCGGTGGGCAGCAGCATCACGTCAAACACTGCGACGTGCTGCTGCGGGTTGATCGAATCAGGAACGTTGAAAACGATATGCGGGCGAATGCAGGTGATCACCTGAGCGGCGTATTTGTCTGAGAAGCCGCCGCCCCCGGCTGTGCCGGTCGGCGCCGTCCCCGCCTGCGCGAGTAAGCGCTTCATTTGGGCGTCGGCGGCAGCTTTGGCGGCCTTCGTTTCATCTTGCTTCGGCGGCTCGATTTTCTTCGGTGGATCGATTTTCTTCGGCTCCTCTTTCTTCGGCTCAGGCTTCTTCGGTTCCTCTTTCTTGGGCTCAACCTTCGGTGGCGGCTTTTTCTCCTCGACGATATCGGCCTTGCGCGGCGGCTCGGGCGGCGGTGGCTCGACCTTCGGCGGTGCCGGCGGCGGAGGCGGCACGGGCTGCGGCACCGCTGCGGGCGGCGGCAGGCTCCATAACTCGGCCGACACGGTGCCAACAGGTTCACTCTTCCAACGCACGGCGAACGCGATCGCTATGAACAACAGCGCGTGTGCCAGCAGCGACAGCGCAAAGGCCGGGCCGCTGCCCTTCTCAGGGGCATGCCAGCGCGGGCGCGAGGATCTCGTTTGGACAGCAGCCATCGAGCCTATTGCGCGAGCCGCACCGACAGTCCGACTCGTTCGATGCCGGCTTTCTGCAGATCGCTCATCACCCCAACGACTGCCTTGTACTCAACCTTCGAGTCCGCTTCGATCACGACCGGCACCTTCGGATCCCCTTTCTGGCGCTGGCGCACACCCGAGACAAGCTCCGACTTCTGAACTCCGGTCTCGACGCTGCCGTCGTACAGCGAGACGCGGCCGTCGCTGCGCACGACCACGCGTACCGGAATCTCTTTTTGCTGTCCCGCCTTCGCGACGGTCGGCAGCTCGACCAGCCCCGGGTTCACGAACGGCGCCGCCACCATCAGAATCACGACGAGCACCAGCATGACGTCGACGTACGGCACGACATTGATGTCCGCCATCAATCGGCGGCGTCGACCGGTGCGGCGCGCAACGAGTGCCATTGACTAATGCTTATGCCGCTGCAGGATGTTCAGAAACTCTTCCATAAAGCTTTCGAATCGATTCGCCAGTCGATCGATGTCATTCGCAAACCGGTTGTAAGCAACGACCGCCGGGATCGCGGCAAACAGACCGATCGCGGTCGCAACCAGCGCCTCGGCAATCCCGGGCGCCACGCTCGCCAGATTGGCCTGCTGCAGATTCGACAGACCGGTAAAGGCATGCATGATTCCCCAGACGGTGCCGAATAGCCCGATATACGGGCTGACCGAACCTACCGACGCGAGGAAATTGAGCCGCGCTTCGAGCGCATCCATTTCGCGCTGATAGGCTGCCCTCATCGCACGGCGCGCGCCGTCGAGCATCGCCGGGCGATCTTCGGACGTTGTTCCCCTTGAGCGCAGCTTCAGATACTCGCTCATGCCCGCTTCAAAAATACGCTCTTCCGCGCCAGCCCTGCGCCGCGGATTCGACGCAATCTCGTACAGCCGAGATAAATCGGCGCCTCCCCAGAACTGTTTCTCGAAGTCATTGGTCTCGCGCTTGGCCCGCCTGATCGAGAACTGCTTCTGAAAGATTGCCGTCCAGGACGCGATCGAAAGCACTGCAAGCAGCAGCATCACCAGTTGCACCACCAAAGTGGACTGCGTGATCAGCGAAAGAATCGACAGGTCGGCGGTCGGTGTCATGCGTGTTGTTGGGGCAGTTGCTCAACCGCGGCGCGCAGGAACGCAGGCAGCGGCGCGGGGATGAATGTCTTCGTTTCGATGCATCCGACACGGACTCGCGCGGTGGCCAGCACCGCGCCACCTCGTTTGGCCGACTGCTCGAATACCATCGACGCGCTTCCGAGCCTCGCCACCCGAACATCGAGCTCGATTACGTCGTCGAGCCTGGCGGGTAGCTTGAACTCGCATTCGACACTCGCGATCACGAAGCGCAGCCCATGGTCGTCGGCCATTTTTTGCTGCTCGAAGCCAAACGAGCGCAACCATTCGGTACGCGCCCGCTCGAAGAACTTGAGGTAATTGGCGTAGTAGACGATTCCGCAAGCATCCGTGTCTTCGTAGTAAACGCGGATCGTCCACGTAAAGGGTTTATTGGGCACCGAGAATCGCGACGCGCCTTCGCGAGGTTTGCTTGCACCGAAGTATAGAGGCGCTCTGATATCGCCCGACCCAGTGCAGGCAATAGAATCCGAACGTAAGAGCAAGGGGAGCGAAGATGCGATTGGTCAACTGGGTGCTGGCGCTGGGCGTGGTGGCTCGCCGCTTTGTCCGGTTGCGACCGCGTGACGAACAGCCCGCACGCCGCCGGAGCCGAGCAGACCAATACGTTTTTTACTGCATTCGAGGAGCGGTCACCGCAGCTATCTCGATCCGACCGCGTCGTATGCAATTGATGAGACGCCGTTCACCTACTCCGTTTACGAGCCGCTTTATCGCTTTCACTATTTAAAGCGACCGTACGAGATCGTGCCGCGTGTCGCGGAGGCCATCGCCGTGCCGCGGTATTTCGACAAGGCCGGCAATGAGCTGCCAGCCGATGCGCGCGGCGAAGACATCGCCGAAGCGGTGTACGACATCAAGATCAAACGTGGCGTCCGCTATGCACCGCACCCGGCATTCACGCGCGATGCGAATGGGAAGTATCGATACCACTCGCTGAGTGCAGACGAGTCCGCCGGCAAACGCACGCCGTTCGATTTTGCTGACCCGGGCACGCGCGAGTTGACAGCGCACGACTATGTGTACTCGATCCGCCGGTTGGCGACGCCGCGCATTAAATCGGCGTCCTATTCACTGATGGCGGAGCACATCGTCGGACTCAAGGAGTACGGCGATACGATCGCCGCGGCCGATAAAGAATTGCGCACGGGCCTGGATCCTGCGAGCCGCGACCTGCCATTTCTCGACTTTCGCAAATACGACCTGGCCGGTGCACAGGCTCTGGACGATTACACATTGCGCATTCGGCTGAAGGGCAAATATCCGCAGTTCAAATACTGGCTTTCAATGCCGTTCTTCGCGCCGGTCCCTTGGGAAGCCGACGCGTTCTATGCGCAATCCGGATTTGCTGGAAAGAATTTGTCCCTTAACTTCTGGCCGGTGGGCACCGGTCCCTACATGCTGGTCGAATATCAAGAGAATCGCCGGCACGTACTGGAGCGCAATCCTAACTTTGCCGGTGACCGCTATCCCTGCGAGGGCGAAGACTCTGACAAGGCAGCGGGTCTTCTGAGCGATTGCGGCAAACCAATACCTTTTATCGACCGCATCGTGATGGCGATCGAGAAGGAAAGGATTCCGCAGAAGGCTAAGTTTCTGCAGGGCTATTACGACGTTCCGGTGACCTACCGGTTCGACACGCTGCTCGAGTTCGACTTCGACGCGAAGAACTCGGAGGAAGTCGCGCGAATGTATCGCGAGCGGGGCGTGCACATGCCCCGGACGCTCGAAATTTCGAACTGGTACGTTGGGTTTAACTGGCTCGATCCGGTCGTCGGCAAGGGCGACACGCCCGATCAGCAGATTCGCAATCGCAAACTGCGCCAGGCGCTGTCGATCGCGATCGATTGGGAAGAGTTCGTGCGCGTTTTCGAGAGCAAGGCAGCGGGCGAACCTGCGATGGGGCCCGTACCTCCCGGCGTGTTCGGCTTTCGCAAGGATTCGATCAACCGTGTCGTATATGACGTCGTCGACGGCAAGCCGCGCCGTAAGTCAATCGACGTTGCGAAGAAGCTGCTTGCCGAGGCCGGCTATCCCGACGGCCGCGATGCCAAGACCGGCGCACCCCTTGTGCTCAACTACGACTATCAGCGCACGCTGACGCCAGAGCTGAAGGCGGAAGTTGAGTGGATGGTGCGCCAGTTCGCAAAGATCGGCGTGCAACTCGAAATCCGCGCGACGGATTACAACCGATTTCAGGAAAAGGCAGAAAAAGGTTCACTGCAGATTTTCTGGTGGGGATGGTTTGCCGACTATCCTGATGCGGAAAATTTCCTGTTCCTGCTCTATGGTCCGAACTCGAAGGCTCTGACTGGAGGCAACGGCGAGAACTCCTCGAACTACAAGAACGAAGAGTTCGACAAGCTGTTTGAGGAACTGAAGTTTCTCGACGACGTGCCTCGCAAACAGCAGGTGATTGACCGGATGGTTCAGATAACCCAAGAAGACGCGGCATGGGCGTTCGGCTACAACCCCTATGCCGGCACCGTGCATCAGCAATGGCTGGGCAACGTCAAGCCTGGGCCGCTCGTTAACGACCGATTGATGTACATGAAAGTTGACCCGACCTTGCGGGCGACGAAGATTGCAGAATGGAATAACCCGGTGTGGTGGCCGATCGTTGTCATCGTGCTGGCACTAGTCGCTGCCGTGATTCCCGCTTACCGGACTTGGAAACGGCGCGAGCGCGAGAACGCGGCGCGCGGTCTGGCAGTCGGCGGGGCTGAGTAGTTGGGCGCTTACATCCTTCGCCGCTGTTTGTATGCGGTGCTGATTCTGGTTGGCGTCAATCTGCTGACTTTCACGTTGTTTTTCGCCGTCAACTCGCCTGACAACATCGCACGGCTCAATATCGGGGGCAAGCGCGTCACCGCTGAAGCGATCGAGCAATGGAAGGCTGCACGCGGCTACAACAAACCATTGTGGTTCAACCGCGAAGCAAAGGGCGTCGGAAAGATCACAGAAACTATTTTCTACGACCGATCGCTGCGGCTTTTTACGCTTGACTTCGGCTCCACTGACAGCGGTCGCGACCTGCGCCATGAGATCGGCACCCGGATTATGGTGAGCCTGACGCTCGCAGGGCCGATGCTGTTGCTCACGGTCATTGCCGGCGTCGCCTTCTCGTTGCTGCTCGTGTTCTTCCGCGCCAGCTATCTCGACTTCTGGGGCACCGTGTTGTGCGTCGTGATGATGTCGATCTCGAGTCTCTTTTACATCATCATGGCGCAGTGGTTCTTCGGCAAGATGCTAAAGCTCGTGCCGTTGTCCGGCTTCGCGCCGGGACTCACTCTGCTCAAGTTTCTTGCGCTGCCGATCATCGTCGGCATCATCTTTCAGCTTGGTTCGGAAGCGCGGCTATTTCGCGCGATGCTGCTCGAGGAAGCGAACAAGGACTACGTTCGCACCGCACGGTCGAAGGGATTATCGGAAGCGGTCGTCCTGTTCCGTCATGTGCTGCGCAATACGTGGTTGCCGGTGCTGACGCACGTCAGCGCGCTGTTGCCCTACGCATTTCTTGGGTCGATCGTCTTTGAGTCGTTCTTCGGTATTCCGGGCTTAGGCACGTATGTGATCGAAGCGATCGGCGGCCAGGACTTTGCGATCGTCCACGTTATGGTGTTCCTGGGATCGTTGTTGTACATCCTCGCGTATCTCGCCACCGACATTGCGTACACATTCGTCGACCCGAGAGTCAGGCTAGCTTGAAATGAGCTTGCCTAAGTTCGTATTTCTCTGGACAGACTTCGTGCTATGGCTCGTCGTGGCGAGCATCGTCGTCTATATCTGGCGCGTGCGCCATAACGTACGCGCACGTGCCAACTGGTCGCACGTGCTGCGCAGCGCGCCGGCGATGTGCGCGGCGGTGGTGCTCGGCGTGTTCATCGCGATCGCGTTACTGGATTCTGTGCATTTCCGTGCACGACTACCTGCGGTCGAAGGCGCTGCCGCCAATGCACAGGTTGCTTACGCCACCCGCACGACTTCGATTTTCGATCGGCTGATGTCGCACGCGATCGAGTCACGCGAGAAAACGTATTCGATACCGCTCGCGTATTGGTCGTTCCAGAAGGAGACGCAAGTCATTGCCGGCAAGGAAGTGCGCAGCAATCCGCGCCTGGCATTCGGCGGTGCCCACCTGAAGAATCCGGAAAGTGAGTGGACCGCGGACCTGTTCGCGCGCTCCTTGCGCGGAGTGCTGTTCGGTTTGCTGATGGGCATTGCGATCGCAAGCGCTGCGGCCGCGTTGCTGGGCCGGCGACATGGCGGCATGCGCAATGCGCTATTGCAGATTGCGCGCGGTCGAACGGAGGTCCCATGGCGGCCAATGCTGATCACGGTAATCGTGATGACGATGATCATCGGCTGGCTGGCGGCGGTTTGGCCCTATTACCACCCATTCGGCACCGACCGCACCGGCAACGATGTTTTGTATCAGGCGTTGAAAAGCATTCGCACCGCGGTCGTGATCGGCTCGCTGGCAACGATTGCGACGCTACCGCTTGCGATCGTGCTCGGCATTCTTGCCGGCTACTTCAAGGGATGGGTGGACGACGGCATCCAGTACTTCTATACGGTCCTGTCGTCGATTCCGCCAATCCTGCTTGTCGCGGCATTCGTACTGCTGATCAATGTTTACATCGATCAGAACGCCGATAGTTTCGCGACCGGCGTCGAGCGCGCCGAATTTCGTTTGTTTCTGCTGTGTCTGATTCTCGGTGTTACCGGCTGGGCAACGCTCTGCCGATTGCTGCGCGCGGAAACGTTAAAGATCGCGGAGCTCGACTACGTTCAGGCCGCGCACGCCTTTGGAGTAAGCAAATGGCGTGTGATGGCGCGCCATGTGCTGCCTAATGTGATGCACCTGGTGCTGATCGTCGCTGTACTCGATTTCTCGGCACTGGTGCTGTACGAGGCGGTGCTGTCGTACGTCGGCGTGGGTGTTGATCCGAACTCATCTTCGTTCGGCTCGATGATCAACCTCGCGCGCAGCGAGATGTCGCGTGATCCGGTCGTGTGGTGGAACCTGGCGACGGCGTTCACGTTCATGCTGGCACTCGTGCTCGCGGCGAACCTGTTCGCCGACGCCGTCCGCGAAGCTTTCGATCCTCGTGCAAGGGTCTTTCGACCGCGACGCTTGTTGAAGGAAGCGGCGTGAGCGTCGCGGCGAATCGGACTGTCGAACGTGGCACTCCCTCGGGTGGAACCGCGCGCGGCGCGACAGGGCCGCTGACTGGCGCGGCACTAGCCGTCGAAGATCTTGGCACCGTACTCGACACCGACTCGGGCCTCGTGCGCGCGGTCGATGCACTATCGCTAACAATCGAGCGCGGCGAAACTTTTGCGCTGGTCGGCGAGTCGGGGTGCGGCAAATCGATGACGGCGCTCTCGATTCTGCGGTTATTGCCCGACAACGGCAGAGTGGACGCGGGACGGATCAATCTGGCCGGTACCGAGGTCACGATGCTGCCCGAGGCACGCATGCGCGATGTGCGCGGTCGCCGCATCAGCATCATCTTTCAAGAGCCGGCGACGAGCTTGAATCCGGTACTGCGTGTCGGCGACCAGATCGTCGAAGTCATTGAGCGCCACACTGCGCTGAAGGGCGCAGCGTCGCGTGCGAGGGCACTTCAATGGCTGCAGCGTGTGGGCTTGCCCCAGCCAGAGCGCCGCATCGACAGTTATCCGTTCGAACTCTCCGGAGGGCAAAAGCAGCGCGTGATGATCGCCATCGCGCTCGCAGCCGAGCCTGACGTACTGATCGCGGACGAGCCCACGACTGCGCTCGACGTCACGATCCAGAAGCAGATTCTTGAATTGCTCGTCGAGCTGCAGAAGGCGCAGGGGATGGCGATGCTGTTGATCACGCACGATCTGGGCATCGTCAGCGAGGTCGCGCATCGGATTGCGCTGATGTACGCCGGCCAGATCGTCGAGGTTGCAGAGACGCAGGAGTTCTTTGCCAGGCCACTGCATCCGTACGCGCAATTGCTGCTGGCAGCTTTACCCAACACCGAGAAGCGTGGAGCAAGATTGGCCGCGATTCCGGGAAAGGTGCCGCCGCTGAACCAGGTGTTCACCGGTTGCCGCTTCGCGGACCGCTGCCCTTGGGCGCATGCCGAATGTGTTGCAGCGCCCCCGCCGCTCTTCGAGCCGGTGGCGGAACATCAGGTTCGCTGCGTTCTATATAAGAGCGGGGTAACGCCCGACGCCGCGCTTTTGAGAACACGAAACCGCGTTGCAGTTGCCGGTCGATGAACAGGCCGTTCGCAGTCCGCCGACCGCAGCATCGGATACACCGCTGCTGCAGGTCCGCGACTATCGCGTGTACTTTCCGATTCGCCATGGGTTGTTGAAGCGCACGATTGGCTACATCAAGGCGGTCGATGGCATTTCGTTCGACCTTGCCGCCGGTCGTACGCTGGCGTTGGTTGGCGAGTCGGGCTGCGGAAAGACGACGACCGGAAAAGCGTTGTTACAGCTTCTTCGCCACAGCGCGCGCATCGAAGGCGAAGCCAGGTTAGACGGTCAGTCGCTCAATCATCTCGAGGGTGACGCGCTGCACCTGGCACGGCGGAAGATGCAAATCATCTTTCAGGACCCTTTTTCGTCGCTGAATCCACGCATGCGTGTCTCGGAGATCCTCGAAGAAGGCATCGTCGCACTGCGACCCACCGTCGACGCCGCGCAGCGACGCTTGCTCATCACCGGCCTGTTGGAAAAGGTCGGCTTGCGCGCCGACTCCACGGAGCGATACCCGCATGAGTTTTCAGGCGGACAGAGGCAGCGCCTGGCGATCGCTCGCGCCCTCGCAGTCGAGCCAAGGCTGATTGTCTGCGATGAGCCGACATCCGCGCTCGACGTCTCGGTGCAAGCTCAAATTCTGAATTTGCTGCGGCAGCTTCAGGATGAATTAGGTGTTGCGTATCTCTTTATCACTCACAACTTTGGGGTCGTTGAATATCTGGCTCACGACATCGCGGTCATGAAAGACGGAAAGATCGTGGAGTCGGGCACCGCGGATCAAGTGTTGCGGCATTCGAAGCATGCTTACACGCAAGCGCTGCTATCAGCCGTGCCCCATGTGCGCTCCTTGCGCCGCGCCGCCTAGATCCTTACACCGGTTTGAAGGCGACGGCTATAACAATGGGCTCGTCCGGGGTTTGTGTGTGAGGCATAACATATTGAATCGAGAGGAGCTGGATGCCGAGCAACACCAAGAAATCAATCGCGCCCCCGGCAACGCTGCCGGCGACACATGGCAACACAAGCTTCGACGAGCGAGCTGAACTCACGCGCTGCTGAGCAGTCGGGCGGAATGGACTCGACCAACCGACAGGCAGCGTGGGCTAGCGATCCACGATTGGCGCGCGCCAAAGAACATGCAATGCGCAGCGAGGTGCTGCATGCAGAGCTGCTGCTACGCAGCGTGCTCGCCGAGCATAGCGACTGCACGCCGGCACGGTTGGCGGTCGCTGACTACATGCTCGAGCGGGGGGACCTCGATGGCGCCCTGCAATTGTTGCGAGCCGCGCAGGCCGATGACTCCGACGGCAAACTGGGCTTCGCGGTCGCGCGCCTGGAGTGCGCGCGCGGCGATCCGGCGGCAGCGCGCGCGGCGCTCGAAGCCGTGCTCCATCGCCACCAGCACTACCCGGAAGCGTGGTTGATGCTCGGCGAGATTTGCGACGTGCTGGGCGACACACACTCGGCATTGCGCGCTCGCCACCGTCTCATCGTCGAAGCGAACGCCCAGGGGCGCGGGCTGAGCCCGGAGACGATCGAGCCCGAATGGCAGCAAGCTGTGCTGCGCGCCAGCGAAGCCTACCGGCGCGACAAGCGCGAGCGGCTGTTCGCGGCGTTCGCTGAAGTTCGCGAACAACACGGTGCGGAATCGCTCCGCCGCTTCGAACGCGCACTGACCGGCTATCTCGGCGACTGGGACGCGCGCCCGCACGACGCGCGCCAGCGTCCGAAATTCTTCTGGTTCCCCGATCTGCCGCCGGGGCCCTACCACGACCCGATGCTGCAACCATGGGCGGCGACATTGCGCGACGCATGGCAGGATATCCGCGACGAAGCCGCAGAACTGCTGCGCGAGGATCGCGACTTCGTCAGCTTCCTCGGCCTCAAGCCGGGCCAGAGGGCACCGAAGTCCATTGGCGGCGCGGCAGCGAACCCAGCCTGGGACGCGTTCTTCTTCTACCGGCACGGTGTCCGCTACGACGCCAACCACGAGCGCTGCCCGCGCACCAGCGCGCTGCTTGAGTCGATCGAGCTATGCCGGGTGGCGCGCCAGGCGCCCGAGATCTGCTTCTCGGTGATCCGCCCGCAGTCATCGATCCTGCCTCACTACGGCGTGACGAACACGCGGCTCGTGTTCCACCTGCCACTCGTCGTTCCGCCCGACTGCGCGCTCAACGCGGGTGGGGTCGAGCACCGCTGGCGCGAGGGCGAACCGATCCTCTTCGACGACACCTATGAACACGAGGCGTGGAATCGCTCCGACGAGCCGCGCTTGATTCTGTTGATGGACTGCTGGAACCCACACCTGACGGTGGCGGAAAAGGAGGCGGTGCGCCATGTCGTCGAGGCCATCGACGCGATTGAGAACTGAAGCCTACGGTCACTTCGCGCCTTCGCCACAAGTTCGCGCGATACAAGTCGCGCAATAACCAGCGCGGAAAACCCTAACCCAGCGCGCATTGCGCAATGCAATAGATTTCGCGCCGATGCCCTCGGCAGGTGGCGTGTGTGTTCGATACAACATGCGACTCAACACCGCATTGCACTTTGTTGCATTCACGTGACTCGACGTTGAGAATCGCCCCGTTCGCACGCCTGAGTGTTGGCAGTTAACGAGTTGCCGATCGAAACCCGTGTCCATGACGCGGGTTTTATTTTGCGCCGCTCGAGATCTGCAAACCAGGCGAGCGCCAATTCATCATTCGTCGGGGGCGATCGAAATGTTGGAACGAACGAAACTCAGCGTCGCGGTACAGCGCGAGCCTGGTTGGAATTGCGCCAATACGAAGTTGTTGGCCGAATGAGACAAACCCATCATCACGTACGCGCTTTGATCGCAAAACAGTGTGACGCTCGCATGACCGTGAGTACGCTTGCGCGGTACCAGAAACGGCGCGTAGCCGAGGGCAACGCGAATCGAATCGGGCAACTTCTCTTTGGGGGACAAACATGTTGAAACGTACGCGACTTAGCATCGCGATTGGCGCTGCGTTCGGCGCGGGATTGGCCAGCTTGACTCCAACTGTCGTGGCGCAGACGCAAGCGCTTGACCGAGTCGAGATCACAGGCTCAGCGCTGCGTCGGGCCGATGCGGAAACCGCACTTCCGGTCACCGTCATTCGATCAGAAGAGCTGATTCGGCAGGGCATTACGACCGCCGAACAGGCGATCAAAACCATTTCTGCCAACCAGTCTGAAACTGGCGTGAGTCGGAGCATCGGAGCGTCGACAGGTGGCGGTTCGTTCGCCGATCTGCGCGGTCTGGGCATACAGTCGTCCGCCAACAAGACGCTGGTGCTGCTGAATGGCCGCCGCTTGTCCAACAGTCCGATCTCGGGCTATGAAGGCGGGGTGGACCTGAGTGCGATTCCGCTGGCCTCGATCGACCGCATCGAGGTATTGCGGGACGGCGCGTCCGCCCTCTACGGCACGGACGCCATTGGTGGCGTCATCAACTTCATCCTGCGACGTGACTACACCGGGATCGAGTTGGCCGCCGAAGGTCAGTGGCCGCAGGAATCGGGCGGCGGCGACGAACACCGCTTCACGGCTTTAGCCGGGTGGGGAAACCTCGATAAGGATCGCTTCAACATCATGGGCTCAATTGACTATCGCAAGCAAAAGGTGCTTCTGGCTAGTGAGCGGGAATTCGCGGATAGCGGCATTTTGGGAACCACCCGCGCTGCCATCCTCGCCGGCACCAGCGGCACCTCGTTCCCGGGCGACTTGAACGGCTTCGAGCCGTCGGGACCGGGGTGCGCACCACCGAGCTCAGTGCCCGTTTCAAACGCCGCCGGCACGGCGTTTGGATCGTGCCGCTACGACTTCTCCCGCGAAACCGACATCATTCCGGAAAACGAGCAGACAACCGGCTTGCTGCGAGGCACGCTGAAGCTGGGACAGGATCATCAGGTCTCGGCCGAGTATGTGTATGCGAAGAACACTGTTCCCTCTGCCTTCGCGGCGGCCCCGTCGAGTCATTTGATCCTGGCGACGCATCCGCACTTCCCGGCAGGCGCGCCGACGACACATGGTCGAGGACGCTTCCGGGACCCACGTCCCAGGTGGCGTTGCCAACTGGCGACAAGTGCCCGCCGGGAAGCGCGCTGGCGAGACAGAAGGCGAGAACAAGCGTTGGCTGATTGACTTTCAGGGCGGCGTGGCAGGCTGGGATTACCGCGCCGGGTTTGGCAACTCGAAGAACGAGACGACTGATTCGGTCACTGGTGGCTACACCCGCGACGACTTAATTCAGGCGTCGCTGTATGCCGGCCTGATCAATCCCTTCGGCCCGCAGACCGCAGCCGATCAGGCCGCAATTGATGCGGCAGTCGTGAAGGCGCAGACGATTAGCGCGAAGGGCGACGTCGACTTCATCGACGGGCGGGTAACGAAGGACATTTTTCAGTTACCTGCCGGTCCGCTCTCGTTGGCTCTTGGCGCTGAGTACCGTAAAGAGAAATACACCTATGTCGCCGAGGAGATCACTCGAGAGGTACCCAGCATCGGTGTCGATCCCGATAGCGACGTCAGTGGCGACCGCAACGTGACGGCTGTATACGCCGAACTCGCCATCCCGATCATCAAGAACCTGGACGCGACGATCGCTCTACGCTATGACGATTACAGCGACGTTGGCAGCACGACCAACCCGAAGTTTGCACTTCGCTTTCAGCCGATGCCAGAGCTGCTGCTGCGGGCCTCGTATAGCACCGGCTTCCGGGCGCCGACGTTGTATGAGATTTTCGCGCCAACGTCTTTGACGTTCACGTCTGACAATTACGACGATCCGCTACTTTGCCCGGGAGGCACCGCAATACCCCCCGCCACCGACGGCGCCGTCTGCGGCCAGCAGGTGCAACAGCGGCAGGGCGGCCCCGTTTCGATCGGACTTTCACCTGACTCACTGCAGCCGGAGGAATCCAAATCGTGGCAGTTCGGCTTCGTGGTCGAACCCGCTCAATGGTTCACGTTTGGGATGGACTTTTGGTGGATCAGGATAGAAAACCAGATCCTTCCTCTGCCCGAGCAAGCCATTTTCGAAGACCCGGTCAGATACGCGAATAAGTTCACTCGCTGCAGTCAAGCCACACAGGCGCAGCGGGACGCCATCGACGTCTGCCTGAACTTCCCGACCTTCGATCCGATCGCCTTTATCGATGGGACAACCGAGAATCTGGGAAATCTGAACACCAACGGCATTGACATCAATCTGCAGTTCCGGTTTGCGCCAACGCCGTACGGCAGATTCGGCGTGACGATGGACGGCACCTATGTCACGAAGTACGAATACCAGCGTGCGAAAGATGATCCGTACATTCAAAATGTCGGCATTTACGCAAGACAATGGGCCGGTCTTCCGGTGGCAGCATACGATCGCCCTCAATTACACGCACGGTCCGTGGAGCGCCGCTTTTGTGAACAGGTACAAGTCTGGGTACACCGACCAGGATCCCGCCAACGAAGTCGATAGCTACTCGATCTTTGATTTGTTCGGTACCTGGCAGGGTTACAAGGGCCTGACGCTGACCGCCGGTATCAAGAATCTGTTCGATAGAGATCCGCCATTCAGCAATCAAGTGAACACGTTCCAACGCGGCTATGACCCCCGCTTCACCGATCCGCGCGGCCGTACGTTCATGGCGCGCGCTTCATACAAGTTCTTCTAGGGGTCTCAGCTGGAAATGAAAACCCGCCAATTGGCGGGTTTTTTTTCGTCGACAAGCTTGCGCTTACCCAACTCGCATCCACAGCCGCGCAAGATCGGCGGTGCCGTCGGTGCCGCCGACCAGCTTGAATGTTTCTCGCGCCTTCGCCTTTTGACCGGCGCGCAGGTAAGCGATTCCCAGATGCAAGTTTGCCTCGTCGGCGCGCTTTAGCTTGCCCTGCGCGATTCCCTGCTGCATCAGCGCAATGCCTTTGTCGAACTGCCCCAGCCCGGTATAAGCAAAGCCGACGTTCACCAAGTCCGAGCCGTCGTCCGACGCGAGTGCATCGGCCTCGGCCTGCTTGAGCTGCGCGGGTGCTTCGGCGGCGCGCTCGGTTGCGAGAGCCAACAGCCGCTTTTGCCGCTCTGCTTCGGTGCCCTTGCCGAGCAGTCCGGACGCAAATGCCTCGTCGAGCAACTTCTTTGCTTCGCCGGCCTGCTTCTGCTGCAACGCCAGCTGCGCCATCTCAACGACTTCGTTCGGTGAATCGAGCGTCTTCGTCGCGGCGCGCAGCCGGTAAAGGTCGAGCGTCAGGCGATTTGAAAATCCGGGTTTCGCTTCAAGTCGACGCAGCAGATCGACCCAATACTCCTTCTTCGGGTAATACGCGACCAGGCGCTCGATACCCGCGACATATGCCGCGCGATCGCCCGTCTTGGACGCAATGTTCGCCAGCAACTGGAGGCGGTCTTCAGGCGGGATCCGGCCCGCTTTTTCGGCGGCTTGCACGTCCTCCAGCGCTTCCCGCGAAGCGCCGGCGAGATCTCCCGCCAGATAATAGGATTGGATTTGCAGGCTGCGCATCGCCCCGTCAGACGGGTTCGATTTCAGCGCTCTGCCGGCCCATTGTGCGGCGTCCTTATAGTCCTTCTCCCGGTAGTACAGAGAAGCAAGACTGCCGGCGTACTGCGCCTGCTGCGACTCGGACAAGCGCCCTGAATTCACCAAGTACTGAATCGCCTTGATGGCCTGGCCGTTGTCGCCGGCCGAAAGTGCTGCCGAGGCGCGCATCTGCTCGAGCAGAAAGTTTTCGTTGGCGGTGCGATTGGGTACCGCGTCTGCCTCCCGCAACTTCGCGAGCGCTTCGGAATACTTCTTCGCCTTGATCAGATCGCGCGCGGCCTGCAGTGGGCGACCGATCTCGCCGCGAACCGCCTCCTGCGCCTGCGCCGCAGACCATGCCGAAACCGCCGTTGGCATTCATTTGCCCGCCAAAGGCAGCTGCCACAGCGATGGCTGCAAGTGACAGCCGCAGGGCGCGGTGCAGAGTGCGCCTTCAAATCGCATCAGCAACGTCTCCGGATCGCGTCTTAGCGCACGAATTGTTCGTTACCGACAAGACCAAGCTTAGTGACGCCAAGTCTCTGGGCCGCGGCCATCACCATCGCCACGTCCCTGTACTCGGCGAGCTTGTTCGGCCGCAAGTGGACTTCGGGTTGCACCGGCATCGCAGCCGCAGCTATCAGCCGCTCGTCGAGCGCCGGCTTTCCGGCCAGAATCTCGCCGTTCCAATAAATCGTGCCGTCAAAGTCGACGTCGACCGTGATGACCACGGGCTCCTCGAGCGGAGGCGGCGGCGTACCAATCGGCATGTTCAGGTTTACCGAGTGCAGCTGAATCGGAATCGTGATGATCAACATCACCAGCAGCACCAGCATCACGTCAATCAACGGCGTGGTGTTGATGTCGAGGATGACGTCGGGCTCCTTGTCGCCACCCACCGCCTACGTTCATTGCCATTTTGTTGCTCTCCGATCTGTCAGCCGCGCGGCGGCGGTTCAGTCACAAAACCGATCTTCTGAATCCCCGCACGCTGCGCAGCAAAGACCACCCTGCCGACAAACTCGTAGCGACCGGCAAGGTCGCCACGAATGTGAAGCTCGGGTTGCGGCACCAAAACGGCCACGGCCTTCAGCCGGTTTACCAACTCATCGTTGTCCTTCACCAGCTGCATGCCCCAGTACACATCGCCATCCTTTGTTACGGCGAGCTCAATGTTTTCGGGCTTGGTTTGCCGCGGGACATTGGACTCTTCGCGGCAACTGCAGCGGAACCGACTGCGTAACGACGGGAATCGTGATCAGAAAAATGATCAGCAACACCAGCATCACGTCGACCAGCGGCGTGGTGTTGATCGTCGAGATCGCTTCTTCTTCTGCCCCTTCACCGGGGCCGATAGTCATCGCCATGAGGAGCTCTCCGACTGAATTAGCGGGCGCGAGCCAGCGCGCCTGCAGGAGCGCCCTTCATCTCCGGACGACCACCCAGCAGCACGGCGTGCAAGTCGGCGCCAAAAGTGCGCACTGCATCCATTGCCACCTTGTTTCGGCGGATCAGCCAGTTGTAGCCCATGACCGCAGGCACCGCGACGGCGAGACCAATCGCAGTCATGATCAGCGCCTCGCCCACCGGCCCAGCCACTTTGTCGATCGAAGCCTGACCTGCGATACCGATCGCGGTCAGCGCGTGATAGATCCCCCACACGGTGCCGAACAGCCCTACGAACGGTGCTGTCGAGCCGACGGTCGCGAGAAAGGCCAGTCCATCCTGCGTCCGAGCCTGCACCGCATCGACCGCACGCTGCACCGACATCGTGACCCAGGTATTCAAATCGATGTTTTCGGTCAGCGCACCTTCGTGGTGTTCGTTCGCTTCCAGACCCGTTTCCGCGATGTATCGATATGCGCTTCTCTTATCGAGCCGCGTCGCACCTTCGCGCAATGAAGGAGCCTTCCAGAACGCATTGCGCACCGCGCTGTCCTTCACGCATCAACTTGTACTGCTCCCAGAGCTTGACGATCAGGATGTACCAGCTACCCATCGACATGATCCCCAGAATCGCCAACGTGCCGAGCGCAACCCAATCGCCTTGACGCAATATCGCGCCAAGTCCGTACGGGTTCTCGACGGTTTCCTTGGTGACTGCGGGCTGGTGCCGCCGCGGGAGGTGGCGGCACTGCCGGCGAGCTGCAGCCGGAGCAGGCTTGCGTATCCGCGGGTGGCACTAATACGGGCGGCGCAGACTTGCTTGAATCTGTCTGCGCCATGCGAGATGCTCGGCGCCAATCCTGAAGCCAGCGCGACTGCGATCAAAACAGCCGCGTGGCGGCGAAAAAACCCGATCATCGAAATTCTCCTTGTAGGACGATTGTGTTGGCCAGGTGCCTCGTGAGCAGTCCCGGCCATTTATTAATTCAGTTTAAAGCTGATAGGCAACGTCAACTTGATATCCTGCCCTTGGCCTTTGCAAGTCAACCGCGTCTGGATCATTTGTATCGCGGGTCTGTTGAACACTCGATTCGTGCTGCTCTTGATAACGATGTCGCGTATCTGCCCATTCGCGCCGAGCGTGAATTCGGCCAGCACCTCGCCCTGAATGTTGTCGAGCGCAGCTTCGCGCGGATAGGCCACCGAGCCCAGCGCTTCGCGATAGTTGGGACATACAACTGCAGCGCTTTGCACAGCCGGCGCCGGAGCAGGCGCAGGTGGCGGAGGCGCGATGACGGGTGCCTGCGGAGCCGGTGGCGCTTCGGGCGTGACTGCCGTAATCGTGGGCGCCGGCGTCGGGGGCGGCTGGATGTTGATTTCCGGCGGCGGAATGAATGGCGGCGGAGGCGCCTGCAGCTTCGGGGGCGGCGGCAGCAACTCGGGAGGCGGCGGCGGCTTCTTGATCACCTCCTCAATCACCTTGACTTCGATCGGGCCTTTGACGACCTCGACGACTTTCCGAGCGAGACCCGGTGATCAGCGCATACACAATGATGATGTGAAAAACAATGACCGCGCCGAGACCGACAAACCTTCGAGTCGGGTCGCGCTGTGTTTGAGAGAAGTCCATTTCAGCGCTCCTCTTCCGCTATCGGTTTCGCTGCCCGTGCCAATCGAATCTCCCCGAGGCCTGCTTTTGCAAAAGGCGGCGATTCTAGCCACTCTGCGACGGCAAAGCCATGCAATGTTAGTGCCAGCGCTGCGGCAGCGCAGCAGCCGTTAGAACAATTCGTTCGCTCCGAGCGCGCCGCGTGGCTGCACGATGCCGAAGTGACGATACGCCGAGACTGCCGCAACCCGTCCGCGCGGAGTTCGCTGCAGCAGTCCCTGCTGAATCAAGTATGGCTCGACGACGTCTTCGAGTGTGTCGCGCTCCTCACCGACTGCAGCGGCGAGATTGTCGATCCCGACCGGCCCGCCGCCGAATTTCTCTATGACGGCGAGCAGCAGCTTTCGATCCATGATGTCTAACCCTAAGCGATCGACTTCGAGCATCGCCAGTGCGGCGTCGGCCACCGACTGCGAGATCTCGCCGGTACCTTTGACCTCGGCGTAATCGCGTACGCGACGCAAGCAGACGGTTCGCAACGCGGGGTGTGCCGCGCGATCGGTGCGCGATTTCGCGCGCCCCCTCTTCCGTCAGCTGCGCTTTGAGCAATCGCGCAGAACGTCGCACGATCGCTGCAAGCTCTTCAGCGGAATAGAACTCGAGCCGCGCGACGATACCGAACCGATCGCGCAACGGGTTGGTCAGCATGCCGGCGCGCGTCGTCGCACCCACCAGCGTGAAGGGAGGCAGGTCGATCTTTATAGAGCGCGCCGCCGGACCCTCACCGATCATGATGTCGATCTGAAAGTCCTCCAGCGCCGGATACAGAATCTCTTCGACGATCGCGCTCAGCCGATGTATCTCGTCGATGAACAGCACGTCGTTCTTCTCGAGATTCGTCAGGATCGCCGCCAGGTCGCCCGGCCGCTCCAGCACCGGCCCCGACGTTTGCCTCAGACTGACGCCCATTTCGCGCGCAATGATGTGCGCCAATGTGGTTTTGCCCAGACCCGGTGGACCGAACAACAGAACGTGATCGAGCGACTCTGAGCGATTGCGTGCCGCTTCGATGAAGATGCCGAGCTGCTCGCGCACCTTCGGTTGCCCGACGTATTCGGCAAGCGAGGTGGGACGCAAGCGCGCGCTCGATCGCTTCCTCGTTAGGCGATGTCGCAACAGAAGTGACGATGCGCTCGGCTTCGGTCATCTACGGAGTGCTCATTTGGCGAGAGACTTCAGCGCATAGCGAATTCCGTCGGAAACGCTCGTCTCGGCCGGCAGTCCGCGCACTGCGGCATTCGCTTCGCGCTCGTTATAACCGAGCGCAAGTAACGCTCGAATGACGTCCGCTGCGGCATCGCTCGCCGCACTGGTTTTCGCGCCGCCCAAGTCAGCGCCAAGCTTTCCCTTAAGCTCGAGAAGCAGTCGCTCAGCTGTTTTCTTGCCGATGCCCGGCACGCGCGTCAATCTTGCGCTCTCCTGCAGCGTAATCGTCTGCGCGAGTTCAGTGACGGATAAACCTGAAAGGACGGACAGCGCAGTACGAGCACCGACTCCTGAAATCTTGATCAGCTCGCGAAACGCTGCACGCTCGCTATGCGTTGCAAAGCCGTATAGCTGATGAGCGTCCTCGCGCACGGTGAGGTGGGTGAGCAGCGTGACGCGCTCCGAGATCGAAGGCAGCTGATAAAACGTGCTCATCGGCACATCGATTTCGTAACCGACGCCGTTGGCGTCGACGAGAATCGCCGGCGGATTCTTCTCCAACAGCCGGCCTTCGATTCGACCAATCATCGCGGGCTACTCGAATCCCTGCACGCGCGCTGTCCACGCACGCCGGCCGTTTGCCTGCGAGCGTGAACGCGGCGCGACGGTGCGTTTTCAGTCGCAATGCCAGCAACAAACTTGCCGAGTGGGCATGGCAAATCGCGCACGCCAGTGCATCGGCCGCATCACTGGTCGGCGCGCGGTCGAGCGACAACAATCTTTGCACCATCGATTGCACCTGGCGCTTATCGGCCCGGCCGAAGCCGACGACGGCCTGCTTGATGCGTAATGCGGCGTATTCGTGAACTACGAGCCCTTCGGTTACGGCAGCGCAGATAGCAGCGCCACGCGCCTGCCCCAGCAGCAGCGTCGATTGTGGATTGACGTTGACGAAAACCTTTTCGATCGTAGCCACATGCGGCTGCGTATCGCGGATCACGTCGGCAAGCGACCGCAAAATCGTGCCGAGTCTCTGATGCAGATCTCCCGCGGGAACACGGATAACACCGGCCGCTACAAACGAAAGCTTCGGTCCCGCGGCCTCGACGACGCCATAACCGGTTCGATTTAGACCGGGGTCAATGCCGAGAATGCGAACCAAGGGAGATGGCACGCGAGGATTGTGCCATTGCTTGCGGCGTATGCGCTTGACGCTGCGCCCGGGTTTATCGCGGCGCGCAAGCGTTGGGCGGCGCTGCCCTGCCTGGGCGTCGGGCACTAAAGTGCCGAGAAGCCACTGCGGTACTCACAACGCCGGCGCAAAAAAGGCTAAAGCATTTTTTTGCTCAACAGCCCCGCCGTTGCTCCGCTCCTCGGGCGACGCCCCGAAGGCAGGTCAGCACCGCCCAACGCTTGCGCGTGAGACAGTCTCGCTGATTGTGGGAGAAAGAAAAAAACACCGCGCGCGGGACAGTGTCGCGCAGCAGCGGCTGGCGCAGCTGCGCCGCCTTTGAGTCGTCGCCCGAGGAACGGAGCGCCAGCGGGTCCTTAAGGGCCTGCCTGTCTGAGCGAAGCGAGTTGCAGGGCCGCCGCTGGCGCGAGTACCGCAGTGGTTGCCACTTCAGTGGCCGACGACGTAGGCGGCGCAGCTGCGCCAGCCGCTGCTGCTGAATCACTACGATCAATGTCGAAAATGGCGAACGCCCGTAAACACCATTGCCACCCCGCGTTCGTTGGCGGCAGCGATCACTTCGTCGTCCCGCACGCTTCCGCCGGGCTGGATGACGCACGCGGCACCGGCATCGATCAGAACATCAAGCCCATCGCGAAACGGGAAAAATGCATCGGAAGCGGCAGCGCACGCTGACAGGCTCAGGTTCGCTGCTTCGGCTTTGATCGATGCGATCCGCGCCGAATCAACGCGCGACATCTGACCCGCTCCGACGCCCAGCGTCGCTCCGTCGCGCGCGAACACGATGGCGTTCGATTTGACGAACTTCGCCACTTTCCACGCGAACATCAAGTCGTCGACCTGCTGCGTCGTCGGTTTCTTCGCCGTGACGACTCTTAAATCAGACGCCTGCAGCGCATGATCATCGGAAGTCTGGACAAGCAAACCGCCCCCGACCCGCTTGAAGTCGAAATCGTTGTGAGCGTTGCCGACCGGAACCGAGAGCAGACGCACGTTCGGTTTGGCGTCAAACGCTGCGCGCGCTTCAGCAGTGAACTCGGGCGCAATCACTACTTCGACGAACTGACGCGAAACCGATTGCGCAGCCGATGCATCCACTGCGCAGTTAAAAGCGATGACTCCACCAAATGCCGACGTCGGATCGGTCTTCAGCGCTTTCGCGTAGGCGTCGCCCGCAGATGTTCCTATCGCAACTCCACACGGATTGGCGTGTTTGACGATCGCACACGCACTTTGATCGAACGAGCGGACGCATTCCCAGGCGGCGTCGGCATCGGCGATGTTGTTGTACGAGAGTTCCTTGCCGTGCAGCTGCGTGAAGCCTGCGAGCAACCCTGCTGCTACATTTTTTTCGCGATAAAACGCCGCCTGTTGATGCGGATTTTCGCCATATCGCATTGCTGCGCCTTCAGCCACTGCCTGGATAAGACATCCGGAAACATCTGACGCGCGCCATCGCCGCCCAGCGAAGTCAGATAATTCGCGATGGCGCCGTCGTAATGCGCGGTGTGTGCGAAATACCTTTTTCGCCAGCACCAGACGCGTTTCCGCATCGACGGCGTTCGCGCTTCGAAGCTGATCGACTACCAGCTCGTAGTCAGCCGGATCGACCACCACTGCAACGCTCTGATGGTTTTTCGCCGCCGCGCGCAACATCGCCGGACCGCCGATATCGATGTTCTCTATCGCGTCGTCGAACGAACATTCGGCACGCGCGACGGTTTGCTCGAACGGATATAAATTGACAACGAGAACCTCGATCGGATCGATCGCGTGATCGGCTAGCGCGCGCATGTGAGCAGGATCGGGCCGATGCGCGAGCAGGCCAGCGTGAATGCGCGGATTCAGCGTCTTTACGCGACCATCGAGTATCTCGGGGAAACCGGTGTGCTGCGCGACCTCGGTAACGTTCAACACCGTGTTCGCCTAACAGCTTTGCGGTGCCGCCGGTGGACAGAATGTCAAAGCCGAGCGCGCGGAGCTGCTGAGCAAGCTCGACGATACCGGTCTTGTCTGAAACGCTCAGCAGCGCCCATCGGCGAACTGCCGAGCTCATAACAATCGATATTGCTGCAGCTTCTTACGCAATGTATTGCGGTTAATTCCCAGTAGCTCCGCGGCGGCGCATTGGTTGCCGTCACACCGGTTCATCGCGAACTGCAGCAGCGGGCGCTCGACGGCGGTCGTGACCATATCGAGCAGTGCGTGTGGACGCGAACCGTCGAGATCTGCAAAGTACTGATCCAGACTCCGCAGCACGCATTGCTCAAGCGTCTCGCCACTTCGTGCGCGGCTGACTCGTTCGCTGGTCGGATAGGCGAACCGCGCCGCGGAAACCGACGCTGCACTCTTGGCACTTCTAGTCGTGCCGGCCCCCGATGCTGTCATTCCTGCATTTGCACTTCCGTTCGTACGCCGCGCCGTCGATTTCGTCACCGATCTTCCCAACCCTTTGGCCATCGTCGTTCCTCAATGCAAAGTCGGGCTGTAAACAAGCCGTTCTGAGCGCTCGCCCAGTACCGTAAAGAAATCATCGACAGCAGCGGCCTGCTCGGCGCACGCGTCGATCGCGTTCATTCGGTCGCAAAATTGCCGCCCACCTTCGAGCTGACGCGTGTACCAGATGACGTGTTTGCGGGCGGTACGCACACCCGAGTCACCGTAGAACCGGTAGTGATCATCGAGGTGATCAAGCAGCAGCTCGCGCACTTCTTCAACTTTCGGCGGCGGCAGATGAGAACCGGTCGCGAGGTAATGCAGCGTCTCGCGGAAAATCCACGGCCGGCCCTGCGCCGCGCGGCCGATCATCACGGCGTCCGCGCCCGTTTCGGCGAGCACGAAACTCGCTTTCTCCGGCGAATCGATGTCGCCATTGGCGATCACCGGGATCGTGACGGCACGCTTGACCTCGCGAATCGTCTGATACTCGGCGTGACCTGTAAAGCCGCACTGGCGCGTGCGGCCGTGCAGCGTTAACGCAGCGATGCCGCTCGCCTCCGCCAGCCGCGCAATCTGCACGGCGTTTCGATTCGGCACGTCCCATCCGGTTCGAAACTTCAAGGTCACTGGAACGTCGACCGCTGCAACCACGGCCTCCAGAATGCGCTTTACCTGCGACACATCTTTCAGCAGTGCAGAGCCGCACGCGACGTTGCAGACCTTCTTGGCCGGGCAGCCCATGTTGATATCGATGATCTGCGCACCGCGATCGACGTTATAACGCGCGGCTTCCGCGAGCATCTGCGCGTCAGCGCCTGCGAGCTGAACCGCCACCGGCGCACGCTCCCCATCGTGATTCAAGCGGCGCGCGGTTTTCTCACTCGCCCATAGACGCGGATTCGACGCGGCCATCTCGGACACTGCATGACCCGCACCGAACGCTTTGCAAAGCCGCCGGAATGGGCGATCCGTCACTCCCGCCATCGGCGCAACGAAAACATTATTGGGCAGCACGTACGGGCCAATGATCATCACGATCGAATGTGGAGACGAAGGGAGGCGAGCGGGTGAGCGTGGATATTAGCGAACATCGCCCAGCAAAATATTGCGTTGAGCGCTTGACTTTAAAAGCGTACGCCGAACATCAGCAATCGTGCGAACTCGCGTCGCAAATTTGGAACAACCGCCAATGCAGTGAGCCCGATCGATCGGGCAATAGCAACGGGGGTGAATCGCGTCGAAAAAAAAGCTGGCGCCGTGCGAGTGAGCGCGACGATCGCAGCCCGATCGGCACGCCGCGATTGCGCGTAAGCGTGTAATGCAGAGATAGGATCACCGTCCGATGAGTCAGCAGCGGAATAAGCGGCGGCGATCAGCTCTGCGAGAACAGCGCCGTCGCGCAGCCCGAGATTTAGACCTTGACCGGCGACCGGATGCAACGTTTGCGCCGCGTTTCCCAAATAGGCGATTCGATGCTCGACCAAATCGCTTCGCGCACGCTCGTGCAACGGAAAGCGCTTGCGTGATTGCAACGCCACGACGCGCAGATTGCGCTCCCCTAACTGCAAGCCGAGTTCCTCCAGAAACGCGCTGTCGCTAAGTGCGCTGCGGCGATCAGCCTCGGCATTCGTCATGCACCAAACCAGCGCCATTTTCTGCGCACCGGATGTCGCGTTCGACGGCAACGGCAACAACGCCAATGGCCCGTCCCGCGTAAACCGCTCGCACGCGGTGCCGCGTTCGATTCCAGTGACGTCAAGATCAGCGATCAGCGCCGAGTACTTCGCCGAAGCGATCGGCTCGGTGCCGAAGCCTTCAGCACTCAGCGCCAGCGGCGCGGCGAATTGGTGTCTCGCCCTGGAGTTCGACCTCAACGCTCGACGGCGATTGCCGTACCGACAGGACTTTCAGCGGACGGCGCACCGAAATAATCGGTTCCGCTTCGGCCGCAGCCGACAACGCCGTGATTAACTCGCCATACCTTATCGTCGCGCCGAGCATTTCTGCGCCGACATCCCGCTCGCCGATCACCGCTCGGCCGAACTGCCCGACCGAAGACACGATGACCGTGTTGATGGGAGCCAAAACCGGCGCGTGCGCAGAACCCAGCTCAGTGATTGCGCGAAGTGTTTGCAGCGAGCCGAGCGATAGCGCAAGCAAGCGCCGATCCGCACTCGCCTCCTCGACGCTGCGCGCATCGAACACAACGGAAGGCACCGCACGTTTGGCGAGCAACAAGCGCGAGCGCGAGTCCCACCGGGCCGCCGCCGAGAATGGCGATCGGTTTCAGCGCAGCAGTCAGTTGGCCCGACAGTCACTGTCCGACCTCGTCCGAGGCAGTTGGGTTAGATACGCACATCAGGTTTGCGTCGAGCCGCGAAAGCTCATCGGGTGTGCCCGCGTTCCACCAACGCCCGTGATACACCTCGCCGCTGACTCTGCGCGCCCGAGCCGCCTCATACAGCCATGGAAACAATGTTGCGCGGCCACGCTGCAATGTACTTGCGACGTCAGCGAACAGGCGTGGCGAGAAGACACCGATGTTTGCGTAAGTCAAGCGCTGCGTGGCATCCGGATCGATCCATTCGTTCGTCAGTCCCATGTCTCCGCGTGGATGAAACGTAGGATTCTCGACCAGCACCAGATGAGCATCGGCGTCGTCACGCTGTTGCATTTCGCTTGCCGCGTGCAGATGATGGTACGGATAGTCGGTGACGATATCGCCGCTCGTGACGATAAACGGCGAATCGCCGAGCCACGGCAGCGCCTTGACGATCCCGCCGAGAGATTCCAGCGCATCGTCCGCGCTTTCACCCTCGCGCGAATAGCGCAGTACCGCGCCGTAGCGGCGGCCGTCACCCAATGCAGCGTCGAACTGATCCGGCAGATGGGCGACGTTAATAACGATTTCACGTACACCGGCGGCCACAAGCGCTTCGATCTGCCACTCGATAAGGCGCTTGCCGCCCGCTTGCAGCAGTGGCTTCGGCGTCGCATCGGTCAAAGGACGCATTCGCTCACCGCGGCCGGCGGCCAAAATCAGCGCATGCGTCACCACAGGTGTCACGTCAATCCCAATTCGTCGAACAATCGTGCCAGCGGCTTAAGCTCGTTATACCGCTCAACTACATCACGCACGTAACCGATAAATCGGGGGGCGTCTTCGAGATAGTGCGGCTTGCCATCGCGATACCTGATGCGCGCGAAAATCCCCAACACTTTTAAATGCCGCTGCAATCCCATCCATTCAAAATCACGCCAGAAAGCGTCAAAGTCGGGTCCGACCGGCAGCCCTGCTGCTCGAGCCC
This sequence comes from uncultured beta proteobacterium, assembly GCA_963801035.1. Taxonomy (GTDB): domain Bacteria; phylum Pseudomonadota; class Gammaproteobacteria; order Burkholderiales; family Burkholderiaceae_F; genus JACCZX01. The sequence continues at coordinate 36,889 of CAWDDF010000011.1, read as the reverse complement.
GATCAAAGTAAACGCGTGTCCACGCACGCACGCGGGCGTTATCCCAACTAATGAATGCATCGCGGAATAGCGACACGACGTCGTAACTGATCGGACCGATCACTGCATCCTGAAAGTCGAGAACGCCGGGGTTGGGATTGGACACCATCAGATTACGAGGCATGTAGTCGCGATGCACGAAAACCTTGGGTTGCGCAAGATTTCGTCGAGACGATGAAGTTAAACATCTGCGCGAGCACCGCTCTCCTGCGCCGCGGTGAGATGACGCTTTATATGCCGGGCCACAAACCAGTCAGGAAACAAACTGAGCTCCCGCCGCAACAATTTTTCGTCGTACGGAGGCAAAGCTTCATCAGTTGTCGAAAGCTGCCACCGGATTACCGCGTCGATCGCATCGCCGAAAAGTTCGTCGGCGTTGGCGTCGGTGAGCGACGTCAGATACGTTGCGGTGCCAAGATCGGACAGCAATAGGAAACCCTGCGCGAGATCGCTGACTAGAACGTCGGGCACATGCACGCCGGCTGTTCGCATCAGCCCGGCCACTCGAACGAATGGACGGGAGTCCTCGGTCGCCGGTGGTGCATCCATCGCAATCAAGGTGTCCCCTTCGCCATCCACGCGAAAGTATCGACGCGAGCTCGCGTCAACCGACGCCGGCCGCAGCGTGGAAAGAATCAATCCGTAGCGAGGAGCCAGAGGTCCGAGCCAAGCTCGAAGCGAAACAAGCCGTGCGTCTTCGGACTCTCCGGTCAAAGTAGGAGCAGATGGAATCATGCAGTCGGAGATCGCCTCGGCCAGAGCCTGATAGGTAGAACCGGTGCCTATAATCGGCGCGCTTTGCTCGGGCACTTGCTGGCCAAAACAGCGTTCACAGATTCTAGGGCCTGTCCATACTAAGAACATGAGGCCGCGCTTGCCGAGGACCATTCGGTCGAAATTCTCCGTTGTTCCTGATTTCGGTGTTGCATGCGGGATATCTGACGACGAGTGCTGATGCATTCGCCCAAACGATTACAAACGACAACACGCAGACCTCGGGGCGCCCGCAACTGAAACTTGAACGTCAGCTCGACGAAAATCGTGCTCCCGTTCGCGACCGCGCACCGACGTTTGCGCGCGCTCAGAACATCGACGGCACGATCGATGAAAAGCTAATTCTGCGAGGCGACGCCGAGATACGCCGCGGTGGCACTGTCCTTCGCGGCGACACGATTACGTATACGCAGGCAACCGACATCGTCAACGTCGAAGGCCAGGCGCGCGTGTTTCGCGACGGCGCGGCGTTCGCCGGGCCGAGGCTTGATTTTCGCGTCGACGCACAGACCGGAACGATGCCCGATGCGAACTTCACTTATGCGCCTCGCCGAGGGCGCGGCGAGGCCGAGCTTGTGGAGTTTCTCGGAAGTGATCGGGCGCGAATGGAAAGGGCGAGATTCACAACGTGCGGCCCGGGAGACAACGCATGGTGGGTGCAGGCCGAGGCAATCGAGTTCGATGGGCTCGACGAAACGGCAACCGCAACGTTTGCAACGCTTTACTTCAAGGGCCTGCCCGTTCTTGCTTCGCCGATTCTTAGTTTTCCCACCAGCGACCGGCGCAAGTCCGGTTTCCTGACACCGAGCTTTGGGCTGAGCTCCACCCTTGGAACGGACATCAGTACACCGTACTACTTCAACCTTGCGCCCAACTACGACTACACATTGACTCCGCGGGTAATGACCAGGCGCGGTGTGCTGTTCGAAAACGAGCTGCGCTATCTAAGTCCGACGCAGCGGGCCACACTGCTGTACCACGGCATTGCGAAAGACCGAGAGTTCGGCTCGTCCAGAGACTTCGCAGCGGTTCGGTACGAATACGCAGCACCGTCGGGCCTTGCGGCGGGCATCAACTACAACCACGCTTCGGACGATCGATACTTTGTCGATTTCGGAACGACGATTGTCGACACATCTCAAAAGGTCCTGCCGCAGGACGGTTATCTCGCATACAACCAGGCGTATTGGAATACCGCCGTCCGAGTAACGAAGAACCAAGTGCTGCAGGATCCCGATCTGTCGCAGCCGGTTGCGAAGCCGTACGAGCGAGTGCCGCAGGCGACTGTAAATGGCTACATTGCAGATTGGCGCGGTTTCGAAGCGGCGGCGGCGCTCGAAGGAACGCGCTTCGAACATCCGACGCTGGAAAAGGGCAATCGCTACATAGCGGATATTCGAACAGCGTATCCAATTCTGGCGCCTGGTTGGTTCGTAGTGCCGCGAGCTCGCGTGTCTTCGACGGCCTATGACTTGGACCCAGCATTTCATCCGACCGACTCCACGCCGACGCGGACGCTCCCGATCTTGAGCCTCGATACGGGTCTCATTTTCGAGCGTGACGTTGGATGGTTCGGCCGCGCCGCGCAGCAAACGCTCGAGCCGCGCCTGTTCTATGCATACATCCCATTTCGGGATCAAAGCGATTTGCCAAACTTCGACAGTGCGCTCGCGGATCTGAACTATTCGCAACTGTTCACCGAAAACATCTACTCGGGTTCGGATCGAATTTCGGAAGCTAACCAGCTTACGGCGGCACTGACGACGCGCATTCTGGATTCCGAGACCGGTGCCGAACGGTTGCGCGCGTCAATTGGGCAGCGCTATTACTTCACCGACCAGCGTGTCACGTTGCCGGGTGAAACTCCGCGCACCAGCGACTCGACCGATGTACTGGCAGCGTTGACCGCGCAGTTGGGACGCTCGTGGGCAATCGATCTCGCCGCTCAATACGCCGCGGAACCCGCCGAGTTCGTTCGGGCAACTGCCGGTGTTCGCTGGCAGCCGCGCCGCGCGTCGGTGCTGACTGCGTACTACCGTTATCAGCCAGATGGCATCAGTCAGATAGATATCTCTGGCCAGTGGCCGCTGTCGAATCGGTGGTACGCGGTTGGTCGAGTGAACTATTCGCTTGAAGACAAGCGCTTTGTCGACATAATCGCCGCGTTGGAGTACCAGCAGGACTGTTGGCTGCTGCGCTTGGCCGTGCAGCGGTTTGCCACGACAGCGCAAACAACGACGACCAACTTCTATGTGCAGCTGGAACTCAACGGGTTGACGAGTGTCGGATCAAGCGCAGCCAACCTGCTGCAGCGTAATATTCCCGGCTATCAGCTATTGAACCCGGTGCCCCGAGAGCCAGGGCGTTTTGACTACTACGAGTAAGCGCGAGCGTAACGCGCAGCAAGCGAACGAATGCGCGAACACTGCGCAAACAGATACGCCCAAACTACCCAATGATCCGATCCGTCACCTTAATCAAACTCAGCAAGTTCGCCCTGCCCTTCGCGGCATTGATCGCGGCCGGTGGCAGCCTCGCGCAGGGGCAGGCGGTACAACCGTCAGGCCCCGCCGCTGCTGCAGCGAATGCGGCGACACCCCGCCCGGCTTCGCGAACGATTGACCGCATCGTCGCCGTTGTCAACGATGAAGTCGTTACCGCCAACGAACTGCGCGCGCGGGCACGCGTGGCCGAAGTGCAGCTGCGCCGGCAGAAGATTCAGCCGCCGTCCGCAGATGTCCTCGAGCGCCAGGTGCTCGAGCGGATGATCGTCGATCGCGCGCAAATGCAGCTGGCTCGCGAAACCGGTGTTCGCGTGGACGATGCGACTGTCAACGCAGCGCTTGGCCGCATCGCAGAGTCGAACGGCCTCTCGTTGCAAGCGCTGCGGCAGCGGCTCGAAGCCGACGGTGTTTCGTTCACGCAGTTTCGCGACGACGTTCGGCAGGACATCATCCTGAATCGGCTTCGCGAGCGTGAGGTGGACTCGCGCGTTCAAATCTCGGACAGCGAACTTGAAAACTTCATCGCCGCACAATCGGGAGTCAGCGCCGATTCCGAAGAGATCAACATTGCGCAAATTCTGCTGCGGGTACCGGAAAACTCGCCGAGTGACCGCGTCGACGCCGCGCGGACGCGCGCCGAGGAGCTGATCGTGCAACTTAAAGGCGGCGCCGATTTCGCACGCGTCGCGGCCAGTTTCTCGAACGCTCCGGAGGCTCTGCAGGGTGGCGAGCTGGGTTGGCGCAACGCAGACCGTTTGCCTACGCTGTTTATCGACGCTATCAAAGGTCTCAAGCCCGGCGACGTGACCCCGGTGATTCGCAGCCCGAATGGCTTTCATATTTTGAAAGTTCTTGGGCGACGCAGCGGCGTCGACAGCAAGCTTGCGACTGGCCCGGTGCAGCAAACGCACGCGCGTCACATCCTGCTGCGCGTCTCAGAGCTGATGCCCGAGCCTGACGTCAAGCGCAGGCTTGAGGAAATGAAGCAGCGCGTCGAAGCGGGGCAGATCGAATTTGGCACGCTCGCTCGCCTGCATTCGCTCGATCCGAGCGGTAGCCGCGGGGGAGATCTAGGGTGGCTATACCCCGGCGATACCGTGCCCGAATTCGAGAAGGCGATGAACGCGTTGAAGCCGAACCAAGTCAGCCCGCCGGTTCAGTCACCGTTCGGCTGGCACTTGATACAAGTGCTCGAGCGCCGCACCGAGCAGGCTTCATCTGACCGGGCGCGACTGCAGGCCCGACAGGCGCTGCGCGATCGCAAGGCAGACGAGGCGTATCAAGACTGGATGCGGCAACTACGCGACAAGACGTATGTCGAGTATCGGCTCGACGATCGCTCGTAAGCAGGGCGACGCGCCGCGCATCGCGATCACGGCCGGCGAGCCTGCCGGTATCGGCCCCGAAATATCGCTGGCTGCGCTGAACGTGATCAGTGACGCGGGCAACGATGCACGCATCACGTTGATCGGCGACGCTGGGCTCCTTGAGCACCGGGCGCACGCCACGCACATGCCGTGGCCGCCCGCCGCAGACATCGAACACGTACCGCTGCGTACCGCCGCCATCGCAGGCCGTCGCGATTCACGCAATGCGCACTACGTTCTCGCAACGCTCGATCGTGCCATTGCCGGGGCGATGGCCGGCGAGTACGACGCGATTGTCACAGCGCCAGTGCAGAAGAGCGTTATCAACGATGCTCGAGTTGCGTTCACGGGCCACACCGAATATCTGGCCGAACGCACCGGTACGTCGCGTGTAGTCATGATGCTGGCTGGCGACACTGCGCACGGTCCACTGCGGGTGGCACTCGCAACGACGCATCTGCCGATTGCCTCGGTCGCTGGCGCGTTGAGCGTCGACGGCGTCGCCGCTGTTCTGAAGATCCTGCTCACCGAGTTGCAGTCACGATTCGGCATCGATACGCCGCGCGTGGTTGTCACCGGCCTGAATCCGCACGCGGGTGAAGGTGGCCACATGGGCCGCGAAGAGATCGAAATCATCGCGCCTGCGGTTTCAAGGCTGCGCAGCCAGGGATACCGCGTCGACGGTCCGTTGCCCGCTGACACAGTTTTCGTTCCCTCGCTGGTGCAGCGCTACGACGCGGTGCTTGCGATGTTTCACGACCAGGGGCTTCCGGTGCTGAAGTACGCGACCTTCGGTCATGGCGTCAATGTCACGCTGGGTTTGCCGTTTGTTCGTACTTCAGTTGACCACGGTACCGCGCTTGATCTGGCTGGCACCGGTCGCGCGGATGCCGGCAGCATGCGGGCTGCGCTGAAACTTGCGATCGAACTGGCGCGTCGCGCGCTGCATCAGCAGCAGGCAGCATGACAGGTGCGGCGGAGCCGCATCGTCCGCGTAAGCGATTCGGCCAGAATTTTCTGCATGACGCCGATGTCGTCCGTCGGATCGTCGATGCCATCGATCCACGTCCTGGACAATCAATTGTCGAGATCGGTCCCGGTCAGGCAGCGCTGACGGGCACGTTGATCGAGCGCGTTGGCCATCTGCACGCGATCGAAATCGATCGCGACTTGGCTGCCAGATTGCGAATCACGGTTTCCGGCAGAAAAGCTGACGCTGATCGAGGCCGATGCGCTGACGTTCAATTGGAGCGCGCTGGCAACAGGTCCGTTGCGCATCGTCGGCAACCTGCCCTACAACATTTCGACACCTCTGTTATTTGCGCTAATGCAAATCGCAGAAAGTGTGATCGATCAACACTTCATGCTGCAACGGGAGGTAGTCGACCGCATGGTCGCCGCGCCCGGCAGCAAGACGTACGGCCGGCTTTCCGTGATGCTGCAATTTCGTTATCGGCTGACGAAGATTTTCGACGTGCCGCGCGATGCGTTCAGGCCCGCACCACAGGTCACATCGAGCGTCGTGCGAATGCAGCCACTCGCGGCCAGCGAGCTCCCCAATGTTGACGCAGCAGCGTTCGCCCGCGTTGTCGCCGCTGCGTTCGGTCAGCGCCGCAAGACGCTGCGCAACGCCTTGTCGGAACTGCTCGACGCCGAGCAGATCGTCGAGTGCGGCGTTGATCCGCAAGCACGGGCTGAAACGCTGGGTCTGCAAAGCTTTGTCGAACTCGCGCGCCGCCTGGTTGCGCCCTAAAAAGATATCGCGGCAATCTCTACGCGCCTGATCTGATCGCGCGCAGCTGCGTAACCCGGAAGGAGACGTGCAACTTCTTTCCAGAAGCGTGGACTGTGATTGAGCTCCCGCAGATGCGCAAGCTCGTGCGCAATCACATAGTCGACGACCGGCACCGCAAAATGCACGAGGCGCCAGTTGAGCCGAACGCGCCCTGCGCGCGAGCACGAGCCCCATTGAGTGCGTGCTGACGACAGCCGCCATCCGGCGAACCGCTGTGGGATGCGATCGGCAAAGCACGCGACACGCTCGCCGATGATCTCTTGCGCCTGAGTCTGCAGCCACGCCTGCAGCGCCTGGCGCACATCAGTCTCGGGCGCGTCTTTTGGCAATGCCAGATGAATCTCGCGCGAATCGTGATCGACGTTTGCCACCGGTGAACCCAGTCGCAGCGTCATCGGCATGCCGAGGTAGCGCACGACACCGCCCTCGACGAAGCGAATCGCGGACTCGCGCAGGCGCTGGCACCACGTGTTCCATTCGGTCTGCTTCGCGAGGATCCATCGCTGATTCTGGACGATCGCGGCTTCAATCTCTTTCAGCGCAACGGACCGCGGAGCGCGAATGGTCAACCCACGTTCATTGACCTGGAATCCGATGCTGCGTCGTCGCACGCGATGCAGCCGGTAGACGAGTATCTGATTTGCGACTACGACCCGGCGTTCCGTTGCCAGCGAAACGGGTGGTGCCGTTGAGCGCGGCGAATCGAACGCCAACACCAGCTGCTGATTCAAGCCGTCTCCGCCGCGGGAGTTTCGACACCGCGGCCATTCGATGGCACATACGGTGCGCTGTATCGATGCGGAGCCAGTCTGCGCATCTCTGACTCGATCCAAGTTTCGACGAGCAGCGCGACTTCTTCGGCGCTCTTGCCGCTCGGGTCAATCGGCGGACCAATCGACACCTTGACCGTTCCAGGTGTCTTGATGAACCGCCCTTTGGGCCAGAACTCGCCCGAATTGACGGCGATCGGCAGCGCCCATGCGCCGGTGCGCACCGCAAGCCGCGCGCCACCGGTCTTGTAGCGCTTGGTGGCGCCGGGCTTGGTCCGCGTTCCCTCGGGAAAGATGACAATCCACCATCCGCGCGCAAGTCGATCCTTGCCCTGTTCGACAACCTGCTCGAAGGCATCCTGCCCCTTGCTGCGATCGATGCTGATCATCTGCGCCGAGGCGATGCCCCAGCCAAAGAACGGCACCCAATTGAGCTCGCGCTTGTAGACGAACGTCAGATCGCGCGGCATCGCAGTCGGTAGCCAGAACGTTTCCCACGTCGATTGATGCTTCGGCAACACGATCGCCGGGCCATCCGGCAGGTTGTGCCAGCCTTCGACCTGATACTTGATGCCGCAGATAACCCGCGCGCCCCAAATCGCCATCGCGGTCCAGCGCGCGCACAGCCAATAGCGTGTGTGCACCGGAAATAGCCAGCCCGAGAGGACGACAAACGCCCACGGAACGACGGTGACGAACAAGTAAACGAAGTACGCGAGCGATCGCAGCCAAAGCATTGCTAACTGCTCAGTTTGGAAATATCCGCAACTCGATTCATCGTAGTTTGCAGCGCCGCGAGCAACCCGAGCCGGTTTGCGCGCAGCTTGGCGTCCTCGACGTTGACCATGACTTCATCGAAGAACCGATCGACCGGCACCTTCAGCGGTGCCAGCGACTTGAGCATCGCCGAATAATCGCCTGACGCGTACAGCTGCTCGGCCCACGGCCGCACCGCGCTGTACGCCTCACCAAGCGAGCGCTCCGCCGGCTCCAGGAAGAGCGCACGGTCGAATGCGAGCGGTACATCGTCTGCTTTTTTCAGGATGTTGCCGATTCGTTTGTTCGCGGCCGCCAGGCTTTCGGCTTCTGGCAGTGCCATGAACGCGCGCACGGCCGCTAACTGTTGCGGCACCTGATCGATTCGCTCCGGCTGCAACGTAATCACTGCCTCGACCTGTTGCGCCGAGTAACCGTCTTCGCGCAGCAAGCCACGGAGGCGCTCATAAACGAACTCCAGCAACTCTTCGTCCGCGCTCTTGAATGCAGCGACGCCGGCGAATGCATCGCGGGCAATCTGAAGCATCCGATCGAACGGAATCGCAAGCTGTTTCTCCATCAACATTCGCAAAACGCCAAGTGCATGCCGCCGTAGGGCGAACGGGTCCTTCTCGCCGGTGGGTTTTTCGCCGACGCCGAACAATCCGACCAGAGTCTCGAGCTTGTCCGCCAGTGCTATGCACAGCGAGGTGGGATCCTTTGGCAATGCATCGCCGGCAAAGCGCGGGTAATAGTGCTCGCGAATGGCAGTCGACACGACGGCTGGTTCACCGTCACTCTTCGCGTAATACTCGCCCATTACACCCTGAAGCTCGGGAAATTCACCGACCATCAATGTGCGCAGGTCGGCCTTGGCTAGTCGTGCGGCGCGCTCGGTCAATGCTGGATCGACGCCGAGCTCCTTCGCGATACCCACCGCGATCGCGGTGATTCTTTCAACACGCTGCAATTGCGAACCCAGCTTGCCGTGATAAACAACATGCGCCAGCCCGGGCACGCGGCTCTCGAGCGTTTGCTTGCGATCCTGATCGTAGAAAAATTTGGCATCGGCCAGCCGCGCGCGTACGACGCGCGCATTGCCTGCGCGAATTGCAGCGCCGCCATCGCTCGCTTCTATATTCGACACCAGCAGGAAGCGATTAGTGAGCTTGCCGGAGCGGTCGTTTAGCGCGAAGTATTTCTGGTTCTGTTGCATCGTCAATAGCAGACATTCGGGCGGCACCGACAGGTATTCATCGTCGAACGTCGAGTCGTACACGACCGGCCACTCGACCAGTGCCGTAACCTCGTCGAGCAGCTCGGAGGGAATGACGGCTTGCGCATCATGCCTGTCGGCTTCGGCGAGAAGCAACGACTCGATCTTTGCGCGACGCTCGTCAAAGGACGCGATCACATATCCGTCCTCGAGCAGCTGGTCCGCATACGTATCCGCCGAGAGCACTGCCAAGATGCCGGGTGCCAGAAAGCGATGTCCCTGCGTCTTCGTCCCCGACAGCAGACCGAGCACGTGCACCGGCACGACTGCATGCCCATGCATGGCAATCAAGTGATGCGCAGGACGGACGAACCGAGTAGTGATCTCGCCGTCAGCCAGCTGATAGCTCATCATCTTCGGAATCGGCAGCGCCGCGATCGCGGCTTCAATTACCGGCTGCAGCGCCGAAATCAGCAGCTCGCCCAGCTTGTGTCCCTGATAGATCAGGACCTCCTGCTTGCCGTCACTTTCGCGTTCGCAGTTTCTTAATGTCGACTTCCGCGCCAAGCGCTGCAAGCTTTTTCTTCAACGCCGCCGTAGGTTTTCCTTTGTCGTCCAGCCCAATCGCGACAGGCAACAATTTTTGGCGAAACGGCGTGTCCGCCGATTTCTTCGCAACATCAGTCAAGTGCACCGCAAGCCGACGCGGCGAGCCGTAAGCAGTCGTTACGCTCTTCGCACTGACGAACCCGCGAGCGCGCAGCCCACTCTCGATACCGGACGCGAAGGCTCCGCACAGGCTCTTGAGTGCTTTAGGAGGCAGCTCCTCGGTTTGAATCTCAACGAGCAGCGCCGCGGTCACGCTGGTACCTTGGCAGCCGACTGCTTCAGCATCGGAAAGCCGAGACGCTCGCGCGAGTCGTAGTAGCTTTGCGCGACCAAACGCGAAAGCGTCCTGATGCGTCCGATGTACGCCGCGCGCTCGGTCACGCTGATCGCGCCGCGCGCGTCCAGCAAATTGAAAGCGTGACCGCACTTCAACACGCTTTCGTAGGCCGGCAGCGCGAGCTCAGCCTCCATCAGACGCTTTGCCTCAGCCTCGAACAGGTTGAACTCGGCGAGCAATACATTGGGGTCGCTCGCCTCGAAGTTGTAACGGCTTTGCTCGACCTCGTTCTGATGGAACACGTCGCCATATCGCAACGTGCGAACGTTGCCGCGGTCACTCCATGTGCAGTACTCGAGATCGAAAACGTTGTCGACGTTCTGCAGGTACATCGCGAGACGTTCGATCCCGTAGGTGATCTCGCCGGTGATCGGCTTGCACTCGAGTCCGCCCACCTGCTGGAAGTAAGTGAACTGCGTGATCTCCATGCCGTTCATCCAGACTTCCCACCCGAGCCCCCACGCGCCGAGCGTCGGATTTTCCCAGTTGTCCTCGACGAAGCGGATGTCGTTGACCAGCGGATCGATGCCAAGCGCTTCGAGCGACCCGAGATAGACGTCGAGGATGTCGGGCGGTGACGGCTTCAGCACGACCTGATACTGGTGATGCTGATGCAAGCGGTTCGGATTCTCACCGTAGCGCGCGTCCTTCGGCCGCCGCGATGGCTGCACGTACGCGGCGCGCCAGGGTTCGGGTCCGATTGCGCGCAAGAATGTTGCCGGGTGCGAGGTGCCCGCTCCAACTTCGAGATCGAGTGGTTGCAGCAATGCACAGCCCTGCTCTGCCCAATACTCTTGCAGCCGCAAAATCGTTTCCTGAAACGTCATCATCGCGAGTCGATTGTACGGATCACATCATCGATCACTTCGTCGCTTCAGCAACGCAATGAGCACCAGCAGGCCGGCCAGCAACAGCGCCGGCCAGTTCCCGTAGCGGATAAAAGGCGTGGTTCCTTCATACCCTTGTACGTTGCCGTTCAGAGCACCACGCGTCAGATAGGGAAGCTGTGCCGTAACGTCCCCGCGCGCGTCAATGATCGCCGTGGCACCGGTATTCGTTGCTCGCAGCATCGGATGCTGGGTTTCGAGCACTCGCATGCGCGAGATCTGAAGATGTTGCGGAAGTGCGAGCGAATCATTGAACCACGCAAGATTGGAGATGTTCAGCATCATTGTCGGCGCGGGTCCCCCGGTATGCCAGGCGTCAATAATCTCGGCGCCAAACAGGTCCTCGTAGCAGATGTTCACCGCCACCTGTTGCCCTGCGAGTGCCAGCGGTCGCGCCGTCGCACCACGCTGCTGATCGCCAATAGGCATCTTCATCAGATCGACGAACCATCTAAAGCCAGGCGGGATGAACTCGCCGAATGGCACTAAATGGCGCTTGCTATATCGCTGCAGGTTCGCGCCGTTCGGGACCTCATTGGGTACGTAGCCAACGGCGCTGTTGAAATATTGACCGCGTGGCTCCTCGAGAAAGACCCCAAAGATCACCGCTGATCGATGCTGTTGCGCAAAATCGCGAAATACCTGCAGATACGACGGCGGCACGTGCTGCAGTGGCACCGGGAAAATCGATTCAGGCAGCGCAACGAGGTCGACCGACTTTGCTTGACCCTGCTCCTGCATCAATGCAACGTGCGTTGTAAACGCACGTGCGATGCCGTCGGGCTCGAACTTCAGATTTTGAGGAACGTTCGCCTGCACCAGGCGCACGCTGATCGGTGAACCGGCGGCGGTCGTCCACGACTGGATGCGTCCTAGCCATCCACCGCCGATGACAATCACCAGCACGGCCGCCACCCATCGATAGCGGCGCGTCGGTAATGTCAGCAAGCTCAACGCGCCCGCCAGCAGCGCCGCCATCAGCGTTATGCCATACATGCCAAGCGTCGGCGCCCAACCCGCCAATGGTCCGTCGGTGTGCGCGTAACCGCTCGCAAGCCACGGAAACCCAGTGAACAACGTACCGCGCAGCCATTCGGTGAGCATCCACAAAGCCGGCAGTCCAAGCGCGAGCCGCCACTCGACATTGCTGAACAAGCGGTGAGCAAGCCCAAGCGCGAGCGCCGGATAAACCGCGAGATAGGCGCAGAACGCCGCTGTCGCAGCCCCGGCCAGCACAGCCGGCATCAGCCCATAGACGTGCATGCTGATGTACACCCATGAGATGCCGACGCCAAACCATCCCATGCCGAAGGCGAAGCCCAGCAGCGCGGCGCTCTTTGCGGATGTTGAGCGTGCTGTGAGTACAAACAGCGCCGCTAGAGCCAACACTTGAAGCCAGGGCAAGTTCCAAGGTGCAAACGAGCAGGCGTGAATTGCCCCGAGCAGCAACGCAAAGAGCGGCGACAGGCGGCGAAAGACGTTCATTCGGATCACGCACACTAGGGGCGCAGCATTGTGCCCGCTTGCGTGGCGCCAGCGCGAAGTCCGCGGTTAAGCCGGGTGCTTGTGTTCTTCGGGAACGGAAAACTCTTCGACGACTGTCTTTTTCGGTAGCTGGGTCACCAGGAAAAGATGAGGACGGCGTGCGTCGGCGCGCATCACTTCAAAGCGCAGGTCATCGAGCTCGACCACATCGCCGCGCTTGGGCACACGACCGACACGCTCCGTCAGTAGCCCGCCGATTGTGTCGAATGCCGAATCCGAGAACGCGGTGCCGAACTTGGCATTGAACTGTCCGATTTCGGTCAGTGCATTGACTCGAAAGCGACCTTCGCCTTCTGCAACGATCGCTCCATCGGTTTCATCCAGGTCGTGTTCATCTTCGATGTCGCCAACGATTTGTTCAAGCACGTCTTCGATAGTGATCAACCCCGCGACGCCCCCGAACTCGTCGACGACGATCGCCATGTGGTTACGGTGAGCACGAAAGTCCCGTAGCAGCACGTTGAGCGGCTTGCTCTCGGGGATAAAAATCGCCGGGCGCAGGCTCGCGCGCAAATCGAACTCTGCTTCCGCGTAGTAGCGCAGCAGATCCTTGGCCAGCAAGATTCCGATCACCTGATCGCGGCTGTCCTCGATGACTGGAAAGCGCGAGTGGGCGGTGCTGATGACGAGTGGAATCCAGGCGGCGGGCGGGTCCGATATGTCGATGACGTCCATCTGCGAGCGAGGGATCATCAAATCGCGCGCCCGCAACTCCGAGACCTGCAACACGCCTTCGATCATCGACAGCGCATCGGCGTCCAGCAAATCGCGATCGTGGGCGTCGTGCAACGCCTGCAGCAGATCCTGGCGATTCTCGGGCTCTCGGAAGATGAAAGAGCTCAGGCGCTCCAGCAAAGACTTGTGTTTCTGAGACGGTAAGCGACGGCTAGACGGAGGTTCGGACATGCACGAAGGAGAGCCATCGGCGTGCCGATGATCCTCCTGGCGGTTGAGACAAATTCAGAATACACGACGTGGATTTGACAATAACCGCGGTCAGTACGGCTCGCCCTTGCCGAGCGATTTCAAAATTTTTCGCTCGCGGGCGACCACACTTCGCGCGGCTGCGGCACTGCCGTGGTGGTGCCCGTGAGCGTGCAGCGTCGCGTGCACCACCAAGTGCGCCAGATGGTCATAGACGGACTTGCGCAGGCTGCTGGCGGCGCGCTTCAAGACCGGCACGCAGATAACGATATCGGCCTGCACCGTTGGGCGCGTCGAATATCCAAACGTCAGCACGTCCGTTGCGTAGTCCTTGCCGCGGTACACGCGATTGAGCCGCCGTCCCTCAGCGGTCCCGACAAAACGCAGTGTTAGTTGCGCGTCGCGCTCAATCGCGGCTTTGATCCAGCGAACGAGGGTCGCGCGCGCGGGCAGGCCGGCAAACTGCGTCTGCCCCTGGATCGACAGTGTCAGCGCAGGCAAGCAGATCTACGAAGGCACGCGCTAGGTCGCGCGGTGGCGGGTTGTGCCGGCGACCAGTGCTGCCACCGGCCGTGAAGCCTCGACGGCCTGCGCGCGTTCCTCGGCAGCTTCATAAGCCTCGACAATTCTGCCGACCAGCGGATGACGCACCACGTCGGCCGCGGTGAAGTACGTAAATGCGATGCCGCGCACCTCGGCCAGCACATGCTGCGCTTCGATCAGCCCGCTGGCGGTGCCGCGCGGTAGATCCATCTGCGTCACGTCGCCGGTAACGACCGCCTTCGAGCCGAAACCGATGCGGGTCAGAAACATTTTCATCTGCTCGCGCGTTGTGTTCTGCGCTTCGTCGAGAATGACAAAGGACTGATTCAGTGTGCGGCCACGCATATAAGCCAGCGGTGCGATCTCGATCGTTTGCCGCTCCAGCAGCCGTTGCGTCTTGTCGAATCCGAGCAGATCGAACAGCGCGTCATATAGCGGGCGCAAATACGGATCGACTTTCTGCGCGAGATCGCCGGGCAAAAACCCGAGTCGCTCGCCTGCCTCGACGGCAGGGCGCGTAAGCACGATGCGCTTGACGATATCGCGCTCGAGCGCGTCAACCGCAGCGGCGACTGCTAGATAAGTCTTGCCGGTGCCAGCCGGACCGATGCCGATCGTGATGTCATGTGCGAGGATGGCTTCGATGTAGTCGCGTTGACGCGGAGTTCGTCCACGCAAGTCCGGACGGCGCGTGTGTAGCTGTGGCAACGCTGAGTCGTCTCCCGCAGGCCCCGATTGGCGATCGTAGGCTGCGTCGCGCCGGCCTCGCAGCTCGACAAAATAGAGCTGGATATCGTCTACCGATATTGCGCGTTGCGTCTTGCGTGCGCGCTCAAGAAAATATTCAAGTACCGCAATGGCCGCCTGGGCATTTTCCGACGAGCCTTCGACACGAAACTGATGGCCGCGGCGCGAAACAGCAACGTCAAGCTCGGTTTCGATCTGACGCAAATTCGCGTCGAGCGCGCCCGTGACGTTGGCTAGCTCGGCGTTGCTCGCGTCGGCCGCAAACCTAAGGACCTTCTTCGCAGCCGACGCTCGTTTCGCCA
This sequence comes from uncultured beta proteobacterium, assembly GCA_963801035.1. GTDB lineage: Bacteria > Pseudomonadota > Gammaproteobacteria > Burkholderiales > Burkholderiaceae_F > JACCZX01. Next base: position 21,774 of record CAWDDF010000011.1, on the reverse strand, counting down.
ACGGTTGTTTCCGGTTAAACGCCCGTACGAAACATCGGCGCTTTCAGGGCCTCAGTCAATGTCTCTGACGCTTCTGCGTAGTGCGCACGCGTCTCGGCGCTGAGCCCCGACTTGCGCGACGCGCTCGCGAGCCAGTCGCGCAGCTGCCGCGCGTCACGTCTCATCAACGCACGTGCATCAGCCGGGTAGCTTCCCGATGACCCGAGCAGCCCCGATGTCAGTCGGCGCAGGTGCTCGCGCTGCAGATTGCGGCGCATGACGTCGCTTTCGGTGCCAGCGCGCGCTTCTTCCCAGATCGAGCGCTGCACGGTTCCGTACAACTCGGACAGGGTGAAAGGCTCGGCTTGCTTGCCGCGCTGGCCTGCGGCGCGCCCGCCGTTTTCGACCACGCGCCGTGCGACGACCGGGCTCATCAGCCGGTTAAGCACATCGCGCTGCACGGTCAGCACACGCTCCGGCAGGTTGAGCTCGTAGGGCGATCCGGCGGCGACGTAGTTGCCGATGTATTGAGAATCGCGTTCAAGCCGTTCCGTTACCAGCTTGCGCAGAAACTCTGGCGATACTTTGAAGCTGTCGCTGCGAAGCAGACCATCGGCAATCAGCGTCATCGCTTCGCGCTGCTTGGCAGCACCGATCGGCGTCACCGGCAGGCGTGACGTGCCCGCGTAATCGTTGACCAGCTGCGAGCCACCGACGTACTTGGCCGCGGTTCCCATCGCGTAGCCCATCTGCGTAAAGCCGGTCAGGAAGCGGCGGCGCAGCACGGAATAGCTTTCTCCGCTCGCAAGCGGACGCTGCTCAAGACGCTGCCATAGTTCCTGCGACAGCTTCATGCGTCGCTTGAAAAACGCCAGCGGATCGTTTCCGAGATCGCTGTGATTGACTGTCGGATCGATCGCAACGCCGATGTCCTCGTCGGTTGCAAATGCAAGCTGCGGCTCGTTGGCGCGCGCAGCGATCTTCGCCAGCTCTGCACTTTCCTGCTCCACGCTGAACGGCTTGTATGCGTACTCAAGCGCCCAGTAGTCGTATGCGCCAAGTGTTGGCGTGAAATACGCACCCTGCTTTTCGCCCTTTAGCGCAATATTGACAGGCGGGTACTCCATCACAGAGCCCGTCAATCCGTTCTTCTCCGCATACGCCTTGTCGGCCAATTGCTGCTGATTCGCAACGATCGAGGCACGGAAGTTGTGCCGCAGCCCAAGCACGTGACCCACCTCGTGCATCGTTACTTCCTTTATGAACGCGTCGATAAGCCGATCTGTTTCGGCGTCGTTCGTGTCGAGCTCACCGCGCGCCTCCAACAATGCCAGCGCGAAGCCCACTTCACGCGCAGCGTGTTCCAAATGCGTCGCAAAAGCGTCCGTGCCCTAAGTCGATCACCGCTGGATTTAGTTCGCCGGAAACAGCGTCATACATCGGCGTGTAGGTGATCACACCCTCGCTTTTCAGCGCGCGTGTATTGCGCACCGAAGTTGGCATCCCAACCAATGTCGGCGTCGAGAATTTCCCCTGTACGCGGGTCGACCTGCGAAGGGCCAATCGCGCCGAATGACGGCGTGGCGGTCGCCATCCAGCGTACGGACGAGTACTGCGTCTCGCCGAGGTCGTAGTCGGCATCATCGGGCTGTTGCTTAACGACGATCGCATCCTTGAAACCAATGCGCTCGAACCCTTTGTTCCACTCCAGAATTCCCTGCCGGATCGGCTCGCGGTACTTCTCCGGAATCTCGTTGCCGAGGTAGAACGTGATCGGCTTGACCGGCTCGGACAGAGCCGCACTGGGATCCTTCTTCTCCATCCGCCAGCGCTGCACGTACCAACGCACCGGCAGAAATTTCGAGTCGTCGCTGAAGTTAACCTTCGCGGTGCCGAAGTGCCCGATACGCGAGTCGGCCAATCGCGGCCGCATCGGATTTTCCGGCAGTTTGGTGAACGTATAAAGGAAGCCAAGGAACAGGCTGCGCGGGTCTTCAAGCACGATCGGAGGCGGATAGAACGGCGGAGGCGTGGCGCCGGGCGTCGGCGATGCAGGCGCAGGTACGGGTATGCGCGGCTGCGCGTAGTGCGCAGTGACATCAAACACCGTACGGTCGGCACTCACCTTGGCCGACTGGACAAATGAATTGCGCGGGTCGAATGAAAACGAGTTGCGATATGCGCGCTCGATCACATATGACGCGCGCGGCATATCCGTCATCAGCAACGCGTTGGCATCGATCAGAACCGACTTGCGCTCCGGGTGCGGCGCGCTGGCGATTGGCGCCGAGGCAAGCAAGCTGTCCGAAAAGCTGTTCTTGACCGAGCGCTCTTCCGGCGAACCCGCGCGTGCGATAAACGTCGTGTTTTTCGCCAGCAGGTGAATGTTGCCGGCCGCCTTGCGAAACTGCCCGATGTATTCGCCGCCGGTTGAGTACCACGAGCCCATTAAACCGGCGAACAGCCCGCGTTCGCCGATGCCCCTGGTCATATTGATCGAAAAGAAAAACGGCTTGTCGAGCATCTCCGGCGCGATCTCGACCCAGATGCGATCGTCCTTCTGCCAGATCGGTAGAAAACCGGGAACTTGCTTCGCGTCCTTGATGACCTCGGCGAAGGGCCGCGGCGTTCCGGGGGCCGGCGGCGTCGCGCCTGGGGCAGGAGGGCTGGCCGCAGTCGGTGTACTCGGCGCACCCGGTGGCGTTGGCGTTGCCGCCGGGGTGGCGGGAGGCGACGCCGTCGGCATTGCCGAGGCCGCTGGCGCTGGCGTTGCGCTGCGCGCATCGCTTGCCGCCAGGCTGCATCGTGGCGCACGCGGATAGCATTGCTGCCAGCAACGATGCACCCAAGACGGTGCCGAAGCGCGTTACGCCGTGCACCCGTTGAACGTTACTCATTGTGTCTCCTTGCGGTCCCGACCCGAGCGCCACTGCGCGTGAATTGCCGGCAATGCTCACCTAAAGGGCGCTGATCGTAGCGCGCCAGCTCGCCTCATTGAGAGCGTTTCGTCGCCTCTAACGGCGGTTCGTCGCAGGTCATCAGAGCCGGTTCGGGCAAGCAAAGTTCCGCCCGTAACGAGTGCGGCAACGCATGAGTTATGCGCACGTCGAGCATTGAGCCAACGAGTCGCAGCGCTTTGGGTCCGATGGAAAAATTTACGATGCGATTGTTTTCGGTGCGTCCCATCAGCTCGCCTGGATGGTCGAGCGACGCCTTTCTCGACGGTCCCTCCACCAGGACACGCTGGATCGAACCGACCATCGCTGCACTGATGCGTTGGGCATTCGCGTTTACCGCCGTCTGTAACCGCGCCAGCCGTGCGAGCTTGGTCGCATGCGGTGTTTCGTCCGGCAGATCAGCCGCTGGTGTGCCAGGCCGCTTGCTATAGACAAAACTGAAGCTGGCATCGAAACCGATCTGTTCGATCAACTGCATCGTCTGTTCGAAGTCCTGTTCGCTTTCGCCAGGAAAACCGACGATAAAGTCCGACGAAATCGAAATGTCAGGTCGCACCTTCCGCAACCGACGCACCGTGGATTTGTACTCGAGCACGGTGTAGCCGCGCTTCATCGCGGCCAGCACGCGATCGCTACCCGACTGCACGGGCAGATGCACGTGGCTGACGAGTTTCGGCAAACGCCCGTAGACGTCAATCAGCCGCTGCGTGAACTCCTTTGGGTGCGAGGTTGTGTAGCGAACACGCTCGATCCCGGGGATCTCGCAGACGTACTCAAGCAGTGCCGCGAAATCGACTTCGTCGACGCGATACGCGTTGACGTTCTGCCCGAGCAGCGTCACTTCCTTTACGCCCTGCCCGGCCAGATCGGCGACCTCGAGCAAGCACATCGTCCAGCGGACGCGAAACTTCCTCGCCTCGCGTGTACGGCACTACGCAAAAGCTGCAGTACTTACTGCACCCTTCCATGATCGACACGAAAGCGGTTGCTCCCTCGACTCGCGGTGGCGGCAGGTGATCGAACTTCTCGATTTCGGGAAACGAGATATCAACCTGCGCGCGCCCGGTCGCACGGCGCTTGCGAATCAGGTCGGGCAACCGATGCAACGTTTGCGGTCCGAAAACCAAGTCGACGTACGGCGCGCGCGCGACGATCGAAGCGCCTTCCTGACTGGCCACACAGCCACCTACGCCGATCAGCAGATTCGGATTGCTCTGCTTAAGGTGTTTGACGCGGCCAAGATCGGAGAAGACTTTCTCCTGTGCCTTTTCACGCACCGAGCACGTGTTGAACAGAATCACGTCGGCTTGCGGCCACATCGCTGGTAGGAACGAGACCGTCGGACGCATGCAGAACGTCGGCCATCTTGCCCGAGTCGTACTCGTTCATCTGACAACCGAACGTGCGGATGAAGAGCTTCTTGTTCGCAGTCACGGTAATTCGGGCTGTGCGCGCAGACAATGAGCCGCAGAAAGACGAGGTCTACCTATCGACTGGTAGCAGCCACACGTGCGTAACCAGTCCCGACGCGTCCACCCGATAGCGGACCTTGCTGTTGGCGGGTACCTGGTTCGGCGTGATCGACGCATTGTTGGCACCGACGATGCGCGCGCCCGGAGCCAGCCGTCGCTCCTTGCCATCGATTTGCACCAGCGGCAATTGCTGCGTCGTCATCACGCCAACCATCGAGCCGTCGGGCAACCGATTCGTCGACTGGCATCCCAGCAGCGCAAAGCTGATCAACAGGAAAGCGATTCTTGCAAGCATGCGCATCAGAAGTATCTTGGTGGCGGATCAGGGACTCGAACCCCGGACACACGGATTATGATTCCGCTGCTCTAACCGGCTGAGCTAATCCGCCGAGGGCGCGCATTATGTCATGCCGCTGTTGCTGTGACTGCGCCATAAAGAGTGGAAATGATGCACCGGCCCGTGGCCGGAGCCGACCGCAAGCTGGTCAGCGTTGCGCAGCGCTTCTGTCAGATAGGCCTTGGCTCGGCGCGCAGCCTCGGGCACATCACCGGTCTGCGGCAGCAACGCCGCAAGCGCCGCAGACAGGGTGCATCCCGTCCCATGTGTGTTCTTCGTCGTGACGCGTGGTTCGTTAAGTTCGATCATGCGGTCGCCGTCGGTCAGCAAGTCGAACGCATCGTCCCCTGGCAGGTGACCGCCCTTCAGATAGACCCAGCGTGCGCCGCTATGCGGCATCAGCTCGCGCAGTCGCTCGGCGACCCGATACATCTCCTTGATCGTCTCGACCGGACGTGCTTCGAGCAGCACGCCTGCTTCCGGCAGGTTCGGTGTGATGACGGTCGCCAGCGGCAGCAGAGTTTCGCGCAGAGCACCGATAGCCGATTTTTCGAGCAGCGTATCGCCGCTTTTGGCAATCATTACCGGGTCGAGTACTCGATGCGGCGTTGGCTGCGCCGCGAGCCGATCGGCCACCACCTCAATCACCGAGCGTCTCGCCGATCATCCCGATTTTGAGCGCATCGATACGAACATCGGCATACAAAGTATCGATCTGCTGGCGGACGAATGCCGGCTCGATCGCCAGCACGCCGGTCACTGCGCGCGTGTTCTGCGCAGTCAGCGCGGCCACGACCGCACACGCGTATGCCCGCTGTGCGCTGATCGCCTTGACGTCGGCCACGATACCGGCGCCACCGGACGGGTCGACGCCGGCGATTGTCAGTACGTTTGGGATCACCGATTTCATCGTCCGACTTTGCTGGGTCGTAGCTTGCCACAGCGCTTTATGCGATGGACTGCGGATAGTGCAGCGTGAACTGCAGCGAGTCGTGGTGGGCCGCTGATAAACTTTCGCGCTGCGCTTTCACTACAACACCAAGCCAGCCACATGCATCCCGGGTTAGACGTCGAAAAAGCGCGCTTCAACATGGTTGAGCAACAGGTGCGAACCTGGGACGTGCTCGACCAATCGGTGCTCGATCTGTTGTTCATCGTCAAGCGCGAAGAGTTCGTACCGCCTGCCTACCGCGCGCTCGCGTTCGCCGATATGGAGATACCACTGCGCATCGGTGAGTGGGATAGCGGGGAGTTCATGTGGGCGCCCAAAATGGAGGCGCGCATCCTGCAGGAGCTCACGATCAAGTCGAACGAGCGTGTGCTCGAGATCGGCACGGGCTCGGGCCATATGGCGGCGTTGCTCGCGCACAAAGCAGACGACGTCGTGTCGTTAGAGATCGAACCGCGTCTGAAGGCATTTGGGAGGCCAATCTGCGCCGGGCGGGCGTGCACAACGTGCGTGTGCAGCTCGCCGATGGAAGTCGCGAGCCGGTGGGCAATGCACCCTATGACGTGATCGTCGTCACCGGATCATTGCCGATAGTCACTCCCGCGCTGACAAGTCAATTGAAGGTGGGAGGGCGGTTGGCGGCAATCGTCGGTGAAGAACCTGCGATGGTGGCACGAATCATCACTCGTGCTACCGAAGACGGCTATGACGTGTTGAACCTGTTCGAAACTTATGTAAAGCCTCTGCGCAATGCCCCGCGACCGTCAAGCTTCAAGTTTTGATGAAGCCGCTGTCGGCGCGCGAGTTGGCTGCATGGCTTGCCGATGCTGATCGTGCAAAGCCGTTACTGCTCGACGTGCGTGAACCGTGGGAAAACAACGTATGCCGAATCGACGGTTCGTTACTGGCTCCAATGCAGACCGTCCCGCAGCGTATGAGTGAATGGGATGCCGCGCGTGACATAGTCTGCATCTGTCACCATGGCGGCCGCAGCATGCATGTGGCAATGTTTCTGGAGCGCCACGGATTTACGAGCGTTTTCAATCTGACTGGCGGCGTCGACGCGTGGGCCCGCCAGGTTGACCCACCATGCCGACCTATTAATGGAATCGTGGATGAGAAAAGCAACAAGGGCAACAACCACCCGAGTGCTGCGACAGGTCGTCGCGGCACTCACCATCATTTCATCTGCAGTTTGCACCGCTCAGCCACAGGCTTTGCCCAACAGAGACCGCAGCCGACCGATTCGCGCACGGCAGCCGAGATCGGCAACGCAGGCGTTCGCAACGATCTACTGACGCTTTATCGCGAAGCATTGGCCAACGATGCGGTGCTAGCGTCGGCGCGTGCGCTGCAAGTGGCCACGCAGGAGCAAGTGCCGCAGGCGCGAGCAGCGTTGCTGCCCAACCTTGGGCGCCAACGCACGCTACGACTACAACCTCTACCGGTCATCAACTTCCGGATTTCCCACGATCAGCAGCAATTACAGCGTCTACGGCGGCGGCCTGGACCTGACAGTCCCGGTATATCGCCCGCAAAATTGGACGGCGCTTGATCAGGCCAAGCTCACCGTCGTGCAAAGCGAAGCGCAACTGGCCCAATCGCAGCAAGATCTCGCGCTGCGAGTCGCCATCGCGTACTTCAATGTGCTGGCCGCACGCGATCAGTTGATTGCGCTGGTGGCCGCGAAACAGGCCACCGGCGAGCAATTGCAACAGGCTCGGCGTGAATTCGAAGTCGGGCACCAAGACGATCATCGACACGAACGAAGCCCAGGCGCGGTTTGACCAGATTTCAGCGCAGGAGCAGGTAGCGTTGGGTGCACTGCTCGTTCGCCGCAGCGAGTTGCAGGTGATCATTGCGCGCGAGCCCGATACGCTGGCGCCGCTGCGTGAGCGGCCCAATCTGAATCCTCCGCTGCCGCGGATATCGACGCCTGGGTGCGGGCGGCCGAAATGGGCAATTATTCGGTGCAGATCGCCGCCAGCGGATACGAAATCGCGACGCGCGAGATTCAGCGGCAGCGCGACGCCTACAAGCCGACAGTCGATCTCGTCAGCGGATACACGATCAACAAGTTCAACGGCACGCAAGCCACCGATACGAATCCGCGCATCAACAGCGGATCGGTCGGCGTTGTTTTAAACGTGCCGATCTACACGGGCGGTCTGATTCAAAGTCGCGTGCGGGAAGCACTTTCGCTGCAAGAGCGGTCGAGCTTCGATCTCGAATCGGCGCGCCGCAACGCAGCCAACGCGGCACGCGATGCATTTACCGGCGTCAACTTCGGACTGGCGCAGGTCAGTGCGCTCGAGTCGGCTGAAGTATCCGCACGCACGCAGCTTGAATCCACGCAATTGGGCTACGAGGTCGGCGTGCGCATTCAGCTTGATGTACTGAACGCAACCACCCAGCTCGTGCAGACACAGCGCGATTTGAAGCGCGCTCGTTACGACGTTCTATTGGCAGGCTTGAGATTGAAGTCCGCGGCGGGAACGCTGGGTGATGAGGACATGGCGGCAGTCAACGCGCTGCTCGACCCGGCCGAGCCGATTACCGTGCCGGAACTTCCCGCCGTCAACGTGCGGTCGCCGCAGCGCACGAGTCCGCCGTCGCTGACCGCCTCCGCCGACGACGACGCCTGCACCCACCACGCGTCCGCGCGGAACGACATCGACTCCGCGCGTTAACGATCCGGCAACGCCGTTGCCACCGATTGCGCCGGGTGGACCGACCCCACCGCCGACGCCGCCTCGATAAACGGCGCGAGCCGCGCGAGCGTACGTGCTGTCGCGCCGCGGTGCGCGCCGGCAAATTGCAGCGCGGCCTCGCTCATCCGCTGGCGCTGTCAAGCGGTCGTTTGCAATCGACGCCATCGCCGCGACAGCCTCCTTCGCGCTCTCGACACGGATCGCAGCGCCGGCCTCGATCGCGTCACTCGCGGCTTGCTCGAAGTTAAACGTATGCGGGCCGACGACCACCGGCGTGCCGACGGCGCATGCCTCGATCAAGTTCTGGCCGCCCAGTGGAAGCAGGCTGCCCCCGATGAACGCGACATCTGCAGCCGCGTAGTAAAGCGTCATCTCTCCCATCGAATCGCCGAGAAAGACCTTGCACTGCTGATCCACCCCGAAGTTCGATTGCGAGCGCCGAGATAGACGCAAACCCCGTGCTTCGATCAGCTGCGCTACCTCGTCAAAACGTTGCGGATGCCGCGGAACGATCAGAATCGTTGCATCGATCGCCTCGCCTACAGCGTCAAGAATCAAAGCCTCCTCGCCATCGCGCGTACTCGCAAACAGCCAAACGGGTCGATCACCCAGCAAGCGGCGCCATTCCTTCCCGCGCGCGAGCTGAACTTCGTCCGGGGCGAAGTCGAATTTCAGATTGCCGGTTACATCGACGTTGCTCGCCCCTACTTTTCGAATTCGCTCTGCATCCGCATCGTGTTTGCGCCAACGCCAGAGAAAATCGCTCGGCCGTCTCACGCATCAAGGCCGCATAGCGGCGCGACCGTCGATAGGAGCGCTCCGACAGGCGCCCGTTGACGAGCGCCATTGGTATGCCGTGTTCGCGGGCGATCGCGGTGAGATTCGGCCACGCCTCGGTCTCGACACTGATGCCAATCACCGGCTTAAATGCGCTTAGAAAACGCCGCACCGCGTACGGCAAGTCATAGGGAAGATAGGTTTGCAGCACACGGCCGGGCATGCGTGCAGCGATTTGCGCACCCGCCGCTCGACCCGTAGGCGTCATGTGTGTCAATAAAAAACCGTGGCGCGGATATTGCGCAGCAAGCGCATCGATCAAAGGCTCGGCCGCGCGTGTTTCACCGAGCGACACTGCGTGAATCCATATCAACGGGCGCTCGGCGCTATGCACGTAGCGCGCAAACCCGAAGCGCTCAGCCCAATGCAGTCGATATTCAGGTTGCCGCCTCGAGCGCCAAAGCAGATAGAGCGCTGCGAACGGTATCGCGAGAAAGGCGACCGCGGTGTACGTCGCGCGTGCGAGTGTCATGGCGAGCGATTCAGCAAACGCGCTGCAGCTTCGATCACTTCGCGTGCCGCCGGAGCCGCGGTTGCACTGCCGACGCTGGCCACAGCGTTTGCCAGCGTCCGCATCGCCGGTCAGCCCGACCAGTGCCGGGTCGTAATCGCAAAAGATGCCAACCGTCGGCCGACCGAGCGCCGCAGCCAGATGCGTTAAACCGGTGTCGAGTCCGATCACGATCGACGCCGTTGCGAGTGTGGACGCTATCGCACCGAGGGGCGATGGGGGACTGACTTCGGCGCGCTGCATGCGAGCCGCGAGCGACTGGGCTCGCAATCGCTCGTCGCCTGACCCGGCAGAACAGAACGCTTTTGATGCCTTGATCGGACAACCAACGCTCGACCGCAACCCAGCGACTCCTCGTGACCACAACTTCGTTGCGCGGCTGGCGTTGACGAGCAACACCGCCGCCTGCGAGTCGTTGCTGGATTGCGGAACGCTTGACGCAATGCCGAAGCGTGGCGCGCTTGTGACCGTATATCCGAGCGCTGCGGCGCCAAGGCGCCGGCAGCGCTCGATAGCGTGCAAGCTGCGCGGCACTTCAAACTGGTGTTGATAAAACTGCGCCGCGATAGCCTTCGCGCGCTGTTGAAGAATCGAAGCCCGTGACCGGCGCAGCCGTCCAGCGCGCAAGCCACGCGCTCTTTGCCAGCCCCTGCACATCCAGCACAAGGTCGTAATGCGCATCGCGCAGTGCACTCTTCGCGATACGCACTTCGCGCCAGACAGCCGGATCGAACGGGCGCTTGCGCCAACGACGTAGCGCGACCTCGATGCACCGCGCCGATGTAGCGGCTCATCGCTGGGATTGCGGCGAAGGCTTCTTCGCACAACCAATCGATCTGCGCGGCCGGTACCGCCTCAGCGATGTCGACCGCCAACGGCAACGCATGGACGACGTCGCCCATCGAGGACGTCTTGACGATCAGGATACGCACGGAGCCGATTGTGCAGCCTCGCGGTTCGCTGCAAAACACCTGCGCGCACGAATGAGACTAGCTGCGATATCCGTTCGGGTTCTGCTGCTGCCACCGCCAGCCGTCGGCGCATGCCTGCTCGATGCTGCGCTTGACCTCCCATCCAAGCAGATTCCGCGCGAGCGACGCATCGGCCCAGCACGCCGCGATATCACCGGGGCGACGCGGTCCGAACGCGTACGGGATCTTCTTGGACGTCGCACTTTCGAACGCCGCGACCATCTGAAGGACGCTGACGCCGTGACCTGTCCCAAGGTTGATGGTCGAAGAGCCGCTGTGTGCCACTGCGTGCTCGAGCGCAGCGACGTGACCGCGCGCCAGATCCATCACGTGCAGGTAGTCACGCACACCGGTCCCGTCGGGGGTCGGCCAGTCGTTGCCCCATATCGTCAGCTTGTCGCGCTTTCCGATCGCGACCTGCGTGATGAACGGAAAAAGATTATTCGGTATGTCGTGCGGGTCTTCGCCGATCAATCCGCTTTCGTGGGCGCCGATCGGATTGAAATAGCGCAGCGAGATCCCGGCATGGTCCGTTCCGGCGGCGCACCAGTCGCGCAGGATCTGTTCGACCATCGCCTTGGTGTGTCCGTACGGATTGATCGGCCGTATCGGGGCGTCTTCGGCAAGCGGCAGCTTCTCCGGCACGCCGTAGACGGTGGCCGATGAACTGAATACCAGCCGCTGCACCTTCCGCTCTTGCATCGCCTCCAGCAGCGCGAGCGTGCCGGCGACGTTGTTCTCGTAATAGTCGACCGGCCGCAAGACCGATTCGCCCACCGCTTTTAGCGCAGCGAAATGAATGACGCCATCGATCGGCCGCTTGAATACGCGCGACATCACTTCGCGATCGCGCACATCGCCGGTGACGGTCGTCACGCGCTTGCCTGCAATCTTTTCGACGCGCTTGATCGCTTCCGGCGCGCTGTTGCTGAAGTTATCCAGGCACACGACGTCGTACCCGCTGGCAAGCAGCTCGACCATCGTGTGCGTGCCGATGTAGCCCGCACCTCCGGTAACGAGCACGGTCTTCAAGACGTCATGCGAACGGCAAACGCGCGTCCGGCTTTATCTTCAGAATCTGTGACGCAAAATCGCGCTGGATACGCTCGAGTGCTGCGGTGCTATCACCTTCGAAGCGCATCACGACGACCGGCGTCGTGTTCGACGGGCGAGCCAGGCCGAATCCGTCTGCGTATTCAACGCGCACACCGTCGATGGTGATGATTTCCTGAGCGCCCTCAAATTTGCCCTCTTTTCGCAAGCGTTCAACCAGCGAAAAATTTTCGCCGTCTGCGGTCTTCAATTGCAGCTCGGGCGTGTTGATCGCCGCCGGCAACGCGTTCAACAGCTGCCGAAGGATCGGCATGCCGGCTCAGTATTTCGAGCAGACGAGCACCCGCGTACAAGCCGTCGTCAAACCCGGGCCAACGGTCGTTGAAAAACAGATGGCCGCTCATCTCGCCGGCGAAAGGCGCGTTCGTCTCCTTCAATTTGGCCTTGATCAGCGAGTGCCCCGTTTTCCACATCGTCGGCCGCCCGCCGTGCTGACGAATCCAAGGCGCGAGCAAGCGCGTGCACTTGACGTCGAAGATGATTTCGCCGCCCGGATGGTGCGCGAGCACGTCCTTCGCGAACAGCATGATCTGTCGATCCGGATAGATGATCTGGCCATCCTTGGTCACCACGCCCAAGCGGTCGCCATCACCGTCGAATGCGAGGCCGATTTCGGCATCGGTCTCGCGCAGGCAGCGAATCAGATCCTGCAAATTCTCGGGATGCGCGGGATCGGGATGATGATTCGGGAACGTGCCATCGACCTCGCAAAACAACTCGATGACGTCGCAACCCAAGCGGCGATAAAGCTCGGGAGCCACCGCGCCGGCAACACCGTTACCGCAGTCGATCGCGATTTTCATCGGGCGGGCCAGCTTGACGTCTGTTGTGATCGCAGCGAGGTACGCCGGAATAACGTCGACGCTGCTGCTCTGTCCGCGCCGAGACGCAGTCACGACGCGGCCTTCCTCGAGCCGCTGCCGCAACGCCTGAATGCCGTCGCCATGCAGCGTCGCACCCGCCATCATCATCTTCAGCCCGTTGTATTCGGGCGGGTTATGGCTGCCGGTGATCGAGACACCGGATCCGGTTTTGAGCTGATGCGTTGCGAAATACAGCACTGGAGTCGGCACCATGCCGATGTCGATGACGTCGATGCCGGTGCTGGTGATGCCATCGATCAATGCATCGCGCAACGTCGGTCCGGAAAGCCGGCCGTCACGGCCAACCGCGATGCAGGTCACCGCACTTTCTGAGGCAAGCGAACCCAGAGCTGAACCAATCGCGCGCACGGCGGACGCGGTGAGTGTCGAGTCGACGATTCCCCGAATGTCATACGCCTTGAAGATCGTGGCACTCAGCATGGCGACTGCAGTTTAACAACGACGAGCTACGCCTTTAGCGTGCATACACCAGCCAGCTAGAATTGAAAATGCCACGACTATTGATCCTCGGACACAGTGGATTCGTCGGGAAACACGTCATTGAGTCCGCTTTGTTGAGAAGAGAACTTGACGTCGTCGTGCCGCCTGCCCACTTCGACGTCGGCGACACGCAGTCCGTAGCAACTGCCATCGCAAGCCGCAAATCCAGACTGGGTTTTGCATTTGGCTGCCCAATCCTCGGTCGCACAATCGTTGCAACAGCCCATCAAGACTTATCAAATCAATACGATCGGCACTGCCAATGTCGTCAATGCAGCGGTACAAGGCGGATTCGCAGGACGCTTGCTGTTCGTGAGCTCGGCCGACGTTTATGGCGCGGTCGAGCCGGCCGCGCTTCCTATCAAGGAATCGCAGCCCGCCGCGCCGCGCAATCCGTACGCGGCGAGCAAGCTCGCTGCTGAGGCGGTATGTCTGGAGGCCGCCCGCCGCAGCGACCTTGACGTTGTAGTAGCGCGACCGTTCAATCACATTGGCCCGGGACAAGACACGCGTTTCGCAGTCGCGAGCTTCGCGGCGCAGATCGCTGCCATCGTTGCCGGAAACCGTGCTCCAACGCTTGCCGTCGGCGACCTTTCGGTGGAACGGGACTTCACCGACGTGCGCGATGTGATCCGCGCGTACTTCACTCTGTTCGAGCGGGGTCATCGCGGTGACATTTATAACGTTTGTTCGGGCGTTAGCCATCGACTCGAGCTCGTACTGCAACAACTCATTCTTGCCGCGGGTACTGAGGTTCGGATCGAGGTCGACGAATCGCGTCTGCGTAGCTCCGAAACACCGCGCCTGGTAGGCGATAATGACAAGCTTCGATCACTCGGATGGAGGCCGCAAATCCCGTTGTCCCAGACCGTTAAAGAACTTTACCAACACGCACTCAACGCCCTAAAACAGACCAAACAATGAGTAAGACAGCGTTGATTACCGGAGTGACCGGTCAGGATGGGGCCTATCTTGCTCAGTTTCTACTGAAAAAGGGGTACGACGTTCATGGCTTGATCGCACGTCGCAGTACTGATCCCTACGTGGAGGCTGAAAGAGTTACGGATTCATGATGACGTCCGATTGATCAACGGCGACCTAACGGACACATCTTCTTTGATGCGAGCGGTAGAAAAAGCGCGCCCTACTGAGGTGTACAACCTTGCCGCGCAGAGCTTCGTCGGCAGTTCGTGGGATCAACCCGAATTCACCGGTAACGTGGACGCGATTGGCGTGACGCGACTGCTCGAAGCGATCCGCATCGTGTCTCCCGGCTCACGCTTCTACCAGGCATCCACCAGCGAGATGTTCGGCCGCGTTCAGAACGAGAAGCAAGACGAGGAAACCGCCTTTTATCCACGCAGCCCTTATGGCGTTGCCAAGCTGTATGGACATTGGATTACGAAAAATTACCGTGAGAGCTTCAGTTTGCATGCGTCGAGCGGGATTTTGTTCAATCATGAGTCACCGTTGCGCGGCATCGAATTCGTGACGCGCAAGATCACCGACGGTGTGGCTCGCATCAAGCTCGGCAAAGCGGACGAGCTTCGTCTGGGAAATATGGATGCGAAGCGCGATTGGGGATTTGCCGGCGATTACGTCGAAGGCATGTGGCTGATGCTGCAACAAGACCAACCTGACGACTATGTGCTCGCTACCGGCGAAACACAAACGGTGCGCGAATTTTGTCGACTCGCGTTTTCGCACGTCGAGCTGGATTACGAACGCTACGTAAAGATGGATCCGGCGTATATGCGGCCTGCTGAGGTCGAAGTCCTGTTAGGAAATCCATCGAAGGCGCAACGTAAGCTCGGATGGTCACCGCGCACGTCGTTGCAGCAACTGGTCGAGATGATGCTCGAAGCTGACCTGCGCCGCGTTGCGGCGGAGAGCTAGCGATGCTCGCCGTCATCCTGTCTGGGGGTGCGGGCGCGCGGTTATGGCCGGTGTCGCGCCAGGCCATGCCGAAGCCGTTCATGAAGATCGGCGGCGAACACTCTCTGCTACAGCGAACTGCGCTGCGCGCTGAGCGCGTCGGCGCCCCATCGTGCCTGGTCGTGACAAACGCCGAGTACGCGTTTAAGACGGTCGAGGAGTTCGCCGCTCTTGGAGCGTGCCTCAGGTCGACTGCCAAATGCTGCTGGAACCGCATCGGGCGCAACACCGCTCCGGCGATCGCCGCCGCCTGCATTTTATTGACGAGTCAGGGCAAGGACGACGAGCCGATCCTGTTGATGCCAGCCGATCATTTGATTCAGGACGAGCAGCGCTTCGCCGACGTAGTGATGCAAGCCGGCCGCCTGGCGACTGCCGGGCAGATTGTGCTGTTCGGGATACGGCCGACGATGCCGGAAACCGGCTTTGGTTACATCGAGTGCGCGGCGATTCCGGTCGGGCTCGAGGAGCAAGCAGTCCGACGGTTTGTCGAGAAACCGCCGTTGGAGAGAGCGACCGAGTACGTCGCGGCCGGCAACATATCTGTGGAATAGCGGAATCTTCTGCTTCACCGCCAAGACGATGCTCGCCGCCCTGCAGCGGCACGAGCCCGCAGTGCTCGCAGCCGCCCGCGCAGCGGTTGACAACGGCACCGTTCCGCCGCTCGAAGCCGCGCGCGTCTGCAGCTCGACGCATCTGCGTTTGCGCAAGCATCCGACATCTCGATCGACTACGCAGTCATGGAGCGTGAATCGAATGTCGTCGTGCTTGCAGGTGACTTCGGCTGGAGCGACATCGGCTCCTGGAAAGCGGTTGCCGAAGAATTCGCGCGCGATGCGGGCGGCAATACGACAAGCGGCGACGTGCTGCTCGCCGACTGCAAGAACGTGCACGCGCAGAGCGACGATCGACTGATCGCCGCGGTCGGACTAAAAGATGTTGTCATCGTTGACACCGCGGACGCTGTGTTGGTATGCGACCGACATGAATCGCAGAAAGTGAAAGACGTCGTCAACGAACTGAAGCGCCGCGGACACGATACGCAGAAACTGCATCGGACGGTGACGCGCCCGTGGGGCACGTACACGACGCTGCAGGAAGGCCCGAACTTCAAGATCAAGCGCATCGAAGTAAGGCCTGGCGCATCTTTGTCGCTGCAGATGCACCATCATCGAAGCGAGCACTGGGTGGTTGTCAGCGGAACCGCCAAAGTAACGGTCGATGAGCGAGTTGTGCTGCTGGCGCCGAATCAATCGACCTACGTTCCACTGGGTTCCAAACACCGCCTGGAAAATCCCGGCCGTGCCTCGTTGTGCTTGATCGAAGTGCAGTGCGGCGACTATGTCGGTGAGGACGACATCGTCAGGTTCGACGATATCTACGGCCGCGTCGCGCCGCAGCATCCGCGGGCGGCTGATCGGCACGATGAGGCCGAGCCGTGCAGCACTATCCGCGTGCCGCATATTGGTGGTGGGCGATGCGATGCTCGATCGCTACTGGTTCGGCGATGTCGATCGCGTCTCGCCCGAGGCTCCGGTACCGGTCGTTCGCATCCTTCGCAGCGAAGAACGCCTGGGGGGTGCGGCGAACGTAGCGCTAAACGTCGTGTCGCTTGGCGCGCATGCCGGACTGCTCACAGTTCTTGGGGGACGACGAAGCAGGACGCACGATCGCTCGGCTGGCTGCGCAGGCGGGCATCGAAGCGCAACCGCACTCCGATCCGCACTCAGAGCCACAACCGTCAAGCTGCGAGTGATCGGCCGGCAGCAACAGATGCTGCGTGTCGACTTCGAGAAAACGCCGGAAGCGGAAACCCTTGCCGCCTTGCTCGATAGTTACGGCAGCCTCGTAGCCGAGCACGATCTGGTACTGCTTTCCGACTACGGGAAGGGCGGGCTCGGTCACATCAGCCAGATGATCGAACAAGCACGCGCCGCAGGGCGGCCGGTGCTGGTCGATCCCAAAGGGGATGAGTACGCGCGCTACGAAGGAGCCACGCTGTTATCGCCCAACCTTGCCGAGCTGCGCGAAGTGGTAGGAAGATGGCGCGATGAAGCGGACCTCACGCGACGCGCACAAGCGCTGCGCACAGAGCTCGATCTGAAGGCATTGCTGCTGACGCGCAGCGAAGATGGCATGACGCTTTATACCGCCGAGGGCGAATGGTCGGTTCCGGCGCAAGCACGCGAAGTGTTCGACGTTTCAGGCGCGGGCGATACCGTAATCGCAGTGACGGCTGCGATGCTGGCCGTCGGCGCTTCGCTGCAGGAAGCGATGAGTATCGCGAACCGAGCCGGCGGCATCGTTGTTGGCAAGCTCGGCACCGCTGCGGTCAGTTTCGATGAACTCTTTGGCGAAGACGCCACATGAGCATCGTCGTGACCGGTGCGGCGGGCTTTATAGGCTCAAACAACGTCAAGGCGCTGAACGAGCGCGGCTTTACCGACATCCTCGCGGTTGATGACCTGAGCCATTCGGAAAAATTCAGAAACCTAGTGGACTGCGAGATCGCCGACTACCTCGACAAGCGCGACTTCATCGAGCTGGTCAGATGCGCGCAAGTCTGCCGCGACCCGACGTCGTATTCCATCAAGGCGCCTGCTCGGACACGATGGAAACTGATGGCCGCTACATGCTCGATAACAACTATCGATATTCGCTCGAGCTGTTACGTTGGTGTCAGCAGGAGACGTGTGCCGTTTATCTACGCCTCCTCGGCGGCGGTGTATGGATTCGGACCAGAGTTCGTCGATGACCGTCGCCACCAAGAGACCGCTGAACGTTTATGGATATTCGAAGTTCCTGTTCGACCAGATCGTGCGACGCGAGTTGCCGAAGTTATCAGCGCCGGTCATCGGTCTGCGCTACTTCAACGTGTACGGGCCGCGCGAATCGCACAAGGGGCGGATGGCTTCGGTTGCTTTCCATCACTTCCAACAATATCGAGACGACGGCAAAGTCAGGCTGTTTGAAAGCAGCCATGGGTACGGCGAACGGCGAGCAGCGGCGCGACTTCGTTCATGTAGATGACGTCGTCTCGGTCAATCTGCACTTCTGGAACAAACCGGTGTCGGGCATCTACAACGTCGGCACTGGCACCGCGCAGGCGTTCAATGATGTTGCGCTCACGGTCGTCAATACCCTTCGCGAGCATGAAGGTGCGCACGCCGCTCAAGCTCGAACAAGCCGTACACGAGGGACTGATCGAGTACATCGCCTTTCCCGATGGACTTGAAGACAAATATCAGGCGTACACGCAGGCGGATTTACGAAACTTGCGCGCCGGCGGGTGCGATGTCGAGTTTCGGCGCGTGGAACAGGGAACAGCAAGCTACGTGCGTTGGTTGCTTGGACAGGCGCCGTGAAGCGCGACACGACAACGGGACGGCGCGCAGCGTTTCTCGATCGCGACGGCGTCATCAACATCGACCGTGGCTATGTTTACCGCGCAGAGGACTTCGAGTTCGTACCGGGCGTGCTTCAAGGAGCACGGCGTTTTCACGAATTGGGCTACGCGCTAGTTGTTGTCAGCAATCAGTCTGGAATTGGCCGCGGGCTTTTCAGTGAATCTCAGTTTCATCTTCTGAGCGACTGGATGAGGCAGAAGTTTATGGCCGCGGGAGCACCACTTTCCGGCGTCTACTTTTGCCCGCATCACCCGACTGAAGCCCGCGACCCATACCTTCGGAGCTGCGATTGCCGCAAGCCCGCACCGGGAATGCTGCTGTCGGCAGCAAACGATTTGCAACTCGACCTCCGAGCGTCGGCCATGTTTGGCGATAAGCCGTCCGACCTTGAGGCGGCGTTGGCGGCACATGTTCCGCTGCGCGTGCTGCTCGGGACCGATGGACGCAACCCGCTCAAGGCCGATGGTGAGGATGGTCTCGCTACCGCTTCGTTCCGCCGGCTGGATGAAGCGCTCCGAAAACGCTCGCTATTTTCGATGACGAACGCCGGAAGTCCGCACGCATGATGCAACTTTCGACTCCCGCGTTCGAGAGCAAGATTGTCGCGCAACGATTCTTCGCACCCGGGTTGCGATGCTGGCGCGGCCAGTCGTGTTCACAAATGGCGTGTTCGATCGTATTGCACCGAGGATCATGTCACGTACTTGGCGCAAGCGCGAACGTTAGGTGCTTCGCTGATTGTAGCGATCAATTCCGATGCGTCGGTTCGCACATTGGGCAAAGGCCACGATCGTCCGCTTAACTCCGAAGATGATCGAGCGCCCTGGTGGCGGCGTTAAGAGAGCGTGAGTTTGGTGACCTTGTTCGATGAGACCATTCCGCTCGAGACAATTCAGATCCGTTAAGCCCGACGTGTATGTAAAGGGCGGCGACTACGACATCACCACCCTTCCGGAAAGCCAGCTTGTTAAGAGCTCGGGTGGCCTCATCATCAATCGCCTTTGAGCACGATCGGTCCACAACGCGAGCTGCTGGCCCGGCTGCGCCCTCACCACGGTAAACAAGAGACTCTGTGCTCGCGACACGTCGTCTGTCAACGCGCGCGTTTTGGGGCCTTGCGAGTTGGGCATTGCCGCTTGCGGTGGTATTCGTTATTTCTCCAAAGCTTCTGCAGATTCTTGGCAAGGCAAAGTTTGGGATACCGATGCTGGCCCGGTGATGCTGCTGATCGCTTGCCAGCTGGAACTGGGCGTCACATCTGCGGGGGTGCGCAGCGTGGCCGGAACCTTGCGTGAAAGAAGGTGGATGTAGGTAGCTACGCTGACCACGCTGCGGCAACACTCATGGCTGTGGGCCTTGTGCTGGGCGTCATTGTTTGGCTTGCCGCTGGACCGATTGCTGCCTGGCTCAGGATCGACGAGGTTCTGCACGCGCGGGCGAGGCCGCGCAATTGAGTTCGCATATGCGCGCTTTGGATCATCGTGAGTCTCGCCACGCTCGCGCCCGGCATCGTGGCACGGGCGGCCCAGGCGGTCGCTTGGATAGCCGCAGTACAAACAATGTCGACGGTTATTTTATGGTTGGGAGCTCTGACCATTGTGCAAGCTGGACACCCACTGGTGGATGTCATTTACCTCGGGATAGCGCTCAGTGCAGCAGCGGCGTCTATCACACTGATTGCGATACGTCAGCATGTTGAATGGGGGGTCCGTTTCGCTTCGACGAGCGGCCTCTTGCTAAACGAGAAGCGTTTCTCAGGAGGTATGTTCGCGGCACAGGTAGCCAGCACCCTCGTTTATCAAGGAGATCGCATGCTGGTGGCCGCGTTAGGTTCTGCCAGCATGGCGGGTGCCTATGCGTTGTGCGTAAATGTCGCCAATAAGAGTCTCGCCGGAGTTGCTGCATTGAGCGCATTTGTATTTCCACATGCCGCACTGCTACTGGCGCAAGGCAAGCACTCAGATACGGTGGCGCTGTTACACGCACTTGACCGAGCTATTGCCGTGCTGCTGCGTACCATTTCTATTGCCGGGTCTACTTTTGGCCGAGCCATTCTTGAAGCTGTGGCTCGGTGACTTTGCTAGCTCCGATCTTCCCGCAACGTTTCGTGTACTCCTGGTCGCGTTTGCCATTCCTGCATTCGCTGTCCCAGTCAGTCACGTGTTGGTCGCCAGTGGGAAATCGCTGCTTGCGGCAAAGTTCGCTTGGTTAACGGCAATTGTGACTCTGGTGCAATGCTTTGGCTTGTTCCTCATTACGGACTGTTTGGCGCTGCCGTAGCGATCCTGCTCGGCAACTACGACATCGCTTATTTTTTCATTCGTTGCACGGCGCGACTTCAGAGTTACGCCGGCTCCGCGAGCGATTCACATTCTGGGTGAGCGTGATCATTGGATGCACTGTGCAACTTGCGGTAGTGCTTTTGCAACCTACGCAGATGCGAAGCTGGATTGATTTGATCTCGGTCGCCGCGGCAGCTTGGGTCGCCTTTTATATATCGCGCGCGATACTGACGCTGCTGTCGCCCGAAGAACAGCAGTTGCTGAGGCGGTTATCTGCTGCCTCGCGTAAGTCTCTGGACCGATCGCAGAACGCATGATCATGGAATTCCTTCAGCGCTTGCGGAGCGCAATTGCAGCACGCCTGCATTCAAACTCGGGCGCGCATGTTTCTGATGCGTTACTTCAACTTGAACTGGCACGTGAGTAACGCGACTGCAGAGACGAAATGCGCGAAACCATGCCGGATAATCCGGCGGTTTGCGGATTCAAGGTGTACTCGCAGGCTGATGAGGACGGCATTCTCGAGCATATTTGTGATTGGCTTCAACTTGAGCGCGGCTCGTTCATCGAAATCGGCTGCGGAGACGGTCGCGAGAACAACACCCACTATCTGTTGCTGAAGGGTTGGCATGGAGTATGGGTCGACGGCAATGCAGCAACATCGCGGCGATCCGAGCGGCTTGTGCCTGAGTTAAACGCCGCGCATAGTTTCACAAGATCGTGACCCGCGAAAACGTTGCATCTGTCGCTACCGTTGCGGATGCCAACTTAGCCAAAGGGCTCGATGTGTTGTCCGTCGACATCGACGGGAATGATCTCGCGATCGCGCGAATTCAACCGCGGTCGGACGCCGAAGATCGTTGTATGCGAATACAACGCAAAGTTTCCGTATCCAATCATCGCCGAGGTTGCTTACGATGCCGAGCACTCGTGGAGTGGCGACGATCGT
>CAWDDF010000010.1:0-426715 GCA_963801035.1 uncultured beta proteobacterium | reverse complement strand
AGAAGGCTTGATGCATGTATCGGTGATCGGCGCTGGTTATGTCGGCTTGGTGACTGCAGCGTGCTTGGCGGATGTCGGCAATGTCGTTGTATGCGTTGACGTCGACGCTGCGAAGGTTGAGAAGCTCAATCGCTCCGAAATTCCCATTCACGAACCAGGTCTGGATCAGCTTGTCGAGCGCAATGCGGCCGCGGGTCGGCTGCGGTTTTCTACCGACTATGACGCGGCCGTATCGCATGCGAGGCTGATTCTCATCGCCGTCGGAACCCCGTCGAGCGAGAATGGTTCAGCCGATTTGTCGCATGTGATCGTTTGTGCTCGAGAGCTTGGTAGGCGCATCGAGCGTGACTCGCTGATCGTGGTTAAGTCGACCGTGCCGGTTGGCACCAATGATCAGGTGCGCGCCGCCATACGGTCGGAACTCGAGAAGCGCGGTAGCAAAACATCCGTAACGACGGCGTCGAATCCAGAATTTCTAAAAGAGGGCTTTGCGGTAGAAGACTTCATGAAGCCGGATCGCATCATCGTTGGGGTCGACGATGCGAAGTCCGCTAGAACGTTGCGGGAGTTGTATAAGCCGTTCAACCGTAACCGTGATCGCTTGATTGTGATGGATATCCGCTCGGCGGAATTCACGAAGTACGCAGCCAACTGCATGCTCGCCGTCCGCATTTCCTTCATGAACGAGATGGCGAATTTGGCTGACCGGCTTGGCGTGGACATCGAGGATGTACGACGCGGCATCGGATCGGACCCGCGTATAGGGCCTGACTTTCTTTATGCAGGCGCCGGCTTCGGCGGATCGTGCTTTCCAAAGGACTTGCGCGCGCTCGCGCATACGGCGGCGGAGCACGATGAGCCGGTGGACATACTGACGGCCGCAATGGACGTCAATCAACGACAACACCACATCCTGGCGGCAAAAATCAGTCGCTTCTTTGGTGATGAACTTGCAGGCCGTACGATTGCTCTATGGGGCTTGGCGTTCAAAGCCAACACAGATGACATGAGAGAGGCGCCGAGCCTAAGCGTCATTGATGCACTGACGGCAGCCGGCGCAAAAGTGCGCGCCTATGACCCTGTCGCCATGCCGAATGCGCGTTCGATCATCAATAACAACAAGAACGTGGAATTTGCGGACTCCGCTGACGCGGCACTGAACGGGGCCGATGTACTCGCGGTCATTACCGAGTGGCTCGAGTTTCGCAGTCCCGATTTTGAAGATCTGGCGCGAAAGCTCAAAGCGAAAGCGATTTTCGACGGCCGCAATTTGTACGATCCTGCAACGGTGCGGACTGCGGGTCTCCAATACTTTGGCATCGGGCGCGGATCGTGACCAAGCGGCGCCAGCACGTTAGTCACCGGGGTCGCAGGCTTCATTGGTTCGTCAGTCGCGCAACGGCTATTGGAGCGCGGGACCCATGTTGTGGGTGTGGATGACCTGAACGACTATTACGACCCGGAGTTAAAGCGCGCGCGTCTGGCTCGGTTGGACCGCTTTGAGGCGAATTCGCAGTTCGTGTTTGAATTGACCAACATCGTTGATGCCGCCGCAATTGAACGCGTATTCACGCAGAACACCATTGAGAGCGTTGTGCATCTGGCTGCTCAAGCCGGTGTACGCCACTCGATCACTCATCCGCAGGATTACATTGACAGCAACCTGACGGGATTTCTCAACATTCTGCAGGCCGTACGGGCGCGGCCGGTGCGGCATCTTGTTTACGCGTCATCGTCGAGCGTTTACGGCGGCAACACGAAGTTGCCGTTTTCGGAAAGCGATAGGGTTGATCGCCCGGTCAGTTTGTATGCAGCAACAAAGCGTGCCAACGAGCAGATGGCGTACGTCTATTCGTGGCAATTCGGTGTTCCAGCCACCGGGCTTCGATTTTTCACCGTGTACGGCCCGTGGGGCCGGCCTGATATGGCGACGTTCAGGTTCACGAAGGCGATACTTTCCGGCGAACCGATCGATGTATACAACCACGGGGACATGCGGCGAGACTTCACGTACATCGACGATATCGTGAAGGGCGTCCTTGCAGTTCTCGACCGCGCCCCCGCGAAGGACGCCGACGGGGTGGCGCACCGCGTTTACAACATCGGTAATCATCGGTCGGAGCCACTTTTGCGATTCATCGAAGTGCTCTCAACTGCGCTTGGACGCGAGGCCGAGATGCGGCTTTTGCCGATGCAGCTGGGCGACGTGAAGGAAACGTTTGCGGACATCGCCAGTCTTTCGCATGACTATGGGTGGGAACCCACAACAACTATCGATGTGGGACTGCCTCGCTTCGTGGATTGGTACAAGGAGTATTACGGACGACCGGGCGCTTGAAGGTCCTGCATCTCGGCAAGTTCGATGGAGACGTCGGCGGGATTGAACGCCATCTGCGGGCCTTGCTGCGTGCGATGCCCCCCGAAGTGCAGGTGGTCAATCTTGTTGCGAACGACCGTTGGACCACTGATCGACATCACCGTTACGGCTACGAGACTGTTCGTGTAGCGAGTCTCGGATCACTTGCCAGTGTCGCTCTGGCACCCTCAATGCCGGCCGTGGCGCGCAGATTGCATCGGCAATATCAATTCGACCTGGTGCACCTGCACTTTCCAGATCCTCTTGGACACCTGACCGCGGCGTCGTTGCCGCGTACCGTTCAACGCGTAATTACCTGGCATAGCGACATCGTCAAGCAAAAATGGGCGCTGTCGTTGTATTCACCCTTCCTTCGGTCTTTTGTGCGTGATGCCGATGCGCTGATCGGCGCGACGCCGCAGCACTTTGCAAGCTCCTCTCAGATCCCTGCAGGAAAGCCTGGACAAATCCGCGAAGTCATTCCGTACGGTTTCGATCCCACAGTGCTTGCGCCATCAGTGGAATCGCGTCGTAAGGAGGAAGAACTTCTGCTCCAGCGCACGTGACCGACCGTTGATCTTTTCCGTCGGCCGGCACGTTTACTACAAGGGTTTAGACGTCCTGATACGGGCCATGCAGAGCTTGGATGCCGAGTTGTGGATCGGAGGGCACGGACCGTTGACCGCAACGCTCGATGCGTTTAGCTCGTGATCTTGGTCTTTCCGACCGAGTCAAATTTGTCGGCTTTATTCCTGATCCGCTATTGGTTGCCTACTTCAAAACTTGCGATGTTTTTTGCATGCCATCAGTCGAGCGCGCCGAGCAGTTCGGACTCGTGCAGCTGGAAGCAATGCATTGCGGAAAGCCGGTGGTCGCGACGCGATTAGGAACCGGCGTCGAGTATGTGACGCTCGACGGTGAAACGGGTTTGCTCGTTCCTCCGAAGGACCCTCACGCGCTGGCAGACGCTCTGCGCACACTATTGGGCAACCCGGCACTGCGCATGCGACTGGGAGCCGCGGGTCAACGCCGAGTAGAAGATGTTTTTTCGGTAAAGCAGATGGTTGACAAGACCGTCGATGTCTACCAACGCGTGCTTGCCCGCGGATCCGACCAAAGGTGATGGCGTTAGATAATCTGGAATGCCTGAGTTTCCATTGACCTACTTCGCGCAAGCGGGGTTCGCGGCGTTTGTCGCGGCGTTGTTGATCCTGATGCTGCGTCGGCCCGCAGAACGCTGGAAATTGGTCGACGTGCCTGGCGGCCGTAAGCGTCATGCCGCTCCCGTCGCAGTCACCGGCGGCGTGGCCATAACGGCCGCGATGTTGGTCGCCCTTGCGGCGTCGTTTTCGGAATTCGGGGGCTACGCCGCGTTTTTTATCGGAGCCGTGATACTTGCGTTAACCGGATTGTTGGATGACCTCGGCGAAGTGTCGGCCGGTACAAAAATGCTGGCGCAGATTTTCGCGGCAGTCGTGATGACATCGGGTGGTGCCAATTTCCTGGTCAACCTCGGAAATCTATTCGCAACCGATCCGATCAATACCCGCCTCTGGGCAATCCCATTGACCGTTTTCGCGACGGTGGCGGTGATCAATGCCATCAACATGTTTGATGGATTGGATGGCCTCGCGGGAAGCCTTGCGCTTGTGATGCTTTGCTTCTTCGCCGCTTTTGCGTGGATGATCGGCGACTTGAACGCGGCGAAAATCACCGTGGTGCTCGCAGGAGCCGTGATTGGGTTTCTGTTCTTTAACCTTCCATGGCCTCTGCGCGGCCGCCATCGCACGTTCATGGGGGACGCCGGCAGCATGGTGCTCGGCTTCGCTATTGCGTGGTTCTCGGTTTCGCTGTCTCAACATCACGTTGCAGTTTCTCCACCGACAATGCTATGGGTACTAGGGCTGTTATTGATGGATGTATTTACGGTAACCGTCCGGCGACTGGCTCGGCGCCGCAGCCCCATGTCGCCGCGATCGCGATCACATTCATCACATCCTGATGCGACGTGGTTACTCGCCGCGCGCAACACTTGCAGTGCTGGTCTCGGCCAATGCCCTGTTGGCTCTTATCGGCACCGGTCTTTGGCAGCTAGGTGTGCCCGACTGGTGGATTTTCTGGTCGTTTCTATTGGTGTGCGGAATTTACTTCGCGGTCTTTTTCTTGCCGTTTCGACTCTATCGATTTCGATCGCGCACCTACGACGATAACGAGCTGAACGGCTCGGGCTAGATCGAATATCCCGCCTTCCGCGCAAAGTGCACGGTGGCTGCAACGAACCCCTCCTTCGACCCGCAATCGAATCGCCGTCCTTCGTATCGATACGCAAAGGTTTTATCCGAGGACAACATGCCGGCGATAGCGTCGGTCAGCTGGATTTCGCCGCCCGCACCCCGCGGGATCGAGCGCAGGTGCTCGAATATTTCGGGCTCGAGCACGTAGCGGCCGACTACCGCGAGTGTCGATGGTGCTTTGTCAGGCGCGGGCTTCTCGACGATGTGCGACATTCTTGACGTGCGGCCATCGATCGGCTCGCTGCTGACGATTCCGTATCTGTTGGTTTCCGCGCGCGGCACGTCCTCAACGGCGATCACGTTGCCACCGCCGCGCGCCGCTCGTGCGTCGGCCAGTTGCCCGATGACCGACTTTTCGGCGTCGATCAGATCGTCGGCCAGAATCACGGCGAACGGCTCATCACCCACAATCGACTCCGCGCACAGTACGGCGTGTCCCAAGCCGAGCGGCTCAGCCTGACGCGTGTAGACGAAGCTCTCGGTCTCCGGTGAGATGTTGCGCACGACTTCGAGCAGCTCGTATTTGCCCTTCGCTGCCAACTCGGCCTCCAACTCGGGCGCTCGATCAAAATGGTCCGCAATCGAACGTTTGCTGCGGCCGGTTACAAATATCATCTGCGTAATTCCCGCGGCAGCAGCCTCTTCAACGGCATATTGGATCAGCGGCTTGTCGACGATCGGCAGCATTTCCTTTGGCATCGCTTTGGTCGCAGGCAAGAACCGCGTGCCGAGCCCTGCGACCGGAAAGACTGCCTTGCGAACGGGCTTCATGATTGCTCCGGGACCTTAATTGCATTACATCAACGCCGCATGCTAACAAGCGAATCGAATCGCTGATGCCAACTTACGCGGTTGGCGATGTGCAAGGTTGCTTGTCGAGCTTCAAGCAGCTCGCGGCGCAGTTACCCGACGCGGAGCGCTACATCTTCGTCGGTGACCTGGTCAATCGCGGTTTGGATTCGCTCGCGACGTTGCGCCACGTCAAGGCACGAGTCGAACATGGTCACGCGATCTCGTTGCTCGGCAATCACGACTTGCATCTATTGGCGGCCGCCGCTGGGGTCAGACCGCTGAAGGACGGTGACACGGTGCACGAAGTTCTTGAGGCGCCGGATCGTGACGAGCTGCTTGCCTGGGTACGCAGCCAGCCGCTGGCCCACTTTGAACAAGGCATGCTGTTTGTTCACGCCGGCGTACTGCCGTCGTGGACGGTAGAGCAAACGTTATCGCTGGCGGACGAGGTCCATCGATCACTGGTAGCGGACGATGACAACGCTTTCCTGCGCGAAATGTACGGTGATGAGCCGCGCCGCTGGAGCGACGATCTAACAGGTAACGATCGCCTCCGATGCGTGGTCAATGCGCTGACACGCCTGCGCGTGTTGGCCTTCGACGGAACGATGAATCTGAAACACAAGGACAGCGCAAGCAAAGCGCCGCCAGGCGAGATTCCGTGGTTCGATCATCCTGAACGCGCCACGCGCGACACGCTTATCGTGTTCGGCCACTGGTCAGCCGAAGGTCTGATCGCACGCGCCAACGTGATCGGTCTGGACACCGGCTGTGTATGGGGTGGAAAGCTCACTGCAATGCGGCTGCAGGACCGGGCGCTCTTTCAGCGCGATTGCGCCTGTGTCTCAAGCCGCGGAAGCGTGATTGCGGTGGGAAGCCTGTGGTTCGTCCGTAATTCCCAGCTGCTGCGCAATCGCCGTCCGCGCATTACGTGCAATCGCGTGCCGGTTGGCCGCATCACTTTTCAAAATGGGCTGTAGCAGAACGACTTCAACGACCAGTTGGTCGGCCACCAGTATTCGCGCCAACGAAGTGAACAAACCCGTTTCATCGATGAAGGCGGCAGCCGATGAGCGCTTGCCACGCTCGGTATAGCGGATCGCAATCGGCCATACCTCGGCGTCAACGTCGAGCGCCGGCGCGATCATGTTCGAGTGAAAAGGCAACAGCACACTGCCGTCCGTTGTCGTGCCTTCGGCAAAGACGACGATCGTCTCCCCAAGCTTCAAGTGTTCGCGCACTGTCTTGTTCATCGCGGACACTGCATGGCGCCGCCCGCGCTCGATGTACAACGTGCCAGCGCGCGACACCAACAGGCCAAGCAATGGCCACTTCCCGATTTCTGCCTTCGCGATGAAGCGGCTCGGCAGAATGGCATTGATCGCGAAAATATCCAGCCATGAGACGTGATTGGCCAATGCAAGGCGGCCGGTCCGAGCCGCATCGATGCCATCTCGCTGCAGCTCCGGCGGAATTCCGACCCCACTGCACGTGACGCGAGCCCCGCACAGCGAGATCAGAATGCGCGACCACTTCCCATTAATTCGATTGCGCGCAGTCTGATCCGCAAAGGGGAACACCACGAGAACAATCGCAACGCCTAGCAGCACATGAGCGGAAAACACGATCGCACGAAATGGTGCGAGCAGCCATCGCATCATCAGTCTGATACATAGCGGACTTCTCCGCCAACCAGCGTATAGCGCGTACGCCCTTCGAGCTCGTAACCTACAAATGGCGTGTTCTTGCCGCCACTGACCAGCGTTTCAGCGCTGACCACCCATGGAGCAGTCGCGTCGAATACGACGACGTCTGCCTTTGCTCCAACCGTCAGACGACCCTTCGCAGAGCCTTTGCCGAGAATGGCAGCAGGTCCGCTAGTGATCTTCGCCAGCGCCTGCACGAGCGGCACCTTGTTCTCGTTCGCCCACTTCAGCGTCAAAGGAAGCAACGTCTCGAGCGCACTCGCGCCAGGCTCGGCCTCACCAAACGGAAGCAGCTTGTCGTCCTCTCCGATCGGAGCGTGGTCGGAACAAATGACGTCGATCGTGCCGTCGGCGAGCCCGGCGACGATCGCATCACGGTCACGCGCACCGCGCAGCGGCGGATCAAGGCGGAAGTTGGGATCGAAGTAGCCGATATCGACGTCGATCAGATGCACATGGTGGATGGCGACGTCGCACGTGACGTGCAAACCATCACGTTTGGCCTGCCGTACGAGCTCGATCCCTTCGCTCGACGACAAGCGGCAAATGTGAATTTGCGCCCCGGTCACCCGCTGCAGTTCGAAAATCGTATGCAGCGCCACCGTTTCGGCGACGACGGGCACTGAAGGCAACCCTAGCCGGCCTGCGACGGCGCCTGCGCCTGCCACTCCACTGCCCGCGAGCGTGTCTTCAACGGGCCGAAGCCAAATTGGAAGCTCGAACGTTTTTGCATAGCGCATCGCTTGCAGCAACACCGAGTTGTCATGCGGCAGGCTTCGCGTTTGCATGAAGGCGATGCATCCGACCTCTGACAGTGTCTTGATCTCGGCCAGCGCTTCGCCTTTCAACGTTGCAGTTAACGCACCAAGCGGATAAGTCCGAGCGCCTGCCGACTCGCGCGAGCGTTGCCGCAGCATCCGCACCAGGCCCGGCTCATCGAGTGGCGGGTCGGTATCCGGCGGGCACACAACACTGGTCACCCCGCCGGCGAGTGCTGCCTTCATTTCGACTTTTAATGCGCCTTCGTGGCCCGGCTCGCCGAGCCGCGCGCATAAGTCGACCAAACCGGGCGCAACGATCAAGCCTTTCGCGTCAAGCGTGCGATCGACCTTGAAGTGCTCAGGTGCGCGGCCGATCGCGGCAATTCGACCATTCTCGACGTATACGCCGGCTACTTTGTCGAATGCTGTCGCCGGATCGATCACGCGCCCATTGACGATTGCAATGTTCATTGATGCACCCTGGGCGCTGCGCGCCGTCCCGCCAAGCGGGAGCGAGACCTCCTCCGGGCGGCCGCGCGGAGGCTCATTGCATGCTCGCCGATGAGGACACGATCGACAACACCGCCATGCGTATCGCAATTCCAAACGTGACCTGCGGCAGGATCACACTGGAGGCGCCATCGGCAACGTGCGAATCGATTTCGACGCCGCGGTTCATCGGCCCGGGGTGCATCACGATCGCATCGGGCTTGGCCAACGCCAGCTTTTCGGCGGTCAGTCCATAGTTCGCGAAATACTCTGCCGCCGAGGGAAGCAACGCACCGCGCATGCGCTCGCTCTGAAGCCGCAGCATGATGATCACATCGGCTCCGCGAATTCCCTCTTCAAACTTCGTGCAGACGCGTACGCCCATCTGCTCCAAGCCCGCCGGCAACAACGTCAACGGGCCCACGGCGCGCACTTCAGGAACACCGAGCGTTGTCAGTGCGTGAATATCGGAGCGCGCGACTCGCGAATGCAATATGTCGCCGACCACCGCGACGACCAGGTTGCTGAAGTCTTTCTTGTAATGCCGAATCGTGTACGCATCGAGCAGCCCTTGGGTCGGATGCTCGTGGCGGCCGTCGCCGGCATTGATCACATGGATATGCGGCGCATGAGCGCTCGTGTGACGTGCAATCAAATAAGGCGCCCCACTGGTCGCATGACGCACGACGAACATATCGGCCTGCATCGCCGTCAGGTTGTTGATCGTGTCGAGCAGTGACTCGCCTTTGGCCGCGCTCGAGCGCACGATGTCTAGGTTGAACACATCGGCCGACAGGCGCCGTGCAGCGATCTCGAACGTCGTGCGCGTACGCGTGCTGTTCTCGAAAAAAAGGTTGAACACGCTTTTGCCACGCAGCAACGGCACGCTCTTGACTTCGCGTTCGGCGATGTTGATGAAGCTGTCTGCCGTGCTGAGGATGCGGTCCACGACCTCTCGCGGCAGCCCTTCGATGGCTAGCAGATGATGCAGCTCGCCTTCTCGATTCAACTGCGGATTGCGATTAGTCGGCACCGCGCTCCTCGATGGTCAGATGCAGACGATCGTCATCGTCGCGCGTCAGCACAACACTGAACGATGCCGGCAACTCGATCGTCGCGCCGACGATACTGGCGGCTATCGGCAGGTCGCGGCCGCCGCGATCGATTAAGACAGCCAGGTCTATCTTCGCCGGACGCCCGTAGTCGAAGATTTCGTTCATCGCTGCGCGCACGGTACGTCCGGTATTCAGAACGTCGTCGACCAGCAGAATGTGACTTCCGGCCACGTCGAACGCGATCTGCGAGGGCCTGACCGCGGGCTTCAATCCTGATTGATCGAAGTCATCGCGATAAAACGAGACGTCGAGGATTCCGACGGGCGCTTCCACATTGAGCTCTCTCTTCAATCGCTCGGCGAGCCAGACTCCGCCGGTATGTACGCCCACGAGACTTAATGGCTGGTCGCGAAAGTGCTCACGCGCCCGGCTTGCGAGCTGCCGATAGATCGTCTCGGCGTCGAGGTCAAGCATCGTGCGAGCCGTCATCAAGCCACTGTTGAAGGATGACAGCAGCCGCCGCAGCATCGACGTCGGCCTCGCCTTCTACTACCGCCGAGCTGTAGCGCTCGTCGATACGAGCAACCGGCAGGCGGTAACGACCCTCCAGCTGACGTGCGAATCGCTCGCAACGCAACGTCATCGCATGGGCTGTGTCGTCCGGATGACGCGGAATTCCAACTGCCAACTGCGCGGGTTGCCACTCATCGATCAACGCACTCAACGATTTCCACCGAGCATCCTCGGTAACCGCATCGATCGTGGTCAAGGGTCGCGCGTGGCGTGTCAGGCAATTGCCGATCGCTACGCCGATGCGACGCGTGCCGAAGTCAAACCCCAGCACGACGCCTTCGATCATCGAACTCGGTAAAGCAGCGGAAAAATGGCGAGTATCGGAGCGGAAAGAGGCATGACCCGCAAGGTCACGCATGACCCGCATGCCCCGTCAGCTGCGAGCTGTTGACCCCGAGCAGCCTGAGAGCGGCATCGTATTTGTCGCTGGCCGGCACATCGAAGATGATCTGCGGGGCCGCGTGAACCGTCAGCCACGCATTCTGCGCGATTTCGCTTTCAAGCTGACCGGCGCCCCAACCTGAATAACCCAAAGTGACCAGCACCTTGTCGGGCCCGCTGCCTTCGGCAATCGCTTCCAGTACATCCTTCGACGTTGTCAGCGAGATCTCGTCCGAAATGGCCAGCGTCGAGCTGAAATTTGAGCTCGAGCCGTGCAGCACGAAACCGCGCTCGGTCTGCACCGGCCCACCGAAGTAGACGGGGTCGTCTTTGCGGGGGGCGATCTCGAGCTTAAGGTCGACGCGGTCGAACAACTTGCCGAGCGTCAAATCAGTCGGGCGATTGATGACAAGGCCAAGCGCGCCGCGATCGTTGTGGTCACACACATAAACGACCGAGCGCTCAAAGTTTGTATCCGCCATTGCGGGCATGGCGATCAGGAACTGATGCTTCAGGTCCATCGGGCTATGGACCTTCGGTTCACTCGGCATGAGGCCGGATTGTAAACTGCCCGTTGCACTTTTTGCGCAGGCGTTCAGCAGCGCGAGCGGCCTGCGGAGCGAGGGTTGCTACGGCTCCGCGTTGCTGCGCTTGGTGATCGCGGCGCGCAAGCGTTGGGCGGCGCTGCCCTGCCTGGGCGTCGGCCACTGAAGTGGCAACCACTGCGGTACTCGCGCCAGCGGCGGGCCTGCAACTCGCTGCGCTCAAACAGGCAGGCCCTTAAATGCCCCGCCGGCGCTCCGTTCCTCGGGCGACGCCCCGAAGGCAGCTCAGCGCCACCCAACGCTTGTGCGTGGAGTGTCTCACTGGGGTGGGGTAAAAGAAAAAAACAGCTCGACTCGGGACCATGTCGCGACAGCAGCGGCTGGCGCAGCTGCGCCGCCTTTGAGTCGTCGCCCGAGGAACGGAGCGCCAGCGGAGCTTTAAGGGCCCGGCTGTCTGAGCGCAGCGAGTTCCAGGCCCGCCGCTGGCGCGAGTACCGCAGTGGTTGCCACTTCAGTGGCCGACGACGTAGGCGGCGCAGCTGCGTCAGCCGCTGCTGACTGCTACGCCGTCACGCGCTCGGCCAAGATACTGCTTGATGAACTTCAACAGCTCGTCTTCCTGGTACGGCTTGCCCAGATATTCGTTGACACCCAGCTCGAACGCCATGCTTCTGTGCTTCTCTGCCGTGCGCGACGTGATCATGATGATCGGTATTTCGGCTGTCTTCTTGTTGCCGCGTACGTTGCGGGTCAGGTCGTAGCCGTCCATGCGCGGCATCTCGATATCGACCAGCATGATGTCCGGCTTCACATCCTGCAGCTGTCGCAACGCGTCGACGCCATCTTTGGCCAGCAGGACGGTGTAGCCCTGCCGCTCGAGCAACCGCTGCGTCACCCTGCGAACCGTCAACGAATCGTCGACCACCATGACGGTCGGCACTGTCGACGTCGACAGCTCGGTTACGTGGTCGATTCGCTTCTGCGCCGCCTTGGCCTCGTCGCGAGCGTCGGGCGCAACGTCGAAGACTGCAGGAGGCTCCGGCGCACGCGTGATCAATTGCACCGGATTGATGATCAATACGATCTCGCCGTTACCGAGAATCGTTGCACCCAGGATGCCGGCCATGCGTGCGACCTGCACGCCGACGTTCTTGACCACGACCTCTTGATTGCTCGACACCTCGTCGACCGCAATCGCGAGTCGGTCATCGCCGGAGCGCAGCAGCACGACCGGCGTTTGCCGCGCCAGATGCGGCGTCGTTTCTTCACCGAGCAATTGAGTCAGCGGCCGTAAGACGATCGTGCCGACTGGCGGAATTTCGATGATTCCATCGGTAAGCGCAGCCAGCAGAACCGCAGGGCGATAGCGTCGCACCTGCTCGACCATGCCGGCCGGAATGGCGTAGCGTCGCCCGCCGATACCCACCAGCACCACCTGTGCGACTGCCAACGTCATCGGCAAGTAAAGCGTGAAGCGCGTACCGCGCCCGCTTTCGCTCGAAATCGAGATGCGGCCGCCGAACGACGCCAGTTCGGCGCGCACGACGTCCATCCCGACGCCGCGGCCTGCGAGCTCGGTCACTTCGCTTGCTGTCGTAAAGCCGGGCTGGAAAATCAACTCCATCAACTCGCGATCGCTCAGTACCTGATCAGGCGTAATCAGCTCGCGCTCGACGGCGCGCGCCTGAATTCGGTCCAGATGCAGTCCACCGCCGTCATCATTGATGACAACGATAATTTCGTTACCTTCCTGCCGCACGTCGAGCGTCAGTTCGCCCGTCTCCGGCTTGCCGGCGGCGCGCCGCTCGGCGGGCACTTCCAATCCGTGCACGATCGCATTGCGAATCAGGTGCTCGAACGGCCCTGCCATTTTTTCGAGCACGCCTCGGTCAAGCTCGGTCGCCGCACCGCGAATATCGAGGTTGACGCGCTTGTCGAGCTCTTTCGCAACCTGCCGCGCAACACGATACAAACGCTCCGACACGTTCGAAAACGGCACCAGCCGAACGCGCATCAACTGCTGCTGCAGATCACGCGTCAGGCGCGACTGCGACGTCAGATCGGTGTCCGCGCTCTGCAGACCTTTCAACATGTTGCTTTGGACCATCGCGACGTCTTCGACCGATTCCGCCAGCATGCGCGTCAGCTCCTGCAGGCGCGTATAGCGATCGAACTCGAGCGGATCGAAGTCCGCTGATTCGCGCGACAGCTTGTCGCCACGCGCCTGGATCTGCGCGTCGGCCTGAATCTCTACTTCGCGCAACTGCGCACGCAGCCGCGAAATGTTCTCGGTCAAGTCGGTCAACGACCCCTTGATCGTGCCCACCTCGTTCTCGAGCTTGGAGCGCGCGATCGAGACTTCGCCCGCCTGATCGACGAGCTTGTCGAGCACGTCAGAGCGCACACGAATGAACGTCGCTGCCTGCTGCGCTCCGGGCGCTGCGGCCGTCATCGTCGCGCTGACTTCGCCTCCAATTGCAGACAGCGGAGAAACAACCGCCGACTTCTTCGGCTCGGCACGCGCAGCCGCGATGTCGATCACCGGCGCGCGCGGGGGCTCGGTCGCTGTCGATGCCGTAACAGGCGCGACGATCGCTGGCTGAACACTTGCGGCCGTCGGATTCTGCAGCTCGTCGTACAGCGCCATCGCTTGGTCGTATTCGGAGTGCAGATCGTCGATGATGACCGGCGGAATGTCGGCCAGCTGCATCGCCGCCTCAATCCGCGTCTCCATCTCGTGCACGGCTTCACCCAGGCGCATCGCGCCTGCCATGCGTGCGCTGCCTTTGACCGTATGGAGCTTGCGCATCAGGTCGCGCGCGAGCTCGCCGTCGTTGGGATTGCTCGCAAGCCCGCGAAGGTTCGTGGCCACCGAAGGCAGGATCTCGGCGGCTTCGGTCAGGAAAACCTCCAGCAATTCGGCGTCGAGCTCATCGCGCAATCGCGAGGCCGCAGGCTGTTCCGCTTCGGATTCGGCGCTCTCGTCGTTTCCGTCGTCGCTTCCACCGTCTCTGGCGACCGCCCTACGCTCCGTAAATCGCTCACCAACTTCGTCGGCGGGTTCAGCCGTGACCTCATCACTTTGCGCGGGCTCGCTTTGCAGGGCTTCGGCGTCATTCTCGATTGCCGCCGCAGGCTCGACGATCTCGAACGTAGCGGGCTCGAGCACCTCCTCGTCCAACGACGCATCCATCTGCACCAAATGCAGGGGGCTACCGGCGTGCGCATCGTCGTGCAATGCACTGTGGGCCCGCACGACAGACATCAGATCCTGCAGCGCGCCCGCGTCGAGCGGCGCTTCGTCGGGATAGATGCCGGCCGCGAACTGATGCAGCATTCCACGCACGCGGTCGGTAACGCGCTCGAGCGTGTCGAATTGCGCTGCGGTCAATGCCATGTGGCGCGGACCGTGCATCAGAAGCGTGCGCATCAAATCGTCCAGCGGCTCGGCGATGGACACGACCGGAGCCAATCCGACCGTCTTCGAAATTCCGGACAGCGAGTGCGCGCGCCGCATGATGTTCGGCGTCACACCGCGCGAAGGCTCATAGCGCCACTCGGCAATATCGTTGGCGAGTACGCGAATGCATTCGTCCGCCTCGGTCAGGAAGATCGAATACAGTCCGTGACTGATCTCGAGCGGCCCGATCTTCTTGATGTCTTCGCCGGCGGATTCCTCGGCCGCCTGGGACCTTGGCAGCTTCTTGCACAGCTGCAGGCGCCTCGGTCACCGACTCTTCAGGCGAAGCTTCATCAGCCTGCATGACGCTTGGCACATCGTCGAGCTTCACGTCGGCGAGCGTCAACTCGATCTCTTCGGTATCCCCATTTGCAGGCAGCGCGTCAATGACCACTGCCGGCGCGCTGCCGTCAGACTTTGGGACGACTGGACTCCCTGGCAATGCGTGGGCGTATTCGAATACACCACCCTCACGCACGGCCTGCGCCGAACGCACGAGGGGGATCGGATCGGGCTCCGCCGCAGGATTGCGAGCGATCTGACCGATCCAGTCCCGAATCACGCGCTGCGCACCCTCGGCCAGGTCAAGCAGATCGTCGCTTGCGGCGCGCTCCTGCGCGAGCCACAGATTGAAACATTGCTCGACGGCCCATGCCCCTTCGCCAACGGTCTTGAAGCCGACCATGCGGCTCGACCCCTTGAGCGTGTGAAACGCGCGCCGCACCGTCGTCAAAGTCGCCTGATCGTCGCGCGTCGTACGAAGCATCTCGAGCTGCTCGCTGATGCTGTCGAGCACGTCACGCGCTTCTTCGACAAAGATTTGACGTAATTCATTGTCGGCCGCGGCTTCGGAAACTGGCATCGGCGCAGTTGGCTTCGGTGTTTCGGGCGCGCGTACCGGCGCCAGCAACTGTTCGAGCTCAGCCGCATCTTCGCGCCGATGCGTTTCTTTCAACTGTTCCAACAGCTGCGACGCGCGCGCTGCGTTTTGCTTCAGCGCGTCGTTGTCGAGCAAGTCGGCTTCGTTGGCAAGCGTGGGTAACAAACGCTCGAGCTCTTCGATCGCTCGCGCATCGCCAGCGACCAGCAGCAGCCTTGTTGCCTGTGCGTGGGCTGCTTCAAGTGTCTTCAGCGCCGCCGACTCGACGTTGTCGCCACGTCTGGTCGGCAAGCGGATGTCAACAGTTCGCGGCGCAATGAAATCGTCATCCGCCGGCGCGGTGACGGTATCGGTCCCCTGCAACTGGCCGAGATCGGCACTGAATATCCCTGTCGCCGGGTCGTAGCGGAACATGCCGCGCGGTCGATCTGCGTCCTGCCCGACGCTTTCGACGAAAAACCCGATTGCACCCAAGTTCTGTGCGATGCGTCCGAATGCATCCGGTTCGGGCGCGACGGTGGCATCTGAAAATCGGGCGATCGATGCCTGCACGTTCCGCAACGCGGCGACGGGTTCGTCGTAGCCAAGCAGTGACAGCACGCCGCACACTTGATCGAACATCGCGGTCGTCGCCGGTAGATCAGTACGCTCGAGCGGGTTGCGGAAGAAGCGGTCGAGCCGCTGTTCGATATCGCGCAACGTGGCCTGTGTTTCTGCCACAACGGTGCCCATTGTCAGGCGATCCTGCGCGCGGCGCGCCAGCTCGGACATCCACGGTCCTGCTTGCGGCAGCGCCTGACCATTGCGCGCTTTCGCGAGCCGGTCGATCACCTGCAGTGCACGGCCTTCGTATTCAGATTCGATCTGCGGCAGCTCATCGACGCCGAGATCGAGGAACAACAGAGCCGAGGCGACCTCGAGACCCACAGCTTCGCGCACATTCGGCGCAAGCTTGGGAAATTCTTTCGTCACGCGGCCAATCGCCTCGATTGTCGCGACCAGCGGCCTCGCGTGCAGTTTGTGCGATGTCTCGCGCGCCAGCAAAATCTCGTGCTCGAACTTTGAAGTGTCGCCGGCGCCCGCAACGACCTGACCCCACAGCTGCTTCGCTTGTACTAGCGCCTCTTTCAGCGCACGCAACGCGTCGGCGTCGAGCGCCGTCAGGCTTGCTCGCTCGAAATCAGCCGGAATCAGCGCATCGAGTCCATACAGACGCTTGACCTCGGTCACGCGCGGCAATGAACCCTCGGCACGTCCGACGTAGTACAGCGTATCGACCATCAGGCGCTCGGCCACTGCGCCGCCGCCTTCGATCATGCGGCGCAGCTGCAAATTGAGCCGCGCGAGCACCCGCTTCAGGTCAACGTCAACTGCGACGGAGCCAGCTTCGAGTGCTTCGAGCAATCCGCGCGCAATCCACCAGAAGCTGCGTGCCAGTCCGCGCTGCGGCATGTGCTCGAGATCAGACAGTGCTTCGCGCATCCGCTTGCGAGGCGCAGCGTCGTCGGAGTTGCGCAGGAAGCCGAGCAGTCCCAACTCGAATCGCGCGCGACGGTCGCGCAGCTGGCGCGGCGTGAAGTTACGCGCCTCGATCTGATGGAACGCGGGGCGTCGCGACAAATCAGGAAATACCAGATCTGCTGGATGAACACGGGTCGCCTGGTTCAGCAACAACACGTCGCGGTAGTACGGGTACAGCCTGATTGGCTGATTCGGTCGCCCCGATAACAGCCCTTCCAGATACGCCATCACGGCCGACAGCGCGGTTTCGATCGTGCGGATCGGCGTCGGCGCGCACTCCTTCGGATCCGTTTCGAAACGGCGCGTCAGATGTTCTATCGCTTCGGTGACCAGCGCGACGCCGCGCAGATCGAGCAACTGAAGGGCGCCGTTGGCCTGATGGATCTGATTGCGCGCATTGCGTATCTGATCGACATCCTGCTTGTTGGCGACGAACCCCTTCAACCCATTGACCGCCTCGTTCAATGAATTGCGAATTTCATCGATGACCCAGGCCAGCGGTGCGATGTCGGGAGCGGCGCCCACCAACTGATTTGGATCGTGTTTTTCAGGCATTTGTTTTATCCGACTCGGAAGCGAGCGACCGACGCCTTCAATTCACGGGCAAGTGTTGCGAGTTGACCGATCGACTGCGCGGCCTGGCGCGTGCCCTGCGATGTTTGCTCGGTCACCGTCAAGATGCGCTCGATCGACTGCGCAACACCCCCTGCAGATTGCGCCTGATCATTCGTCGCCGTAGCAATCTTCTCGACTTGATCGGTCAGCTGGCGCGAGACCCGGCCGATATCGGAAAGTGCATTACCTGCCGCATCAGACAGCTTGGCGCCTTCGACCACGCCCTGCGTGCTCTTTTCCATGGCTGCGACCGCATCCTGCGTGTCGGTTTGAATCGTGCGCACCAGTGCGCCGATCTGCTTAGCCGCTTCTGCGGAGCGATCGGCCAGACGCTGCACCTCTTCGGCGACGACCGAGAATCCTCGTCCCGCTTCGCCTGCGGAAGCGGCTTGAATCGCGGCGTTCAACGCCAGCACGTTTGTCTGCTCGGTAATGTCGGTAATCAGCTCGACGATCTCACCGATCTCCTGCGACGATTCACCGAGCCGCTTGATGCGCTTTGCCGTCTCCTGGATCTGCTCGCGAATCTCGTTCATGCCGCTGATCTGGTTAAACACCGCGCGCTGACCGCGCTCGGCGGCTTCCAGCGACGCCCGCGCGACTTTCGCCGATTCGCCCGCATTCTTCGAGACGTCGTTAATTTGTGACGCCATCTTCAAGACCTTGTCGCCGGTGTCTTTGATCTCCTGCGACTGCGCCTCGGATGCGGTCAGCAACCGGGTCGCAATATCCCGCGCCTGGGTCGACGCCGTGTTCACCTGCTCGGCCGTGTTGTTGATGCGACCCACCAGCCCGCGCAATTCTTCGACCGTGTAATTCACGGAGTCAGCAATGGCGCCGGTGATGTCTTCCGATACCGTCGCCTGCACCGTCAAGTTGCCGTCGGCAACCTCCTGCAGTTCGTTCATCAGCCGCAAAATCGCGGCCTGATTCACATCATTCGTTTTCTTCGCATCCTGCTCAAGCCGCTCAGCTTGCATCCGCTGAACGTTGGCCTCGGACGCGCGTTGCCGGGTATCTTCGAGCAGCACTTTGAAGATCGCGAGGCCGGCTAACAGCAAGCCGCTGCCGAACACCACCATCAGCAGGAAATTCACCACGCGCAGTCGCTGAGCGGCTGTGTAAAGGCCGCCTAGCTGTCCGACCTGCTGCCGCAGCATTTCGGAGTCACGCAGGATGCCGAGTTCGGCTTCCTTGGCCTGCACAATCGCCTGCAGGCTTCCGAGCGCTCCCTCGATAGATTTCTGGAACTCGCCGTAAACCTTCAGCAACTCCTGCAGCCGCGAGCGCGCTTCCGGGTCCGTCGCTGCGCTAATGCGCAGAGCGTCACTTCCCGACAGAAGCGCTTGCGTCAGATCGCGGAACTGGTTGATGTCTCGCCCGAGCGTTAGTGCAACTTCGGCATTGGCCACGTTCCCGGCAACCAGCGAATTCGCGCTCTTGCCAAGCCGCTGCGTCAGCGTGACCAGCTGCCCTGCCGTGGCAACCTCACGCGAGGAGGCCCCCACTTGCAGCTTCAACGCCATGATTTCTTCGGTCAGCTGCTGCAGGCGCGGGCTGGCGTCGTTGATCTTCTTGATGACGTCGCCGAATGCCATCAGAATTTTTTCGTTCGCCAGAATCACCGACGCCGCGGACTCACTCGCACGCCAGTTGGCTTGTAGTTTGTCGAGCTCGGGTGTGATCGCATCACTGGTCGTCGCGGACAGATCCCGGCCGGTATCGCCCTTCATCAAGGCTTCCAGGTTCTTGGCGATCGCATCCCGACTTTCCTGAACTTCAGTAAACGCGGAGCGGTTGCCACCGACTGCATTCGGCGCCGCCTTCGCGAGCCGCTGTGTATGCATCAACGTGTCGCCAACGATCTCGATCTGCATCGCACCGTTGGTAGCTGCGCGGTTGTCGATGAAGAGCACGAGAATGAACAGCAGCAGACAGGTGATGAGCAATGCCAACAGCATCTGCACCTGCGAGTTGACCGGTTTGTCGCCGATCAGCGGTAGCCGCATTTCGATCAGACGGTCCATGAAACGCATCGCACGGCCGCTACTGCCAGCGCGTTCGAGCATGACGGTCTTGGGTGCCGGCTCCGAGATCGTCGTCCGCGGCGACATCGTGTTTAACACCGTCGACGGACGAAACGGATCGCCGCGACTACGGCTCGAGCGTTCCTTCGGCCTTTTCTTGACTGCTATCGGTCCCATGTCGAGTGCCATTTAACCCTCCGCCGCTACAACTCCGCCGTTACACGCTGTGCCGCTCGATGTCGAGTGGCAGTCGCCGCCGTTTTCAGTCAGCGGTCCTTTTGTTGTTACCCTGCTGATGCATCACTCACACTGCAATCGCCGCAAAATGGGAAGACGTTGCCAACTCGCGCAATTCGAGCGCGGTCATCGTCAATCCCTCGTTATCCCGATAACGCGCATGTTCCCAGGTGGCTCGTCCCGTTGGAGGCGTTCCGTCGAGCGGCGTTAGATCTTTCAGGTTTCGAATCCCGAAGGCGCGCGTTACCAGAATGCCCGCGTTGACACCGAGCACCTCGCCAAACACAAGCACCTGCTGCGTCTGTTCTGGCGCGAGCGGCTCGCGGCCCATCAGGTGCAGAAGGTCAACCACACCGATCAATCTTCCTCGCACATTGGCGAGTCCGCGATACCAGGGCCGCGTCCAGGGCACCGGTGCTATGTCGGGCAGGCTGACGATCTCGCCGGCCAGCGCCATTTCGATCAAATAGTTTTCGGCTCCGATGCGTACCGCGAGGCGCGTCGGCTCGACGGGCTTGTTCGGCGCTTCCTTAAGGCGTTGCGCCAGCTGCGTCGAAAATTCGCGCAGCTTGACGAGTTGCCGGTTGGTAGCTTCGCCGCTGGTGGCCATGGAGGGTCGCTGTGCCTAAATCATTGACTAGTTGAAGGCGGCGATCTTCTCGAGCAACTCGTCGGCCTTGACCGGCTTTACGACGTAGTCGCGCGCTCCCTGCCGCAGACCCCAAATGCGATCGGTCTGCTGATTCTTGCTGGTGCACATGATGATTGGAATGTTCTGGGTTACCGGATCCTTCGATAGCGCACGAGTGAGCTGAAAGCCGTTCTGCCCAGGCATTACGACATCCATCAGGATCAGATCCGGAATCAGTGTCTTCACTTTGATCATTGCCTCGTCGGCGTTTTCCGCGGTCGACACGGCATACCCCTGTTTCGTCAGCATCTCGGTCAAAACGTGGCGCTCCGTCGGTGAATCGTCGACGATTAAAACTTTCTTGATCGGCATGGCTCTCCCCAAAGCTTCAC
This sequence comes from uncultured beta proteobacterium, assembly GCA_963801035.1. Lineage (GTDB taxonomy): Bacteria > Pseudomonadota > Gammaproteobacteria > Burkholderiales > Burkholderiaceae_F > JACCZX01. The sequence continues at coordinate 406,000 of CAWDDF010000010.1, read as the reverse complement.
TGCCTCTGCAAGCAGCTGTACTCGAAAAATCGTCCGGCCTCTGCCAGCGATTCTTCCGAAACTAATCGGACAAAAGCAGGTTTGCACTTTTGGCCGCGCTACTGCATCGAATGTTGTCGTACGGCAGTCAGCAGGCTGTCTTTTGTAAACGGTTTTGTTAGATATTCACTGGACCCGACCATGCGCCCACGCGCCCGATCGAACAATCCATCTTTTGAGGAAAGCATCACGACCGGCGTCTTGTGAAAGCGCGGGCTGCGTTTGATCAGAGCGCACGTTTGATAGCCGTCAAGACGCGGCATCAGAATGTCGCAGAAAATGATGTTCGGTTGGTGATCGTTGATCTTGGAGAGCGCCTCGAAGCCATCCTGTGCCAGGATCACCTGGCAGCCGGCCTGCGAGAGAAAGATCTCCGCACTTCGACGGATGGTGTTCGAATCGTCGATCACCATCACCTTCTTTCCCCGGATTTCCGATAGGTCCTGAGCCGCCATCTGTTGCTACCCATTTCACGCTTGTCACCGAGCCTGCGTTGTACGCGACAATGATTCGCGCTCAGCGCCGAATACCGCGGTTCCGAGGTCAGATTTCAACCATTTCGAAATCTTCTTTGCGCGCCCCGCACTCTGGACACGTCCAATTCGGAGGAATGTCTTCCCACCGCGTCCCCGCCGCGATACCTGCGTCCGGAACCCCCGCTGCCTCGTCATATATCCAGCCACAGATGAGACACATCCAGGTTTTCATCGCCGCGTCGGTCGCCATCATGTCAAGCAAGAGAAAGCCGGCGCTTGGTACAACTCTGGGTTCAACTTCAAAACGCGAACTCGACGGCTAAAATCAACAGGTTAGCGGGCGATCATAACGTGGCATAACAGATATCCGCTACCCACTTACGGCTACCCACTTTGCGTTACACCTCAAGTCTTACTCGGCAGTGCGTTTTCTGCGATCGCACGCGATCGTCTCTGCGTGTCTTAGTCAAGTTCCATGACGGCTGAAACGTCGCAACTCCGCGGCATTTACCTGCTGACGCCGGACGTAGGCTCGAGCACCTTCGACGCCGTGCTGAATATCGTTCGCCAATCGCTGGAGGCGGGAGTGCGCGCCATTCAGTATCGGGACAAGACGGCCGGCCCGACTCAGCGCCTGGAACGCGCGTGCCAGCTGGTCGCGTTGACTCGCGCCGCCGGTGCACTGCTCATCGTTAACGACAGCGTCGAAATTGCATCGAGCTCGAACGCCGATGGCGTGCACATCGGACGCGACGATGGTGAGTTGGCCGATGCGCGCCGCAGGCTGCCGCACCAGCTGCTTGGTGTGTCCTGCTACAACGAGCTCAGCCGTGCACGCGCCGCGGTCGCGGCCGGGGCCGATGCGATTGCCTTCGGCTCGATGTACCCGTCGCTGACCAAACCAGCCGCTGTCCGTGCACCGCTGTCATTGCTGTCTGATGCCCGCGCCGCTTGGCCGCAGCAGCGCATCATTGCGATCGGCGGCATCAATACCGACAACGTCGCGACCGTTGCGGCTGCCGGTGCCGACGCGGCTGCCGTGCTCGACGCGATCTTTGGCGCCGCAAATCCAGCGACTGCGGCCCGCGAACTCGTACGGCGATTCAATGAAGGACGAAGCAGGTTGCAGACATGACAAGCAACGAACAACTGTTTGAACGCGCGCAACGCTCGATTCCCGGCGGTGTGAACTCACCCGTGCGCGCATTCCGCTCGGTCGGCGGTACGCCCCGCTTTATCGAGCGCGCTGCCGGCCCTTATTTCTGGGATGCGGAAGGCACGCGCTATATCGATTACATCGGCTCCTGGGGGCCAATGATTCTGGGCCACGCGCACGCCGCCGTCGGGCGCGCGATTCAGGACGCGTTATCGCGCGGCATTTCTTTCGGAGCGCCGACCGAAGCTGAGGTCGAGATGGCCGAAACGCTGATAAAACGAATGCCGTCGATGCAACAGGTGCGCCTGGTGTCGTCGGGGACCGAGGCGGCAATGAGCGCGATTCGTCTGGCTCGAGGCGCAGCAGGTGACGGAACAAGACGCAAGATCGTCAAATTCGAAGGTTGCTATCACGGCCACGCCGATAGTTTGCTGGTCAAGGCTGGCTCGGGCCTGCTGACGTTCGGCCATCCGAGCAGCGCCGGCGTTCCCGCTGACATTACGCAGCACACGCTGGTGCTCGACTACAACGATGCGCAGCAGCTGCGGGATGCCTTCAAGCAACACGGCGACGATATCGCATGCGTCATCGTCGAGCCGATCGCCGGCAACATGAATCTGGTGCGCGCAACGCCCGAGTTTTTGAGCACGATGCGAGAGCAGTGCACCGAGCACGGCGCGCTTTTGATCTTTGACGAAGTGATGTCCGGATTTCGTGTTGGGCCGGGTGGAGCGCAAGCGCTGTACGGCATCGACCCCGACATCACGGTGCTCGGCAAGGTCATCGGTGGCGGCATGCCACTCGCGGCGTTCGGTGGAAAGCGCGCAGTGATGCAGCGCCTGGCACCACTTGGCAACGTGTATCAGGCAGGCACTTTGTCAGGCAACCCGGTAGCGGTTGCCTGCGGACTGGCCACGTTGAATGAAACTGCCCGCCCCGGGTTTTACGATGAGCTGGGCAAGCGCACGAAATCCCTGGTCGATCGGCTGATAGCGACTGCGAAAAGCAGTGCGCCTGGCTTAGCGTTTTCCGGCGATAGCGTCGGAGGCATGTTCGGCATTTACTTCGCCGCCGCAGTGCCCGTCAGTTACGCCGATGTAATCGCGTGCGATATCGAGCGATTCAAGCGCTTCTTTCATGCAATGCTGGAGCGCGGCGTTTACCTGGCGCCGTCGGCCTACGAAGCAGGCTTCGTTTCAATGGCGCATGATGGCGCAGTGATTGATGCGACTGTCGCTATAGCGGAGCAAGCGTTTGCGGAAGTCCGCTGATTGGACGATGCAACGGGTCGATAAAAACGGGAACTTGATAGTCAATTGTTAGACGAAAGACCATGCCGCTTTTACCAATCCTTGCATTCACGCTTGCCGCCGTAGTAGCAACGTCCTCTGCGGCGCAATCGCTTCCACGCTTCGGCGCCGCCGAAAAGCACGTCGATGCCGAACTGATCGCGGCAACCGATGCGATCGTCCCGGGACAGCCACTTACGGTGGGCCTGCGCCTCAAGCACGAACACGAGTGGCATACGTACTGGCAGGTCCCGGGTGATTCGGGGCTGCCTACGCAGATCAAATGGCAGCTGCCCGCCGGCTTCAGTGCCGGAGCCATCGCTTGGCCGCACCCGAAGCGTTTGCCTGTCGGGCCGTTGATGAATTTCGGCTACGAGGGCGAAACACTATTGCTGACGACCGTGCAGGTGCCCGCGGACCTTCCGGTCGGCACACCAGTCACGTTCAATGCAAAGGCATCGTGGCTTGAGTGCAAGGACGTCTGTATCCCTGGCGACGCGCAGGTGAAGTTGACTTTGCCGGTCAAGGCGCAGGCAGCGCCTTCGTCGTCGGCCGCGTTATTCAAGGCGACGCAAGCGCTCGTGCCTGCAGCTGTATTGCCGTCGACTGCGAGCATCGATGCCAATCGAATTCGTTTGTCGCTCGCACCTCCTGCGGGCAAAACCCTAGACAAAATCGAATTCTTCCCGCTTGAGGAAGGCCGTATCGAAGCGGCCGCACCGCAGATTTTGAAAATCGAAGGTGGGCAGTCGGCGATCTATCTGACGGCTGCGAAACCGATCGCGCCCGATTTCAAGGCTCTAAAGGGCGTCATTGTTGCCAACGGCGGACCGGCGTCCGCTAACGGATGGGTGCAAGTCGTGCAGGCGCCGTTGTCGGCTGCGGTGGTGGGTGCCGCCGGCGCGACAGGCGCGGCAGATGGATCAGGCTCGTCGATGTCGCTGTGGGCAGCATTGGGAACTGCGCTGCTCGGTGGATTGATACTGAACCTGATGCCGTGCGTATTCCCGGTGCTGTCGCTGAAGCTGATAGGGCTTGCGCAGCATCGCACTCACTCGGGACCGATGGCGGCGCATGGCGCTGCGTTTGCGGTTGGCGTCGTGCTGTCGTTTGTATTGCTTGCCGCGTTGCTGATCGGATTGCAGCAGGCAGGCAGTGCACTCGGATGGGGCTTTCAACTGCAAACGCCGTGGGTTGTTGCCGCTTTGACCGTACTGTTTTTCGCGATCGGCTTGAATCTGCTCGGCGTGTTCGAAATGACGATGGGAACCGGCGTCGCCAACATGCGCGCCGCCGACAATCTCGCGAGCAAGTCGGATTGGCGCGGGAGCTTCGGCACCGGCGTGCTGGCTGTGATCGTTGCTTCGCCCTGCACCGCTCCGTTCATGGGCGCAGCCCTAGGTTATGCGATCACGCAGCCAGCAGTCATTGCTTTGTCGGTCTTCGCAGCCCTGGGAGTCGGCATGGCTGCGCCCTATGTGTTGCTGACGCTCTTTCCTGGCCTGCTCGCAAAACTGCCCCGCCCCGGCCGCTGGATGGAGATGTTCAAGCAGTTCATGGCATTTCCGATGTTCGCCACCTGCGTTTGGTTGCTCTGGGTACTCGCGCAACAGGTTGACGCCGGTGGAATCGCGCTTGCGCTGGGGGTTCTGGTCGCCGTGGGCTTCACGCTCTGGGCGCTCGGGCTCTCACAGCGCGGTGCTCGCGTATTTCGCTGGGTGGCGGTCGGAGGCGGCATGCTGGCCGCACTGACATTCACGCCCATCGCGACCAGCGAAGCATTGGCGCCCGGCACTCGCTCAACCGCCGATGCAGGCTGGATCGAATATTCGCCGGAGAAGCTGGCTCAGCTGCGCAGTGAAGGCAAGGCGGTATTCGTCGACTTCACCGCAGCCTGGTGCGTCACGTGTCAGCTCAACAAGCGCGTCGCGCTGCGCGCCGATGGCGTGAAATCGCGGTTCGCTGCCGACAAAGTCGTGTTGATGCGCGCCGACTGGACCAATCGAGACGAGAAAATCACGCAGGCGCTGGCGCAATTCGGGCGAAACGGCGTGCCGCTGTATGTGGTTTACGATCGCAAGGGCGAAGCAGCCGTATTGCCCGAACTTTTGACTGAAGGCATCGTGCTTGCTGCGCTGGACAAGGTCAAAGAGGCGTCGAAATGAAAATGAACATGAAAATGATTCAGTGGTTTGCCGCAGGCTTGCTGGCTTCTTCGGTGGCATCGATCGCGAGCGCCTCCGCAGCGATCGGACAGCCCGCGCCGAGTTTTCGTGCAACGGACGTGGCAGGCAAGCAAGTGTCGCTGGCCGATTTCAAGGGCAAGTACGTGGTGCTCGAGTGGAACAACCCCGGTTGTCCTTTCGTGCAGAAGCACTACGACAGCGGCAATATGCAAACTCTGCAGAAGCGCTTCGGTGCCGAAAACGTGGCGTGGCTATCGGTCAACTCGACGAATGAGGGTAGCTCCGACTACATGCCTGCTGCAAAGCTGGCGGCGTGGTTCAAACAGCAGAACGCCGCACCCACAGCGGTGTTGATGGACACCAACGGTGCAGTGGGGCGAGCCTTCGGTGCGAAGGTAACGCCGCACATGTTTGTGATCGATCCGACTGGAACGCTGGTTTACGCCGGTGCGATCGATGACAAGCGCAGCGCGAATGTGGCCGATGTGAAAACGGCCACCAACTACGTCGTCGCTGCGCTGACCGACGCCAAATCGGGCAAGCCAGTATCGAAGACGAACAGCCAGGCTTACGGCTGCACCATCAAGTACAGCTCGGCGCTCTAACCCTGCACATACACCCAGTTCAGTAGCGCATCCAGCGCCGGCTGCCCGGCGCTGGCGTTCGGGTGATTGATGAACGCGACAACCGCGTAGCGTTTCCCGCTGGCCGATAGCACGTAGCCAGCAATCGCGCGCGTGTCGGCCAGCAATCCGGTCTTGATATGAGCCGAACCTGTTGCACCGCTTCGGCGCCGCATCGTGCCGTCGACGCCGAGGATCGGCAGCGACGATACGAACTCGGGCATCAGTGGGGAAGCAAATGCGCTTTGCAGCAGCCGGGAAAGCGCCGCTGGAGTAAGGCGTTCGACCCGAGACAATCCTGCTCCATTTTCGAGCACGAACTCGCGCCGATCAATTCCCTTGCTTGCGAGCCAGTCGCCCACTGCGCGCTGCGCGCGCTCCTTGTTTGCGAAGCGGCGGCTCGCGTCGCCGCCCAGTGTCAGAAAAAGCTGCCGCGCCATCACGTTATTGCTGTACTTGTTGATGTCGCGAATCAGCTCCGCTAACGGACGAGACTCATGCTGGGCGAGCAGCCTGGCGTCGGTTGGCACAGAGCCTTCACGAACGCGGCCTCGCCATACGCCACCATTCGAAGCCCACAGCGAACGAAATATCGCCTCAGCGTACTGGCCGGTGTCGAGCATGCTGACGTGCCATACCTTGTCGCCGCACGACAGCGGGTATGCGCCGCGAAACGTCGGTCGCAGCGGATCCGTAAAGTCGCCGCCCAAGCGCGCGCGCCAGTCGTTGCATGCGCCCTCGGTACCCCGCACCGTCGCCGGCGTATCGAGGCCGGCGAGCGCCGGTAATGCGTAGACGCGCGCAAGTTTGTTTTCGTGGTCCGCAATGAAGTGAAAACTGACGGCCTTGTAATTGAGCAACAGCGCATCGGGGCCTGCGTTGTAAGGGCGCAGCGCTTCGCCATCGAACGCGGCGGGGTCATGCTGTGCCGCTTCGAATGCGCTGCGATCCAGCATCAGGTTGCCGCGAATTTCTCGCACACCGACGCCTCGCAGTCGCTGTACCAGCAGCCATAGGTCTTCGATCACCAACTGAGGATCGCCGCTGCCACGCAGCCACAGATCGCCTTCGAGCGCGCCGTTTTTCAGCGGTGCATTGGACATCAGATCGGTGCGCCATTGATGTTGCGGGCCAAGCAGCTCGAGCCCTGCAAGCGTCGTGACGAGCTTCATCGTCGACGCCGGATTCATCGGCTGGTTTTCGTTCGCCGCTAGCGTCAGACCAGGCCCCGATAACGAAGCTACCGAGATGCCGACCGCCGAAGCAGGCAGGTTGGCCGTTTTCAACGCCGCAACAATCGCTTCCGGCAGAGCCAACGGTTGAGCGGACTGCGCGCCGGCTGCGTGCGAAGCGATGAGCATCATCACCAGCACGCCGCGTTTAGCAGCGACCAATAGCTTCATGTATCCGCCTGTGTACCAATCTGCGGGAAGTCTAAATTGGCCAGCCATGAAAAACGGCGCACGAGGCGCCGTCGTTCGGTGCACGTTGCAACTAGTTCGATAGTTGCAGCAGACCTAAACCGACCCTGCGGTACGAGCCAATGCCGCGCAAGAGAGGACGTTTGATCAGCTCCGCGTCGGTGATCTGCAGCACTCCTTCGATTGACGCGTAGGGTAGTTTGACTGTGCGGTCGCCGTACGGAAACTGCAATTCCTTGATCGTCGCATTGAAGAAGTCGGGCTTGAAGCCGAACTTCGGGCCGACCGCCTTGATCCACGCTTCAACTTCCTGTGGGGTGCGAAACGGCTCGACTTCTTTTTCGCCGTTGACCAGTTTCTCTCGCCCGACACAGGCGTCAAGCGCAAAGCGATACGGCAATCCTTCACACAGCTGGTGGACGATTCTCTTCGGCGCGAGAGCGCTGATCGCCTCGGCGGGAGGTTCCAGCCAAGGGTCGGCCGAGTAAACCCAGTAGCGGCCTTCGCCCGCTGTGTCAGCACGAAACACAAAACTGATGCCTGCTTTTTTTCCGAATGTCTTTGACAGGCACTGATGCGCCGACAGGGGATCTCTGTGCTTCTCATCGAACGTGACCGCCGTTTCGAACAGCTCGACGCTTGGCACATCCATCTTCGTATAGCTCATCACGCTGTTGACGAAGGCGCGGATCGAGTTGTTTGGACCCTTGCCCTTGGGCGCGGCAGCGCTCAGCCAATGCTGTGGAAGCCGTAGCGGAAATTCGATGGCCACTTAATACCCCATTCCAGTTATCTGCATATCTTCGGCAAGTTACACCACAACCGTGTAGCGCATTCCCGTCCGCAGCGATGGGATCCTGCAAGACCGCACGCTCTCACATTCAATGTTAGTGGTCACTTCCGTGCGACGGGCGACGTGCTTTGATACCCAGACGGCGGGTCTTGAAGATTCGAACGATGGCCCTACAATTAGCACTCGCAGGCAGAGAGTGCTGATAAGTGGCATGATCTGCGGCTTCCACACTTTGGCCTTCTCGATTTTCGAGAGATTTCAGACAACATGGAGAACTTATGAAGATTCGTCCTTTGCACGATCGAGTGATCGTCAAACGCCTGGACAACGAGCGGAAGACCGCTTCAGGCATCGTCATCCCCGATAACGCCGCCGAGAAACCCGACCAAGGAGAAGTTGTCGCCGTCGGTCCCGGCAAGCGCGATGACAACGGCAAGGTCAACACGCTCGACGTCAAAGTTGGCGACCGTGTTCTGTTCGGCAAGTACTCGGGCCAGACCGTCAAGGTCGAGGGCGACGAGCTGCTCGTAATGAGAGAAGAGGATTTGATGGGCGTGATCGCCTAAGGCGACGACCATCCACTGAATCCCTTGTCGGGCCCGCGCAGCGGACCGATGCCCCTGAACATATTTGGAGTAATAACTAATGGCAAGCAAACAAGTTCATTTTGGCGATGAGGCCCGCCACCGCATGGTGCGCGGTGTCAATATTCTCGCCAACGCAGTAAAAGTAACGTTAGGCCCGAAGGGTCGTAACGTCGTTCTTGAGCGCAGCTTCGGCGCACCGACCGTTACCAAGGACGGTGTCTCGGTCGCCAAGGAAATCGAACTTAAGGACAAGTTCGAGAACATGGGCGCGCAGATGGTTAAGGAAGTTGCGTCGAAGACATCGGATAACGCCGGTGACGGCACCACGACTGCCACGGTGTTGGCACAGTCGATCATCTCCGAGGGCATGAAGTATGTTGCCGCCGGAATGAATCCGATGGACCTGAAGCGCGGCATCGATAAAGCAGTCGTAGCGGCAATCGAAGAGCTGAAGAAGCTATCGAAGCCGACAACCACCAGCAAGGAAATTGCGCAAGTCGGTGCGATCTCTGCCAACGCCGACGAAGAAATCGGCAAGATCATCGCCGACGCGATGGACAAGGTCGGCAAGGAAGGCGTGATCACCGTCGAAGACGGCAAGTCGCTGAACAACGAGCTTGAAGTTGTCGAGGGGATGCAGTTCGATCGCGGCTACCTGTCGCCCTACTTCATCAATCAGCCCGACAAGCAAAACGCTGTTCTCGAGAATCCGTACGTGCTGCTGCATGACAAGAAGATCAGCAACATTCGTGAATTGCTGCCGATCCTCGAGCAAGTGGCAAAGGCCGGACGTCCGTTGCTGATCGTCGCCGAAGAAGTGGAAGGCGAAGCGCTCGCAACGCTGGTGGTCAACAGCATTCGCGGCATTCTGAAGACCGTTGCCGTCAAGGCGCCGGGATTCGGCGATCGTCGCAAAGCGATGCTGGAAGACATCGCCATTTTGACCGGCGGTACCGTGATCGCCGAGGAAGTTGGCCTGACGCTCGAAAAAGCGACATTGAACGATCTTGGCCAGGCCAAGCGGGTAGAAGTTGCGAAGGAAAACACGACGCTGATCGATGGCGCCGGTGATCCGAAAAATATCGAAGCCCGCGTCAAGGCGATCCGCGCACAGATCGAAGAAGCGACCAGCGACTACGACAAAGAGAAGCTGCAGGAGCGCGTCGCCAAGCTCGCCGGTGGTGTTGCGTTGATCAAGGTTGGCGCCGCGACCGAAGTCGAGATGAAAGAAAAGAAAGCGCGGGTTGAAGACGCGCTGCATGCGACTCGCGCCGCAGTTGAGGAAGGCGTTGTCGCCGGTGGCGGTGTTGCACTGATCCGCGTCAAACAAGCGGTAGCCAAGATCAAGGGCGACAACGCAGATCAGGACGCCGGCATCAAGATCGTGCTGCGCGCGATGGAAGAGCCACTGCGCCAGATCGTCGAGAACTCCGGTGAAGAGCCCAGCGTCGTCGTCAATAAAGTTGCAGACGGCAAGGGCAATTTCGGCTTCAACGCCCAAACGCACGAGTATGGCGACCTGGTCAGCATGGGTGTGCTGGATCCGACCAAAGTAACCCGCATGGCGTTACAAAACGCCGCTTCGATCGCAGGCCTGATGCTGACCACCGATGCAATGGTGGCGGAGCTGGTTGAAGAAAAACAAGGTGGTGGCGGCGGTATGCCTGGTGGTATGGGCGGTATGGGCGGCATGGGCGGTATGGACATGTAACGAGCGGCGTAAAACGCGCCAGGGCGTTGTTGGCGGGGCTTGCCGTACCAGTTATGTACTGTCTGCGCCCCGCCGCCTAGCCCTGACGCGTTTTGCTTGCTCGTCGCACTTCGTAGGACGCGACACAAAGCCCGCTTCGGCGGGCTTTTTTTCGCCCTTCGATTGCCGTTGTGTACCGCGTAGGCTACAAAGTAGCCATAAGAAAAGAGAGGGGATGGGTCATGCACGAAGTGCCAGCGTCACCATGGCCAGCGTCGGCTACTGTCGCCGCTCCGACCGACTATCCGGTGCGCTTTGTCGGCACCGGCAGTGAGTACTTCCGGATCTGGATCGTCAATTTGTTCCTAACGATCGTGACGCTTGGCATCTATTCGGCCTGGGCGAAAGTCCGGCGATTGAAGTACATGTACCGCAACACCCAAATCGCCGATTCATCGTTCGACTACCACGGGTCGCCAGTCGCGATTCTGAAAGGCCGACTAGTTGCGCTGGTGCTGCTGATCGCATACAACTTCAGCTTCAAACTATCGTTAATCGCGGGGATCATCACGGTGGCGGTGCTGGCCGCAATATTTCCCTGGCTGATCCGGCAATCCCTGCGTTTCAGGGCGCGCTATTCGAGTTACCGCGGTATTCACTTTCAGTTCGTCGGCGCGTTGGCTGAGATTTATTTGATCGCGGCGCCACTGATAATTTTTATCGTGCCGTTTGTCTTGCTCGGCTTATATGCGGAAATCGACGACACGGAACCGCCCGCATGGCTAGTCGCGTTTCTCGGACTTGCGATGGTCATTTACCTCGTCGTGGTGCCGTACTTGCATTACCGATTCAAGCGCTACCAGCACAACAATGCGCTGCTCGGGTCGGCCGAAGCGCGGTTTACTGCTACAGCGGGACATTTTTATGCTGTCTATGGGATCTTGTTCGGCATTTTGCTGCTCATAGTCCTCGCCTTTGTGGCGCTCGGATTCCTTGCCGGCGCCGGACTTTTCACTTCAGAACAAGGCGCAGGCGTGGCCGGCATTGGAGTGTTGCTGCTGATCATCGGGTCGTACGTCACTTATCTGCTGCTGTTTGCGGCTTTCGTCGTGCTGATACAAAACCGCATCTGGAACCATACGACAGTCGGCGAGGTCAGCTTTCGCAGCAACGCACGCGTCCTGCCGATGGCGCGCATCTATCTCGTGAACGTCATCCTGCTCGTCCTCACGCTGGGGTTGTTCACGCCATTCGCCGTGATTCGCAGTCTTAAGTATCGACTCGAGTCCGTCACGGCGGTCACCGTCAGCGGCATGGATCAATTCCTGAGCGGCGCGGCGGTCGGAGACGTTGCAGCGACCGGCGAGGGCGCGGCCGATTTGTTCGACTTCGATATCGGTCTGTGAAGTCCGTCGATGCGCGTTACTTCGACGGGCGTAGTTCACGCGCGCATTCGGTGCGCCTGTCGGTCAACGACGCCGAGCTCGACATCGCGGGCGATGAAATAGCAAGGCGCGAAGCGCTATCGAGGCTTCGCGTTTCGGAACCGCTTGCACACGCACCGAGGATTGTCACGTTCGACGACGGAGCGTTTTGCGAGATCGCGGATAACGCGACGTTCTCGGAAATCCTGGCGGCGTCGGGACACCGTGATTCGTTGGTTGTTACGTGGCAAAACCGTTGGCGCGGCGCGGTCGTCGCCGTGTTGGCGTTAATTGCGTTTCTATTCGTTGTGTATCGATGGGTGCTTCCCGTCGCCGCCGAGTACGCCGCTGTCAGAGTACCGCTCACCTGGGAAGAAAGCCTGGGCCGCGAAGCAACCGCGTTCCTCGAAAAACGTGTTTTCTCGGCGACACGATTGTCGCAGGACAGGCGCGACGCGCTGGTCGACCGCTTTGAAGCGATCGCGCCGCAGGATGGCAGAGACTATGTAATCCGCTTCCGGGCGGCGAAGATCGGGCCCAATGCGCTCGCGCTGCCCGGCGGGGTGATCTATGTCACCGATGAGCTGGTCGAGCTTGCGCCGGATGACGACGCCGTCATCGGTGTGCTGGCGCACGAGCTTGGGCACATCGAGCAACGGCATTTGATGCGTCGCCTGTTTTCCAGTGCCGCGGTCGGCGCGGCAGCCGCGGTCTTATTCGGGGACGTCAGCACAGTGCTGGCCGCGCTTCCGGCGCTGTTGATCGACCTTGATTACTCCCGCGAGATGGAGCGCGAAGCCGATTCGTACGCGATCGACCTGCTTCGCGCGAACGGTATATCGACCGGGTCGCTAGCAACGCTGTTCGAGCGCATGCAAGACGCTCAGGAAAAGCGCGGGCCGAAGAATGACTGGCCCACCTATTTGTCGACGCATCCACCGACGCCAGAGCGCGTCGAATTGTTTCGAACGCCGGCGAAATAGCCAACGCTGGATCAGCGCGCAGTTGCGCGCGGCGTCAGGAAAACCGACGACAGCGCAATCAAAATCAAAATGAGCGCTGCATAGTCCTGCCAGAACGGCCGCTCTTCCAGCAGCACCATGCCGGAGAAAACGCCGATCACCGGAATCATCATTACCGACAGTCCGCTCGCGGCGGGCGGAAGCTTACGGGCGAGCATCGACCATACGACATGGCAGAACGCGATCGCCAACACCATGTTGTAGACGATCGACGCCCACTCGACGGCATTTGGCATACGCCAGTGCGGCATCTCGAACACGATCGACCCGACGAACATGACACCGAGAGTCAGCGTCAGCATCCAGAATGTCAGCGCAATAATTGGCATGTCGGTGAGGTTCCGCCGCATCAGATGCGTTCCATATCCCCACGATGCCGCTGCGACCAGCATCAGGACCGTACCCAAAGGAGCGCCGGCAAGCGCCGTGAACTCGGATGACAGCAGCAAAAGCGTACCCACCAAGGCTGCCAGCACGCCCCACCAGTGTCGACGCAATGGCTTCTCATTGAATGCGATTAATCCAATGACCACCGCCCATACGGGCATCGTGTAACCGAGGATCGCTGCGCGGCCCGAAGGCAGCATCTTGATTGCGATGATTGCAAGCAGATGCCACATGATCAGGTTGGGAAGCGCCAGCTTGAATACCAAAGGCCATGCATCCGCAGGCACCCTCATCGGAACGCGCATCAGACGCGCCCAACACCAGATGACAACGAGTCCGCCGGCAATGCAGAGCGTGCGGAAGTAAAGAGGAGGTAACTCGGCGACGCCGATTTTCATCACCGGCCAGTTGAGACCCCAGAAAACGGTTAACAGCACCAGCAACGCAAGATCACGTGCGGAAAGTTTCGTCGCAGGCATTGCCTGAGGCTAACACCCGCGCAGGCTGATGCTCTCTGTAAAATCGCCTGCGGAGGGATGCATGAAATTCGTCGAGATGCTCATGGCACGATGGAAGGCGGCGGACACGCTGCTGTGCGTGGGACTCGATCCCGATCCGGCGCGCTTCCCTGAGCATCTTCGCCGCCGCGACGATTCAATCTTCGAGTTCTGCAAATCCATCGTCGACGCGACCGCCGACTTCGCTCTGTGCGTTCAAGCCGCAAATCGCGTACTTCGCATCGGCGGCCGCCGAAGAGGCGCTGCAACGGCTGATCGCTTACGTTCGCACGAGTCATCCTGATGTTCCGGTCATTCTTGACGCGAAGCGCGGCGATATGGCGTCGACCGCACAACACTACGCGCGTGAGGTTTTCGACCGTTACAACGCACATGCGGTAACGCTGTCGCCCTATCTGGGATTCGATTCGATCGAGCCGTATCTTGCTTACGGCGATCGCGGCGTCTTCCTTCTATGCCGAACCAGCAACCCAGGCGGCGATGACTTGCAGATGCTGACGGTGGAAGGCGAGCTCCTGTACGAGCGCGTGGCACGGCTCGCTAGCGACTGGAATCGCAGTGGTCAGATCGGGTTGGTGGTGGGCGCCACGTATCCGCGCGAGTTGGCGCGCGTGCGAGCACTCGTTGGCGACATGCCGTTGCTGGTTCCCGGCATCGGGGCGCAGGGTGGAGATGTTGAAGCCAGCGTCAAGGCTGGCCAAACGGCCGACGGCACCGGCATCGTCGTCAACTCGTCACGCGCGATCATTTACGCGTCGGGCGGGGAGGATTTCGCAACGGCCGCTGGACGCGCAGCGCGCAGCGCGCGCGATCAGATCAATCGCTACCGCCTCGCGACTGCCTAGCCGAATCAACGCGTCGGGTCGCCGCATCCTTGTTTTCGTCTTCGTCAGGCGCGTTTCTTTGGGGCACACGCGACGCGAGAACTTTGTCGATGCGGTGCTTATCCATGTCGACGATCTCGAATCGCCAGCCTTGCCATTCGGCCACATCGGCGGTATGCGGCACGCGCCCCAGCAGCAGCATCACCATGCCGCTCAAAGTGTTGTAGCGCCCAAGTTCTTCTTCCGGCGCCGCGGCAAATCCAAGACGATCTTTCAATTCGGGTAGCGGAATCAGTCCATCGAGCAACCACGAACCGTCCTGTCGCAACACGGCCCACGCGTCGTCAACGCTCGGCGGTTTGAACTCACCGGTAATCGCCTCGAGCAGATCCTGCAGCGTGACCAGACCTTGAATCTCCCCATACTCATCAACGACCAGTGCCATATGCGACGTAGACGAGCGGAACGTTTCGAGCAATTCCATGCCGGTCAATGACTCGGGCACGTATGCCGCTGCTACCAGGCCTTTGGAGAAATCCGGCGCCTGGCCGCGAATGGTTTGCTGCAACAAGCTGCTCGCGCTGATGATGCCGACCACGTCGCGCAGGCCACCGCGACACACCGGAAAGCGCGAGCGTTGCGACTCCAGGACTTTGTTCAGATTGTCGGCGGGGGAATCTTCAAGGTCGATGTAGACAATGTCGGATCGCGGCGTCATTAGCGACGCAATCTGCCGGTCATCGAGACGGAACACGTTACGCACCATTGCGCGCTCCTGCTCGTCGATCACGCCGTGGTCGGAACCTTCCTGGATCAGCGCATGAATCTCTTCTTCGGTCACCGACGTGGCACGCCGTCCATGCGTGCCGAAGAGCTTCAACAGAAGATCGGTCGATGACGACAACAACCGAACGAAGGGCCGCGCCGCAGCCGCCAACCAAGCTATCGGCCGTGCGACGGTGCGTGCAATCGCTTCCGGCCATATTTGCCCGAGGCGCTTCGGAACCAGCTCGCCGATCACGATCGACACGTACGTGATGACGACCACCACCAACACGGTGGCGCCAAGACTGGCGTTTCCGGGCTTTACCCCCAGCTCGATCAACCACTGGCTGAGCGGCTGCGCGAATGCAGCCTCGCCCACAATACCGCTCGTGATGCCGATCGACGTGATCCCAACCTGAATCGTGGATAGGAACCGCGTCGGCTCGGTATTGAGCGCCATTGCCGCGGCGGCGCCGCGATCGCCTTCTTCCACCAGCACCTGAAGCCGCGCACGGCGTGCGGTCACCAGCGCGATCTCGGACATCGCGAAGACGCCGTTCAGTGTGATCAGGCCGAGCAAAATCAAGGCTTCAAGGGGCATGGCGGTCACTTTGGACAATGTGGAAGATGCGCGGACACTTGCGCAGAGTCGAACGCAGCCGCGATGAAATGCGCTGGGCGTTCAGCGGCAGCCAGCCCGGCCAACGCGACGCAGTTATGCGGATATTTCTTCAAATCTTCGATTGAAAACCTTTTTCGCTTCGACGGCGCGAGTCTAGCACGAAGCAGTGAGTCGCTCAGTGCCTGAGGCGGGAAGCATCAATACGGTCGATAACGAGAACGCCGGCGATCCTTGGCGGCACGAAGCGACTCATCAGCAAGTCTACAAAATCAGTCCACGAAGAACGCTTGCATCTGCGCACTCAACAACTCAGGCGCCTCCTCCGGAATGTAGTGGCCAGTCGGCATCGTGCGACCGACGACGCTGCCCCTCGATCGGCTCTGCCAGTCCTTGATTGGCGTGAAAAGCTTGTTCACGACGCCTCGCTCACCCCATAAGACGTTAAGTGGGCACTCAACGCGCTTGTCTGCCTTCACGTCAGCACGGTCGTGTTCGAGATCGATCGACGCGGCGGCACGATAGTCTTCGCACATCGCGTGGATTGCCGCCGGCGTAAAGCAACGCTCATACTCAGCCAGCGCTCGCGGATCGAACAATCCGGTGCCGACCGATCCCCAGCCACTGAGCTTGTTGCGAAGATAAAAGCTCCGATTGGCCCCAATCAACGTTTCAGGGAGCGGTTCGGGTTGAATCAGAAAAAACCAGTGGTAATAAAGCGTCGCAAAATCCATCGTCGTACGCTCGTACATCGTCAACGTCGGCGAGATGTCGAGCACCATCAGATGCGAGACGCACTGCGGATGATCGAGCGCGAGCCGGTGCGCAACACGCCCCCCACGATCGTGCCCGCACACAAAGAAGCGCTCGAATCCTAACGAGCGCATCAAGTCCGCTACGTCGAGTGCCATCGCGCGCTTTGAGTACGGCGCGTGATCGGCGTCGCTTGGCGGCTTGCCCGAATCGCCGTAGCCGCGCAGGTCTGGCATCACCAATGTATAGCGCGGGGCGAGTTGCGCCGCCACCTTGTGCCAGATCACGTGCGTCTGTGGAAAGCCGTGCAACAGCAGCAACGGCGGCCCGTTGCCGCCGAGCCGCAAGTGAAGGTCGATGCCGTTGGCGCGTCGCGTTTGCTGCGTAAAGCCCGAAAACAGTTCTACGCTCAAATGTCCTCTCGCTGCTCGAGCAACCCGATCAGAGTTTCGAGTGCAACAACGATGCTTTGCGCGCGCACCGCATTACGATCGCCTGCGATGTGGACAGTGCGCGTCTGCACCCAGGGCGCGCTCGACGACTCACGCCGGATCGCCCACGCAAAGCATACGGTGCCCACCGGCTTACTGCTGGAGCCCCCCTCAGGCCCTGCAATCCCTGTCACCGCGAGCGACACGTGCGCACCGTGCGATAACGCTCCAAGCGCCATGGCACGCGCTACCGGCTCGCTGACCGCGCCAAAGTCGCGCAAGTACGCAGCAGAGACTCCAAGCATCTGCATCTTTGCTTCGTTCGAGTAGGTGATGAACCCACGGTCATACCAGCCGCTCGATCCGGGCACGATCGTGACTGCGTAGGCGACCCCGCCGGCGGTGCACGACTCGGCTGTCGCCAGAACCAGGTGCTGTGCGCGGAGCGCTGATCCCAGCCGATGTGCCAGCCGCTCGATCGCTTGCGAAGTGTCGGTCATACCAACGGCAGCTCCCGTTCAAACATTCGTTCGCGCACGGATCCAGCCAAATGCAATCGCGGCATCAGTCGCATCGACCACAACTTGCCGGGCGTTAGCGCCGGAAATGATCGTAAGCGCCGTTGCCAGTGTCTACCGGCGCTCCGCTCTCGTCCAGCACGGCTAGATCGGCGGTGGCTGTTACCGTGCCGATACGACTAACGCGCGTGTTTTCCGCCGCCGCAATCACGTCCGCCCGGCGATTCGCCGGCGCGGTAAAGACGAGCTCGTAGTCGTCGCCACCGGTTAGCGCATATCTTTGCTGGATATGCATCGGCTGCTGCTGTAGCACCGACGAGCGCGGTACATGGTTCCAATTGACGATCGCACCGGCGCCTGATGCGCGCAGAACGTGCCGAAGATCGCCGGCGAGCCCATCCGAGACGTCGATCGCGCTGCTGGCAATGCCCACCAACCGCGCTCCCAGCTGTACGCGCGGCGTCGGCCGCTCGAGACGATCGACCACTTGGTCTGCGTCCAGCGGTTGCAGCTTGACTTCGTTACGGAGAAACGCAAGGCCCAGAGCAGCATCGCCGAGCTGACCCGACACCCAGATGTCATCGCCGACGCGCGCGCCCGATCGCAGAAGCGCGCAACCCGAAGGCACGGTACCCATCGCGGTAATGGTGATCGCCACGCCATGCGTCGAGCGGGTCGTGTCACCGCCCGCCAGCACGCAGCGGTGCGCATCGGCCAGTGCATGCAACCCACGACTGAAGTTTGCGAGCCACGTTTCATCGACACGCGGCAATGCGATCGCGAGCAGGAAGCAGCGCGGGGTAGCCCCGCATGCTGCAAGATCCGAAAGATTGACGGCAAGCGATTTGTGCCCCAGCGCGGCGGCATCTACGCTCGAAAGGAAGTGGACTCCCTCGATCAAGGTGTCGGTCGACACCGCCCACTGCTCGCCCGGCCCGGCCGTGAGTAACGCACAATCGTCGCCGATGCCGAGCGCGACGTATCGATCGACAGAAGTGGGACGCTGGAAGAATCGCTCGATTAGGTCGAACTCGCCGACCGGGATGTCGGAACCGTGTTGGCGCTGGGTCAAGTGAGCCTCGAGATCAGCTTCGGGCTGCGACCTCGGTCTGACGCAGCGCCGCCGCAACTTTATCGAGCACTCCATTGACGTAACGGAAGCCGTCGGTGCCGCCAAAATTCTTTGCGAGTTCCACGGCTTCGTTGATCACAACGCGGTACGGAATTTCTAGCCGATACTGCATTTCGTAAGTCGCGATCAGCAAAATCGCATGCTCGACCGGCGAAAGCGCATCGACAGAGCGGTCGAGGTGCGGAGCGAAGCGCGCGCGCAAGTCTGCAGCGTGCTCGATCGCGCCACTGAGTAACTCCCGATAGTGCGCGACGTCGGCTCCTGCCTGGGCTTCGCCATCATCCAACGGCTGCGCTTCGATGGTTGCGGCATCGCGGCCAGCGAGTAGCCATTGATACAGCCCTTGCAGCGCAAGCTCTCTCGCGCGGCGTCGTGCGCTTCGGCTGCTTCCCTTGGTTGCCCGAGCTAAGCCGCCGGGCGGGCCTGACGGGTGCAAATGAACCTACTCTTCGCTGGTGGTTGCGGCGGCGCCGTCTTCCGCCAGCGCCCACAGCAAATTCGCCATTTCGACGGCCGTTCGGGCCGCGTCGCGCCCTTTTTCACCAACGCGGGTGCGCGCTTGTTCGTCGGTATCGGTCGTCAAAATGGCATTCGCGATCGGCACCCCGTATTCGAGCGCAACACTGGCAACGCCGCGCGCCGACTCATTGGCGACGACTTCGAAGTGATACGTGTCGCCCCGAATCACGCAGCCGAGCGCAATCAGTGCATCGAAATCGTCGGTCGCCGCGAGCTTTGCGAGCGCCAGTGGGATTTCCAGCGACCCAGGCACGGTGATGTGCGTGATGTCGTCTTCGTCGACACCGAGAGTAATCAGCTCGTTGATGCACGCCTCGGCCAATGCACGGCCTGCCCATTCGTTGAAGCGTGCCTGCACCAGCCCGATGCGCAGATCATCGCCGTCAAAATCCGGGGCAATGAAGTCCTTGGCCATTTGTCGTTCGGTTTCTCGCCGGCGTCCGTCAGTCTTCGAGGTAACCGGTGACCTGCAGCCCGAAGCCGGCCATCGAAGGCATCTTGCGCGGCTTGGCCAGAAGCTTCATACGACGGACGCCAAGATCGCGCAGGATCTGCGCCCCCACACCATAGGTACGCAGGTCCTGCGTCGTGGAGCGCGTCGCCTCGGCAGCACCGCTCGTGATGGCATCGAGCCTTGCGAACAATTGTTCGGACGCTTCGCCGCAGTTGAGCATCACCAATACGCCACCATCGCTGCACGCGATCCGCTCGAGCGCCTTCTGCAGTGGCCAGGCGTGCGTCGAAGCCTGTACATCGAGAAGATCAAGGACCGATAACGGCTCGTGAACACGCACCAGAGCCTCACGCTCGGGCGTCAAGGTGCCGTGTACCAGTGCAAGGTGCGCACCACCGCTCGGCTGATCGCGGTAAGCGATCAGCTCGAATTGGCCAACGGATGTCACCACACGCCGTGTGCAAATGCGTTCAACCAATGATTCATTCGCGGCGCGATAACGAATCAGATCGGCGATCGTGCCGATGCGCAACCCATGCGAGGCTGCAAACGGCAGTAAATCGGGCAGGCGTGCCATCGTGCCGTCGTCGTTCATCACCTCACACAGCACAGCGGCCGGATTTAAACCGGCCAGTCGCGCGAGATCGCAGCACGCTTCGGTATGGCCCGCGCGCATCAGCACGCCCCCTGGCGCAGCAACCAATGGAAATACGTGGCCCGGCTGCACCAGATCTGACGGCTTGGCGTGCGGTCGCGTGGCTACATGGATGGTATGAGCGCGATCGGCAGCCGAAATACCGGTGCTGATTCCATCAGCCGCCTCGATGGCAACGGTGAAGTTGGTTCCGTGCACGGTGCGGTTGTTGACAGTCATCGGCGTTAGCTGCAGCTGCGTCGCATGCTCTGCGGTAATGGGCATGCATATCAATCCGCGCCCATTTTTCGCTAGAAAGTTGATCTTCTCAGGCGTGACGAAGTCGGCCGCAAAGATGAGATCGCCCTCGTTTTCGCGATCTTCGTCGTCGACCAACACCACAATGTGGCCGCGCCGTATCTCTTCGATCAGCTCGCCCGTTGTGGCAAGGCGCGGCGGCGGTTTAGAAGGGCTCGGGACGGCTGACAGCATGGCGTCTGCGTTTGGTTCGCGATTGGGCTGCGCAGTTTAAGCGGTTCCAGTCCAGTGAAACCGTCAAATCGCACCTGAGCGGCCCGCAGCGGCGTGCCAGACTAGGCGCAAACACAGACATAGCGGCACTATGGCGAGCATTTGCAACGACGTCTGGCACGGCGAGGCGCGGACGAGCGGGTGTGATTTTGGCGGTTTCACCGGACTTGAGCGACAGCATCCGCTCGACGTATCGCGCGATCAGGTCGACTTCGATATTGACGCGACTTCCTGCACGCAACGAGCGCAACGTCGTGACTCGATGCGTGTGGGGAATAACGTTGACCGAAAACTCACACCCTTGCGGACTATCCATCACGCGATTGACAGTCAGACTGACGCCGTCGATCGCCACCGAACCTTTGTAGGCGAAATATTTCGACAACTCCGCGGGCGCACGCACGATCAACTGCCACGACTCATGCGCTTGCGTCATGGACATCACCTCGCCGACGCCATCGACATGCCCAGCCACCAGATGGCCGCCAAGTGGGTCTCCGACCCGAACCGATGTTTCGATATTCACCTCGCCCGGTGCATCGAGGCCTGACGTTCGTTCCAAGCTTTCCCGGGAGGTGTCGACGGCAAACACGCCGTCGTCGACACGAATCGCCGTCATGCAGGCGCCGGCGATCGCAACACTGTCTCCAACGTCGGCGGCGAACGCGGGCACATCGCGCGCATCGACGGTGAGTCGAACCCCTCCATCAACAGACAGGCGCTCGACTTCCAAGATGCGGCCAACACCCGCGACGATTCCCGTAAACATAGGAGCTATCTCGTAACCCCGCATGACCGCGCGCACCCCGAGGGGTTGCCACCAAAACGGGCGTCTGCGTCGTTGCGCTCCTTGCCAAGGCGTCCAGCCTTGGCGGCGTCGCGACGCCTAGCATCCATCCCGTTTTGGTGACAACGCAGCTCATACGGGGTCACGAGATAGCTCCTATCACACGCGCCAGAATACGAACATCGTCACCGACTTGCGCCACTTCGACAAATTTCAATCGGTGCGCTTGTGCGAGATCCGACAGCGCCGGCAGATGCACCATGCCCTGAGCTTCACCCAGCAAACTCGGCGCAAAGTACACCAGCAGTTCGTCGGCCAGTCCGGCACTGATGATCGACCCGTTGAGCTTGAATCCGGCTTCCACATGCACTTCGTTGATGCTGCGCGCGGCAAGCGCCTTCATCAGCGCCTTCAGGTCAACCTTGTTGCGCTCGCCCGGCAAATGAATCAATTCGGCACCGCGCTTCACGAGCTCCGCTTCAAGCGTAGGTTTTCTCACCGCGCACGCGATCAGCACTGAGCCTTCACCGTCGAAGATGTGAGCGGCTGGGTCCACATCGAGCCGGCTGTCGATCAGCACTCTCACTGGCTGACGCGGCGTTTCCACCAGCCTCACGTTCAGTTGTGGATTATCGGCTTGGACTGTTCCGATACCAGTCAGTACCGCACACGCTCGGGCACGCCACGCGTGTCCATCGCGGCGCGCATCGTCGGACGTGATCCATTGAGAAATTCCATTAGAGAGTGCGGTCTTGCCGTCCAGACTCGCAGCAATCTTTAATCGCACCCATGGTCGCCCGCGCGTCATGCGCGAAAAAAAACCCGCGTTGACCTCGGCCGCTTCCTGCTCCAGAAGGCCGCATCGCACGTCGACGCCGCCGTTGCGCAACATCTCGAGCCCACGGCCCGACACGACCGGGTTAGGGTCTTCGACGGCCGCGATGACTCTTGCGACTTTCGCTTCGGTTAATGCGGTGGCGCACGGCGGCGTTCGGCCAAAGTGACTGCAAGGCTCCAGCGAAACGTAGACCGTCGAGCCGCGAACGTCGTGGCCATGGCGGCGGGCATCCAAGATGGCTTCAGCTTCGGCGTGGTTGGAGCCCGGCGGCTGCGTAAAGCCTTCGCCGAGCACTCGTGTGTCTCGCACGATCACACATCCGACGCGCGGATTGGGAGTGGCGTGAAACGCGGAGCGCTGCGCAAGGGCAAGCGCACGCAACATGAATTCGCGGTCAGACTCCGAGTACATCGCGCAAAGTGTACGCAGCGTTGTTCGACACGCGAGCGCTGCAAAGACTCGTATGCGAAAACAAAAGGCGGCGCGCTAGCGCCGCTTCGGCCGCTTCGCCGCTCTCGCCGGTCGCACTTCGCGCACGACTTCGGCAAATTCGTCGACGTCCTCGAAGCTGCGATAGACCGATGCAAAACGAATGTAGGCCACCTTGTCGAGTCGCCTTAATTCGCGCATTACCAATTCGCCGATCTTCTCGCTTTTCAGCTCGCGTTGCGCCGACGACAGAAGCTTGTCTTCAATACGTGCAATCGCTTCATCGACGGCCTCGCGCGGAACCGGTCGCTTGCGCATCGACAATTGCATCGAAGCACGAAGCTTGTCACGGTCGTAGTCGGCGCGCCCGCCACCGCGCTTGATGATCGTCGGCATGGCCAGCTCGACGCGCTCATAGGTCGTAAACCGTTTTTCGCACGACAGGCATTTACGGCGCCGTCGAATGGTCGCGCCTTCGTCAGACGCGCGTGAGTCGATCACCTGCGTGTCCGCGTACTGACAAAACGGACACTTCACGGGCTACCCATAGACAGGGAACCGCTGCGTGAGGTCCGCGACTTCGCGCTTGACGCGATCAATCGTGGCAGCGTCGCCGGGCTTCTCGAGGATGTCGGCGATCAGATCGGCCGTCCTTGCTGCCTCGGCTTCGCCGAACCCGCGTGTGGTGATCGCAGGCGAACCCAGCCGAATGCCGCTGGTGACCATTGGTTTTTGCGGATCCTTTGGAATCGCATTCTTGTTGATCGTAATGTGTACATCACCAAGCAGCGCTTCGGCGTCCTTGCCGGTGATGTTCTTCGCCCGCAGATCGACCAGCATCAAATGACTTTCAGTGCGACCTGAGACGATCCGCATGCCGCGTTTGACCAGCGTTTCGGCCATCACACGAGCGTTTGTCATCACTTGTTTCTGATACGACTTGAAGTCCGGCGATAGCGCCTCCTTGAACGCCACCGCCTTGGCCGCGATCACGTGCATCAACGGACCGCCCTGCAAGCCAGGAAACACCGCCGAGTTGATCGCTTTTTCGAGCGACGGCTTCATCAGTATCAAACCACCGCGTGGGCCGCGTAACGTTTTGTGCGTTGTCGATGTGATCACGTCGGCATGTGGTATCGGGCTCGGGTACTCGCCCGCAGCAATCAGGCCCGCATAGTGCGCCATATCGACCATCAAGTAGGCGCCGACTTCGCGCGCGACGTTCGCGAAGCGCTCGAAGTCGATTCGCAGTGAATACGCGGAAGCACCGGCGATGATCAACTTCGGCTTGTGCTGCTGCGCCAACGCGCGCAATGCGTCGTAATCGATTTCCTCGCGCTCATTGAGTCCGTAGCTGATGACCCTGAACCACTTGCCGCTGATGTTTAGAGCCATGCCGTGCGTCAGATGGCCACCTTCGGCCAGGCTCATACCCATGATGGTGTCGCCGGGCGCAAGCAGCGCGAGAAACACGGCTCCGTTTGCCTGCGCCCCCGAGTGCGGCTGTACGTTGGCCGAGATTTCCACACCAGGCACGGCGAACAACTGCTTCAGGCGTTCGATTGCGAGGCTTTCGGCAACGTCAACATATTCACAGCCGCCGTAATAACGTTTTCCGGGATAGCCCTCGGCGTATTTGTTTGTCAGCTGGCTTCCCTGCGCGGCGAGCACCGCGGGACTCGCGTAGTTCTCTGACGCAATCAGCTCGATGTGCTGCTCTTGGCGCCGGTGTTCGTTTGCAATGGCCGACGAGATGTCGGGGTCGATACGTTCCAGGGTGTGAGTGCTTCGATTAAACATGACGTCCTCGCGCAGGCTGCAAGTGGAAAATCGATCACTTGCCATCGTGCCCAGGCGTACGGCGAAATAGTTCCGCGCTTCCCGGGTGTTATCACCCTGGCGCCAGTCACGCGGAATTGGATCAGCAGATCCCCGGATGGCGGTGAAATTATGCCAGTCGGCCGAACAGCACTAAACCGCCAACTCGTCGCGCGACTCCTGCAGATGTGCGACATCGCCCCAATGGTCGATCGAAAGTGCCAACGCAGCCGAGTCGGATGCAGACGCGGTCAGTCGATTGACCGCTGCATTGAGCATCTGGTGCTCACGCGGCGCGTGCCATTGCAGAACACGAGCCGCGCGATAGACGACGTCCAGCACGCCACCGTGCGATACAAGTGCAACGGTTTGATCGGTATGGCGGGCACCGATCTCATTCACCGCCGACATCACGCGATCGATTAGCTGCTGGCCGCTTTCGCCTCCGTCAGGTCGCCACTCCGGATCGCGCTCGCGCCACTTAACGAACTCGGCCGGATGGCGCTCGGCAATCTCGTCGAGCGTCAGCCCTTCAAAGATGCCAAAGCATCGCTCGCGCAATCGCGGCTCGGCAATGATTTGCAGACCAAGCTGTGCAGCCAGCGGCGCGGCCGTCAGCCAGGCCCGCGACTGGCCACTTGAATACACCGCTTCAATCGGCTCGTTGGCAAGGCATTCGGCCAGACGGGCGGACTGCACGATGCCGCGCGGCGATAGCGGAATATCGAGCCGACCCTGGATTCGGTGCTCGGCGTTCCACGCGGTCTCGCCGTGCCGGATCAGCAGCAGCTTTGTCTTCATGCCGGCCCTACGCCAATCGGGGGTTCAGCGTGTAAGTACCGGTCAGCTGCGCCTTGGCAATGACGTGACCTTCAATCGCCTTCAACACATCGGGCCCGGTGAACTTCCCTTCGAGGGGCACGCGAGAAATATCGAGCGCATACAGTGTGAACACGTAGCGATGCACGATAGAGTCGTTCCACGGCGGGCATGGACCGTCGTAGCCGAAGTAGTCGCCATTCATGTCGTGATCGCTGGCGAACCATTCGGTGTAGCTGTTCACGCCGTGCCGTGTGTTGTTTGGCGCCGCCGGCCCATTTTTACCTCGCGGCTTCACTTCTTTCGAATAGCTTCCCGCTCCGATCATTCGCTGCGTCGGCGGGATATCCACCAAGACCCAGTGATAGAAATCGACGCGCGGCAACGATGCCGGGATCTCCCGATCCTCCTTGAACAGATCGTCCGGCTTGCTTGGAACATCGACGTCGTGACAAATCAGCACGAACGACTTGGTTCCCGCCGGAGCGTCATCCCAGGCAAAGGGCGGATTTCGGTTGTCTGACAGCGTGGCGTGCTTGGCCGGGTCGGTCTTGCAAAACGCGAACTCAGCCGGAATGGGCTTGCCGTCTTCGAGTGAATCGCTGGAGAGTTTCATCGGTTTTCCTACGCGCAACTGAAGCCTATATTGGTGGTCATAATAGGCGACAGAACTGTTGCAAGGTCATGACACCCGAGGTAACGGCAGGACGGGGCGAAGAGTTCCGTGACGACTTGCGAGGTACGGCAGCAAGCGCAGTGCGCGCCGACGCGGGACAAGTGCGCCGGCTATTGCCAGCCGAAACGCTGGCCGAGCTGACCCGGCTCTCGGCCTGGCGCTCGACGTTTGCAATAGCAACGACCCTGGGCACGATCGCGCTCGTACTGGGCGTTGCATGGACGCACTTCACGTGGTGGATTGTGCTGCCCGCCGTGTTCGTAATCGGTATTCAGCAGCATGCGTTGTTCGTGTTGGCACATGACTCCGCGCACTACCGGCTTTACGGAAATCGATGGCTCAACGACGCGATCGGTCGCTTCGTCGGAACGATCGGCGGCGTATCGATGATGAGTTATCGGGTGATTCACCGGCTGCATCACAACAACCTCTATGGCGAGGTCGATCCCGACATTGCATTGCACGGCGGGTACCCAAGGGGCAAGGTGTATCTGCTGAAAAAGCTAGCGAAGGACGTCTGCGGGTTGACCGCATTGAAAACGTACGCTTACTTCTTCGGCAATCCGGCCATCAACGCCGACACCCAGCAGGCGCAGCGTCCGCTCGACGACACATCGGCCGCGCTAAGGACGGCGGCGCGGCGTGACCGCTGGGGTGTGGTCGCGTTTCATATCGGCGCACCGATCGTGGCCCTGACGTTAGGCGGCCCGCTGGCGCTGGCGAAATACTTGGTGCTGTGGACGCTGCCGCTGGCCACCGTCATCCCGCCGATTCTGCGGCTGCGGGCGGTGTGCGAACACGGCGCAGTTACTGATCTCTCAACGCCGCTGACGGCTGCGCGTACCAATCTGGTCGGCCCGCTAGCGCGCTTCGTGATGTTCCCGCACCACGTGAACTATCACGTCGAGCACCACTTGTTCCCCGCCGTTCCACACTATCGATTGCCGCAGCTGCATGCCGAGCTGGCGCAGCGCGGAGTGTTCTCGAATGCTGAGGTACGGCCGCTGCGGGAAACGTTTAGGCGAGTTTTTGCGGAGCGGGTGTTAAAGACGTAGGGCTTGGGTGTCGCGGCGCGCAAGCGTTTGGCGTCGCTGCGCTGCCTGAGTCGTCGGGGTCTTCGACCCTGCTCTGCGGTACTCGCCGAGCCGGCGCAAAACAGGGCTAAAGCGCTGTTTTGCT
Organism: uncultured beta proteobacterium; assembly: GCA_963801035.1. Taxonomy (GTDB): domain Bacteria; phylum Pseudomonadota; class Gammaproteobacteria; order Burkholderiales; family Burkholderiaceae_F; genus JACCZX01. The sequence continues at coordinate 378,663 of CAWDDF010000010.1, read as the reverse complement.
CAAAGGCCCCGGCTCGGCTCCGCTCCTCGACGACGCCCAAGGCAGCGCGGCGCCGTCAAACGCTTGCGCAGGCACCGTTCCCTTGGTTGGGGTAAAGAAAAACATCTCAGATCGGGACAATGTCGCGACAGCAGCGGCTGGCGCAGATGCGCCGCCTTTTCGTCGTCGCCCGAGGAGCGGAGCAACGCCGGGGCTTTAAGCAAAAAAGCGCTTTAGCCCTTTTTTGCGCCGGCGTTGTGAGTACCGCAGTGGTCGGCACGAAGTGCCCGACGACGTAGGCGGCGCAGCTGCGCCAGCCGCTGCTGCTCGCGCCGCTGCAACCAACTATTCGACCGTAACTCGCGCCCATCTACGCTTGCCAATCTGCACCACGTACGTCCCCCGCTTAACGACTAACGCACGATCGCTGACTTTTTCGCCGTCGATTTTCACTCCACCCTGTTCGATGCTGCGGATCGCTTCGCTCGTTGATGCTGCAAGCCCGGCTTGCTTCAGCAGCGTGGCGATTGCTACGCCGCTCTCGCCTCCGGCCACCGTCACCTCTGGCATATCGTTCGGGATCGCACCTGCCTTGAAGCGCGCCATGAACTCGAACGCCGCCAACTCGGCGGCCTGCTCAGAGTGAAACCGCGCCACGATCTCCTTTGCCAGTAGGCGTTTGACATCGCGCGGATTGCGTCCTTCGCGAGTCTGCTTTTTCAGGCCTTCGATCTCTTCGTTCGAACGCAGTGACAATAGGTCGTACCAACGCCACATCAGCTCATCAGAGATCGACATCGTTTTTGAAAACATGTCGAACGCAGGCTCGGTAATGCCGATGTAGTTGTTCTTGCTTTTGGACATCTTCTCGACGCCGTCCAGCCCCTCGAGCAGCGGCATCGTCAGGATGCACTGCGGTTCCTGGCCGTAGTGACGCTGCAGCTCGCGACCCACCAGCAGGTTGAAACGCTGGTCGGTGCCGCCAAGCTCGATATCCGATTCGAGCGCGACCGAGTCGTAGCCCTGCATCAGCGGATACAGCAGCTCGTGCATCGCGATCGGTGTGTTGTCTCGATAGCGCGTCGCGAAATCGTCTCGCTCGAGCAACCGGGCGAGCGTGTAGTGCGCCGCGAGCTTGATCATGCCCGCTGCGCCGAGTGGCTCGGACCACTCCGAGTTGTAGCGAATCTCAGTCTTGTCGCGCCGAAGCACGAGCCCCGCTTGATCGAAATAGGTCTTCGCATTCTCCTGAATCTGTTCGCGGGATAAGGGCGGCCGTGTCGTGTTACGTCCTGACGGATCGCCGATTAGCGCCGTGAAATCACCGATCAAAAAAATCACGGTATGACCGAGATCCTGCAGCTGTCGCAGCTTATTCAGCACCACCGTGTGGCCAAGGTGCAGATCGGGCGCCGTTGCATCGAGGCCCAGCTTGCAGCGCAATGGTTTTCCGGTCGCTTCGGAGCGTGCAAGCTTTTGCGCGAATTCAGACTCGACCAGCAATTCGTCGCTGCCACGCTTGACCAATGCCAGCGCGCGCTCGACTTCGGCTCCGACTGTGTAAATTTTGCTCTTCGCTTGCATTGCAGTACTCGTGCGGTTCTATCCTGAGGGCATGACGCAGGATTGCCGGGCTATACTCGCGCCCTCGATAAAAAAGCGCACCGACGCGTGCGCTTTTTTGTAACGACAAAATTATTTTTGGTGGATGTCATTGTCGATTCTATCCAAACGACTTGCACTTTTTGCAGACGACACCCGACTCGGGTTTCGGTTGGTATCGCGGCGGTGGAAACAGGTAGAACGGGCCAAGCGTAAGCGCATAGAGCTGGCAGCGGTCTTTTCACTGCTGCCTCTGTCTGCAGCACTCGCTGCCTTGGCAGCCGTACCCGCTGCTTTCGAGCTCGATCAATCGCAAACACAGCGGGTGGTCGAAAGCGTAACGACGCCTTCGATCGCTGACCAGGTTACGCACCTGCTCGCGCAAGAGGACACGCATCTGCGAGAAGCGCGCGTGCAGCGTGGCGAGACGCTCGCGGCTTTGTTCGGCCGGCTGGGTATTGCAGATGCGGTCGCATTGCGCTTTGCCCAGACCGATGCGTCGGCGCGGCCGTTGCTGCGACTGGCACCCGGGCGTTTCGTTCAAGCCAGCATCACGTCCGAGGGCGCACTGCGCTGGCTAAAAGTGCACGGTGCGGGTGATCTTGACGGAGCTCTTGCTACCACTCGAATCCTGACGATCGACCGAAGCACCGACAGTGCCATCGGGCTTTCGTGCCGTCGAGGCGGATGTGGCGCTCGAGCGCCGCGTCGAGCTTAAGAGCGGCGAGGTACGCGTTTCGCTTTTCGGCGCAGCCGATGAAGCGGAAATTCCTGACGCTGTTGCACAGCAGATGATCGATTCGCTCGAAAGCGAGATCGATTTTCATCGCGATCTACGGCGGGGCGCCCGGTTCCGGGTGATCTACGAATCTTTGTACGCGTCCGGAGAGTTCCTGCGCGCAGGCCGGCTGCTGGCAGTCGAGCTGGAAAATGCGGGCAAGCGCGTCTCCGCTTACTGGTTCGCGAACGGCAGCAAACACGGCGGCTTCTACGCAGCCGACGGCCGCAGTTTGAAGCAGGCATTCCTGCGCTCTCCACTCGAGTACACGCGCGTTAGTTCGGGTTTCAGCAGCAGCCGCACGCATCCTATTTTCGGATATGACGCCGCGCATCGCGGAGTTGACTATGCAGCGGCAGCTGGTACGAATGTGCGCTCGATCGCTGAAGGCGTGGTCACCTTTGCCGGTTGGCAACGTGGTTACGGCAACGTCGTCGAGATTCGGCATGACGGCAAGCATGCGACGCTGTATGCGCATCTGCAAACGGTCGCAGCCGGCCTGCGTCAGGGTCTTCGCATCAGCCAGGGCGACTCTGTCGGCACCGTGGGGATGACAGGATGGGCGACCGGCCCGCATCTGCACTTCGAGTTGAAAGTGCACGACCAGCAGGTCAATCCATTAACGGCCGAACTTCCGACAGCCGAGCCGCTCGCCGCGTCGCAGTTGCAACACTTTGCGCTTACCTCGGCTCCATTGCGCGCGCAGCTGTCGCTGCTGGAGCGCGTAAGCATCGCCCTCGACCGCCCGCGCTAACGGCGTGTAGCCGCTTTGCTTTTTATCGGCTTAATGTCTGGCACGAGCCTGGACGGTGTCGATGCCGTTCTCGCCGACTGCGCTCGAACGCCGCCGAGGTCACTGGCTCACGCCTATCGTCCGTTCACCAACGAGCTACGCAACTCGTTAACGTCGCTATGCACTGCGGGCCCCGACGAAATTGAGCGCTTCGGCATCGCTGCTGGTGAGTTGGCCCATGTCTACGCTGACGCGGTGGATGACGTGTTGCGAAGCGCGGGTGTCGCACGCGCAGCGGTACGCGCCATCGGAGCGCATGGGCAAACCGTGCGGCACAGACCACTGTTGGGTTTCAGCGTCCAACTGAACGCGCCGGCGCTGCTGGCCGAGCTGTCAGGAATCGACGTCGTTGCCGACTTTCGAAGCCGCGACGTCGCAGCCGGGGGCCATGGCGCTCCGCTCGCCTCGTTGTTCCATATTGCCGCCTTCAGCGGGCAAGCACCGCGCGCCGTCGTCAATGTAGGCGGTATAAGCAATCTGACCGGATTACCGAGGGCTGGAGAAAATAGCCGCGTGATCGGCTTCGATATCGGCCCGGGAAATTTGTTGCTCGACCACTGGGCTCAAAAGCACTTTGCAACGCCGTTCGATCGCGATGGTGCGATTGCGGCGTCGGCCTCCGTCGACGGGCGCCTGCTCGATGCCTTGCTCGCCGAACCGTTCTTCGCCACGTCGCCGCCGAAGAGCAGCGGGCGGGAGCTGTTCTCACCCGCATGGCTCGAGCGAGCCCTGCAGAACCGCGACGTCGAGCCTGCGACCGTGCTCGCTACGTTGACATGTCTAAGCGCTACCGCGATCGGGCGCGCGATTGATGCATGGTTTTCGCAAGCAGACGATGTGGTCGTCTGCGGGGGAGGTGCACGCAATGCGACCTTCCTTCGCATGCTTGAAACCGCGTGTGCGCCGCGCGCGGTGATCGGTTCTGCAGCGCTCGGTGTCGAGCCCGATCAGGTCGAAGCACTCGCCTTCGCGTGGCTTGCCCATGCGCATGTCAGCGGCGTGGCCGGAAATGTTCCCAGCGTGACCGGTGCACGCGGCGAAAGGATTCTCGGTGCGCTTTATCCCAAGTAGGCAGCCAGAACCGCACCAACGAATCGCACCGGCTACAAAAAAGGCGCCCGTAGGCGCCTTTTCATGTTCAAGCAATCGTTAGGCTGAAAACGAGGACCCGCAACCGCATGTCGTGGTGGCGTTCGGATTCTTGATGACGAACTGTGCGCCCTCCAGGTCTTCTTTGTAGTCGATCTCGGCGCCCACCAGGTACTGATAGCTCATCGAGTCAATAAGCAGCGTAACCCCGTTTTTTTCCATCGAGGCGTCGTCTTCATTGACCACCTCATCGAACGTAAAGCCGTACTGAAAACCCGAACAGCCGCCGCCCTGCACGAACACGCGCAGCTTCAGGTCGGCATTACCTTCCTCTTCAATCAGGTTTTTGACTTTGGCCGCCGCAGCGTCGGTGAAAACCAACGGTGCCGGCATTTCGACCATAGCGTTCATAGCGAAACTCCAATTTGTGTCTTGCCGTCCAGCAGTGCTGCAATTATAGGCGCTCGGGACCCGTCTCAGTTCTCTAAAGTGGCGCCGCCGGCGGCCAATTTCAACGTCGCAGGTCCCTTATTTGACCGTTCGGACGCCTGATAGATCAATCGGCCCTCCACTACCGCGCCTTGATGGATCTCGATTGCCCGGTAGTAAACATCGCCGGTGACGCGCGCCTTCGGCTGCAGCTCGAGCAACTCCGTTACGTGCACGGGCCCGGTGATGCGGCCCGACACGGCCAGGTGTGCGGCATGCACTTCGCCTTCGACGTGGCCTAATTCGCTGACGACGACCATGCACGCGTCACCGGTCGCGCAGCGGACGTTGCCCTTGACCATGCCATCGATGCGCAGGCCGCCCGAGTACGACACGTTGCCTTCCACGGTCGTACCATTGCCTATCAATGTGCCGATCGTATGCGGTGCTACCGATTTGTTTCCGAACATGGTTACCTCACATCGTGAAAGTTTGCTGCGCGCGGACTTCACCGTTTGACTGGATCTTCACGAGTACCGATCGCACGACCGCTCCTTCGGGAAGCTCAAAGGTTCCTTCTACGCGCTGGTAATGCCGAAACGCCAACGGCGGCGGGCCGGCATCGGGAATTGTGGAGTCCGGTAGCTGCAGAACCCATGGACGGCCACCCTGCTGCAAGCTGACCGTCAGTGACACCGCACCAACAAAATCGCGCTCGGGTCGGCCGCTTTGCTGAACCAACAGCCGATAACGCAATGCCTGCGGTTCATCTCCAGGTTTGCGACTCGCTTTTCTGACCGGCTCCTTGCCACTGTCGCGCTCAGAGTCGTTCAAGGCCTGCAGCCGGAAGCTGCGAATGACAACGCCCTTCGCATTGCTTGGAGTAGGAAGCAGGCTTTCGAAAAACGCCAGGTCTTCTTTCAAACGCGCGTTCTCGTTTTCGAGAGCCTTCAGCTGAGCTTGCACCTGCTCCGACGCTGCACGATCGATCTTCTGCTGATTTTCCAGCTGCACTAGTAGCGCAAGCTTGCTGTCTCGTTCGGCGACCGCCTGTTTCGCGTCGGCCGTCAGCCGCTCGATCTCCGCCGACAGCATGCCCACTTCCAACGGCACCGAAGGGCGACTGCCGAACGCGACCAGCGCAGCGGCGACGATCAGCCCAACGATCAGCATCGCCGCCAGCAGAAGCATCGCCTTCGCGCGCCATGGAAGCTCGCTACGAACGGCGACTCGCATCGCGTTGGCAGGGTTGCTGCGCAACCAACGCTTTCGTCTCATCCGATTGAGCAGGCAGATTGATGCAAAGCAGGCCTCCCGTGCACCCGACCCACGCCTAGCGTCCGGTCAGGAGAAGCAGCTTCGCAACACGCCGTCGCCCCAACTTCTCCCGCGAGCAGTATAGGGCGGGCAACGACCGAGATCGTGCCGCGATTGGATGTATCGCAAACACGCATCCCCAAAACAGGGCTGAGTACTTAAGAGTGATCCGAGACGCGCCGATAGCGCGCTCGTCCTATCGCTTCGAGAATTGCTTGCGACGCCGTGCCTTGCGGAAACCGACCTTCTTGCGCTCGACTTCGCGCGCGTCACGCGTAACCAGGCCTGCACCAGACAGCGCGGGCTTCAACGTTTCGTCATAGTCGATCAAGGCCCGCGCGATGCCATGGCGCACCGCACCGGCCTGGCCGGATTCGCCGCCACCATGAACGTTGACTTGCACATCGAACGTCGAGATGTGATTGGTCAGCGCCAGCGGCTGCCGCGCGATCATGCGGCCCGTTTCGCGCTGGAAATATTCGTCGATCGAGCGGCCGTTGATCACGATCGCGCCAGTGCCTCGCTTGATGAATACGCGCGCGACCGAACTCTTGCGGCGCCCGGTTCCATAGTTGTAATTGCCGATCATGTTTGTACCAATCGTTCGTTAGCGCTCGTTGTCGACGTTCGCATTAGATTTCGAGAGCCTTGGGCTGTTGTGCAGTGTGCGGGTGCTCGTCCGTTGCGTAGATTTTCAGCTTCTTGATCATCGCGTAACCAAGGGGGCCCTTAGGAAGCATGCCCTTCACCGCGAGATGCAACGCGCGACCCGGAAAACGCTCCTGCATTTTCTTGAAGTTCGTCTCGTAGACGCCACCCGGATAACCGCTGTGACGGTAGTAAGTCTTGTCTTCGCTTTTATTGCCGGTCATGCGAAGCTTCGCCGCGTTGACCACGACAATGTAATCGCCGGTATCAACGTGGGGCGTGTACTCTGGCTTGTGCTTGCCGCGCAGGCGGAGCGCGATTTGGCTGGCAAGACGGCCTACTACTTTTTCGTTACCGTCGACGAGCAGCCAGTCCCGTCGAACCTCGTGGTGCTTTGCAGAAAACGTTTTCATGGAGCGCTCAATACTCGGTGCGGACGCAGCGGAACCCGAAATTCTATTCGTTCAAGGGGTTGCGACGCAAGGCGGCCTAAAAAAACGGCCCAGACGAAGGGTCTGGGCCGAAACCACCGATAAGGGTGGAGGAGACAAGTTCGCAGTATCTCACGACATTGGTGCAGCGCAAGGCAAAACCACGCTCATAATAAATTTCAATGGCATCGAATGCGATAACAAAACCTAATAATCAATGATTTAGGCGCTAGAACCGCTGCTGAGCTGCTTCGCAAGGCAACTGTTGCGTCGCCGCAGCAGTGTGATGGAGGAACGAAATCTTGCAGTGTTCCGTGCGGTGGACCGGTGAAGGAATGAGCTTCATAGCGGAGACGGGAAGCGGCCATTCCGTAGCCATGGATGGCGCACCCGATGGCGGCGGGCGCAATCTGGCCCCCCGCCCCATGGAAATGCTTCTTGCAGGGACCGGTGGCTGTGCTGCGTATGACGTCGTGTTGATCCTGCAGCGCGGTCGGCATCGGGTGAGCGGCTGCACGGTGCAGCTAAGCGCCGAGCGCGCACCCGAAGATCCCAAGGTCTTCACGCGTATCGATATGCAATTTACCGTGCGTGGAACCGCGCTGAGTCGCGAGGCAGTACTGCGCGCCGTACAGCTTTCACACGAGAAATATTGTTCGGCGACTGCCATGCTCGCCAAAACCGCCACGATTACCCATTCGGTGCAAATCGAAGAGGTCTAGGTTTCACAGGTAGTGCGCGGTCTTCGTCATCAGCCGTGCTGCGAGCCGCATCGCCAGGCGCGCGGGATACGGCAGCGTGGCTGCGCCTCTGTCAACCGCGGAGTCGGCATGCTGCGCTTCCTCGCGCTTCATCTGCGCGACGATCGCGCGCGACTCAAGGTCAGCCGCCGGTAATCGCTCGAGGTGGCTCTGCAAATGCCGTTCGACCTGCCGTTCTGTTTCGGCAAGAAAGCCGAGGCTCACTCGGTCGCCCATCCTCGCCGCCGCGGTGCCAATCGCAAATGCTCCGGCGTACCACAAAGGGTTCAGCAAGCTGGTGCGGCCCCCTAGCTGGTGGATTCGTTGGCGCGTCCAGGCGAGATGGTCGGCCTCCTCCTGCGCAGCGCTAACAAACTTTTCGCGCAATTCCGGCTCGGTTGCAGCAAGCGCCTGCGCGTCGTACATCGCTTGCGCACAAACCTCGCCGACATGATTGACGCGCATCAGCGCAGCAGCCTCGCGTCGCTCGCGCTCCGACAGCGACGCGCCGTCTATGGACACAGCATTGGCAGGACTGGCGCGTGTGGCCAGCGGATCTGACGCAAGTGTTCGCAGCGCACGGTCTGCCGCTGCGATCAACTGATCAACTGGGCTCAATCGCGGCGGTGTCATTGGTGTTGCGTAAATGGCACGAAATCGATTGCTGCGCGATCGAGGGCATCGAAATCGCACAGGTGCGGCGTTATTCTCGCACCGGTTTGCTCGACTAGAGCACTAAAAACATAAAGAGCCAGGAGACAGGAATGCGGAAGAGTCTGTTGACGGTGGCGCTTGCATGCGCATTTCCAGTTGCCGCCCATGCGCAAAGCTCGATCACGCTGTACGGCATTGTCGACGTAGGCATCGAAAATCTCGACGTCGGCAGCATAGACGCCACGCGCCTTCAAAGCGGAATCTCGGCCGGATCGCGCTGGGGTATCCGTGGTTCCGAAGAGTTGAGGCCCGGATGGCGCGCCTTGTTCACGCTGGAGAGCAGGATTGAGGCAGATACCGGCAGCACGAGCAACAACGGCGCGCTTTATTGGTGTCGCGCCAACGATGCACCCGCCACCGCACCCACCGTGTGTCCGGGCGTCGCCTTCGTGACGACGCCACCGGCGGTCCAAGTGCCCGCGGCCTTACAGCCGACCGTGGTTGGTGGTTTGAACGCAGTCAATAACTTCTTGCTGCAGTCGATCACGGGGGTGAACTCAGTTGGCGCGTTGTTTGATCGCCAAGCGTGGGGGGGTCTAGTAACTCCTGTGGGCGGCTTTTTCCTCGGCCGGCAGTACACGCCCGCGTACGAAGTCCTGAACAAATTCAACGTGATGGGCGATCAGACTGCGTTGCACTTTGGGCAGGGCTTCAACACGCTGAAGATCCGCGCCAACAACTCCGTGCAATACCGCATCGAGCTGCGAGGCTTCACCGCGTCGGCGATGTACGGGTTTGGTGGTTCCGAAGGGCAGCGCAATGAGCGGGCTACCTCGCCGCAAAGCGGCGATGACTTTTACGGCGGCAACCTGCAATACAACGCAGAAAGGTGGGGCGTCGGTATCGGCTACAACCACGACAACGTGGTTCCGTTCAATACCGGAGCCAGCCCGCAGAAGAGAACCGGCCTGAAGCTATTGAACGCCGGCGGTTACGTTGGATTCGGGCCGGTCAGGCTGTACGCCCAGTACCTGCAGCGCGAGAACGAGAATCCCATTCTGCAACCGGCCGACATTCAGAACGTGGTGATTTCAGCCGGCGGGGAAGCCTGGCGGCGATCGCCGGACTCCTGGGTGGTCTGCAGCTCAACCCCTACGACATCGACACGATGCGCGGTCTGGTTGGACCCACCGACTCGAAGGCGTATCACTTCGGAGCGTCGTGGCGCTTCGGCAACAGCACGCTGTATGGCGTCTATAACTACGGCAAGGACGATGGCCGTTCGGCCTGGGCAACGCAAGATGCCAAGGCCAGTCATTACGGTGTCGCGTACTTCTATGACTTTTCACGCCGTACGCAACTGTATGCAGCCGCCGCTTTCATGGACAACAGTGATCAGTCGCGCATGAGCCTGCAATCGGCCGGGTACGCGACCGGCTGGACCACCGGACCCGGCGAAGATGCGCGTGCGCTTCAGTTGGGAATGCGCCATAGTTTTTGATTGAACTGCAACAGTTATACGGGGCCGTCGAACAGGCAATTCTTACGGCCCCGTTTCGGCTGTTGTCTGACTGCAACACGCATTACTTAAATTCGGGAGTTTTCGCAGGGTTTCTTTGCCTTGTCATGGCTCCTCTGAAAGAATCTGTTCAACTTCCTTAGGGGAGCGCTTCATTCGCGTGGCGGCTCGTGCGGGGCCGTGGCGTAAAAGAAATCCCATCACCAGCTAGGAGAGCTTTAAATGAAAAAGAATCTGATAGCACTGGCCGTATTCGGTGCTTTCTCAGGCGCTGCGCTCGCACAGTCGAACGTAACGCTGTACGGCATCATCGATGTCAACTATCAATACAACGATCCGGATGTCAGCGGTGCGTCCTCTACCAGCGGCATTAACGGCGGTCATCAATCTGGCAACCGCTGGGGCATTCGCGGTTCGGAAGCGCTGTCCCCCAATTTGAACGCGGTCTTCACGCTCGAGGGCGGGTTCAACATTGATGATGGGACGCAGGCTCAAGGCGGCCGGTTGTTCGGCCGTCAAGCGTGGGGCGGTTTGTCCGGTGGCTGGGGCACCTTAGTAGGTGGCCGAATCGCAACATTTTCATCGGGCACCGGTTCCTTCGACATGTTCGGCATTGTCGATCCGTTCGGCACCGGTTTCGGTGATTCCTCGCTGGGCTCGACGTTTAACACCTCCGGCTCACAGCGCCTAGACAATTCCGTGCTGTATCAGTCGCCCTCTTGGGGCGGCTTCAAGTTCGGTGTCGGCTACTCGTTCAATGCGGCCGGGCAGGAAGCGGCGGGCAGCGGCAACAACAATAAGGTCTTGTTCACCGGCGTTTCGTGGGGCGGAGGTCCGTTCTATGTCGCGCTGACGTACGACCAGCTCGAGCCAGCTCCATTAGTGGGTACGGCCGCCACTCCGCTGATCTCGGGAGGCGCCTCGGATCAGAAGCAGCTCCAAATTGGTGCCACGTTTGATCTGAAGTTCCTGAAGCTTCATGGAGCCTACGCCAAGGAAGACCATGTTTACTACACGGCAGGGATCGGCCTGCAGCCCGACGCCGGTGCCGACGCCGATGCCTGGATGGTCGGGGTAAGCGTGCCTCTGTTCGGCGGCAGCCATTCTGGGGTCGTACCAGGACCGCAACGGCGATAGCACCAACGTTGTCTTGGGTCCTGTTGCGACGCCGACCAACCAGTTCAGTCGCGAACGCGACCGGACGGTATGGGGCATCGCGTACACGTACCCGTTGTCACGCCGCACCAACCTGTACATCAATTACTCGGACAGCGACGAAGACCTACCAAGCACCAATTTGGCGACGGGCGTGACCACTGATCTCGCGCGCTCAACATTCGACCGTAAGCAGTACACAATGGGTATCCGTCACCTGTTCTAGGTCTTAACAACTTCTTACCATTAAGGCCACTCGATCGAGTGGCTTTTTTTTGCGCGCCTCAGGCAGATCGAGCTGATAGCGCAGCGCTGACGAGCGGTGTTAGTCGCGCGGCTGCTTTGCGGTCCAGGGATGCGACCCGGAGCCGACGCGCCATTACATCTTCGGCTGTTCTAGCCTGCTCATACCGCGCGGACAGTCGGACGAACTCTTCGATCTCACGATCGTCTCGCTGCTCCAGCGCGGCACGCTGCGCCGTCCGACAAGCAGCTTCAATCTGATCATCAACGTCAAGCTTCAACGCAGCGGTTGTGCATGGTCGCTCAGCGAGCAACCCAATACTGATCGCCTGATCGATCGCGTCGAGCGCCATCTTTCGATAGGTCGTCCACTTGCCGCCGATCACAGTGACCAGATTCTCGTGTTCGACCACGATGGCATGCTCGCGCGAGATTTTTTTGGTTGCTTTCGCTTCGTTCGCGGCGCGCGGAAAGAACAGCGGGCGCAGTCCCGCAAACGTCGCTAGAACGTCGCTCTCGGCAGGCGGTGATTGCAGATAGCTGCGCGCGGTCTCAAGAATGAACTGAACTTCAGCATCCGATGCCTGCGGCTGCCATGACGCACCATCGGCCGCGACGTCGGTTGTTCCGATCATCACGTGCTCCTGCCATGGAATCGCGAACAGAACACGGCCATCGGCGGTCCTCGGAATCATCATCCCGGTTGAGCCAGGCAGAAATGATGCAGGCAGCACCACATGCGACCCGCGGCTGGTTGCGGTCAGCGCAGCAACAGAACGATCAGCCCGCCGACGCAGCTCATCGGCCCACACGCCGCTTGCGTTGAAGATCACCTTGGCGCGCAATTCAAAACGCTCTTTAGTATGGACGTCGTGCGTAACGATTGCGCTGACGCGCCCACCGTCTTTTTTGAATTCATCAGCTTCGACGTAATTGATTGCCACAGCTCCAAGTCGCACGGCAGTGCGCATCAGAGCGATCGCCACGCGTGCATCGTCGAATTGCGCGTCCCAGTAAGCGACGCCACCACGCAGACCGTCGCGTTTGACGCCGGGTAACTGCACGATCGTCTCTTCACGCGATAGCCAGTGCGTATCGCCGATGCCCTGCTTGCCTGCAAGCGCGTCGTAGACGCCGAGGCCCATGCGCATCACCTCGCGCTCAAATGGCCGGTAACACGGAACGATAAATTTGAGCGGTCGCACCAGCGCCGACGCATTCGCGAGCAGCAGCGCGCGCTCGTACAGCGCCTCGCGCACGAGCTTCAAGTTGCCCTGTGCGAGATAGCGCACGCCCCCGTGGATCAACTTCGTGCTGCGGCTCGACGTTCCGCTCGCAAAGTCGCGCGCCTCGATTAGAACGGTCCGAAAGCCGCGCGCCGCCGCATCGACTGCGATGCCAAGGCCGGTTGCTCCGCCGCCGATGACAACCACGTCCCACTCGCGCGATTCCCGCAACTGTGCGAGCAATCGCTCGCGCTCAATCACCATGCGGCGCGTCACGCCCAAGCTCGGGAACGCTCGACCGCCTTATGCCACCGAGCGATCAGCTCGTCGCGTTGCGAGGCCTGCATCGCAGGCTCGAAGCGCCGCTCGGCGCGCCACAGATTCGAAATTTCTTCGAGACCGCTCCAGAAATGCGTCGCCAGTCCGGCGAGATACGCCGCGCCGAGCGCAGTTGTCTCCGTCACTTGGGGGCGCACGACGGGCACCCCCGTGATGTCCGCCTGGAACTGCAGCAGCAAGTCATTCTTTGCCGCGCCGCCATCGACCCTTACTTCGGTTAAAGGCTGATGGGCATCGCGCTGCATCGCCGCCAATACGTCGGCCGACTGAAACGCGATCGACTGCAGAGCGGCGCGTGCGATGTGCGCCTTCGAGGTTCCGCGCGTCAACCCTACGATTGTGCCGCGTGCCTCCGCATCCCAGTGCGGCGCACCGAGGCCGGCAAACCCAGGCACCAGAAACACGTCGCCATGATCATCGACCTGTCGCGCGAGAGCTTCGACATCGTCGGAACGCGCAAACAGCCCGAGCCCATCACGTAGCCACTGCACCACCGCACCCGCTACGAAGACGCTGCCTTCAAGCATGTACGCAGTGCTCGCCGGATCCCTTAACCGCCAACCTACGGTGGCCAACAGCCGATTCTCTGACGCCTGAGGCCGCGCGCCGACATTCATCAGCATGAAAGCACCGGTGCCGATCGTATTCTTCGCCATCCCGACGCCGAAACACGCCTGGCCAAACGTCGCGGCTTGTTGATCGCCGGCGTTGCCACCGATGGCAATCGACTCACCGAAAAGCTGCGGCACTGTGGTCCCGATCACTTCGCTCGACGCAACTACGCGCGGCAACAACGAGCGCGGCACGCTGAACAGGTCGAGCAGCTTGTCACTCCATCCAAGCGAATGAAGATCGAGCAAGAGCGTGCGAGACGCATTACTAACATCGGTGACGTGCTCCGCGCCGCCGGTGAGATTCCAGATCAGCCACGTATCGATCGTGCCGAATGCCAGTTCGCCGCGTGCAGCACGCGCTCGCGCTCCGGGCACGTGGTCGAGCAGCCATTCGATCTTTGTCGCTGAGAAGTACGGATCGAGCACCAGCCCGGTTTGCTCGGTCACGCCGGACTCGAGGCCCTGCTTGCGTAGCTCCCTGCATCGCTCGGCAGTGCGGCGGTCCTGCCAGACGATGGCGTTTGCGATCGGAGCGCCGGTAGCCCGATCCCAAATGACAGTCGTCTCGCGCTGATTCGTTACACCAATCGCTGCGACATCGCGTGCGCTGGCGCCGGCCTGCCGTAGCGCGGAGTTCGCACAGTGCAGTTGGGTCGACCAGATTTCGGCAGCATCGTGCTCGACCCATCCCGGTTGCGGAAAAATCTGCCGAAACTCCCGCTGCGCGGTGGAAATGATCTGCCCTCGGCGATCGAATACGATTGCTCGAGAGCTGGTTGTCCCTTGGTCAAGCGCCAGAATGAACTTCGCCATGCTGCGGCCAGCATAGACGAATGACCACCGCGGAGGCAGACTTCGCCCACAACTTTCCAGGAGCTAGAAATGCAGTGTTTTTCAGTGTTGCGTTTGTTGACGGCGGCTGCATTCGCTATTTCTTCGCTAACCGCGCAAGCGCAGAGCTGGCCATCAAAACCGGTGCGCATCATCGTGCCGTTCCCGCCGGGAGGCACTACGGACATCGTGGCGCGCTCGCTCGGCGCCGAGTTACAGAAGATGTGGCAGCAACCAGTCGTCGTCGAGAATCGTGCAGGAGCGGGCGGTAATGTCGGCGCGGATGCGGTCGCGAAGAGCCCGAACGACGGCTACACGCTACTGATGGGCACCGTCGGCACGCATTCTATTAATGCGGCGCTGTTTGCGCAGAGCGGCAACAAGATGCCGTTCGACGCGGTCAAGGACTTCGCCCCGATCACGCTTGCGGCGGGCGTGCCAAACGTAATGGTCGTCAACTCAAAAGTACCGGTTAACACCGTCAACGAATTCATCGCGTACGCAAAAGCGCGGCCGGGGCAACTGAACATGGCATCGAGCGGCAACGGCACGTCGATTCATTTGACTGGCGAGCTGTTCAAAACGATGACGGGCACATACATGGTGCACTTGCCGTATCGCGGGTCAGCACCTGCACTCACCGATTTGCTGGCGGGCAACACGAACGTAATGTTTGACAACCTGCCGTCAGCACTGCCGCATATCAAGAGCGGCCGATTGAAGGCGCTGGCAGTGACATCGCGTGAACGATCGCCTGCGCTTCCCGACACGCCGACAATCGAAGAGGCGGCGAACCTGAAAGGATTCGACGCGAGCTCATGGTTTGGACTCTTTGCGCCGGCCGGAACCTCACGCGCGATCGTCGACAAGATTCAGTCCGACGTAACGAAGGCACTCGCTGTTCCCGAAGTGCGTGAGCGTTTCGTTGCACAAGGCGCGCAGCCCGGCGGCAACACTCCCGATCAATTCGCAGCGTTCATTCGCGCCGAAATCGAAAAGTGGACGAAAGTGGTCAAGGCTTCAAACGCAAAGATCGATTAGCCGCCGTTAGCGCCGAACATGCGGGTGGCCGATACCTTCGCACGCGACCATCTGCCACCAAAAACCGAGTGGCCCGAGTTTTTGTTCGATCGCCCCGAGTATCGGTATCCGGATCGAATTAACTGTGTGACCGAGTTGCTCGATCGACAGATCGATGCGGGCAATGGTGCGCGCCCGGCCATCACCGCTTTGATCGATGGCAAACCGCTGTCGTGTACGTATGCGCAGCTGCAGGCACAGGTCAACCGCATCGCGCATGTGCTGATCGACGACTTGAAGCTGGTACCCGGCAACCGCGTGTTGCTGCGAGCGCCGAACACGCCAATGCTCGCTGCCAGCTGGCTTGCGGTCGTCAAGGCAGGGTTGATCGCGGTGGGTTCGATGCCGCTGCTTCGAGCGCGCGAGCTGAAGCAGATGATCGACAAGGCCAGAGTTGGTGTTGCACTGTGCGACATCCGGCTCAAGCAGGAACTTGAAGCGACGCGAAATCCGAACGGAGAACACTACGCGCGCGATCTGAAGTCGGTCATTTACTTCAATGATTCATCGGAAGATGCGCTCGAATCGCGCGCCCGGCACAAGCCGAGTGAATTCGCGGCGCATCCTAGTCATCGTGACGACGTGTGTCTGATTGCATTCACATCCGGCACGACCGGACAGCCAAAGGGCACGGTGCATTTTCATCGCGACGTTCTCGTAATGGCCGATGCGTTTACGACGCATGTTCTGAAGCCGACGCGCA
Source organism: uncultured beta proteobacterium (assembly GCA_963801035.1). Taxonomy (GTDB): domain Bacteria; phylum Pseudomonadota; class Gammaproteobacteria; order Burkholderiales; family Burkholderiaceae_F; genus JACCZX01. Next base: position 362,493 of record CAWDDF010000010.1, on the reverse strand, counting down.
ACGATGTCTTCTGTGGCTCACCGCCGCTGGCGTTTACGTTCGGCCTGGGCGGACTGCTCGCAATGCCGCTGCGCTTCGGCGCGTCGACCGTCCTTGTAGAAAAGCCAACGCCCGAGGCACTGCTCGGTGCGATCGAATCAACGCGTGCAACGATTTGCTTCACAGCGCCCACGATGTATCGCCAGATGGCGCTGTTGCTCGCAGACAAAGCGCGCAGCTTCGACGTCAGCAGCCTGCAGAAGACGGTATCAGCGGGTGAAGTACTGCCCGACGCGACGCGCCAGTTATGGAAGCAGGCAACCGGCATCGAGATGATCGACGGCATCGGCGCTACCGAGATGATTCACATCTTCATCGCATCGGCGGGCGCGGACGTTCGTGCGGGTGCGATTGGTACGGCGGTTCCGGGCTACCGAGCCATTGTCGTTGACGATTCAATGAATGAATTGCCACGGGGAACACCCGGCAAGCTGGCAGTCAAAGGGCCAACCGGGTGCCGGTATCTGGATGACCACCGTCAGCGCAACTATGTGCGAGACGGCTGGAACCTGACCGGCGACACTTTCGTGCAGGACAGCGACGACTACTTCCGGTACCAAGCGCGCTCGGACGACATGATCGTCACCTCCGGATACAACGTCGCAGGGCCTGAAGTGGAAGGCGCATTGCTGCTGCATCCGGCGGTTGCCGAATGTGGTGTCGTCGGCGTTGCAGACGACGAGCGCGGTCAGCGCATAACCGCTTACGTCGTGCTGAAGGATGGTTTCTCAGAGAGCGCCGAGCTTTGCGTCGATATGCAGACGTTCGTCAAGCGGGCGATCGCGCCTTACAAATACCCGCGGGCGATAAAGATCGTCGACACGCTGCCACGCACTGAAACGGGAAAGCTGCAGCGCTTTCGGCTGCGTGAGTTGGCGGCAAATGACAAAGTTGATAGAGCCGATCAATACAGCTTCACCTCAGCCGAGCGATCCACCGATAAATAGCCCGGCCGACAGGCGGCCTCGACGTTGCACGCGGGACATGGGTAAGACCAACTCGCGTGGTGCGGGCATGGATCAGCGACTCCGCATTCATCGCAGAGATACCGTGCGTCCATGCAGCGAAGGCACTTGTACCCGACCATAACGAGCAGCCCTAGCGAATAGCGTGCCCGTCGCATTCAGTGCTCGTGAACTCGAGCACTAGAACCGATTATGTGAGCTCTGGACTGTATTCAGTATCAATCAATGGCCAACGGATGGCTTCATTACCGCTGGTAGCCATATGGCGCCGCAGCTTGGCTCAACGCCTGCCAAACGTCTCGCCCGAAGCTGCGCGCGACCATGAGGACGTAAGTGGGCGCGTCATCGAACTTGTAAAACAGCGCGTTGACGCGTCCGAATACGCTTTGGGCGCATTGGCCGACACGAAACGCGTGTGCATGCAGATCGAGTGGGCATCCAGTGGCCAGCACATCAGCTGCGCGCTCTCCCGCAAGCCTGTAAGCCACACGAGATGCCGTTAGCTCGAACAACGCGCCGCGCGCTGCATTCAGTGCATCGCGTCGTCCGATGAAGTCCACGAGCGGCGAATCTGCCGACTCTGCGACCAGTAACCACGAGCGCGGGCTGAGCCAGAATGCTGTCAGCGCGTCACTGCGCGAGGTCGTGTTCGGCATTATCGGCAGCGCAATCGAGAACTTCGCCACCGCATCTTTGAAGTCGGTGCTTGTCGCATCGCCCTGCACGTTCCATGCAGCGGCGATCGGCATCTCTACGAGTTCTAGTGAATCAGACACGAAGCCGCTTGCCTTCGGGATCGATAAACACCGGCGAGCTGACCTTCACTCGCACCCTTGCATTCGCCAGCGGCGATACCGCCCATAGTGTTTCGCCGTACCGATCGCGGCCGTTGGCGAGCAGCGCCAGCGCGATCCAAGCGCCGAGATTCGGAGAAAAGCACCATGAGGTCACATGCCCAAGCATCGGGTTGGGTGCCGCACGATCGGGGTCGGCGACGATCTTTGCTGCGCGCGGCATTGCGCCGTCGAGCGCGGTCAAGCCGACCAGTTGCCAGCGACCTGGTGCCCTTAATGCCGGCCGGTTCAGCAGCGGCTTGCCGATGCACCATTTCTTTTCGTTCACCAACTTGCCCAGGCCGAGGTCATCGGCCGTCGTGCGGCCATCGCCCTCGGCGCCGATCACGACGTGGCCTTTCTCGATACGGAGGGTGCTCATCGCTTCGGTACCGTATGGCATCAATCCAAATTCTTCGCCCGCTTTTATCACCGCTTCCCACATCGCGAGGCCACGATCTGCCGGCACGTGGATCTCGTACGCCATTTCCCCCGAATAGCTCATTCTGAAAAGCCGCGCAGGAACCAACCCGCTTGCGGTGCGAACGTTGCACGTACCGACCGCGAGAAACGGAAAGGCTTCGTTCGAGACATCGATGTTGACCAGCTTGGCGAGTACCTTGCGCGAGTTCGGGCCCGACAGTGCCGCTGCGGTCCACTGCTCGGTCACCGACGAGACAAACACTTCGAGCTCGGGCCATTCGGCCTGCAGCAGGTACTCAAGCTGCTGCATCACCTTGACCGCGTTGACGGTCGTGGTTGTCATCAGATAATGCGTGTCAGACAGCCGTGACGTGGTGCCGTCGTCCATCACGATGCCGTCTTCGCGGAGCATCACGCCGTAACGGCAACGGCCCACTGCGAGCGTGTCCCACTTGTTGATGTAGACGCGATTCAGCAGCTCGGCTACGTCCCGGCCCTGCAGCTCGATTTTGCCGAGGGTGGATACATCCACTACGCCGACATTGGTGCGCACGTTGCGCGCTTCGCGATTGGCCGCATCGTCTTCGGACTCGCCCGGGCGCGGATATGAATGCGGACGTTTCCACAGCCCGGCGTTGATAAAGCGTGCGCCGCGCTCTGCATGCCAGTCATGAATTGCCGAGTACCGCGTCGGCTCGACATGCGCGCCGACTTCATGTCCAGGAACGGCGCCCAGCGTCACTGGCGTGTACGGCGGCCGAAACGTGGTGGTACCGACCTTCGGTATCGGCACGTCGAGGAGCTGAGCCATCAGCGCGAGCCCGATCATGTTGCTGGTCTTGCCCTGATCGGTACCCATGCCGAGCGTCGTGTAGCGCTTCAGATGCTCGATTGACTGGTAGTTCTCGCGTGCGGCAAGCGCGATGTCGCTGACGGTCACATCGTTTTGCAAGTCGACGAAACGCTTGTCGGACTTGCGCCGCGCAGGCACCGACCATAGTGGGAGCAGCGGCATCGACGCGCTCGATGTAGCGCGCGGCCTAAGGACCGACGGTGCGGCCACACCGGCGCGCGTTGCTGCTGCTAAACCCGCGGCATCCCCTTCTGACAGCGCTTGCGCAAGATCGAAGCAGCCATTTACCGCACCGGTCGGCGTGATCTGCAGCGGCGACGATTCCGGGACGAACGTTGCGAGCAGTTCGTCATAACGCAGCTTGCCGCGCGCCTGCGAGAAAAGGTTTACAGCCGGGTTCCAGCCACCCGACACGCACACCAGGTCGCACTCGATGCGGCGCGCTATGCCGCTGGTTATGGGTGCGATGTCGACAGCGGTCACGCGCTGGCTGCCACGCGCGCCAACGATCGCTGAACCGGCGAGCAACGTAAGGCCGGCCGCACGCGCTTGCGCAGGCAGCACGCCCGTGAGCTCGCTCGCTGGCCGCGCGTCGACGATCGCGCCGATTGCAACGCCGGCGGCGTGCAATGCCAGCGCTGCAGCGTACGCGCTGTCATTGTTGGTGAAGATCACTGCGCGCGAGCCAGGTCGCACCCCGTAGCGCTTCACGTACGTGTGCGCGGCGCTCGCGAGCAGAGTGCCGGGCAAGTCATTGTTGGCGTACGCGATCGGTCGTTCGAAAGCGCCGCTGGCAAGCAAGACCGCTTTCGCGCGAATTTTCCAAATGCGTTGGCGCGGTACGTGCGGCGGCGCTGTTGCCCAGTGATCGGTGACTCGCTCGACGGCGCCCACCAAATTGCCGTCGTAATAGCCGAACGCGGTCGTGCGCGATAGCAGCGTGACGTCGGTGTGCTCAGCCAGGTCGCGGACAGTCGCGGCGATCCAGTCGCTCGCAGGACGGGTGTCAACTTCGCCATCGAGCAAGCCACCACCCCACCAGGCGTTTTCGTCACAGACAATCACCCGTGCACCGGCAAGCGCGGCTGCGCGCGCGCATGAAAGACCAGCGACGCCTCCGCCGATCACCAGCACATCGCAGTGCGCGTACCGGTGCTCATAGTGATCGGGGTCGGGGTCGCTCCCCGCGCGACCCATGCCGGCCGCGCGGCGAATCGCATGTTCGTACCTGAGCCACCATCTCGGCGTCGGCGGCCACATGAACGTTTTGTAGTAGAAGCCCGCGGGGATCAGGCGCGATACGGCGTTGTTGATCGCGCCGATATCGAAGCGCACCGAGGGCCAGCAGTTCTGGCTCGATGCGATAAGCCCTTCGTAGAGCTCCTGCGTGGTGGCGCGCACGTTCGGTTCGGTGCGTGCGCCGCGCGCCAGTTGCACCATCGCATTCGGCTCTTCGGTGCCGGCGCTGAAGATGCCGCGCGGCCTGTGGTACTTGAAGCTGCGCGCAACCAGGTGCACGCCGTTGGCAAGCAGCGCCGATGCGAGTGTGTCTCCAGCGTAGCCCTGGTAGCGGATACCGTCGTATTCGAAGGCGAGCGGTTGCGCGCGGTCGATAAGGCCACCATCGGGCAGACGGAACGGCTGCGTCACGGAGCAAGTTCCTCGTCGACCAGCGCGCTGGCAAGAATGTCGTGCGTTCGCGTGTCGCGCCGAACCTTGAACCATGTTCGACAGCCGGCGCTGTGCAGCCATAGTTCGTCGTGCGGCCCGCACGGGTTGTCACGCAGATAGACGTACTCGAACCACGCGGCTTCGGGCGCATCAATGGCCGGTCGCTTGAGCGTTGCGTCTCCGCCGTAGGTGAATTCGACCTGATTGCGCAGACCGCAGTAAGGGCAGGGGATCAACAGCATTGGTAGTGATTCATGTCAGTGCGCCCACGCGTACGGGCCCGCGCCTTTTTCGTCGATCACGTTGCCTTCGGCGAAGCGCTCGAGCGTGAATGCAGCATTCAGTTCATGCGGCTGATCGTGCGCGATCGTGTACGCGTGTGTCCAGCCCGACGCGGGCGTGGCCTTGAAGCCGCCATAGCACCAGCCGCCGGTCATGTAGAGACCGTGCACCGGCAGCTTGCCGATGATCGGGCTGCCGTCCATCGTCATGTCCATGACGCCGCCCCACGTGCGCAGCAGCTTCAAGCGGCCGAAGCTTGGGAACAGTGCGAGGCATGCGCCAACGACGTGTTCGATGATCGGGAGGTTGCCGCGCTGCGCGTATGAGTTGTAGAAGTCGAGATCGCCGCCCATCACCAGCTCGCCCTTGTCGGACTGGCTGATATAGAAGTGCACGGCGCCCGACGTCACGACCGTGTCGAGCACCGGCTTGACCGGCTCGGAGACCATCGCCTGCAGCACGTGCGACTCGATCGGCAGCCGGATGCCCGCCATTGCTGCGACGTGGCTCGAATGGCCGGCGACTGCGATGCCAATTTTCTGAGTCGCGATGAAGCCGCGTGTGGTCTCGACTCCGGTCACCGCGCCGCTATCGATGCGAATGCCGGTGACTTCGCACTGCTGGATGATGTCGACCCCGCACGCGTCCGCTGCGCGCGCATAGCCCCAGGCGACTGCGTCGTGCCGCACCGTACCCCCGCGCGGCTGCAGCAGCCCGCCCAGGATCGGAAAGCGCGCATTCCCCGAGCAGTCGAGATTCGGAATCCACTTCGCGATCTGCTCGCGCGATAGAAACTCGGCGTCGATGCCGTTCAGGCGCATCGCATTGCCACGGCGCATTGCCGCGTCGATATCGGCGGGTGAATGTACGAGGTTCAGCACCCCGCGCGCGCTGTACATCACGTTGAAGTTCAGTGTTTGCGACAGCCGCTCCCATAACTTCAGCGAATACTCGTAAAAGTGCGCGTTCGGATCGAGGTGGTAGTTCGAGCGCACGATCGTTGTATTGCGTCCGGTATTGCCGCCGCCAAGCCAGCCCTTTTCCAACACGGCGATATTGCGCATGCCGTGCTCTTTGGCTAGGTAGTAGGCGGTGGCGAGTCCATGCCCTCCTCCGCCGATGATCACCGCGTCGTAATGCTTCTTCGGCGGCGGGCTTCGCCAGGCGAGCGGCCAGTTCTCGTGATAGCTGAGGGCATTGCGGGCAAGAGAGAAGATGGAATAACGCATGGCCGGCGCATGCTAACGGTTGCGTACGCAACGTCGAAACAGTATTGGCATCGGCAATGATGGAAGAAGTCTTACTGATGTTGCGTGCGCCCAAGCTCCGCTACAGAATCTGCGACAGAAATGCGCGCGTTCGATCCTTCTGCGCATGGTCGAACAGCTGATCCGGCGGCCCGGATTCGACTATCACTCCGCCGTCGGTGAAATACACCTCGTCGGCAATCTCACGGGCGAAACGCATCTCGTGCGTCACCAGGATGCACGTCATTCCCTCCTGCGCGAGTTCCTGGATCGTATTCAGGACCTCCTTGACGGTTTCGGGATCGAGCGCGGCCGTGACTTCATCGAACAGCATCACTTCGGGCCGCATCGCCAGCGACCGCGCGATCGCAACGCGTTGCTGCTGGCCGCCCGATAGCTCGCCCGGATACGCATTGGCCTTTTCGGTGAGCCTGACCTTCTTCAGCAACGCGACGGCGCGTTCGCGAACCTCGGCTTCGTTCTCCTTCAGCACGTGAATCGGCGCCATCATGACGTTCTGCAGCGCGGTCTTGTGCGGAAACAGGTTGTACTGCTGGAACACCATCGACACTTCCTTGCGCAGAGCAATTTTTTCCTGGTCGGTCTTTAGCTTCTGCACTTCGAAACCGGCGACGCGGATGCTGCCCTGGTTGATCGGCACGAGTCCGTTTATGCAACGCAACAGTGTCGACTTCCCCGAACCCGATGGTCCGATGATGCAGACGACACCGCCCTTCGGCACTTCGAGCGAGATGCCCTTCAGCACCTCGACGTCACCGAACGCTTGATGGACGTCGCGAATGGCTACGATAGGTTCGGCGACGCTCGTCATCAGTTGCTCACTGGTTAACGGCGTACTTCGCTTCCAAACGCACGGTCCAGCGCGCGATCGGGTAGCAGTACAGGAAGAACCAGAACAGTACATAGCTGTAGAACGCCAGCAACAGTCCCGGCCGACTCTCCGCGCTCAACGCCCGACCCGTCAGCGTCATCATCTCCGCCACACCGACGATCGATGTCAGCACCGTCGCCATCGTGAGGATCGCGTACAGGTTCATCCACGGCGGCAACATGCGCTTGATGCATTGGGGCACGATGATCATCCACATCGTCTGCCGGCGGTTGAATGCCAGCGACGCGGCGGACTCCCATTGCGTGGTCGGAATCGACTGCACGGCGCCGCGCACGATCTCAGACACGTTCGCCATTACCGGTAGCGCCAAGCCCAGTGTTGCCTTGATCCAGTCCGGAATCGGAATCGTCACGCCGAACACTGTGACCTGAAACGGCAGCAGGAACATGCAATAGAACAGCAACACAAGCCAGGGTGCGTTGCGAAAAAAATGCGTGGTAAACCAGGCACCTTTCCTGACCGGTAGAAGCAGCGATATCTGCGCGAATCCCAAAAACATTCCAGCGACCGTTCCCACCGTCATCGCCACTGCACTGATCGCAAGATTGAACAGGAAGCCGCCGAGCAGCAGCGGCGTCCACTTCCAGATCGTCGCCAGAATCGAAGGATGCCCGGGCTCAGCCTGGGCCTGCGCGACGCCGCAGCCAATTAGGAACAGCAGCAACAGCGCCGCACCATGTGCGGGCCGCAGCCGCAGCGTGAAGAAGCCGGAGGTTCGCTCGGCGGCCGCCGAGCGCGCGATTTGTGTTGCCGACGGCATCAGCACCGGCAGGTCGGTCCCTCGTGCCTCGTGCCAGCGCACACAGCTCATGTGCCGAACCCCGGCACCTTGATAGCGCGCTCCCAGCGGTGCATCACCCACACCAGAAATCCGACCAGCAGGAAGTACGAGAGCAGCAACACGTTCATCATGACCGGTACGTTCAGCGCATCCGACCAGATCTGGCTCGACACGTACAGCAATTCCGGCACCGCGATCGCGTACGCCAGCGTCGTTGTCTTGACCAGATTGACCAGGTTGTTGTTCAGCGCCGGCAGGCTGATGCGAAATGCCAGCGGCAGCACGATGAACAGATACGTACGAGTGCGGCTGAACCCGAGCGACTCCGCGGCTTCAATTGTCGTCTTCGGCACGGCTTCGACGCCCGAGCGGAAGATCTCGACATTGAACGCGCCGGCGAAAAAGGACAGCGACACGATCGCCCACGTCACGTTGCTCACGATCGGCACCGCGGCGCCGCTCGCGTTGGTCGCGGTCAGCAGGCTGCCGATGCCGAAGTAGAAAAAGTAGATCTGGACCAGCGGCGGTGTGTTGCGAAAAAACTGGATGTACCAGTGCACGATGTTGCGGGTCAGCCGCAGGCGCGAGCCCTGCAGCCAGGCACCGACGATTCCGATCAGCACGCTGGCGACGATGCAGATCGCCGCCAACCGAAGCGTCATTAAAAAGCCGCTTACGAAGCGGCGCCGATCGAAGGCATCGTAAAGAATCGTGAGATTGATTCCGCTTGCATCGTTGAACGCGCGGAACCAATCCCAGAACGACTGCACTGGCCCTCTCAGTCAGACGTGACTCGGACAAGACCAGGCACGATGTTGCCGCGCCTGCGTCTGCCGCTTCGCGCAGATGGCTACTTGTATTTGGCGTTCATTTCCTGCGCAAACTTGGTGGGCTTGATACCCCACTTTTTTTCAAGTTGCTGAATGAAGCCGGTCTTGTGCCAGTCCATCGTGGTTTTCGCCATGAAGTCGACCATGTCTTTTTCGCCCTGCTTGACGGCGATGCCCCAGGGTACGAACAGGATCGAATCGAGCGGCATTTCGTAGGCGCTCCATTCGGGCTTCAGCATCTCGCCAACAATAGCCGTATCGTCGTACGCAAAGGCGACGCAATTGCCGTTTCTGAGCGCCGTGTAGACCTCGGCAGTGCCTGGAAAGGCCACGCCGTCGACGCCGTACTTTTCCTGCAGTTCCTTGTTGTAAAACGCGCCCTGTATCAGGCACACCTTCTTGCCCTTGAGCTGATCCCAGCCGGTTATCTTTGCGGCCTTGGGCGTCAGTATGTTGGTGCCGGACCCGTAGTAGTTGGGGTCGACGAAGTCGACGACCTTGCGGCGATCTGGTGTATCGCTGGTGGTCGCGATCATCAGGTCGATCTTGCCTTGCTGCAGAAACTGGATGCGGTTGGATGCGACGACCGGCACCAGCTCCAGCTTGACCCCGAGCCGTTTCGCCACATCCGCGGCGAGGTCTGCCTCCAAGCCGACGATTTTGCCCGACGGATCGAGGTAGCCGAACGGCCGGTAATCAGCCTTGGTGCCGACGACCAGGACGCCTTTCTTCTTGACGTCGTCCAGAACGCCCGCGCGAGCCGCCGTGATTCCCGTCAAGCTGAGAGTCAGGCCGGCAGCCACCACACAAATCACTTTCTTCAACATGTCTGTTCCTCGCCTTGATTGAATTTGTATTCAGAACCCGTTGATGTGCCAACCGGTGCTGAACAATGCGCCGCACCGCGCCGGCCGTCAACGTTATCAGGCAGTTCGTCGCGCTAGCGTTTTCCCCGCTGTAGAGCGCGTAACCAGCACGTTTTTGGTTTCCACCAGCGCCTGATCAAAGATGGTCATCGCAAGATCGATGTCGCCCTTGGTCACCGTCAACGGCGGCGCGATGCGCCACACCGAACCGCGCTCGGGCCGTCGCCGGATGTTCATGCTGAGTCCAAGCTCCAGGCAGCGCTGCGTGGTCAGCGCACCCAGCTCGTGATGCGGCTCGCGCGTCTCGCGATCGCGCACCAGCTCGATTCCGCGCAACAGGCCCATCCCGCGCACGTCGCCGATCTCTTCGTGCCGGCTTTGCAGATCGCGCAACCGTTGCGCGAGGTAATCGCCCATGTCGCGGCTGCGTTGCAGGAGGTGTTCGCTTTCGATCGTTTCGAGCACCGCCAGGCCGACCGCCGACGGCAGCGGGTCCGATACGTGCGACGTGTAGAACGCGAAGCCACGCCGATGGCAGACGTCCTCGACTTCGTCGTTCGTAATGACGGCGGCCAGCGGCATGCCACCGCCGAGCGTTTTCGACACCGTCATGAGGTCCGGCGTTACCTTCAGATACGTCGCCGCGAACCAGTGGCCGAGGCGGCCGAACGCCGTCTGCGCCTCGTCGAAGATCAGCAGCATGCCGCGCTTTTTGGCTTCCGCCTGCAGCGCGTCGAAATATCCCTCGGGTGGGACCAGCACACCGCCGGCGCTGATCACCGGCTCGGCAATGACCGCCGCCGGCGCGCCCACCGACTGCATGTCGTACATCTCGAAGCCGATCTTCATGCACGTGCGGTCGCATTTGTCGCGGCAATGCTTGACCGGACAGCGATAGGCATTCGGCTCGGGGATCACGAACGTGCCGGGCATGCCGGGACCGTAGCCCTTGCGATCGCTGGCGAACGAGACCGCTCCCGAGTTGCCGGTCACGCCATGCCACGAGCCGCCCAGCCCGATCACTTCGAAGCCACCGGTGTAGAGCTTGGCCATTTTGATGGCGGCTTCGTTGCTTTCGCTGCCGGTGTTGAGCAGCAGCGACTTTTTCAACGGCTTCGGAACGATCTTCGCGAGCGCGGCCGCGAGCTGCACGGCACTGCGCGGGATCATTCCCGAGAAAAGATGCAGCGCACTGTCGCAGCTCTTTTTGATCGCCGCGACGATGTTCGGATGGCTGTGCCCGACGGTGGCGCACATCTGACCGGACGTGAAGTCCAATATCTTCTTGCCGCTGGCATCCCACACGTAACAACCACTGGCTTTGTCGATGACCTCCGGATAGACATCGCCACCGTAGCGAATCAGATGTTGTCGAAAGCCGGCGATCTCGCTAGCGTCAGTGCCCATGTCGCTTCCCCATGTCGCTTTCTTGTGATCCTGCATCATGTTAGCCGTGTCGCCGAACGCCTATCGCCAAAACGTCAAGGATGCAGTCCGCAGTGGCTACTGAACGCCAAGATCGACTGCTGACGCTTCTATTGATGGCCACGCTGATCGCGCTGGCTGTTTCCGGACTGCAGCCGTATGACCGCGTGACCTGGGCGATGGAAGTTGCGCCGGTGATCATCGCACTGCCGATCTTGTTCGCAACGCGTCGCAATTTTCCGCTGACCACGTTGCTGTACGTGCTGATCTTCATACACGCGCTTGTCTTGATCCTGGGCGGCGCCTACACCTACGCGCGCGTTCCCGTAGGCGGTTGGGTGCAGCAGGCGTTCGACCTAGCGCGTAATCCTTACGACAAGCTCGGCCATTTCATGCAAGGGTTTGTACCAGCCATCGTGGCGCGGGAGATCTTGATCCGCAAGTATGTTGCACCCCGGACGCTGCGCGCCGACCCGCCAAGCGGGAGCGAGCTCTCCTTCGGGCGGCCGGGCGGAGAAGCTCACGCGCTGGGACGCCGCATGATCGCTTTCCTGTGCATCTGCATCGCGCTCGCCATCAGCGCTGTGTATGAGCTCGTCGAGTGGTGGGCCGCGCTGGCGCTCGGACAAGGCGCCGAAGAATTCCTCGGGACGCAAGGCGATCCTTGGGACACGCAGTCGGACATGTTCTGCGCCGGCCTTGGCGCACTGTTTGCTTTGTTGACACTGTCAGCGGTACACGATCGGCAACTTGCCGCGTTAAACCGCTAACTGCGGGTCATTCGTCGGCCATTGTCGAATAGTCCGCAGGGTGCGTACGTAATCGGCCATTCAGCGGATTGCGGGTTCTCTATAACAATCGCACTGTCACAAAGTTGAATGAAACTAACGTCTGGAGACGGCGATGTTGATGCGAGTGCGCGAGCGAGCTAACGAAGTACAGATCGACTTGTCCGGTGTTGCCGGCCGACAAGAATCCGTACTCGCCGCGCTTGACGCATGTCAGCGTTGCATCGCGGGCGGCAGTTCCACTCCGGCGTCAGTCAAAGTACGCGCGCGCGCCGACGGCATGCAGGTTCGCCTTCGTCCATCGGATGGCGAACAACTTGACGTTCAGGAGATTTACCGTTGCCTTAGGCGCGCGTTGATCGAGCGGGCGCGCACGGTACTCGTTCCGCGCGCAATCAGCTAGCTAGAAGCGCAAGCCGAAGCCGACTGAGATCACGGGATACAACCGCAAGTCGTCCGCGCCCTCGCGGAATTCGACTTCTTCGTTGTGCAACTGTGTGCATAGTCCAGCAGACAGAGCGGAGCCGCAGCCCCCTGTCAGCATCGCGCTTGGGCGCTGGTACATCACACCGAGATCGGCACTGAAGTACAAGCGCGAGCCGGCGCGCGGGGTTAAGCCCCAGCCGATCCCAAGATATGGAGTCGCTCGCGACACGGCCATGCGCCCGTCAAGCAGGCCGACCGACGAATAGGCAAGCCGGTTCATGCTGAACGCGCCGCCGCTCGACGGACCGACACCTGACAAGCGCTCGTTGTTATAGACAAGTCCTCCGGATAACCTGAAGCCCGACGCGTACGGGTGCCAGTCAGCCAGCAAGACGCCGGTGCCGAAGCGCAACTTATCGCCATCGAGGCCGCGGCTTTGGTTGTAGTCGTACGGCACTGAGCCGCCGTCGACAACGCCGCGGATTCCAAAACTCTCGGTGACAAAGTAAGACTCGAGTGCGAGTCCAATCCCTGAAGTACCGAAGCGCACCCCGCTACCTAATCCTTGAGCGGAAGCCGTGGCCGCCGTCAGGCAGACAGCAGCGAGCAGCAACGATCCGATGGATATGCGAATTGCTTGCATGCCAACTCCCAATGGACCCCCGCGGATCGCCCCATACAAACACTAGGCTCTATGGTGCGCCATCATTGCGCAGTCAGTCACGCAATTCTTGCGGAATTCGGACTACAACGGTTGGACCTTCGTCTAACAGAACGGGTTCAACCGCCCGAACACGCGATGCCTGAGGGCGGCTGCTGTCGCAAATTTGCGATGTGGCCCGGCCGCCTCGGACGCTATTCGGGTTCCTCGAATCTGGGCTCGCGGCGCGGGGGCGGCGACGATCCGCGACGCGGACGCTCGTCCCGGGCGAAGCGGTCCGAAGGCGGCCTTGGCCTCCCGCCAGGCGGCCCGGTGCGTGGCCTTGGAGGCGCACCTGTACCGGCACGATCAAAACTGCGGGCCGGAGGCCGCGGGCCGCCTCCGGCCAGCCGCGCCAGCCGAATCACCATCCTGAGCGCTTCGTTCACCGCTTCCGAGTCGCGGAACACACGCGCCACATCGGGGTCGAGCGCGATGGCTCCGTCTCGCGTGGGCGCTCGCAAGCGCTCGCCGAAAGGCGCGTCGCGAGCGGCGCCTCCCGAGCGGGGCGGCCGCTCGGCACGCTGGTAGGGATCGGCTCGGTTGAATTCGCCGGGTTTCGCTCTCGCTGCGCCGAATTTTCGGTCCATCGCCGCGCGCGCGCGTGGACCGCTGCGTGTGCCGGCGGGAGCGTCACGATCTTTACCGCGATTTTTGTCTTCGAACCGTTTCATCAATGACAGCCCTACGCCGCTTTCTTCTGATCTCTCAATTCACGCCGCAGTATCTTGCCGACATTCGTTTTCGGCAGGTCGCTACGGAACTCGATGTACTTCGGCTTCTTGTAGCCGGTTAAGTGCTCTTTGCAAAACTCGGCAACATCTTTCTCGGTCAGCGCGGCGTCCTTCTTGACGACGAACAATTTCACCGCTTCGCCTGCACTTTCGTCGGGCACACCGATCGCCGCGCATTCGAGGACGCCCGGATGCATCGCGACCACCCCTTCGACTTCGTTCGGATACACGTTGAAGCCGGACACCAGAATCATGTCCTTCTTGCGATCGACAATTTTCGTGTAGCCCTCGGCGTCCATGATGCCGATGTCGCCGCTGCGGAAAAATCCGTCGGCCGTCATTACCTTCGCGGTCTCGTCCGGCCGCTGCCAGTAACCCGCCATCACCTGCGGCCCGCGGATCGCGATCTCGCCGACACTGCCGACCGGCAGTTGCTTGCCGTCGTCATCCAGAATGGCAATGTCGGTAGATGGCATCGGCAACCCAATCGAGCCGGTGTACTCCGTCGTATCGGTTGGGTTGCAAGTGGCGCCCGGTGACGTCTCCGACAAACCGTAGGCTTCGCAAATCGGGGTGCCGGTGATCTTGAGCCACTTCTCCGCCACGGCCTTTTGTACCGCCATACCACCGCCGAGCGACAGGATCAGCGACTTGAAATCAAGTTTCTTAAATTCCTCGTTGTTCAGCAGCCCGTTGAACAGCGTGTTGACCGCCGGGAAAACGCCGAACTTGTGTTTGCCGAGTTCCTTGACGAACGCCGGAATATCGCGCGGATTCGGAATCAACAGATTCTTGCCGCCGGTGCGCATCGACAGCAGCGCGCAGCAGGTCAGCGCGAAGATGTGATACAGCGGCAGCGCGGTCACTGTGATCATCTGTTCGCCAGGCTTCAGCTTGGCGAGCGCTGGCTGATACCAGGCTTCGGCCTGCAGCATGTTGGCGATCACATTCTTGTGTGTCAGCGTGGCGCCCTTGCTGACTCCGGTCGTCCCTCCGGTGTACTGCAGGAACGCGACATCGCTGTGACTGCATTCGACCGGCTTCAGGCTCATCTTCGAGCCGTCAGCCAGCACGTCGTTCCAGCGCAGCGCGTTCGGCAATGAAAACGCCGGCACCATTTTTTTGACGTTGCGCACGACGAAGTTGACGATCAGGCTCTTGGGAAACGGCAGCATGTCGCCCATCGCGCATACGACGACAGTCTTGGTCGGCACCTTGTCGATCACCTGCTGCAACGTGGTCGCAAAGTTTTCCAGAATGAAAATCGCCTCGGCGCCCGAGTCCTTCAACTGATGCTCGAGCTCGCGCGGCGTGTACAGCGGATTGACGTTGACCACCGTGTACCCCGCGCGCAGCACGCCCGCCATCGCCACCGGATACTGCAGCACGTTCGGCATCATGATCGCGATCCGCGCGCCCTTGGCGAAGCCCCTGCTCTGCAGCCACGCGCCGATTGCTGCCGAGTGTTGGTCGAGCTGCCCGAAGGTCATCTCGGCACCCATGAAACTGTAAGCGCCTTGCCCGCTGTACTTCTTGAATGCTTCGTCAAACAGCTGAATCAGTGACTTGTATCGACTTGGATCGATATCCGCCGGAACGCCTTGCGGATAGTTCTTCAGCCAGAACCGGTCCATCATGGTCTCCCTTGTATTTGTCGTTGTAATAGCTCTGCCCGCATCATAGTCGCGACTACCGCTGCGCAAGCATGCCGCGCAGCGAGTCGTCGCGACGTTCCCTGGGCAATGCGGCCAGGCGTTTGACCTCTTCGTAGAAGCGCGGAAGCTCGCCGCCGACCCGAACCAGCAACGCGTCGAACGCCGGCACCAGATCGTTGTACGCACCTATCGAAGCGAGGTGTGCATTCGTCAGGTCTTGCGCAAAAAACCGGTCGTAGCCGGCAAATCCGTCCCAGCTCGCCTTCAGCCGCGCATAGTCGTCTCTGAGCCGCGCAAAAAGCTGCTGCTTGCGTTCGCGCTTGAGATCGTCTGTCTGCTGACTCTGATAATTTTCCAACAGCAGCGCGCGATACTGCAGCAGCAGATTCAAAAATTCGAGTCGGCGCTGCGCAAATTCGACATATGCCATGCGCGAGGTGTCGTTGCCATGCGTCGCTAACCAACGGCGGACACCTTCGCGCTCGACTGCGGTGGCAAACGACTCATTGAACGTGGTATCTCCACCGACGAACACGACCTGGTGCGCGAGCTCGTGAAAGACCAAGCCGGCGAGCTGCCCTTCGGTGCCGCCGATGAACGTGTTTAAAAGCGGATCCGAAAACCAGCCAAGCGTCGAATATGCGGGCACGCCCGCCACATTGACTTCGTATCCTTCTGCTCGGAGCTCGGCAGCAGCACGATCGGCCGCGTCACGATCAAAGTAGCCGCGATACCCAGCGCACCCGACCACCGGGTAACACCACTGCTTGAGCTCGAGCGACAACTCCGGCGTCGCGAACACGTTCCACACGACGTAGGGACGCTGCAGGTCTGCATACGAGCGATAGCTTGCATTTTCGGGCAAGCCAAGCTCTTGCGATGCGAATGCGCGAATCTCTTGCGCGCGCTGCAAGCGCTGTCTCAGCGTTTCGGCAGTACCGGGATCAGCGACGATGTCAGGTATCGGTCGCGCGGCACGCAACATCGCAAAGTGGCCGTCGATAGACTGCGCGTAGTAACCGAGCGTCGAACAGCCAGCAGCCGCCGCGATCGCAAGCACGATCGCACTGGCCAGCAGTAGGCGGCGATTGATCCGGGTTGGAGAACTCATCGGGCGCAATTGTGCCCGCTGGTCTCCGCGACGATCAATGATGAGGCAGCTGGCAGATTACGCGGCGCAGCTTGCCGCTGACCTGATCTCGCGCCGGCGGACGCCGCGCAATGTCGATCGACACTGCCCCAATGCCGAGCGTGTCAAAGTAACTGCCAAGCGCACGGCGAACCTCATCCGCCGACGCTTGCTCATCGCCGCCGAGTCGAACTTGCAGCTTGCGCGGCGCCGTCTGCGTCACCTGGAAGTCGTGAACGCACGCGTCGTCCTCCATCACGGTTGTCAATGCAAGCGGCACGACCGTCGTGGTGCCGCCGCGGGGCAACGGGAAAACCAACGCCTCATCGGTCCGACCCTCGACCGACATCACGGGAAACCGGCTTCCACATCCGCAAGGCGTATCGCTGATCGTGACTGCATCACCCAGGTCATAACGAATCAGTGGCTGAATCCGATTCGCCAGGTTGGTCAATAGCACCGAATGCGAGCGCGTGCCCGCAGGGACTGGCCGACCATGGTGGTCAATCGGTTCCAGGATGACCCAGTCACTGTTCAGGTGCAGGCGTCGATACGGACACTCCCAAGCAATTGGCAGAAACTCCGATGCGCCGTACGAATTGCGCACCGGACAGCCGAAGGCGCGCTGCACCTGCGCGCGAGCCGGATTCGCAAGCGTCTCGCCGCCGGTCCACACTTCGCGCAGGCGCAATTTGAGTCGGCCCGCTTGCTGCTCCTCCGCCAGCATCTGCGCTGCCGTCGGATATGAGGCCAGCAGAGTGGGCCGAAACTCGTTCAGTTCTGCAACCAGTCGTTCGGTTGGCTGCAGCAGTGAAAAACCTTTCAGCGACGCGGTCAGCCACGGCATCGAGCGCCGCATGCGTTCGACAGTCGAGATGCCCGCGAAATGCCCGCCAGTAGCGGCCACCATCGCGTAGCGGTCGCCAGCGATCAACTGGCGCGCCAGGTCGGATGCGGAACGTACGCCGCGAAAGCGTTGCCATTCGAGTGCGTCATAGACCGCGATTGCATCGGGATCATGAACAAAATAACCGGGCTTGCCGGTGGTACCCGAACTGGTCCATACCGAATAGCGACCGAGCAATGCACCGCCACAACGATCGGGCTGCGCCACAAACTCGTCGACCGCCGCACGAGTCACGTCCGGCTCTGTCATCACGTCGTCGAATTCGGCCATCAGCGACCGCTTGGTGACCGGTGGCAGATCAGTCAAGCGCAAACGGGAGCTCGAGCTCACCCGCAACTTTCGGTACAGCCGCGAGTAATACGGAGAGCACTCGAACGCATGCGCGACCAGCGCGACGAGCCGCTGTTCGCGCTGAAGCTCAATCGCAGCCGAGGACGCGAGCGAGCCGGTCCACACGTCGAGCGCAGCCTTGCTCCAGCGCGCCGAGTCGTAAACAGCGGAAAGCGGTAAATCGAACAGCGAAGATGGAACCGCAGACATCGGGGAAATAAAGTGAAACCGTGAAGCAAACCGTATTGTCGCGCCGCGCTCCCCGCGCGCCCATGCCTCGAAGCGGGTACCTTCACTTCATTGCAGCGCAATATCTACCAGGCAGTCGTAAAACGTCGGACCGCGGCCGATGTCGGTCAACCGACCGCTGGTCAGCTCGTTCGCGTTCTTGCCGTCGCGCGCCAGCTTTTTCCACCAGATCGACAACGCGACGACACAACCTGGTCGCGCACGATCGCTCACGCGCGCCAGAACGTCGATGCTGCCGCGATCGTTGAAGACACGGACGCGAGCGCCATCAACAACGCCGCGCGCGTGAGCGTCGCGCGGGTGAATCTCGATGGTGGGCTCGCCGTCGATCGATCGCAAACTTGTCACATTGACGAACGTCGAGTTTAGGAAGTTGCGCGCCGGTGGTGAAATGATTGCAAGCGGAAAGCGTCGAGCAAGTACGCCGCCGTCCGGTGCTTCATAAGGCGCGATGTACGCGGGCACAGGATCCAAGCCAAGCGCGGCGACCTGCTCCGAGTAGAACTCACACCGTCCAGACGGTGTTGCAAATCCACCGTCCGCAAAAGGCGCGTATTTCTCAGGGACATCGAGTCGCTGCCAGCCGCTTTGCTTCAACCGGTGCCAGTCGAAGCCGGCGGTCGGACCTTCGCACCTGAAAGCCTGCTCTGCCAATTGATCGTCGGTTTCGGAGAAGCAGGGATCGTCAAATCCCATCTTTGCAGCGAGCCGCCGAAAGATCTCGCTGTTCGGCAAAGCTTCGCCCAATGGTTCGATCGCCGCATTGTTCGCGAGCATGTATAGATGCCCGTAAGATTTGTGGACATCGACGTGCTCGAGCTGCGTGGTAGCGGGCAACACGTAATCTGCGTAGTCGGCGGTGTCGGTCATGAAGTGTTCGAGCACGACCGTGAACAAGTCTTCGCGCGCGAAACCACGCGCCACTTCACGCGACTGCGGCGCAACCGCAACTGGATTGCTGTTGTAGACGATCAGCGCCTCGATCGGCGGATCGGCGCTATGCAAATCATGTCCAATCGTTGACATATTGATCGTGCGCGGCGTTTTGCCGGTGAGCAGATCCGGGCGGTATAGCTTCTCCGAATCAATCGGATACATGCCACTTGTCGACAACAGCACGCCACCTGCGGCGTCTCGCCAATGCCCCGCAAGAGCTGGCAGACACGCGACAGCGCGTACTGCGTTGCCACCTCCGCGCGCGCGTTGCATGCCGTAGTTGACGCGAATCACCGCCGGACGGATTTGCCAGTAGTCGCGCGCGAAATCTTCGACTTCGGCGGCACTGATCCCACAGATCGACGCGACGCGCTGCGGATCAAATTCCTGCGCGCGTTCTTCGAGCCGGCCATAACCCAGCGTGTAGCGCTCAATGTAGTCGCGATCGAGCCACCCCTCGCGCATCAGCACATGCATCACGCCGAGAGCAAAGGCGGCGTCGGTACCAGGCATCAGCGCAATGTGCTGATGGCATTTCTCTGCCGTCAACGAGCGATAAGGATCGATTGCGATCAGCTTCGCGCCGCGCCGCTTGGCTTCCTGCGCACGGCTCCACAGATGCAGATTGGATGCGATCGCGTTGCAACCCCAGAAGACGATCAGCTTGCTGTTCTGGAATTGCTCGATATCCGTTCCGGTTTTTGTGCCGATCGTGTATGCGAGCGCCTCACCACCGGCGGTAGCGCAGATCGTGCGATCGAGAAAGCTGGCGCCGAGCTTGTGAAAGAAGCGCGCGGCCATGGCTTCTCCCTGCACCAGACCCATCGTGCCCGCGTAGCTGTAAGGCACGATCCGCTGCGGGTCGCGCGCGACGATCTCGCCGAGGCGCTGTGCGATGTCCCGCAGCGCTTCATCCCAGGTGACGCGCACAAAACCGCCCTCACCTTTCGCACCCACGCGCTTCAGCGGATGCAGCACGCGGTCCGGGTGATACGTTCGTTCCAGATAACGCGAGACTTTGGTGCACAGCGTGCCCGCCGTCGTCGGATGCGTCGGATCGCCGGCGATTTTTACCGCTACCCGTATGGGTACGCCCCCGGTCGCTGCGCGCCCGCCCCCCGAGGGGGCAGGCGATGCGCTTCGGGCGGCCGTGCGCTCATCGCCAGGCCTTTGCTCTTCGCGGACAGTAATCAGCATCGCGCACGTATCCGGGCAGTCGTGAGGGCACGCCGCACGAACAACGGTTTCGGCACCGTCCCTGACGTCGGCTACCGGATCCATGCGTTTGGCATTGGCTGCGCGACGATGCGATCGAAAAACGCTTCGCACGCGGCAACCTGGTCATAGCTGATGTACTCGTCTGGCTTGTGCGCCTGGTCGATGCTGCCAGGCCCCAGCACCACCGTCGGAATGCCGGCCTTGGAAAACATGCTCGCCTCGGTCGCGAAGCCCACTGCGCCCGCGCTTAGATGAGTCGTGCGTGCCACTTGTTGTGCCCACTGCACGATCGGATGGTCGGGCTCGATACCGAACGCCGGCAAGTCCATGCCGAGCTCGAACGCGATCCCGGCATCTTTCGTAACACGGTGCATCTCCGGCACCAGTTCGCGCTCCGCGTATCCGACAATTGACCGCGTCACCTCGTCGGTCGACGTTGCCGGCAAATTGCGCATCTCAAAAACGAACTCGCAGTCGCGCGGAACGACGTTGACGGCGATGCCGCCGTTGATCACGCCTGTTTGCAACGTCGTGTAGGGCACCGCAAAGCGCATATCGCGCGGTTCTTCACGCGATAACCGGTCGGCTGTCTGACGAATGAATGCGACCAGTCGCGCAGCGAACTCGATTGCGTTCACCCCGTCCGGTGTCAGCGACGAATGCGCCTCGCGACCGCGTACGCGACAACACATATCTCGCTTGCCCTTGTGGGCAACGATGGCGCGCATATCGGTCGGTTCGCCGATGATGCAACCCGCGGGGCGAATGCCGCGGTCTGACAGATCGGCCAGCAAATCGCGCACTCCAAAGAACGTCGTTTCCTCGTCGTACGTCAGCGACAAATGCAATGGCAATCTTTCCTGTGCTGCCAAAAACTTCGGCACCGCCGCCAGCGCGATGGCTATGAACCCCTTCATGTCTGCGGTACCGCGGCCGTGGATGCGACCACTGCGATGGTCGGCAACAAATGGATCGCTCGACCAATCCTGGCCATCAATCGGAACCGTGTCGGTGTGGCCCGAAATCACGAGTCCCCCGGTCTTGATGCGGTCGGGCTCGTTCGATAGCGTCGCAAAAAGGTTGGCCTTGTTGCGCGTGGTGTCATAAATAAGGTCCGCGCGAACGCCCATCCGCGCAAGCTCGTCGCGCGCGTACTCGATCAGCCCAAGATTGGAGTCACGGCTGACGGTAGGAAATCCGATCAGCCGGTCGATCATCGCCAGCGATGCGGCCGAAGGCGTTGCGTCCGAAGGTCTAGCGGACTGAGGCAGGCCCGCGAGCGGTGCGTCAGCGAGCGGCAAGTCAGCGGGCTTGTTCATCAGCCAATTCTAGTGCGCGTAGCATCCGCCTTCTGCTCGCTTTAACCCCGCAAAAATTCATGCAGCTGATCGACCGAGTCGTCCAATTCCGTGCCGAAATCCAGCAAATCCGGCGCGACATTCATGCCCATCCCGAGCTTCGCTTTGAAGAAACGCGCACCAGCGACGTCGTTGCGCAAAAATTGTCCGACTGGGGACTCGAGGTCACGCGCGGGCTCGGCGGTACCGGCGTTGTCGGCACGTTGAAGCACGGGAAATCGAAGCGCGCGGTCGGCCTGCGCGCCGACATGGACGCATTGCCGATTCAAGAGACTAATGAGTTCGCGCACCGTTCGACGCACGCCGGAAAAATGCATGCATGCGGCCACGATGGGCACATGGCGATGCTGCTAGCAGCGGCGAAGTACCTGGCCGAAGCGAAATCGCAACCGGATGCAGTGAGCGGCACGGTGCACTTCATCTTTCAGCCTGCCGAAGAAGGCGGCGCCGGCGCGCAAAGAATGATCGATGACGGCCTGTTCGAGCGCTTTGCCTGCGACGCCGTTTTCGGGATGCACAACTGGCCAGGGCTGAAGGTCGGCCAGTTTGGCGTCACCGGCGGCCCGATGATGGCGTCGAGCAACGAATTTGAAGTTAAAGTCATCGGCAAGGGTGCGCACGCCGGCATGCCGCACCTCGGAATCGATCCGGTATTTGTTGCGGTGCAGATCGTCAACGGTCTGCAGGGAATCATCACGCGCGTCAAGAAGCCGATCGACGCTGCGGTGTTGTCGGTTACGATGATTCAGGCAGGGGAAGCCACTAACGTCGTTCCGGAGAGCGCGAAGATCAGTGGGACGGTGCGAACCTTCAGCGATGAGGTAACTGCGCTGATTGAGAAGCAGATGGAACGCATCGTCGGGATGACGTCCGCGGCGCACGGCGCCGAGGCGAAATTCGAGTTTCGCTGGAACTATCCGCCGACGGTCAACAACCCGGATGAAGCCGAGTTTGCGGCCACCGTGATGGACGACATCGTCGGGCCGGCTAACGTGGTCCGGAATATCGAGCCGACGATGGGCGCAGAGGACTTCGCGTTCATGCTGAAAGTGGTACCCGGCGCCTACGTTTTTATCGGCAACGGCGATGGGACGCATCGCGTTTCCGGGCATGGACTCGGGCCCTGCATGCTTCACAACCCTTCGTACGATTTCAACGACGAATTGATTCCGTTAGGGGCCACTTACTGGGTCCGGCTGGCCCAGAATTTCCTGGCGCGCTGATCTTTAGTTCTTTCCGCTAGTCCATACGCCGGAATGCGGGGCCTTTGCCCGACGGTTACTGTGTATCGCTGCGGCTTTCCGGTTGTATCTTGGCCCTGATGAATTTGCCCTTCGTTCGCGTTTTCGTTGCCGCCATCGCCTTGTTGGGCGCGGGCGGTTGCGCGACCATCACCGGCGAAGCAACGCAGACAATCAACATCCAGACCGTCGATGCCAACGGCAAGCCGGTCGACGGCATGGCGTGCCGCGTCGTCAACGGCTCGGCCGAATATATGGGCGACTCGCCGCTGTTCGGCTTGCGAGTGCGCAAATCACCGACACCGCTGATCGTCGAGTGCAAGCGCCAAGGCTACGCAATGGCGCGGGCGCTGGTCATTTCGCGCGCCGACCTCGCCTCCGGATCGACCGCACAGCTGTTGCTGCCGGGTGGCAGCTCGATGCTGATCGTCGATCACCTATCCGGCTTCATGTATCAGTATCCGCGTTGGGTACGTCCGCAGGTCGGCACCGACATGATTTTCGACCGCAGAGACGAGAAGGGGCGAGACCCCACGCCCGGCTTGGTCACGCGGCAGTTCGACGCGCACGCGCGCTACGCCAGCGGCGTGCAGGACACCAGGGCCGACTGATCGGCAGTGCGCGCTAATTGCGCGCAGCAGTTCGATCGGACTCCATCAGAAGCGTCCGAATATCGTTCAGCATCACTTCCGGATGCAAGAACGCAAGCGAGTAGATCTCGCGCACTACCCCAGCGTTATCGATCAGAAACAGCTTCAGCATGTGATTGATCGCCCGTGTCGGTCGTCCCATCGCGTCTGTTTCAACTCTGACGTCCTGGCCGAATGCGTCAAGTAATGGGCTTAGCTCGCTCATTGTTCGTGCGGTGAAGAATTGCCATTCGAAGCCGGGCGCGGAGCCCGCACTCTGCGCGTAGTTACGTAATGCATCCGGCGTGTCGTTCGATGGATCAAAACTGATGCTGACAAATCGCACCCGCGAGCGCGCGGATGTATCGGCGGCGATCCGGTCGCGCAGCGTCTTCATTGTTTGATACGCAAACGGACAACCCCACGGGTCGGTGCAGTACGTGTAGAAAAACGTCAGCAGCGTCACCTTGCCGCGCGTGTACGCCGACAGGCGGCGCGCACTGGCCGACGCATTCAGCAGCACTGCGTCGGGACACTGCTGAATGCGCTGCAACTGGTACGTGCCCGCAGAATTCGGCACGAAATCCATGTGCGGCGCGACTCCTGGCCCAGGATCGGGCGCCGACGATGCCGCGTTGGGTAACGAAAGGATCGCCGCCAGCAACGCGCTGGCGGCGCACGTGCCACGCATGTCTAGATACTCAACACATCAAAGTGCGGATTTGGCGCTGAACTTCATGTGGTGCGCGCGTCCCAGCTGCTCCTTCGCGAAATCCACCTCGAACGCCGGCTTCAATTCCTTGCCATCCCAGTGAAACGCCCGCACGAACTGTTCATTGTCTGCACCGCCCTTGTCCCACTTCTCGAGCAAGCTCGACGTGATGTAGACGCGCTTGCCGTCCCATGATTGGCTGATCATGTTGACCTGGCGCCCGGTTTCCTTCGCGTACGTTTGCTTCGGCGCTTCGGGGTTGCTCAGATCGAAGTAGCGGGTCATTCCGTCCATGAAAGTATTGACCCACAGCCCCTTGCCGTCGGCGGTGATCGAGATGTCCACTGGCAGCGGAATTTTGCTCGGGTCGCCGATCGTTCCGACTTCCTTTGCCACCCATTTGTCGCCATCCTGCTTGACCAGCCACAGCTTCGACGTCAATGCGGCCGCCGTAATCGCCCAGTTGTCGCCAGGATTCAGCGACCAGCGGATTTCGAGCGGTGCGCCCGGCACGCTGAAGATCTGCCTCGGCTGCATCGCTTTCAGATCCCATAACACCATCGTGTTGCCGAACTTCTTCATCGCGGCTTCGTCTTTGATCAGCCCGCCGATATCCCGCATGTAGTTGTCGCGGCCGGTGAAGCTCGATGTCAGCATGACGTTCTTGCCGGGATTCACCGCAATGTCGTAGCCATAGCCATCGCCTTGAACGCCGCCGACTGTGCCGGTGGGTATGTCGTACTTGGCTACGAATCCTCCCTTGTTGTTGTAAACCGCAATCCCGGTCACGCCACCGTTGTCCTTGGTATTCGACAACGTTCCAATCAGCATCCGCCCGGGCATCGCGTAAAACGTGTGAGGGCCGACGTACCCTGTCTTTGCGGACAGATCGGATATCGTCTTTATCAGCTTGGGTCTGGCGGGATTGCTGCCGACATCGAACACGTAGATCTTGCTGTCATTCAGGCCGCCCGCCCACAGATACCGGCGATCATCGGTAAATCCCATGTGGTGCGCTTCGCCCCGGGCGCCCACGGATACCTTGTGGACGACCTTGCCGTAGCTCTTCGAGTTCGGATTGGCGTCGATGGTCACCAGCTTGTCGAAACCGTCCCCCATGCCTGCAACGCCGAGGGTCCAGACGTGCACATAGTCTTCCTGCCCCTTGATCAGGCCGGACATATAAGGTGAGTTGCACGTTTCGTCCGCGCGTGCCACGCCGGCAAACGATGCGCCCACAAGCGCCGCAACGGCGACACGCTGCAGGTGCCGTCTCAAGCTCGATATACGTTTCATGTGACCTCCTCTTGTTTTCCTCCTCCACGCGAACGACCTCATTTTCGGCACGCTTCGCACCGCGGCAACATCTGCACAGACCAACTCGCCGCGTGCGCACACCGACGGTTCAGCCGCTAGTGCCGGCATTCTGCGCCGACTTCGCCTAAACTTCGACTGTCCTTTGCCGCGGCTCCCGTGGCTTCTCCCACTAAACGATGTCTGCAACGTCCGCAACGACGGGCAAAGCGATTCGCATTCGCGGTGCCCGACAGAACAATCTTCGTAATCTCGATATCGATATCCCGACCGGCGAACTGGTCGTCGTAACGGGCGTTTCGGGCTCGGGCAAGAGCTCGCTCGTCTTCGATACGTTGTACGCGGAGGGCCAGCGGCGCTACGTAGAAACGTTCTCGCCGTACGCGCGTCAGTTTCTGGATCGGATGGATCGGCCAGCGGTCGACCGCATCGAAGGCGTACCGCCGGCGATCGCTATCGACCAGACCAATCCAGTGCGCACGTCGCGCAGCACGGTCGGCACGATGACCGAGCTGAACGATCACTTGAAGCTTCTGTTCGCGCGCGCAGCCTCGCTTTTCTGTCGCGGCTGCGCGCAGCCGGTCAGGCGTGACACGGCTGACAGCATTTACGCCGAGCTGCTCGAGCATGCGCACAGCGCCGGCGATCCGCAGATGGTTGCCACGTTTCCAGTCCCCGTACCCAAAAATTTCAGCGAAGACGAAGTCCGTGCCAACCTGCAAGCACAAGGCTACACACGCATCCATCGCGAGCGAATCGCGGCGGGCGTCAAAGTGCTTGACGTGGTCGCAGACCGTTTTCGCATTCTTAGCGTCGAGCGCTCGCGAGTGATCGAAGCGCTGGAGCGCGCACTGCGGGTCGGTGCAGGCCGCGTCGATCTGCACGTCCAGACGTCGGAGCCTGACTCCGAGGTCTTGGGCTTCAGCAACGACCTGCACTGTGCGCGCTGCGACATTCACTACGAAACCCCGCACGCCAGCACGTTCTCGTTCAACTCGCCCCTTGGTGCTTGCGAGACGTGTCGCGGCTTCGGGCGCGTGATCGGCGTTGACTACGGACTAGTGATTCCCGATGAGCGCAAAACGTTGCGCGGCGGCGCGATCCGGCCGTTTCAATCGAAGTCATTTATCGAAAGTCAGCACGATCTCGAAAAATCGGCCGCCAAGGATGGCATTCCGCTCGATGTTCCGTATCGAGAGCTGACCGCCGCCCAACAGCAATGGGTCATTGAGGGCGGCCAGGGCTGGAAGAGCTGGAACAAGTCATGGCCGGGTGTCTGGTACGGCATCAAGCGCTTTTATGCGTGGCTCGAGAGCAAGGCGTACAAGATGCACATTCGGGTGCTGCTGTCGCGCTACCGCTCGTACACGCCGTGCCCGGTTTGCCAGGGCGCGCGGCTGAAGCCCGACGCATTGTTATGGAGAGTCGGCGCGCGCAACGAGGCTGAGCTCGCATTGGCAAGCGATGGCAAGTATGTGCGCTACCGGCCGGCGGCAGCGCGCTGGACAGACGCGCAGCTTGCGGCGTTACCCGGCTTGTCGCTGCACGATCTGATGCTGCTGCCGATCGAGCGAGTCAAAACTTTCTTCGATCGTGTTCAGTTGCCCGCACCGCTCGATCAAGCCAGTGAAATGCTGCTCGACGAGCTGCGTGCGCGATTGCGGTTTCTGGTTGACGTCGGCGTCGGCTATTTGACGCTCGACCGGCAAAGCCGGACGCTGTCGGGCGGCGAAGTACAGCGAATCAACCTGACGACCGCGCTTGGCACTTCGCTGGTCAACACGCTGTTCGTGCTCGATGAGCCGTCGATCGGGCTCCACCCGCGCGACATGCATCGCGTGGTCGAAGTGATGCACCGGCTGCGCAGTGCCGGCAACTCGCTGGTCGTCGTCGAACACGACCCGCAGGTGATGCTGGCCGCCGATCGAGTGATCGACATGGGGCCGGGGCCTGGCGAGCGCGGTGGCGACATCGTTTTCAACGGCACGCCAGAGGAACTGCGCAACTCGTCGACGCTGACCGGGCGCTATCTCGGTGGCCGCCTGCATGTCGATGCGGCACAACCGCTCGCGATCTCCGCGAATTCGCCAAGGCTGACTCTGCAGGGCGCGCGCGAACACAATCTGAAATCGATCGACGTTGAAATTCCGCTGAAGCGCCTGGTGTGTGTCACCGGAGTGTCAGGCAGCGGGAAGTCAACGCTGATCCAGGACGTGCTGTATCCAGCGCTCGCGAAAGCCAAAGGCAAGTCTGCAGAAACCCCGGGAAGTTTCGATCGCTTGCTGGGAGAAGACTGGCTCGACGATGTCGCTCTCGTCGATCAATCGCCGATCGGGCGAACGACGCGCTCGAATCCCGCGAGCTATGTCGGCGCGTTCGATTGCATCCGCGCGATCTTTGCCAAGGCGCGTGTTGCCAAGGAACGTAAGTACACGGCAGGGACGTTCTCGTTTAACTCGGGCGAAGGCCGCTGCCCCACGTGCGGCGGCAACGGCTTCGAGCACGTCGAGATGCAGTTTCTGTCCGATGTTTACTTGCGCTGCCCCGATTGCGACGGCAAGCGGTTTCGCCCGGAAACGCTGGAAGTGACCGTTGAGCGTCACGGGCGGAGCGCGAACATCGCCGACGTGTTGGCGATGACCGTCAACGAAGCGCTGAACTTCTTTAAAGACGATGGCGAGGTCGCGCGCGTGCTCGCCCCGCTGGCGGACGTCGGCCTTGAATACGTCAAGCTCGGTCAACCGGTGCCCACGCTATCGGGCGGCGAAGCGCAGCGGCTGAAGCTCGCCGGCTTTCTGGCCGAAGCGACGAAAGGCAAGCCGCCAACGCGCGGCACCCTGTTCATGTTTGACGAGCCGACGACCGGCCTCCACTTCGACGACGTAGCCAAGCTGATGCGCGCGTTCCGCAAGCTGCTTGCCGCGGGTCATTCGTTGATTGTGATCGAACACAATCTGGATGTGATCTCCGCCGCAGATTGGCTGATCGACCTGGGGCCCGAAGGCGGCGACAGCGGCGGTGAAATCGTTGTGGCCGGCACACCGGCCGATGCAATTGCCAACGCACGCTCGCACACCGGGCGCGAGCTGCACGCGTATCGGACCGCGCTGGCTGATAAGGCACCGCGTGCGCGCGAGCCGTTCGAAAAGTTTGCGTTGGCGTCTGACCCCGTCGGCGGCCCGAACGAAAAACCTGCCACGAAGTTGGGATCAGACGTTGGCTCTATCCGCATCATCAATGCGCGCGAACACAACCTGAAGGGTATCGACGTCGAGATTCCGCGCGACACGTTCACCGTCATCACTGGCGTATCCGGCTCGGGCAAATCCACGTTGGCGTTCGACATCCTGTTCAACGAGGGCCAGCGCCGGTACCTCGAGTCGCTGAACGCGTACGCGCGATCGATCGTGCAGCCTGCAGGTCGCCCCGACGTCGATGCAATCTACGGAATTCCCCCGACGGTAGCGATCGAGCAACGCACTTCGCGCGGCGGCCGCAAATCGACCGTCGCCACGCTGACAGAGATCTACCACTTTCTGCGCTTGCTGTACGTCAAGCTCGGCGTGCAGCATTGCCCGACATGCCATGTACCGGTGACGCCGCAATCGTTCGACACGATCGTCGCGCAGGTGATGCGCGAGTCAAAGGGGCTGCACATTGGAGTGTTTGCGCCCCTGGTCGTCAACCGCAAGGGCGTCTACACCGACCTCGCCAAGTGGGCCGCAGCGCGGGGTCACTCGCACTTGAGAGTCGACGGACACTTTCTGCCAACCGCAAAGTTTCCGCGGATCGAGCGCTTCAAGGAACACACGATCGAGTTGCCGGTTGCAGATTTCGTCGTGCAGCCGGAAAACGAAGACCGACTGCGCGGCGCGATTGCCACCGCACTCGAGCATGGCCACGGCGTCGTCACGATCGCCTGGCCACTCGGCAAGTTGAAGGAAGCGATCGACGGTGGCAGCTGGACGGCGCCTTTGCAACAGAAGAGCTTTTCGACCAAGCGAGCATGCTCCTCGTGCGGCACATCATTTCCCGAACCTGACCCGCGGCTGTTCTCGTACAACTCTAAGCACGGTTGGTGTCCTGGTTGCTTCGGCACCGGCCTGAAACTGACGGGCTTCGATGCTGATCAGAGCGGCGAGGAAGTCTGGTGGAACGCGTGGTACGAAGGTGAAGCGGCGCCGTGCGAGAGTTGCCACGGCAGGCGACTGAACCCGACCGCACTGGCAGTGACATTTGCAGGCAAGTCGATCGCAGAACTCGCCGAGCTGCCCGTTGCCGAGGCCGGTGGGCTGTTCAGCCGCTTGACGTTAACGGGACGCGAGGCCGAAATCGCGCGCGACGCGATGGCGGAAATCAAATCGCGCCTATCGTTCCTCGAAGAGGTGGGTCTCGGCTATCTGGCACTTGACCGTGCCGCACCCACGCTGTCGGGCGGCGAAGCCCAGCGTATCCGCCTGGCCGCACAGCTCGGGTCCAACCTGCAAGGCGTTGCCTACATTCTCGACGAGCCGACGATCGGCCTGCATCCGCGCGACAACCGCATCTTGCTAAATGCGCTTGAAAAGCTCGAGGCGAAGGGCAACACGCTGGTGGTCGTCGAACACGACGAAGACACGATCCGACGCGCGAAACATCTGATCGACATCGGTCCCGCGGCCGGTGTACGCGGCGGTCGCGTCGTCGCGCAGGGTTCCGTCGACGACCTGATCGGCGAACCCGGTTCAACGACCGGTAAATGGCTGCAGTCGCCGTTGAAGCATCCGCTGCACCCACGCCGCCGGGTTGATGCGGCTGTAGCGAAGCTGATCGTGCAGGGCGCACGCTTGCATAACCTGCGTGCGGTCGATGCGGCGTTCCCGCTCGAACGGTTGACCGTCGTGACAGGTGTATCGGGGAGTGGCAAGTCAACGCTGGCGCGCGATGTGTTGCTAGCGAACCTGCAGACTGTCGTCGGCCAGCGCAATCCGAAAGAGGCGTGGATCGGTTGCGCCGCGATCGAAGGTTGGCGCGAGCTCGATCGTGTACTCGAAGTCGATCAGACGCCGATCGGCAAGACTCCGCGCTCGTGTCCGGCCACGTATGTCGGCTTCTGGGACGCGATTCGCCGGCTGTACGCCGAGACGCTCGAAGCGCGTACGCGCGGTTATGGCCCGAGCCGCTTCTCGTTCAACACCAAGGGAGGTCGATGCGATGCATGCGACGGCCAGGGCGTGCGCACGATCGAAATGAGCTTTTTGCCTGACGTCAAAGTAGTGTGCGATGTATGCGGCGGCACGCGCTTCAACGAAGAAACGCTGGCGATCAAATGGCGCGACAAGTCGATCGGCGATGTGCTGCGAATGGAAATCGATGAGGCCGTCGAGTTCTTTGCGGTTCATCGGTCGATCTCACACTGCCTCCGGCTGTTGTGTGATGTGGGGCTTGGCTATCTGACGCTGGGCCAGCCCTCGCCAACGCTGTCGGGCGGCGAGGCGCAGCGCATCAAGCTGGTCACCGAGCTTGCCAAGGTCCGCGACGAGCTTCCGCTGCCCTCTATCGCCTTCGGCGACAGTCCCCCCATGGACGATTACGCCTCGTCTTCGGGTGGCCGAGCGACTCGGCTAGCCCGCCGCGGCCAGCGGCTGAGGACGCTGTATGTGCTCGACGAACCGACCGTGGGCCTTCACATGGCTGACGTTGACAAGCTGATTCGGGTGCTGCACCGGCTTGTCGACGGCGGCAACACCGTCATCGTCATCGAACACAACCTTGATGTGATCGCCGAAGCCGACTGGATTCTCGATCTGGGCCCTGAAGGCGGTGCCGGAGGCGGACGCATCGTGGCGCAGTGCACGCCGGAGAATCTCGCCAAGAAGGTCACGCCGACGGGCGTGGCTTTACTCGAATTCAACCAACGTCATCAGCAGCGCGTCACCGCGCCTCCCACACCCGTTGCCGCCGAGTGCGCTAGCGCGGCTTGACGTTCGAGCACTTCGCCGTCACCGATGTCCGCTCGGCATCGGTGACGACGTTCAGCTCAGGACTTTTTCGCTGAAGACTTTTTGCTCGATGACTTCCTGCCCGACGACTTCTTGGCTGATGACTTCTTGCCTGATGATTTTTTGCCCGCTGACTTTTTGCTAGGCACTTTGCCGCCGGACTTACGCGCCTCCGAGAGCCCGATTGCAATCGCTTGCTTCTTGCTCTTTACTTTCTTGCCAGAGCCGCTCTTCAGCGACCCGCGCTTGCGCTCGTGCATCGCCTTCTTCACTTTTTCGGATGCCTTTGCTCCGTACTTGGCCATTACTTCTCCTCAAGAGATTGCGAAGATGCAAGACAAGCAAGGATCGTTCGCACACGCCTACTTCCGATACTTCGGTTGATACAGCTGCACCTTGAATCCGCCCGGCACATTGAAGAACGTCACGAACCCGAAGCCGTGATCTTCGGCGTTCTGCGTGAATTCGACACCGCGCGACTGGAGCTCGCGCATCGTCGTCTCGATGTCGTCGCAATAAAACGAGATGTCGGCGGTGCCCGATGCGGGCTCGCTGCCCTCGGTCGGGTGGACGCCCAGATCGGCTTCGGGTGCGTTGAATATCAGCCAGCCGCCGCCGACGTCCGTACCGCTCAATCCCAGCTTGTCACGCAAAAAAGCGCGCAGCTCGTCCGCGCGCGACGAGTAGAACATCGCATGC
The DNA here is from genome assembly GCA_963801035.1 of uncultured beta proteobacterium. Lineage (GTDB taxonomy): Bacteria > Pseudomonadota > Gammaproteobacteria > Burkholderiales > Burkholderiaceae_F > JACCZX01. The sequence continues at coordinate 330,359 of CAWDDF010000010.1, read as the reverse complement.
ATACCGCGAATCATCGTCGTCTCCTCGATAATGATGCCGCCGATCGGCCCGAACTTGCACTGGGTCTTGCACGCTTCTCGCCGGATCGGGACGGCAGGTCGCTCTCTATGATCGGGCAAAACTGCAAAAGGATTATCGATGCGTTGCTGGTTCCTTCTGTTATTTGCCGCGCTGGCCGCAGGCACAGCGCACGGACAACGCGCACCTGCCGCTGAGCCACCGCGAATCGACGAGCGCGTGGCCCAGATTCCGCAGACCGCGCTTGGAGCGCCGTGGGCGTTTATCGGCTACGCGGTGACGACGCCTAACGATCCCAACTGGTTCGTCGCGACCAGCACACCCCGCGGCGGGTCGATGGGAAGACATCTGTCCGGCGGTGACGACCATACGGCGGTCCTTGTGCTGTCAAGTGATCTCGTTGAAAAGCCGATCGAGACCGACGCGGCGCTGCTGGAGCTCGCACGCTCGAGGCACGCAAAGCTCTCCGAGCGCTGGCAGATCGGCAAGCATGAAGAAACCATCGTGCGGCATGCCGGGACGCGCTGTGCGCGCCATACACTCGAAGCCATCCAGCACGAAGACACTTCGCCGCGCAAGAGCGCTGCGAAGGCCAACGAGCAGCGCAATTCGATGTTCGTGATCGGCATTTCTTGCGTGCATCCGACCGACTCAACGATGCTGGTCGAGGTCGGCGTATCGGAGCGCGGTCGAATAACCGCGGGCTCACCGACCGTGGCGCTCGATGCGGAGCAGGCAATCACAAGCCTCTCATTCCATCGCTTCAATGAAAAGGCGCTGCAAAAATCGGCCGAAGCTGCGCGCACAACCGGGCTGACGGATGCCGAGGCGGTGCTGAAGCCGTATATCGACGCCGACGCCGCGTGGGCGCGTTACTTTTTGGCGCAGATCGTCGAACGGACGCGACCCGTGCCGGAAAACGCCGGCATTCGAATCAAGTCGTTGCTCGAGCCGGCCGCTGAGAAAGGATTGGCCGATGCCCAATGGTCGCTCGGCACGCTCTATCTGCGTGGCGCGCCTGGCGTCGCGAAGGACCCTTCGCTCGCGGAGGCGCTACTGCGGCGTGCGGCGGAGCGCGGCAACGCCGGAGCCGCCTTCCAACTCGGTATCGCGCAACTGTCGGGTGTCGATGGAATCGCTGCCAACAAGAGTGAAGGCGCATTGTGGGTGCAACGCGCTGCCGTGCGTGGCTTGAAAGAGGCACAGGACTTACTAAAGGGCACAGGCGACAAGCCTGCGAAGAAATAAGGCAGCCGCTCAGTTAAACGGTCGCCTGTTCTTCAATGCGCGACGCGGTTTCGGAGGTAAGCACTTAAGCGCGCGACAAGGATTGGCGGGATCGCCAGCACTCCGAACACGATGATGCCGAGCGGCAACAAGTTGCCGGGTCCGACCATCAGCAGCATCATTAAGAACTGCCCCGCCAGCGGCGCGGCGCCCCAGCGCCAGGTTCGCCTCGGCTCCAAAAAACCAAGAAGCGCGGCCAGCAGACAGACCGCCGGCATTCCCACCGAAAAATACAACCCGGAATCCCACGCTTCTTTTTTACCGGATGCAGCCGAAATCAGCACCCATATCAGCGCACCGCCTGCGGCGGCCGCGATCAACAGCCAGTGTTCCTTCTTCATGTCCGGTACTTTAAAGGTGGGCGTTACGCTCAATGCATGATTAACGCTGAATTCGCTGCAGCTATTGCGCATACCGCGCTACGGAACGTTGCTACCGAGTATCCGTACAAACTGGATCAGGTCCTCGACAGCGACAATGCATTGCGTGCGCCGCGCGTGATGCATCCCGTTTTCCACGGCAGCTACGACTGGCATTCCTGCGTGCACATGCACTGGGCATTGGCTCGAACGCTGCGGATTCATTTGCATCATTCGGACGCCGACGCGACGCGCCAGCACTTCGACCGGCGGTTGACTGCAGCCAATGTGCACGGTGAGCTCGCCACTCTTGCGGAACCCCATCGAGGTTCGTTCGAGCGCCCTTATGGCTGGGGATGGCTGCTGAAGCTTGCCGCTGAATTGAAATTGCTCGCAGCAGAAGATCGCACCGCCGCGCGATGGTTTACAGCCCTCGCGCCATTGGCGCAGGCATTCGCCGACCGCTTCGTCGACTTTCTGCCGCGGGCGACGTATCCAACCCGCGCCGGAACACACGGCAACTCGGCGTTCGCATTGCTGCTTGCACTCGACTACTGCGAGACCGTGCAGCACCGTGCGCTGCATCGCTTGATCGCCGAACGCGCCAATCTTTGGTATGGCCGCGACCGTCGTTATCCCGCCGACTATGAACCGAGCGGCGATGACTTTCTTTCGAGCGGTCTGGTGGAGGCCGCGCTGATGCGCCGTGTGATGAATGGCTGCTCGGTAGCGATAAGCGCCGGGCCTCCCCAAGCTCATCGCGTGCGCCCGCGGGGGGCGGACGCCCGGCGGCCGGGGACGTACACATTTGCCGACTGGTGGCATCGATTTCGGCCCACGCGCGATGCCATTGATACCTGGCTGCAGCCCGCAAACGTCAGCGACGCCGCCGATCCGAAGATCGTTCATCTACACGGACTCAACCTGTCGCGCGTCTGGTGTTGGCGCCAACTGTTGCCTGAGCTCGACACGGAACTGAAACTGTTGGCGGAAGCGTCGATCGAACGACACCTGGCAGCATCACTGCACGCAGCAACGCAGGGCGAGTATGTCGGTACACACTGGCTTGCGTCGTTCGCGCTGTTGGCGCTGACCGAGAAATAGCCAGCCGGCCGGCGCTGAGCCGATCGGGCAGGTGCGGGCCACCGAGCTCATCGCAGGACCTGACCATCGTCAATGGGAACTAAGCGCCAGCGGAAGTAGGATTTCGCTGCCGGCTCCGTAAGAAGCGTCGCGCCGACGCGACCAAGGTATACCTACCGGAGATCGCAATGCGCCACTTGCTTGCTGTTGCTGTTCTTGCCGCGATGCCCACTGTCCACGCCGCCAGCTGCCAGGCTACAAGTACGACGAACACCGTTGCGCTGGTGGAGCTGTACACATCGCAAGGCTGCTCGAGTTGCCCGCCTGCCGATCGCTGGCTGTCTCAATTGTCTTCGCGGGTCGACGCCAATCGCGCGATCGGCCTGGCGCTGCACGTTGGCTATTGGGATTACATCGGCTGGAAGGATCCCTTCGCGAAGCGCGAGTTCAACGATCGACAATCTCAACTTGCCGCGTTGAACGGCAACCGGACGCGCTACACGCCTGGTGTATTCGTTCAGGGGCGAGAAACGGACTGGTCATCGCGCGCGTTCGATGCGCAACTGCGCGCGGTCAACCAACGGCCGGCTGTCGCGACAATCAAGCTAGACAACGTTGAGACGCAGGGCGGCAAGGTAGCGGTGCGTGCGCACGCCCAGGTTGCAACACCCAGTTCAGCCAAAAATCCGCGCATGTTCGTTGCACTCGTCCAAAACGGAATCTCGACCAAGGTGACAGCGGGCGAGAACCGAGGCGAAACGCTCGCGAACGATCGTGTTGCGCGCGCGTGGTCCGGGCCGCTGCCGCTCGGAACTCGAAGCATCTTGCTCGAAGCCCCGTCGACCGCGCCGCGCGACCTCGCTTTGGTCGCATTCGTCGAGGACGATACGGGCGTCTTGCAGGCGTTGCAGCTGCCGCTTGCGACCTGCAGCTAGCAACCTGCAGCTAGATTCGATTTTCCTCGACGCCGTGGCAGGCTGCCTGCGTCTCGCCGCCGCTATGCCGGTACAGCTTGAGCAGCGGCACTTCAACGCGGCAGCGCTCGTTCGCATACGGGCATCGTGGATGAAACGTGCAGCCCGTCGGCGGATTCAGCGGATTCGGCACTTCACCTGCAACCGGTGTGCGGGCGCGGCCGCTCATTTCGAGATCAGGAATCGCATCGAGCAACATCCGCGTGTAGGGATGGCGAGGCGTGTTGAACAGCGTGCTGCGTGAAGCAAGCTCAACGATTTTGCCCAGATACATCACACCGACACGATCGGAAATGTGATGCACCACGGCCAGGTTATGCGAGATGAAAAGGTACGTCAGCCCCATCTCGCGCTGCAGTTCCTTCATCAAGTTAAGGACCTGCGCCTGCACCGATACGTCCAGCGCTGACGTCGGCTCATCACAGACCAGGAACTCCGGCTTAGTTGCCAGCGCGCGCGCGATCGACAACCGCTGCCGCTGTCCGCCGGAAAACTGATGCGGATACTTTTCCTTGTCGGCCGGCGCCAGGCGCACCTGCTGCAACAGTTCGTCGACGCGCGCCATGATCTGCGCTTTGTCGTTCATCAGCCCATGCGCCTTTAACGGCTCGGCGATGATGTCGGCGACGCGCCAGCGCGGGTTCAGGCTCGCGTACGGGTCCTGAAAAATCATCTGCAGCTTTTGTCGAAGCGGACGTCCACGCTGCGAATTCATCTCGCGCAGATCGCGGCCAAAAAATTCGACATGCCCCTTGGTCGGGACGTACAGACCCACCAGCAGGCGCGCAACCGTCGACTTGCCGCAGCCCGATTCGCCGACCAGCGACAAGGTCTCGCCGCGTCTGATGTCGAAGCTGACGCCGTCGACGGCGTGCAGGATTGCGCGCTTCTTGTTTTCGAGCACGCGATTGAGCCACGGCGGCGAAACATCAAAGTATTTCGCCAGGCCTACCGCGTGCACGATGACGTTGGAACCGAATGACGTCGGAGTCGCTACGACGTCTTCGCGCAAGACGGCACTCATGCAGCCACTCTGCCGCGCGTCACGTCGTGTAGCCAGCACGCCGCCAACGATGTTCCCGCGGGCAACAGATCCGGCCGCTCGCGTGGACAACGCTCGAATGCATGTACGCAACGCGGATGGAAAGCGCAGCCGCTCGGAATGGCCGTCAGGCGCGGCATCGAGCCATTGATCTGCGTCAGACGTTCCGTTTCATGACCAAATGTCGGAATCGATCCCATCAGGCCCACGGTGTACGGATGTTGCGGCCGATGAATCACATCGGACACGGGCCCGATCTCGGCGATGCGGCCCGCGTACATCACTGCGACGCGGTCAGCGGTTTCAGCGATGACACCCATGTCGTGCGTGACCAGCATCACGGCGGTGCCGTGGTCGCGACAGAGCTTCTTCAGCAACGAAATGATTTGCGCCTGAATCGAAACATCCAGTGCAGTCGTCGGCTCATCCGCGATGATCAGCTTGGGTTCCGCCGCAAGGGCCAGCGCGATCACAACCCGCTGCCGCATGCCACCCGAAAACTGGTGGGGGTAGGCATCGATGCGGCGCTCGGGCGCCGGTATTCCTGTCGAGGCGAGCAGCTCGATCGCGCGCACACGCGCCTTGGAGGACGACATGTTGAGATGTGTCGTGATCGTTTCGATCAACTGATCGCCGACCGTGTAAAGCGGGTTCAACGACGTCAGCGGATCCTGAAAGATCGCACCGATCTCACGGCCGCGGATCTTGCGCATCTCGTCGTACGGCAACGTATCGATACGACGGCCCGCCAGTCGCACTTCACCGGCTGCGACGCGACCGGGCGGCTCGAGCAGCCCAATGATCGCGGCGCCGGTCAGCGACTTGCCGGCACCGGATTCGCCGACCACACCCAACACCTCTCCGGGCGCGATAGAAAACGAAATGTCATCAACCGCCACGAGCGTCCCGCGGCGGGTGGGGAACTCGATGCGCAGATTGCGCACCTCGAGTAACGGCATCGGCGATGACGCAGTCGACGTCGGCGCGGCCGCGGTCATCGTCATCGCACGGCCGTTGTGGGCAGGCGCTGACTAGGCAATGCAGCCGGCAATCGGCTCTACGTAGTCCACTTCCGGCTGAAAGTCCTGCTCGAGCGCGTTTTTCTTGACCGCCTTGAGGTAATAGCGAGTGCACGGCTTCACGTCGAGCGTCAGCGTACGCGTTTCGCCGTATGCGAAGCCCGTCGCCGGGGGCCCCTGCACCCGGATGACCTTGCGACCAGGCTCGACCATCACCGGATTCCGTGTATCGCTGCGCCCGTCGACGTCGAGCACGATCACCGAATAGCTGTGGTAGTCGGTCTTGAAATAGCGATTACCGTCGATGTAGGAGAACGGCGTCGTTGCACAGCCGACCAACGCAAAGAGTGCAACCGCACTTGCCAGCTTCGTTTTCATAAACACCTCCACAAAACTTTCTATCGCAGCTTGGGATTGAGTGCGTCGCGCAACCAATCGCCCAGCAGATTGACCGAAAGTACGAGCAAGACCAGGGCCAGTCCAGGGAATATTGTGATCCACCATTCCCCGGAAAATAAGAATTCATTACCGATCCGAATCAAGGTGCCTAATGATGGCGTCGTCGGCGGGACGCCAACCCCCAGGAACGACAGCGTTGCCTCGGTGATGATTGCGGTGGCGATGTGGACCGTCGCGAGCACCAGCACCGGGCCCATCACGTTTGGCAGTACGTGACGCGCCATGATTGCAAGCGGCGACACGCCGATCACGCGCGCCGCCTGAACGTACTCCTTGTTTTTCTCTACCAGCGTCGAGCCGCGCACCGTGCGCGCGTACTGAACCCATCCCGACAAAGCGATCGCAAGAATCAGCACACCGAACGCAAGCTCGCTATGCGCATCGCGCGGCAGCGCCGCGCGCGCGACGCCGTCGATCAACAGCGCGGTCAGGATCGCGGGAAACGACAGCATCACATCGCACACTCGCATGATGAAGGCGTCGAGCCGACCACCGACATAGCCCGACAGCAACCCCAGACCTACTCCCAGAACGACTGATAAGGCGACCGAGGCCAACCCGATCGCCAGCGATACCTGCATGCCGAACAGGATTGCGGAAAAAATATCCCGTCCCTGGTCGTCGGTACCGAGCCAGAAACTCGGGTTGCTGCCCGCTTCCCACATCGGTGGCAGCGATGCATCGAGCAGATTCAGCGTGGCGAGATCAAATGGATTGTGCGGGGCAACCCACCTGGCAAACACCGCTGAAAAAATCAGCACGAACGCCACAACCGCCGCCGTTATCGCTATCGGCGAATTCCGGAAGCTGTAGGCAACATCACTGTCCCACAGGCGACCCGCGGCATTCGTCGGCAGCACCGATCCCTGATCGGTGACGACCGGAACGCGCGGGTCAGCGGCTACTGCGTCGGTGTCCATCTCGATTTCTGATTGCGCCGCGCCTTATGGCAGCTTGATTGAGACCCACTTAAGGAACATGTAGTTGTCCGCCAACTGGACCAGATCAATATTGCGTTTCATCGCCCACGCCAGAGCCTGTTGATGCAGCGGTATGTGACCGACGTCGTCCTGATGGATCTTCATCGCGTCCGCGATCATCGCGTTGCGCTTTTTGATGTCGGTCTCGGTCGCAATCGCCTTCGTCAACTGATCGATCTTCGGATTGCTGTAACTGCCCAGATTGAATTGACCTTGGCCGCCCTCGCCAGGTGTGGCCATCAGCGCAAAGAGCGGGTTATGCGAGTCGTAGCTGCCGGGCGTCCACCCCAGCAGATAGAACGAAGTATTCCGCGACAGAATTTTGGGGAAATAAGTGCCCTTCGTTTCCGCTGCCAGGTTCACCTTGATGCCCGTTTTTGCCAGCATCGCTGCGACCGCTTTGCAGATCTCTTCATCGTTGACGTAACGATCGTTCGGGCAGTTCATACCGACTTCGAAGCCCTGCGGATAGCCGGCTTCGGCGAGCAGCTTCTTCGAAGCTTCCGGATCGAACGGCAGTCGCTTGTTCAGCTCAGGCACGAAGCCGTTGATTCCCGGCGCAATCATCAGCCCGGTGGGCGCCGACGCACCGCGCATCACGGTTTTCTGAATCGCGTTGATGTCGATCGCCTGGTAGAACGCCTGCCGCACCCGCTTGTCCTTGAAAGGATTCTTGCCCTTCACGTTCGACTGCAGCAGTTCGTTGCGCGACTGATCCATGCCGAGAAAGATCGTCCGCAGCTCGGGCGCCTGCATCACCTTCAGATTTTTGTCGCCCGAGATGCGAGCGATGTCCTGCACCGGCACCGGCTCCATCATGTCGATCTCGCCCGACAGCAACGCAGCCACGCGCGTCGAGTTGTTGCCAATCGGAGTGAAGATCGCCTCCTGTACGTTTCCTTCGACCTTGCCCCAGTAGCTCGCATTGCGTTGCAATGTCGTGCGAATGTTGGGATCGCGCGATCGCAATCGATACGGTCCCGTACCGTTGGCCTGGAACGACGCTGTGTTTTCGGTTCCTTTGCGCTTATCGACCGGCTGCGTTGCCTTGTTTTTCTCGCACCACGCCTTGGACATGATGTACCAGTTGGTAATCACGTCCGGCAGAATCGGAAACGGCTCGGTGGTGATGATGTCGATCGTGTGATCGTCGAGCTTGCGGATCTCTTTGATCTGGCCGACGTAGGTCTTGACATCTGAGCCTTCGCCTTTGCCGCGGTTATACGAAAAGATCACGTCATCAGCGGTAAACGGCGTCCCGTCATGAAAGACCACTCCCTTGCGCAGATTGAAGCGCCAAACGGTGGGCGCGGTCTGCTTCCAATCGGTCGCGAGCAGCGGCACAACCTCGAGCTTCTTGCCGCGTCCGATCAGGGGTTCGTAGACGTTGCCGGTGAATGCCAACTGGAACGACTCGTTGAGCGAATGCGGGTCCATTGAAAGCGCATCGCCCTGATTGGCAAATTTGAACGTCTGCGCCGGCGCCACGAACGTTGCGAGGGCGAGCGCCGCGCCGACAGCGGCAGTCTTGATGTGCGGATGCAATGTCTTCATCGGGTTCCTCGGTGATCAATGCTCTGAAAGGGGCATTCTGCGCTCAGCCAGCGCCGAAAAAAACGCGGCGCCGAGCGGAATTACGGCGTCGTTGAAATCATATCGGCTGTTATGCAGGAAACAATTGGACGGGCCTCCGCCCTGTCCCAGGCGCAGGTAGCACCCAGGCTTCGCCTGCAGCATGAAAGAGAAGTCCTCGGCGCCCATGCTGGGCGCCAGATTGCGGATCACGTTGTCTTCGCCGACGAGTTCCGCAGCCACGTCCCCCGCGAACCTGGCCTGCAACGGATGGTTGATCGTGGCCGGATAGATGCGCTCGTAAACGACATGGGCTTCGGCGCCGAAGGCGCGCGCGGTCGATTCCGCCAATTCGGTGATACGGCGCTCGAGCAGCTCCTGCGTATCGATCTTGGACGTGCGCACGGTGCCAATTAGCTTTGCCTCGCGCGGCACCACTGAAAACGCGCCTGGACTACCCGCCTGCATCGAACATAGGCTCAGCACCGCGTTGTCGAGGGGCGCGACGTTGCGCGACACGATCGTCTGCGCAGCCGTGATGATGTGCGCGGCAACGACCACGGGATCGACCGCCAGGTGTGGGTGCGCGCCGTGCCCACCCTTGCCGCAAATTGTGATTTCGACGCGATCCGCTGACGACATCATCGGCCCGGAATTCAGCCCGATCTGCCCGGCCGGCAAGGGCGGCCAGTTGTGCATCGCATAGACCTCGTCCGCGGGAAACCGGTCGAAAAGGCCGTCGTCGATCATTGCCTTCGCGCCTGCGTACCCTTCCTCGCCGGGCTGGAAGACCAGATATACGGTGCCATCAAACTTGCGCGTGCGCGCCAGATACTCAGCCGCTCCGACCAGCATCGTCGTGTGGCCGTCGTGGCCGCAACCATGCATCAGCCCAGGTTTGGTCGAGACGTGCGCAAACTCGTTTTCCTCCAGCATCGGCAACGCGTCCATGTCGGCACGCAGTGCGATCGATCGGCCCGATGCGTTTTTCGCACCGTTAATGACACCGACGACACCGGTCTTGCCGACGCCGGTATGCACTTCGATGCCGAACTGACGCATCCGCTCGGCCACCATGGCCGCTGTCCGGTGTTCTTCGAAGCCGATCTCAGGATTGGCGTGCAGATCGCGTCGGAGTGCAGTCAGTCCCTCATGGTGCGGAAAAATCGCTGCCAGCGGGCCGCGCAGCGCAAGTCCTAGATAAGTTCCCATTAATACCCGCGCGGATGCCTGAAACGCACGGCGCAGCCCTTCAAAAGGCAGCGAACAAAGTGAACGTCAGCGGTCCTGAGATAGTTCAGTGTGCCGCGGCGGCGCGGTCGATGCGCAGTCGCGGGTCCACAGCAAAGTACAGCAAATCAACGATCAGATTGATCAGCACGAATACCAATGCGATCAGGCAGAGGTACGCCGCCATTACCGGAATATCTGCAAACTGCACGGACTGAATGAATAGCAGCCCCATGCCGGGCCATTGGAATACCGTCTCGGTAACGATCGCAAAGGCGATGATCCCGCCGAGCTGCAGTCCGGTGATCGTGATGACCGGAACCAACGTGTTCTTCAATGCGTGACCAAAGTGCACAGCGCGATCGGTCAAACCGCGTGCGCGCGCGAACTTGATGTAGTCGGTGCGCAGCACCTCCATCATCTCCGACCGAACCAGACGCATGATCAGTGTCAGCTGGAACAGGCACAGTGTGATTGCAGGCAGGATCAAATGCTTCCAGCCGGTAGTCGTCAGCAGGCCAGTGCTCCACCAGCCGAGCTGCACGGTATCGCCCCGCCCATAGGACGGCAGCACGCCAAGCATCACGGCGAACACGAGGATCAACAGGATTCCGATCAGAAATGTCGGAAGTGAGATTCCAACCAGCGATACCGCGAGCAGAAAGTGCGAGAACCATGAATCCTTCCGCAGCGCCGTATAGACGCCCATCGGAATCCCCACAACGATCGCGATCAACGCCGCGGCAAAGGCGAGCTCGAGCGTGGCGGGCAAGCGCTCCTTGATCAGTGTCGACACTGCGCGGCCCTGACGCAGGCTGATCCCAAAATCTCCCTGTATCGCATTGCCGATGAAGTGCCCGAATTGAACGTAGAACGGCTGATCGAGGCCCAGGTCGCCGCGCAATCGAGCCCGATCCTCAGGCGTCGCGTCCTGTCCCAGCATTTGCGATACCGGATCGCCGACATACTGAAAAAGCAGGAAGGCAATCAGCGCCACAACCAGCATGACGATAATCGCTTGCAGCAGGCGGCGAACGATAAAGGCGGCCATTGAATGATATTAGAGCAGCCAAAAAAAGGGTCGCACACTTTTCGGTGAACGACCCAATTGCAATGCTTCAGTCAGGCTAGTCGATTCGCACCCACTGGACTTCAAGCCGGTTGTCGGCGCGATGCACGACGTTGACGTTCTTGCGCATCGCCCAAGGAATGACCTGGTTGTGCAGAGGGATGTGCATCACCTGCCTGTTATGCAAGAGCAATGCGTCGGCGATCATCTGATTGCGCTTCTTGACATCGACTTCGCCCTTGATCGCTTCGACCAGCTTGTCGAACTCGGGATTGCTGACGCGCCCAAGATTGAAGTTTCCGTCGCCGCCTTTGCCGACAGTCATCGGTAATGACTGCAGCGAGTACAGCGCGTCAAACGTCGGTACACCCCAGCCAAGCAAATAAAGCGATGTGTCGTGCTTCTGAATTTTCGGGAAGTAGGTGGCCCGAGGCATCGCATTCAGTGACACCTTCAATCCAAGCTTCGCCCACATCGACACCAGTGCCTTGCAGATCTCTTCGTCGTTGATGTAGCGGTTATTCGGGCAATCGAGCGTGACTGAAAAGCCGTTCGGATAGCCGGCCGCAGTCAATAGCTCTTTCGCCTTCTTCTCATCGTACGGAAGCCGCTCGTGCGCCGCAGGAGTCCAGCCGTTGACCGCGCGCTGGATGATTGCGCCGGTCGGATCCGACGAGCCACGCATCACCGCTCGCTTGATGCCTTCGATATCGATCGCGTGATAAAGCGCCTGCCGCACGCGCAAGTCCTTGAACGGATTCTTGCCCTTGACGTCGCTGTATTGCAGCTCGTCGCGCGACTGGTCCATGCCGATGAAGATCGTGCGGTTTTCAGCGCCTTCGACCACCTTCATCGGACGGGGTCTGCTTCAGGCGTGCGATGTCCTGTGGCACGGGATCGAGCAGGAAGTCGATTTCTCCCGATAGCAAAGCCGCCGTCCGCGTCGAGTCCGATTTGATCGGCGTGTAAACGACTTCGGTGACGTTGCCCTTTTTGGTCTTCGCCCCCCACCAGTTGGGATTTGCAACGAATACCGTCTTGATATCCACCTCGCGCGACTTCAGCATGAACGGACCGGTGCCGTTCGCATTGCGCGCCGCATACGTTTCTTCCTTCTGCACGAAGTTCTGCGGCGCGACGACTTTGTTCTTCTCGGCCCAGGCCTTGTTCACGATCCGCAACTCGGTCAGCTGGCGCAGCAGCACCGGATTGGGCACCGTCGTGTAAATGATCACCGTATTGTCATCAACCGCATGCGCGCGCTGAACGCCGACGGTGTACTGGCGGAAGTTCGACGTTGGCTGCATCGCACGATCGATAGAGAACACGACATCGGCCGCCGTCAAAGGCGAGCCGTCGTGAAACTTGACGCCCTGGCGCAGATTGAAGCGCCAGATCAACGGCGTCTCCTGTTTCCAGTCGGTCGAAAGCGCCGGCACGACTTCGAACTTCTCGTTGTAGGTCACGAGCGGTTCGTAGATATAAGAGTTGGCGGTGTTGTTAAGCCCTTCGTTTTGCGCGTGCGGGTCCATCGTGAGGATGTCGCCCTGGCTGGCCCAGCGCAACGTCTTGGCATGCGCGAGCGGTGCGATGGAAAGTGCTGCGACAAGTGCGGCGATAGCGAGACGCATCGACGTTCTCCTAAAGAGAGTGTGCGGAAAGCCGGACATGATGCCTACATCCGGCATGCAGCGTCAAACGCCGCGTGCAACGGGTTAACCCGCTGCCGTGTCGCGAGCGGCAACTAGCGCCGCGGCTTTAGTTCGAGCGTCACCGCGTCGCGCGCTGACGGCGGACGCATCGGCAGATACAGAACATCGCGCCACAGATGCTGCATCGACCCATAAAGGTCCGAAAAAGGATTGCCGACCTGCCCGCTCGAGCCCACCCACACCGAATTCGATTCGAGCGCGGCGAAGTCGTATATCGCGCGCAAAGTGGCGGTATGTCGCGTAGAGAACGGAGCTTCGGTGCGATGTGACAGCGCACCGACGTTAACCGTGTGCGTATCTCCGGGGTAAGCGATACGCAGCTCAAACAGGCGGCTCAGTCCAGGCACGCTCGACATCGGTCGGTGTTCGCCAGTGGCACGATGCGCGTCGCCCCATCGCAGCCCAGCCACGTCGCGGCCCGAAGCTTGAGTGAGCTGCGTCACCGACGCGTCGAGCGCGTCACTCGCCAGCGTGCGGCATGTCTCGAAGCGCTGCCCCGTTGACCGATCGTCGCACCAGTCGCGCGCCTTCGCGCGGCCGGACAATACGTGTAGCAACGTAGACGTAAGCTCGGCCTGATCGACGAAATCATCGGTCAATGCACCGAGGTCATCGGCAAAGATCCGATGCTTGAGCTCGCGCATCCACGCGTGATAGATCAACGGCTCGGGCGCATCCCGCTTCATCTGAAAGTCCCATGCGGCGAGCCGCGCAAGCGCGTCACGCCCGGCCTCGGTCTGAGGCTGTGCATCCTTCACCAAGGCCCACATATCGCGCGCCGCGAATGAAGTGACATCCGCCTGAATCGTCTTGAACGTGCCGACGTCGTGTTTGCCGCGCGCTTCAAGCAGTTGCTCGACACGCTGCGCCCGATACGGCAGGAACCAGTCGTACGTCAGATGGTGCGCATACTTGGACGACACCACCTTGTGATTTGCGGTGACGATCAATCCGTTGGCAGGATCGCGCATCCTGGGTGCCTGCTCGGCCGGCACGTATCCACGCCAGTCATAGCGCGCGTCCCATCCCGGGGCGGGTACGAGACCATGCAGATCATTGGCTCGATCACGCATCGGTATGCGACCAGTGACGACCATTCCGATCTTGCCGTCGACATCCGCAATCAATGCCGATTGAGTGACGATCTGAAAAGCGCTGAGCGCTCGCTCCGCCTGATCAATATTGCGTGCTTTGTTCAGCGCGCGGATCGCTGCGATCGTCGTGTCACTGGGCTCAAGCGCGGCCCAGCGCAACGCAAGCGCAAACTGCGGCTGCTTGAATCCTTTTTCAACGCTGGTTAGCCCGCTGATCACCGGGCCATGCCGCGTCTCGCGTACCGTCAATTCAACATCGTCGCTGCCCTTGACGCGGATGTGCTCGATGCGTGTCGCAAAGCGTGCCCAGCCTTCCGGCGTCTGATATTCGTCGGCCTGTTCGGGATTGATGCGTTCGAGATAAAGATCCTGCTGATCGACGCCGGTGTTCGTAAACGCCCAGGCGATTCGATCGTTGCGGCCGAGAACAACACCGGGAACTCCAGGCAGCGTCGCTCCCATCACCCTCAAACCCGGCGCCTGCAGGCCGGCGAAATACCAAACCGAAGGTGTGGTCAGTCCGAGATGCGGATCGTTTGCCACCATTGGCTTGCCGCTGACGGTGCGCTTGCCCGATACGACCCAATTGTTCGAGCCGAGTGCTTCGCCATCACCGAAAGCGAAGGCAGGCGGGGTCAATGCGGTTACCGAGGTGGCTTTGATGCCGAGCAATCGATACATCTCGGCATAGTCGGCCGTCGCCGGCGCGGAGTCGCCGGGATACGGCGGATAGAAATCGTTGATCTCCGCTACCGAAAACCGCTGCGCCAACTGCAAGCGCCGTAATTCACGCGAGTACGAATAGCGCGCCAGATCCCACGCCATCATCAGCGACCAGCCGATCGAATCGGCCGGCGTCCACGGCTCGGGCTTCGGCGCTCGTGTCAAAAAAAACTCCGGCGGCAGCGGTCCGCCTCGTTTACTCAAGTACGCGTTGACGCCTGCGGCGTAGGCATCGAGCAAGTCGCGATGCTCGGCGTCGAGGTTTTGATAAATGCTTTGCGCCGTACGTGCGATGCCGATAGTGCGCAGGAACTTGTCGGTATCGAGCGCGGGCTCTCCCAGCACTTCCGCCAGGCGCCCGGCGGCAATACGGCGATTTATTTCCATTTGCCATAGCCGATCCTGTGCGTGCACGTAACCCAACGCAAAGGTCGCGTCTCGTTCGTTCGCTGCAACGATGGTCGGAATGCCATGCGTCGTCACGATCGATGCGCACCGGTTGCTGCAGACCCGTGACAATGAACGTTCCTTCATGCACCGGCAGGCTCGCTTGCCGATACCACAGCAGCACCGCGAGCAGCGCGACGATGACCAGCAAGATTGCGAAGCCGGCAAAACGTGCGCGCACGGTGTCTCCTGATTCGACTTTGGCGCCGACGATTGTATTAGTGAAGTCTTAGTGAAAATCGCGCGACGAAGTAGCAAGCCGTCCGAGCAGGCGCGAATAATCGGTCGCGCGCTTTGCCAGCAGATGCATGACGCCGGCTTCGGATTGCCATACGCCATGCACGCCCAGCAGCGTCGAGCCGACAACCACCTTGCGCTCACGCTCGAAAATATCGTTCCAGAAAATGATATTGACCGGCCCGGTTTCGTCTTCGATCGTCACGAACACCGAGCCCTTGGCGGTCTGTGGCCGCTGCCGATGGGTGACGATGCCGCACGCGCGCGCGAGCCGTCCGCTCGGGATGGTTTGCAGCTCGGCCGAAGTTCTCATTTTCATTTTTGCCAGCCGCGGCCGCAGCAGAGCCAGCGGATGGCGGCCGAGCGTCAGGCCGAGCCGCTCATAATCGGCGACGATGTCGGCGCCTTCGGTTGGTGGCGCAAGCTCGATTCTTGGCTCCGGGAAACGTGCAGGCTTCAGCATCTGCGTGCGTCGCGTCTCGACACCGAGCGCTTCCCAGCCGGCCTGATGCCGATGGCCGGCAAGCGTGGCGAGCGCTCCACTTGCGGCAAGCGCTTCGAGCTCGAATGAATTCAGCTGCGCCCGCATCGCCATGTCTTCGACGTTGTCGAATGCGCGTTCTTTGCGGGCCTCGACGATGCGCTTGATCGAAGTCTTCCTTGAGCCCGCTGATGCGATTCAATCCAAGTCGCACCGCCTGCATGTCTGATTCAGATCTCAGGCGGCTCGAGCGTCGATTCGACCTGACTGATCGTCACGTCGACGGCGCGCACCTCGACACCGTGCCGGCGCGCGTCCTGCACCAGTTGTGCGGGCGCATAGAACCCCATCGGCTGGCTGTTCAGCAGCCCGGCGAGAAACGCATCGGGATGATGCCGCTTGATCCAGCACGACACATACGCCAGCAATGCAAAGCTCGCCGCGTGACTTTCCGGAAATCCGTATTCGCCGAACCCTTCGATCTGCTTGAAGATGCGTTCCGCATATTCGAGCTTGTATCCCTTGGCTGTCATGCGCGAAATCAGTCGTTCTTTGTGCGGCCCGAGCCCGCCTTTGCGTTTCCACGCCGCCATCGAGCGGCGCAGCTGATCGGCTTCGCCCGGCGTGTAATCGGCCGCGACGATCGCGAGCTGCATCACCTGCTCCTGAAAGATCGGAACGCCGAGTGTTCGTTCGAGCACCGATTTGATCGCTTCATTTGGATAGTCAATATCTTCCTTGCCGTCGCGCCGGCGCAGATACGGATGCACCATGCCGCCCTGAATCGGACCCGGCCGCACGATCGCGACTTCGACCACCAGGTCGTAATAACAGCGCGGCTTTAAGCGCGGCAGCATCGTCATCTGCGCGCGCGATTCGATCTGGAAGGTGCCGATCGTGTCGGCTTCGCAGATCATGTCGTAGGTGTCATCGTCGCCGTCGGGAATATCGCTCATCGCAAACGGCCGGCCGAGTTTCTGCGCGATGAATTCGAGCGAGCGGCGCGTAGCCGACAGCATGCCAAGCGCCAGCACATCGACCTTCAGCAAACCCAGCGATTCGAGATCGTCCTTGTCCCATTGAATGACGCAGCGGTCTTCCATCGCGGCGTTTTCGATCGGCACCAGGCGCGACAGCTTGGTGCGCGCAATCACGAAGCCGCCGACATGCTGCGACAGATGCCGCGGAAAGCCGCGCAGCTCGTCGGCGATTGTCAGCCACTGGCGGATCGCAAAGCTGTCGGGGTCGAACCCCGCTTCGATCATTCCCTTGCCGTGACGCTGGCCGCTATCCCACCACTGGTGGTTTTTGGCGACCTGATCGATGCGCTGCGGATCGAACCCGAGCGCTTTGCCGACATCGCGCAGCACGCTGCGCGAGCGATAGCAGATGACGGTCGCGGCCAGAGCCGCGCGATCGCGCCCGTATTTGTTGTAGATGTATTGAATGACTTCTTCGCGCCGCTGATGCTCGAAGTCGACATCGATATCCGGCGGCTCGTTGCGCTCGCGGCTGATGAAGCGCTCGAACAGAACGTTGCAGCGGCGCGGATCGACTTCGGTGATGCGCAGGCAGTAGCACACCACCGAGTTGGCAGCCGAGCCGCGGCCCTGGCACAAAATGCCTTGCGAGCGCGCAAAGCGCACCACATCCTCGATCGTCAGAAAAAACGCTTCGTATTTCAGCTCGGCAACCAGCGCGAGCTCTTTTTCGATCTGCGCGCGCACCGCAGGAGGCACGCCTTCAGGAAACCGCTCGCGCGCGCCGGCTTCGGTCAGCGCACGCAGATGGCTGGTCAAGGTCGCGCCGGGCGGCACGATCTCTTCCGGATACTCGTAGCGCAGTTCGTTCAGCGAGAACTGACAGCGCGCGGCGATCCTCAGCGTCTCATCCAGCCACTCGGGCGCATACAGCTGCGCCAGCCGCACGCGTGGCCGCAGATACTGCTCGGCGTTCGAAGCCAGCGCGAAACCGCACTCGGCTACCGTTTTCCCCAGCCTGATCGCAGCAGCCACATCGAGCACCGGCTTTCGCGAGCGCAGATGCATATGCACATCGCCGGCGGCGACCAGCGGCACGCCGGTGATGCTTCCAACGCGCTCGATGCGTTCGATCAGCGGACCGTCGGTAGCGCGCAAAAGATTTTCCACCGCGATCCAGCAGCGCTCAGGAAACCACGTCTTCAGCCACATCGCCTGCCCGAACAATTGTTCGAACGAGGCGTCGGCCGTCGGAATCAGCAAAGCCAGGCAGCCGGGCAGATTCTGCAGATGCGGATGACCCGGTGCTTTTCCTTCGAGATCGGAGGCGTACGCCCGATAGCTTCCTTTTTCGGCGCGCGTGCGAGCCAGCGTGATCAATTCGGACAGGTTGCCGTAAGCGGCGCGATCGGTCGCCAGCAGCACGAGTTTTGCGTACGGCTCGCCGCCTGCAGTCAGCAGATTGATTTCGCTGCCGATGATCAGATGCACTCCATGCTCTTTGGCTTCGACATGCGCGCGCACGACGCCCGCCACCGAACACTCGTCGGTGATCGCCAGTGCCGCGTAGCCGAGCGCCGCGGCGCGCTCGACCAGCTCTTCGCCGTGCGAAGCGCCACGCAGGAAGCTGAAGTTCGTTACGCAGTGCAGCTCGGCATAACCAGGAAGGTTGCTGCTGATCATCACAATGCACCCTTCGCGCTGCGCGCTGTCCCGCCAAGCGGGAGCGAGCGCTCCTTGGGGCGGCCCTGCGGAGCGCTCATCCAAACTTTCCGTGCAGATACCAGTGCGCACGCGCAGCGGCACCTGCAGACCGAAGCACGCGCGGCCGAAAAATCCACAGCAGCGCATGTTGCTCATCGCGCGCGACAAAGTAATCGCGCTCGGCCCACTGCCCATCCCACCATCCGCTTTCGATTCGCTCCGGCCCACTCAGAAGCGTCAGCGGCGTGCCATAGACCGGACGATGCTGATGTTCTGACAGCGGTATCGGCTCGGGCAACAGCCACAGCGGACGCGATGCTGCGTTATCACTCTCAGATGAACGCGACGCGCTCGCGCGGCCGATCGGCAATTCGCGAAACGAATGCTCGGGGCGGTAATCGTCGCGCGGCTCGAGCTGTACGACCGAGTCCGGACCAAGGCGTGCCTGCAATCGCTCGATCAGGCGCAGCAAGCTCTCCTGCTCGCCACGCGCAGTCGCAAATAGTTCTCCATGCGAAAGCTGCGACGGCACGATCTGCGCACAGCGCAGATACAGCTCGTATACCGGTGCAGCAAGTTGCGTGCGGCCGAGCAGCTCGCGCAGCAGCGCCGTCATTCGCTCTTCGTCATTGGACGCATCGGCCAGATGCACTGTGAGCGGCGACGGATCATGGTCTTCGTGCACCAGCGTGAATTCGATCGTGCGCGTCGCCGCGTGGCGCGCCGCGAGCCAGCCGGTCATCTGCACGATCATCCGGCGCGCGGCGAACAGCAAAGCTTCGGCGTGATCGACACGTGCCAAAAGCTCGAGCCTGGCTTCGAATACCGGCGGCGCGATGAACCACACGCGTGGATCGGGCTTGCGTCCCATTGCGCGATCGAATTCGTCCAGTAGTCGCGCAGAAAATCGCCGCGCGATCCCGCTGCGCGGAAGCTGCCGCAGATCTGCAATACGCGTCACGCCGATGCCGCGCAGCGCATCCCAGTGCGGGCGTCCCGGCCCGAGCAACCACACTGGCAGATCGGCCAGCGCGGCTGGCAACTCGCTCACTTCATTGACCTGCGGCACTTCACCGTCGCGTGAAGCACACGCCAGCATCCACGCTGCCTGCGGCACCGGCGCCAGCGCCATCTGCGCTGCGTATCCCTGCTGCGCAAGACCCACACGCAAATTCTTGACGATGCTCCTGTGACCATTAAAGAGCTTCACGCTGCCGGAAATTTCAAGCAGCAGTCCCGATGCAAGATCGGCGTCGGATTCCTCACACGGCGGCACCAGCGCAACGTTCGGCGTAAAGCGCTGCGCCCACGCGGCGATCGCTTGCAGCGCCTGATTTTCCTGCGCAAGCTCGCGCGTCCTGATATGCAGATGCGGACAGATCGCCAGTGCGGTCGCACGCCTCATCTGCGGCTGCACACCGGCCTCGCGTGCGCTGCGGTTGACGAGCAGTACGTGCGATGCATCACATACCGCGAGCGGCACTGCATCGGCCGCCACCACTTCAAGCGGCAGCTCAGGCAGACAAACGGCAATCCACAGCATGGGTCGTTACGACTTCTGAAGCTTCTTCGCCGTCGCGTTCTTCAAGTGGCGCATCGAAGCGTCGCGCTGCAGGGCCCGGCAGCGCAAGCTGCACCATCGAATGCACCGGCATGCCACGCCGCTTAAAAATTTCGAGCGTCACTCCTCGCTCGCAGGCAACGAGCTCGATACGCAGCGGGGCCGGTGATGCAATGTTGCGCGATGTCGGTGAGCGCAGCAAAAACACCAACCCCGGATCGCGCTTCATGTTTTGCGCTGCAAGTTGCAAGCGGCGCAGCGTCTGAAACGATGTCGAGGTCTTATCTTCAGGTAGCCACGCGACGACCGCTGCAGCGGCGCCGCTCTTAAGCGCCTGTTCGATTACCCACAGCCGCTCTCGCACGATCACGCGCGCGCACCAGCAGCAATTGCTCGAGCATCGCACCATGCGCCATCAACGCACGCGGATAAGGAATGTGCGGCGGCTCGACCCACACCACCGTTTGGCGCGCGCGCATCAGCGGTGCCAGCACCGGCATCAGCAGACGCACCTCTCCGACGCCACAGGGCGCGAGCAGCTCGATCAACGTGCGCTGCGGCCAGCCTCCATCGGGCAGCAATCTGTCGAGCGCGGCAAAGCACGTTGGTGACGTGCGAACGTTGGACTCGCCCGCGTCGGAGTTGGCGCGCCATACCCGGGCGCCCAATGCAGACAGAAAACTTTTGGAAGATTGCAGCATGCGCGTGTGCCGTGCATTAGCGGTAAATGGCCACCGGCGCTGCGGTGGCCAAGCGGTGGCTCCAGGGCATGCAAAGCGAATCACTCAATGGCTCCGAACAATGCGGGTCAATCGACGGTCCGAGCGAATCCAGCGGAGAAGGCACACCGGCCGCAGCGCCTTTCAGCACATGCGTGTAGATCATCGTGGTCGATACATCCGCATGACCGAGCAATTCCTGCACGCGCCGGATATCGATGCCAGACTCGAGAAGATGCGTAGCAAACGAATGGCGCAGCGTGTGCGCCGTCACTTTCTTGGTGAGCCCCGCGCGCTTGACCGCGCGCGCCAACGCGCGGCCGACACCGTCTTCCTGAACATGATGACGTCGCTCAACGCCGGAGCGCGGATCGACCGACAGTGCTGCCGCCGGCCACAACCAGAACCACGACCACGATTCGCCGGCACGCGGGAATTTCCGATTGAGCGCATACGGAAGGTAAACCCCTGCACTTTTCGCCGTGCGATCCTGCGTCCATAACTCGCGAGCCACAGCCAGCTGACTGTGCAATTCATCGTGCAACGCACTTGGCAGCATCACCACACGATCCTTGCCGCCCTTGCCATCGCGCACCACGATCACACGCCGGTCGAAGTCGAGATCCTTAATGCGCAGACGAAGGCATTCCATCAACCTCAACCCGCTGCCATAAAGCAGCCGAGCATTAATTGGTAATTCGATTCCACCTGCGGTAACAAGCGCGCCACCTCTTCGCGCGACAAAACAACCGGCAACCGCTGGCGGGCCTGCGGCCGTCCGATCTGCTGCATCCAGGGCAGCTGCAGATCCAGCACTTGGCGGTAAAGAAAAAGCAGCGCCGCCAACGCTTGTCGATGCGTGGCTGGCGCGACATTTCGCTCACTTGCAAGATGCGTCAGAAAAGCTTCGACCTCGTGGACACCCATCAACCGTGGATGACGCAAACCGGAAAAGCGAATGAAAAAGCGGATCCAATAAACGTAGCTCTGCTCGGTGCGCAAGCTGTAATGGCAATAACGAATCCGTTCGCGCACCTGATCCAGCAGACGCGACGATTGCAATGCCGGGCGAAGGCCTGCGCTTTTCATGAGAGGGTATGTTAATACTGTATTTTTATACAGTATTGGCCCGGAAAGCAAGGCATGGTGCGGTCCGGCGACGAACGGACGGTGGATGTTATTCCGCTGGGGCAGGATTTAGGAGCAGAATCGAGCGGTCGAAAACAAGTTAGGCGTCATGAAGGCAATCGTGCAGTGCCCGTCAATGCTCATGGCAATCTCTCAGCTCGTGCCGAAACCCGCATATTCTTGTCTTCACCGCCGAAGGATCGGAAACGCTCACTCTTGGCGAAGTGCCGAAGTGGAATTGCTGTCATTACGCTTCAGTCTGCATGATATCAATAGGCTTTATAGATGGCCATGATCGCATCCGGCGTAAGTTGACAACGATCATTCATGATCTCGATCCTTCCAGCGAAACATGCGGTCACCGGTTGATTTCCGTCGCCCGCCGCATGCGTCGGCCTACCCATCGTTGGAGAGCCGAGCGCTCGCGAGCGCGGCTCAACTCAGACGTTAGGTGACGTGGACGTCATTCTCGGCCGACTTCGATTTTCTTGCGGGTACTATCTGCCGTCCCTTCGCTAAGCTTGAGCTTTTCTGGTGCCGCGCAATTTCGGGCGACGCCTATTGCACGAGCCCAAGGCTTCGGCGCTCAGTCCGCGTGTGCTCGTACGTCGAAAAGCACGATTGCCGCGTTTCTTCGTACTTCTTGAGGTTGGCCGCCGGGCAGTTACGACGCAGTGCTCAGCGCCGTGGTACGCTTCGTCTATTCGTCCAACTGAAGCCTCGCTCCGGCGTCACTTCTCAATCTTGGTTTCGCTCGATCCCACGCTTGTTCACCACTTCGCTGGTGAGGCTTGTTTCGTCGCTTGCAGTGCAATCCTGGCGCGCCTTCCGGGTGAAGCGTGGCTGGCCAGCCAAGAGGCACGATCTCTGTTCTGAAACAACGTCTCCCGCGTTAAGAATGCGACGCCTAACTTTCGTTGGAGAGCCGACGCTCTGCGAGCGCGGCTCAACTCAGACGTTAGGCAGCATAATGCGAGACCATGAGACTTCGCGGCCTCATCGAAGTGAGATGCCGAATCCGAGGTGTTCTATGCAGACGATCACCTTTCTTCGGCCATCTGGTGATTCACGCTCGCGTAAGCATGGGCTAGGGCTTCAGTTCTTGGCTCTGTCGCCAACGCACCTTGGGTCGTGACCGCGGTTACTGCTTTGTGACCGACGGTGTTGGTCTGCGGTGACTGCCCGAGAGCTCGGCCGCTCGCTTCAAGAGACATTCGTCTCGGCGGTCGTTCCCGACCGCATGCCCCGATCAGGTGATTGCTTCATGCTTAGAAGCGACGCGTCCTAACATTTCGTTGGAGAGCCGACGCTCTGCGAGCGCGGCTCAACTCCGACGTTAGGCATATGGAAGCGATGCAGAAGCGCATCTGCACTGATTAGCCGTTAGTCGCGGCAACAGTTCGGTTCGACGGGCCGTATTTGGGGCGATCTTTTCCTGTGTCGGCCTCGACGTGTTGTTGACGTGCGGACCTCGTCGAAATCTGTCGACCCTGATCTCTGTTGGACCTCTTTGCCGCAATGGAATTGGCTGCCGTCATTGAGCATTCAGTGCTCGACGAGGGTGTACACATCGCGCTGTCCGACTTGCACGACTCCTGTGGAATCCACGCCAATGGTCGAGCCTTTTGGGCACAGACCTTTGGGGCACTCCTTCATGGGCCATACCGTCGAGGAGCCTGCGCCCAGTTAGTCGTCGGCGCGTGGCCAGGCAGGTCCATGGTGTCTAACTCGTCGTTGGAGAGCCGACGCTCTGCGAGCGCGGCGCAACTCAAACGTTAGGCTCGTATCGTGCGCCCTTGGATTAAGGCAATTGCAATAGCTAGTGCGGTGCATGCGTCCATCTACGCGATGCGCTGGGCCGTCTGGTTCTTAGATTTTGGTACTCCATCGCAGCCGTCGCCGCATGTCATCGAGGCCGATGCAATGCTTTCGTTCTCGCATTGGGTGCTTCCGCCGCTTGTGGCCGCCTACTGCGGGATCTATATGGCTTTTAACGGCGGTCATTGTCGCGACCGCTAACATCGTATTCATTGCGATCTTGTCCCACTCTCAAGGTTGGCTCTATGGCAGCACGTTCGGCGCTGCACTCGGCTCGCCGCCGCTCACTATGGAATGCTTCTATCCAATCGGCAAAGACGTGCCTAACTTATCGTTCGAGAGCCGACGCTCTACGAGCGCGGCTCAACTCAGACGTTAGCGACTATGCAGCCTCGGTATCTTGCCTTTCTCGTAACGTTGCTAAGTTTCTTTGTTTGCTCGACCGCAATCGGGCAGCAGTTGCCATCGCTTGACCAGAGTTCCGGTTCGATTGTCAGAATCCTCTCCCTGCAGCCGTCCCACACGACGCCGCTCGTGGTCGGCAAGGAATCTCGCATCACGGCAGAAGTTGAGTACGTCTTGGCGGCGGAGAAAGGCCGTATCGGCGTGTTTGTTCAAAATGACGAGGGGTACTCCGTGGCTACCAAAGTAGAGGACGCGCGCATCACGCAAGGTCGTGGGCGTACACGAGTGTCGGCCTCTATCTTGGCTCCGCCCGGAACTCATGCCGTCCACTTTATTGTCGCGCTTTACCACGACGAGGGTCGCTCCACGAGCATCACTGCTACTCGCACGTTCATTGTGAAGTGAAATCCATGATCGCCGGCGCGCTAACTGGTTGCTGGAGGCGACATCCACAAGCGTTGCTTGTATCTGCGCCTCAGCTCGGACGTTAGGGTCAGATGGCGAGATTTATCACGATTGCGTTGATCGCATTCATTGCATTGCTCCTTGTTGGTGGATCCTTGCGGCTTTTCGGGTTGGATCCACTAAGCGCGGCGTACGAATCGGCCTTTGGCAGCTCGCCCTGGATGCTTCTCTTAATCTTCCTAGTGCTGTCGGTTCTGTTTCTTTCTTTGACTTTTCGTCGTTGGCGCCGTAATTCCACACGAGGCTTCCCTTGGTGGGATGTCATTCCCCACGCCGTCATCTGGATTATTGTTGTAGTGGTCTGCGTTCAATACGCCAGCGAATTTCCGCCCCTAACAAGGCCGCACGTGCCGATGTCACGCGACGAATTCGAGTCACTGATTGGGCCAATCGAGTCGCTTTTGATCCCAGTTGGGTTCTCGCAGAGTCGCAAC
Organism: uncultured beta proteobacterium; assembly: GCA_963801035.1. Classification (GTDB taxonomy): domain Bacteria; phylum Pseudomonadota; class Gammaproteobacteria; order Burkholderiales; family Burkholderiaceae_F; genus JACCZX01. The sequence goes on along the minus strand of CAWDDF010000010.1, from coordinate 305,359 downwards.
GAGCGAGATGGTCCTTTTCGGATCGCACTATGCGGAGTTTGCAGTCGACAAAAGTGCTTACCGAATTGTTTGGGACGGAAAAGACTCCTGGCTAGCTGGTGAGTATTGCGGCAACTACGGAGCGTCCGAAACGTCCAGCTGGGATGACGTTGCGATCTATCGCGCCGGTCGATACGCTTCATCAATGGATTTACGAGCCTTTGGAGCTCAACTCGTCGAAGCGCTGCGTGCGCATCTAGCTTCCCATGCGGCCTAACTCATCGTTCCAGAGCCGACGCTCTACGAGCGCAGCTCATTGAGACGTTAGACCGCATGAGCAACATGCCCGAGTTTACGAAGCGTGGCGTGTTCTTTGGTCGCATTTTCTTTGCACTGTTTGGCGCCCTGCTACTCGTCATCGGCGTTTTGATGTTGCTGTACTTTGCTGCGCCGTGGAACTTGGTCGGCGCTATGTTCATCGTCGCTGGGCTGCTCGGATTCTTCTACGCGATGTCGAAGCCAGGAAACGATGTGGCCAGTTCGGCGAAGACCCTCGTCGAGGGTTTCGATGACTGACGCCGTGCGGTCTAACAATTCGTTCGAGAGCCGACGCTCTGCGAGCGCGGCTCAACTCAGTCGTTAGGTCTCTTCACACTTTGGCCGAATCCGGACTCATCGTGGTCGTGCCTGAAGCCGAGCCGCTTGTTAACGACCTTCGGTTTCAGTACGACGAGTCAGCGCGTCTGGGCGTTCCTGCACACATAACTATGCTGTACCCGTTCATGGAGCCATCGATGATTTCTGCCGAGATCATTCAACCATGCGCGGGGTGCGTTTCGCTCGTTCGCTCGCTTCTCTTTCACCATCAGCTCAATTGGCCGCTTTCCCGCCGCTTGCTATCTCGAGCCCACTCCAGCCGAGCCGTTTATCCAACTCACGCACGCGCTTTGGGGTGAGTTCCCACAGTTTCCGCCGTACGGTGGCGTATTTCCGTCGGTGGTGCCACATCTCACCATTGCCGACGGAAGCGCCCAGAACGCCGCCATCGCGAGCGCGGCGGTTAGCTCGGCACTTGCGTCCTTTGGACCTATTCATTCGGCGTGCAGCGAAGTCGTTCTGATGGAAAATTCTTCTGGACGGTGGGAGCATATGCAAGCATTTCCTTTGATGAACCATGCTGAGGTCTAACCCATCGTTCGAGAGCCGACGCTCTACGAGCGCGGCTCAACTCAGACGTTAGGCGTCAGAAGGAATTCCGTTCGAGGAGATACGCAGTGAAGTCCAGGGCCCTGGCCTTGGCAGCAACGCTGGCAATTCTTGCCGGCTGTGCACAACTCAACGAACCCCCCGTGCGCGCTAGTTCCAACGACAGCGAAATCCGAGCGGCTGAGAAGGCGCTGCAACAAGCGCTCGAATCGTCCGACCCGACTGCCTGGGTCTATCACTACACGGAAGACGCCATCTTTGTCAGTCCTGCCGGGCCTGCGGTTCAAGGTAGAGCAGCGCTGCTTGCCATGGCAAGAGCAATGCACCGGCTCTCATCCGTCGTTATCACGCCGCTGCGAACCGAGGCCTCGGGCAGCATCGCATCGGTCTATGCACGCGGGTCTTGGGTCAATGGCGCGCACACCAGTGCGCCTACAACTACGAACGTCCGAGCCATCATCGTGTGGCGCAAGGAACCTGACGGCCGATGGCGCGTCGCTCAAGAGTTGCTTCACGCTGAGCCGGTCGCCAAGTAAGAACGGGGCCGTGACGCCTAACCCCTCCATCGAACGTTAGAGGTCAAATGAAGGAGCTATTTATTCCGCCAAAGGCCGAGGACGACCCAGAAGCGCTTGAAATCGCTCGCGTGTGGATAGCCCACAAGGGCCAGCATGTGTCGCTTCGAACTGGCGCTTGGCGCAAAAACCCTTCTGCTTGGGGAATAATGCTTTGCGATCTAGCGCATCACGTTGCGAACGCTTATGAACAGGAAGGCTGCGGCACGCACCGGGAGATTTTCCGCGAGATCGTTGACCTGTTCAACGAAGAGGCTGAAGCACCTACTGACGAAGTCCTCGGCAAAGTCGTGCCAAGACAGTGAGGTTGACCTCTAACATGTCGTTCGAGAGCCGACGCTCTGCGAGCGCGGCTCAACTCAGACGTTGGGCGACATGCGTCGACCACGCATACAGGAGGAGGAATCCATGAGCAATGCGTTCGTACCGATCGTTGCTGTGTCAGTACCGCGGCGGATGTTCCTGCAAGGGTGTGCAGCATTGCTCGGCGGAGCATTTCTGCCCGATGCCTTTGCCGCTGCTACGAAAGCCTGTCGGTCGACGGCGCAAGACATAATCGGGCCGTTTTATCGCTTTGGCGCGCCGTTTCAGACCAAACTGCTTGGTCCCGACGAACCCGGCCAACGGCTCATGGTGGCCGGCACGGTATACGGTTCCGACTGTCGTACCCGCTTACCGAATACGCTGATTGAAGTGTGGCAAGCGAACGATGCCGGCCTGTACGACACCGACAAGCCTGGAAACTTCACCGAACGCAACGCCTTGCGCTTGCGGGGCATGATGCTGACCAATGAGAAAGGGAATTACGAGTTTGAGACTATTGTGCCGGGGAGATATCCGATCCCACCGAACCTCCCGGGGCTGGAGAAATACGCCGGCTTGACGCGACCGGCCCATATTCACTTCCGAGTTTCGGAGTCTTTGCATGTCCCGCTCACCACACAACTCTACTTCAGGGACGACCCGTTCATCGCCAAGGACCCCTGGGCCAGCCGTAAGCCATCCTCGGTGATCAGTCTCAAACAAGAAGGCAAGTTTCTGCGCGGCGGATATGACATCGTGCTCGCAAAGGGCTTCTAGAATCCGTTCGAGAATGACGCCCAACCTGGCGTTCGAGCGGACCCGCCGATTCGCGGCTTCTTCTTCCGAACATTGGTGGCGCCGGGCCGCTCAACTCCGACGTTATGCCCGATGAAGCACGCCTCGGCTGAAACGTTGCGAGAGCTTGAACCGTTGCTTGCTCATCTTCGTCGCATTGATTCGCTCTGCGAGCGAAAGCCCGGCATCTTCTATCGGGGATCGTCGGCTTTCTTGCACTTTCACGAGGATCCCGCAGGCCTCTTCGCTGACGTCAAGCTCGGAGGCCAGCACTTCGAGAGAATGCCGGTGTCCTCGGAGCACCAGCGCCGCGAGTTCATCGCCGCGGTTCGCGAGCGTTTCTCTACTCGTAGCCGCGCATAGCATCGTGCCTAACAATTCGTTCGAGAGCCGACGCCTTACAGGCGCGGCTCAACTCAGACGCTAGCCTTCACGGACCAATGTGATGCTTAAGCAACGCGGTGAAAAGACAGCCAACGGGAAATGGTCTACTCCGTCGGCAGAACGCAACAAGGGCCCAATACTTGATGTGCTTGCGCGCGTTCTACCCCGCCGCGGCCTGGTGTTAGAGATCGCCAGCGGCACGGGACAGCACGTTGTGCATTTCGCCAAAGCGCTCTCAGACCTCACTTGGCAGCCGTCCGATCCAGATGCGGAGCTTCGCGAGTCTATTGCCCTGCGGGTTCGGGAGGAACAGCGAGCTAACGTTAATAGCGCCATTGGCCTTGATGTGACCAAGCTTCCTTGGCCTTTGCTAACGGCGGATGCGGTGGTGGCCATTAACCTGATTCACGTCGCTCCGTGGTCAGCGACGCTAGCATTGTTCGAAGGCGCGAAGGCTTTGCTTTCTACAGAGCACGTTCTGTTCTTATACGGGCCCTACCGTCGTTTCGGTCACCATACTTCGGAGAGTAACGCGCAGTTCGATCTTGATCTTCGTGCGCACAATCCCGAGTGGGGCCTTCGCGACCTGGAGGCTGTGTCAGACGTTGCTGCTGGTGCCGGATTCGTACTGGCCGAGACTGTCGAGATGCCGGCCAACAACTTCAGTTTGGTTTTCAAACGACGTGAAGGCTAACCCCGCGTTCGAGCGGACGCGCCGGCAAGCGGCTTCGTTCTCGTCAACGTCGGCGCGGCGCGCCGCTCAACTCGGACGTTAGACACCACAAACACCTTCACGCGCTCACGGCAAACATGGCCTCGTCTTCTCTCGAAGCGTTCATCTCGCAAGCTACGGCACAAACTCGCGATCGTTCCGAGCCAGCCGATTGCGTGCTGGCGCTCGCGCCGCTGATGCTTGAACTCATCGAACGAGCGACAACGTTTCTTGAACCGCAGCACTATCGGAGCGACGCGAATCACTATGCGCGCAATCTCGTCTACGACGCACCGGATGCCAGCCTCTCACTCTACGTCCTGGTTTGGTCTTCGGGGCAGTGGACGCCGGTGCACGACCATGGAAGCTGGGGTGTAGTTGGAGTGTTGGAGGGAGTGCTGGAGGAACGCAACTATGTGCGCCTGTCACCAGACTGCGGAGCCGATGAAGGCATTCGGCTCGTGCGTGGCGGCGTGATTCTCTTGGGGCGCGGCGCGGTTACGAGCTTTGTACCAAACCCTGACCACATCCACGTCACGGGTGTTCCGTTGGAGCGATCCCGAGCCGTGAGCCTGCATCTGTACGGTCGAATGATGAACAGTTTCAATACCTACGATGTTTCCGCGGGCACACGCCAGCGCGTAAGCGTGAAGCACAACGAAAGTTGAAGCAGCCCACGGCAATAGCAACGAATACAGGACGTCAGATGGCGATCGGAAAGTTCCGCTGTATCGTCATGAACGTGACCGATTTGGAACGGGGCGAACCTGACTACGACGTAGCTGAAAAAAGCGGCACGCCATGACACGCGTTGCGCATTGCGCCTGCGGGTCGGCATCGATCTCGGTTGGCGGCGAGCCTCGATTGCATGCTATTTGCCACTGCACAAATTGCAAACGTCGTACGGGCAGTGCTTTTGGAGTATCCGCGTACTTTCTTCGATCCGACGTGACTGAAATTAGCGGTGAAATGTCCGTCTACGCGTTTCATCACCCAGACGATTACGATGAAGAACGTCACTTCTGCAGCACATGCGGGACGACGTTGTTCTGGCACTCGTCGGTGCGAGCGCATCTGATCGGTATTGCAGCCGGCTGTTTTCCGGACGACAGCTTTGGTGTGCCGACGATCTCTGTTACCAGCTCCAAGAAACTGCCGTGGGTCGAATTGCCAAGTTCGTTGCCAAGTTCGTGCCGGCTTGTCGAGCGGTGACGGGCAAATCCCGCAGCGCAGTCATCGCAGTTTATGCGACACCGATCGATGGACACTATGAAGTACCGCTTTGGGTGGCACGCACTTTCGATCGGGTATTGTCCCGTGCGGGGATCGTTTTACTAGGGGACAAAAACATGAAAGTGTCAGTGCGATCTTTCTTTCTATCCTTGCTTGTTCTCGGGGCAATCGTTTGTGCTGCTCCCGCGCGCGCAGCTCTGATAACCGACTCGACAACATTCACCGCCTTCTCCGTCACCTATGACAATGCGTTGTGGGGAAACATCAAATTTCCGCACGAGGCAGATTCGTTCTCGCAGACCTTGCCGATCTCTCAATTCGGATTCGGGCGATGGTTCTTCGATCCAAACCTTAGTGTGTCCAGCGACGGATCAGCGGGTCCGCCGCAGCTGGCAATTTCGGGTGAAATCACGCTGAATGCGAAGCCGGGTTGGGGGCTGTACCACGCCAACTTCACTCAAAGCGGACAGTGGGCGACATCGGGAGCGGGGACGGTCAGTGTCGACGGTTCGTTCGTCGACGTCGTAGCACCGAATGCCGAGTTCTTTTTCACCAACCACCAGGCATTCACAAGCCCCCTTGTGCAGAATGGTGAGAATGCAAGCGGCTTCTACTACATCATTGGCGAGCGCAGTTCGTTCTCACGATTTGATCAGCTCACCATTAGCTACGACCTGATGCTGCAGGCGGGGGCGATGAATGGCATGGGGTCCGCGCATTTGTTCAGCGATATCAGCGATCCGAGCTTTCTGGGTAATCCGCCGGGTCCGTATCCGAACTCCAATATCGTGGGTACTTTTATCAGCGTGTCGTTCGAGCGGACGACGCCAATCTCAGAGCCGAGCGCTCTTGTGTTGGCACTAGTGGGCCTCCTCACATTGGGACTGATGCAGCGGTTGGGGCAGCAAACACAAGCCTGAAAAACAAACGCCCCGGACACTTGCGTGCCGGGGCGTTTGGAATAGCTAGCCTGACAATGTCCTACTTTCGCTAGAAATACATCTAACTATCATCGGCGCTGAATCGTTTCACGGTCCTGTTCGGGATGGGAAGGAGTGGTTCCAACTCGCTATGGTCGTCAGGCAATTCGGACGACCTCTTGATTCGCCGCTACTGAGCAGCAGCTCACAAGAGATCTGATTCGGAAAGAAGCAAAGAAGGTTGTATTGCGTGTCGAGTCTCGAAATTTCTGAGACAGGCAGCACGGTTATAGGATCAAGCCTCACGGGCAATTAGTACTGGTTAGCTCAACGCCTTACAGCGCTTCCACACCCAGCCTATCAACGTCCTGGTCTAGGACGACCCTTAAGGGAGGTCAAGCCTCCGGGAAGATTAATCTTCAGGCAAGTTTCCCGCTTAGATGCTTTCAGCGGTTATCTTTTCCGCACGTAGCTACCCGGCGATGCCACTGGCGTGACAACCGGTACACCAGAGGTGCGTCCACTCCGGTCCTCTCGTACTAGGAGCAGCCCCCGTCAATCTTCCAGCGCCCACGGCAGATAGGGACCAAACTGTCTCACGACGTTTTAAACCCAGCTCACGTACCTCTTTAAATGGCGAACAGCCATACCCTTGGGACCGGCTACAGCCCCAGGATGAGATGAGCCGACATCGAGGTGCCAAACACTGCCGTCGATATGAACTCTTGGGCAGTATCAGCCTGTTATCCCCAGAGTACCTTTTATCCGTTGAGCGATGGCCCTTCCATACAGAACCACCGGATCACTTAGACCTGCTTTCGCACCTGCTCGACTTGTCAGTCTCGCAGTCAAGCACGCTTATGCCTATGCACTATCAGTACGATTTCCGACCGTACCTAGCGTACCTTCGTACTCCTCCGTTACTCTTTGGGAGGAGACCGCCCCAGTCAAACTGCCTACCATGCACTGTTCCCCGCCCGGATAACGGGCGTAGGTTAGAGCCGCAAACAAATCAGGGTGGTATTTCAAGGTTGGCTCCACGAGAGCTGGCGCCCCCGCTTCAAAGCCTCCCACCTATCCTACACAGATCGGTTCACAGTCCAATGCAAAGCTACAGTAAAGGTTCATGGGGTCTTTCCGTCTAGCCGCGGGTAGATTGCATCATCACAAACATTTCAACTTCGCTGAGTCTCGGGAGGAGACAGTGTGGCCATCGTTACGCCATTCGTGCAGGTCGGAACTTACCCGACAAGGAATTTCGCTACCTTAGGACCGTTATAGTTACGGCCGCCGTTTACTGGGGCTTCGATCAAGGGCTTGCACCCCATCAATTAACCTTCCAGCACCGGGCAGGCGTCACACCCTATACGTCCACTTTCGTGTTTGCAGAGTGCTGTGTTTTTAATAAACAGTCGCAGCCACCGATTCTCTGAGACCTTCTCACGCTTCGGGCGTTTCTCCCGTCACGCTAACAAGGCACACCTTCTTCCGAAGTTACGGTGTCAATTTGCCGAGTTCCTTCTCCCGAGTTCTCTCAAGCGCCTGAGCATATTCAGCTCGCCCACCAGTGTCGGTTTTCGGTACGGTCGTATCTAACTGAAGCTTAGAGGCTTTTCCTGGAACCACATCCAATCACTTCGCGACTTACGTCGCTCGATCCTTTTCCTTGGTGATACGCCAGCGGATTTACCTACTGGCCACCTACGATCAGAAACCGGGACATCCAACACCCGGATGATCTTCAACAGTCCGTCCCCCCATCGCATTAGATATCGGTGCAGGAATATTGACCTGCTTCCCATCGACTACGACTTTCGTCCTCGTCTTAGGGGCCGACTCACCCTGCTCCGATGAACGTAGAGCAGGAAACCTTGGGCTTACGGCGAGGGGGCTTTTCACCCCCTTTAACGCTACTCATGTCAGCATTCGCACTTCTGATACCTCCAGCAGCCCTCTCGAGCCACCTTCGCAGGCTTACAGAACGCTCCCCTACCACGTAAACGCTTCGCTTGAACTTCGCTCATGGTGGCGACGCGGCGCAGCCGGCGTCGCCAAACCTAAAAAAGAGAGTAGGCTCGTTCGACTCGAGATGCTTGCCATTGAAGCAAGCCTGAGCGACTCGCAAACAGCAAGCCGTCGTGCTCGATCGAGCGAGCGAAGCGAACTTCAAGTGAAGCGTTTACATCCGCAGCTTCGGTTATCGGCTTAGCCCCGTTACATCTTCCGCGCAGAAAGACTCGATCAGTGAGCTATTACGCTTTCTTTGAAGGATGGCTGCTTCTAAGCCAACTTCCTGACTGTCTTAGCCTTTCCACTTCGTTTCCCACTTAGCCGATATTGGGGACCTTAGCTGGCGGTCTGGGTTGTTTCCCTTTCGTGTCCGGACGTTAGCACCCGGTGCACTGTCTCCCGCGCTTGCACTTCCAAGTATTCGGAGTTTGCCATGGTTTGGTAAGGCGCCATGCCCCCCTAGCCATAACAGTGCTCTACCCCCTGGAGTGATACGCGAGGCACTACCTCAATAGTTTTCGGGGAGAACCAGCTATTTCCAGATTTGTTTGGCCTTTCACCCCTATCCACAGCTCATCCGCTACTTTTGCAACAGTAGTCGGTTCGGTCCTCCAGTGAGTGTTACCCCACCTTCAACCTGGCCATGGATAGATCATCTGGTTTCGGGTCTACACCCTGCGACTGAACGCCCTATTCGGACTCGCTTTCGCTACGCCTTCCCTATACGGTTAAGCTTGCCACAGAATGTAAGTCGCTGACCCATTATGCAAAAGGTACGCAGTCACTCCAGCTTGAATGGTCCTCAACGGATCTGTTCAAGCTGACGCGCCGACGCAGCGCTACCGCCACGTCGCCACCAGCTCGCGGCATCGTTTCAATTAATTCTTTGCGTACAAAGAATTTATGGAAGTTCTTTGGCTACGCGCGTGCGCTGCCTAGAACCCGAAGGCCATTGAAGCTGGAGCTCCTACTGTTTGTATGCATGCGGTTTCAGGATCTATTTCACTCCCCTTCCGGGGTTCTTTTAACCTTTCCTTCACAGTACTGGTTCACTATCGGTCGATTACGAGTATTTAGCCTTGGAGGATGGTCCCCCCATATTCAGACAGGATTTCACGTGTCCCGCCCTACTTGTCGTGCGCCTAGTTCCACTGTCGTTCTTTCACATACGGGGCTATCACCCGCTATGGCCGTACTTTCCAGAACGTTCCGTTTGAACAACAGCTAAAACGCACAGGCTGGTCCGATTTCGCTCGCCACTACTCTCGGAATCTCGGTTGATTTCTTTTCCTCTGCCTACTTAGATGTTTCAGTTCAGCAGGTTCGCTTCCACTCGCCTATTTATTCAGCGAGGGATTCCCTTGCGGGAGGGTTTCCCCATTCGGACATCTGCGGCTGTTAACGCTCGTTGCCAGCTGACCGCAGCTTTACGCAGGCTGCCACGTCCTTCATCGCCTGTAATCGCCAAGGCATCCACCACATGCACTTAGTCGCTTGATCCTATAACGGTGCGGCCTGTCATTTACTCAGGACGACACGGTCACGGGCGACCATGTTGCTAATCTCAGATTTAATGCTTGAGACTCGAATGCAATTACAACCCGTTATCAATCCTCTCCTGACTCATTACCAGGCGCAGGATTGAAACGCTTTGCTTCTTCCGAATTGTTAAAGATCGAAACAGCGATTTTGGTCAAAAACCAAACGGAAATGCGCGCTTTTGACAGCAATCACGCGTTTTCGTTTGACGTTTGAGACAAAGATGGTGGAGGTGAACGGGATCGAACCGATGACCTCCTGCTTGCAAAGCAGGCGCTCTCCCAATTGAGCTACACCCCCGGTTCCTGGTCATAAGCCCCCGCTTAAGCCTCCTGCCCGAGCGTGGTGGGTCTGGATGGACTCGAACCATCGACCCCCGCCTTATCAAGACGGTGCTCTAACCAGCTGAGCTACAGACCCGCCGTCTTGCAACTTGCTTCTGGCCCACTCGCTGCCGCAAGAAACCAACCGATAAGTGTGAACGCTTAAATCGAAGCGCGTACTCGAGAAAGGAGGTGATCCAGCCGCACCTTCCGGTACGGCTACCTTGTTACGACTTCACCCCAGTCATGAATCTCACCGTGGTCGCCGCCCTCCTTGCGGTTAGGCAAACGGCTTCTGGTGAAACCCACTCCCATGGTGTGACGGGCGGTGTGTACAAGACCCGGGAACGTATTCACCGCGACATGCTGATCCGCGATTACTAGCGATTCCGACTTCATGGAGTCGAGTTGCAGACTCCAATCCGGACTACGATCGGTTTTCCGGGATTAGCTCCCCCTCGCGGGTTGGCTGCCCTTTGTACCGACCATTGTATGACGTGTGAAGCCCTACCCATAAGGGCCATGAGGACTTGACGTCATCCCCACCTTCCTCCGGTTTGTCACCGGCAGTCTCATTAGAGTGCCCTTGCGTAGCAACTAATGATAAGGGTTGCGCTCGTTGCGGGACTTAACCCAACATCTCACGACACGAGCTGACGACAGCCATGCAGCACCTGTGTTCAGGTTCTCTTTCGAGCACATCACCATCTCTGGCGACTTCCTGACATGTCAAGGGTAGGTAAGGTTTTTCGCGTTGCATCGAATTAATCCACATCATCCACCGCTTGTGCGGGTCCCCGTCAATTCCTTTGAGTTTTAATCTTGCGACCGTACTCCCCAGGCGGTCGACTTCACGCGTTAGCTGCGTTACCGAAGGAGTTACCCTCCGACAACTAGTCGACATCGTTTAGGGCGTGGACTACCAGGGTATCTAATCCTGTTTGCTCCCCACGCTTTCGTACATGAGCGTCAGTCACATCCCAGGGGGCTGCCTTCGCCATCGGTGTTCCTCCACATATCTACGCATTTCACTGCTACACGTGGAATTCCACCCCCCTCTGACAAACTCTAGCCATGCAGTCACAAATGCAGTTCCCAGGTTAGGCCCGGGGATTTCACACCTGTCTTGCAAAGCCGCCTGCGTACGCTTTACGCCCAGTAATTCCGATTAACGCTTGCACCCTACGTATTACCGCGGCTGCTGGCACGTAGTTAGCCGGTGCTTATTCTGCAGGTACCGTCATTAACGCGAGATATTCGCTCGCGCCGTTTCGTTCCTGCCAAAAGCGGTTTACAACCCGAAGGCCTTCTTCCCGCACGCGGCATGGCTGGATCAGGCTTGCGCCCATTGTCCAAAATTCCCCACTGCTGCCTCCCGTAGGAGTCTGGGCCGTGTCTCAGTCCCAGTGTGGCTGGTCGTCCTCTCAGACCAGCTACTGATCGTCGCCTTGGTGGGCTTTTACCCCGCCAACTAGCTAATCAGACATCGGCCGCTCCGATAGCGCGAGGCCGGTAAAGGTCCCCCGCTTTCACCCGTAGGTCGTATGCGGTATTAGCTAATCTTTCGACTAGTTATCCCCCACTACTGGGCACGTTCCGATGCATTACTCACCCGTTCGCCACTCGCCACCAGGGTTGCCCCCGTGCTGCCGTTCGACTTGCATGTGTAAGGCATGCCGCCAGCGTTCAATCTGAGCCAGGATCAAACTCTTCAGTTCGATACTGTGTGCTTGATTACTCTCGCTGGAATCTGGAGATCTTTCGATTTCCTTATTCCTTGCGTGAGCACTAATGATTTGAGTTCAGCCAGATCAATAGCCGTGAGACTTTTCGATCTGGTTGCGCCGTTCATTAAGCGCCCACACTTATCGGCTGTTTCATTTTTAAAGAACAGGACACCCGTCGCATGCACTTTTGACAGCGCTGCGTAGCGGGAGTCGTAAAGAGGCGCGATTATGAGGGCCAGCAAAAATGCTGTCAAGCAACAACGTCGACCGTTGCGCTAGAGCGAGCCCTCGACAACCCGCGCAACCACGAATCTGGCGGCTCAAACGTAAATTTCAAGCGGCCAGACGTGTCGCCGCCTCTACTCGTGCGCGAATCGCGGCGCGCGCTTCTCGACGAAGGCGGACATCCCTTCCTTCTGGTCGGTTGTCGCAAACAGCGAGTGGAATAGCCGCCGTTCGAATAAGACCCCTTCCGACAGCGGAAGTTCGTAGGCGCGATTGATCGATTCCTTTGCCATCATCACCGCCGGGAGCGAGAAGCTGGCAATTGTTGCGGCCGATTTTCAAGCGCCTCGTCGACAAGATCCGCCGCTGGGACCACTCGCGACACGAGACCTGCGCGCTCCGCTTCGGCAGCGTCCATCATGCGCGCCGACAGCACGAGATCCATCGCCTTCGCCTTGCCCACGGCGCGCGGCAAGCGCTGGGTTCCGCCAGCGCCGGGAATGATCCCGAGCTTGATTTCGGGTTGTCCAAACTTCGCAGAGTCGGCCGCAATGATGATGTCGCACATCATCGCGAGCTCACACCCGCCGCCGAGCGCGAAGCCCCCGACCGCGGCGATGACTGGCTTGCGAACGCGACGAATCGTTTCCCAGTTGCGAGTGATGTAGTCGGTCTTGAACACGTCCATGTACGACCAGGTGCTCATTGCGCCGATGTCGGCGCCCGCAGCAAATGCCTTCTCATTACCGGTGAGGACGATCGCGCCGATCGCGTCGTCCGAATCGAAAGCGAGCAGCGCAGCACCCAGCTCATCCATCAGCGCGTCATTCAGCGCGTTGAGTGCCTTGGGTCGATTGAGCCGGATCAAGCCGACGCGATCACGCGTCTCAACGATGATGTGCTCAGGATTCATTGCGGCGTCTCCGTGATTTGCACCGCAATCTTAGCCACGCCGCACAGGGCGAGACGCCGTTAACCGCCGGCGCGCGCTAGGTAGTCGAGAATCGTGTCCGACGACAGCGCGCGTGCATAGAAGAAGCCCTGCGCAAACTCGCACCCGATGTCGCGCATGTATTCGACCTGCTCGATCGACTCCACGCCCTCTGCGACGACTTTCAATTTGAAATGGCGGGCGACAGCAAGCATTGCATGCACGATCGCGCGGCTGTCGGCGTCGCCCGGAATGCCTTCGATGAAGGATTGATCGATCTTCAACGCGGTAAATGGCATGCGCTTCAAATAACCGAGCATCGAATAGCCAGTGCCGAAGTCATCCAGCACGAGCCCGACCCCCAGTGACGCGAGCTCCGCCAGCACATCGTTATTGATTTCGCTTTCTCGAACGAGAGTGCGCTCGGTAATCTCGAGCACGATCAGCTGCGGAGCAATGCCGTGCTGTGCAAGGGCGGCACGCACCAGCGCCGGCAGCGCGGTCGAACCCATCTCGCGCCCGGCGACGTTGATCGATACCGGCACATCGAAATCGGGACGCACCTCGCGCCAGCGATTGATTTGCGAACACACGTCATTCAACACCCAGCGCGTGATCCGCTCCGACAGGCCGCTCAACTCGGCGACCCCGATAAAACGATCGGGCGTCAGCACACCGTGCACCGGGTGTTGCCACCGAATCAGCGCTTCGAGACCGACGACACGGCCGCTGACCATTTCAACCTGCGGCTGGTACTCGCAGATGAACTGGGGCGCTTCGCTTTGCACGGCTTTTACGAGCTCGATACCGAGCTGAACTTCGCGTGCGGCACGCTCGTAGCGAATCGGATTGAAAAAACTGAACTGATTGCGGCCGTCGCGCTTCGCTTGATACATCGCCGCGTCAGCATTCTTTAGCAGCGTGCTCATATCGCGTCCGTGCTCGGGGAACAGCGCGACACCAATCGACGCGGATACCTGCGTGTCAATGGTCGGCACAAGATCCGTTCGATTCAACGTCTGCGCGATTCGCGCCGCAAGCAGCGCAACTTCTTGCCGATGGACGAACTCGTTGATCAGCACAACGAACTCGTCGCCGCCAAGCCGTGCCACCGTGCCCGCATCGCCGACCGTTTGGCCAAGCAGGTCCGCCGCAGACTTGATCAGTGCATCGCCCACCAAGTGACCGAGCGTGTCGTTGACGTCCTTGAAGCGGTCAAGGTCGATCAGCATCACTGCCATGCGCCGCTTACGGTTGGCGGCCGTCATGATCAGGTCGCGCATCGTTTCGCGCAACAGATTGCGATTCGGCAAACCGGTCAGGCCGTCGTACCAGGCCAGATGTTCGATCCGTGTCTCGGCTTCCTGCCGCTGCGCCGCTTCGAGCGCCAGCGCCAGCATCAGGGATGTCGTGTTGGCAAAACTGACGTCATCGTCATCCCATGCGCGGGACTCGTGATGTTGCAGGCTAAGCACGCCGCTCACTTCGCCTTCGACCAGCACCGGCACGTCAAGCATGGCGCGCACGCGCGACCAGCTTCGATCGCCGGCAAAGGACGTGGTCAATCGAGACGTGTGCGTGTCATTGACCACGATCGGCTGCCGGTTCATCAGCTGCGCGAAGTAAGCAGGAAAGCGCGTTGCGCTGAATTCACGCCCGACCCAATCGCGCATGAAACGATCGCGACCACGGTCGAACAGAGACTCGCAGCGCAGCGATTCGCCATCGGGCGACAGGCGCCAGAAACTGACGGCGCTGACGTCAAGTACTTCAGTCGCGGTCCGCAAAATAGCCGACAGCGCATGTGTGAAGTCCGACTTCGGCTGGATTGCCAGCTCCAGCAGTCGCTCGCGAAAACGCAGCCGTCTTGCCTGCGCGCGCTCCGCGGGACCCAGATCGCGCGCGGTGAGCACCAGGCCGCGGACGCGCGGATCATCGAGTCGATTGTCGATCACGCAAGAGATGCTGCGACCAGTACCCGCAAGCGCCGCTCGAGTGCGCAACAACAGCGACGGAATTTGTCGGTCGCCCGGCTGGTCACGCAGGACGCGATCGACAGCGCGGCGAAACTCGATACGCGACGGCTGATCAAGAATGAATTCGAACGGTGATCCCAGAACATCAAACGCCTGCTCGCCCGTGATCGGCTCAAGTGCGGGGCTCGCATAGACGACGCGCCTGTCCTCGTTCAGCACGACGGTCAATTCGGTTTGATGTTGCGCGAGTGCCTGCGCACGCATTTCGTCAAGTTGAACGCGCTTCGCGTCCGCACGCGCCTGCGCGGTTTCGGTAATCGCAATCGATGCGAATTCTTCCTGCTCGAACCGAAACAGGCGCACGGTAATGCGTGCGGTCAAGCGGCCACCGCCGCGCAAAGGAAGTTTTGTTTCGACGCTCGCATGCGTCCCGCTCGCTGCCACTGCCCACAACCGACTCCAGCGGCGCGCGAATGCTCGGTGACTCGGAAACGGAACGATTTCGGCCAGGCTGCGACCGATCGGGGAATCGCCACCCACCAACGAAGAAGCCTCGGTATTCAGCGCAAGAATCTGGCCGGCGCTGTTGACACACAGCATTGCCACACCGGCATAGTCAAATGCCGCGCGCTTCAGCGAACTTTCAACGGCTGCTTGTCGCAGCGGAATGACGGTTGATGCCAACGGGCCCTTAGAACGTCATCGTCAGTATTTTGATTCTGCCACGATGCGCTGATTTCGCGAGAGAAAAAGCCGAAAAAGGACCCGCGAAGCCGGTCGTCCGATTTCATCTGTGGCGGGCACGAGTCACGCTAGCTGCCTAGATCCTCTGTGGTCCGGAGTATCGTCCGCCGAACCTGCCGCCTGCACGACAACTGATGTTCAAAGCAATTTATCTGACGAAGGCCGATCAGTTTCGAGCGGAGCTGCGCGACCTTGATGACGCCGAGCTGGAAGCGAATACGCCCGACGCCGATGCAGCGGTCGCCATTGACTACTCGACGATCAATTACAAAGACGGGCTTGCGCTGACCAATAAGTCACCGGTCGTGCGCAAATGGCCGATGGTTCCGGGTATCGATTGTGCGGGCACCGTTGAGGGCAGCGCGACATCGGTTCACGTGCGCGCCGGCGATCACGTCGTATTGAATGGCTGGGGCGCCGGCGAGACACTTTGGGGTGGCCTCGCGCAGCGCGGCCGCTACAAAAGCGAGCATCTGGTGCGCATTCCTGCGCCGCTAACGACCCGTGATGCGATGTCGATAGGTACTGCCGGGTACACCGCCATGCTGGCTGCTATGGAGCTCGCCGACAACGGCGTAACGAGCGGTGAAGTGCTGGTGACGGGTGCGAGCGGCGGTGTCGGCTCGTTTGCCGTGGCCATTCTTGCGCAACGTGGCCTTCGGGTAGTCGCCAGTACGGGAAAGCTTGCCGAGACCGATTATCTGCGCCGGCTAGGCGCGGCCGAAGTGATCGACCGTGCCGAACTGTCGGGCCCTGGCAAGCCGCTCCAAAAAGAACGCTGGGCTGGCGTGATCGATTCGGTCGGTAGCCAGACGCTCGCCAACGCGTGCGCGCAGCTGCGCTACGGCGGTGTCGCTGTGGCGTGCGGTCTGGCACAGGGCATGGATTTCCCCGCGACCGTGGCGCCATTCATTCTGCGAAGCGCACGTCTGATCGGGATCGATTCGGTAATGTGCCCACTAGATCGACGCACGCAGGCATGGCAGCATCTGGCACAGGAACTGGACCGCGCTAAGCTCGATGCAATCACGCGCGAGATAGCGCTGGCGGACGCTTTCGAAGCCGGCCGCGCGATCCTGGCGGGCGAAATCCGCGGGCGAGTCGTCGTCAACGTCAATGCATAATCGACCCACGCAATAGAGCACAAGGAGAATTCCAATGTCCCGTTTTATCCGTAGCAGTACGGCGCTCGCACTGGCCGGCGTGCTCGCCGCCGCGACCCTAAGCGCCGACGCGAAAGATCGTCGTGAGTGCGATCGTGATTACAAGCCGCAGGTCGGTCAGTCCGGCAAGGACGTCGTGTGGGTGCCGACACCCGACGAAGTGGTCCAGCGCATGTTGCGCATGGCCAAGGTCACGCCGCAGGACACGGTATATGACTTGGGCGCAGGCGACGGAAAAATTGCCATCGCAGCCGGCAAGATTGGCGCAACTTCGGTCGGTATCGAATACAACCCGGACATGGCAAAGCTTGCTCAATGCTACGTACAAGCTGAGCAGCTAACGGGCAAGACGCGCATCATCCAGGGCGACGTTTTTAAGGAAGACTTCAGCAAGGCTTCGGTTGTGACGATGTACCTGCTGCCCGAGCTGAATTTGCGTCTGCGTCCGACGATCCTGAATATGAAGCCGGGAACGCGCGTTACATCGCATCAGTTCACGATGGGCGATTGGGAGCCCGACGAAACCGCCGAGATTGACTACCGCACCGCTTATCTGTGGATCGTGCCAGCGAAAGTCGAAGGTACCTGGGCGCTTCGCGAGCAAGGGAGCAATGCCCAGTACGCCGTTAACCTGAGCCAGAAGTATCAAAAGATCACCGGCGACGTCGCTACAGGCTCGGCGAAGCAGCCGCTGGTCGGCGCGACCGTTCGTGGCGAAGAAATTCGCTTCGCTTTTAATGACGACAAGGGCGTGACCCGCACGTTGAATGGCACGGTACGCGGCAACGAGCTGACAGGAACGCTGAAAAGCGCGAATGGCGCGGAAACCAAAGTAACGGGGACGCGGAAGTAGTTTTCGGTACGTTGCTTTGCCGCTGAAGCCCCGCGCACGCGGGGCTTTTCTATTTTTCAGGACAAGTTCATGACCGACATATCCACTTCACCCGCACTTAGCGGCTGGCACAACTGCGACGCCTCGACCGGTGTTGTCGGTCTTCGACGCGGTGATGATCATCACCGGCATCGTCATTGGCGGCGGTATTTTTGCCTTTCCGCCGCTTGTAGCGGCGATGACCGGTTCGGTGGAGTGGATGTTTGGTCGCCTGGATCCTTGGGGGGCTGCTCGCACTGATCGGTGCGCTTTGCTATGCGGAGTTAGCCACCACATTTCCAAACGCGGGCGGCGACTATTACTTCCTGACTCGCGCATACGGCCGCGACGTCAGTTTCTTTTTCGCTTGGGCGCGCGTCACCGTAATTTCCACCGGCGCGATCGCACTGCTTGCGTTCGTCTTTGGCGATTACATGAGCCGCGTGCTATCGCTTGGTGAGCACTCCTCGGTTATCTATGCAGTCCTGATAGTGATTGCGTTAACCGCAGTGAACATCGCGGGTCTTCGCATGTCGGCTAAGTTGCAAAATGTGATGTCGGTGCTTTTAGTTCTGGGCCTGCTGTTGGTTGTCATCGCGGGCTTTGTCGCACCCGCGCCCGCGAGTGCTCCACCGGCCGCATCGACAAGTGGCGTGCCTGCACTCTTCGGCACCGCATTGTTGTTTGTGCTGTTTACATACGGTGGCTGGAACGACGCCGCGTATATCTCGGCCGAGGTCAAGGGCGGCAATCGCGCAATCGTCAAGGTGCTGGTGACGTCATTGCTCGTCATCACCGCCGTGTACCTACTGTTCATCGCTGCGTTGGTTGCACGGATTGGGCTTTGAGGGTTTGAAGGCAAGCAAGCAAGTTGCTGCAGATATCGCACAGAAAGCGTTCGGCAGTTTTGGGGAAAAATCCATCGGGGCGATCGTCGCACTGGCGGCGCTAACGTCGATCAACGCGACGATGCTTGTCACTGCTCGGACCAACTATTCGCTCGGCCGGGACTGGCGGATCTTTGCCTTCATGGGCCGCTGGAGTGCGGAACGCGACACGCCCGTCGCGGCAATGGTCACTACAAGTGTCATCAGCTTGCTAATTGTGCTGATCGCGGCCGCAAATCAAGGCGGCGTTAAGTTCATGGTCGACTTCACGGCACCGGTGTTCTGGTTGTTCTTTCTGCTGACCGGGATCGGTTTGTTCGTGCTGCGTTTTCGGTACCCACAAATTGCACGGCCGTTCAAAGTGCCTCTATATCCGATTCTGCCGATCGTGTTCGTCGGGACATGCGCGTTCCTGCTCTATCGAAGCCTTCTTTTTACTTTCGAGAATCAGGCGATCCGTGTTGCCATTTACGTGATGCTGTCGGGCGTCGTCGTCTGGCTGGTCGCTCGGCTGAAGAAATTTGCGTGACTGGAGGAGTCGCGCCGACCAGGGCGTTTTGATCGACGTCCGCTAAACACTATTAGCGCAGTGTTCTATGCTGCGCAGCCATGCAACTGCTGCAAGCGTTCAAAGTCCTGACGCTCGCCGATTGGCTCGCGTTAGCGATATTTTTCATCGCATGGATTGGCTATGCGATGTTTGCGGGGCGGCGTACCGGAACCGGAGGCTCACTGCTGGCAAACACCAATCGTTATCGGCTGCTATGGATGATGCAAACGACCAGCCGGGAAAATAGAGTCGTGGATGCAGTGGTCGTGCAAAACCTGTCAACTAGCCCGTCGTTTTTTGCCTCGACAACGATACTGATCATCGGTGGATTGCTTGCGGTGCTCGGTACGCAAGGCGCTGCGGAACTGGTCAAAGAGTTTCCGTTCGCCAGCGTCACCAACGCGTTCGTGTTCGATCTGAAGCTGATGCTTCTCCTCGTTATCTTTGTCTATGCGTTCTTTCGTTTTTCATGGTCGATGCGGCAGTACACCTTTGGCGCATTGCTGATCGCCTCGATGCCCGAGGCGAAAGTCTTTGAAAGCGGTGAGGCTAACCGTGAGGAGCATGCCGAGCGCGCAGGCAGAGTCGTTGGCATGGCGGCGGAAACTTTCAATGACGGATTGCGCGCGTACTACATGGCCTTCGCAGCCTTGATGTGGTTTTCTTCGCCGCTTGCCTTTGCCTTGGCCACCGCAGGCATCGTGTTCCTCCTTTATCAGCGTGAATTCAGATCGGACGTACTTGAAGTGTTGCGCGGCTAATCGAGCGGCCGCAGCATGAGTATTTTCTATGCGATAGCGCCGGCGTCGCCCGCTGCGCATCTGTTCCATGTGACTTGCCGCGTCGAGCGGCCCGATCCGAAGGGGCAACACTTCATGCTGCCGGCCTGGATTCCCGGCAGCTACATGATTCGAGAGTTCGCGCGCAACATCGTGCGAATCAGCGCACTCGCCGATGGTCGCCGCGTTGCGCTGGAAAAAGTCGATAAACATACGTGGCGGGCGCCAGCCGCGAAACGAATCGAGCTTGCTTACGAGGTGTATGCGTGGGATCCGTCGGTGCGAGCTGCGCACCTGGACGAAACGCACGGTTTTTTCAACGGCACGTCAGTGTTCCTGCTGCCGATTGGATTGCAGCACGAGCGCTGCGTGGTCGATGTTCTGCCGCCGCAAGGTGCGCGCTATCGCCACTGGCGAGTAGCAACTGCTCTCGAGCCGGCTCGAGGCACGCGACGTCATTCCTTTGGCACGTACGAAGCCACCGATTACGACGAGCTGATCGACTGTCCTGTCGAGATGGGCGATTTTCAGCTGGGCCGCTTCAAGGTGCTGGAGACCCCGCATGAGATCGTGATCACCGGGCGCGTGCCGAAGCTCGACATGGCACGGCTCACCACCGATCTAGCCACGCTATGCGAGACGCACGTCAGACTGTTCGAGCCGCGCGCGCCAACGCTGCCGTTTGAGCGCTACACATTTCTGGTGATGGCTCTGGGCGACAGCTACGGTGGCCTCGAACATCGCAGCTCAACAGCGCTGGTCACAAAGCGCGAGGCGCTGCCCTTTGTCGGTATGACCGAAACCACCGAGGCTTATCGCAACTTCCTCGGACTTGCCAGCCATGAATATTTTCACGCGTGGAATATCAAACGGATCAAGCCTGCGGCGTTCGTGCCGTACGACCTCACTCGCGAAAATCACACGCGGCTGTTGTGGGCCTTCGAAGGCTTCACCTCTTACTACGACGACTTGTTGGCGACACGTGCGGGATTGCTGAGCGAGCCGCAATACCTTGCGGGCCTGGCGAAAACGCTGACGACGGTGACACAGCGATCAAGCCGACTCAAGCAAAGCGTTGCCGACAGCTCGTACGACGCATGGATCAAGTACTACCGGCAGGATGAAAACGCACCCAACAGCGTCGTCAGTTATTACGCAAAGGGCGCGCTGGTCGGACTTGCGCTCGATCTAACCATCCGCGCCCAGACAAAAGGCAAACGTTCACTCGACGACGTGATGCGACTGCTTTGGAAACAATGGAAGGCGGCCGGCGCTGCTTATCAGGGCGTCATGGAAGATCAAGTCGCATTAGCAGTTGAGCAGGCGACCGGACTGTCGTTAACGCGCGAGATTGCCGCGTGGACCGAAGAAACCGTCGATCCGGATTTCGAAGCATTGCTCGCTCCGTTCGGCGTGAACTGCACCCGTCGCGCAGACGTCGAGGCAGCGCATTTCGCGTTGCTGGGACTGAAAACGGCGAACGTGAAGTTGGAGTGCAAGGTCGCGCACGTGTTTGATGGCTCGCCGGCGCAAGCTGCCGGGTTGTCAGCCAACGACGTGCTGGTCGCACTCGATGGCTTGCGCGCAACGACGGAGAATCTGGATACGCTGCTGTCGCGTTACGCAACCGGCGATGCAGTAGAGATCGTTGCCTTCCGAGGCGACGAGCTGATGCGCTTCGATGTCAAGCTCGCGACACAGCCGCCGCTGAAATTCTCGCTCGAGATCAATCCAAAAACCCCGCGCGCCGCGCAACAACTGCGCCGTGGCTGGCTCGGCACAGCACGCTCAGCAGCTCGGCACCGTTAGCACCAATCGATTTGCCCGCGCCCATGCTGTTGCAGGAAAACGTTGGCTTGGGAAAAGTGCCCGCACCCCAGGAAAGGAATCGGCGGGCGTCGGGCAGAGAGCGGCGACGGATGATTTGCCTGCAGGATCAGGTGCGGCTCGGTGATGCTCGCCCGCCATGCTTGCGCGATGGTTCCCCAAAGCATAAAAACTTTCGGGCGTTGATCGGCGACTAAAGCGTCCAGCAGCATCGAGGTCAACGTTTCCCAGCCTTTGCGAGCGTGCGATCCGGGTGCGCCACGTTCGACAGTAAAAACAGCGTTAAGGAGCAATACGCCTTGTTGCGCCCATCGCTCGAGCGTGCCATCGACCGGCGGTGTGCAACCGAGATCGCGCTGCAGTTCGGCAAATATATTGCGCAGACTTGGCGGCACTTTTGTTCCTTGCGGCACCGAAAATGCCAGCCCGTGCGCCTGGCCCTCGCCGTGATAAGGATCCTGCCCCAGGATCACGACGCGTACCTTGTCGAATGGCGTCAGCGTGAGCGCGCGCAACGGCTGCGGAGGAAAAATCGCTGCACCCGCCGACCGCCGCGCCTCGACGAACGCCCGCAGTTCCTTGCCTTCACGCGTTAGAAAGAATGATTCGACCAACGCCGTCCAGCCCGGCGCGAGCTGCAAATCGCCGATCACGCAAAGAGCCGCGCGAGTTCGCTGCCGGGATTTTGAGATCGCATTAAAGCCTCGCCGACCAGGAACACGTGCACCCCCGCTGCCCGCATGCGTGCGACGTCGGACTCAGCGAGGATTCCGCTTTCGGTGACGACAATTCGATCGGATGGCACTTGAGGCAACAAGTCGAGCGTTGTCTGCAGCGAAGTCTCGAACGACCGCAGGTTGCGGTTATTGATTCCGATCAGCGGCGTCTTAAGGCTCAGTGCTCGTTTCAATTCGGCCGCGTCATGCACTTCGACCAGTACCGCCATTCCAAGGGCCGCCGCGATCGCTTCGTAATCGATCAACTCAGCATCCGACAGCGCGGCGACTATCAGCAGGATCGCATCGGCGTCCGACGCTCGCGCCTGAAAGATCTGATAACCGTCGACAATGAAGTCCTTGCGCAGCGCGGGCAACCCGCTCGATGAGCGTGCTGCGGCAAGGTCGTGCAAAGAGCCCTGAAAGTACTGCGCATCGGTTAACACCGAAAGGCATGCCGCGCCATTTTCCGCATAGGCGGCTGCGATCGCCGCCGGATCAAAGTGGTCGCGCAAGACGCCCTTCGAGGGGCTCGCCTTCTTGATCTCGGCGATCACCGCGGGACGATGCTGGTCCAGCCTGCTGCGAATCGCGGCAACAAAATCGCGCACGCCGCGTCGCTGCTCCGCGTCGCGCCGCATCTCCGCCAGTGGCCGCTGCCTCTGGGCTTGCGCGACCTCATCCCGCTTCGTCGCCAGGATGCGATCAAGAATGTTTTCCAACCCCGAATCTCACGATGCCAATTTTTGCGTAGTCGCCACGAAGTGGCCGAGCACTTTCTTCGCGGCCCCGCTCACAATCGCCGAGCGTGCGCGGGAAATCCCGTCACCGATCGAGTCGGCTACGTTTGCTGCGTACAGAGCGACACCGGCATTCAAGATAACGATTTCGCGCGGCGTGCCCTCGACGTTATCAAGCGCGGCGAGCACCATTGACTTGGACTCGGCCGCATTGCCGACCTTCAAGCCACGGTTCGAGATCATGTCGAGCCCGAAGTCTTCGGGATGGATCTCGTATTCGCGGACCACACCGTCTTTTAGCTCGCCCACCATGGTTGCTGCGCCGAGTGACACTTCGTCCATGCCGTCTTTGCCATAGACGGTGAGCACATGATGCGAGCCGAGTTGCTGCAGTACACGCACCTGAATACCCACCAGATCAGGATGAAACACGCCCATCATCTGATTCGGCGCGCCAGCGGGATTGGTCAACGGACCCAGTAAATTGAAGATCGTGCGCACCCCAAGTTCCTTGCGGACCGGCGCTGCATGCTTCATCGCCGCGTGATGGTTCGGCGCAAACATAAAGCCAATGCCAGTCTCGTCGATGCACTTCGCCACCTGCTCGGGCGTCAGGGTGATCTTCGCGCCGAGCGCTTCCAGCACGTCGGCACTGCCCGAGCCTGACGACACACTGCGGCCACCATGCTTGGCGACGCGTGCGCCAGCGGCAGCGGCAACGAACATCGACGCGGTCGAAATATTGAATGTGCCGGCCGAATCGCCGCCGGTTCCGCACAGGTCCACCAGATGCGTGCGATCGGTCAACTCAACCTTGGTTGCGAACTCGCGCATGATCTGCGCCGCGGCTGCAATTTCGCCGATAGTCTCTTTCTTTACCCGCAGACCCATCGTCAACGCCGCTATCTGCACGGGCGTCAACTCGCCGCTCATCAGCCGTCGCCATAGCGAAAGCATTTCGTCTGGAAAAATTTCGCGATGCTCGATGCATCGAACCAGTGCCTCGGTAGGCGCTATCGACATACGCGTGTCTCCGACATCTGCAGAAAGTTTCTTAGCATCAGATGACCATGCTCGGTTGCGATCGACTCCGGATGAAACTGAACGCCTTCGACCGGCAACGTCCGATGCCGCAAGCCCATGATTTCGCCATCATCGGTCCAGGCAGTGACTTCAAGACTTTCGGGCAGCGAGGCTCGTTCTACCGCCAACGAGTGGTAACGCGCGGCGCTGAAGCGATTTGGCACGTCTGCGAACACGCCGGCTGCGGTGTGCTCCACCGGCGAAACCTTGCCGTGCATCAGCGTCTTGGCACGGACGACCTTTCCGCCAAAGGCCTGGCCGATCGCCTGGTGACCCAGGCATACGCCGAGAATCGGTATTCGCTCGGCAAAACGCTGCAGCAGAGCCAGCGAAATGCCCGCTTCGTTCGGAGAACACGGGCCGGGAGAAATACAGATCCTCGTGGGTGCAAGCTTTTCGATCTGATCAAGCGTGATTTCGTCGTTGCGCGCGACCCGCACATCCTCACCAAGCTCGCCAAAATACTGGACGAGGTTGTAGGTGAAGCTGTCGTAGTTATCGATCATCAGTAGCATGATCACTCCGCCTCGAATCCGTCCTCGACCTGCTCGGCTGCGCGCAGTACCGCGCGCGCCTTGACTTCGGTTTCCTTCCATTCGTTTTCCGCAACCGAGTCGGCAACAATACCGGCAGCTGCTTGCACGAACAGCATATTGCCCTTGACGACGGCAGTACGAATGGCAATCGCCAGATCCATGTCACCCGCAAAGCTCAGATAACCCACAGCGCCGCCATAGATGCCACGCTTGACGCGCTCAAGCTCGTCGATGATCTCCATCGCGCGGACCTTCGGAGCACCGGTCAATGTTCCCGCCGGAAACGTTGCTCGCAGCACATCGAAATTGTTCATTTGAGGCTTCAGCACCCCTTCGACGTGACTGACCAGATGCTGTACGTGCGAGTACTTTTCTATCACGTATTGCTCGGTCACCTTGACGCTCCCCGTTTCGACAATGCGGCCAATGTCGTTGCGCGCGAGGTCGATCAACATCAAGTGCTCAGCCCGCTCCTTTGGATCGGCCAACAACTCGGCGCCGAGCGCTTCGTCCTGCTCGGGCGTTGCCCCGCGCGGTCGCGTACCGGCGATTGGACGAATCGCCACATAGCGCTTGCCCTGCCGGTCCTCGCTGCGCACGAGGATTTCCGGCGACGCGCCGACCACGTGAAAGTCGCCGAAGTTATAGAAGTACATGTAAGGCGACGGATTCAACGTGCGCAATGCGCGGTACAGCGACAGCGGCGCGTCGGCATAGGGCTTACGAATGCGCTGCCCTAATTGCACCTGCATCACATCGCCGGCCTCGATGTATTCCTTGGCTTTGCCTACTGCTTGCAGGTAATCCTTCTTCGCAAGCTCGCGGTACTCCTCGCGTCGCACGCTGGCGCGCGCGTGCGGCGGTTCGATCGGACGAGCGAGCCGGGTCTTCAGTTCACGGAGTCGTTGCCGCGCCTTCGCGTAGGCCTCGCTCTTTCCCGGGTCCGCGTAAACGATCAGATAGATGCGGCCCGCCAGGTTGTCGATCACCGCGACTTCTTCGGCAAGCAACAGCAGGATGTCAGGAACGCCGATGTCGTCGGGTTTCGGCCGCGCGAGCTTCTTCTCGATCACTCGCACCGTGTCGTAACCGAAGTAACCCGCCAATCCGCCCGCGAAGCGCGGCAGTCCCGGCCGCACCGCGACCTTGAACTGTTCAGAGTAGCGCTGCACCGCGGAGAGCGGATCGCCGTCGAAGGTCTGCGTCACTACGCCGGCTTCGACAATCTCGGTCGTGGCGCCATCGCCACGAATAAAAGATCGAATCGAAGTGCGTGCGGTGAGCCCGATAAACGAATAGCGGCCGAAGCGCTCGCCCCCGACAACCGATTCCAGCAAGAATGTATTCGGCTCGTTGGCAAGCTTCAGATAAAGCGATAACGGCGTTTCAAGATCCGCGAAGCTTTCCGCGATCAGCGGAATGCGGTTGTACCCCTGTGCCGCAAGCGCCTTGAATTCGAGTTCAGTCATTTGATCAAACCGATTGCAACGAAGTGCCGCTAGTGGCGGCAAACTTGTAAGCCAATGAACGAGTGCCGTGCGATCACGGCGGCGTTCAGTTTCCTGTTAGCTGCGCGTGCAGCTACGCCAAAGCCAGGCTCCCCGGGCGTAGCCCTGGGAAAAAAGCCGGCTGATCTCGTCAAGAAGTGCCATCGGTCTTTGAACTTAAAGAGGATGCGGCTCGATCAGGCGAGCCGCGTGCAACAGCGTGGGCACTATAGCATCGGCATCCAGATTCCATAACGATTTGCCCTCGTTGTATCCGGTTTCGACGACGATGACGCCGCACCCTGCGGCGCGTGCGGACGTCACGTCATTTTCCGAATCACCGATGACCACCGCATCCTGCGGCGCAGCGCCAAGAAGCTTGCATGCATGCAGCATCGGCTCCGCGTCGGGTTTCTTTCGCTGCGTATCGTCCCCGCTGACAATTGCAGTGAACGCCGTTTTCAAATGGGTGCGCTCGAGCAATTGCAGCGTGAAAGAGCGCGGCTTGTTGGTGACGCACGCAAGCGGCATTCCTTTGCGCTGCAGCTCGTCCAGTGCCTGTTGAACGCCTTCATAAACACGCGACTCATTGCCATTGACCTCGCCGTAACGCCGATTGAACGACTGCTTGCCACGTTCGAAGGCGTCAAGTGGCGCTTGCTCGTCCATCGTTTCAGTCAGTGCCCGGTGCACGAGCACATCGACGCCTTTGCCGACGTATGACGCAATGCGTGTCAGTGGCAAAACGGACAAACCGAGCTCTACGCGCATCGCATTGGCCGCGCAGCCAATGTCCGGCAACGAGTCGACCAGCGTGCCGTCCAGATCGATCAGAACCGCGCGCGCTGTAAAGCGCACCGTAGGTACTGCACCCTCGCGCTGCGCGCGGTCCCTCCGAGAGGGACGCTGCCTTCCTTGGGGCGGCCCGGCGGAAGTCACGTCGCAAGTGCGTCGCGCAGCCGGCGCATTACGCCGGCATACCCGCCGTCGGCATCGCGCGCACCGAAAATCGCGCTGCCGGCGACAAACGTATCGGCGCCGGCGCGTGCAATCTCTGCGATGTTGTCGACCTTCACGCCGCCATCAATCTCTACCAGAATCTCGCGCCCTGTCGCCATCTTGTACGCGTCGACCTTCGCGCGCGCTTCAGCCACTTTGCGCAGCGTCCCTGCGATAAACGCCTGCCCGCCGAAGCCGGGGTTAACCGACATCAGCAGCACTACATCGAGCTTGTCCATCACGTGATCCATGTAGATCAACGGCGTGGCCGGATTGAAAACCAGCCCTGCCTTGCATCCCGACTCCCGAATCAGCGACAGCGTGCGATCGATATGGCCGGACGCTTCCGGGTGAAACGTGATCACGTTGGCGCCGGCGTTGGCAAAATCCGGCACGATGCGATCAACCGGCTTCACCATCAGATGCACGTCGATCGGGACGTTGACCAACGGGCGTATCGCTTCGCACACCAGTGGGCCAATCGTCAGGTTCGGCACATAGTGGTTATCCATGACGTCGAAATGAATCCAGTCGGCGCCTGCCGCAACGACCGCGGTAACCTCCTCGCCCAGCCGCGCGAAGTCGGCAGACAAAATGCTGGGGGCGATTCGGTGGTTTGTTGTAGTCATCGGAACCTCGGCGGCTGCGTTTATTCTAAGGGTCAGCTCTCTCGATAAACCGAGTCACACTCCATGGCCAAGTATCAGTTCGCGATCACCGTGCGTCCGCAGTTCCTGCCCGACTACTCGAACCCGTCGGAAGACACCTTCATGTTTGCGTACACCGTCACGATCAAGAACACCGGTGAGGCGACCGCCCAACTTATCTCTCGTCACTGGATCATCACCGACGCCAATAACAAGATCGAGGAAGTCGAGGGTGACGGTGTCGTCGGCGAGCAACCGATCCTGCAGCCCGGCGAAGCGTTCGAGTACACCAGTGGATGCCCGCTGCCAACGCCGGTTGGCTCAATGCGCGGTACTTATCACTGCGTCGGTGCCGATGGCACGCAGTTCGAAGCCAGCATTCCGGAATTCGTGCTGTCGGTGCCGCGCACTCTGCACTAGTCCTTCTTCTTCGGCTTGTCGAACATCGTCCACCAGACGATGAAGACGAGCAGTGCCCCAGCAAGCGCTGCTTCAAGCAAAATTACCCACATGGTTGGATCTCGATGCCGTTTGCGCCATTGTAGTTTTGCAATCGTCTTGCTGTGGCTTGCGGGTTGTGCGGTTCGGCCACCGCCGGTGACGCCACCCGCTCCGCCCAGGGCGCCCCTGCCGCCGCCCGCTGTCACTCCGACACCACCGGTTGTCACGCCTCCACGCGTAGCGGCGCCGCCGGCCGTGCAATTGGAGACACGCGCCGGCTATGAGCGGATCGCGTTCGACGCGCTGCCTGCAATCGCATTAAACGAATGGGTGGCCGCGTGGCCCGCCTTTTTAAACTCGTGCAGCGCACTTGCGCGACGCGATGCATGGCGCGAGGTGTGCGCGCAGACGCTTGCCATCGATGCCCGCAATGGCGCTGCCGTGCGTGAATTCTTTGCCACGCGCTTCGACGCTTATCGAGTGTCATCTCGGCGCGTAGAAAACAATGTTGAAGGCGAGTCCAGCACAAGCGGTCTGGTCACTGGCTACTACGAACCTTTGCTGCGCGGCAGCCGCGTACGCACCGCCAAGTACGCGGTCCCGATTTATCGCGTGCCGGATGACTTGATTGTCGTCGACCTCGCGTCCGTTTATCCGGAGCTCGGCAACATGCGCCTGCGCGGCAAGGTACAAGGGCGCCGCATCGTTCCGTATGCGACTCGCGCGGAGATCACCGACTCCAACGCATTGGCTGGGCAAGAGCTGTTATGGGTGGACGATTCGATCGAAGCGTTCTTCCTGCAGATCCAGGGCTCAGGGCGCGTGCAGTTTGACGACGGCACAACCGTGCGCGTCGGATACGGCGATCAAAACGGCCATCCGTACCGATCGCTCGGCCGCTGGTTGGTCGATCAGGGCCAATTGACGATCGATCAGGCGTCTATGCAAGGCATCAAGGCTTGGGCGCAACGTAACCCGGCACGTTTGAAGGAAGCACTGAACTACAACTCCAGCTTCGTGTTCTTTCGCGAGCTGCCGCTGGGCAATGCCAGCGCCGGCCCGCTGGGCGCGCTTGGCGTCGCGCTGACGCCAGGGTATTCGGTCGCCGCTGACGCGCGCTTCATTCCGCTCGGCGCGCCGGTCGTGTTGGCAACGACCGATCCAAATTCGCAAGCTTCCGATTCAAAAGCCCGCGATTCAAAAGCTTCACTTGTGCGGCCGATGATGGCGCAGGACACGGGCGGCGCAATTCGCGGTCCGCTGCGGTTCGATTTTTTCTGGGGCTTTGGGCCCGCGGCGGGTGAGCGCGCGGGCCGTCAAAAGTACGAGGGCCAGGCGTGGCTACTGGTGCCAAAGGGCAGCACGCCGGAATCGCTGCTGCCGCAGCCTTAACTATTGGCAGTAACTATTTCTTAGCGGCAGCCAAACGCTGTTCGATGGCAGGCACCGGCATCGCGCCGGCACTGCGCGTACCGTCGGCAAACACGATCGTCGGCGTGCCGTTAATGCCGAGTTGCTGACCCAAAGCAACATTCTGCTCGAGCGGATTCTTGCAATCCGCTGCAGCCGCCGCCGGCGTCTTGTTCTGCACCATGTGCTCATCCCAGCTCGCAGCGCGATCCTTCGAACACCAGATCGCTTTCGATTTTTCCATCGAGTCCGGAGACAGGATCGGATAAAGGAACGTGTAAATCGTCACGTTCTTCAGTTCAGCCATGCTCTGCCAAAGACGCTTGCAGTAGCCGCAGTTAGGATCCTCGAACGTCACCATCACACGCGAGCCGTCGCCGCGCACTGTCTTCACCGCGCGATCGAGCGGCAACGACTTGAAATCAACCTTGAGCGCAACGTCGAGCCGCTTTTGTGTCAGGTCTTCGCGAGTGCGCGGATCAAACATGCGCCCGGCAAGTACGAAGGACACATCGGAATCGACGTAATAAATCTGGCCGCCAATTAACACTTCGTACAAACCACCGCGGCCTTTGAACACTTGATCGGGCTTTTGCCCGCCGGATTTTTCGGTAAAGCGCGCTGCAACCTGCGCTTCCGGACTGCCGGCAGCCGGGGCGTTCTTGTTGTCGATCGGCTTCGCCGGCATCTGTGCCAAGGCCAATGAGCAAGCCAGCAGCGTCGTGGTCGACCACACGGCCACGGCAGCGAATCGAATCGGGCATTTCATGTCTTTGATCTCCGGCATCCAGCGGCGAGCCGCGAGTGTAATGAGAGCGGGCCAGCAGTCAGGGTAGACCACCTGCCGTTGATCCAGTTCAACCGAGCGCCCGGCGAATTAAGGCGTTTTTCAGCGGACTCAGGCGGTTCACGGCAGCCAAACCGGCGTTGCGCAAGCGGCGCACCAGCGGGTCGTCGAACGCGAACAAACGCGCCAGCGAGTCGGTCGTAAACCGCATCAAACCGAGTGCCTCGGCACGTCCCCTCTCGTAACGTCTCAGCACGACGGGGTCGCCAACATCGCGAAACGGCTCGCGCGCGCGTATGACGTCGTGTAGCAGCGCGACGTCCTGCAATCCAAGATTGAGTCCTTGACCTGCAAGCGGATGGATCACGTGCGCCGCATCGCCGACCAGCGCCATGCGCGAGCCAATCAGACGCGACACGGCGATCTGTTGCAATGGGAACGTGTGCGACGACCCGATTGCCGTCAACGGACCGATGCTCGCCGAGTCGCCCGCAGTCGACGCGCAGCGCTCGGCAACTCGAGTCGCCAATTGATTGGGCTCCAGCGCCGCCAGCTCGGAAGCAAGCTGTTGAGGTGCCGACCACACCAGCGACACGCGTTCGCCAGGAAGCGGCAGTAGGGCCACGACACCCTCGTCGGTGAACCATTGCCACGCGGTGTTCAGATGCGGACGTGTGCACTCGAAATTCGCAACGATTGCCGTTTGATCGTATGACTTGATCGTCGCACTGATACCGGCAGCTGCGCGCACCGAAGAGTTCGCACCGTCGGCACCGATCAGAAGCTTGACAACGACTGATGTGCCTTCGAGCGCGACGTCGACTGCATCGGGGTTTGCAG
Source organism: uncultured beta proteobacterium (assembly GCA_963801035.1). GTDB lineage: Bacteria > Pseudomonadota > Gammaproteobacteria > Burkholderiales > Burkholderiaceae_F > JACCZX01. The sequence continues at coordinate 274,014 of CAWDDF010000010.1, read as the reverse complement.
CGAATGAAACGAACGACGAAGAGATCCGTTTGATCGTCGGCTGAAAGCCGCAGGCAGCATCGAGCACGCGCAGCAGCTCGCGTTCTTCGACAATCGTCGCAAGGCGCTCCACCGTCGCGCCATAGGCATCGAATGCGAGCTGCGGACCGTCGTCCCCGAAGACGCGCATGTGCTCGACTGCACACACACGTTGCTGATCGATACTGCCCCAAACGCCGAGGGCTTCGAGTAACGCGACGCTCGACGGAGCCATCGCGTAAATGCGCGGATCGAACGGTGCGGAACCAGTCGGCGCATGCGGTTTCGGCCGAGGTCCGATTAACGCAACGCTAAGCCCTTGCTGAGCGAACCCAAGTGCGGCAGCCAGTCCCGGAATCCCCGAACCGACCACAGCAATGTCGAACGATGACGCAACCATTTAGCGAGGGATTATGCCGCTGCGGCCCTAGCGGCCCGCTATACTTCGCGCCCTTCGCGATGGCGGCAGCATGCAAGCCTCAACCGCCATCCGGTGACTCACGTACAAAAGGCCAAGTAGCTCAGTTGGTAGAGCAGAGGACTGAAAATCCTTGTGTCGGCGGTTCAATTCCGTCCTTGGCCACCAATAAATCAGTCCCTTGTAATGCTGCCCGCATGGTTCGCAGACCTTGCAGTGAAGCGGGAAGTCGATCGCCAGATCGCGGTTCGGGCGGGAAGATCAACGCCCACTACCTCGGCAATTCCTTCTTCGACGTTACCGTACGACGCGCCGAGGTATGAGGCACTGACGCAAGCAACTCAGCAGGGCACGACTTTGAACTCGACACGCCGGTCAAGTGCATCGCGCACATCATCGGTGCCGGTGCCCACGAGTTTTTCTCGCGAGCCGGCGCCGCTTGCGATGATGCGTCCTTTGAGTTTTGGCGATTCGCGCTCGAGCCGAATCTTGACATTCTCGGCCCGCAGCACCGACAGCCGCTCGTTTAATGGTTCAGGTCCGGTTGGACTGGTGTGCCCGACTACTTGAAGGCAAGCAGCCTGTGCGGTGGCGCGCTGTGCAATCTGGCTCATCCACATTGGATACGGCGCGTTCAGTCGCGGATCGGTCACGAACTCAGTCGTGCCGGGGCGGAACAGAAACTTCACCCCCAGCCGATTGTTCGCAAGTCCTACCCTTACGGCTTCACTGAACGCGCGCTCGGCATCGGCGCGACGGCCGAGCTTCCAGCTCGCGCTGTAAATGCCGTTGTGCACGCGCAGTTGATCGCCCTTGGGAGTTGAAAGTGCGCTGCGGTAGACGTCGATTGCCTCCTGGTAGCGGCCGGCGTCGAAGAGGTCGCTCGCTTCAGCGATCAAGGAGGCCGCGAGAATTCCGTCCAGGTATGCCGGGTCAATGCGGTCGCCTGGCTTCGTTGCCTGGCAGGTTCGGACATAGGCGTCGACAGAAGGATCCTTAGTCCACGCCGGCGCATCCTGAAGATGCGGGAGCGGCGTCAGGTTCACGCCTTCGATCTTTGCGCGGGCAACCCCTTTTGCAACGATCAGCCCAGACTTCAAATCGGCCAATGCCAAGCAGATGCGAAAAGCGTCGCGCGCGCCGCCGGTCTGGTTCTTCAGATCGATCGCCGTGAAAGTTCCGACGAGCACGATCGGCGCCTGCCTTACCGACGCGCGCGAAAACGGCTGCGCGTCAAAGCCCGGGTACTTCGCTTTCACCAGTCCTTGGATTTTTGTTTCAAGCGACTGCGTGGTGACAGTTTGTATATGCGAGACACCATCAACCAGCGGATCGATCACGACGACCCTTTGCGCGGGCGGCGCAGCGAGCGCGGTTGAAGCCGTCGAAAACAGGTTGTTGGCCGCTGCCAGCAGCGCATCTTCGAGTGGCAGCACTGCAGGGGGCGCCGGCGCGCTAGGTACTGCGACCGGCGCGGGCGCGGCCGGCGGTGGCGCTAGTGCGGGCGTCGGCGCAGTCGCCGCCGCTGGCGGAGGAGCTGCAGTCGGCGGCACCGCGCAGCCCGCTATAGAAGTTGCGCAGAATGCGATGAGCACAGTTATGCGACACGATCGGCTCGCTTGCGTGAGCGATCTAATGGCAATCATCGACGCTTTCACGATTGGCACTCCTTGCTGCGAAGAAGGTCTCGCTCGGTCACCGTTATCTGTCCGGTTTGCTGAAACTTTTCCTCGATCGCCAGGCAACGAGACGACCGCAACTTTGACGGCTGCTTAGCAGCAGGTTTGGAACCCTGCGGAGGGGATGTACCTGGGGCAATGGCAGCCGTCTGAGCAGGCGGGGGCGTGGCAGGTGCTGGCTGGACAGTCGGAGGCACCGGCGCGGCAACGCTGGTCGACGGTGCAGCCGGTGTTGTCTGCAACGACTGTTTTGCCTCGATCGGCGGACTCGATTCGGCGGAAAAGTCCATCGTGCTGATCAACCAGACAGCAGCAGCGACCGCCGCAGTGACGCCAAAACCGATAACGAGACCGCGCGAGGAAGGAGCTGTCGACCCGGAAGCTCGCGACGAAGAAGCAGAGCGGCGAGTCTCCTGAGGTTGGGAACCAATCGCTGCAGATTGCGCATCGGCCTTGCCACTGCCTGCATGCGCCTCATTCGTTGGCGTCGCGGGCGGCATCGGACGACGCAGTGTGGTTGGAACGACGATCTGAGCTCGAGGTGACGCACGGTCTGAACTGGGCGCCTTCACAAGTGACGTCAGATCTGCCAAAAAATGCGCTAGTCGAGCATCGTCGCGGTCACCGTTCCAGCCGATAAGATCGAAAGTCTGTGTCTGCCGGAATTCGAGCGGTGGCCGCACTTTATCTAGCAGCACCGGTACCAGCTTTTCGCTTTGTAGCGCCTCGTATGCCTCTATGCGAACCCAGCGGCTCGCAATCGAGGTAGTGGTCCACAGCGCCACCAGGCAGCGCGCCCTACCGAGCTCTTCTTCGAGCACCTCCGGCCACAGCTCACCCGCGCGCGTTTCCTGATCCCAGAAAACGTCCCACCCATAGTCTTCAAGCAGACGCACGACTTCGGCTGCCCGCGCCTTGTCTTCGCGCGAATAGCTGACGAACAAGTCGGCCATCGGCACCTCCGCTTGCCCGGGCCCGCCGCAGCCCCGGCCTTCGCTGCCGAGTGTAAAAGCGAATCTGCTGAGCGACTACTGCTTATTCGCGCTCCAGGCGCATCGACCTGACACTTGCGCGAGGAGACTCAAGGAGCCAGATTCTGGCGTGTTATACGAACTCAAATCCATCGCGCAGTGCTCGACAGCGAGGGCGCGTGGGGTTCGATGACGCACCTTGAGGACGTAGTCAAGAATCGTGTCAAGCGCTACTGCGTTCCTGCATCAGGGAAGTATCTTGGCGATCTCCTCCGTCCAGGTGGCAGCGAGTTTTTTGTAGCCGCCGCGATTGGGATGAATTTCATTGTCCCAGTCGTTTGAATCTCCCGTAGTCCCAGCAGCGGCTGGTATCAGTGTCGTAGTCAGTTTCAACGTATCGACAACATGAAAATTTGGCAGGTCGATTGACCTGATGCACGCAGCGAGCTCTTCCAGCAGCAACCGACTAAGGTCCAACCACAGCGCCGAATCGATCCCCAGCCATACGCACGCCGGAAAGAGCCAGGGCCCTCCTCCCACGTGCCGCACCGGCGCGTTACGAGGTTGCGCCAGCGCGTAGGTGTGCATCAGCAGCGGAACACCCTGGCTGTCGCTGCCTGGACCGTCGCGTCCCTGCGCGACGATCTGAGCGACGTTGACCTTGATGTAGTTAAGCAGTGCATCGAGAGCGTCCTCGTTAATCACTGAGCGCAGGTTCGATTGGTCGATGCTTCCCGGCGCGTTCGGCCTAACCAATATTTCAGAGCGCTGCGCCTCCTTGTTCCACAAAGCGTCCATCAGGTCATTGCCACCACCAGAAAGAAAAATTGCGTTCCAGCGTCGCCCGCTCTTGTTTCGCAGATAAAAGTAGAACTGCCGATTGCGAGTTGTCTCGTGCATTCGACGCAGCGTGTCGCCGGGTTCGGAAATATTGAGCACACAGGCGGGGTAAGGCAACTCCATCGAAGTAAATGTATTGCGGAACTTCGTCGAACCGTAGCTGAACCACGAATCGCCTTCCGCGAGGAATACTCGGGAATAGTCGTTCAATGATTGCTGGAACTCCGGTCTTTCGAACGCAGCGGAGTCGACCTGCGTGATGGGCTGCAGATTGTCGGGCATCGAATTTCCTTGCAATGACGGGGAAGAATTGTTTGTTGGTGATGTTTGGCCGCGCTATTGCTGACACAGTTTGCGAGTATCGATCCAGTACTGCGCGCCGCCGCTTTGCTCCACCGCTTTACGCATGTGTTCTGTGCCACCCGGCCCGTCGCCGCCTTCGCCGTTCCACACGCAGATAAAGCGCACTTTGTCGGCGCCGAAGGAAAGTGCGCGCTCGACCATCCACAGATTGCAGCGTTCGAATACATCGTCTGACGCTTGGCCGTCGTTGCTCATCACAGTCACAGCAACGGACGGATGGCGCCGGACAGCGAGAAACCGATCGCGCCAGCGGTCGGGACTATTGAGCGACGCCTTCTCGAAATCGACCGACCGGTTAATGAACACTTCTTCAGTAAGCGGCAAATGCAGCTCCAGCGCTGCACCGCGCTTCAACATGGCTTCGGCGAACAGCAGATCGCCTCCGCACGCACCCTGAGTAATTCCCAAATCATTAGCATCAGCACCCAGCTCGGTTAGCTTGGCGTCGATTGCAGCGGCGACGCTCGGCTCGCACTCGGGCGGAAACCGCGGATGCCTACGGCCCAGCTTGTCGATCATGTGACCGCTAAACAAAAATATGAGCCGCGGCGTTGCCATCTTTTTCACTGGCCGCTTCTACTATCTTGCAGCGGTCGCGCGACCAATTTGCAGCGACAGTTCCTCGTACGCGCGCATCTCGCGCGCGTCTGCCTTCCCCACTGCTGGCGGCCCACGGCCCGGGTAGCGCGCCAACAGCGACTCGTTGCCACGCAGCCGCACCGGCGCCCATGCGTCCTTCGGCGAACGGCACACGACTGCACCGTCGGCCACCGCGATCCGCACCGCACGATCGCGACCGACCTCGAACAGAAAACGCGTCCCCTCGACGCCAGCAACGACAGTCTGGCTCGACACCGTGAACCGATTCCGCAACTGCGCGAACACGCGCCCGAAAACGACTTCGAGCGAGCCGATTCGCACACGCGTGCCTTTATGTATCAACGTCTCGCCGGCATCGCGAAAGCGAAGTACCACGGCTACGTTCTGACCCGTCTCTAACTCGTCGCCCGGCAGCAAGGTCATTAGTCGCTGAACCGCAATCTCGCGACCGCCGCGCCATACCCGCACCGCGGTCTTGTCGGCGTCGATGCGCTGCCAGCGCGGGTCGGCGCCGGGCACTTCGCGTGCGATCTGCCACAACTGCGCCGGCGGCAACGCGGTTTGCGCGTTGGCGCTGCCGGCCAGCGTCAACACCAGCGCCAGGAATGTAGGCCAGCGACACAGACAACTGGCTGAGGTACTCATGTCGGTCTCCGCACGCGTTGGAAGGTGCGCGCGAACCATTGCGTCGCGCGCAGCGCAAGATACGACAGCAGCATCGCGATCACATCATGCGCTGCGTTGATCACGATGTCGCGCGTCGCTAGCCACCACGCAACGAGCATCCAGGCGAGCATCAGCGCAAGCAGCGCACCACGGCGCCACCATCGCGGTTGGCGATACAACCCGAGCGCAGCTACCGCCCCGAGAGCGCAGGCCAGCAGGGTCGTAGCGAAATGACCCCCGACGGTAAGCAGTTGCGGCACGCGGCCACTGGCGAGTGTCGCGATGGCGTCGGCCTGCAGTTCGACGCCGAACACTTGGCGAGGCACAAAGCCTTCGCGAACGATGTGGATGTCGGCGTTCGCTTCGGGACGCTCGAGCGCCATCGCTCCAACGAGGACGACACGGCCTTTGAAGCGATCGTCGCCGACGCGCGCCGAATCCAGCGCGTCGGCGTACGACACTTGGCGCGCCGCGTCGCGCCAGTGCCCAGCCGGGGCAACGCGCAGCAGCAGCGTCAACTGGTCGTCGCCGTCACGCGCGATGGGGCACGAAGGATGGTCGAGCCGCGTCGGCTCGACCGTACTGAAGCGAACCGGCGTTAGACGCAGCGGCCCGTCGAATCGCAGCTCACGCCGGGACAGATCGGCTGCGCGTAGCGGTTCGCCCACCAGAGCCGCCAAAGACAGCGCTGGATGTACCGCTGCAACCGAGTCGCCGGCGCGCGTGCTGCTGCGCTGCGCGATTGCAAGCGGCGTCGACCACAAAGCACCACCACCGCGGTCGATCAGGCACAGCGACCCCCATTGCCCAGCGTCGCGGAGGATCGGCGGCAATTCGGGCGCGTCGCCTGCGAGGCGGCGCACGCCGAAGACCACACGCGTCGGTGTTGCTCCTTTGGCGGCGCGACGCGCAGCAGCGGCGAGCTCGGCATCGGCATCGGTCGTGCGTTCGAAAAAAATATCGAACACCACGGCCTTAGCGCCAGCGAGCGCAGCACGATCGATCAGGCGCGCGTGGTCGCGGCGCCAGGCGGCCACATGCTCAGCGGGCCCAAAGGGTCTGCCACGCTCACGCTCGCTTGCTGCGTCGATGCCCACCAGCAGTACCGGCTCACCGGCATTGCGGGCGCCGGCAGCGAGCAAGAGCCGTTGCACATGCGTGTCGATGTGCAACAGGTCGAGTGCGCCTGACCATGCAACCAGCAGCGCCAGCAGTGCAATCGCTATCGCCGCGATTGGAAACGCCGCTGCTGTCGCCTTGACGCGACTGCTCCAGTCGAGCTCGCGGACGACGTCGCCGGGCATCCGACCGTGCAGTTGTTCGACCAGCGCGTTGAAATCGACGTCGAACGTTTCGTTGCGCAGCTGCGCCATGTTCAGCGCCGCCAGCGCGCCAATCGACGCCGGCAGGGCCGACTCGGGCGGCGGCTCAGCGTGATCAATTCTCACCGGCACTACTCGCACCGAGTCGCGCGCGAGTGCGGTTTCGATCTCGAAGCGAACCGGATCGTCCGGCTGCTGCAGCCTGAGCCCGCGCTCGTCGGCGGCAGTGAGCCATTGTTTTCCGATGACGACAAGCACCACGTCGCTCGCGGCTATGCGCGTTCGTATCACGCGTCGGAAGTCTTCTCCGTACGGAATACTGGATGTATCGAAGAACACGCGATCTCCGAACCGCGCTCTCAGCGCCTCGAACAGGCGGCCAGCGGTGGCCTCCGAGTCGGCGCGGCGGTAGCTGACGAACAGGCGGGGACCGAACATGGCGATGACGTGGCTACCGGGATTCGAAGAGCGTCATGGTCACGTTTCGCGAACGTTAACGCAGTAGTCAACAAGCATCTTGTCCATTTTTCACGACGCACTCATCGATGTAAGCGGTTGCCGAGGCGATCGATTGTGGCGATGATCGAGCCCAAGAAAGTAAGGGAGGAGCGCATGGCAGGCAAACGACGCAAGGCACTCGCGACCAAGCCGCGGGCGCTGTCGCTGAATATTGGTCTGAACACGGTGAGCCCTTCGGCCTACGGCGGCTGGAGCGGACCTCTCGCGGCGTGTGAATTCGACGCGCACGACTTGGCTGCGCTTGCCCGAGCGCAGGGCATGAAGACGAGCGTGTTGCTGACGAAGAAGGGCACGCGCGCGAACATACTGGCCGGCATTCGTGATGCCGCCAAGTCGCTGCGTGCAGGAGACTTTTTCTTCCTCACCTTCTCGGGTCATGGCGGCCAGGTGCCCGACATCACCGGCGACGAATCCGACAAGCAGGACGAGACTTGGTGTCTGTACGACGGTCAGCTGATCGACGACGAGCTGTACTACGAGCTGAGCCGCTTCGCCGACGGGCGTGCGCATCCTCGTGTTATCCGACAGCTGCCACTCCGGCACCGTCACGCGCGCTCGTCGGCCGAATGCAGATGGCACGTTAGTCATTGGTCGCTCAAAGATGATGCCGGTCGAGGTCGGGCGCCGGGCATACGAGCAGCATCAAAAGTTCTACGACAAGCTGCAGGCCGACATCGCCAAGAATGCCGGCAAAGCCAGTATCGCTGATCCGGATGCGGTGCTGTCGAACCTCAGCGTAAGCAGCGGTCGCGTCAGTGCGATCGTGCGCAAGTTCAAAGCCGCAGTGATTCTTATCTCCGGCTGCCAGGACAACCAGACGTCGATGGATGGCGACTATAACGGCGCCTTTACGGGGCAGCTGTTGCAAGTGTGGAACCGCGGCGCCTACCAAGGAAACTACGCAAGTTTTCACGCCGCTATCCGGGCCGGCATGCCGCCAGGACAGACGCCGAATCTGTATCTGCTCGGCGACGTCGCGCGCTTCGTCGCGCAGCGTCCATTTACGGTGTAAGCCGTCCATGCTGAGCATCGAGAATCATCGGCTGATCGGAGACGGCGTGAGCTTCCGCGCCACGCCGAACTGCGGCGGCGAATTGAAAGCACGCTTTCTGGTGTTCCACTACACGGCGGGCCGGTCGGCCGACAGCTCGGTCGAGTCGCTGTGCACTCGCAAGCCGCAGGGAAACGCGTCTGCACATCTGGTGGTGTCGCGCGACGGGCGCATCGTGCAACTCGCGCCGTTCAACATCGTCACCTGGCATGCCGGAGTCAGCCAGTGGAATGGACTCGTGGGGCTGAACCGCGCTTCGATCGGCATTGAGATGGACAATGCCGGTTGGTTGAATAGGGTCGGCGACAAGTTCATCGCGTGGTTCGGCAAGGAATACGGTGCAGGCGATGTGATGCTCGCAGAGCACAAACACGGCGGCGGCACGCGGCCGTGGCACGTCTACACCGAAGTGCAGATAGAGCGTGCGCACGAGTTGGCCAAGCTGCTAGTCGACTACTACGGACTGCAGGACGTGCTCGGCCACGAAGACATCGCGCGCGGACGCAAGCAGGATCCTGGGCCCGCGTTTCCACTGGCGGCAATCGCCGGCCGCGCGCTCGATCGCAACGCGCCCGCGATGGCGGTTCAGCGCGGCGCGGTGAAAGTTGGCGTCATGCACAAAGCGCCGAAGAAGAAAACTCGAGCGCGCACGCGCTCGACGCTCGTACGCCGCTAAAGTCATAAGGAATCGACGGATGGCAACGACCGCTGCACAGCCGATTGTCTTTCTCGTTCCCGGACAGGAGCAGCCCGCCGCAACGCGCGGCGCGGCGGCCGCACCGCTGCCGGCGGGGCTGACCAGCGGAGTTCTGAAGCAATCCGTACGCGTTGGCGCGCAGCGCGGCGTCGGTGCCGAGGTACGCGTTGCAGCGATGCCTGGCGAGGACGTTGTCGTGCTGCACATCGCAGGCGGACCGGCACTGACCCTGCATCCCGAAAACGCACGCGACCTGATGCTGGGTCAGCAAGGCCAAATCAAACGAACTCGCGGAGCAGGGTGTTGATCAACCGGGACCCAACGAGGTACGAGTTCCCGCGCAACTGCGTTGGCGCGGACTCGAGAAAGAAGCGCCAGTCCGTGGTGCGACCCGCGGCTTCCTGGGCGACGTGTTGCTGTCGGCGATCGAGGTGGTCACCGGCGTCAGCAAAGGCGATGCAGCCGACTTCGTAGTCACGAAGGCGGTGCAACGTGTCGACAATCAGGTAACCGCTGGCCTGTATGCATTGCCGCGCGAATCGCTGCCGCCGCTGAAGGGCACCGGCAAGCCGCTTGCGCAGGCGCCGGCCGCGGCCGACGGCGGGCCGCTGCTGGTGTTCGTGCATGGCACGTTCACGACGACCAGCGGCTCATTTTCCAAACTGTGGTCGCAGTACCCACAGCACGTGCGCACGCTGTTCGCAAAGTATGCCGACCGAGTTTATGGACTCGAGCATCCGACGCTGGGCGTTGGCCCGATCAGCAATGCGTTGACGCTCGTGCAGGCGCTGCCCAAGGGAGCGCGCCTGCACTTGGTCACTCATTCGCGCGGCGGGTTGGTGGCGGAAGTACTGGCGCGCGTTTGTGCAAACCCGAAGCTGAGCCCCGACGACACGGCATTGTTCAAGGGCACCGAATACAAAGCGCAGCGCGATGCGCTGAAGACGCTCGTCGACGAGGTGAAAACACGCGGTATCAAGGTCGAGCGCATCGTGCGCGTGGCATGCCCGGCGCGCGGCACGCTGCTCGCGTCCAAGCGACTCGACGCGTACTTGTCGGTGTTCAAGTGGACCCTGGAACTGGCCGGCATTCCGGTCGCGCCCGTGCTCGTCGACTTCCTGGGAGAGGTGGCACAGCGACGCGCAGACCCCGACAAGATTCCCGGCCTCGCGGCGCAGATTCCCGACAGTCCGCTGGTGCGCTGGCTGCATGCGGTAGACGAGCCGATCCCGGGCGAATTGCGCGTGGTGGCCGGCGACATCGAGGGCGACTCGGTGATGTCGTGGCTGAAGACGCTGCTGGCCGATTCGTTTTACTGGACCGATAACGACCTGGTGGTTCAGACGCGTTCGATGTACGGCGGTGCTCCACGTGCCGCCGGGGCGACGTTCGTGCTCGACCAGGGCGGCAAGGTTTCGCACTTCAACTATTTCAGCAACGAGCGCACGGCCGAAGCCATTGTCAACGCGCTCACGCAAGACATGCCCACCGGCTTTCGCGTCATTGGGCCGCTGTCGTGGTCCGGCGAATCGGCCACCGGCGTGCGTGGCCGCATACGCGGAGCCGACGACGGCAAGCCCGCGAGCGACAAGCCAGCGGTGTTCGTGCTGCCCGGCATCTTGGGCAGCAACCTAAAGGTCAACGGCAAACGCATCTGGCTCGGCTGGCGCCTGATCAACGGCCTCAAGAAGCTCGACTACACCGGCAAGCCCGACGGTGTCGAGCCCGACGGGCCAGTCGGGATGAGCTATGACGACCTCGGCGAGTATCTGGCAAAGACGCACGAGGTCATCGAATTCGCGTTCGATTGGCGGCGTCCGATAGAAGACGAAGCGGCGCGTCTGGCAGACGCGGTCACTGCCGCGCTCGACGCACGCAAGGCGAGCGGTAAGCCGGTCCGCCTGCTCGCTCACTCGATGGGCGGAGTGCTCGCGCGCACGATGCAGCTCGAGAAGCCGAAGGTTTGGCAGCGGATGATGGCGCACCCCGATGCGCGCTTGTTGATGCTAGGCACGCCGAACGGCGGTTCGTGGGCTCCGATGCAGGTGCTATCCGGCGACGACACGTTCGGCAATCTGCTGGTGACTTTCGGCGCACCGTTTCAGGATCGCACCGCGCGCGCGCTGATGGCTCGGATGCCGGGATTCATTCAACTGCAGGCCGGGCTGCTAGACACCAAGCTTGCGCTCGACCAACACGCGACGTGGCAGGCGCTCGCCGACGAGGATCTGAAACGCGTGCGCGAGAACAGTTGGTGGCACCACGAAGGACTGCAGATAGAGTCGTGCACCTGGGGCGTGCCGCCACAGTCCGTGCTTGACCGCGCGCTGGCCCTGCGCCAGCGCCTGGATGCGCAGATAGCAGCCGACCTGGCCTCGTTCAGCGACAAGGTGAAGCTCGTCGTGGGTCAAGCGCGCTTCACACCCGATGGCTACGAGATCGGCGACGAAGGGCTTGTGTATCTCGACGCGCCGAATCACGGCGACGGCCGTGTGACGATTACGAGCGCGCGCCTGCCGGGTGTCCGCACGTGGCAACTCGACTGCGAGCATGGCGGCTTGCCGGACGAGAAGGCGGCGTTTCCCGCTTACGTGGAACTGCTGAGCACCGGCACTACGGGTTTGCTGCAGCCGTTTGCTGAGGCGGAGGTTCGCGGCGCAACCGCACCGGTCGCGCATGTACGCAGCCGGCCGTCACGCACCCGGGTGACCGGACCGCCGCCGGAGAACGCGCGCGAACTGCTTTCGCTCGACGATCGGCAGACCATCGCCGGTCCGGCCGCGCGCGGCGCCGCGTTGCAAGTCACGGTCGTCAATGGCGACCTTCGTTTCATCCGCGAGCCGTTATTGATCGGACACTATCGCTCTCTGCGTTTGTCGGGCACCGAAGCCGTGATGAACCAGCTGATAGGCGGCGCGATGGAAGACGCGCTGAAGGTCGGCCTATACCCGGTACCGACCGGCACGCACCAGGTGTTCATCAATATGCAGGCAGATCCGGACAACCCGTGGCTGCCGCCGCGACCTGAAGCGGTGGTCGTGGTCGGCCTCGGTGAGGAAGGCAAACTTTCCCCCGCTGAGCTTGTTCACACGGTGCGGCAAGCGACGATCGCATGGGCACAACGTATCGGCGAGACCAACGCCGACGCTCCCGCTCTGTTCGAGCTCGCGGCCACGATGATCGGCAGCGGCGGTACCGGGATCACCGTGGGCCAGTCGGCGCAGCTCGTCGTACAAGGCGTGCGTGAGGCGGACGATCGTCTGCGTGAGGCCAATGAAAAGGAGACCCTGGAGCGCGCAGCCGACAGCAAGCGCCCCGTTCGCCGCTGGCCTCGCGTCGGCCACCTGCATCTGGTCGAGCTGTATCTCGACCGCGCGACCGAGGCCTGGCGTTCGTTGCAGGTGCAGGACACGGCAACACCGGGCCGCTATGCGGTCACCGACGTCGTGCGCCAAGGGACCGGCGCGCTGCGGAGGCCGCTCGACTCGAGCTATCGAGGTGTCAACTACGACTTCATCTCGGCCGTCACACAACTCGGCCTGCACAACGACGCCATGATCGCGTACACGCTCGATACCAAGCGGGCGCGAACTGAAGTTCGTGCACAGGCCACACAGGGGCCGCTGCTGCGCGAGCTGGTAGCCAGCGCATCGAACGATCAGAACACCGATCGGCGTATCGGCCGCACGCTGTTCCAGCTGCTGGTGCCGGTCGAGATGGAGCCGTTCCTCGGCGGGACCACCGAAATGGTGATGGAGCTCGACAGCGGCACCGCCGGAATTCCCTGGGAGCTGCTCGACACCGACCAAGGCGCCACGTCGCACGACCAGCCGCCGTGGGCGATTCGCGCGAAGCTTCTGCGCAAGCTGCGGACGGCAGAGTTTCGCCAACAGATCGTCGACGCCGACGCCGATGCGAGCGTGCTCGTAATCGGCGAACCCAAATGCGATAGCCGGTACCCGCGCCTGATCGGCGCGCGCATCGAGGCGAACGCGGTCGCAGAGCGTTTGAAGACGGTTGGCGCGCAACAAGTGAAGGCGCTGATCAGCCCCGATGACCCGCAGCAGTTCGGTGCCGACGCGCTCACCGTCATCAACACGTTGATGGAGCGCGACTGGCGCATCGTGCACATCGCTGGCCACGGCGAGCCGCCGGAGATGGCGGGTCCGATTCCGAAAAAGCAAGATGACCCCTTGCAGCAGCTCGTCAATCCCCGCGGGGTCGTGCTGTCGGGCGACTCGTTTCTCGGCACGCGCGAGATTCGCAACATGCGTGCAGTGCCGGAGCTGGTGTTCGTCAACTGCTGCCATCTGGCGGCACGCAATCCAAGCGAGGTGCTTACGGGCTCTTACGACCGGTCGCGTTTCGCCGCGAACGTCGCCGAAGAGCTGATCAAGATCGGCGTGCGTTGCGTCGTCGCTGCCGGTTGGGCGGTTGAAGACGAGCCTGCAATGATCTTTGCGACGACGTTCTACGACGCATTGCTATGCGGCCGCCGCTTCATCGACGCCGTGGCGGCAGCGCGCACCGCAGCGCACGCGCGAGGAGGTAACACGTGGGGCGCCTACCAGTGCTACGGCGATCCTGACTGGGTTTTCCGCCGCGGCGTCGGCGATGCACAGCACCCCTCTCCGCCCCTGGCCGATGAGTTTGCCGGTGTCGCGTCCCCCGTCGCGCTAACGCTTGCGCTCGAATCACTGGCGATAAAGAGCCGCTACCAGAAAGCGGACAAAGAGACTCAGCGCGAGAAGATCCGCCACCTCGAAGAGCAATTCGGAAAACACTGGGGTGACATGGGGGCGGTGGCCGAGGCCTACGGCGTCGCGTGGGCCGAGACGAAAGACTTCGCGTCGGCAATCGCGTGGTACCGCAAAGCGCTCGCCGCCAACGATGGAAGCGCTTCGATCAAGGCGGGCGAACAACTCGGCAACCTGCGTTCGCGACTTGCATTGCAAGTTGTAGAGCAGGCTCACACCGGTAAAGCCAAGCCGAGTGCGGCGCAACTGGAGCACGCGCGAGCGGAAGTCAAGGCCGCGCTCGATTTGCTCGAAGGACTGACCAGGCTGCAGCCCTCGATCGAGCGTGAGAATCTTTGCGGCTCCGCGTGGAAGCGACTCGCGTTGATTGAAGCAGCGGCCGGAAAGCCGGACAAAGAGCTCACCGCCATTAGCGGCATGAAGGCAGCGTATGCGCGAGCAGAGGCACTCGCGCGCGCTACCGATCGCTCAGCACTGTTTTATCCGGCGCTGAATCGGATGGCGGCTGAGCTGATCGTCGATGCAGGAAACAGAAGCTCGCACAAGTTCGACGACTCGGTGTTGGCAGAAATAAGGGACAGTCTCGCGGCCAAGGCGCGAGACGATCCTGACTTCTGGAGTTTCGTTGGCGTCATCGAGTTGCGCATGTACATCGCGATCGCAGAGCGGCGTCTCGCGGCCGAGCGCCCCGAGATCGAGCAGGAATTCGAGGATCTGTTCGCCCGCGTCAGCGCGCCTTCGATGTGGAGCTCGGTAATCGACCAGGCGTCGTTCGTGCTGCCGAAGTACGCAGCGCGCGCTACAGGCGGCGAGGGTCGCGCAGCCGGAGAGCTGCTGGCGAAACTGCAGACGTATGGCAGGACGAACTGATCGGTCAGTCAGCCTTTGCCGAATATTCGCGTTGAAACTGCAATGCCCGCGACGGATTGTTGAGTAATGACGAAGATCTTCGTTAGCTACCGTCGACATCCAGATCAGTACGTTGCAGGGCACCTGTGTCGCGATCTGCGCGACGTGTTCGGCGAGTCACATGATTCGAGACAAGGAAAGCATCGCCGGCGGAGTGTCGTGGAAGCAGTATGTGTTGAACCGACCCTAAGGCCGGTTACTTCGCTCAGAACCCGATAGCGATGTCTCGGCGATTATCAGGGCGGACGATTTCTCAAGCTTGGCCTCGGCTCCGCTTGATACGGCTGCTGCGCGGCATACTTCTCGAACTGCCGCTCAAGTTCAATCATTGCATTGAGCAGCCCGTCCAGTGCGTCGGCCTGTGCCGCGCTCAACGGCGCTTCATGATCCCTAACGCCGTACAGCGGGCGCGCCGCGAACGCTTTGGCGATCTGCTCCTTCAGCGGCTGCGTGTATGGCGTTGCTTCCGCTGCCAGCGTGATCATATTGACGCGCTCGCGCAGTGATTGCAGCAATACATTGAAGCGCACCCATCGATGATCTCTCCAGGCCTGCGAAGGGCAGTCCGGGTCCCGACCGATGAATCTATCCACAAGCTTTTTACCCGCCGCGGTGCCATAGTCTCTGGCAAGCCGCAGGATCTCCTTATCGTCCAGCCTGACATTCAATTCTCCCTCACCGTCGCAGAACCCGACGCGAACGACGCGGTCGCGGTAGCCTGGCATTCGCATCTCGGTGTTGTCATTCCAGTCCTTGGCTGTCGCGATGATGCTCATCGCGAAACCGACGAGCCGCTGCAGCGATTTGCGCGGCTTGCCGGTCGCCAGCGATGTTTCATCATCGAAGCGGTTCCAAGCGTCCGCGCTCCCCTCGTTATGAAAGTCAGGCAACCAAGTGCGCTCGGCGGGGCGAAACGGGCTGCGTCGGCCCAAAGAAATGCCAAAGGTCGGCCATTTGGGCAGGAAGGCATCAAATAGATGGATCGGAAAATTGGAGCAGATGCCGCCGTCAGAAAACCAGCACCGCCGCAGCTTTCTTCGGTGCGTTTTGTCGACTTCGATCTTTGGCTCGAAGTCGATGGCCCAAAGGGGAACCGCCGAAAAAAGAAACGGGAAGCTCAGGCTCAGGCGCGCGGCAACTACGATCGGAAGCTTGTCTTTTGGAAGCTCACGCAGACCTTCGGTGTCGCCATCAATGGGCGGCTCCGAGCTGTCGCGTGGCGCATACCGCGGCGAGACGTTGTCTTTCAAGAGGTGCGTCATCACGCCGGCGGGAAAGTATGTTCGCCACTCGCTTTCCTTGAAAAAAAGACGGGTCGAGTCGTCATCCAACGGCAGACGGTAGGGACGGCCATGGGTCAGGTTCGCGGTAATGATCTGCAGATTGATTGCCCTTCCTTTGTCGGGCGGGAAGAAGTCAGCCAGCCACTCTGGTAATGGCTCCGCGCGCCACAGATCTTTAAAAGTCAGCGGCTCTGCGTCGGCCTTTTCGGCCATCTTCTGAATATTTTCGTGCAGCCAGTCGGTCAAAGCGGGATTCTCGGGATCGCTGGTTTCGCTTCCTTTGCATAGACCGAACCCGTTGGAAATCATGCCGTCATTCAGGTCTCTGTACACACGGTGGGCAACGCATATCACACCGGCGGTAACGAAGGCGCAGAGGCCGACCATCACCGCAAGCCAGCGCGGCGTGACCGCGTACGCGAGCGCCAATCCCAGCAGCAGCGGCACAACCAACGCAAACCAGTATTGCTTTACCAGTGTCCAGGCGAGCATGCCAGACCATGTCATTCCTGATCCGGCCTCGCTCTTGTTCAACATGCCAAGAAAAAGCCCGAATAGGCGCTTCGTTTTCGGAGACGGTTGGAATAGCGACAGCAAGCGCGTCTTGCCGTTGACCTTCCTCGGCTAGCCGCTTCGGAACGTCGCTCAATGCCTCAAATCTGCCGGGAAGACTCTTGCGCCGCGCGTATTCCGCCGCCGCCGTCAAGGCTGCCGCGATGGCGCCCGCCGAAGTGCCGGCGATGTTCTTGAAGCGGTAATGGCGTGCTAACTCGACGGCGACGGACGGATAAATGACGCCGCTGGTAACACCGCCCGTCAGCACGAGATCGCAAAAGCGATCGGGCGGCGCCTTGTCGACAAAGGGTTCGGGTTCGGGATCGGGCTTACCTTGCTCACAACCCGTGTCTTCACGGCGGTTTAACCATCGCTTTATGCGCGCGCGCACCGCTTGCATAGTTCGGGCAGCCAACCGTGGTAGTCGCGACAGACGCTTCCTGGGCGTGCGCCGATGTGCTCAGTTCTTGGAGATCGCCTGCAACGCCGGCTTGGTGGGGAAAAACGCGTACAGCGTGCCGCGGGTGATGACAAAGGGGCGAAAGCCGACGATCTTGCGCGACGACCCATCGGGCATCGGAATATCAAAGATCGACGGCGCTGCCCCATGGCTTCCTGTCAGTGGATCCTTGCAATCGCCCTGATTATTGATCCCGATCGGATTCTTTTCCGCCCACTCGGCAACCAGGTGCTCGAACTGATCTTCGATGCTGGCGCAGAAAAACAAACCCATCAAGCCGCGCTTTTCCGACTCGCTACCTTTCGCGAATGCCTTGCCGTAGGGCATACCACGCCGTATCAGCGGCCGCCGGCGAAATGGAACGACGGCGTCTTTTCGGGGATTCATGCGCCGGATGTGCGAGCCGAACGGACAGCCAATAGCACGATCGTCCTGACTGAAGTCAAAATCGTCAACGCGGCCACCTTTGGGCAAAGCTTTCGGCGGGATCGAATGCGACTTCGCGTCAATTACCTGGCCATCGGGCCAGCGCCCGACGAACTTGGAGAGGACGTATTCGCGAGTTTCTCCCAGCGCAGCGGCGCACAGACCGACGAACGTGTTAAATGCCGCTTCGTCCTGCTCCATCTTGCGAAACACACCGAAGCTGCCGTCCTTGAAGAATTCGCCGACTTCATCGGGCTGCTTGGCCAGCACCCATGGGTTAAACCCTTCGTCATTCGTGTAGCCGAGCAGCAGCTCGCCCGGTTTGTGCATGTTCGGATCGTCGCCTTGGTAGATGCCCTCGATGTGAACCCGGGTAATGCCGTCCTTCAGCCCGAAGTGCGCGCGCCGGTCATCCGGGTCGTCGGTAATGTGCGCGGCGTCGAATGCTTCGTCCCAACCTGACAGCCCATCGGCACCGCCATATTCCCTGAGTCGCTTGACCGTATCGTCCAGTGCCTCTTCAGATTCGGCGTGCAACAGCAGTATCACGTGCGATGAGTCCGGCTGGAACGGATCGTCCCAGAAATCCGTGTCGCTCTCGAGGGTGTCGCCGAGTCTGCGCGCCGCGCGGAACCACGCGCCTTCGGTGAAGGCGGGGGCCTTGACGTGGAAGATCGACAAGTACTTCGCGTCCAACTGCAGGCTCCGTAAACCGCGATACGTAAAGCCGACGTTGATGTGCTCGGTCTTATCGTGACGGTCCTTAGGGTCCTTGTTCGACGCCAGCGTGATTTCATTTGCCACCGCGGCTAGCCATCGCCGCGCCCGAACCGGGTCAGCAATTGCCAGCACGAAGTGGCGGGCGCACTGCGACCGGTACCCAGACGACGACAATGCGCTGGATCTGTGCGGCTTCGAGATCTATCCCCGACGGCCGGCGCGCTGCGACGGGTTTTGCGATGTGCTCAATATTTGCCGATTCGACGAGTGTCATACGCAGTGCTTTCTGTAAAACCGCTTTCCGGGTTTTTTCGGCGGCTGTAGCGGCGCCTTGGATTGCCGCTACGCTTTGCTTCGTATAGGCGCTAAAGAAGTAGCCCTCGACCGGCGCCTCGTTGTAGCGCCGAATCGTTTCGACGAACTCCTTGGGGAATTGCCTTACGGGACGCGGCGGCGCATCCTCGATGTGTTCCAACAACCTGTCAAACAGTGGACCTACTTGCAATGCGAAGTGCTCGATGTAGGCGTCGAAATCTCCATCGTAAGTCGTGAACAAGGCAAGCTTGGTGTCGTTCTCGAGAAAAACGAACCACGCGAAATGCACATGCCGGGACGCCGTTAGGCTGCTTTCAATCTGAGGCGCGCCGTACTTGATCACAAGCTTCAGCTTCGCGGCGTTCTCGGGTACCGGTTGCTTAACGTTCATGATGACGTTCAGCGGCTGCTGTATCAGCACCTGGTCGCGGTCGTAGCGCAGCGGAAACTTCTCGCACTTGAACCCCCACGACTTTGAAAGTCGAATCGGGTCGCCCGTCACAACGTCTTTTGTACGAGCGAGTCCGGGCAGCAGCACGACTTGCTTGACCATGCTCACTATAAGCGGTAACGCGAGATGTTTGCCGAGGCATCGATGCCCATATGAATCGTTGTTACCGCCGAAGATCAACGCTTCATCGTTGGCGGCTCCCATTGCCAGGATCAGAACCGAATCCTTCGGAATTTTCTCACCGCCAAGCTCGGTATCTTTGATAGCCTGGCGTGGCAAAAAGGCAGCAGGCGGATGCTGCTTTAGCGCGCGTACGACCCGCTGGATAACGAAGTCGTCATCGCGTGCCGCTCGCGCAACTTCGGGTAGCTCTTTATCCTCGAAGATCTGGTTGACGGCAATGCAGACGCTTGCCTGTACGTTGCCAATGATGCCGACAAGCGTGCCCACCGCTGCGATAGCACGCTCGGTGCCGGAGAGTTCGGCGGGATGCTGGCCCATCACTTCGAACGCCGGGCTGAAGTTCTTGAGCCCGATCTTCTCGTAGAGCTCCTTTTGCTCTGACGGAACCCCGGAGGAGGCATACTGGTCGATCAGCGCCGCAGTGCGCGTGAGCAGCGCTCCCATTGCCCCGGTGGCATCCGGAACCGTACCGGGTTCGCTGACAAAGTGCCGCGCGAGAATCTGATAGTTAAGACCGCGAAACGCTCTGCTAAGCGTGTTCTCGAGCATCGGATGGTCACTGGCCAAATATCCGAACATCAGGCCGGCAAAGCGCAACGCTGTTTGTTCCGCGAGTTGCGCGAGGTCGAACTCTGACTTTTTCAGTGGCAGCGTAGCCGCGACTCGGAATGCGGTCCTGATCAGCGCCGTTAGATGCTCAGGGTCAGATGCTGATTTAAGGGCGTCAATTACGAAGGCACGTTGCTTCGGATGCGCCGGATCGCGGTCGTTCAGTGCCAACATGAACGTGCCGGTTCCAAGCGCGGCGTACGGTGTGTTGCTGAATCTGGCCGAGTCCGACAGCGCTTCCTTGATCAGATCGGCCGAAGCCACTAAAAAAACGTCTTGCCTGAACGTCGGTGGCTGCGGCGGTGGGTTTTTGATCTCGGCGCGGCTTTGAAACTTTAGAACCCGTCGGTCGCGTAACGCCTCGTACAGGTCCAGGCGACGCCTGTCATCGCTCAACCAGTCGAAAAGCAAACGATTTGCAGCGTACGGCTTGTTTCGCATCAGCTCGTCGAATGCGTTTAGATTGACTTCGACCACCTCGACCATGTTGCCTCCTGGGGCGTCTACTGCACCAGCCGTGCTTTCGGCGTGTGAAGCGACTTGGTTAGCCAAGACTTGTCATTAGTTTGCTCACTACGCCTCATCAGCCGATGGGCGCGCCGCAGATCGCTCGTATCGAGCCCTTCGCTGAACCATGAGACCTCTTTTTCGAGCAACATCTGCGCGTCACTCCCTCGGCCTTGCGCTCGCCATAGCTGCGCCAGGCTCATTGCGCTGCGCAACGCCAGCGACCGCAGTTCTTTCTCGCGAGCTAACTCAAGCGCGCCAGTAAACCACTGCTCGGCTTCGGCAGCCGCATCGCGCCAACGCACTGCCGATTGCAGCATAAGCTCTCCGCGCAGCCTGCGAATTTCGGCTTCGTAGTATCGCTCCTTGACCTTCTGAACGATGTCAAATGCGATGTCCAGCACGGCTATGCCCTCGTCGGGCTTGCCGGCGAGTGACAAACCTTCCGCCTGCATTGCGAGGTAAAACGCCTGCGTCACCACGGCGCCGGTCGAAGACCACATCTGATACGCCTGCTGCATTTCCGCAACGCCTGCGTCGGCGCCGGCGAGCTCTGCCACCAGCCGCCCGTGCATCACCTTCGCATGCGCCAACCACACCACAAATCCACTGTCCTCACAGATCTCGATCGCGCGCTCAGCGCATCGCAGCGCCTGTTCGTATTCGCCTCTGAAGTAATGTACGGTCGTGCAGAAGCCCCAGGCTTCGCCCATGCTAAAGCGGTGATCGATTTTTTCGGCGAGGGCGACAACTTGCCGCGCGCGGCGCAGGGCCTCGTCCGGGTATCCGAGCTCCCACTTTCCCCAAGCCGAATAGCACAGACACATCACGCCCGGATCCTGCACCGCGCCCGGTCGGTGTTCGATGCGCTGATAGGCGCGCAGGCAGTCGTCCATGTGATCAACCGCAGCGCGTACCTCGCCCTGATGAAACAGGATGTTTGACACCGCCCACATCGACTGGATCTTCGGCATCGGGTCAGGTGAGCGAATGACCATCGCCGCAGTGCTAAGCGTAATGGCATGGGCCTTGTCGAAATCGGCGCGCATGAAGTGATAACCCTCAAGACCTAACTGCACTTTTGTCAGCGCAACTTCGTCGCCGGCTTGCCGAGCCAGCACTTCCGCGCGCGCATACACGCGCTCGACGCGCTCCGCTCCGTACCCTTCGGTTGCGATGAGCCGAGATGCGAGCAGCAGCTGCATTCGCAGTTCGGCACGGCCGCGCTCCTGCGCGTCGGGCAGGTTCCCAACCAGCGCCAAGCCATTATTCAAATGAGTGATGGCTTCGAGATGCGCCGAACGAGCTGCGGCACGCCGGGCTGCCTTTTCCCAATACGCGACCGCATCACCGGCCATGCGGCCTTCGGTGTAGTGATACGCGAGCAGCTCAGGTTGAGCTTCAGCCAGGGCGGCGAATTGGTGCTGAACAACGTTTGCAATAACGCAGTGCAACCGCTGCCGGTCTCTCTCCCACAGCGATTGATAGGCGGTGTCGCGCACCAGTGCGTGCTTGAAAAAATAGCCTTCATCCGGTCCGCCGCCTCTGGAAACCAGCAGGCCGGATTGCACCAGCATGTCAAGCTTGGATCGCAAGCCGCCGGCGTCGATACCCGCTGCCTCGTGCTGCAGCACCGATTCGATCAGCGCCCGTGAGAACTCGCGTCCAATCGTGGCACCGACCTGAGCAATTTGCTTGGCCGCGGCGACGCGATCTAGCCGCGCCATCAGCAGATCGTGGATCGTGGGCGGCACCGGACTACGCAGCAGCGCGGCGGCTTGCAGCTCACCCTGTTCGGGCACTGCTTCGACCGCCATGCGTGTCGACTCTTCGATAAATAGGGGTACGCCGTCAGCGTGCTCGGCGAGCAGGCGCACCATCTCCTGGGACAGGCGCGCATCGCCACAGGCCTTCAGCACCATAGTGCGTGCAGCAGCCGAGGACAGGCCGCGCAATGGCAGCTCCGAGTAAGGGAAGGAAGCGCCCCATGTCATGCGCACTTCGGCGCGAGGTGCCACAGCTTCAGTACGCAGCGTCAAGATTGTCATCAATGGCAAAGAACTCGCGCTTGCCATCAATCGCTCCAGAAATTCGCGCGACGAGGGATCGAGCCATTGCACATCCTCGATGAACACGCAGAGCGGGCCTGCCTGCACTATTGTTTTGATCCACTGCACCAGTACATCAAGTGTCAGCTGCCGTTGCTTTTCGGGCGAGCGTTTCGGTGGGGAACGCAAACCGTCGAGTGGCACTGACAGGAGTGTTGCGATGGTTGTCACCGCATCCTCAACGCCGAGCGTGGCCACTGCGCTGTCCTCGATCTTCGCCAGCCTGGTTTCTGGCGCATCGTGGTCCTGGATTTCCAGCAAGCGGCGCAGCCAGCCGATGACCGGATAGAACGCGCTACTGGTGTGATAGGGCGAGCATCGACATTCTATGGTCGGCGTCTCTCGCGCCGCCAGCGAGCTTTTAAATTCTCGTACCAGGCGCGACTTTCCGATGCCTGCTTCGCCAGTCAGTAGCACCGCTTGCGCGGCACCCCGGCAAGTGGTTTGCCAATATCCTTCGAGCACGGCGACCTCTCGATCGCGCCCGATGAAGGGTGTGAGGCTTAACGCCGCATCGAATCGACTGGAAGTTGAGAATCGCAGCTCGCTAACGACGCGAAACGCCACTATCGGTTCGGCGATGCCCTTCAGGTGCAACGCGGACGCTATCGGCTCGAACTCGAACCGGCCTTGGGTCAAGCGCTGCGTGGCGTTGCTGACGACGATCGTTCCTGGCTCGGCAACGCTTTGGAGCCGCGCCGCTAGGTGTACTGCAACTCCTACCGGCTGACCCGCGCGAATCACTACGCGCCCAGTGCTAATACCGACCCGCACACCGACGCCGAACCCCTCTAGCGCCTGAACAATCTCGAGTGCGGCTCGTATCGACTGGGCGCTGGCGTCTTCGTCAGCTAAGGGAGTGCCGAAGTAACACATTATTCCGTCATCGCCCTGCGGTTCGTCGCTGATCCCGCCATAGCGCCGAACGATGCGCGCGCAAACCCCGTGATAGCGTTCGAGCAACTCCGTGTATTCCTCTGCGCCAAGCCGCGCGATAAGCTGCGTAGAGTTCACGAGATCGTGCGACATGATTGTGATTTGACGCTGACTGTCGTCGCGGCTGTCGCGTTCGACGCGGGCGAATGCCGCCGCGCCACTGTCACCGCAATACATGGCCAAAAGGTCATCGACGCGGCAGGCATCACTCCTCGCGGCGCTGGCCGCGCGCGCCTGCTGCGTGGCGCTGGCGAAGGTCATGCCCGACACGATGTGCCGGTAGAGGTCGATGATGAACTCCACACTGCTCGCGTCCCCTGGTGTCGTCGCGCGAATCACAACATTGATACCGATACGAGACGCATCGGCGCACAGCCGCACCGCGTCATCGGTGCTGATCTCGGCGGTGGTGCTCCGGTCGCCGTATAACTCATAGACGACCAGCCGTGGCGGATGAGCAAGCGCCGCCAGATCGGCCAGCAAGACGCGCGCTCCGCCAGGCGAGCCGGTGCAATGCACGACGTCGGAAGCTGCAATTAGGTCGTGCAATTGCCCTCGGCTGAGTTCTGCGACTGTGGCCGCCGTTGGTGAAAGTTCTTTCAATGCACGAAGCGAATTCAATATGCGATCTTGATAAGCGCTCGCTTGCGTCGAGTGCGAGTCGTCGCTGACCAGCAAGACTCTGCATGCCTCTTCGAGCGGTGCCCAGGAGTGGGCCGGTGCCACCTCATCCTCGCCAGCTATGTATCGGGACACGCTGAACTTGGTGCCGAGAAAGCTGGTGCCATCGAACGCTAGTTCCCACGCAATGCCAGTCACCGGCGCGCTCAACTGCAGGTGGAGCTCGCGCGGGGGACTGCTATGCAAAGTAGCGCCGATACGTCCAGGGAAAAGCGTGCGGAAGATGAGACTGCCTGCCTCCGCGACCTGCTGGCTGTTACCGACGGGCAGGTCGTGCAGTCGCTCGACGGAACGCGCAAGGTCTTCGAGCGCATCAGGACCCATCGCCACAGGTTCGACGATCGCGATCGAGCGCAAATCCGACAACGAGATCGTCAGTAACGCGGCGTCTCGCACGGCCGCGAGATGAAGCGGTCGTACCGGTGCGTCAAAGTTATGCATTTGCATCAGCCACGTCCCTCAACCTCGCATTCGAATCTACTGCCATTCGGTTGCAAGTGAAAGGCTCACAGCCGCCAGCCCCGCGTCGACAACTGCGGTGGTCGCTCCGCTCCATGGTTCCCGGGATCCCGGTCGCTGCGTCAACCCCGCGTGAATCGACTCGCCGAACCGCACTTACCTCACCACAGTCAGGGTGGGGCTCGCGTGAAGTTGCCAGTCCGATCCGACCGGCTGATGCGTGCACTGCATGGCTCAACAAGAGCATTACAGCGTCTTCAGGTACTCAAGCAGACTCTCCTTCTCCACGGCCGGCAGCGTCGTGCCAAAAACGTGACCGCCGTTGCCGTTGGCCAGCGCGCTGGTATCGAACTTCGTACCGACGCGCTCGGCCTCCGGACCGTTCGAGATAAAGCCGACATTCTTCTGGTCGTAAAGGTCGTAGCCGCGCCAAAAAACCTTGGGACGGTTCGCCGGAGGTTCTAGCAGATCGCGCAGCGTAGGCACCGCGCCGTGGTGTAGGTACGGTCCGCGCGCCCAGACGCCGTCGAGAAACGGCGGGTTGTATCCATCGAGTGGCGCTTCAACCAGTCCCTTGCGAATGATGCCCATTTCGGTCACGACCTTGTTAGCTGCGATTGCGTTGTCCTTGTTCCATGTATCCATTCGTCCGCGATCGGTATCGATGCCGGCGAGCGGCATGCGGCGACCTGTTTTGTCGCTGGTGTGGCATGTCGCGCATTGCTGGTCGAAGACCGCTTTCCCGGCCTCGGCGCGTGCAGCGTCGATGGCGAATGGATACTTCGGCGCTGGCTTATTGCTCAGGTAATCCTGCAGCCAATTGATCTGCTCGAGAAACTCGTCGTTACTCTTTGGCGGCGCGCCGAGCACACCCAGCGCGGAATCGATGATCACCGAATACGCGTCGTGGCTGTCGCCCGACCAGTTCATTGTGGTTCCAGCGACGTTGTACTTCTTCAGGTTCCAGATCGACGGAATGTCTCCGGGCCCGAACGTGTTGTCCATTGGCAGATTGAGCATGAAGTACTTCGTCAAGTTCATCGAATCATCCCGACCACGCCCCCAATCAGGAAAATCCTTGCGGTAGATCCAAGCGAACTGCGCCTCGCGCTCGAGCAATCGCTTCTTTGTCATCGGAATGATCAGAAAGCGATAGGCGAGCGCGTCGTCGAACGGCAGATCGGTCACGAGATTGATTTCTCGCATCAGGTTGTCGGCATTGAAGCGCGGATCCTTGGCGCAATCGACAAGAAAGCGGAAGAACGCTTCCAGGTTCAGCGTGTGTCCCGGCCCCGCATTCAGAAACACCGGGTTTTCATTCGGCGCCGCGCGATAGTTGGTCGTGTGGCACGCCGCACAGTTGTTGCCCACGCGCGGGAACCCGATCGTTTTTTTGGTGAAGCCGATCGGCAGCTCTTTGCCCTGCTCCCATGACACGCCGAGCGACGCGTAGCCGCCGGGACCCGGCAGCTTCTCTGGGAAAAGCCGCGGCAACACATAGAAGATCCAGTACGGGATTCCTGCGTCGCGCTCGCCGCCGATCGAGCCATAGCGGAAGCGCATCTCAGGCGTTGCGGTCATCCAGGCTTCCTGAGGTTCCTCGCGAAAGAACTTGTACCAACCGTAAAAGCCGAATACGACGCCAAATATCAAAAACAGGCCAAGAATCTTTTTCCAGTTCCAACCCGACTTGTTCTTAACGGCCATCGTTTGATCCTTAGAACGTCTTCATGAATTCGATCAATGCATCCTTGTCGCCCGGGCTCAGCTCGGTACCGTAAAGCTTGCCTTCGTGGCCAGCATTCGAGTTGCCGGGTTTTTTTGTGTCGTAAGTGGAAAAGCGGCGCCCTGCCTGCTCAGGGAGATCGGCCACGAAGCCCACGTCCTGCTGGTCATAGACGTCGTTGCCGCGATAAAACACCGCCGGGCGTTTCGCCGGCTCGAGCAGCGCGCGCAGCGTCGGCACCGAACCGTTGTGCAGATACGGTGCTCGCAGCCATATGCCGTCGAGCGGCATGTTCGCGTAGCCGTAGGTCTTGCGATAGTGGCAGTAGCGATGCGGATAACCGGCGTACACGGTGCCGAGGTGCACCGCGACGTCGTACGAAAACGAATCGAGCCGATGCCGATCGGTGCCGATGTGCTCGATGCGCGTGATCTTGCCGACCTGCGGGCCGTAAAGATCGTCATCGCTGACAGTCGTGTTCACACATTCACGCGTCTGTGTTCCAGCGGCCGCGCTGAAGGTGCGGCCGTCGGCGCCGTGGCAGCCCGCGCAATATTCGGTGTAGATCTCACGCCCGCGCGCCGATTTGGCCGCATCGATCGGGTACGGATACTTCAACGGCTCCGCCGTTAGCAGCCATTGTTCGAGGCGGGCAATGGCAGCGAGGTCGATCGTCGGCGGTGTTGTCCCGGTACCGAACGCTGCGTTCTTGTTGCGCTCCTCGGACATCACATTGTTGCCGTCCCAATGCAACTGCATTCCCTGCCGCGGCTTCTGCAGCCAGATCGACGGAAAGTCGACCGCGGCGTTGCGCTCGCGCTCAGGAATTTTGTCCAGCGGAAAGTTGAAAAGGATCTTGTTCGGATTGAACGTGTCGGTTCTGCCCGGCCCCCAGTCAGTGTCCTGCAGCAACGGGCCGAGCCGTCCATAAAGCATCATCAGCCGCTCGCGCATCAATGCGACGGCGACCGGGTACACCAGATGGCGATCGAGCAGCCCGAGCTTCTCGCCTTTGTCGGTCATCAGCCGCTCGATCTCGGCAATGATGTAGCTCGGTCGAAAATTTTGGATCGCGTGCGCAGTCGAAGACGAACCTTTGAAAGCCGAACAGGTTGAAAGTATTCGCGGGCATGCCAAGAACGATGCGCGGCTTTGACTCCGGCGTATCGCGCACAGTGCTGACATGGCATACCGCGCAGTTCAGAAACGTGCGATCGATACCCTGGTAGTTGCGCATCGACATGCCTATCGGCAAGTCCTTGCCCTCCTCGTACACGAAGCCGAGCGATGCATAGCCCCCCGGCAGATGCTTCGAGCACACACCCGGCATTGCCTTGAAGATCCAATACGGAAATCCCGACGCGCGCTCACCGCCGGTCGATCCGTATTTGAAGTGTTCTTCGACCGCCGCGTATTCGACGGCACGATCGCTGCCGAAGCGTTGCCACAGCAGGATCGCGAACACCAATGCCGCAGCAGTCGGAATTGCGAGAGCGAGCATCACGACACGTACCCAGCGATGACGGTACAAGCGAGTGAGCCAGCCGTGCGCGCGTGGTTCATCAAACGGCTCGTTCACAACAATCTCCTTTCTATTGACTCGCCGCTAGGCAGGGCCGTAAGTTTTCATAGCCGCGTGCCAACATCGCGCCAAGGTCGGGCGCCTGCCCTGACTCGGCGCGCAACCACTCGGCAACGGCCCCCTGCAACGCCGACACCGACGAATCGGGGGTGGTCTGCAGCGATACGTTGCCGCCATGCGACGCGCGCGGCGGCGGCATCGGCACCTTGGCGCGTGACGCTGCAGATGACTGCCACATCGAAAGACGTACGAACATCCGGGGCGCGCACTGAGCAAGGCTGGCGCTGACTCGCTGTGCATCGCCGGCAAGAAAGTTAGGCGGCGAGCGCTCTGCCGTTCGATGGCAAGCTGCGCACGGCGCAATGAATGCGGTGGCTTGTGCAGGAACTGACGATGCGACGATCGCATCTTCAGCGGGGGCCGCTGAAGTACGCGGCCCGCAACACGCATTCATCGGCGGCAACCCCAGGGTCGCTCGCACGCGCGCGCGTGTAAATGACGGCCCGCTCCAATCACCTTTTGCTACTGAAGCGCGAGCAGGAGCGAAGTCCTCGACGACTGTGACGATCGCGGTGCCCGAGCTGCCTCGGCGCGGCAGCTCGATGCGCTCGATCGCATCGCCGCTCACCGTGCGCGCGGTCATACCCTGGCGCCTCACAGCGCCGTTGCGCAGTTCGAGTCGCGTCAACTCCTTGCCGCCAAGCGACAAGCGATCGATCATCGAATGGGTACCGCTCAGACTTACGTCACCTGTGCATTCAAAACGTTCGCCATTCAGCGAACAGCGCGCGGTGTATTTGCGTCGAACCGCTTCGGACGCGCGGCGCGTCAGGGCGGCGTCAAGCTCGCGTATGTCGACTTCGGCGAGCAACGACGCGAGGCCGGCAACGAACCGGGATACCAGAAGCGCATCGTCGCCCCTCCAGATTTCAATTGGCGGTCTGGGGGCCAGTGCTTCGAAAGCGGCACCCACATCGTGCGCGTCAGCAGATGCAAGCGGATCACGGTTCGGAAGATCGGGATTCGGAATCGCCAGCCCGCTCGCCCATCGCGCAGCAAAGCGCTGAGCCAGTGCTCCAGCGAAAGCAGGTTTGGCCTCGAATCCCTGCTCTTGTGACAACCGATATTGCAGAGCTGCCTGCAGAGCATCGCCGCGGCACGCAGCGTCGCATGCGTCGCGCCAGATACGGTGCACCACCGCAAACAGGTTGGCTCGATCTGCTGAATCGTCGATCGCGTTAGGCAAGTCAACGCCGCGCCGAATCGTCACGCCGTACATCTGCTCGCGTGCTTGGCCGTTTGCCGACGCGAGTCGAGCCGCAACGCGCGGGTTGGCATTCGTTTCGTCCCATTGCTGCCGAGAAAAAATTGGCCCGTGGTTCTGGTGGCATGCAGTACAGATGGCGCGGCTCGCGTAAACCGTCTCCGGGTTGCCTTGTGAGCGATAGTTGCGCACCAGCTGAAACTCGAATCGGGCAGCTGCCTCGTTGTAGCTGATGACTTCGATCAGACCTGCACGCTCTTGATAACCGAGGTAAACGCGATCCTTGACGAGCAGGTGGCTGCTGCCATCGGCGGTCATTGCCGCAATGACGCGTGGGAAAGAAAAAAAGTCTGGAGCTGCAGCCATTCGCTGCAGCGAACGGCTAAATGGAACCAGCGCAGAAGTGATGCACTTACCTGATTGGCAGCCTGCGGTGTTTTCAATCTTGCGCACGAGTGCGTCGAATGGAAACGGCACGCCTTCCGCGGTGATTTGGTCGAACAACGATTGCCCTAGCGCGGGCCGATTCGCGCCAGGATCTGCCGGGTCTATCGCCCATGCGGGCGCAGCAGCGCCGCTAACGGGCACGGCAAGCGCGGTGACAGTCAAGACAAGTGTCGCCGCGCGCTGCTTCCACATCGGCCACGCCCGCCATCTCACTTCGAAGCCGTCACCGCTGTTAGCAGGGGTCGCTGCTGCGTGCCTTGCCAGCAGTCTTCCTTGACCGGTTCGCCTTTGGTAAACGTGCCACCGTCTCGCTCGGCGACTTCCTTGTTGTAGAGCGTGAAATTAAGAAGAAAAATCTTTCCGATGTAAGCGCGCCCCAAATAGAAGCCAGGCCGCACCATGCGGATCTCATCGCGCACCTGCAGGCCACGACGTCCCGCGAGAAAATCGGGGCGCTCGCGATAGCCTGGAATTTCGTCGGTGTAGAAGTAGTCGATGATGACTGACTCTCTGCGCGAATCGAGCAGGCTCTGCCCGCAATAAAGGCGCGCGGGGAACATCAGCCATTGATCCTTGCCGCCAACCGTGACCTTCGGAATCGTCGACAGATCACCGTCGATCAACGGCTTCAACAGCGACGTATCGTCGATCCGATTTCTGAGCACCAACTCGTCGCGGTAGAACACTTTGCCGCGCCATAGATGCTTGCCCACAAGTTCTACCTTGGCCGTGCCAACCCCGGCTGCGAGTCCGGACAGGCCACCGATGATCTCCCGTATGCGACGATCACCTGAAATTCCCTTGGGGAAAAACAGGTCGCCTTCGTAAGCACCATCAGGAATCGGCCCCGCAGTTAGGCGCGCATAGATCTGATCCATCTGCTCCTGGTCGTACGACTTCAGCGCGCCGGGTGTCAGTTGCGCGAGATCGCTGCGAGCGAGCGGAAATTCGTGCTCGACGCGCGCGAGGTCGGGCTTCGACGCATGGCCCGCCTGATACGGACCAAATTTGATTCCTGCGGGAGGCGTGTCACCGCAACCCGCCAGCGCGACGGACGCTGCAATTGCGACTAACAGCAACGACGTCCTATGAGTTTGATTCATGGCGCTGAGCCTCATAGTGTGGCCAGAAAGGCGATAAGCGCCTTCTTGTCGGCGTCCGGCAGATCCTCACCGAAGCGATGGCCGGTATTTTCGATATCCGCGGTACACGAGCTATACACCTCGACCAGACGCGGATACCGCTTGACCGCATCGACCAAATGCTCCGGGTCCTTGGCGATCTCACTGGTGACAGCGTGCAGATCGGCAGCGACTCGCTTGCCTTCGGCTTCGCCGAGTTGCTTCGTCAGCTTTGCATTGAGTTCGTCGGGTCTTAGCTTGGCGACGATCAGGTCGTTGACGAAGGCCTTGTGCTGGAAGCTTGCCATCGCGCCGACACCGGTTCCCGCCGGCAACACCAGCGTGAAACCCAGAATCTGCTTCTCTTCCTTGCCGTCCCAGGTTCGCGGCCCGAGCGCGATGCGCACGTCCTTATCGAAGCGCGACAGCTTCGGAACACGCTTGCTCGGGTTCAGCAGTTCTTCCATCGATGCGACGTACAGCTTGAAACGGCCGTCGACGCTCGGGTCATAAGCCCAGCACGCGGGCGCCTTGTCGGCCGGCAGCGTTTTCTTGTTCTCGTCGACGTACGGCGAGCGATAGAACTGGTTGGCCTTGTTGGCCGGCTGACCGCAGAGCTCGGGACCGATCGCATTGTTGTGCATGAACGGCGCGTGCGCCCACAGCGATAGCAGCGAGATGTTGCGATAAGAGCCACGGCCGCCATCGTGCGGTTCCTTGATGTTCGGATCGGTCGGCCGCGCACGCAGCGTCTCGGAGCCGTACTCCTGCCATATTTGCCCGTTCATATGGTTCGAATGCAATGCGCGGCAGCGATTGGAACCGACTTCGGTCGCCAGCGTCGCCCGGTCGGACCCCAACCAGTCGGTGCGCATGCCATTTGCGCCGACGGCGCTGAAGTCGCGATTCTTGAATGTATTTTCCGGCGTTTCTGCGATCGACGAATGGCAGCGCGCGCACGTGGTCGCAAACACTTCGCGTCCACGCGCAACGGCATTGGCGCCGAACTGCTTATCGAGATCGCGGTGCAAATCCGCGCTCGTGTATGCGGCTTTGGCATTCACCGCCTGCTTCGCGTTGGCTCGAGCAACAGCGAGGTCTGTCGCATCGGTTTCCTTCGACGTCAAGAACGCAAGGATGTCGGGCAAGCGATCTTCGATCGCGCGGAAGTTCGGACAGTCGCGTCGGCACTGACCGATGTCGAACGGCGTTTGTCCGAAATTGCGCTGGGTCGGATCGAGCTGGCGCAGGTCCGTCAAATGGTTCACCCAGCACTGCTCGGAGCACGAGCCAATGTTGAAGTACACGCGCTGGATCGCCTCGAGCGCGCCGATCGAGTCTTCGCCGCCTTTGAGGATGTGATGCACGGTCTCGGTCGCAGCACCGCGCTGCCAACACTTGTTGTCGCGGCCGGGCTCGCACCAGCAATTGGCGTCCTGCTGCGAGCAACTCGCCGCCTTGCGCCAACGGGTGACATTTTCGCCCGCGAAGGTCGGCCGCACCTTTGTATTGATAATCGCATTCATCGTGCCGGGGTTGTGCACCTGGTCGGTCGCGATGGCAGAAGTGTCCGACGTACCCGGGCGCGCATGCGCGAACATCTGCGCTTCGAGCGTCGCGCCCGACATGCCAGAGGTCAGGATCTCCGATACGCGCGAGTACTGGTTGCCAAGACCGCCTTTCAGGTTGGCCCACTCCGGATTGGCTGGGTCCTTCGGAGGATTCAGCGGATCGAACGAAATGTGGCACGAGCCGCAGGTCGTTCCGATCAGAAACGGCGGCTCGATCGAACCGTCAGCCAAGCGGTTCAGGGCCGAATCGCTCGACTTCGGATCCTTCGACAGTGCGCCTCGATAACCTTCCCAGCTCGCGAGGCTGCCATTGACCTTGAGCCAGCGCGCCCGGTCGAAGCGCGGATTCGGAAACTTGCGATAGCCCAATCCTCCGGTTGAAGTACCAAACGCGAGGTCGCACGACGACTGACGCTGGTCCTTTGCCTTGTGGTGCAAATCGGCGGGATCGATCGGCGCTTCGTTGAAGTCGCACGCCGGATCGCGATAGCCGGCGCGTCCGACGAACTTCAGCAACTCGTCGTCGCCCGGGCACCACTCGAATCCGTAGGTCTGCTCGAGGCTGGTCGCCGGACAATCCTTCGATCCTGGCATGCAGCAGCCCGGGTCATTGATGATTCCCCACGCAGCGAAGCGGTCGCCGCGTTCTTTCGCGTTGAGCACGCGATACCAGTCGATCAGTACGTTGACACGCTGCTGAAAGACATAGGTGTGAAAGCGCGCGTTTCCGGCAGTGGCCTTGTACCAAATCTCGCGCCCGGCGCGCTCCGATGCAGTCAGCTGCGCCTCGCCAAGGTAGAAGCCCGGGTGGTCAGGCGTTGATTTACTCGCGCTCTCTGGGGCAGGAGCCGAGGGAGTAGCCGCCGGAGCTTGCGCCACGACCCACGGCGGCGCAGTGTCTCTCGAAACGGCGGCGACTCCGATCGCCATGCACATTGCCACCAGCGCGACCGCATACGTCAACCGTTTCATTGCAGAGTTCCCCATCAATGTTACGAGCCGCTCGTTTCGTAAAACGCCGGCGGCTTCGAGCACGGAGAATAGTCTGCCAACACCGCGCAGGGAATAATGGTTTTACGTCACCATTGATGTGAATAATCGACAATGTCGTTTTGAGTACAACAAACCTGTTATCAGCACGGAGTAACCGATGGCACGCCAAGACCCGCTACGCAATGCTCGATTCCGGTTGGAGATCGATGGGCTGCAGGTGGCCGGCTTTAGCGAAGTCGCGATCGGTGCCACAACTACCGAAGCAATAGACTATCGCGAGGGAAACGAGCCTTTACGTGTACGAAAGTTATCTGGACTCACCAAGTTCGGAAACGTCACCCTGAAACGCGGCGTGACTGATTCGCTCGAACTGTTCCAGTGGCACCAGCAGATCGTCCAAGGTCAACTGAACACGAATCGAAGAAATGTCGTGATCGTTGTCTTGGGCGAAGGCGGCGACGACAGAGCACGCTTTGTCGTGACTAACGCATGGCCGACAAAATACGATCCGAGCGATCTCAACGCCAAAGGTAATGAGGTTTTCATCGAATGCTTGGAGCTCGCGAACGAGGGCATCGAACGAGTGTCGTGAGCCGAGACGATCCCGAAAGCGCACTGGACACAATCGATTTGCGTATGAAAACTGCGGAGCGTGAGCCGTTCGGCAACATGCGCTTTCGCATCGAGATCGACGGGTTGCAAGAAACCGGCGCGGTCGAGGTGATTTTCCCGGAAGCACGCTTGATTACCGGTCCACGCAAGTCGAAGGCCATTCAGTACGGGCCGCTGATCCTCAGGCGCGGCGTGACCCGTTCACCGGAATGGTACGCATGGTGGGATCAGTCCCGGACATCTCGAACCGCGCCGAAGCGAGCCGTTACCGTGGTGTTAATCGATGAGCGTGGAGCTGACGCCAATCGCTGGACGTTCGATAACGCCCGCCCGAGTGGCTACTCGTTGTCACACCTGAACGCGCTCGGCAACGAGCCATTGGTTGAAACTCTCGAGCTCGAGATTGACGCATTTTCGGCGTCATTCGGTTCGGCAACGCCGACGCGTCGGAAGAGGTCGTAGCCGACCTGGGTTGTCGAGCCGAGCCGATGGATATCTTCATCTCATATTCGTCAAAGTACCGAGACCTGTGCGAGCGGTTGCAGCTTGCCCTTGACGCCGAAGGTCATCACTGCTTTGTCGACCGCCATGAACTCGAACCGGGCCAGCCTTTCGATGCCGAGCTGCGCGAGGCGATCGCCGAGTGCGACGTGTTCATCTTCCTCGTCTCGCCGGAATCGGTCGCGGCCGGTAGCTACGCACTCGCCGAGTTGAATCTAGCGCAGCAACGCTGGCGCCACCCACGCGGTCGCGTGTTGCCGGTGGTCGTCGCACCGACCCCGATGGCGTCGATCCCGCCCTATCTGAAGGCCGTGACTCTGCTGCAACCGCAGGGTGAGCTGGTCGCCGAAACGCTGGCCGCGGTCACCCAGATGGGAAACCGCGGCGCCCGGCCGCTGCTGTTTACGGTGATTGGTCTCACCGTCGTCGCGGCGATGGGTGCTGGCGCGTTCGCCTACGTGTGGCAACAGCGCGCGGCCGAGCGAGCGCAGCACGAGCAAACAGCCCGCGAGACCGCATCAGCCGCAGAGCTGTGCATGTCCGGCTCCCATGCAGCGGCGTGGAACCGCTTCGACGAACTGGTCGCGCGCTATCCGTCGGATGCAGCGCTGCATCGCGCGCGCGAGCACTGCGGCATGCGGTGGCTGCGTGAGATTCGCATCCGCGTCGGCGAGCAGACATTCGCCGATATCGTCAAGCGGGTGCAGCCGGTACTGGTGGCAGCGCTGCCTAACGCGACCGGGCAGCATGCAGCGGATCTATTCGCGCACCTAGGCTGGGCTGACTATCTACTGGCACGCGAAGGCGCTGCCGCCGGTGACCCGGCGGCGCAGTTCCAGCGGTCAATCAAAGAGGAGCCGGAAAACGTCTATGCCCACGCGATGTGGGGCCAACATCTGTGGTTTCGCGATCGGGACTCGGAAGCACGCCAGCACTTCGAGAGGGCGGTCGCGAGTGGCCGCGAGCGCGAGTTCGTCCGCTCGATGCAATTCGGCGGCAGCCTGTCGCGTGCGAAGTTCGTGCCTTATGCGGTCATCGTGGCCAACGATATGCGGCTCTCGGGCGAAGCGATAACCGATTCGCTTCGCAATCGTCTATGGAGCGCGGCGTATTACCCGTACCTGTTCACGATTGATGATCGTTCGTCCTTCCTTGCGATCCTGCCGCCCGATGCGCATCTGGCCACGTTCGACTGGCTCTTTCCGCGGTCGACCGTGCGCTCGGGCGATATTTCCGTGTGGCGCTATATGCACGCCGTGCTGCTTGCCAACGCGGGGCAGACCGCACCAGCGCGTACGGAGCTCGAAGCGCTGCTACGGGACTTACATGTAGACAAGATCGACGGCCGCATTCTCGATCAAACGCGTCGCATGCTGGCCGAATTGCAATCGCCGAAGCGGAGCAACGGCCGCCGCTAGCTCTGCTGTCGATCGCACGTCACTTCGGCATCGCGTCAACATTGCGGCGAAGGATGTCGTTATCTCCGCCGCGCTGTCAATGCGCCATGCGCTGAAACGTTTGCGCATGTTGAATCAGATCGCCGCGTATCGATTAACTGTGACGCACTGCGCGACGCGCTGCTGATTTCTCGGCGCGATCACGCTCAATTTAAACGGCGCGAATCCGTTACATCCGTCTCGATTAGCGCGCCACGCGTGAGTCCTCACACGCTGTCGAGAAAACTTACGTCTTCAGCAGTGCACAGTGGGTACAAAAAACCACGCGCTTGTTTCGTTGACCAAATTTCACGTTGGAACAGTTCATGCACCTTCAAGGTTGGCGGGTAACAACTCTTGAGGGAAGTAACGAACATGCGAACTTTGAAAAAGCTAAAGGGATTAGCGGCGAGCCTGCTGATTGGGTTAATGATGACTGGGACGGCTAGCGCCGCTCCCGTTCTTTGCCAGGTCGTCACCAATTACCACATGCTTGTCGACAGTGACATCGTTTCGGCCTGCCTGGATGCGGGTGTGGGCAACCTGACGGGTAATGAGGGGAACGATTTGTTCCTTGACGGCGTTGGTGGTGCTTACGATTTCATCAGCAAAGACGAACTGTTATTTACTACAAGATAACAACCAAACCGAGGCGTGGGGGACATTTACGTTTGATGGTTCCCTGTGGGATATTTACAGCGATATCGCCGTCGCCTTCAAGTTTGGCACTGGCAACAATCCCGACGAATGGTTCGTCTACTCGCTGAAATCAATGCTGGCCTCTGGCGTCTACGATTGGGACCTCATCAAAACGGACCAACAAGGTGGTGGCCTGTCTCACGTCAATTTCTACGGGATCCCGGGCGGTGGCCAAGTTCCAGAGCCTGGCACGCTGGCGCTGCTGGGTATGGCCCTGGTAGTGGCCAGTTGTTTTCGGCGTCAGAGCGGTCAAGCTGTGTAGTTGATCGCATGGCACTGAGGAAAGCCCGCCTCGGCGGGCTTTTTCTTTAACAGCTGGCGTGAAGCGCGTGAGGAAGCGCGCGAAGTTCTGCTGCGATCAGCAGAAGCGGTTGTGCGTGCGCGGCTGCGCACAGCCGCGCGCGTCACGCTATTACTCAGCCTTGATTCCGGCACTCGTAATGATCGGCCCCCACTTACGACGCTCGGCACGACCGAATTCCGCGAGCTGCTCCGCCGTGCCGCCACCGCGTTCGAAACCCAGCGACAGCAACTTCTGGCGCGTTTCGGGCTGCGCCATGATTTTCTGCATCTCGGCGTTCAACAACTGAATGATCGCGGCCGGAGTTCCTTTCGGTGCATAAAGCGCATTCCATGCAAGCACTTCAAAGCCGGGCATGCCTTGCTCAGCGACCGGCTTGACTCCCGGCAGCAGCTCGCTCGGCTTCGACGACGTAACCGCAATCGCCTTTAGCTTTCCGCTTTCAATCAGTGGTCGCGATGCAGTGACGGTATCAATGGTCAATGGTATTTGCCCGCCCATCACTTCAGTCATTGCACTGCTCGACCCTTTGTACGGAACGCCAAACAGCGGTGCATTGCTGCGTTCTTTCAGGAATTCAAATACGAGACGGGCCGTCGTGCTCGGCAGAGCGATATCCACCGACTTTGGATTGGTCTTGGCAGCTGCCACCAGATCTGCCACCGAGTTGACCGGAGTCGTTGGGCTGGCCGAAATCACCATTGGAAAGGTGCCCGTCAGAATGATCGGCTCGAAGTCCTTCTCCGGATCGAAGCCGATGTTGTTGTACAGAAATTGATTGACGCCATGCGTGGCATTCGTGCCCATCGTCAGCGTGTAGCCGTCCGCCGGTGCGCGCGCCGCCGCCATCGTGCCAAGGTTGGCTCCGGCCCCCGGTCGGTTATCCACGAAAAAGTTCTGACCCAGGCTCTTCGATAGTTGCTCGGCGATGTAACGCGTTGCGACATCGGTTCCCTGCCCCGCCTGATACGCGACGATGATGCGTACAGGCTTGTTTGGGTACCCCTGCGCGGCGGCGTTGGTTGTTGATGCCAGCGCGATCAACGCAGCGCCGATGACTTTCCAAAATTTCATCTTTTGTCTCCTGTATTTACTTCACGATATTTGCTTCAGCAACTGTGTCTGCGTGTTCGTCGAAACGCGGCGGCCGACGTCCCGGTTGGCCGGGAGTGGCCGATAGCTTCACCGGCACCCCTATCCCTCGGTAGTCACCCTTGCTTACCTGCATCGCGCGATGCGCCGCGTGCGGCTGCGAAAATGCCTGGGGTACTGAATGAACCGGGCCCGCGGGCACCCCACTCGCCATCAGGTCGCGGCAAAGCGCTTCGACGGGCATCGAAGCAAGCGTGCCTTCGAGCTCGACGCGCAGCGCGGCGACGTTTTGCACGCGCAGCGCATTGGTCGCGAATCGCGGATCGTCGAGCAGATCCGTGCGGCGAATGTGCTCGCATAAACGGCGAAACTGGCCGTCGTTGACAACGCCGAGAAACAACTCGCCATCGCGCGCCTTGAACTTGTCGTACGGGCTGATATTCGGATGCGCATTGCCGAGAAGTCCGGGCGTTCGATCTGAATAGAACCAATTTGCAGCATGAGGAACGAGCAGACTCAATGCCGCATCGAATAATGTCGCTTCGACTTTCTGCCCTTTGCCGGTCTGCGCTCGTACGTAGAGCGCCATCAAGATGCCAGTCAGCGCGGTGTAGCTCGTCAGATGGTCGACGACGGGAACTCCCATTCGCATCGGGCCAGACTCCGGCGTGCCGTTGATGCTCATCAAGCCGCACATTGCCTGCAATACCGCGTCGTAACCGGGCAATCCGCCGAGCGGACCATCGGCGCCAAAGCCGCTGATGCTGCAGTAGATCAGCCGCGGGTCACGACGCGACAGCGTCTCGTAGTCGAGACCCCAGCGCTTCGTCGTGCCCGGAAGAAAATTTTCGACCAAGACATCGGCGTCTTCGAGCAACCGCTCGAGTACAGAGCGCCCGGCCGTGCTCGACAGATCGAGACTGATCGCGCGCTTGCCGCGGTTAACCGAAGAAAAATACGCGGCATCGCCTGTTGCAGTGAACGGCGGCCCCAGCAAGCGCGTCTCGTCGCCGGACGGCGGTTCCACCTTGATGACATCGGCGCCATGATCGGCGAGCATCTGCGTGCACAACGGCCCGGCAAGCACGCGTGACAGGTCGATCACTCGCACGCCTGCCAGAGCACCGGTAGACGTGACGTCGGGCGCAGCCGTCGCTTCGGTCATCTGTCGCCTCGCTCGTTTTATTCGTGCTACTGACGCGCGGGTAACTCCACGATGCCAGAGCCCACCACCGATAACTCATCGTCCTGGTTATGACCCTCTTGCTCGATCTCGATCAGCTTGCGTCCGTCTTCGACAAACTTGCGCTTGACTTTGCCTTTGATGAACAGCAGATCGCCTTCGGGATTGTGACGGCGCACTTTGCAGTGCGCCTTGCGCAGGAATCCAGCATCGCCCATCCAGTTGGTGAGATGGTGCGTCAGCCATGAACAGCGCTCCGGACCGTAGTCGTACGCACCGGGTGCGCCAACCTCGAGCGCGAAGTCCTCTTCCCAATGGACGCGCTCAGGCACGTCCGGGATTCCAAAGCGATTCTTGATGCCTGCACCCGGATGCGCGTCGATTAGTTTCCACGCAAGCTTGTTGGCGCGGATGTAAAGCCCGCCCCACCCTTGCGCGAATGCAATGAATCCGGTCACGGTCATCGGACCTTTGAACATCACCGGCAGTGCTTCGCCTTCCTTCACGTCTTCCCAGTAGCGCGGAGTTGCGCCGCGTATCTGCTCGTTCGCGTACAGCTTGTAGCCTTCCTGCAGCTCGGCGTCGGTGTAACGGCGCGGCTCGCGCGCACGAACCTCCTTGTACTTCGTGCCCTTTTCGCGCGCATGGTCGCGTTCGGTGCGGAAGCACCAGCTATCTGCATCGGCCACCTTGTCGCCGTGCTGGTTGTAGAAGTCAACGTGATAGATCTGCTGGACTGCGCGGCCGGCGAAGCGTGTCTGATGCTCAATCAATTCCTTCAAACGTGCCTCGGTCGAGATCACGTCGTTGCGGCGGACCGGCATGTGCCAGTTCCAGTCGGCACCTGACCACATCGCATGCACGCCCGGAAGCCCGCCGACATATCCGGAAATGATGCGACTGGTCGCAAACAGAAAGCTCGGCAGCGCGAGGATGCCGCCGTGCTTCGTCTTGGCCGCGTACTCCGGATCGCACCACAACGGATTGTCGTCACCGATGCCGTGCGCGTAGTGGCGAATGTTGTCGCGCGTGGCCTCGTAGCACCACGGTTCGACCGTGCCCGTCACCGGCTGGCCAATGCGACCGCGAAGATCGTCGAGCCCCTTTTCAGTGATCTTCGGAAACTCGCGAGTAACTTTTTTCGTAGGTGTCAGCACTTCCATCGATATTTTCCTGTCGGTTAAGTCAGTACGGCGCGGCGTCGGCCGAAGCCGCCAATGCGGCGAGCTCGCGCTCACGCAGCACTTTGCGGTGAACCTTGCCCGCGGGAGTTTTTGGCAGCTCGGAGACGAATGCGATCTGGCGCGGATACTCGTGCGCGGCGAGCCGTGTTCGCACCAGCTGCTGTATTTCTTCGATAAACGTGTCGTCGCCGTTGCGCGATGCGACGACAAACGCCTTGACGACCTGGCCGCGCAACGCGTCGGGCACGCCGATCGCCGCCGCTTCCTGCACCTGCGGATGCTTCAGGATCGCGTCTTCGATTTCAACCGCGCTCATCGTCCAGCCGGCCGAGATGATCACGTCGTCGGCACGACCTGCATGATAAAAATAACCGTCTTCGTCGACGCGACCGAGATCCTTCGTCGGAATCCAGGTGTCACGGCGCCACACTTTCAGTTCACCGACGACGCCTGGCGCGCAGGCGGTGCCATTCGCGTCCTGAACCTCTACCTTGCCGCCCGGGATCGGTTTGCCCAGCGAGCCGGGCTTTACCGTGAAATCCTCGGCGCCCGGATAGTTGACCAGGATCACGCCGATCTCGGTCGTACCGTACATGCTGCAGACCGGATGCTTGAAAGTCGTCTCGGCGAACGTCGCGGTCTCGCTGTCGATGGGCTCGCCGGTGAAGGAAAGTTTCTGCAGGAAGTACGTGTACTTCGATGCGGCGCCCGAGTTGCGCATCATCCGGTAATGCGTCGCGGCAGCCGACAGATTGGTAAAGCGATGATCGTGCAGAGCCTTTAGCAATCGCTCAGCGTTGAATTTGCCGGAGAACGCGCCGATCGTGATGCCGAGCGCGAGCGGCGCAAGTGTCCCGTGCCACAAACCGTGCCCCCATGCAGGCGACGACGGACAGAAGAATCGATCGTTCGGGCGCAATCCGGTTCCGTACAACGCCGCAAGCATTAACGTCACGAGGGCCCGATGCGAATGCTTGACCGCTTCCGGAAGCTCGCGCGTCGTGCCGGACGTGTACTGAAATATCGCGACGTCGTCGGCGCGCGTCATCGGAGTGAACTGATCGCTATAGTCCGGCCAGATCCGCGAGGAAACGGTCGTCTGCGACGATGACCTTCACGGTTCCCAGGCCCTGCGCCAACGGTGCTTTCTCCGCATTGGTGACTAGCAGCTGCGGCGCGCAGTCCTGCACCCGCAAGACGAATACCGTCGGGACCAAACAGCGTGAACAGCGGCACCGCGATCGCGCCGTACTTGATCGCGCCGAACATCGCGACGTAGAAGGCGTGCGACGGCTCCAGCATCACTGCGACCCGGTCACCGGGTTTGATTCCCTGCGCTGCAAGATAGTTGGCAAATTGCGCCGATTGGCGCGCG
Organism: uncultured beta proteobacterium; assembly: GCA_963801035.1. Taxonomy (GTDB): domain Bacteria; phylum Pseudomonadota; class Gammaproteobacteria; order Burkholderiales; family Burkholderiaceae_F; genus JACCZX01. The sequence continues at coordinate 232,424 of CAWDDF010000010.1, read as the reverse complement.
ATCTGCTCGAACGTGATCAGCTCGTCGCGGCCGTCGGCGTGCGCCAGGATTACCGCGACGCGACCTTCGGACACATGACGATCGATGCACTCGTGCGCGATGTTCAGGCGGTCGCGATCGCCGTCGAACAGCTCCCACAGCTTGTCGGAAGTGCAGTACCGCTGAGCGTCCGCGTACGACGTGTATTCGGTGAGCTTGGTCACGTGGGACCCGCAAGAAAAGCGAGTTGCAAATGATCAGCGAATTGAATACAGTTGTCAAATACAACGCTTGTTTGTACTAATACAAAACAAATAAATCAGCGATGCCGACCGTAGCGGTGAGAGTTCAGCAAGCCCCTTCGCGCAAGCCAAAGCCGGCTGAAGCCGCCGCCAAAGCCCCGCGGGTTCGCCCGGTACCTGCCGTCAGCCGGTCGATTGCGATCCTTCGTTTGCTTGGTAAGAGCTCGTCTCCGATGGGCGTCAAGGCGATTGCACAATCGCTCGGGCTTGTCACCAGTACGTGCCTGCACATCCTGCGGGTGCTGGTGCAGGAGCGGCTCGTAACGGTCGACGCCGAGACCAAGCGCTACAAGCTCGGCGTAGGAATGCTTTCACTGGCGCGCAGCGTGATCGAGCGCAACAGCTTTGCGAATGTCGCGCAGCCCGTTCTCGATCGGCTGTCGCGTGAGTGGGGTGTCACGGCGATCGGCGTCGAGATCGTCGGACTCGAGCACATGGTTGTCGTCACTCTTTCGCGCTCGCAGATGCCGTTTAGCCTGCATCTGGATGTCGGCAGTCGCTTTCCTGCGCTGATCAGTGCAACCGGGCGCCTGAACGCGGCGTTCAGCGATCGACCATGGAACGAGATCGAGCAGGGATTCAAACGATTGCGATGGCAGAACGCGCCCGATCTGAAAACCTGGCGCACCGAGGTTGAAGCGGTACGTCGTAAGGGTTACAGCATCGATCGTGGCAACTACATCAACGGCGTGACGATCGTCGCCGTGCCTTTGTTTGATACCTCGAAGCGTGTCAGCCATGCAATCGTCGCCGCGGGGGTTGCGCATCAGCTCGACGCTGCGCGCAGCGTTGCGCTGGCGAAGCACATGCAGGTCGAAGCGCAGGCTCTGTCCGAATCGGTACTGGAGAACAGCTGACGATGGACGTTGATGATCCGAGCGCTTCAGGCTGGAAACAGCGCACGCTGGATGGGTTTATCGGCACCGTTGGGCCGCTGTGGACGCGCAGGGAAAATGAAAGCTGGGCGTATGGGTTGGTTCCGACGTCACAGCACACGAACCCCGCCGGCATCGTGCACGGCGGGCTGCTGATGACGCTGATCGATCACGCGCTAAGCGCGATTGCTTGGGAGGACGCGGACCGCCGAGCGTGCGTGACGATTCAGATCGATGTGCGGTTCCTGAACGCCGTACGTCCGCCCGCATTCGTTGAAGCACGAGGGCGTGTGGTACGTCGTACTGCAACCTTGTCGTTTACCGAGGGCCAACTGACCGTTGGCCCAGACGTTGTCGTTACCGCCAGCGCGATCCTGAAGATCGTTTGACTTAATCCACCTACCCGACGCCCGCGGCACCACGCAACGGAGCGGCGCCGACCGCCTCGCCGCGTTCCGACTCCTCCAGTTCAGTAGCCGCGTCTTTCAAGATATTTTCGAGTTGCTCGAGCCCCATCGGCTTGACCAGATGGTGCCGATATCCCACCGCCTTGCTTCGCAAGCGATCGGACGTCATTCCAAAGCCGCTCATCGCGATTGCGTAGACCGGCTTCTGTAGCTCAAGGCGGGCGAGTAGCTGCCACCCGTCCCCGTCCGGCAAGCCGATGTCGGAAATCAGAACGTCGCAGTTCGCTGCCGGTACGTCACGCAGGGCACGACTCATCGAATCCGCCACCATCACGGTATGCCCGAGCTCTTCCAGCATGAACGTCAGGAATTCGCGGGTATCCGCGTGATTTTCAACAACAAAGACCCGCAAGCCCGTGGCGGCGCCGGGTGCCGGGTTAGCGTTTGTTCGCATTTTGCAAATGCCGTATTTCAAACCAACGGCAGCTCAACAGTAAAAGTGGACCCCTGTCCCGTCCCGCCGCTTTCAACCTTGATGTTTCCGCCGTGCGCTTCGATCGTGGCTTTAGAGATAGCAAGTCCAAGGCCTAAGCCGCCGTATTCACGTGACACCCACTCACCGCCCTGTGTAAACGCTTCAAAAATTGTCGGAAGAGCGGTCGGATCGATGCCGATTCCGTTGTCCGACACTGTTAGGCAGAATTTTTTACCCCCGCTGGCAGTCGTAAGGCGAATTGCCCCGCCTCGGCGAGTGAACTTTGACGCATTTTTTAGCAGGTTCCAGACCACCTGCTGCAGTCGCGTGTAATCGCCGTTGATGACATGCGTGTCGGCATCGAGCGCGATCGTCAGCGTTTGATCCTTGCCCCGAATATCGGACTCGCAGATCTCCACCGCGCCGTTAATGGCCGCATGGATGTCCATCGGTTCGGTCACAATTTCAAATTGGCCGCGCGTGACTCGCGTCAGGTCCAGCAGGTCATCGATCAAATGCGATTCGATCTTGACGTTGCGCCGGATCATCTCGAGCGCTTCTCGTGCCGGATCAGGAATGTCAGGGCGACGCACCAGCGTTTGAACCGCCATCACTACCGGCGTCAACGGCGTGCGCAACTCGTGTGAAAGCACCGCGAGAAACCGGTCCTTGGCACGACTCGCGGCTTCGAGCTCATTGCGTGCAAACTGATTGTCCTTGAGCGCGCGCATCAGTTCCGCTTCGCTGCGGGCAAGCGCGTCATTGGTTTCGCGCGCCGCTGTTTCATCGCGAAAGATTTTCAGCAGGCCGATCGTTTGATTGTTGGCATCGTGCATCGCCATCATGGCGCCGCTGCCCCAGAACCGGCTGCCGTCCTTGCGTACGTGCCAGCGCTCGTCGGCGGATCGGCCTTCGGCAAACGCAACTTCTGCCTCGTGTTCAGCCGCACCCGCCGCGCGATCCTCGGGCGTGAAAATAACGTCCCCGAGCTGCCCGATGATCTCGTGTTCAGAATATCCAAGCAGTCGCTGCGCACCCGAGTTCCAGCTCGTGATTCGTCGGTCAAGATCGAGGGCAAAAATTGCATATTCGCGCGCATTTTCAATGACCAGCCTCAGCCGCTCTTCGCTTTCGCGGGACGCTTCTAGCGCTCGATTGCGTTCGGTCAAATCGAGCACCATTGCCGTCGCGGTTTGTGGCCGTCCGTCCCGATCGCGCAAAACGGAGACGCTTAGCGATACCGACACCAGGCTTCCGTCGCCGCGGATAAGGCGCTGTTCCATTTGGAACGGCGTCCCATCGCGCGCGAGCCGAGCAAACGATCTCTCACTCGCAGAGAGATCGTCGGGATGTGTGATCTCCTGTAGACGAAGTTGATGAAGCTGTTCCGCTGAATGGCCGACAATTTCGCATAAGCGCTGATTCGCAAACAGTATTCGGCCTGAAAAGGCGCATCGAAGGACGCCCAGCGTCGTCTGCTCCACCATCGCGCGGAATGCTTCTTCGGACGCGCGAACGCTCTGCTCGGCAATCTTGAACGCAATCACATCGGCAAACTGCCGGGCGTACAGATCGGTCAGCCTGAGTTCGCGTTCGGACGGTTTGTGCGGCTGACGGAAATGCGTCGTCAAGACTCCAAGCGGCTGATCATTGCGGTCGAACAGCGGTATCGAATGCACCGCGCGGTAACCCGCCTCCGCGGCGAATGTCCGCAACGGCTTGTAGCTTTCGTCCTCGTTGACATCGGGCACGACGATCCGCCCTCGCTTGGAAATTGACCGCCCGCTAGCTCCCGTTCGGTCGAGTCCAAGCTTTTCAAAACGATTCAGAAGCGATGGATCGAAACCGCGCTGTGCAACCATCTCGAGGTTCCGTTTCTCTGCGTTGTACAACTGCACGCAACCGAAATCAGCGCCCTGCATTTCAATCGTTGCGTCGAGCAGCTGCCTGAGCAAAGGCTGCAGTTCTACCGAATTCAGCAGTCTGGAGCTCAATTCCTGCAGCTTCAGCGTTGCTGCAAGATCCGATGCCTGCTCTTCCTGTAGTGCGCGCAGCGTTTCCACCGCGTGGCGACGCTCGGTAATGTCCACAAAAGTCAGGACAACGCCTCCGATACGGTCATCGGCTGTTCGATAAGGCAATGTGCGCGCAAGGAACCAACGGTCGCCCGCCTGTACTTCGCGCTCGGAAGGAAGCAGCTCGCCAAGCGCACGACGCGCGTCGCGCTCGATCTCGGGATAGTCGAGCCGATGCGTCAAATCGGACAGCGGCCGGCCCATGTCGGTCGGGATCAGATTGAACAGTTCGACAGCCGGCGGCGTATAGCGCAGGATGCGCAAATCGCGATCAAGAAATATCGTCGCGATCGCGGTGGCCGCCATCAGGACATGCAAGTCCGAGTTCGAATGGCCGAGCTCATCAACCTTGTTCTTCAGCTCGAGGTTGACGGTCGCCAGCTCCTCGTTGATCGACTGCAGCTCTTCTCGGCTGGTTTCGAGTTCTTCTGTGGCCGAGCGCAGCTCTTCGTTCATCGCCTGCAACTCTTCGTTGCTGGCTTTCAGCTCTTCGGTGGACGCTTCGGACTGTTCGACGGTGTCACGCAGCTGCGCCTTCGTACGCTCCAGCTCGAGCTCGAGCTGGTGCGAAACCTGGTCCAGCTCCGCGTTGCGCATCCGATCGGCAATCATCTCGGGTGTCAGCGGATGCAAATCGAACTTGACCAGCAAGTGCTCCGGAGCCAGGTCGCCGGCAGGGAAAACGTGGAGGTCGACCACTTTGCGATTGCCGTTCAAGTCGACGACAACGTTTGAGGCGTCCACCTGCCTCTGCGATTGCGCGGCGCTGAATAACGCCGCACGCAAATCGAGCCGCAGCATCGGATGTACGAGTTGCAGCAAATTTCGCGTTGGCTCGCCTCCGGAGAATTGCAGGAACTTGCCGGCTTCGTCGGACATATGCACGATGTCGTACTGGCCGTTAACCAGAATCGACGGCGGAGCAAAGCGCTCGATAAGTTTGTAATGCAGTTCCTCGGGTTGTGACTCCGATGTCGATCGGCGCCCGCAACGCGCTCGCCCTCCAGCGCATCGCCGTTGGTACGCTGTTCTTTGGGCAGCGCAGGCCGATCCGTTATCTTTTCTTTCAACTCCAACGCCCTCGCCAGAGCGCTGGTGCCGATCGGCACCGGTAACGTCATACGGGCGCCGGGTCTTTGCGCGTAAATACGGTACTTTTTATCGAGTGTCGAAAAGAGAACTCCGTCGTTTTCAATGGACTCTGAGGTTCCCAAAAACAAACGGCCGCCCGGACGCAACGCAAAATGAAAGATGTCGAATGCACGCGACTGTGCTTCGTTTGTCAGATAAATGAGCAGGTTTCTGCAGGAGACCAGATCGAGCCGTGAAAACGGCGAGTCCTTCAGCACGTCATGCAGAGCAAAAAGCACGAGCTCCCGAATCTCGCGTCGTACTCGATACCCACGCGCTTCTTTTAGAAACCAGCGCCTGAGTCGTTCCTCCGAAACGTCAGCGGCGATGGTGTCGGGATAACTGCCATCACGCGCGCTTCTGATGACGCTTTCGTCGAGGTCCGTTGCAAAGACCTGGATCTGCGGAGGCGCATCTATCTTTCGCGCATGCTCGGATAGCAGCATTGCGATCGAATACGCTTCCTCGCCGGTTGCGCATCCGGGCACCCACACGCGAACGGTGTCGCCGGCCCGCTTATCTCTGAACAAGTACGGGATTTCTGATTCAAGCGCATCGAAGGCTTCGCGATCGCGGAAAAAATTGGTCACGCTGATCAACATATCCTGCAACAGCGCGCCGGTTTCACCCGGATGCAGACGCAGAAATTCAAGGTATGCCGGCAGATCATCGAGACCGTTGACCTGCAGGCGGCGGCCGATGCGCCGCAAAATCGTCGCGCGCTTGTAATAAGAGAAGTCGCGCCCGGTACGGTTGCGCAAGAACGCAAGGACTTCGCGCAATGCTGTCTCCGCCTCGCCCACTGACGGACGCGCCGTCGGCTGGGCGGGTTGCGGGCCATCTTCAGGCGGCAATGCCACCCGCTTTGCCAGCTCGTAGTACTTAACGAGCCGCTCTGGCATTTGCCCGACCTGCAGCACCCAGTCGACCATGCCGGTATTGATCGCCGAACGCGGCATGCCCTGATGTTCGGCTTCGTCAGGGTCTTGCGCGATGGTCAACCCGCCGCGCTCTTTGATGCGCTTGATGCCAATTGCGCCGTCACCGTCGGCGCCGGACAGAACGATCGCCGCCGCATGCGGACCGTGGGTATCTGCCAGCGTGCGGAAGAACAGATCGACGGCCAACCGGCGCCCGCGATCAGTCGGCAAATCGGCCAACTCCAGGTGACCATCCGCCGAGGCGAGCTGCTTGCCTGGTGGGATCACATAGACATGGTCGGGCTCCACTTTCGCTGTGGCATTGACCTGCACCACTGGCATCTGGGTCGAGCCCTGCAGCAGCTCGGCGAGCGAGCTTTCATGCTCGGACGATAGATGCAGGATGACGACATAGGCCAATCCGGAATCAACCGGCATCCCACGGAAAAAAGTTTGCAGTGCCTGAATGCTGCCGGCTGAGCCGCCGAGTCCCACCAGCGGCAGCATTTCGTAGCCGCGCGTCGGAACAACGTTGTCGATCAGTTCGGCATATTCGACTTCGGCGTGATCGGGCGAAAGCTCGCCTTCGGCGAACGCGGTCGAACCGCCAGAGGGCATCGGCTTCTCGGTGGTCGCCTTCGATTTCGCCCTGGTCTTCTCGATACCTACATCCGGCTCAGCCATGCGCTCTTCGTTCCCATGCTTGCCACAGTCGCTGCGTGGCTCTTTGCGCTTTGCTCGCACACGCCGTGCCCGCGGCCCGCTAAGCTAGCGTCTTCCCGAGCCAGGAGGCGTCATGCCCAGCACCATTCTGCGCGCTTTTTTCGCACTTATCGTGTCCTTTGCAACGATTGGCCTAGCGCGGGCCGCTGACTTGACGATAGGACTGTCGTCGCCGATCACGTCGCTCGATCCGCATTTTCACAACCTGACGCCGAACAACCAGATCGCGCGCCACGTGTTTGAGACGCTGATCAAGCAGGACGAAAAGCAGACCGCGCTGTTGCCGAGTCTGGCGGAATCATGGAAGCCGCTGTCCGACACCGAGTGGGAGATCAAGCTGCGCAAGGGAGTCAAGTTCCACAATGGTCAGGACTTCACCGTTGATGACGTGATCGCGACCTTCAAGCGCGTACCGAACGTGCCGAATTCTCCGGCGTCGTTCGCCAGCTTCGTCCGCCCGATCATCGACATCCAGACGCCTGACAAATTCACGCTCCGCCTCAAAACCGACAAGCCGCATCCGCTGCTGCCGTACGACATGGTGTCTGTTGCCATCGTGCCGAAGTCGGTGGCCGACGGCGCGAAGACTGAGGAATTCAACTCAGGCAAGGCGATGGTCGGCACCGGTCCATTTCGCTACGCCGAATACGTCGCCGGCGACCGCGTCGTACTGAAACGCAACGATCAGTACTGGGGGCCTAAGCCCGCATGGGACAACGTGCGCTTTCGGATGATTACCAGCGCGCCGGCGCGGGTTGCCGCGCTGCTGGCCGGTGATGTACAAATGATCGAGGGAGTGCCGACGGCAGATATTGCGCAGCTGAAGAAAGACAAGCGCGTTTCATTGTCATCGGCGGTGTCGAATCGCATCATCTATCTGCATCTGGATTCGAACCGCGATAAGAACTCGCCGTTCGTGACAACGGTCGACGGCAAGCCGCTTGAAGCGAATCCTTTGCGCGATCCGAGGGTACGGCAGGCGATCTCCAAGATGATCGATCGCGACGCGATCGTATCGCGCATCATGGAGACGCAAGCGGTACCAGCAGGTCAACTGTTGCCTGAGCAGTTCTTCGGCACCAGCAAGACGCTGAAGCCCGATAAGTACGATCCGGCAGCCGCGAAGAAGCTGCTGGCGGAGGCCGGTTATCCGAACGGATTCGGCTTGACTTTGCACGCGCCGAACAATCGCTACATCAACGATGCGGCCGTTGCGCAGGCGGTCGCGCAGTTCCTGTCGCGTGGCGGCATTCCGACCAAGCTCGAGACGATGCCGTCCAATGTGTTCTTTTCGCGCGGCTCCAAGTTGGAGTTCAGCTTCCTGCTGGCGGGCTGGGGCGCTGACAGCGGCGAAGTGTCGTCGCCATTGCGCTCTTTGCTTGCGACGTTCGACGCCAAACAGGGCATGGGCGCTGCCAATCGCGGCCGCTTCTCCGATCCCGGCGTCGACGCGCTGCTGACGCAGGCGATGACAACGATTGATGACACCAAGCGCGGCATCATGCTCGCGCGCGCGACCGAAAAGGCAGTGGGCGAGCTGATGGGAATTGTGCCGCTGCACTACGAAGTCAGCACCTGGGCGACGCGGCAAGGGATTAGCTACCGGGCGCGCGCCGATCAATACACGCTGGCATACGACGTGCGGCCCGAGGGTGCCGCGATGTCGGCCGCGAAGAAGTGACGTGTTGACATAGCCGGCTGCCCGTCGCTCACCCGTGACCGTCTACGTTCTGCGGCGCCTGGCGCAGACTGCGCTGGTTCTCGCCGTCACGTCGCTGCTTGTCTTTGCCGGGTCTGTATCTGATCGGCGATCCGGTAGAAATTCTCGTCAATCCTGCCGCCGATCAGATCGAGAAGGAGCGCGCAAGCAAGGCGCTCGGACTCGACAAGCCGATTCACGAACAGTACCTAAGCTTTATCGGTGGCGCGTTCACCGGCAACCTCGGCAACTCGTTCGTTTACGCACGGCCCGCGCTCGAAGTGATTTTCGAGCGCATGCCGGCAACGCTCGAGCTCGCATTTCTGGCAATGGTGATCGCGGTCGTACTCGGAATTCCTTTGGGGCTTTACGCAGGATTGCGACCCCACAGCGCAGGCGCCAAAGCAATCATGGCCGGATCGATTCTCGGTTTTTCGCTGCCGACCTTCTGGGTCGGTCTCATCTTGATTCTGATATTCGCTGTGCAGCTCGGTTGGTTGCCGTCGACCGGGCGCGGACCGACCACCGACGTGCTCGGACTGCAACTGTCGATCTTCAATGTTGAAGGGTTGAAGTACGCACTGCTGCCTGCGATCAATCTGGCGCTGTTCAAGCTGTCGCTGATCATCCGGCTGACGCGCGCGCAGGTGCGCGAGCAAAGCCTGCTCGATTACATCAAGTTCGCGCGCGCGAAGGGATTGACCAACCGGCGCGTGATCGGCGTCCACTTGCTGAAGAACATCATGATTCCGCTGATCACCGTGATCGGGCTCGAGCTCGGTTCGGTCATTGCATTCGCGGTCGTCACTGAAACCATTTTCGCGTGGCCCGGCATGGGCAAGCTGGTGATCGATTCAATCTTTCAGCTCGATCGCCCGGTCGTCGTCGCATATTTGCTGGTCGTCGTGTTCATGTTCATCACGATCAACCTGGTGGTCGATCTGATGTATTCGGCGCTCGACCCGCGTGTCCGCCTCGCGGACATTCAGCAGTAGGTCAGCATGAGCGCAGCGCCGATCGAGTCCCCCATCGCAATCGACACCGTCGATCGCGCGCAGTTGCCATGGCGCCGGTTCGCGTCGCAGTTTGCCGAAAGCAAGATTGCGATGTTCGGACTGGCAATGCTGCTGGTAGTGGTGGCCATCGCACTGTTCGCTCCGTGGATCGCGCCGCAGAATCCGTACGATCTGACGAAGCTCGATCTGCTCGATTCGCGACAGCCGCCGGGACAAAGAGTGTTGATGGCATGACCTACTGGCTCGGCACCGATGGCCAGGGACGCGACATGCTGTCAGCGATCTTCTACGGGCTGCGCGTATCGCTGATGGTCGGCGTGCTATCCGGCGCGATCGCGCTGACGATCGGCTCGATCTTCGGCGTGCTCGCTGCGTACCTGGGCGGCCGTTTCGAGCAACTGGTGATGCGAATTGTCGATATTCAGCTTGGCTTTCCGGCAATCCTGGTTGCGCTGATCCTGCTGGCGGTACTCGGCAAAGGGCGTCGACAAGATCATCATCGCGCTGGTGACGGTGCAATGGGCGTATTACGCGCGCACCGCACGCTCGGCGGCTTTGGTCGAGCGCAACAAGGAATACATCGAGGCAGCACGATCACTTGGCCTGTCGGGCGCACGCATTGTGATGCGGCATTTGCTGCCGAATGCGCTGCCGCCGCTTATCGTTGTCGGCACGGTTCAGGTTGCGCATGCGATCGCGCTCGAAGCAACACTGTCATTTCTCGGCCTTGGGCTGCCACCCACCGAGCCTTCGCTCGGCTTGCTGATCGCGAATGGCTATGAAGTGCTGATGTCGGGCAAGTACTGGATCAGCCTGTATCCGGGCATCGCGCTGCTGCTGACGATCCTCGCGATCAACCTGGTCGGCGATCAGCTGCGCGACATTTTGAATCCTCGGCTGGCAAGGTAAGCATTCGCAATCGTGATGACCGCGCTGCTGTCAGTGCGCAATCTGCGCACCGAATTTCTGACACGCGACGGCGTGCTGCCCGCAGTGGCCGACGTTTCGTTCGATCTTCAGCGCGGCGAGGTGCTTGGACTGGTCGGTGAATCGGGCTCCGGAAAATCGGTGACCGGATTTTCGATCATCGGTTTGATCGATCCGCCGGGCCGTATCGCGGCCGGCAGCATCGTATTCGACGGCATCGAGCTGATCGGCGCAGGTTCCCCGCCGCGTCCGCCCCCCGGGACGCCTAGCTGGGACGGCCCGCACTCGCGCGGCAGCTGCGCGGCAAGCGCATCGCAATGATCTTCCAGGATCCGATGATGACGCTGAATCCGGTGTTGTCGATCGAGACGCAAATGGTAGAAACGGTGCTTGCGCATGAAAACGTATCGCGTGAGTCGGCGCGCCAGCGGGCAATGCAACGCTGAGCCGTGTCGGCATCGCGTCGCCTGCCGAACGTCTCGCGCAGTATCCGCATCAGTTCTCGGGCGGCATGCGTCAGCGCGTGGCGATTGCGATCGCGCTGCTGCACAGCCCGGACCTGATCATCGCCGACGAGCCGACCACGGCGCTCGACGTCACCGTGCAGGGGCAGATCCTGTACGAGATGCAGAAGCTGGTGCGCGAGTCGGGCACCGCGCTGATCTGGATCACGCACGACCTGGCGGTGGTCGCCGGACTCGCCGATCGCATCGCGGTGATGTATGCAGGCCGCATCGTCGAGCTCGGTGCGGCCGACGATGTACTGGAGACGCCGCGTCATCCTTACACGCGCGGACTGCTCGACTCGGTACCCGCGGCGACCGCGCCGGGTCAGCGTCTGCGGCAGATCAGCGGCTCGACACCCTCGCTGATTACGCTCGGGCCGGGATGCGCGTTCAGGCAACGCTGTCCCCGTGCAGCGGAACCATGCGAAGTGATGCCGGCGCTGACGCAGGTGGGCGGCCGCGAGCTGCGGTGCTACTTCCCGTTGCAGTATTCGGAAACAGTCGATGAGCTCACTGCTTGAGTTCGACAGCGTGTCAAAGCGCTTCTCGAAGCGCCTCGACGTCATCGAGAAATTCGCCCGACGCTTGGGCGCAAAGGTCAGCGAGCACACAGTGCACGCGGTCGATCGAGTGAGCTTTACAGTCAACGAGCGTGAAGTCGTTGGGCTGGTCGGCGAATCGGGCTGCGGCAAGTCGACGCTAGGCCGCGTCGCCTGCGGCCTGTACGCACCGAGCGACGGTGTCGTGCGGTATCGAGGCGAGCCGGTGGCGCACATCAACGGCGCCCGGCGCCCGATCCAGATGATTTTTCAGGACCCTTTTGCATCGCTGAATCCGCGCATGCGAGTCGCGCAGATCATCGGCGAAGCGCCGCGCGTGCACGGACTGATCGACGCGAAGCAGATCGAGGACTACGTCGCGCAGTTGCTGAAGCGGGTGGGGCTCGACCCCGGTTACGTGCGACGCTATCCGCATCAGTTTTCGGGCGGGCAGCGGGCACGCATCGGCATTGCGCGCGCACTTGCGGTCAAGCCTGAGTTTCTCGTCTGCGACGAGGCGGTAGCCGCCCTCGACGTCTCGATCCAGGCGCAGGTGCTGAATCTGTTCATGGATCTGCGCGATCAGTTTCAGCTGACGTATTTATTCATCAGCCATGACCTCGGCGTGGTACGGCACCTGTCGGACCGAGTGGTCGTGATGTACCTCGGCCGCATCGTCGAGATCGCAGCCACGGAAGCGCTGTTTGCGGCGCCCAACCATCCGTACACGCAGGCGCTGCTGACCGAGGTGCCGCGCATTGATCGCAAGCGGCGCGCGTTCGTTCCGATCAGGGGCGAAATCCCGTCGCCGCTGGCACCCCCGACGGGATGTCACTTTCATCCGCGCTGCCCGCACGCGATGCCGCGTTGTTCGGTCGAAGTGCCAGCCTTACGCGAGATCGCACCCGCGCGCTGGTCGGCGTGCCATCTGAACGATGTGAGAACTGTTTCATTGCAATGAACGACACGACGTTCCGCTTGTATGGACCGCAACAGCCGCGCGTACCGCTGGTGCTCGACTCGCCGCACTCGGGATTCGAATTTCCACCGGACTTCGATGCGGTCGTCTCCGAGTTCGATCTGCGCGATGGTGAAGATTGTTTTGTCGACGAGCTGTATATGCCGGCGACCGAGCTCGGCATTTCTTTACTGGCCGCACAGACGCCGCGCACGTATCTCGACCCGAACCGGCATGCGGGCGACATCGATCTTGACTTGATCGAAGGCGGCAAATGGCCGCGCGCGCACGTGCCGAGCGGCAAGGCACGCATCGGCAAAGCGCTGATATGGAGAACACTCGACGATGGTCGCGCCATCTACGGGCGCAAGCTGAAGGTTGATGAAGTGCTGGCGAGAATCGAGCGCCATCACACTCCTTACCATCGAGCTCTCAAAGGCACGATCGACGATGCGCATGCGAGCTTTGGCTCGGTGTATCACCTCAACTGTCATTCGATGAACTCGGTGGCAGGAAAGATGGGGGAAGGAGGGCACGGCTCGGCGCGCCCGGATTTTGTTCTTGGCGATCGTGATGGCACAACGTGCGATCCGGCGTTCACCGAGTTCGTGCGTGCCACGTTGGGGTCGATGGGCTACCTGGTCACCGTCAATGACCCGTACAAGGGTGTCGAGCTGATAAAGGCTTATTCGCAGCCCGCCGATCGGCGCCATAGCCTGCAGGTCGAGATCAACAAACGGCTCTACATGGATGAGGCCAAGCGCGAGCGGCATGCTGGCTTCTCACAGCTGCAGCGTGCGCTGCAGAATCTGATTGAAGCGATCGTGGACTACATCGGAAAGGAAGGTCGACGTGCCTGAAGCTGTCACTCAACGCCTCGCCACACCTGTGAGCGGCCATCATCCGGTCGAGGTGCAGCCGCCCGACATCGCCAAATACAAGCAGGGCGACACGGGAGTCGACTACGTGCACGTGCTCGACTCAGGCCGCCCCGGCCCGACCGTCATGGTGCAGGCGCTGACGCACGGCAACGAGTTTTGCGGTGCTTACGCACTTGACTACCTGTTCCGCGAGCGGATCAAGCCGGCCGCCGGCAAACTGGTGCTGGCGTTTGCGAACGTCAACGCCTACGCGCGTTTCGATTTTGACGACCCGGACGCATCGCGCTACATCGACGAGGATTACAACCGCGTATGGGGCGATGATGTTCTGTTCGGCGCTCGCGACTCTGCGGAGCTGCGCCGGGCGCGCCAACTGCAGCCGTTTGTCGACGCTGCTGACTATCTACTCGACATTCACTCGATGCATGAGCCTTGCCGCCCGATCATGGTGTGCGGCATCGTCGACAAGCATGTCGAGCTCGCGCGCAAGGTCGGATTGCCGGCCGATCTGCTGCTCGACACCGGCCATCCGGCAGGCGTGCGGATGCGCGACCGCGGCAGCTTCAACGATCCTGAAAGTCCGCGTGCGGCTCTGTTGATCGAGTGTGGACAGCATTGGGAAAAGTCATCGGTCGACGTGGCCGTCGACACGACGCTTCGGTTTCTCGCAGCCACCGGCAGCGTGCCGTTCGAGTCAATCAAATCGAAGTTGAAGATCAAACCGCCGGCTCAACAACGCGTCATTCGAGTCACCGAGCCCGTAGTTGCGCAGTCGATGAACTTTGAGTTCGTCGTGCCGCTCGAAGGGCTTGGAATAGTTCCGAAAGCCGGCATGCCTATTGCACGCGATGGCGAGAAAGTCTGGGTGGCACCCTATGACGACACCGTGCTGGTGATGCCTTCGTTGCGACACCTGAAGCCTGGTAATACTCAAGTGCGCCTGGGACGTTATGAAACGACGTTGTGATCACGTCAAAGGTTAGGAGACAGCCATGAACAGAAGACTGGCAGGTGCGGCATTGGTGGTGGCAGCCATCATGACGCTCTCGGGTTGCGGAACCAGCACCGAACTGAACGCAAGGTGGGTGAACCCGCAGGCAGGCAACCGTCTGCCGGTCAAGAGCGTCATGGTGATGGGCATCAACCGCGATTCGACCGCACGGCGCATCTACGAAGACGCAATGGTCGCGGAACTGAGCGCGCGCGGCGTCAAGGCGGTGCAGTCGTATAAGTCCGTACCCGAGGAAGGGCCCGCCGAACAACAGAAGATACAAGCGGCCGTGGCGGCTGCCGGCGCGGATTCAGTACTGATTTCGCGCACGGTTAGCGTCACCAACGAAGTGCGTGTGTCGCCGGGATACGTCGCCGGCCCGCCGTGGGGGTTTGGATGGCCGGGTTTCTACGGCTACTACCATAGCTACTGGTCTGCCGCGTACGCGTTTCCGCCCAGCGTCTACACCGTGCAGAACGTGCTCGTCGAAACTCGGCTGTTCGACGCCAAGGAGTATCTGCTGCTCTGGTCGGGTTCGTCGACGACGACACCGACCGGATCCATGCAGCAGACGATTCAGGACTTTGCGAAGACGATCAGCGCGACGCTGGCCAACGACAAGGTGATCTAGTTTTCAATACGTCGCGACGACACTGTCGTCGCGAATATCAATCAGCGTTTGGGCGACTCGCACGCAATCTTCTACATGCCGGTCGCCAAGCGCTTTCAGCGCGGCGAATGACAGCGATGCTGCAACCGCCTGCCCGGCAAATGGAACGTACTTCGCCGCCTGTTTGACGCTCAGCCTGACGCCCACGGTTTTCAGCACCTTGATGACGAGCTCGCGCGTGACGATGCGACCGATCAACACGCTGCCGACGGCCATCGCAGCCTTGTAGGCAAAGAGCCTTCTTTGCGGCGCGAGCTGCTCGATCTGCTCCAGCGTCAGCCCGAAGCGTTCATTGATCTGTTCGATCATCCTCAGCAGCACGGTGATGTCGACCGCAACATCGACTCCCGGCATCGGCACCACCGACGCGCCGGCAGAGATCAACGCGCGGCGCGTGACAAGCTGTCGGCATTCGCTGGCAATCTGCACGATATCCCGGCGCGTCCCGGGAACTAGATTGGAGGCTGCGTTCGGCTTCGCGCTCTTTGCTCGACGTTCACGTCTGGCGGATGAAGTGGAAGCCATGGATTACGTAGCCTTCAGATCGTCGGGTGATGCTTCGACGGCAGGTTCGTGCGTCCCCATTTCAAGGTTCGGCTCATCCAGACGGCCTCGTCAAGAAAGGCCTGGACGCGAGTGCTGTAGGCCTCATCGAGGAGCTTGCCGGTGTCGTCGAATTTTTTTTGCACCGTCGGAAACTGCAGGTCGGTGAATGTCACCGCAAGGCCCAGCTCGCGCACCATTGGAACCATCGCCTCGATGACCCGCGTTCCTCCCCAGCTACCGGCAGAGACGCCGACCAGCGCGACGGCCTTGTGGACGTACTCCTTCAACAGCAGATCGAGCACGCTCTTCAACGAACCGGGGTAACCATGGTTGTATTCGGGTGCGACGATGACGAGGCCGTCGGCACGAATGATCGTGTCGCGCCATTTCGGAAACTGGTGCTTGATGTCGAGGCCATAGTCGTCTTGCGGAAGCGCGAAGTCTGCAACGTCGAACAGCTCGGTTTCGATATCGGGCCGCGCCGACATCGCCGCATGCAACCAGTGCGCAACGTGCACGCTGCGACGCAATTTTCGGTTGGTACCCAGCAAAACCGGCAAGAAAACGGCTGTCTTTTCCAAACCTGAGCTCCGAGGGAGTTAACGCGCGCATAGATCGTGAAAACGAGGGCGTGCGCCGCAGCATGGTAATCCGATTAACTGCGGCCAGCCCCGGTTCATCATCGCTTTCGATTGAGCCCGCAGAGCGCTGCGCCCCTATAATTCTCCGGTTCCCAACGAGGATCCCGGCGCGCGATAGCGGCCAGCGCAATCGTCGATGCAGCTCCTTACTCTCGGGCTCAATCACACCACCGCGCCGCTGGCTGTGCGCGAGCGTGTGGCCTTCTTGGCCGATGAGGTCGGCGCGACCATTGCCCGACTGCGCGAGCGTTTGAGCGCCCCTGCCGGCGGTAACGTCAGCGAGGCAGCCATCGTCTCCACCTGTAATCGGACCGAGCTCTACTGCGCGGTCGAAGAGCCCGAGGTGGCGCAGCAAGCGTTACACCAGTTTGTCGCCGCCGAGCGCCGGCTGGATCTGGACGAATTGCAGAGACATTCGTACGTGCTGCCGCATGTCAATGCGGTACGGCACGCGTTCCGCGTGGCGAGCGGGCTTGATTCGATGGTGTTGGGTGAGCCGCAGATTCTCGGCCAGATGAAGGAAGCCGAGAAGCTCGCTCGCAGCGCCGGCGGGCTTGGCTTGATGCTGAACCATTTGTTCCAGCGTACGTTCGCCGTTGCAAAAGAAGTTCGCTCAACGACTGAAATCGGAACACAGTCAGTGTCGATGGCAGCGGCAGCAGTGCGCGTCGCACGCAAGATTTTCGGTGAGCTCGGCGAAAGCCATGTGTTGTTTGTCGGCGCCGGCGAAATGATCGACCTGACCGCAACGCACTTTGCCGCGCAGCGGCCGAAGTCGATCACGGTGGCAAACCGGACACTCGACCGTGCCGAAGCACTCGCGACGCGTCTGCATGGCAAGTCAATGAAGCTCGGCGACCTGCCCGAAGCGATGGCGAAGTTCGACATCGTCGTGTCTTGTACCGCCAGCCTGCTGCCGATCATCGGACTCGGCATGGTCGAGCGTGCGATTCGCACGCGCCGGCACAAGCCGATGTTCATCGTTGACCTCGCGGTACCGCGCGACGTCGAACCGGAAGTTGCACGGCTTGACGACGTCTACGTACACACGGTCGACGATCTCGGCAAAGTAGTCGCGAGCGGAAATGACACGCGGCAGGCCGCTGTCGCACAAGCCGAGGCCATCATCGAGTCTCGGGTGCGCGACTTCGAAGAGTGGATTCGCGTGCGCCGCGCCGTGCCGACAATCCAGGATCTGCACGGCCGCGCCGACGCGCTGCGCGCGCGCGAGCTGCAGCGCGCGATGAGACTGCTGGCGAAGGGTGAGCCGCCAGAGCGCGTGATCGAGCAGCTGTCGCATGCACTGACCAACAAATTCCTGCACGACCCAATGAGCGCGCTGCGCGCCGCCGGCGACGACGCCGAGCATGAGCGTCTGCAGGCACTTCTGGCCCGCTTCTACTCGGAATAAAAGAACAAAGCCGTTGCATGTGCGACGTCGGCCGCACATGCGGTCTAATCTGGCCCATGAAACCCTCGATGCGAACCAAACTCGAGCAGCTTGCAAAGCGGCTCGATGAAATCGACGTGCACTTGTCGGACGAGCACGCAGCGCGCGATATGAATCGCTTCCGCGCGCTGGGCCAGGAGCGGTCGGAGATCGAGCCCGTCGTCAGCCGGTTTCACGACTACCGTCGGGCCGAGAGCGACTTGCAAAGCGCGCAGCAGATGCTGTCCGAACCAGAGATGAAGGCGCTCGCCGAAGAAGAGATCGATTCTTCCAAAACGCGCATCGCAGCGCTCGAAAGTGAACTCCAATCGCTGCTATTGCCGAAAGATCCGAACGATGACCGCAACATCTTTCTCGAGATACGCGCGGGCACCGGCGGCGACGAATCCGGCTTGTTTGCCGGGGACCTGCTGCGCATGTACATGCGTTACGCCGAACGTCATCGCTGGGCGAGCGAGATGATTTCCGAAAGCTCGTCCGACATGGGCGGCTACAAGGAGGTCATCGTGCGACTGGTGGGCACCGGCGCGTACTCGAAGCTGAAGTTCGAATCGGGCGGCCATCGCGTACAGCGCGTGCCGGTGACCGAAGCGCAGGGCCGCATTCATACGTCCGCGTGCACGGTGGCGGTGCTGCCCGAGGCCGACGAGATCGATGATGTGAAGATCGATCCAAGCGAGATTCGGATCGATGTCTTTCGCGCTTCAGGTGCGGGTGGCCAGCACGTCAACAAAACCGAGAGTGCGGTGCGCATCACGCATTTGCCGACCAATATCGTGGTCGAGTGCCAGGACGACCGATCGCAGCACAAGAACCGCGAGCGCGCGATGAAGATTCTTGCGGCTCGCATCAAGGATCAGCAAACGCGCGATCAGCAGGCCAAGGAAGCCTCGACACGCAAGACGCTGATCGGATCGGGCGATCGCTCGGAGCGCATCCGCACGTACAACTTTCCGCAAGGACGGGTGACCGATCACCGCATCAACCTGACCTTGTACAAAATCGACGCCATCATGGACGGCGATCTCGACGAGCTGACCGAGAAACTGGCCGCCGAACATCAGGCTGAGCTGCTGGCGGCGCTGGGCGATGCCGTTCAATGACGCATCAGTCGCCGGCGCGCAGAGCGTCGGCGAGCTGTTGGCTGCGAGCCCGCTGTCCAGGCTGGAAACGCGTGCACTGCTGGCGCACCAGCTCGGCGTCACGCGTGAGCGGCTGATTGCACAACCCGAATTGCCCGTTGCTGCGGCCGACGTGCAGGCGCTGGCGCAGCTCGTTCATCGGTGCCATCGCGGCGAGCCGCTTGCCTATGTGCTCGGTGAAAAGGAGTTTTACGGACGCGTGTTCGAGGTGTCCCCGGCCGTTCTGATACCTCGACCCGAAACCGAGCTGCTGGTAGAGGTGGCGCTGGCCACAGGGCTTAAAGATGGAGCGCGCGTGCTCGATCTTGGAACCGGCTCCGGCTGCATTGCGATCACCATCGCGCTGGAGCGCCCTACATGGAACGTAACCGCGACTGACGTCTCGCACGATGCGCTCGAAGTCGCGCGTGCAAACGCTGCGAAATGGCGCGTGGACACCGTCTCGTTTCGTAAAGGAAACTGGTTTTCTGCGCTTTCGGATCAGCGCTTTGACCTGATCGTCAGCAATCCGCCCTACGTGGCCGTGGGCGACTCTCACCTGCAAGCGCTGCGTTTCGAACCGCAGACCGCGCTGGTCGCCGGAGGCAACGGCCTGGCGTGTCTGCAGCAGATCATCGAAAGCGCGCCGCGGCATCTGCTGCCGGGCTGGCACTTTGGCGCTCGAACACAGCTATGAGCAGGGCGAGGCAGTTCGAGCCCTGTTCAATCCGGCGACATGGCGCGATGTGCGCACAATGGTCGACTTCGCCGAACTTGACCGCGCGACGGTGGCACATCTCGCTTGACGCTCGTTTGACGTGTCCTGACTGCTCGCTACACTCGGAAAATCCCATCTGAGTGCATGCCATGAACCCTACAGACTTCATCAAGAAAACCGTGTCCGAGAACCCCGTCGTGCTGTTTATGAAGGGCACCGCGCAGTTTCCGCAGTGCGGATTTTCCGGCCGCGCGATTGCGCTGCTCAAGCAGTCGGGTGTCAAGAACCTCATCACCGTCAACGTGCTCGACGACGACGACGTGCGGCAAGGCGTCAAGGATTTTTCCAGCTGGCCGACGGTTCCGCAGCTATACGTCAACGGTCAGTTCGTCGGCGGCTCCGACATCATGAGCGAAATGTTCGAATCGGGTGAATTGCAGACGCTGCTGAAGGACGCCAAGGTCGTTTAGGCTGTCCGCTGAGACAGAAGAAATGCAGCGCCTGATCGTTGCGATTACAGGCGCTACCGGCGCGATCTATGGCGTGCAGCTGCTGCGCCACCTGCGCACGCCTCGGAGTCGAAACGCACCTGCTGTTATCACCAGCGGGCGTCCTGAACGTGCATCAGGAGCTCGATCTGAAGCGCGCCGACGTTGAGGCACTCGCCGACGTCATGCATAGCGTCGGAGATGTCGGTGCCGCGCTCGCCAGCGGGTCGTTCAAGACCAGCGGCATGGTGATCGCGCCGTGCTCGATGAAAACGCTGGCCGCCGTAGCGCACGGCTATGCCGACAATCTGATCTCGCGCTCCGCGGACGTTTGCTTGAAGGAGCGTCGCAAGCTCGTATTGCTGCCGCGCGAGGCGCCGCTGAACCTGGCGCACATCCGCAACATGGAGGCAGTCACGCTAATGGGCGGCATCATTTTCCCGCCGCTGCCGGCGTTCTACCAACGGCCGCAAAGTTTCGAACAGATGGTCGACCACACGCTTGCCCGCGTGCTTGATCTATTCGATATCGAACATCAACTGGCGCCGCGCTGGGATGGACAGATCGGCGCCGAGCCACAGCGCATCTAGGCACTGATGGCTGATATGCCGACATCGGCAGCAAGGCGTTGAGTTCGGGCGTTTAGCCGATCCTCACGGACGCAAGACAAAGACATCGGCCGGCGCGTGACCGGCCGCTTTGTTGCAATACATTCCAGCATCCGCCTGCTGTATCAGTTCATCGAACTCGATTCCGTCGGTGGGATAGATGGCGATGCCAATGCTTGCCGTGATTTGACTGCTGGTGCTGCCGACTAGGTATGGCGTCGCCAAATGGGCGCGGATCTTCTCGGCCGCGGCGGCGGCGCTCTCGACGAAATCCAGCTCCGGCAGCAACAGAACGAATTCGTCTCCACCATACCGGCACGCGGTGTCGGACGTTCGGATACTGGCGGTCAGGCGCGCTGCCACTTGCTGGAGCAGCTGGTCGCCTGCCGAATGGCCGAGCGTGTCGTTGATGCTCTTGAATCCATCAAGGTCGAGAAACAGCAGTGCTACCAGCTTGCGCTGACGTGCCGCACGCGCTGCGGCCTGGTTGAAGCGGTCCAACAGCAAGGCGCGATTCGGCAGGCCGGTTAGCTGGTCGTAATGCGAGGATAGGTGCGCCTGTGCCACCGCTTGCACCAGCTGATTTACTTCCTGTTTTAGAAGTTCATCTTGTCTCTGCAGGGTGTCGATCTGCCGCAGTCCTGTTAACACCTCGTGCTGGCTGAGTGACAGTGCGCGTTCAAGTTCTGCGGTACTTGCCGTCGCAAGCGTTGATTCATTAATCTGAGGTGCCGGGTCGACAGTTGCGCGCGTCGCTTGAGGCAGCCCTCGTAGGTCGGGCGCTGCCTCAACCCAGGCGTGCGCATGTCCGTTAGTAACGCCTATCGCCATTTTTCAGTTTGCTCCAGTGTCTGTATGGAAACGACCAGACGCCTAGCTGACTGGTTGTTGCGGGAAGCACCATATGTAAGGCAGCGAGCAGCGTCTGTGCGCTAACGCACAAGAAGCTACCTTGATTCGGGGAGGTCGCCCCCAATCGCGTGGACTAAGTGGCCAGCTTTTCGGGAAGCAGCCGGTCGTACTCGTTCTTGACGACTGCGTAACACTCGCATGTACGCTGCTCCAGCCCTGCGCGATCCAGCACCGAGATGTGGCCGCGCGTGTAGCGGATCAGGCCGACTTTCTGCAGCTTCAGCGCCGCATCGGTTACCCCTTCGCGGCGTACGCCGAGCATATTGGCGATCAACTCTTGCGTCATCATCAGGTCATTGCCCTGCAGGCGGTCCAAGCTCAGCAGCAGCCAGCGGCACAACTGTTGGTCCAGCGTGTGGTGCCGGTTGCACACCGCCGTCTGTGCCATCTGGGTGATCAGCGCCTGTGTGTAGCGCAGCAACAGATGCAGCACCGGGCCCGCCCGGTTGAACTCGTCTTTCATGGTCTGAGCATTCAGACGGTAACCATGGCCGGCGCTTTGCACCACGGCACGACTCGGAGTCGACTCGCCTCCCATGAACAACGAGATACCGACGATGCCCTCGTTACCGACAACGGCGATCTCGGCCGAGGCGCCGTTTTCCATCACATACAACAGCGAAACAATGGCCGTCAGCGGAAAGTACACATGGCTCAACGTGGTGCCCGACTCGTACAGCACCTGACCGAGCGGCATCTCGACCCATTCGAGCTGCGGCAGCCAACGCTGCCACTCGGCGTCCGGAAGCGCGGCGAGCAGCTGGTTCTTTCGAGGATTAGGCACGGTTGGCATCGCTTTTATGTCCCGCGGACGAGTGGCGAATACCGTGCCGAGGCCAAGGCAAGCGAACTTCGGGTGGCCACGGCGACCCGGCACGAGGTTGAAAAATAGCCTACACTCTGCCTCGCTTTCGCTTGAGTCTGTCGTTCTCCGGTTATCTCTGGCCTGTTGCTTGGTTCGTAAAACAACGGCGCGTCTTTTTTATCAGGTACGTCTCCTTGATCGTTAGCTCGCTGCTGGACTTTTCCGGCCGCCGATTTGTTTTGAACTCATATCTAGGAACGTAAAAATGGCAACAGGTACCGTCAAGTGGTTTAACGACGCAAAAGGCTTTGGTTTCATCACGCCCGAAGATGGCGGCAAGGATTTGTTCGCGCACTTCTCTGAAATTCAGGCCGGCGGCTTCAAGTCGCTGACTGAAGGACAGCGCGTCGAATTCGTGGTGAAGGAAGGCGCGAAGGGCCCGCAAGCTGCGGAAATCCGTCCGTCGTAATATCGCTACATCGCACCAGAAAAAACCGCGGCAATGCCGCGGTTTTTTTTCGGACGTTGTTGCTTGGTGCCGGCAGAGGGACTCGAACCCCCGACCTTCGGTTTACAAAACCGTTGCTCTACCAACTGAGCTATGCCGGCCGCAGATGCTGCAAGCCGCGCGACTCTACTTGATGCGCGTCAGCTTGGGTCGATCACCGCGCCGTGGTGCCGGCGGGGGATCGCTCGGCTCGTTGTTGTCGGCGCTCGGTAACCGGCGCTCGCACCGGCACCAGCGCCATCGGCGTGGGACCCGGCAGTGTCTTGGCGCCATCGTTGTCGGCAAGCGCCGGGTCTTCGACAGCTCGTCACATTGCGCGGCACATCGAACGCCATGCCCTGCCCGTTCTCGCGCGCATAGACGGCAATCACCTTGTCGACCGGCACCGTCACTTCACGCGCCACGCCGCCGAACCGGGCCTGAAACTCGATCGATTCGTTTCCGAGCTTCAAGCGATTGGTCGCCAGCGGTGAAATGTTCAGCACGATCTCGCCGTTCTTGACGAACTCCTGCGGCACATTGACGCCGGCGTCTGCGAGCACCGCGATATACGGCGTCAGACCCGAGTCGGCGCACCACTCGTGGATCGCGCGGATCAGATACGGCTTGGTTGAAACATCAGCCATGTTGGACGCAATTTTACCGGCGCATTACCTTTTCAGATGGCGTCAGCGCCTCAATATAAGCCGGCCGCGAAAACATGCGTTCGGCGTATTTCATCAGCGGCGCGGCGGTCTTGGGCAGATCGATACCGTAGTGGTCCAGTCGCCACAACAACGGCGCCAGCGCGACGTCAAGCATCGAAAAATCGTCGCCGAGCATGTACTTGTTCTTCAGCATGATCGGAGACAGCTGCGTCAACCGATCGCGAATCGTCGCCCGCGCCTTTTCCATCGCTTTCTGGTTGTTGCTGTTCTCGAGCGTTTGCACGTGCACGAACAGCTCGCGCTCGAAGTTGAACAGGAACAGCCGCGTGCGGGCGCGCATCACCGGATCGGCCGGCATCAATTGAGGATGCGGAAAGCGCTCGTCGATGTATTCGTTGATGATGTTCGATTCGTACAGCACGAGATCGCGCTCGACCAGGATTGGGACCTGGCCGTACGGATTCATCGTGTTGATGTCCTCGGGCTTGTTGAATAAATCGACGTCGCGAATTTCGAAGTCCATTCCCTTCTCGAACAGCACGAAGCGGCAGCGCTGCGAAAATGGGCAAGTTGTTCCGGAGTAAAGCACCATCATTGTTATCCCTTTGTTTTTATCAGAGCCTGCAGATCGCACATTCCCCTAAGCCTGCAGGTCAAACTACTTGAGGCCTTTCCAGTAGACGGCGTTGAGCCGCCACGTGACCACGGTGAAGAGTGCGAGAAATATCAACACCCACACACCAATCTGCGTGCGCTTTCCCGCAGTCGGATCAGTCATAAACGATAGGAACGCAACCAGATCGGCAGCGTCATTGTCGAAGCGCCGAGACTGGTCCACGTTCTGCGGCTTGAACGAATAGCTGATGTGTTCCCCACCGTGATTCGTCGCCGGTGTTTCGGTTCGCGACGCCACACCCGCTGCATCGTAGGTCGTTGCCACATGCACTTGCTGGACGGCCCCGGTTTTCGCATCCTTACGTGCTTCGGTGAATTCGATTCTGGCTTCGCGTGGCCCTTGCTCGTACCAGAAGACGTGCGGCATTGCGATATTCGGGTAGACGACGTTGTTCCACCCGGTCGGCGAGCCGGCGTCGCGGTAATAGCCGCGCAGCAGGGTATAGATGTAGTCGGTGCCTGCATGACCGGCCGCGGTGCGCGCGCGCGTAATAACGGACAAATCCGGAGGAGCCTTGCCAAACCAGCGCTTCTGATCCGATGGCGACGCGGGATTGCGGATCGTGTCGCCGACCTTCTGATTTCCGAAGATCAGAAATTGCTGAATCTGAGCATCGGTCAGACCGATTTCCTGCAGCCGATTCCAACGTACCAGGCTTGCACTGTGGCACCCGATGCAATAGCTTGCAAACAAACGCGCCCCGTTTTGCAGCGCCGCCGGGTTCTGGACGCGATCGACCGGCCAGGTATCCATCGGAACACCCGCTTCAGACGCGAGTGCTGAAGACGGCCCGAGTGCCGCTACGAGTATCGCGAAAAACGCAATGCGTGCCGCGAATGTTTTCATGGGCGCTCTCATCGCTTTCTAGTGCGCCGCAAAAGTGATGCGCTCCGGAACGGGTCTAAAAGTTCCCATCCGGCTCCACCACGGCATTAACGCAAAGAACGCGAAGTAAAACAGCGTCAATACCTGCGCGACCACAGTAGCGGTCGGTGTCGGCGATTGCGTGCCCAGATAACCGAGTATCAGGAAGGCGACGACCCATGCGATCAGCAGCGCAAAATGCCACGAGGGGCGATACCGCATCGACCGCACGGGCGAACGGTCAAGCCATGGCATCCCAAAGAAAATCATCACCGACACGCCCATCAGCACAACGCCCCAGAACTTCGGATCGAGGGTGAAGTAGCCGAGCAACAGCACGATCGTTCCGACAGCGATTGCACCGCGCGCGATCGAATTGGAGATTGTCAGCAGTACCAGCGCTGCCAAGCCGAGCGTTCCGATCGCGAGCACGATCATGAATTGCTCCGTCGTTGCGCGCAGGATCGAGTAATACGGCGTGAAGTACCACAGCGGCGCGATATGTGTCGGCCCCTGCAGCGGGTCAGCCGGGATGAAGTTGTTCCACTCCAGAAAGTAGCCGCCCATTTCGGGCCAGAAAAATACGACCGCAAAAAATGGGATCAGGAAGATCGATAGCCAGTAAAGGTCGTGCACCGTGTAGTACGGATGAAATGGCACGCCGTCGAGCGGTCGGCCCTGCGCATCCTTGTGCGCCTTGATCTCGACGCCGTCCGGATTGTTGGAACCGACGTCATGTAGCGCGATGATGTGTGCGACTACCAGACCCAGCAATAGCAGCGGAATCGCAATCACATGGAGCGCGAAGAAGCGGCTTAGCGTGGCGTCGCCTACGACGTAGTCACCACGGATGAAAATCGCCAGCTCGGGACCGATCAGCGGAATCGCACCGAACAAATTGACGATCACCTGCGCGCCCCAGTAGCTCATCTGGCCCCACGGCAGCAGGTAACCAAAGAACGCTTCCGCCATCAGCATCAGAAAGAGCAGACAGCCGAAAATCCAGATCAGTTCGCGCGGGTTGCGGTAACTGCCGTACAGCAGCGCACGAAACATGTGCAGATAGACGACGATGAAGAAAAACGACGCGCCGGTGGAATGCATGTAGCGGATGAACCATCCGCCCGGCACATCGCGCATGATGTATTCGACCGACGCGAACGCCAGATTTGCATCCGGCTTGTAGTGCATCGTCAGAAAAATGCCAGTCAGAATCTGCAGCACCAGAACGACGATTGCGATGCCGCCGAAGATGTACCAGAAGTTGAAATTCTTCGGCGCGTAATACTCCGACGCGTGCTTCTTGAATTCCGACATGACTGTCGGCATCCGGGCGTCCATCCATCCCAGCAGCCCGGTGTATTCGGTTTTGTGTTCCGCCATCGCGGTCAGCCCTTCGAGTCGTCGCCGATCAGCACGACACTTGCGGAAAGGTATTTATGCGCCGGCACTGGCAAGTTATCGGGTGCCGGCTTGTTCTTGTAAACGCGGCCGGCCAGGTCGAACGTCGAGCCGTGGCACGGGCAAACGAAGCCAGGATCGGTGCCCAACATCGCATTGGCGCCGGGCGCAAAGGGCCCGATCGGATTGCACCCCAGGTGCGTGCAGATGCCGATCGCTACGAAATACTCGGGCTTGATCGAGCGATATTCGTTGCGGGCATAGGCTGGCGTCGGATACGCCGTGCGCAGGGACTTCGGATCGGCGACTTCGCTATCGGCCTTACGAATCGATTGCAGCATCTGCGGCGTGCGATTCAAGATCCACACCGGGCGGCCCTGCCACTCGAACGAACGCATTTCGCCTGGCGCCATGCCGGCAATATCAGCCTCGACCGGAGCGCCCGCCGCCTTTGCGCGTTCTGACGGCATCAACGACGTGACGAAGGGCACGGCAGCGGCAACGACGCCGGCACCGCCAACGGCCGCAGCCACAGCGATCGTGGCTCGTCGTTCCTTGTCAATCGGCTTATCTAAAGGCTCGCCACTCTCGGTGATGGTGGTCGTCGACATGAAAATCCCAGATCAAGGGGTGAGGCGTTAGGAGTTGACGAAGCGGGCGCACGCACAATAACGACGGGTGCGATTTGCGAACCAATTGCGATTGCTGAGCAAATTGCTTCGAAAACGCGCCGCGGTCACCCTGCGAAGCAGCGCGGCATTCTACTTGATCCGTCGTCGCGATTTCCACTCAGATCGCTACACTTTGCGGTCAACACATCCGGAGAAGCCCATGGGAATGCTTAAGGAGTTCCGCGACTTCGCCGTCAAGGGCAATGTCATCGACCTGGCGGTGGGCATCATCATCGGCGCAGCCTTCGGCAAAATCGTCGATTCGCTGGTCAACGACGTTGTGATGCCTGCGATCAACGCGACAACCGGCGGTGCAGTCGATTTCTCCAATCAATACATCGTGCTGTCGGGAAGCGTTGCACCGGGAACACCGCTGGCGGCAGCACGCGCGTCCGCAGTCGTGCTGGCATGGGGTAATTTCATCACGATCCTGCTGAACTTCGTCATTCTCGCATTCGTGATTTTCTGGATGATCAAGGGCGCCAACCGCGTGCGCTCGCGTCTGGACGCAACGGCTGCTCCCGCTCCGGAGGACGTCGTGCTGCTGCGTGAGATTCGCGATGAACTGAAGCGGCGTTGAGTGCCGGCTCGGCGGTGCGGTGCCGGCGCGCGGATCAGCGGCGCTCCGGTCGCCGGGCGTGTGAGGAATAATGCTTGCCCTGATATGAAATCGGTCCACCCCGTCCCGAAACCACCTCGATGATCCGCCGCCTTTGGCTCGTCTTTGCTCAAGCGACCACGATCGGTCTGGCGCTGCTGTTCATCATTTCAACGCTGCGGCCTGAATGGCTTTCGCGGCGCCTGGACACGCCCGCGCCATTGCCTGCCGCGGAGAGCCTCGGCATCAAGCACGCGGTGGTTCCGGACACGCGCGCCAACGCGCTGACTTCGTATGGGGGTGCCGTCAAACTCGCCGCGCCCGCGGTCGTCAACGTTTATACGACTAAGGAGGTGCGACGTCGAGGGGCAGGCGACGATCCGCTTTACCGTTATTTCTTTGGGGACGCGCGCGGCAACGATCGGATCGCAAGCCTCGGCTCCGGTGTGGTCGCCACCCGCGACGGCTTTGTCCTCACCAACAATCACGTCGTACAGGCCGCCGATGAAATTGCGGTGGCGCTTTCCGACGGCCGCCAATTCGAGGCCAAGCTGGTCGGCGCCGATCCGGAAAGCGACCTCGCGGTGCTGAAAATCGAAGCGCGCGATCTGCCTGTGATCACATTCGGGCGCTCGGATTCTTTGCAGGTCGGCGACGTGGTGCTGGCGATCGGCAATCCGTTTGACGTCGGTCAGACCGTCACGATGGGCATCGTGTCGGCGCTCGGACGTACCAACCTCGGCATCAACACGTTCGAAAACTTCATTCAAACCGACGCTGCGATAAACCAGGGCAACTCGGGCGGCGCGCTGGTCGATTCAAACGGCAATCTGGTCGGCATCAACACCGCGATCTTTTCTCGCACCGGTGGTTCGATCGGCATCGGTTTTGCGATTCCTTCGACACTGGTCACGCAAGTGATGGATCAGCTGATCAAGACCGGCAAGGTGCAGCGCGGATTTTTTGGCGTCGAGCCGGAGGACATCACGCCAGAAATGGCCGGATTGCTGCGGCTGGGCCGCGACGACGGCGTGGTCCTTAAAGGCGTGCAGCGCGCGAGTCCCGCCGGCAAGGCCGGCCTCGAGCCCGGTGACGTGATGCTGAGCATCAACGGGCAGCCGGTCGTCAACAGCAAAGCGATGCTGAACCAGATTTCGCAGCTGCCGCCCGGCTCCGACGCCAAGGTGAGAGTCGTGCGGGCCGGAAGAGAACTCGACGTGAACGTCGCCGTAGGAGAGCGGCCTACGCCACGCGCGCGATAAGCCTTCGGTTGCGCGCGGTTGCAACTAGCGCGGCAACTTGCCGTGCATCTCACGCGCCTTCATGATTGCCGCCGGCTCACCACCACTGGCGGCCACGCTGTAGTAATACCAGGCGCGGGAAAAATTCTGCTCGACCCCGTCGCCCTTCTCATACAGGCTTGCAACGATATAGGCTGACGCTTCATCGCCCTGATCGGCCGCACGCTGATACCAGTGTGCTGCCTGCTTGAAATCGCGCGCCACGCCGCGGCCGAGGAAATACTGAGTCGCCAAACTCACCTGCGCCTGCAGATGATTCTGTTCTGCCGCCTTTCGAAACCACGAGGTCGCATCTTCCTGCGACCGGCTCACATGCTCGCCTCGCTCGTAAAGTAGTCCAAGCCCAAACTGCGCGCGGGGGAAGCCACGTTCAGCCGACTTGCGCAGCCAGGCGACTGCCGCAACGGGGTCGGGCACGCCGCCCTCCCCAGCGAAAAGCATCACCGCCAAGTTGAATTGCGCAACACGGTTATTGCGTTCAGCCGCCTTGCGGTAGTGCGCCAGCGCGCGGGCCGTGTCGTTCGCTTGATACGCGCTCCAACCCGCAGCAACGTCGACGTCGTCATCGGGACTAAGTTGGGGTTGGCCCGCTGTAGCACTTCCGCACGCCAGCGCCAACGCCAACAGCAAGGCGATAGTGCGCATCACGTTGACGAAGGTTCTTGCGACGGCACTGCTTCTTCTGCGGCTTTCGGTCCGCCGACAAAGCGCGCAATGAATAGGCCCAGTTCGTACAGTATGCACAGCGGGATTGCCAGCAGCAGCTGCGACAGCACGTCGGGCGGCGTGAAGATCGCTGCGATGATGAACGCACCGACGATCACGTACGGGCGCGCTTTTTTCAGCTTGTCGATACTGGCGATGCCGGTGCGCACCAGCAGCACGACGACGATCGGCACTTCGAACGTCAGGCCGAACGCGATGAACAGGCTCATTACAAACCCAAAATACGCTTCGATATCCGGCGAAACTTGAACGGATACCGGCGCAAAACCGGCGATGAACTTGAAGACGAAACCGAAGACAACGAAGTAGCAGTACGCCATCCCGGCAAAAAACATCAGCACACTCGACGCGATTAGCGGCCCAGCCAGCCGCTTCTCATGCCGGTAGAGTCCCGGCGCCACGAACGCCCAAGCCTGCCACAGCACATACGGCAAGGCGACCAGGAACGCGGCAAACAGCGTGACCTTCAGCGGCACCATGAACGGCGTGATCACGCCGGTGGCGAGCAGCTTGGTGCCGACGGGCAGCGCAGCGAGCATCGGCTTCGACAGGAAATCGAAAATCTGCTGCATGAAGAACGCCATCGGAATGAACACGATGATGATGGCGATCGCTGCTCGAACGATGCGCTGCCGCAGCTCGACCAGGTGCGACAGGAAGCTTTGTTCCGGAGCCTGCTCCTCGGTTTCGGCGGACATCGATGGGTTGTTAGCGCCGAATCCGCGGCTTATTGACACGCGAACGCGGAGCACGCTTATGGCGCGTCGGCCCCGGATCGGGCATCGCGAGTTGATGCTTGAGTCGCGCAATCTCCTCACTGAGTTCGTTGATAGTCGGGCCCGGCTTGAAGCGGCGTTCCAGGCGCCGACTGACATAAGCCTCGCCGGTGCCGTCCCACGAGTAGTCGGTCGGCGGTGAGCTGGTCGCAACCGCAGGGTCTTCGAAGCCGGTGTTCAGCCCTTTCACGGTTGAGTCGATGCCCGCCTGCAAGCTCGAAATATTTCCCTGCACCGTCGATTCGATCGAGCGTGCAACGTCGCGCGCCTCGTCCTGCAGCTTCTTCAGCTCCGCCAGTTCGACTTCGCGATTGATGTCGGACTTCACCTGCGCCACGTAGCGCTGCGCCTTGCCCGCCCACTCGCCGACCGTACGCGCAACGCGCGGCAGCCGTTCGGGGCCGAGCACGACCAGCGCAACGGTGCCGATGACGGCAAGCTCACCAAAACTGAAATCAAACATCAGAGAGGTCGAATGTCGCGCGCCATTAACTCAGCGCACCGACAGTGTCGGCAGGCTAGACGTTGGACGCCGGGCCTTTTTCCTTGGCTTGTACGTCGATCGTCTGTCCGGGCACCTGGCGGCGGTCGTCGACCTTGCCGGTGACGTCTTCAGTGCCGTCCTTCATGCCTTCCTTGAAGCCCTTGATCGCGCCGCCCATATCTTTGCCGATGTTTTTCAGCTTGGCAGTGCCAAAGATCAGGATGATGACCAGCAGGACGATCAACCAGTGCCAAATCGAGAATGAACCCATTTCGTACTCCTACAGACGTTTCCACGGGCGCGGTCCGCCCAGGATGTGGATGTGCAAGTGATTAACCTCCTGCCCGCCGTCCGGACCATTGTTGATCACGAGCCGAAAGCCATTGTCGCAGCCTTGTTCCTTAGCTAGGCGCGGCGCAAGGGCGACCATTTTACCCAACGCGGCCTCGTGTTCCGGTCCGGAAGTAAGCAGTGAATCGACATGAGACTTCGGGATTATCAGAAAGTGCACCGGAGCGGCCGGGTGGATGTCGTGAAACGCCAGCACGCTGTCGTCCTCGAAAACCTTCTCGCTGGCTATTTCGCCACGGCTAATGCGGCAGAACAGGCAATTCGAGTCGCCGGCGGTCATAGGCCCCTGGCAAGCGCCTTGCGCAATGCCTGTTCTTCGATACCCGACGTACCCGCACGGCGCGAGAGCTCGTCCAGCACGTTTTCGGGCCGCAGGCCGTAATGCGAAAGCATGACCATGCAGTGGAACCATAGATCTGCCGTTTCGGCAACGATGCGCTCGCGCCCGCCGCTTTTGGCCGCCAATACCGTTTCGGTTGCTTCCTCACCAATTTTTTTCAGAATCGCGTCGTCACCCAGCGCGAACAAGCGAGCAACGTAAGAAGCGGCTGCATCACCGCCCTTGCGCGAGTCGATCACGTCAGCGAGCTGCTTCAAGATCGCGTCGCTCATTTCTGCCTCAAGGCTCCATACATCAGCTCAGGATCCGTTATCACCGGATCGACCGCCTGCCATTGCTCGCCTTCCAGACGGCGGAAAAAACAGCTCTCTCGACCCGTGTGGCAGGCGATGCCACCTGTCTGCTCAACAGCGTACAGCACGACGTCACCGTCGCAATCAAGGCGTATCTCGACGACTTTCTGGCGGTGCCCGGACTCCTCGCCCTTGTGCCATAGCTGCTTGCGCGAACGTGACCAGTACACCGCCCCGCCGGATGACGCTGTTTCCACCAGCGCTTCGCGATTCGCCCATGCGACCATCAGCACGCGTGCACTTCCGCTGTCCTGCGCAATGACGGGTACCAGGCCATCGGCATCGAACTTGACTTCATCGAGCCAGTTCACGTTACGGCATCCTCATCGGTATGCCGCATTGAGCCATGTGCTGCTTGGCCTGCAGCACCGTGAATTCGCCGTAGTGGAAAATCGAAGCCGCCAGGACCGCATCGGCGTGCCCGGCCAGAACACCGTCAGCCAGATGCTGCAAAGTACCAACGCCTCCTGATGCGATGACCGGCACGGAAACTGCGTCAGCGACTGCCCGCGTCAGCTCGAGATCGAATCCGCTTTTAGTTCCATCCCGATCCATGCTGGTTAGCAGGATTTCACCGGCACCCAGCTTGACCGCTTGGCGGGCCCAGTCAACTGCATCGAGTCCTGTCGCGGTGCGACCGCCGTGCGTGTAAACCTCCCAGCTTGATGCATCCGGGCTTCGGGCGCTGCTTGCCGCCGAATCGCGGCGTCGCGCGTC
This sequence comes from uncultured beta proteobacterium, assembly GCA_963801035.1. GTDB lineage: Bacteria > Pseudomonadota > Gammaproteobacteria > Burkholderiales > Burkholderiaceae_F > JACCZX01. The sequence goes on along the minus strand of CAWDDF010000010.1, from coordinate 199,648 downwards.
GATGGCCACCACGATGCACTGCGACCCAAAGCGTGCGCTGGCGTCGGCGACCAGTTGAGGATTCTGAACCGCCGCCGTGTTGATCGATATCTTGTCCGCGCCGGCCAGCAGCAGCCGGCGAACGTCGTTTACTTTGCGCACGCCACCGCCGACTGTCATCGGAATGAACACCTGATTCGCCACCGCTTCGATCACGTCAACGATGATGTCGCGTTGATCCGAGCTCGCCGTAATGTCCAGAAACGTCAGCTCGTCGGCGCCCTCGGCGTCATAGCGGCGCGCAATTTCGACCGGATCGCCGGCGTCGCGGAGACTGACAAAGTTAACGCCCTTGACGACGCGTCCCGCGTTGACGTCGAGGCAGGGAATGATGCGTTTGGCCAGCATAAGGGGCGTAATCGTCCGCGTGCGCAGACCATCTATTTGCTAAACGCGAGTGCTTACGCGGTCAGTGCGTCCGCACGTTCTTGGGCTGCCTTGAAGTCAATAGCACCTTCGTAAAGCGAGCGGCCAAGCACGACACCCTCGACGCCCTCGTCCTCCATCGCGCACAACTGCTCGATGTCTGTCAGGCTGGCGACGCCGCCGCTGGCGATGACCGGGATCTTCACATGGCGCGCGAGTTCGACGGTCGCCTCGACATTGACGCCGGTCATCATGCCGTCGCGTCCGATATCGGTATAGATAATCGCTTCGAGACCGTAGTCTTCGAACTTCACCGCCAGGTCGGTCACGTCGTGTCCGGTCATTTTGCTCCATCCGTCGGTCGCGACCTTGCCACCCTTTGCGTCGAGCGCGACGATCACGTGGCCGCCGAAAGCACTGCACGCGTCGTGCAGAAATCCCGGGTTCTTTACCGCCGCTGTACCAATCACGACGAAGCTGACGCCATCGTCGATATAGCGCTCGACGATGTCTAGATCCCTCAGCCCACCGCCCAGTTGCACTGGAAGTTCCTCACCGACCGCCTTGATGATTTTCTTGATAACGGCTTCGTTGACCGGCCGCCCCGAGCGCGCGCCATTCAAATCCACGATATGCAAACGCCGCGCGCCCTGGTCGCGCCAGTGACGCGCCATCGCCACCGGATCTTCGGAGAACACAGTGACGTTGGCATCCATGTTGCCCTGGCGCAAACGCACACAGCGTCCGTCTTTCAGATCAATGGCCGGGATAAGCAGCATGGGATTGCGCGGATGCGCGCTTGAGACAACGCTCAAGGGTTCCAGCGCGTGAAGTTTTCGTAAATACGGAGGCCGGCCGCGGCGCTTTTTTCCGGATGAAACTGGGTGGCGAAAATATTATCTCTAGCAACGGCGCAGGTAAAGACGTCGCCGTATGTAGTTTCCCCTGTAATCAGCCCCTTTTCACGGGGTGCGACATAGTAACTGTGCACGAAATAGAACCAACTCTCGTCATCGATCCCGTTCCATAGCGCATGCGGCTTGCTCTGGCGCACGCGATTCCACCCCATGTGCGGTACCTTCAGCCGCGCTTCTGATCCATTTACGCCTGCCGTGGCGGGCCGAAAACGCACCACGTTGCCCGCGAAAAGGCCGAGTCCGGGCGTGTCACCTTCTTCGCTGCGCTCGAACAGCATCTGCTCGCCGATACACACGGCAAGCAAGGGCTTGCTTCGAGCCGCATCGCGAACCGCCTGTTCCAGTCCCGATTCCCGCAGATAGCGCATGCAGTCGGGCATCGCGCCCTGCCCGGGAAACACAACGCGCGCAGCCGCCTGAACGACTGCGGGGTCCGACGTCACTTGCACGCTCTCCTGCGGCGTCACATGCTCGATCGCCTTGGCGACGGAGCGCAGGTTGCCCATGCCGTAATCAACAACAGCGATCAGAGAGAGCCCTTCGTCGAAGGTACTCCAATCGCACGCGGGTCGTGCTCAACCGCCATGCGCAGTGCGCGCGCGAATGCCTTGAACACGGTCTCGCATTGATGATGCGAGTTATCGCCGCGCAGGTTGTCGATGTGGACCGTAGCCAGCGCGTGGTTGCTGAAACCTTGAAAGAACTCGTGCGCCAAATCGACATCGAACCCGCCGATCATTGCGCGCGTGAACGGTACGTGCCATTCGAGTCCGGGTCGTCCGGATAAATCGATCACGACCCGCGATAACGCTTCATCGAGCGGCACATAGGCGTGCCCATAACGCCGAATGCCCGCCTTGTCGCCGAGCGCCTTGGTCAGCGCCTGCCCGAACGTGATGCCGACGTCTTCAACCGTATGGTGCCCGTCGATATGCAGGTCACCGCGCGCCTCGATGGTCAGATCGATTGCGCCATGCCGTGCGATCTGCTCGAGCATGTGATCAAAAAAGCCGATACCACTGGCAAGCTTGCTCATTCCGCTGCCGTCGAGATCGACAGCAACGCGAATCTTCGTTTCCTTCGTATTGCGCTCGACCTCGGCGCGGCGCGAGTTGATCGCGATGCTGCTCATCTTTCCGGACTTAGGGATGCTCGCAATGCTTTCATGAAAGTCTCGTTTTCTCCGACGGTACCTACTGTAACGCGCAGGCAGCCCGCTAGCAGCGGATGACCGGACGCCACGTTCTTGATCAGCACCCCCCGCTGCTTCAAAGCGGCAAACACGGCATCGGGCTTGGCAACGCGAAACAAGATGAAATTTGCCGCCGAATCGAACGCCCGGACACCAGGCGTAGCCTGCAGCTGACTCAGCAGCTTGCCGCGCTCCTGGCGCAGCACACCCGCTTGCGCATCCAGGATAGACATGTTCTCAAGCATCAAATCGGCGGCAGCGAGCGTCAACACATTCACGTTGTAGGGTGGACGCAGCTTCTCGAATTGCTCGATCCAGGCCGCATCGGCCGCCAGATAGCCAAGTCGGATACCGGCCAGTCCCAGCTTGGACAGCGTGCGCAATACCAGCAGGTTCGGCGTTCGCTTCAGCAGCGGCATCCAGGTGTCTTGCGCAAACGGCAAGTACGCCTCATCGATCACGACAATGCCGGGGGCGGCGCGCAAGATGGCCTCGATGCTGCCGCGATCGAACAGATTGCCCGTGGGATTGTTGGGGTACGCGATAAAGACAACCGCCGGGCGGTGCTCATCGATCGCCTTCAGCATCCTCTCCGTATCGAGCGCGAAGTTGTCTTTCAGCGGCACGCCGACGTAATTGCAATGATCGAATCGCGCCGACATCTCGTACATCACGAAGCTCGGGGCCGGCGCCAGTATCGTCGTTGCCGGCTTCGCACATGCCAGGATGATCAGATGGATCAGCTCATCCGAGCCGTTGCCCAGCATCAGCTGCATTCCGGCGGGCAGGCCGACGGCTTTACCGAGCCGCTCCTTGAATCCTCGCGGATCGGAAAGCGGATACCGGTTCAGCGCCTGCTTTCCAAGTCGCTCGCCGAGCTTCTGCTGCAACCCTTCAGGTAGCGAAAAAGGGTTCTCCATCGCGTCGAGTTTTACGAACCCGACGGCACTCGGCACCTGGTACGCGTCAATCGCACGCACATCGTCTCGAATCACCGCAAGGTCCGGGCGCGGACCAAGACGGTCGAGCGGATTCATGTTGCCGTAGCCATGCGAAATTCTGCGCTCGCTGCGTGCGCCGCCAGTCGCTCACCGCGCGCCAACGTGGCAGCGACCCGACCCAGCGTTTGCGCACCGTCCGCCGACACGCGAACGACGCTGGTGCGCTTTTGAAAATCGTAAACACCAAGCGCCGACGAAAAGCGTGCAGACCGGGCCGTAGGCAGGACGTGATTTGGGCCCGCGCAATAGTCTCCAATCGCCTCGCTCGTGTAGCGACCGAGAAACATTGCACCGGCGTGTCGGATCTTCTCGGCCCAGCGCTCAGGATCATCGGTCGAAATCTCGAGATGCTCGGGCGCGATGCGATTGGCAACATCGCACGCGTGCGGCAGATCGCGCGTCAAGATCAATGCGCCCCTGACTGCCAGTGACCTCTCGATAATCGCGCGGCGCGGCATCGTCGGCAGCAGGCGATCGATCGATGCCTGAACGCGCTCGATGAAAAGCGCATCGTCGGTCAACAAAATGGCCTGCGCTGACTCGTCGTGCTCGGCCTGTGAAAACAGATCCATTGCAATCCAGTCGGGATCGGTCTTGCCATCGCAGATGACGACGATCTCGCTCGGCCCCGCGATCAGATCGATGCCGACGGTGCCAAATACTCGTCGTTTGGCAGCGGCCACATACGCGTTGCCGGGGCCGACGATCTTGTCGACCGCCGCGATCGTCTGGGTGCCGTACGCAAGCGCGGCCACCGCCTGCGCGCCGCCGATCGTAAATATGCGTGTGACGCCGGCGAGGGACGCCGCGGCCAAAACCAGCGCATTGCGCACGCCGCCGGGCGCGGGTACGACCATCAGAATGCTCGAGACGCCTGCGACCTGCGCAGGCAACGCATTCATCAAAACGGACGAGGGATAAGCCGCGAGGCCGCCTGGCACGTAGAGACCCACGCTTTGCAGCGCGTCGATGCGCTGCCCGAGTTCCGTGCCATCGGCTTCGGTGTAACTCCATGACGTCGCCAGTTGCCGCTGATGGAAGGCGCGAATTCGCTGCGCAGCGGTTTCGAGTGCGCCCCGTTGCTCGCCGCCGAGCGAATCCAACGCTTCACGCATCTCGGGCGGGCGAATCTCAAGTTCAGAGACCGTGGCTGCGTTGATGCGATCGAATCGACTCGTGTACTCGAGAAGCGCCGCGTCTCCGCGCCGTTTGACGTCGTCGACGATCTGGCCGGTGATCCGCTCGACTTCTCTGTCGATCGCCGTGTCGGTCGCGATCAGCGACGCAAACTGCGCGTCGAAGCTGGGATCGCTGGCGTCGAGCCGACGTACTTTCATTCGGCTACGAGCGCTGCTGTGGTTGCCGCCTCAATACGCGCAATTAGCGGCATCAACTCTTCGCGCCGCACCTTCAGTGCCGACTGATTGACGATCAGCCGTGCCGAAATGGGTGCGACTTCTTCGACTTCAACCAGTTTGTTTGCCTTCAAGGTGCTGCCCGACGACACCAAATCGACGATCACATCGGCCAATCCAGCCAATGGGGCAAGCTCCATCGAACCGTACAGTTTGATCAGGTCAACGTGCACGCCCTTCGCCGCAAAGTGCTCGCGCGCGGTTTGCACGTACTTGGTCGCGACACGCAGACGAGCGCCGCGCCGCACCGCGTTCGCGTAATCGAAGCCCGCAGGAACCGCGACACATAGCCGGCATCGCGCGATGCCAAGATCGACCGGCTGATACAGCCCGCGATCTCCCCAATGAGCGCCGTGTTCGAGCAGCACATCCTTGCCTGCGACACCGATCTCCGCCGCACCGTATTGAACGTACGTCGGGACGTCCGAGGCACGCACGACAACAATTCGCACTTTCGGGTCCGTCGTGCCGATGATCAGCTTGCGCGAAGCCTCCGCGTCTTCGATCGGCGCAATACCGGCCGCGGCCAGCAAGGGCTGCGCTTCATCGAAAATTCGTCCCTTGGAAAGTGCGAGCGTGATCATTAACCAGCAGTCTTCGTGTACGCGATTGCTCCGCAATCGCACGTGCACTCAGACTGATTAGTTAGGCGCGCTCCCTTCGGAGCGGCCGCGCGTGCGCGCGCTTTACAAAGGCAAGCAACAGCGTCCGCCTCTGTCAGCATGCCGTCATTTGACGCGTTCCACGTTTGCTCCCAGCGCTGCAAGTTTTTTCTCCATGGCCTCGTAGCCTCGATCCAGATGGTAAATGCGATTGACCGTTGTTTCGCCCTCGGCGACCAGCGCGGCAACGACAAGGCTGGCCGACGCACGCAGGTCGGTCGCCATCACCTGTGCGCCGGCGAGCTTCTGCACGCCGCGAACGGTAGCTGTATTTCCATCGATGATGATATTCGCACCGAGTCGCTGCAGCTCGGAAACGTGCATGAAACGATTTTCGAAAATCGTCTCGGTGATCGAGCCAACACCCTCGGAAACACAATTGAGGGCCATGAACTGCGCCTGCATATCGGTCGGAAAGTCGGGATACGGAGCTGTGCGTAGGCTCACCGCACGTGGACGAGAGTCCATGCGGATACGAAGCGCGCCATTTTGCGCATCGATGTGGGCACCGGCCTCGCGCAGCTTGTTCAACACCGATTCCAGGTTGCCAGCCGAAGCACCGCGCAGCGCCACGCTTCCGCCTGCAGCAACAACGGCACTGAGGAACGTTCCGGTTTCGATGCGATCAGGCATCACCCTGTGACGTGCGCCGTGCAATCGCTCGACACCCTCGATTGCAATGCGATCAGTACCGGCGCCGCGAATGCGTGCGCCCATGGCATTCAGGGCTGCGGCGAGATCGACGACTTCAGGTTCGCGTGCAGCGTTTTCGAGAATCGTCTCACCGTCGGCCAACGTGGCAGCCATCATCAGGTTTTCTGTGCCTGTGACCGTCACCATGTCGGTTACGATGCGCGCCCCTCGCAGCCGCTTCGCTTCGGCGACAACGTAACCGTTTTCGATGCGGATCGTCGCGCCGAGCGCTTCGAGCCCCTTGATGTGTTGATCAACTGGCCGTGCACCAATCGCACAACCGCCGGGCAGCGACACACGAGCACTGCCCGCCCGCGCCACCAGCGGGCCCAGCACCAGAATCGACGCGCGCATCGTCTTCACGAGCTCGTAAGGCGCTTCGACGCTGGTCAGATCACGCGCGCTCAGCCGCACGGTCGCGCCGTCACGATCAGCGGCGACACCCATTTGCTTCAGCAACTTGAGCGTCGTGGCGACATCCTGCAGCTGCGGTACGTTGTCGAGGAGCAGTTCGTCGGCCGTCAACAGCGACGCAGCGAGGATCGGCAGCGCCGCGTTCTTTGCCCCCGAAACAGTGATCTCGCCGCCGAGACGCTTACCGCCACGAATTTTCAGTTTGTCCATCGGGCCAACAAAGGCGGCCGATTCGATTACGCGCGGCCGAATTAACGAGGTGCGGAACTGTACGGCACGGGTGAAACGCGCGGTTGGAGAGATATCGGGAAGAGAGTCGGGCATTCGAAGCTCCTTGCAGGTGCGCCGCACGACGCGGGCCTGCAAGCCTCGCGCACGCAAGCGAACCGGGCGCGAAGTTCGAATGAAGGCAACGTGAAAACTACTCTGCGTTCCGGTATTCGGCGGGTGTCAGCGTTCGCATCGACAACGCGTGTATCTCCTGTCGCATGCGGTCGCCGAGCGCGCGATAGACGTGCTGGTGACGCGCGATACGCGACTGGCCCTCAAAGGCTGGGCTGACGATCAGCGCCTCGAAGTGCCGGCCGTCGCCGGAAACCTTGACGACCTCGCAATCGAGCCCTTGCGCGATGTAGCGCTCAATATCTTCCGGAGACGGTTCCATCAGTTTCTAAGCTTAAAGCCGCGTGCCAGCAAGGTAACGGCAACGCCGGCAATAACAGCGAAAGCGAACGTGAGCACGGCAAGGCTTACCCAGGGGTTGATATCGGACTGCGCGAAGAAGCCGTAGCGAAACCCGTCGATCATGTAAAAAAACGGATTGAAGTGCGACACCGTGCGCCAAAAGGGCGGCAAGCTGTGCACCGAGTAGAAGACACCTGACAAAAACGTCGCGGGCATCACGATAAAGTTTTGAAACGCCGCCAGCTGATCAAACTTGTCAGCCCAAATGCCAGCAATCAGGCCGAGCGTTCCGAGCATCGCGGCTCCGAGCAACCCGAACGCAATGATCCATAGCGGCGCGGCGAAGCTCGGCGGCGCAAACCACACCGTAATCAGAAACACGCCGAGGCCCACCACTACGCCGCGCACGACAGACGCAGCCACGTACGCGCCGAACAACTGCCAGTGCGAAAACGGAGGCAGCAATATGAAGATCAAGCTGCCCATGATTTTCGACTGGATCAAGCTGGACGAGGAATTTGCAAACGCGTTTTGCAGAACCGACATCATCACCAGCCCCGGAATCAAAAATGCCGTGTAACTGACTCCGGGTAAAGCCTGCACGTGTTCTTCGAGTACGTGACCGAACACCAGCAGGTAGAGGACCGCCGTCAATATCGGTGCGCCGACCGTCTGAAAGCTCACCTTCCAGAAGCGCAACATCTCCTTCGTCAGCAGCGTGCGGAAGGACACCGCTGCCGATGCATGGCTGGATGCGTCGTCGCTAGCGTGCGACGAGGTCCCTTCAAGAGAGACTGCTGCATCGGAACGGGCGGCCGGCGGTGTCATGCGGTGGCTAACGCAGGAATGCGCTCGGACTCGGCACGCTCGGCCATCAGTTGCAGAAACACATCTTCGAGATCCGCGCGTCCGACCTCTAGATCCTCTATCTCGCAACCTGCTGCCTGACACTCGGCTAAAACGCGGCCGACATCACGCGGCTCACCGAGACGCAATATGAGTGCGCCGTCGCGCTCATCGATTCGGTGCGCCAATATCGATGGCGGTACCGTACCGCGCACGCGCAGCGTCATCTGCACTCCCTCAATATGCGATAGCAACGCACGCGTGGTATCGAGCGCGATCACCGTGCCAGATCGAAGCATCGCAATTCGCTGGCAGAGCGCCTGCGCCTCCTCAAGGTAGTGTGTGGTCAGAACGATCGTGTGACCTTCCTGATTCAACCGGCGTATGAATGACCACAGTGTCTGCCTGAGCTCGACGTCGACGCCAGCCGTGGGCTCGTCCAGCACAATCACCGGCGGCTTGTGCACCAGCGCCTGTGCCACCAGCACGCGGCGCTTCATCCCTCCGGAGAGCGCTCGCATATTGGAGTCGGCACGCGATGCGAGACCCAGATTGGCGAGTACTTCGTCGATCCATGCGCGATTGTTGGTCAGTCCGAAGTAACCGGACTGAAACTCGAGCGTTTCGCGCACCGTAAAAAACGGATCGAACGCGAGCTCCTGCGGAACAACGCCCAAGGCCAGGCGGGCTGCGCGGTAATCGTCAACTACATCATGGCCCATCACGCTTACGCGACCGTTGCTCGCGCGAACGAGTCCCGCGATGATGGAAATCAACGTGGTCTTGCCTGCACCGTTCGGCCCCAGCAGGCCGAAGAATTCTCCGCGTTCGATCTGCAAATCGATACGGTCGAGCGCGAGCGTCGAGCCGTAGCGCTTGGTAACGCCGGAAACCTGAATGGCAGCCACCGGAGTCAGTGATCCGGAGTCAGTGATCGGTGGTCGGTGTGGCGCGAAAGTTGTCTGAGATCGGCAAAATGCTATCGACCCCGTAGACGGTCGCAAGGCTCAGCATGTCGGCGGGAACGCCGGACACCGTGATCGAGCGTCCGGCACTTTGCGCCGTACGCTGCCACGCCAACAGGACCACGAGCGCGGAAGAATCGCATGTACGAACGGCCGAAAGATCGAATGTGGCATCGCCGGCCTGAATCGCAGCGATGCCGAGTTCGGCGAGCTGTGCCGCATTCGCCAGGCTCATGTCGTCAGCCTCGATACGCATTGCGACCTTTACGCCTTTTTCTGTGCCAATTGATTGTTGCGCTCGGTCAGCGTCTTGATCAAGCCGTCGATTCCGCTCGAGTTGACCTGCGAGCTGAATTGCGACTTGTAGTTTTCGACCAGCCAAACGCCAAGGATGTTGATGTCGTAGATCTTCCAGCCGCCATCGCTCTTTTCAAGTCGGTAGTCGAGCTGGATGGGATCGCCGCGCGACGCGACCACCTGCGTGCGCACGATGACGTCGGTATCACTCGGTTGCGCACGGAACGGCCGTAGCTCGACTTTGTGATCGCTGACCTGTCCCAGCGCGCCGCTGTAAGTCCGTACCAGCAACGTGCGGAACTCGCGTGTCAGCGCAGCACGCTGTTCAGGCGTCGCGTTGCGCCAACCGGGCCCTACCGACAGCTGCGTCATCTTTTGAAAGTCCGTGTATGGAAGAACTTTCTCGTCAACCAGTTTCTGCACCCGGTTCGTATCTCCAGATTTGAGTGCTTTGTCGGCTTTGATCGCGTTCAACACTTCGTTAGACAGGTCACGGACCATTGCATCGGGCGCGCTCGCCGTGGCGGCCGGTGATTGCGCCTGCACAGCGGAGATGAACAGCGTCGAGGCAGTCAGTGAAACCAATAAAGATTTTAGAAATTGCATCGTGGTTCGTCTCTCGAATTTGGAAGTGACTGTAGGACCGGCGCTGCCAACGTTTGTTCAGGCTTACCGCGCCTACTTGTTTGCCGGCGCGGACCCCGACTGCGGCGGCACCGGCTCCTTCTTAACGTTTGGGTCTTCAGACGGTGCACTGCCAGCTGACGGTTGCGAAGAGGCATCGTCGACAGCGGGCGGTGGGCTACCGTCATAGACCAAGCTGCGCCGGCGCTGCAAATAGCCGTCTCGGATAAAGCGATATTTATCGAGCGCCGCGCCTGAGATCAAGTCATCCGTCTGCAACAACTCGGCCCGCTGATTGACAACGCGCGTGCCGAGGATTGCGTTTCTAACGCCGACATTGTCGATGTAGAAATTTAGGTCGAGATAGGGTTCGGCACCATAGATGCCGATAGCGTCGCGCACGGTGCTTGGACCCAATATTGGAACAACCAGGTAAGGACCGGAGCCGATACCCCAGCGCCCCAGCGTTTGTCCAAAATCTTCATTGTGTTTTTCAAGCCCCATCTGACGTGCGGGGTCAAAGCATCCCAGCAGCCCGACCGTGCTGTTGACAACGAAGCGGCAGGTATCCGACGCGGCATCAATAGGCTTGCCCTGCAACAGGTTGTTTACCGCGTTCGACGGCTCGCGGAGGTTGCTGAACATTCCGCTGATACAGTCTCGAACCGGTTCGGGCAATACATATTCGTACGCTTGCGCTACCGGCTTCAAGATCGCGCGATCAACGACGTCATTGAATTCGAACACCTGGCGGTTAAACGATTCGATCGGATCGCGAGGATCGTTCCCTGAGTCGGCGGGCACGGTGGCGCAACCCGACATCACGATAGCCGCGACAACCCAGAGCGGAGCGGCGGCACTTCGTAGCACCCTGGTCAACGTCGGCTCCATCAGTAAATGGCGTTAGTGCTCTTAGGCAAGCGGTGCACCCGTCATTTGGTAGGTGCCGCAGGGCGCGCATCCGGAGGATCGGCCGCCTTGTTATACAAGAACTGGCCAATCAGATTTTCAAGCAGCACCGCCGACTGCGTGAGCTTGATTTCCCCGCCCGGCTCCAAATTCTTATCGGATCCACCCGGCACCAAGCCGATGAACTGGTCCCCAAGCAGCCCTGACGTAAGTATTTTTGCCGACGTGTCGCTCGGGAATATCACGCCCTGCTCGAGTTCCATCGTGACTCGGCCCTGATAGGTATTGGTGTCGAGCACAATCGCCTTGACGCGGCCGACGTTTACGCCTGCACTTTTGACCGGCGCGCGCACCTTCAGTCCCCCGATGTTGTCGAAGCGCGCAGTCACAGAATAGGTTTCCCCGACGACGAAGTTGCCCAGGTTCGCGGCTCGCAGCGCCAAGAACAAAATCGCCAGAATGCCGAGCAGTACGAAAAGCCCGACCAGCGTTTCCACTCCTTTACGTCCCATCGAACGTCTCCAATCGAATAGCTAGTGCGGCGAGCTGAACATCAGCGCGGTAAGCACAAAGTCGAGACCCAGCACCAGCAGCGACGAAATGACGACCGTACGCGTGGTGGCTTCCGATACGCCCTCAGGGGTCGGCGTCGCCTCGAACCCTTGATACAACGCCGTAACAGTGCAAGCGATACCGAAAACAACGCTCTTGACGATGCCGTTACCAACGTCGTCGATCGCATCGACCCCATTTTGCATCTGCGACCAAAATTCACCCGAATCGATGCCGATCATCAGCACGCCAACCACATAGCCGCCGAGTATGCCGATCGCAGAGAACAGGGCCGCCAGCAGCGGCATCGAGATAAGTCCCGCTAACAGTCGCGGTGCGAGCACGCGCGCTTTGGGATCAACGGCCATCATTTCCATCGCGGCAAGCTGCTCGCCGGCTTTCATCAAACCGATTTCGGCCGTCAGTGATGTGCCTGCGCGGCCTGCAAACAATAAGGCCGTCACCACCGGTCCGAGCTCGCGCACCAGCGACAGCGCGACGACCAGCCCTAATGATGCCGTCGCGCCGTAGCGGCTAAGCGTGTAATAGCCCTGCAAGGCTAGGACAAAGCCAACGGCCAGACCCGACGCGAGAATAATGACCAGCGATCGATTACCGATCGCATGAATTTGCGCGATCGTTAAAAACGGCCGCGAAACCGCCGAAACCGAATTACGTAGCAAATCGACGATGAAGAACGTGGCGTGGCCGAGGCCGCGCAGTACGTCCAGCGCTCGCACACCGAGCCGCGGCAGCGCATTGACTAGCCTCATGCGCGCAGCCCAAGGTCCTGCGCGAACGGCTTCGCAGGGTAGTGAAACTTGACGGGACCATCCGGCTCACCACGAATGAATTGCCGCACTTCTTCGTGATCGGAAGCTTCGACCTCGGCGGCCGTTCCGTGACCGACGATGCGTCCTGCCGACATCACGTAAACATAGTCGCTGATCTTGAAACACTCCCTGACGTCGTGTGAAACCACCAGCGAAGTCGCGCCGGTTGCATCGTTGAGCTCGCGAATCAGATTCGCCGCCACACCCAGCGAGATCGGATCGAGGCCCGCGAACGGCTCGTCATACATGATCAGCTCGGGGTCCAGCGCGATCGCCCGCGCAAGGGCAACGCGGCGTGCCATCCCGCCAGATAAGTCCGCGGGCTTCAGCTGTGCCGCGCCACGTAATCCGACCGCATTCAACTTCAGCAATACCAAGTCGCGCAACATCGCAAAAGGCAGATCGGTGTGCTCACGCAGCGGAAAAGCGACGTTATCGAACACCGTGAGGTCGGTAAACAGCGCACCGAACTGAAATAACAATCCAACGCGGCGCCGCAATCTGAACAGCGCCTCGCGATCACGCGGATTGACGTGCTCGCCATCGAACATGATGTTGCCCTTAACAGGCGTCAGCATGCCGCCGATTAATCGCAGCAGCGTTGTCTTGCCGCAGCCCGAACCGCCCATGATCGCGATGACCTTGCCGCGCGGAAACGACATCGTCATGTCGTGCAGCACGATGCGACGGCGGTCGTAGCCAAACGTTACGTGATCGATCTGAACGAGCGCGTCGTCTTTCATCTTCTAATTGTTCGCCGAGCCCGCATGCGGCTGCGCGCGCCGGCGCTCGGGGGCGCATTGTCGCACGGCAAATACCGTGTATATGCGGGTTAGCGCTAACCCAAAAACGCGGGCAGGGCGAAGGCGAACAGACTCCTACGCCAAATACGGCAACCGAGCCGGCGTAGATCGATGGTTCAGCGCGGAAGCACGCTGCTCCCCATCAAATACTCGTCGACGGCGCGAGCGCACTGGCGACCTTCTCTGATCGCCCACACGATCAATGATTGGCCTCGGCGCATATCACCGGCGGCAAAGACTTTGTCGACATTGGTCTGGTAGGAGTCGACGCCGTCCGTAGAAGCGCGGGCGTTGCCGCGCGAATCCCTGACGACCCCAAAGCCATCGAGAACCGAAGCAACCGGCGAAACAAAGCCCATCGCCAATAGCACCAGATCGGCGGGTACCTCGAACTCGGATCCCGGAACTTCAACCATCCTGGACTGCCCGGTAACCGGGTCGCTCTGCCACTGCACTCGGACAGCGACGAGTGCGGTCACGTTCCCTTCGGCATCGCCTTTGAACGCCTTGGTCGCAATCGCCCAGTCGCGCTGCACGCCCTCTTCATGAGAGCTCGAAGTCCGCAGCTTGATCGGCCAGTACGGCCACGTCAAAGGCTTGTTCTCGGTTTCCGGCGGCTGCGGCAACAGCTCCCACTGCGTAACGCTTTTTGCGCCGTGGCGGTTGCTGGTGCCCACGCAGTCTGAACCCGTATCACCCCCACCAATCACGATCACATGCTTGCCGGTGGCAACGATTTGGTTTCTCACTTTGTCTCCTGCGACCCGCTTGTTTTGTGCCGGCAGGAAATCCATCGCAAAGTGCACGCCGGCGAGTTGCCGGCCCGGCACAGGCAGATCACGCGGCTGCTCGGCGCCGCCAGACAAAATGACCGCATCGAAATCGGCCAGTAATCGCTTCGGTTCAACCGCATCGCTGGCCCAATTCGTAATCGGTGCACCGCCGAGCTCACCTACCAGCACCCCGGTTCGAAAAGTCACACCTTCGGCCTGCATCTGCTCGATCCGCCGATCGATATGCGACTTTTCCATCTTGAAATCAGGGATGCCATACCGCAGCAACCCACCGATGCGATCGTTTTTCTCGAACACCGTGACGTCGTGCCCAACACGCGCCAGTTGCTGGGCGGCGGCTAATCCAGCTGCGCCACTGCCGACGATGGCTACGTTCTTTCCAGTACGTACATCCGGTGGCTGCGGTACGACCCAGCCTTCTTCCCATCCCTTGTCAATGATCTTGTGCTCGATCGATTTAATGCCGACCGGTGCATCGTGAATGTTCAACGTGCAGGCGGCCTCGCACGGGGCCGGACACACCCTGCCGGTGAATTCGGGGAAGTTATTCGTACTGTGCAAGACATCGAGCGCGGTCTTCCAGTCCTGCCGATAGACGAGATCGTTGAAGTCCGGAATGATGTTGTTGACAGGGCAGCCCTGATTGCAAAAGGGAATACCGCAGTCCATGCAGCGGGCCGCCTGGACGCCGGCTGCATCGTCGGTCAAGTGAACAATGAATTCGCGCCAGTGTTTGGTGCGTGCGCGCGGGGCTTCAGCTGCTTCTTCCAACCGCTGAAACTCAAGGAAGCCCGTGATCTTGCCCATGCGTTACTTATGCTGCCCGTGACGAAACAGAAAATCGCGCAGCCCTGTCTCGTCTGCCGCCGATTGCCGCGCGCGTCGCCACGTCAGCAGCAGCGCGGCGTTGATGTGGCAGCCCGCTACTGCGGCACACAGCACGATACCTCCTAACCAGTCGAGCACCGCCGGGACCGGGCCCTGAGTGTGCAGCCACATGTACACAGGAGCTGAAAGCACCGCGAACAGCATGGTGGCCGGAATCACCCAAGGTACCGAAAGCACAATCGCAACGCTTGCCCATAGCGCTGCCGAGGCGGTTGCTGCGCCGTGACTGTTCAACAGCAAAAGTGCCAACGGCATACTCGCCCACAAACCAGAAACCCAGTCGCGTAACGTGCGAGGCCAGTAAGGTTGCACACGCATTCTGATTTTGAGCGATAAGCGGCACGCGCACTACGCCGCAAGCTTTTGAGTGCCGGTCGGCGCCTGCACGGCAATCATTTGCTTCAACGCGCGGCGATATTCCTGCGGGAAGACCTTGACGAATCGCGTACGCATCGTGACCCAGTTGTCGAGCAACATCCGCGCACGCATGCTGCCGGTCGCGCGGAAATGGCTTTCGATCAGGCCACGAAGCAGGAACTCGTCGGTTTCTCCCAGGTGCCAGATCGCTTCATCGACACTTTCCTCTTGTTCGGCCGTTGGAAGCACAGCCTCGAGTTCGCACATCGACTGGTTGCACTTACTAGCAAAGTCTCCGAACTCATCGAAGACATACGCGATACCTCCCGACATGCCGGCTGCGAAATTTCGCCCGGTTGTGCCAAGAACGACGACGGTGCCCTTCGTCATGTACTCGCATCCGTGATCACCGGTGCCTTCGACGACCGCCGTAGCGCCCGAGTTACGCACCGCGAATCGCTCACCGGCGACGCCGTTGAAAAAAGCTTCGCCTGCAATCGCGCCGTACAGCACGGTATTGCCGACGATAATGTTCTCAGTGCCGGCACCGCGAAAATCGTTCGGGCACCGCACGATCAGTCGACCGCCCGACAGCCCCTTGCCGGTGTAATCGTTGGCATCGCCGACCAGATCGAGCGTGATGCCGGCCGCTAGAAACGCGCCAAAGCTTTGCCCCGCAGTCCCATTGAATTGAATGTGAATCGTGTCGTCGGGCAGGCCCGCGTGCCCATATCGACGCGCAACCTGACTCGACAGCATCGTGCCGACCGCGCGATTGACGTTGCGAATTGGTGTGATGAAGCTGACCCGCTCGCCATGCTCGAGCGCCGGCTTGCATTGCTCGATCAGCTTGTGGTCCAGGGCCCGCCCCAAACCATGGTCCTGCGTTTCGATGCACAGACGGGGCACGTCGGCCGGCATCTGCGGCATATAAAAAATGCGACTGAAATCCAGGCCACGAGCCTTCCAGTGCTCGATACCTCGACGCGTGTCGAGCCAATCCGCGCGACCAATTAATTCGTCGAAGGTGCGCACGCCAAGCTGAGCCATCAGTTCGCGCACTTCTTCGGCGACAAAGAAAAAATAGTTAACGACGTGCTCAGGCTGGCCGCTGAATTTTTTGCGCAACAGCGGATCCTGCGTTGCCACCCCGACCGGGCAGGTATTCAGATGACATTTGCGCATCATGATGCAGCCCTGCACGACCAATGGTGCGGTGGCAAAGCCAAACTCATCGGCACCCAGCAGCGCGCCGATGACGACGTCGCGTCCTGTTTTCATCTGCCCGTCGACCTGCACTGCGATGCGGCTGCGCAGGCGATTCAGCACCAGCGTTTGCTGAGTCTCGGCAAGCCCAATTTCCCACGGTGTTCCGGCATGCTTGATCGATGACACCGGGGATGCACCCGTGCCACCATCGTGGCCCGCAATCGTGACGTGATCCGCTTTCGCCTTTGCGACACCCGCGGCAACGGTGCCAACGCCAACTTCAGATACCAGCTTGACGCTGATCGACGCCTGCGAATTCGCATTCTTCAGGTCGTGAATCAACTGTGCCAGGTCTTCGATCGAGTAAATGTCGTGATGCGGCGCCGGCGAAATGAGACCGACACCCGGAACGGCGTAGCGCAGCTCGGCAATGTAGGGACTGACCTTGTGTCCGGGGAGCTGACCACCCTCGCCCGGCTTCGCGCCTTGCGCCATCTTGATTTGAAGCTGATCGGCGCTGATCAGATACTCGGTCGTAACGCCGAAGCGACCCGATGCGACCTGCTTGATCTTCGAGCGCAATGAGTCACCGGGTAGTAGCGGCGTATCGACTTCGACACGATCACGCCCAAGTACGCTCGACAGCGTGGCGCCGTGTTCAATGACGCTGGCCCCGGCGCGCAACTCCTGTCTGTAACGCATCGGATCCTCACCGCCTTCGCCGGTATTGCTCTTGCCGCCGATGCGGTTCATCGCGATCGCAAGCGTCGTATGCGCTTCGGTCGATATCGAACCGAGCGACATTGCACCGGTCGAGAACCGCTTGACGATACTTGCCGCCGGCTCGACCTCGGTCAGCGGAACGGCATGCGCAGGATCGAACTTGAATTCAAACAAGCCGCGCAGCGTCATATGCCGTCGCGATTGGTCGTTGATCAACTGCGCATATTCCTTGTACGTCTGATAGTTGTTCGCGCGCGTCGAATGCTGCAGCTTCGCGATCGCATCGGGCGTCCACATATGCTGCTCACCGCGCACACGCCACTGGTACTCGCCGCCGGCATCGAGCTGGGTTGCGAGCACCGGATCGTCAGAGAATGCCGCGCGATGCGTACGGACCGCCTCTTCCATCACTTCGAACAGGCCGACACCGCCGATGTTGCTCGCGGTGCCGCGAAAATACTTCTCGACAAATTCTTTAGATAGCCCGACTGCTTCGAAGATCTGTGCGCCGCAGTACGACATGTAGGTGCTGATGCCCATTTTGGACATCACCTTGTGCAGCCCTTTGCCGATCGCCTTTACGTAATTTGCAATGGCCTTTTCGGCATCGACCCCGTGCAGGTCGGCCAGCGTTTCCAGCGCAAGATACGGATGCACCGCCTCGGCACCGTAGCCGGCGAGCAGTGCGAAGTGATGCACTTCGCGCGCTGAGCCCGTCTCGACCACGAGCCCGGTGCAGGTGCGCAGGCCGACAGCGATCAGGTGCTGATGCACCGCACTGGTCGCAAGCAACGCCGGGATTGCCACCGTGTCCGCATCGAGCGAACGATCGGTAATCAATAAAAGGTTGTAGCCGGCACCGATCGCGTCGACCGCCTGCGCGCACAGTGACGCAAGCCGCGCCTCGACTCCTGCTTTGCCCCAGGAAAGCGGATAGCAGACGTCGAGCTCGAATGAGCGAAACTTGTTGGACGAATACTTCTCGATCGCGCGGATTTTTTCGATATCGGCGAAGCCGAGAATCGGCTGGCTGACTTCGAGCCGCATCTGCGGGTTCACGTTGTTGATATCGAGCAAATTCGGCTTCGGTCCGATAAAGCTCACCAGCGACATCACCAGTTGTTCGCGAATCGGATCGATCGGCGGATTGGTCACCTGCGCAAACAGCTGCTTGAAATAGTTGTAAAGCGGCTTGGCGCGGTCGGATAGGACCGGCAATGCAGTGTCGTTGCCCATCGAGCCTACCGCTTCCTCAGCCGCGATGGCCATCGGCTCCATCAGCAAACGCACGTCCTCCTGCGTAAAGCCGAAAGCTTGCTGACGATCGAGCAGCGGCACGTCAAGCTTTGCCGCCGAGCGCGGCCTTCGCCCTTCCGCGAACCCGTCCTGAATGTTGATGCCGTCGAGCTTGATTCGAATGCGCTTGATCCACTCTTTATATGGCTTACTCGACGCGAGCTGCTGCTTAAGCTCAGCGTCATCGATGATGCGACCCTGCTCGGTGTCGATCAAAAACATCTTGCCCGGCTGCAGACGCCACTTCTTGACGATACGGCTTTCGGGAATCGGCAGTACGCCGACCTCGGAGGCCATCACGACCATGTCGTCATCGGTGACGATGTAGCGCGCGGGGCGCAAGCCGTTGCGATCGAGCGTCGCGCCAATGCGAACACCGTCGGTAAACGCTATTGCAGCCGGCCCATCCCACGGTTCCATCATTGCGGCGTGGTACTCGTAGAACGCGCGCCGCGACTCGTCCATCAGCGTGTGCTGCTCCCACGCTTCCGGAATCATCATCATCATCGCGTGCGCGATCGGATACCCGCTCATGATCAACAGCTCGAGCGCATTATCGAAACACGCGGTATCGGACTGGCCTTCGTAAATCAACGGAAAGAGCTTTGCAAGATCCCCGCGCAGCACCGGTGATGACATCACCCGCTCACGCGCTCGCATCCAGTTGAAATTTCCCTTGACCGTGTTGATCTCGCCGTTGTGTGCCACCAGGCGATAGGGATGCGCGAGCTCCCACGACGGAAACGTGTTGGTCGAGAAGCGCTGATGCACGAGTGCGATCGCAGAAACAACTCGCGGGTCGCGCAGATCGCGGTAGTAACGGCCAACCTGATCAGCGAGCAAGAGGCCTTTGTAGACGATCGTGCGCGTCGACATCGACGGCACGAAATATTCCTTGCCATGCTGGAGCTTCAACGCCTGGATCTTGTGGCTCGCAGTCTTGCGAATCACGTAAAGCTTGCGCTCCAACGCATCGGGGACCATTACGTCGGCGCCACGGCCGATGAAGATCTGCCGGATCACTGGCTCGCGGTCCTTGACCAGCGGCGACATCGGCATGTCGCGATCCAACGGCACATCTCGCCAGCCCAGCACGACTTGACCCTCGGCGCGTACCGTGCGTTCCAACTCCTGCTCGCACGCCAACCGCGACGCGTGCTCGCGTGGCAGGAAGATCATGCCGACGCCATACTCACCCTGCGGAGGCAGAGCGAGCGAACCCTTGGCAAGCTCCTCGCGATAAAACGCGTCCGGAATCTGAATCAACACGCCGGCGCCGTCGCCGCATAGCGGATCGGCTCCAACAGCGCCGCGATGGTTGAGGTTTTGCAGGATCAACAGCGCCTGCTGCACCAGTGCGTGGCTTGCCCGGCCTTTGATGTTCGCAACGAACCCCACGCCGCACGCATCGTGTTCGCAGCTCGAATACAAGCCTTCCCGGGCCGCGTGATCGACGGCGGCAGTGACTTGATCCGAAAACAGGCGTGAAACCATCCGCGGTCCTCTCGTAGCAGACGACAACTTTACTGCGATGCAGCAACCCTTTCAACCGAAAACACGCTTCAACCGACAGACGCGATTTGCCGTGATGCGAAACGCAACGGCCACTTTAAGCGTCGATCGCAAACAGGCGCCGATGTTCCTTGATCGCGTAACGATCGGTCATTCCGGCCACATAGTCCGCTATCGCGCGATGGGCGTCGCCTCCGGCGCGCTTCTGATGATCGGTTGGTAACAGCCTGGGCTCCTCGACAAAAGCGTTAAACAAATCCGTGACGATCCGGCGTGCCTTGGTCGACATGCGCATGACCCGGTAGTGCCGATAAAGATGGTCGTGGAGGAACGACTTGAGCTCATCGGCGTCGGCGCGCATCGCCGCTGAAAATGCTGCGAGTGTCGGGGCAGCGCGAACGGCGTCGATATCGGCCGGCGCAACTGATGAAATGCGCCGCCTCGACTCTTCGGTCAGATCAACTACCAGCGTGTTGATCATGCGCCGCACCGTTTCGTGAATCATGCGACGCTCGACGAGCGCCGGATATTCGTCCTGCACACTACGCGCGTGACGCGCGAATAGCGGCACCTGCTCGAGTTGCGACAGCTGCAAAAGCCCGGACCTCAGGCCGTCGTCGATGTCATGGTTGCTGTAGGCAATCTCGTCAGCCAGATTTGCGATTTGGGCTTCGAGACTCGGCTGCTGCTTGGTCAGAAACCGCTTACCGACCTCGCCCAATTCACGCGCGTTCTTCGGCGAACAGTGCTTGAGAATGCCTTCGCGCGTCTCAAAAGTCAGATTGAGGCCGTCAAACGCCGCGTAGCGCTCTTCGATTACGTCAACGACGCGCAGAGACTGCAGATTGTGCTCGAAACCGCCGTGGGGCTTCATGCACTCGTGTAGCGCTTCCTGACCGGCATGCCCGAAAGGCGTATGCCCAAGATCGTGTGCAAGCGCTATCGCTTCGACCAGGTCTTCGTTCAAACGCAGGTTGCACGCGACCGCACGTCCAATCTGCGCGACTTCCAACGAATGCGTGAGCCGCGTTCGGAACAAATCCCCTTCGTGATTGACGAAGACCTGCGTCTTGTATTCGAGGCGCCGGAAAGCCGCCGAATGAATGATGCGATCGCGATCTCGTTGAAAGTGGGTGCGACCAATGGCGTCCGTTTCATGATGAAGGCGGCCGCGTGACCGACTGGCATGCGCCGCGTACGGAGCCAGCGTCCCGTTTTCCATCTGAATCCGGCTCATAGAAATCCGCGCGCGGTCAGCGCCTGCAACAACAGTCCTTGAGGAACGGTACGTTGCGTTGCGCGGCCGATTCGATCCAGAACGATAAAACGCATCTGGCCGGCTTCGGTCTTCTTGTCGCCGCGCATTGCTTCGACGGCGCTGAGTGCGGACAGCCCTTCGACTCGAGTTGGCAAACCGGCACGCGATACTGCACTCTCGATCACTTGCACATCCGAGGCCGACAGTGTGCCCAGCAGACGGGATAGTTCAGCCGCCAACACCAAGCCGCACCCGACCGCCTCGCCGTGCAGCCAGCTCGAATAACCTGTTATCGCCTCGATTGCATGACCGAACGTATGACCAAGATTGAGCAGCGCTCGCTCACCCGATTCACGTTCGTCACGGGCGACCACCGACGCCTTGATCTCGCATGATCCAGCAATCGCAGCTGCCAGCGCAGACGAATCGTGCGCGCGCATCGCCTCGATTGACGCCACCATGCGTTCGAAATAGTCACGATCGGCGAGCAAGCCGTGCTTCAAAACTTCAGCCAGTCCTGCCGACAACTCACGCGGCGGCAGTGTGCGCAGCGTATCGGTATCGCTAATGACCGCAGTGGGCTGGTGAAACGCGCCAATCAGGTTCTTGCCGCTCCGATGGTTGATGCCAGTCTTACCGCCCACCGATGAATCGACCTGAGCCAGTAAAGTAGTCGGCACTTGGACGTACCGAATGCCGCGCATGTAGATCGATGCCGCGAAGCCTGCAATATCTCCAACGACGCCACCCCCGAGAGCGACGATGAGTCCGCGACGATCGACGCGCGCGTCGACCAGCGCATTCAACACGTGCGACACAGCAGCCCATTGCTTGTGCTGCTCACCGTCCGCCAACTCAATGACGTGGGTCGCGACTCCCGTCAATCCCTTTTGGGCACGGTGCGCGTAAAGCGGCCCGACGACGGTATTGGTGACTACAGAAATCGAGGTTGGCGTCAGCGGAGCAGTGAAATCGTGCAGGCGATCGAGTAAGCCGCTGCCGATTTCGATCGGATAAGAACGCTCGTTCAGATTGACAGTGATGCGCCGCATGCGTCAGTTTAAGTCGCGTACGAACGCGTGACGGATCACGAACTTCGAATCGCGATCGCCTTCACTTGTGGATTCTCCAAAAGCCTCGCCACGAGCCGGCGCGGGTTCGAAGCCGCAGACTGGAAAACAAGGTCTGCCGCCTTCTCATACAGCGGCTCGCGCTCGGCGAGCAGCTGATCTATCCGCGCACGTGGGTTTGGAGTTTGCAGCAATGGCCGCGAGCGGTCCTGGCGGGTACGCCGGAAAATTTCATCGGCACTCGCACGCAGATAAATCACCAAGCCGCGCTCTTTCATCGACTTGGCGAGCCCTGGGTCAAGAACAGCGCCGCCGCCCGTCGCAAGCACAATGCCTGGACGCTGCGTCAGTTCGTCAAGCAGCCCAACCTCACGCCTTCGAAAGCCTTCTTCACCTTCGATCTCGAAAATCGTCGGTATCGGCACGCCGCTGCGCGCCTCCAGCTCGCGGTCGGCGTCGACGAATTGATAATTCAACTGTTCAGCGAGGAGCCTGCCAACAGTCGACTTGCCTGCACCCATCATGCCGATCAGGAATACTGAGCGCAGGTTGGTTTGCATACGAGACGGCTTCTGGCCGCGAAAAAAAAGAGCCGCATGGCGCGGCCCTCTTTCAAGCAGCGACGAATTTAACGCATCGCCGCGTTGACCCGCTCCGATATAACGCGCGGCGTGATGAAGATGATCAACTCGGTGCGATCGTTGATCGACGACGTGTTCTTGAAAAGGTTGCCAACGACCGGAAGATCACCAAAAAACGGAACTTTGGTCACGGTCGTCCGATCCTGCTGCTCGTAGATGCCGCCGAGAACGACGGTCCCGCCGTTTTCGACCAGAACCTGCGTCTGCACGTTCTTAGTATCAATTGCGGGTCCAGACAGGGTCTCCTGCCCGCGAGTGTCCTTGTTGACCTTGACGTCAAGAAAGATTGCGCCCTCTGGAGTGATCTGCGGAGTCACCTCAAGCTTTAATACCGCTTTTCTAAAGGAAACCGATGTAGCCCCGCTGGACGTCGACTGCTGATATGGGATCTCGGTTCCCTGCTCGATGACGGCCTTCACCTTGTCTGCCGTCACGACACGCGGACTAGAAATAATCTTGCCGCGCCCATCCGCTTCCAGCGCGTTCAGTTCGAGATTGATCAGGCGTGTAAGCGCACTGTTGAACAGGGTCAAATTAAAGGAGCCTGGATTGAAGCCACCGATACCTGCAGCAGGTAAGTTGACGTAATTCGAGTTGACCGTGGTAACGCCGCCGACAACGCCACCTCCTCCGCCGATACCACCGGCGCCTGGTAACGTCGGCAGCACATTTTGTCCACCCACAGCCACTTCATTAGTCACCCGGCCATACCCGAATCGGACGCCGAGATTGCGGCTGAAACGATCATCGGCTTCGACGATTCGCGCCTCGATCAACACCTGCGGTACCGGAATATCGATTCTCTGCAGCAGCCTGCGGACGTCTTCGAGTCGTGCCGTCGTGTCCTGGACAAAAACCTGATTTGTGCGCGTGTCAACCGCCACGCTGCCGCGCTTGGAAATAAAGCGCTGCTTCTCGTCGCTCAACAGTTTGCGCACATCCTCAGCCTTCTGATAGTTGACGACGAACACCTCGGAGCGCAGCGGCTCGAGATCTGCGATCTGATTCCGCGATTCGAGCTCGAGCTTTTCCTTCGCGGCGATTTCGTCACGCGGCGCAACCAACACCACGTTGCCGTTCTTCCGCATATCCAGACCCTTGCTTTGCAAGATGATGTCGAGCGCCTGGTCCCACGGAACGTCCTTTAAGCGCAAAGTAATCGTGCCGCCCACTGAATCGCTGGTAATGATGTTCAGATTTGTGAAATCGGCAATCACCTGCAGCAAAGAGCGCACGTCGACGTTCTGGAAGTTCAACGACAAGCGCTCGCCCTGATAGCCTTGACGTGTTCCCTGAAACAGCCGCGTCGGATCCTCGCGCACCGGCCGGACTTCGAGCACGAAGCGCGTATCGCTTTGGTAGGCGTTGTGTTCCCACACGCCGCGCGGCTCGATAACTAGGCGCGCGTTGTTGCCTTGCTGGCTCGCCGTAACCTGCGCGACCGGCGTTGCAAAATCGGACACGTCCAGCCGGCGTTTCAGACTATCCGGCAACGTCGTGTTTTGAAAATCGACGATGACGCTATTTCCCTGCTGGCGAATATCGACATTCGTGTTCGGATCGGACAAATCGACAACAACTCGACCTTCATTTTCAGCGCCGCGCCGGAAATCAATTCCACGCAGGGCACGGCCGCCAGTGAACGCGGACGGTCCTTCGGTAACAGGTGCTGCACCTGAAGGTGAGGCTTGCGCCATTGTGGCTGCTGACGTTCCGGGTGGCGCGCGGAATGAGCTGGTATCGGCTGCACCGCCGAGCGCAACCAAAACCCGCTTGCCTTCGATCGACACCGTGTGTGTCAATGCCCTCTTCAGATTCACAACGACGCGCGAGCGACCTCCAGATTGCACCACGTTGACCGAACGTACGTCGCCCTGATTCAGCTCGACCATGTTCTTGCCCAGGCCGTTGACGGTCGCTGGCATGTCAAGAGCGACACGCGCCGGATTTGCCACTGAAAAACTCGCGGGCACTCCCTGGGGCGCATTCTTCAGCTCGATGCTGACTACCACGCCACTGCTTGTCTGGATGGCATCGACACGCTCGATCGCGTTGCTCGCATCTGCGGACGCGGTCTGAGCCCAAGCCACCGACGACGATGCGATTAAGCCCAGCATCGCCGCTACTCGCGACAAGCACACGGCCACATTTTGGACACTGATACTCATCGCTTGCTCCCTTGTTGCCCAGCTTGTCTCTGGGCGGCTTCTTGCAATTCCAGCTTGGTGGGCCGTTCGATCCATTCGCCCGCTGCGTCTTGAACGATTTCCTTCAAATCAACTTCGGTCTCAGAAATCTGAGTAACCAATCCAAAATTCTGTCCGATGTAGTTGCCGCGACGAACCATGAAGGTCTGACCGGCGGCGTCGATCAACGCCACCTGATTGCCGGCCTGACGCAGCGTCCCCACCATCTTCAGCTGATCCAGCGGATATCCTTCAAGCATTTCACGACGGCGATCGAGATCCGGCCGTATCGAACTGGTGCTTGAGCGCGATTGCGCCTGTCGCGCGGCGGCAAGGATCATCTTTTGCGGATCGAACGGATCGATCAGTGCTTTTGCCTCGTAGCTAAACGGCGTGAACTGCTTCGGCTCGGGTACAGGCTGCGTGGTCGGCCGCATCGTCTTGCGCGTATCGTCCATCCAGGTCCGCAATTCGGCTTCGTTGCCGCCACCGCAAGCGGTCAACAGCAACGTAGCGGACGCCATTGCGCCAAAGCGCATCAAAGTCATTGAGGGTTTCACTTGCCAGGCCCTTTCTTCTCGAGCTTCGCCTTCGCCGCGCGCTGCGCAGCGATCTCTTCTGGGTCCAGATATCGATACGTCTTGGCCGTGGCATCAAACGATAGCGTTCCGCCCTTGCCAGCCTGAACGTTGACGTTGTTCAGCGTCACGATGCGCGGCAGGTTGGCGATATCGCTCGCAAACGCTCCTAGATCGTGATACTTGCCCGATACTTTGACCGCGATGGGCAGCTCTGCATAATATTCACGAACATTGGTCTGGCCCGGTCGGAAAAGCTCAAAGTCGAGCCCTCGTCCCACACCCGCCTGATTAATGTCGGACAGCAGTGCGTCCATTTCGGATTTGCTCGGTAACTGCTTTTCCAGCGTTAAGACGTACTGACTCACCTGCTCGCGCTGCTTACGCAATTCTTCAAGATTCACGGCCTGCTGCAGCTTGCCCTTGTATTCGTCTTTGAGCTTCTCCTCTTCGGTCTGCAGTTGCTCGAGCTGCTCTTTCTGACCGCTCCAAAGACCGAACCAGCCCCCTACGCCACAAACCAAAATCAGGAACACCCACATCGCGATGCGCGGTGCCATCGGCCAAGAGCCGACGTTATCCAGGCTCAAGCCTTGAAACTGTGATGCCAGACTACGACCGGTTGCCATCGATTCCTCGTTCCTACTTGGTTGCCGGCGCTGCAGGGGCAGGCGCCGAAGACGACGTGATATTCGGCGTCGATTGCACAGCAGTGGGTACGGGGGACGTCGGCACCAGGGCCGACCGAGGTGCACCTGGCTGAGCCGCCTGCATCAATGCCCGCTCCGGAGTTTGCTTCAGCGAAAAATTCAGCGAAAACTCGAAAACGCGGCGATTGACGCCCTGCGGACCTGCGCCGGCGACCTTGATCTCGATCAGTTCCGGGCGCTCAAGCACGCGGGAGTTGTTCTGCAAATTGCGCAGGAACTCCGATACGCGCTCATTGGACGCTGCCCAGCCGCTGACGTTGACTCTTCGATCTTCCTGCTTGATGCCGCGCAAATAGATGCCTTCAGGCACTTGCTTGGCAACTTCATCGATCAAATAAACAGGCAGGTTGCGGTCGGCTTGCAGGTCCTCGACCGCGCGCTGACGTGCGCGCAGGCCATCGATCTCGGCCCGCAGCGACGCAATCTCCTTGATCTGCGTATCGAGTTTGCGATTTTCGGCGCGAATAAACTCATTGCGCGATTCCTGATTCGAGATGTACCCCTGCAGCACGGTCCAGACGACCGCGATCATCAACAGGCCTGCCACGACCGACAGTCCGGTCATGAACCAGAAAACTTTCTTCTGCCGCTCGCGTCTCGCCTCGCGATGCGGCAATAGATTGACGCGCGGCGTTGTCATCGGTCAAACCTCCGCATCGCCAGTCCGCAAGGCGTTAGCAGCGCGGGTGCATCGAGCCTCAACTGTTTCTCGCGAATATTGGATGAAATCTCCATTCCCTTGAACGGCGAGATCACCGAAGCCGGAACCTGCGAGCGCTCCATTAGAGCCTCGGGCAGCCCGCTAAGGACCGCAGATCCGCCGGCCAACATGATCTGATCGACACGGCTATATGGGGTCGAAGTGAAGAAGAACTGCAGTGCACGGGTGATCTCGATCGTCGCGGTATCGATAAACGGCTTCAGCACTGCCGTTTCGTAATCAGCGGGTAGATCGCCACTGCGTTTTTTCTGCTCGGCTTCCTCGCTAGGAATTCCATAGGTACGCGAAATGTCGCCGGTCAGCTGTTGCCCTCCGAACGGTTGCTCGCGTTCGTAAATTGCCTCGCCGTCGTGCATCACGGTGACGCTTGTCGTGTTCGCGCCGATGTAAAAGACCGCGATAACCAGACCCTCCCCGTTATTAGGCAGTTGCTCGATCAGCCGCTCGATCGCCGAGCGCGCCGAATACGACTCGACATCAACCACCATTGGCTTAAGTCCCGCCGCTTGTGCCACCGCGACGCGGTCCTCAACTTTTTCCTTGCGCGAAGCGGCGATCAGTACTTCGACGTCGTCCGGCGCGTTCGGAATGGCGCCGAGCACTTGAAAATCGAGGCTGACCTCATCCAGCGCAAACGGAATGTATTGATTGGCCTCGCTCTCAACCTGCATTTCCAACTCTTCTTCGCGCAGGTTTCCCGGCAATGCAATTCGTTTCGTGATGACCGCCGACGCCGGCAATGCCATCGCTACGTTTTTCACTTTGCCGCCCGCGCGGCGCCAGGCTCGCCTCACCGCCTCAGCAACCACATCGATCTTGTCGACGTTGCCGTCGACCACCGAGCCGCGTGGCAGTGGCTCGATGGCATAGCGCTCGAGGCGCAACGTGCCCTTGCCGGCCTCGGACAACTCGACGATCTTCACGCTCGACGAGCCGATATCAAGGCCGATCAGCGGCGGCGCTTTAGGCGAAAAAGGCATATCAAAGGCCAAGGTGATGCTCCCAGCAGGCGACGCATGAACGAGTGCTTAAGCGCGCACTCCGTGAATCAGCGAGACAATGAGCGAAGAAACGGACACCCGTCTCTTCGATCCCCCAAGATGCCAATTGGCGGGCGGAATCGAACCCGTTTTTCCTTATGTTTCGAGCGTTTACCGCAGATTTATCTGACGCTACGCGAAATCCTATCAACATACGCAAAAGCCACACAAGCCCCGTGTTCGGCCTAATCGTGCCCTCTTTGAGGGATTAACAACGAACATCTGTCGCCAGCGCACGTCCAACGTGACCTTTTCAAGCGAACGCGCTTGCCCATACCGGCTCCTATAATCTCGTACTCCGCCAGCAGCGAAGCGCAAAAAAGCGGTCGCTCACACGCCTAACTCGCAGTTGCGAACGCCGATCACCAGAAGACACGTGAGCTCCCGCAATTCCGCCGATTACGACGATGAGGCGCCACTGGCACCGCTGGCGTGGTATTGGCGCGTTCTGCGCATGTTGGGGATCCTGGCGATCGGCGGCGCAGCAACCGGTCTGTTGCTTGCGACATTCGTCTTTGCAATCGTTTATGCGAATCTGCCGCCGATCGATGCATTGACCGACTACCGTCCCAAGATTCCACTACGCGTGTGGACCGCTGACGGCATATTGATCGGGGAATTTGGCGAAGAGCGGCGCGAGTTTGTGCCGTTATCGGAAATTCCGGACGAGCTGAAGAAGGCCATTCTCGCCGCCGAGGATGACAGCTTCTATCAGCATCATGGCGTCGACTATGCCGGGCTCGCGCGGGCGTTTCGTGGCCAACTTCGCCTCGGGGCGTCGCGGGCAGGGCGGCAGCACGATCACGATGCAGCTCGCGCGGACCTTCTTCCTGAGCTCCGAACGCAGCTACGTGCGAAAGTTGTATGAGATCGCGCTGGCGTACAAGATCGAGTCGTCGCTTTCGAAGGACCGGATATTCGAGGTCTATGCGAATCAGATCTTTCTTGGGCAGCGCGCGTATGGTTTTGCTTCGGCGTCACAGATCTATTTCGGAAAGAAGCTGAAGGATTTGACGACGGCAGAGGTGGCGACGCTGGCAGGGCTTACCCGTCGCGCCCGCGGCCTACAACCCGTTCGTGAATCCAAAGCGCGCCAAGGGCCGGCAGCAGTACGTCCTAGCGCGCATGCTGCAGCTCAATTACATAGATCAGGCGACGCACGACGCAGCGCTGGCGCAGGAACTGAAGCCACGCGCCGCCAACTACGCCGTCGAACAGGCTTTCAAAGTACGACTACACGCTGAATATGCAGCCGAGCTGGCGCGGCAGTTGGTGTTTGAGGTGTTCCGCGACGAGACCTATACGCGCGGATTGAACGTCTTTACGACGCTTCGCAAAGAAGACCAGGAGACGGCCTACACCGCACTGCGCGCACAAGTGCTCGCCTACGACCGCAAGTACGGCTACCGTGGTCCAGAAGCGTTCATCGAGTTGCACTCCGATCCGGTCGTGCGCGAGCAGCGCATCGAGGATGCCCTGGTCGAAGCGATCGACAGTCCCAACCTCGTGCCTGCGGTGGTGCTTGAAGCGTCACCCGCCGCGGTCAAGGCGATGGTGCAAGGCGGCTCGACGGTTGAAATCAAGGCTGACGGCCTGCGATTTGCCGCACCTTCTTTATCAGCGAAGGCGCAGCCCAACCGCAAGATCGTTCCGGGCGCCGTGATTCGCATCACCCGCGATGACAAGGGAATCTGGCAGATCGTGCAGTTGCCGCAAGTCGAGGCTGCCTTCGTTTCCGCCAGCTCGAAGGATGGACAAGTCAAGGCTCTGGTCGGAGGGTTCGACTTCAACCTGAACAAATTCAACCATGTCACTCAGGCGTGGCGCCAGCCGGGATCGAGCTTCAAACCTTTCATCTATTCGGCGTCGTTAGAAAAGGGCTTCATGCCGAGCACGCTGATCAACGACGCACCGATCAGCATCGACCCCAATCTGACCGGAGGTCAACTTTGGGAGCCCAAAAACTACGATGGCAAGTTCGACGGTCCGATGCGCCTGCGACAGGGGCTAGCGCGATCGAAGAACCTGGTTTCGGTTCGAATCCTGCAGGCCATCGGCCCTCGGTACGCACAGGACTGGGTGAGTCGATTCGGCTTCGACGCCGAAAGGCATCCGGCCTACTTGACGATGGCGCTCGGCGCGGGTGCCGTCACGCCTTGGCAGATGCTCAATGCGTATTCGGTGTTTGCCAACGGCGGCTATAGAACCAATATGCATTTGGTTGCGAAAATCACCGACGCTACCGGCAAGGTGCTGATGGAAGCGAAGCCGTTGCAGGCGGGTGACGAGGCCAATCGAGTGCTGGGCGCTCGCAATGCGTTTCTGATGGATAGCCTGCTGAAGGACGTCGCGCGCTACGGCACGGCAGCGCGTGCCGGGAGCGCATTGAAGCGGCCCGATATCGCCGGCAAGACGGGAACGACCAACGACTCGCACGACGCATGGTTTGCAGGCTACGGTGGTGATCTTGTGGCGGTCGGGTGGATGGGGTTCGATCAGCCGCGGCCGCTTGGCGAGCGTGAGACCGGCGGCGGACTTGCGTTACCGATCTGGATTTCTTACATGGCCAAAGCGCTTAAGGGAGTGCCCGAAGCCGTACGCGAAGTTCCCAGTGGCGTTGTCAATCTCGGGGGCGAGTTCTACTTTGCCGAGCATCAGCCGGGTAACGGCGTGGCCAGCGTCGGTCTCGAAGACATGCTGCCGCCGGAGGAGCAAGTCAAACGCGAGTCGGTGCGCGAACAGATCTTCTAGCGCCTCGTTAGCCTCGCAACACGACCGCTTCACCGCCCTGCGCTGAGATCAGTCGCGACAGCGCTGCAAACAACTCGCTACCGTCGCGCGTATCGAGCCATCGATCACCGCTGCGCGCATAGTGAAACGCACCAGTCTTGCCAGCGACCCATATCTGCTGCATCGGTGTCTGGCTATTGACGATCACCTTTGATGCATCGCCAAGTTCGAGCGTCAGCACGTTTCCCGCACGCGACGCCTCGATATCGATTGCGGCCGCATCGACCGCGCGCTCGATCGCAGCCAGCGTGGCCTCGGCCAGTTCAACGAATTCTGATTCGCTCATGTTAGATTGATCGCCATGCGATTCGCCACAACGATACTCGTCGCTGTTACGGCATCCACGCTCTTGGCTTGTGGTCAGAAAGGTCCGCTCACTTTGCCGCCGCCGCCCTCCGCACAGCAATCTCCAGCGCCGACAAAATCCGTGGATCGTCCTTTCCCGGACGTACCAGCCACCTCAGAACAGAAATGAGTCTCGCGCTGCCTGACAGCGAGGGATTCAGCTACCGCGAAAACCAGCTGTACTGCGAAGACGCTGCGCTCGACGCGCTGGCAGAACGCTATGGCACACCGCTGTACGTGTATTCCCGCCGCGCGATTGAACGTGCTTATGACGCCTACGATTCGGCGCTGAAGGGTCGAAGTGCGCAGGTGTGTTACGCCGTCAAGGCCAATTCGAATCTGGCGGTACTGGATGTGCTGGCGCGGCGCGGCGCCGGCTTTGACATTGTCTCGGGCGGCGAACTTGCGCGCGTGCTCGCCGCGGGTGGGGACGCCAGCAAAACTGTTTTCTCCGGCGTTGGAAAGAATAAAACCGAGATCGAAGCCGCCCTGACCGCTAATGTCGCCTGCTTCAACGTTGAGTCTGCTGCGGAGCTTGATCGCATCGATGCCGCCGCACGCCAGTTACAACTACGCGCGCGCGTAGCCCTGCGTGTCAACCCCGACATTGATGCAAAGACTCATCGTCACATTTCAACCGGACTGAAAACCAATAAATTTGGCGTTGCGTACGCAGACACTCTGGCACTTTGCCGGATCGCGAGCACGAGACCAGCGTTGGAGCTAGTCGGCCTGGGCTGTCACATCGGCTCTCAGATCACCGAGATTGCGCCGTATGTTGAGGCCGCCGATCGCATCATCGACCTGGTCGACTCGCTCGAGCGCGAAAAGATTGTTCTTCGCCACATCGATATGGGCGGAGGATTGGGAATTCGCTATCAGAACGAGTCGCCCCCGCAGGCCTCGGACTTGATCGAAGCGCTGCTGGCCCGACTCGATGCGCGCGGTCATGGAAGTAAGCGAGTGATCTTCGAACCCGGGCGCTCGATCGTCGGCAACGCCGGCGTTTTACTCACGCGTGTTGAATATTTGAAACCCGGCGAGTCAAAAAATTTTGCGATCGTCGATGCAGCGATGAACGATCTGATTCGGCCCGCGATGTATGACGCCTGGATGAACGTAATGCCCGTTGTGCCGCGCAGTGGTGACGTCAAACAGTACGACGTCGTCGGTCCGGTATGCGAATCAGCCGATTGGCTGGCGCGTGATCGGGACCTCGCGGTCCAGCCCGGAGATTTACTCGCAATAGCGAGTGCGGGCGCCTACGCGATGGCAATGAGCTCTAATTACAACAGCAGAGGCCGGCCCGCCGAAGTGATGGTGAACGGTTCCAAATCGCACTGCGTGCGAAAGCGCGAAACGATCGAAGAGTTGTTCGCGACAGAATCGCGCTTACCTTAGTGCTATTGGGCAGCTTCTTTGAGTCGCAGTCCCTGCACGAAATCCGCCACGGCCCGAATCTCGCTATCGGACAGTTTCGCAGCAATCTCTTGCATCGCCAGGTTATTGCGACGCGTTCCCTGACGAAAGTCCTTCAAGGTCGCTTCAACGTACTCCGCGTGCTGAGCAGCCAGTCGTGGATATTGGATAGGGATACCGAGGCCCGCGGGGTTATGGCAGCCGGAACACGCGGGCAGCGACTTTTCAGGCAATCCGGCGCGCCAGATGCGCTGTCCAAGCTCCAACGTCTGTTTATTTCGTGCTGTATTTAGTTGCGCCATCTGACCCGCAAACCACGCCGAGACGTTGCGCTTGTCGTCATCCGACAACTGCGACGCGATGCCATTCATGATTGCATTCTCGCGCGCCGGCCGCTGTTGTCCCTGCCTGACGGTGTAATCGAGTAACTGCTTGTATAGATACTCGGAGTGCTGCTGCGCGAGGCGCGGGTTGGCGGTTGCCGCTGAATTGCCATCTGGACCATGGCACGCAGCACATACCTGCGACGCAATCTGTTGGCCACGGGCAGGATCGACCGTCGGCGCCGGCTTCATCTGAGCATTGCCAATCAGAGGTGCGCTTAAGCCCGCCACGACGGCCAAGCAAACCATCAAACGCAGGCAGCGGGCTAATTTCATCAAGCACTCTCTCCAGACAAAAAGGACACGTGCCGACAACCATCTCGCTGTCTCGGCAAATCGCCGCGTATTCTACGCAACCGTACGCAGTGCTTTGCAGCCCGGAGCGCCTGGTCAGTGCAGCTTTTCCGTTCCGCCCGGTTTGTGATGTCCGTAGCTGAACTCGATGCCTTACCGGCGCCGGCACTACCGGAGATCGCCTTCGCAGGGCGTTCGAACGCCGGCAAATCGAGCGCGATCAATGTGCTGACTGGGCAGAAGCGATTGGCATTCGCCAGCAAGACGCCAGGCCGAACACAGCTTCTGAATTTCTTCGAGCTTTCGGAGCGCGATGAAAACAAGCAAATCGTGCCGCGCGGGACGTTAGTCGACCTGCCGGGCTACGGGTTCGCGCAGGCACCACAGGCGCAGCGCAGCCAATGGGATGAGCTGGTCGGTGGCTACGTCTCGTCGCGCCAGACGTTGGTCGGAATCGTGATCGTCATGGATGCGCGCCGTCCATTGATGCACGGCGACGAAGCACTAATCAGCTTCGTGCGCCAGCGCGAATCATCGTTGCACTTCCTGCTGACAAAGTCGGATCAACTGAACAACGCAGAGAAGAAAGCCGCGCTCGCCGCCGCGCACCAGCGAGCGGCTCAAATCGGCGCGAGCGCCACCGCCCAATTGTTCTCGGCGCTGAAGCGGCAAGGGATCGACGAACTGGCCTACATCCTTTCCGGGTGGCTGCGCAGTTGACGTTGCCGTGCGCAGCGGCTAATAAGACGCCACAACAGGAGATTGCATGCAGATCCTCGGCAAGTATCCGTCGGTACGAATGCGGCGCATGCGCCGCGACGACTTTTCGCGTCGGCTCATGCGCGAGCATCGGGTCACAACCGACGATTTGATTTATCCGGTCTTTGTGCTGGACGGCAAGAACCGCGTTGAACCTGTCGCGTCGATGCCTGGCGTTGAGCGCGTATCAATGGATCGGCTGATGCCGATCGCCGAAGAATGCGCACGGTTGCAGATACCAGTCATCGCGTTGTTTCCAGTCATTGAACAGTCGCTCAAATCGCCCGACGGCCGTGAAGCAACGAATCCCGACGGCATCGTGCTGCGAATCGCGCGCCAATTGAAGCAACGATTTCCGGAGCTCGGCGTCCTGACAGACGTCGCGCTCGATCCCTATACGACCCATGGCCAGGACGGCGTCGTGGATTCCGCCGGCTACGTATTGAACGACGAAACGATCGAGGTTCTGAGGCAACAGGCGCTCTTGCAGGCGCAAGCCGGCGTTGACGTCATCGCGCCGAGCGACATGATGGACGGCCGCATCGGTGCGATTCGCGAGGCGCTCGAGGACAACGGCGCCATACACACTCGCATCATGGCGTACTCGGCTAAGTATGCGAGCTCTTTTTTCGCTCCTTTTCGTGACGCGGTTGGGTCGTCGGCAAATCTCGGGGCGTCGAACAAAATGACCTATCAGATGGACCCGGCGAACACCGATGAAGCGCTCTGGGAAGTCGGGCTCGATCTTGCAGAAGGCGCAGACATGGTGATGGTCAAGCCCGGGATGCCTTACCTTGATATCGTGCGGCGAATCAAAGACGCGTACAAGGCACCGACGTTCGTCTACCAGGTAAGCGGCGAATATTCGATGCTGAAGGCTGCTGCCGCCAACGGTTGGCTGGACGAAAAGAAGGTTGTACTCGAATCGATGCTCTCATTTAAGCGAGCCGGCGCCGACGGGATACTGACTTACTTCGGACTGCAGGTTGCGCGCTGGCTGCGCGAAGAAAGGCAGTGAGTTGCTACGCGACGATCGACCGCGTCGTTTCCGATTCAATCCAGCGCAAATAAGCAGCGTGGCCGGCCGCGATGGGCAGCGCAATGATTTCCGGGACGTCGTAGGGATGCAGGTGCCGTATCGCTTGCTCAACGTCACCGTAACGCTCGCGCGTCGTCTTGATTAGCAGCGGCACTTCGGTCGCGCGCTCGACATTACCTTTCCAGCGATAGATTGACTGGACTGGGGCTAACCGGTTCACGCACGCCGCTAGGGATTGCTCGACCAGCGCCAGCGCGATGCGATCAGCCGCCGCTTCGTCTGGACAGTTTGTCAGCACAAGCAGCGCCTCCGTCATCGGCTGCTACGTCGCTGAGTCGTCGTCCTCGGCGGCGACTGGCTGTGGACGATCGACCAGCTCCATGAACGCCATCGGCGCGTTATCGCCCACCCTGAACCCCATCTTCAGAATGCGCGTGTAGCCGCCGTTGCGAGCGGCATAGCGTGGGCCGATTTCGCTGAACAGCTTGACGACGATCTCGCGGTCGCGCAGCCGATTGAACGCCAAGCGCTTGTTCGCCACCGTTGGCTCGCGACCGAGCGTAATTAGGGGCTCGACCACACGCCGTAGCTCCTTCGCCTTCGGCAGCGTTGTTTTGATCGCTTCGTGCCGCAACAACGAGTTAGTCATATTGCGCAACATCGCGAGCCGATGTGAGCTCGTGCGGTTGAGTTTGCGCAGTCCGTGTCCATGACGCATGTTTAGCTCCGATTCAGTGTCTTAAAGTTGCGAATCTTCGATCCCGACTCGACTTTGAGCGGGCGGTTCGCTTGGTTATCCCAGAAAATTACTGCCGTTCCATCCCTGCAGGTGGCCAGTTCTCCAACTTCATGCCAAGCGTCAGTCCACGTGCCGCCAGGACTTCCTTGATCTCGTTCAATGACTTGCGCCCGAGGTTCGGCGTCTTCAACAGTTCGTTTTCAGTCCGCTGGATCAGATCACCAATGTAATAAATGTTCTCGGCCTTCAGGCAGTTCGCGGAGCGCACCGTGAGTTCAAGGTCATCGACCGGCCGCAACAGGATCGGGTCCACCTGCGGTGCACGCGACGATTGCGCCAATGCCGACTCAGCCATGCCTTCCAGCGCACCGAAGACCTGCAGCTGATCCATCAGAATGCGTGCCGATTGACGTACGGCTTCTTCGGGCGTGATCGCGCCGTTGGTTTCAATCGTCATCACCAGTTTGTCCAGATCCGTGCGCTGTTCGACACGCGCAGCTTCGACCGCGTACGAGACGCGTTTGACCGGTGAGAACGATGCGTCCATCACGATCCGGCCGATCGTCTTCGAATGGTCGTCACGGAACGCGCGGACGTTACCCGGCACGTACCCGCGGCCTTTTTCGATCTTGATCTGCAGTTCCAGCCGACCGCCACCCGACAAATGTGCAATCACATGATCGGGGTTGACCACTTCGACATCGTGCGGAAGCTCGATATCTCCGGCAGTGACGACACCTTCGCCGTCCTTCTTCAAGGTCAGCGTCACTTCGTCGCGGTTGTGCAGTTTGAAGACGACGCCTTTCAGATTCAACAGGATGTCGACGACGTCTTCGCGCACGCCGTCCAGCGTTGAATACTCGTGCACGACACCGGTGATCTGCGCTTCCGTCGGCGCGTAGCCAACCATCGAAGACAACAGAATGCGACGCAGCGCATTTCCGAGCGTATGGCCGTAGCCACGCTCAAACGGCTCCATCGTGACGACTGCGGAGTTATGCCCGATCGCTTCAACTTCGATCGCGCGCGGTTTCAAGAGTGCAACGTTTGCCATGGTGATGATCCTCTCAATGCCCTCAGCTCGTTACGCCGATAAGGCTGGTGGGCGTTTACGTCGAATCAGCTCGCCCAAACTGATCCCAAAAACTTGTCGCCGGGCCGCGAAGCGGAACCGGCTCTCCATTCCGAGCTATCGCGAATACAACTCGACCACTAGCGACTCGTTCACATCCTTTGCCACATCGCTGCGGTCAGGAGTCGCTTTGAATTTGCCTTCCAATTTAGTCGTGTCGACATCCACCCACGAGGGGAAGCCGGTCTGGCCAGCCAGCGTCAGCGCCTCAGTAATACGTCCCTGCTTGCGTGCCTTTTCGCGCACGGCGACCAGATCGCCGGGGCGCACACGCATCGAAGCAATTCCGGCGGACTCGCCGTTGACCGTAATGGCACGATGCGACACCAATTGCCGGGCCTCCGCGCGCGTCGCTCCGAAGCCCATCCGATAAACGACGTTATCGAGACGCGATTCGAGCAGCATGATCAAGTGCTCGCCAGTGTTTCCCTTGCGGCTCGACGCTTCCTGGTAATAGCGACGGAACTGCCGCTCGAGCACGCCATACATGCGCTTCAGCTTCTGCTTCTCGCGCAACTGCGTGCCGTAGTCCGACTGCCGCGCACCCGAGATGCGTCCGTGCTGGCCCGGCTTGCTGTCAGCCTTCGCCTTCGAATCGAAAGCGCGGCGCGAACTCTTCAAAAATAAATCAGTGCCTTCGCGACGCGAAAGCTTTAACTTTGGTCCTGTATATCGAGCCACTATCTTTCCTCAAATTATCCTGCAGCATTGCTGCATTAAGTTCGTCACGGTTTGACGAACAGTGGTTGCCTTCCCCTCGCCTTTACGCTCAAAAAATTGTCCGGCTTTGCCGGCGATTTTTTGGAAACCAATCGCACAAAAGTAGGGGTGTACTTTTGTGCGCTCAGACGCGACGACGCTTCGGCGGACGCACGCCATTGTGTGGAACCGGCGTGATGTCCTGAATCGATGAAACACGAATTCCGATTGCATTTAACGCACGTACCGACGACTCCCGGCCGGGGCCGGGACCGGTAATGCGGACGTCCAGATTCTTGATGCCATGCTCCTGGGCCGCACGCCCTGCCGTCTCGGCTGCCACCTGAGCAGCAAACGGCGTCGACTTGCGCGAGCCCTTGAAGCCTGCGCCACCCGACGTTGCCCACGACAGCGTATTGCCCTGGCGATCGGTAATCGTGATGATCGTGTTGTTGAACGACGCGTGCACGTGCGCGATGCCGTCAGACACGACTTTCTTGATCTTCTTGCGTGCACGCTGCTGAGCAGCAACCTGTTGCGGAGACGGTGCTTTCGCCATTCTTACGCTGCCTTCTTAAGTGATACGCCGGCCTTGCGCGGACCCTTGCGTGTACGTGCGTTGGTACGCGTACGCTGCCCTCGAACCGGCAGACCACGCCGATGCCGAACGCCGCGATACGTGCCCAGATCAATCAGCCGCTTGATCGAAAGCTGAACTTCACGGCGCAGATCGCCCTCGACCATCGCGCGCGCCATCGACTCGCGAATGCGCTCGACTTCGGCGTCATTCAGCTCCTTGACCTTCTTGTCGTAAGGCACGCCTGCAGCGTCGAGAATCGCGCGCGCACGAGCGCGACCGATGCCATAGATCGACGTCAAGCCGATATCGGCGTGCTGGTGCGGCGGAATGTTGATGCCGGCAATACGAGCCATCGTCCTTACTCCTATCCTTGCCGCTGCTTATGGCGCGGGTCAGAGCAAATTACCCGCACCACGCGCTTGCGCTTGATGACCTTGCACTTGCGGCACATTTTTTTTACGGAAGCCATCACTTTCATCTGAATCTCCACGTGCCTTATTTGGCACGAAACACTATGCGCGCCCGCGACAGGTCATACGGCGTGAGCTCCACGGTGACCTTGTCGCCCGGCAGGATGCGGATGTAATGCATTCGCATCTTTCCGGAAATGTGTCCCAGCACTACGTGCCCGTTTTCCAGCTTTACCCTAAATGTTGCATTGGGAAGATTCTCGAGAATCTCCCCCTGCATCTGAATCGCGTCGTCCTTCGACATCAGCGCGGCAGCTGGCCCGGGCCAAAACCCTTGAAATTAGCCTTCTTCAGCAATGACTCGTATTGGTGCGTCATCAAATACGCCTGCACCTGCGCCATGAAATCCATTGTTACGACAACGACGATCAAGAGCGACGTACCACCAAAATAAAATGGCACCGAGAAGCGCGTATTCAAGAATTCCGGCACCAGACACACAAATGTGATGTAGATCGCGCCTGCCAGCGTCAAGCGCATCAGGATTCGATCGATGTAACGCGCCGTTTGATCGCCGGGACGGATACCAGGGACGAACGCACCGCTCTTTTTCAGGTTATCCGCCGTTTCCTTGCTGTTGAAGACGAGCGCTGTGTAGAAAAAGCAGAAAAATATGATCAGAGCCGCGTACAGAAACATGTAGAGCGGCTGGCCCGGCGACAGCGCGGCAGCGAGGTCGCGAATCCACAGCGTCGCATCACCCGTAGTGAACCAACTGGCAAGCGTCGCCGGAAACAGGATCAACGATGACGCAAAAATCGGAGGAATCACGCCGGACATGTTCAGCTTCAGCGGCAGGAACGAGCTTTGGCCGCCGTAAACCTTGTTGCCGACCTGACGCTTGGCATAGTTCACCGTGATCTTGCGCTGCCCGCGCTCGACGAAGACGACAAATGCAGTGACCGCAACAATGAGCGCGATGATGAAGAGCGCCGCCAGCGGAGCCAGCCCGCCGGTGCGTACCAGTTCGAACACGCCGCCGATAGCGGTGGGCAGGCCTGCAACGATGCCGGCAAAAATCAATATCGAAATTCCATTGCCGAGCCCGCGCTCGGTTATCTGCTCGCCGAGCCACATCAGAAACATCGTGCCGGTCACCAACGAGATCACACAGACGAAGCGGAACATCATTCCGGGATCGATCACCAGGTTCGCCTGCGATTCGATTGCGACTGAAATACCGATCGCCTGAAAAATTGCCAGCGCCAACGTGCCATAGCGGGTGTATTGCGTGATCTTGCGGCGTCCCGATTCGCCTTCCTTGCGCAACGCCTCCATCGACGGCATCACATAAGTCATCATTTGCATGATGATCGACGCCGATATGTAAGGCATGATCCCCAAGGCAAGCACTGAAAAGCGTTCCAGCGCGCCGCCCGAGAACATGTTGAATAGCCCGAGAATGCCGCCCTGTTGACTGTTGAAGAGCTGCCGCAGCTGATCAGGGTCAATGCCGGGAACCGGAATATGTGTGCCGACCCGATAGACGACGAGCGCCAGCAACAGGAAGACCAGGCGCCGTTTAAGGTCGCCGTATTTCCCGGTGTTGCCTAGCGTGTTCGGCAAACTCGTCGCCACGATTTTCCTAGCTACCTTCCGGAGTCTTTTTCGGCTTTCGCGCTGGCTTGCTCCCGGCTTCCTTGGCCGGCGCTTCCTTCGCGGGAGCTTTCCTAACCGCTTCAATCGCAGACTTCTTCGCCGCTATCTTTGCCGCCTTTTCCGCAGCCTTCTTGGTCGGCTTGCTATCTGTGACCGCGTCATCGACCAGTGTGCCACCGGCCGCTTCGATCGCCGCTCTTGCACCTTTGGTCACACCCAGGCCGCGCACGCTCACCTTGGTCGACAACTCGCCCGACTTGACGATGCGCGCGTCGAGCGCTAGTGCCGACACGATTCCGGCCTGCTTCAACACGCTCAAATCCACTTCGGCGAGTCCGAGCCGTTGCAGATCGCTCAGCCGCACGACATCGACGTAGCGACGCGAGCGCGAAGTAAAGCCGCGCTTCGGCAAGCGGCGATACAACGGCATCTGACCGCCTTCGAAACCCACTTTATGAA
Source organism: uncultured beta proteobacterium (assembly GCA_963801035.1). Lineage (GTDB taxonomy): Bacteria > Pseudomonadota > Gammaproteobacteria > Burkholderiales > Burkholderiaceae_F > JACCZX01. Next base: position 158,746 of record CAWDDF010000010.1, on the reverse strand, counting down.
ATCCGCCCGCGCGTGATTTCTGGCCCTTGTGACCACGTCCCGCTGTCTTGCCCCAACCGGAACCGATACCGCGTCCAACACGATGTCGCGCACTCTTGCTACCGGCACCCGGCTTTAGATTATTCAGGCGCATCAGACAACCTTCACGAGAAACGCGACACTCTTGATCATTCCGCGCACAGCCGGCGTATCTTCGAGCTCACGCGTCTGGTGCATACGCTTCAGTCCAAGTCCGCGCACCGTTGCCTGATGTGCGACGTTTGCCGATATCGCACTCTTGACGAGTTTTACGCGGACTTTCTTATCGGTATTGGTCTTTCCTGCCATCGCCATTCCCTAGCCGAGGATCTCTTCGACCGACTTGCCGCGCTTGGCCGCGATCTCTGACGGCGTCCGCAGCTTTTCGAGCGCATTCAGCGTCGCACGTACCAGGTTGTACGGGTTGGTCGAACCGTGCGACTTGGCAACGACATTGCGCACACCCATCACGTCGAAGACCGCGCGCATCGGTCCGCCGGCAATGACACCAGTACCGTCGGCCGCAGGTGACAATAAAACGCGAGACGCGCCATGTTTACCTTCGACCAGGTGATGCACGGTTCCGTTCTTCAACGGGATGCGAGCCATGCCTCGGCGCGCGCGCTCCATCGCCTTTTGTACGGCGACCGGCACTTCGCGCGACTTTCCCTTGCCCATGCCGATCCGGCCATCGCCGTCCCCGACAACGGTGAGTGCAGCAAAGCCGAGAATGCGTCCGCCCTTGACCACTTTGGTCACACGATTGACGGCGATCATTTTTTCCTTGATGCCGTCATCGCGGTCTTCGGTATTGATGCCCTTGGGCTGAAATCGTGCCATGTCTAGTCCGCCTCTTAAAACTTCAAGCCGGCTTCACGCGCGGCTTCGGCCAGCGCTTTTACGCGGCCATGGAATCGATAACCCGCACGGTCGAAAGCAACACTTTCAACGCCCACTGCCTTCGCCTTCTCGGCCACGCGTGTTCCAACGAGCTTCGCTGCGTTGACATTGCCACCCTTGCCCTTGGCCGATACCAACTGGTTGCGCACCTCGGCCTCGAGCGTCGATGCCGAGCATAAAATCTTGCCGTTGGCGCCTGAAATCACACTCGCATAGATATGCGAATTGGTACGGCTGACCGTCAATCGATCCGCCTTCTGCAATCCGATGCGCACTCGCGTGGCGCGCGAGCGACGTAAACGGGATTCTTTCTTTTGCATCATGATGAAGTTCGCTTTACCTATCGCGCCTTACTTCTTCTTGGTTTCTTTGATGATGACTGTTTCGCCGACATATCTAACACCCTTGCCCTTGTAGGGCTCGGGAGGCTTGTAACCTCGCACTTCAGCAGCTACCTGCCCTACCTGTTGCTTGTTCGTTCCCTTGATCACGATTTCGGTCTGTGTAGGCGTTTCGCATTTCACGCCGGTAGGCATTTGATGCACCACCGGATGCGAGAACCCGAGCGATAAGTTGAGCTTGTCACCCTGCGCCTGCGCGCGGTAACCGACCCCTACCAGCGCCAGCCGGCGCTCGAAGCCCTTCGACACCCCGTGCACCATTCCCGCGACCAGTGCGCGCATCGTGCCGCTCATCGCGCGAGCCTCGCGCGATTCGTCGCCCGCTACAAAGCTGACTTCGCCGTTAGCGACGCTGACGTTCACGTTTTCGGCTTTCGGCTGCTTCAGTATTCCCAACGGACCCTTGACCGTAATCTCGTTGGCAGCGACCTGGACATCTACGCCCTTCTCGACTGTCACCGGAATTCTTGCGATTCGAGACATAGTCTTCTTTCCTAGGCGACGTAGCAGATCACTTCGCCGCCGACACCTTCAGTACGCGCCCTGCGATCGGTCATCACACCGCGCGACGTCGACACGATCGCCACGCCGAGCCCATTCATCACCTGCGGAATATCGCCATGGCCGCGGTAGATTCGAAGCCCCGGTCGCGACACGCGCTCGAGCCGCTCGATTACCGGTCGACCCGCGTAATACTTCAAGCCGATCCGGAGTTCGGGCTTCGATGCCTTGGCAGCACCGTCTCCATTCAAAACCTCGAAGCCGTCGATATAGCCTTCATCCTTCAGGACCTCGGCGATTGCAACCTTCAGCTTCGATGCCGGCATCGTCACATCGACCTTTTCGACACCTTGCGCATTGCGAATGCGGGTCAGCATGTCGGCGATCGGATCACTCATACTCATCGTCGATCTCCTCGCCTACCAGCTGGCTTTGACCAGGCCGGGAATATCGCCGCGCATCGCCGCTTCGCGGATTTTCGCGCGCCCCAGCCCGAACTTGCGGAACGTCCCGCGCGGCCGGCCCGTCATTTCGCAACGGTTGCGCAAGCGCACCGGGCTCGCGTTACGCGGCAGCGCCTGCAGCTGCTTCATCGCGTCCATGCGCTCCTCCATCGAATGCGTTTGATCGGCAATCACGGCTTTCAATTCGGCCCGCTTAGCGGCGAACTTCTTGACCGTTGCGACGCGCTTGGCTTCGCGGTTTATCAAAGAGAGTTTGGCCAATTCAGAACCCCTAATTTCTAAACGGAAAGCGGAAGGCAGCCAACAACGCCTTGGCTTCGTCGTCTGTCTTCGCTGTCGTCGTGATGCTGATGTTGAGCCCCCGCAGCTTGTCGATCTTGTCGTATTCAATCTCGGGGAAAATGATTTGTTCCTTGATGCCAATGTTGTAATTGCCACGACCGTCGAACGCGCGACCCGAGACACCGCGAAAATCACGCACGCGGGGAAACGCGACGGTCACGAGCCGGTCCAGAAATTCATACATCCGCTCACCGCGCAACGTCACCATCGTTCCAATAGCGAGGTTTTCCCGAATCTTGAAGTTGGCGATCGCCTTGCGTGACTTCGTGACCACCGGCTTCTGCCCGGCGATCTTCGTCAAGTCGGCCACTGCCGTGTCGATGTTCTTCTTGTCGTTGACTGCATCACCTACGCCCATGTTGAGCGTGATCTTTGTGATGCGCGGCACCTGCATCACGCTCTTGTAACCGAACTTTTGAACCAGCTCGGGCACGACCTTGTCGCGATACTGATCATGCAAACGCGCCATTACCCGATCTCCATCACTTGTCTCCAGCCGATTTCTGTTTGGCCTTGGCAGCCTTCTTGGCCGGCTTGCCCGCACTCGACTGACCGACCAGGTTGCCGTTGGCTTTGAACACCCGCATGCGCTTGCCGTCGGTCTCCTTGATCTGAATCCGACCGCCCTTGCCTGTGGCGGGATCGAACAACATCACGTTGCTGCGATCGACCGACATCGTCTTGTCTAGCGATCCCGCCCGTCACGTTCTTCATCGGATTCGGGCGCGTGTGTTTCTTGACGACGTTGACACCCTCGACCATCACGCGCGAGGCACCGACAAGCGTCAACACGACTCCCCGCTTGCCTTTGTCCTTGCCGGTGATGACGATAACTTCGTCACCTTTGCGAATTCGTTCCATCTATCCCTATTCCGACTGGATTCTTTACAAAACTTCCGGCGCCAGCGACACAATCTTCATGAAGCGCTCGGTACGCAATTCGCGAGTCACCGGCCCGAAAATGCGAGTGCCGATCGGCTCGAGCTTGGCGTTCAAAAGCACTGCTGCGTTGCCGTCGAACTTGATCGCCGATCCATCGCCGCGGCGCAATCCCTTGGCGGTGCGCACCACGACTGCGCTATATACCTCGCCCTTCTTTACGCGGCCGCGCGGAGCAGCTTCCTTGATCGTTACCTTGATCACGTCGCCAATGCCGGCGTAACGGCGCTTCGATCCGCCCAACACTTTGATGCACATCACGGAACGTGCGCCCGTGTTATCGGCGACGTCCAGCATCGATTGCATTTGAATCATTTGTTTGCCGCCACTGGTTACCCACTCTCCCAACTTGACGGCAAGTGCAGTCAGTATTGGGTCCCGTTCGGGAATGCCTAACAACGCGAGGCTTCGCCCAAAAGCGAAGCCGATAATTATATCCGACGGCGGGTTATCGCCGCAACTGCTAGATAACGATAGCTTCCTTAACTACCCGCGTCACCGTCCACGTCTTAGTCCGCGACAGCGGGCGCGACGCGGCGATCTCAACGACGTCGCCCTCATTGACCGCATCCGTTTCATCGTGCGCGTGATACTTGTTCGACTTGACGATGTATTTGCCGTAGATCGGATGCTTTTGACGCCGCTCTACCAACACGGTCACCGTCTTGGTCATCTTATTGCTGACCACCTTGCCGACCAGCGTGTGCTGCAGCGATTTGTGCTCTTTGGCACTGTTTTCTATGATCATTTTCCGGCAGCCTTTTGCCCGAGCACGGTACGCACGCGAGCGATGTCACGCTGCGTTCTACGCAGCTGACTCGTATTGTTCAACTGTTGGGTGGCGTGCTGCATGCGCAATGAAAAATGTGCCTTCTGCAACTCCTGCAGCTCCTTTAGCAGCGCGTCGGCATCCTTCTCGCGCATCTCTTTGACTTTCACGCCTTCACCTTTTCAGTTCTCTACTGCCCTAGCTGACGCACGACGAACGTCGTTTTCAGGGGCAGCTTGGCAGCGGCCAATGCAAATGCCTCACGCGCCAGTATTTCATTCACTCCGTCGAGTTCATAAACGACGCTCCCCGGCTTGACTTCTGCGACCCAGTATTCAGGGTTTCCTTTGCCATTGCCCATCCGTACCTCAGCCGGCTTCTGCGAGATCGGTTTGTCGGGAAACACGCGAATCCAGACCCTGCCGCCGCGCTTGATGTGGCGGCTGATGGCCCTCCGCGCCGCTTCGATCTGGCGCGCAGTCAGCCGACCACGCTCGGTTACTTTCAGACCAAATTCGCCAAAAGAAACGTGCGCCCCGCGCAGCGCCAGGCCGCGATTACGGCCCTTTTGCTCCTTGCGATATTTACGTCGAGCAGGCTGCAGCATTATTTGCTTCCCTCGCTGCCGTCCGGCGCCTTACCGACAGTTTTACGCACGCGCTTGATAACCGGTTTCGCGGGAGCTGACGGTTTCGGCAGTTCCGGCGGCGTCGCCGCAGCGTTGGTCGGATCCGCCGCCTTGCGCGCGCGCTTGCTCGGTGGCCTGCTTGATGGCGGACGATCACCTGCGGGCCGATCGCTTGTCGGCCGATCGCCCAGCCGGCCTGTCCCGACGGGGACGACGGTCCTCGCGCTCCGGAGGAGGCGTCGCATCCACAGCGCCAGGCGCTTCGTTGCGGCCAAGAGTGTCACCCTTGTAGACCCAGCACTTCACACCGATGACGCCATACGTGGTTTTCGCTTCCGAAAAACCGTAATCGATGTCGGCGCGCAGCGTATGCAATGGGACGCGTCCCTCGCGATACCACTCAGTGCGCGCAATCTCGATTCCATTCAAGCGCCCCGCGCTCATGATCTTGATGCCTTGCGCGCCAAGCCGCATCGCATTCTGCATCGCGCGCTTCATTGCACGGCGAAACATGATGCGTTTCTCAAGCTGCTGCGTAATCGAATCGGCGATCAGTTGCGCATCGAGCTCGGGCTTGCGTATTTCTTCGATATTCACATGCACTGGCACACCGAGCATCTTTTGCAGCGCGGTCTTCAGCGACTCAATGTCTTCGCCTTTCTTACCAATGACGACACCCGGCCGCGCCGAGTAAATCGTGATGCGCGCATTCTTTGCGGGGCGCTCGATCACGATGCGCCCAACTGACGCACTGCGCAGCCGCTTGCGCAAAAACTCGCGAACCTTCAGATCCTCGCTCAGCATCCGCGGAAACTCCGGCCCGGTGGCGAACCAGCGCGATGCCCAGTTCTTCGTGACGGGAAGTCGGAATCCGGTGGGATTGATCTTCTGACCCATGGCTTACTCTACTTTTTCTGTTTCTGTTTAACGTCGCCGACCGTCACAAAGATGTGACAGGTCTTCTTCGTGATCCGCGTACCGCGGCCTTTCGCGCGCGCTGCGAAGCGGCGCAACGACGGTCCCTGTTCGACGTAAATACTCGTAACACGCAACTCGTCGATATCGGCCCCATCGTTGTGTTCGGCATTCGCAATAGCTGACTCGATCGCTTTCTTGATCAGCCCCGCCGCTTTTTTCTGCGTGAACGACAGGATGTTCAGTGCCTTGTCGACGGGCTTGCCGCGCACGAGGTCGGCCACCAACCTGCCCTTTTGTGCCGACAAGCGCACGCCGCGTACCGATGCTGTGGTTTCCATCGTCGTCACCTTATTGCTTCTTCGTCGGCACGCTGGTCTTCTTATCCGCCGCGTGGCCCTTGAACGTGCGGGTCAGCGCAAACTCGCCCAGCTTGTGGCCGACCATGTTCTCGTTGATATAAACGGGAACGTGCTGTTTTCCGTTGTGCACGGCGATCGTCAACCCAATGAACTCCGGCAGGATCGTCGAGCGACGCGACCATGTCTTGATCGGTTTCTTATCGCGGGTCGCTGCGGCCGTTTCCACCTTCGCCATCAAGTGGCCGTCTACAAACGGGCCCTTTTTTAATGAACGTGACATTCGGTTCCCTTACTTTCTCTTACGCCGCTGCACGATCATTGAATCGGTGCGCTTGTTCTTGCGCGTGCGATAGCCCTTGGTCAGGGTTCCCCATGGGCTGACCGGATCGCGCTTGGTCCCGGTGCGACCCTCGCCGCCACCGTGCGGATGATCAACCGGATTCATCGCAACCCCGCGAACCGTCGGACGCACACCGCGCCAGCGCATCGCGCCGGCCTTGCCAATCTGACGCAGACTGTTTTCCTCATTGCCGACTTCGCCGATCGTTGCGCGACAGTCGATCAGTACGCGGCGAATCTCGCCCGAGCGCAAACGCAATTGTGCGTAGCTTCCCTCGCGCGCCAGCAGCTGTACTGAAGTTCCGGCGGCGCGCGCCATCTGCGCACCTTTACCGGGCAGCATCTCCACGCAATGAATCGTGGTACCGACCGGGATATTTCGCAACGGCAATGTGTTGCCGGCCCGAATCGGTGCTTCGTTGCCACTCATCAGTTGCACGCCGACCGCTACACCTTTGGGCGCGATGATGTAACGACGCTCGCCGTCGGCGTAAACCAGCAACGCGATGTGCGCGGAGCGGTTCGGATCGTATTCGAGCCGTTCAACCTTCGCACCGATGCCTTCCTTATCGCGCTTGAAATCGATCAGGCGATACGTCTGCTTATGGCCGCCGCCCTTGTGCCGAATCGTGATCCGACCCGAGTTGTTGCGACCTGACCCGCGGATCTTGGGTTCGGTCAGCGATGCGAGCGGCTTGCCTTTGTGCAAATGTGCGCTGACAACCTTGACGACTCCACGCCGACCGGCCGATGTTGGTTTGACCTTTACGAGTGCCATTACTTAACTTCCTGCGCAAAGTCGATTTCCTGTCCGGGCTTCAACCGGATATACGCCTTGCGCACATTGCTGCGCCGGCCTTCGAATCGACCGAAGCGCTTCTGCTTGCCCTTTTGGTTCAGGATCGACACGCGATCGACCTGCACCTTGAACAGCAGTTCGATTGCGGCTTTGATCTCGGTCTTTGTCGCGTCGTGCATCACGCGAAATGCCACCTGGTCGTGCTTCTCGCCAATCATCGTGCTTTTCTCGGACACGACGGGTCCGAGCAGCACTGCGTATAGACGATCGTTTCTGCCGTTGGGCATCGAACTGGTTTGCTTGGTCGCACTCATCCCCACATCTCCTCGAGCTTGGAGATTGCAGGCTTCGTCACAATCACTTTCTTGTAGTGGATCAGTGACAGCGGATCCGCATAGCGTGGCTCGACGATCAGCACATGCTTGAGATTGCGCGACGCGAGATACAGATTCTCGTCGACGTCGTCGGTGATGATCAGCACTGACTGCAGTCCCATCGCCTTGAGACGGTCGGCGAGCTGTTTTGTTTTTGGCGAATCGACCGCCAAAGAATCGACAACGGCTATGCGGTCGTCGCGCGCTAACTGCGACAGGATCGATGCCATTCCGGCGCGATACATCTTCTTGTTCACCTTATGCGAGAAATTCTCGTCGGGCGAATTCGGAAAGGCTCTACCGCCGCCGCGCCAGATAGGGCTCGAGGTCATTCCAGCGCGTGCGCGGCCCGTTCCCTTTTGGCGCCACGGCTTGCGCGTCGAGTGCTTGACCGTTGTTCTGTCTTTCTGCGCGCGCGTGCCTTGCCTCGCGTTGGCTTGGTACGCGACAACTATCTGATGCACCAGCGCTTCGTTGTACTCGCGACCGAAAACGGTTTCGGGCGCCGACGTCGTTCCGGCGTCCTGGCCTTGGGCATTGAGCATTTTCAGTTCCATATGCTCTCCCTTATTTCGCGGTCGCTGGCTTGGTGGCGAGCACGGGCTTGGCTTTTGCCGCAGGCCGCACCACCACATCGCCGCCGGCCGCGCCCGGCACTGCACCCCGAATCAGCAACAGTTGCCGCTCGGTGTCAATGCGCGCCACGACCAGATTCTGCGTCGTGCGCTGTTTATCGCCAAGGTGACCTGCCATACGCTTGCCTGGCATGACACGGCCCGGATCCTGGCGCATGCCGATCGAACCCGGCGCATTGGTGGACACCGAATTACCGTGCGTCGCGCGGTTCGACGAAAAGTGATGACGCTTGATTGCGCCCGCGAATCCTTTGCCAATCGTCACGCCAGTCACGTCAACCTTTTGGCCAACCGAAAAAATATCGATACCCAGGGTTGCGCCCGCTTTGAATTGTTCGGCCTGCTTGGCATCGAGACGGAATTCTTTCTGCTTCGAGCCGGCTTCAATCCCAGCCTTCGCAAAATGGCCCGCCTGCGGCTTCGACACACGCGAAGCGCGACGCGCGCCGTAAGCAACCTGAATCCCGGTGTAGCCGTCGGTTTCGGCAGTACGTATCTGCGCAACCCGGTTGTTCGACACGTCAAGCACGGTCACCGGAACCGACTCGCCTTCGTCGGTAAAGATGCGCGTCATGCCAACCTTGCGGCCAAGGAGGCCTAAGGTCTCTCTCATTCTTTTCTCCACTCCCGGCTTCGATTGGCCAGGACGTTCCTTGAAGCGATAACTAAAGCGATAACTGAAGAACGCGTCGGACTGCTCTTAGTGGCTGACCGATCGCGAAAAGCCCGCGAGTTTATCGCATGCGACTACTCGGATGCAACCCGCTGTACCTTGATCTTGATATCGACGCCAGCCGGCAGGTCGAGCTTCGCGAGCGCGTCAACTGTCTTATCAGTCGGATCGATGATGTCCATTAACCGCTGATGCGTCCGCATTTCCATCTGGTCTCGCGACGTCTTGTTGACGTGCGGGGAGCGCAGGATATCGAAACGCTGAATACGGGTCGGCAATGGCACCGGGCCGCGAACGACGGCGCCAGTGCGCTTGGCGGTGTCAACGATCTCGAGCGCCGACTGATCGATCAGCGCGTAGTCGAACGCTTTCAGGCGAATACGAATTCTTTGGCTTTGCATGGCATCTTTCAAAGAGCGAGGCAGCAGCGCTGCCGAAACGGTTAACTGACAATTACTCGATAACTTTAGCGACGACGCCGGCGCCAACTGTTTTGCCGCCTTCGCGCACGGCGAAGCGCAGGCCTTGTTCCATGGCGATCGGGGCAATCAGCGCCACTTCCATCTGGATGTTGTCGCCCGGCATCACCATCTCGGTGCCCGCCGGCAGCTGAATCGAGCCGGTCACATCGGTGGTGCGAAAGTAAAACTGCGGCCGATAGCCGTTAAAGAACGGGGTGTGGCGTCCGCCCTCTTCCTTGCTCAGTACATAGACTTCGGCGGTGAACTTGGTGTGCGGGGTGATCGAGCCGGGCTTGGCCAGCACCTGGCCGCGCTCGACTTCTTCGCGCTTGGTACCGCGCAGCAGGACCCCGACGTTGTCGCCCGCCTGGCCTTGGTCGAGCAGCTTCCTGAACATCTCGACCCCGGTGCAGGTGGTCTTGAGCGTGGGCTTGATGCCGATGATTTCGATCTCGTCGCCCACTTTGACGATGCCGCGCTCGATCCTGCCGGTGACCACGGTGCCGCGCCCGGAGATGGAAAACACGTCTTCGACCGGCATCAGGAAGGCGCCGTCGATGGCTCGTTCCGGCGTCGGGATGTAGCTGTCGAGCGCTTCGGCGAGCTTCATGATGGACACTTCGCCCAAGTCGCCTTTGTCGCCTTCCAGCGCCAGCTTGGCACTGCCTTTGACGATCGGGGTGTCGTCGCCCGGAAAGTCGTATTTGCTGAGCAGCTCGCGCACTTCGATCTCGACTAGCTCGAGCAGCTCGGCATCATCGACCATGTCGACTTTGTTCAGGTACACGATGATGTAGGGCACACCGACCTGGCGCGCGAGCAGGATGTGTTCTCTGGTCTGTGGCATCGGGCCATCGGCGGCCGATACGACCAGTATGGCGCCGTCCATCTGGGCCGCGCCGGTGATCATGTTTTTGATGTAGTCGGCGTGGCCGGGGCAGTCGACGTGGGCGTAATGGCGATTGGCGGTCTCGTACTCGACGTGCGCGGTGTTGATGGTGATGCCGCGGGCTTTTTCTTCGGGCGCGGCATCAATCTGGTCGTAGGCGCGTGCTTCACCGCCAAACTTGCTCGCCAGCACCGAGGTCATGGCCGCCGTTAAGGTGGTCTTGCCGTGATCCACGTGTCCAATCGTGCCCACGTTCACGTGCGGCTTGGTCCGCTCAAACTTGCCTTTCGCCATCGCTAATCCTTAAATTCTTAGTTAGTTACTTCGTCTTTGCTGAGATCACGGCCTCGGCAACCGATTTCGGTGCTTCTGCGTAGTGCTTGAATTCCATCGTATATGTCGCTCGGCCCTGCGTCAGCGAACGCAGTGTCGTCGAATAGCCGAACATTTCGGCCAGCGGCACCTCGGCACGCACGGCTTTGCCACCGCCGCCGGCGATGTCGTCCATGCCCTGAATCACACCGCGGCGTGAAGACAGATCGCCCATCACATCACCCATTTTCTCTTCTGGCGTTTCGACTTCAACGGCCATGATCGGCTCGAGCAACACGGGAGACGCCGCACGCATGCCGTCCTTGAAACCCATCGAGCCTGCCATCTTGAACGCGTTCTCGTTCGAGTCAACCTCGTGGTACGAGCCGTAATGCAGCGTGACCTTGATGTCCACCACCGGATAACCGGCAAGCACACCGGCCTTCAGCGTTTCTTCAACACCCTTATTGACCGCAGGTATGTACTCGCGCGGCACCACACCACCTTTGATCGCATCGACGAACTCAAAACCTTTGCCCGGCTCCTGCGGCTCCAGTTTCAGCACGACGTGGCCATATTGCCCGCGACCGCCTGACTGCTTGATGAATTTGCCTTCGGCGTTTTCGACAGTGCGCCGAATCGTTTCCCGATAGGCGACCTGCGGCTTGCCGACCGACGCTTCGACCGAAAACTCGCGTTTCATGCGATCGACGATGATCTCGAGGTGCAACTCGCCCATACCCGAGATGATCGTCTGCCCCGACTCATCATCGGTATGCACGCGAAACGACGGGTCTTCCTGCGCGAGGCGGCTCAACGCGATCCCCATTTTCTCCTGATCGGCCTTGGTCTTTGGCTCCACCGCCTGCGAAATGACCGGTTCCGGAAAAATCATGCGCTCCAGCGTGACAACTTTGTCCGGACTGCACAGTGTGTCGCCGGTGGTCACGTCTTTGAGTCCGACCGCAGCCGCGATATCGCCGGCGTAGACCTCCTTGATTTCTTCCCTCTGGTTCGCGTGCATCTGCAGGATGCGGCCGATGCGCTCCTTGCGTCCCTTGATAGCGTTGTAGACGGTGTCGCCCGAGCTCAGCACGCCCGAATACACGCGCAAAAACGTCAGCTGACCGACGTAGGGATCGGTCATGATCTTGAACGCTAGCGAAGAAAAAGGCGCCTTGTCGTTGGGCGGACGCTCTTCCGACTGACCCTTCTCGTTCTCCCCCGTGACCGGCGGAATATCGACCGGGCTCGGCAGGTACTCGATCACTGCATCGAGCATCGCCTGCACGCCCTTGTTCTTGAACGCGGAGCCGCACAGCATAGGGGTAATCTCGCTCGCTATCGCGCGCGTGCGCAACCCATGCTTGATCTCCTGCTCGGTAAGCGCGCCGCCGTCCAGATACTTGGTCATCAGCTCATCGTTGGCTTCGGCCGCGGCCTCGACCATCTTCTCGCGCCACTCTTTGCATTCCTCCAGCAGCTCAGGCGGCACATCGATGTACTCGAACTTCATGCCCTTGCTGGCTTCGTCCCAGATGATCGCTTTCATCTTGACCAGATCGACAACGCCGCGAAAACCTTCTTCAGCGCCGATCGGAATCTGGATCGGCACCGGGTTGGCCTTGAGCCGCAGCTTCATCTGCTCATAGACCTTAAAAAAGTTGGCGCCGGTACGGTCCATCTTGTTGACGAATGCGAGCCGAGGCACACCGTATTTGTTCGCTTGCCGCCAGACAGTTTCAGACTGCGGTTGCACCCCGCCGACCGCGCAATAGACCATGCAGGCGCCGTCGAGCACGCGCATGCTGCGCTCGACCTCGATCGTGAAGTCGACGTGCCCTGGCGTGTCGATGATATTGATACGGTGCTCCGGGAACGACATGTCCATCCCGCGCCAGAATGTCGTGGTCGCTGCCGAAGTAATCGTGATGCCGCGCTCCTGCTCCTGCTCCATCCAGTCCATCGTCGCGGCGCCTTCGTGCACCTCGCCGAGTTTGTGGTTAACGCCGGTGTAGAACAACACACGCTCAGTAGTCGTGGTCTTACCGGCGTCGATGTGCGCCGAGATCCCGATGTTCCGGTACAGCTCAATTGGAGTCTTGCGTGGCATAAAGAACGACAAATCCCTACCTAAGTTGCCGGACTGCGAAGCAGGCCGGCTCCCCTGAGTTCATTAAAACCGGAAATGCGCGAAGGCTTTGTTCGCCTCGGCCATCCGGTGCACTTCCTCTTTCTTCTTCATCGCGCCGCCGCGCCCTTCGGCCGCTTCCATCAGCTCACCCGCAAGCCGAAGCGGCATCGATTTCTCGCTGCGCTTTTTCGCCGCCTCGCGTAGCCAGCGCATTGCCAGCGCCATGCGGCGGACCGGCCGCACTTCGACGGGCACCTGATAGTTGGCGCCACCGACACGACGGCTCTTCACTTCGACCATCGGCCTTACGTTGGACAGAGCAGCTGAAAACACTTCGAGCGCGTTCTTGCCGCCCTTGGTTTCAATCTGCGTCAACGCACCATAAACGATGCGCTCAGCAACGGCTTTCTTGCCGTCGAGCATGATGACGTTGACGAACTTCGTCAGATCCTGCGAATTGAATTTAGGATCAGGCAGGATGTCACGCTTGGGTACTTCACGACGACGCGGCACTTCTCACCTCTTTCTTCAGTCGTTATGCGGTTCCATGCTGACGAACCGCGACTTACTCGATCACCCCCATATGGGGACGATCGACGCAAAATCATTAAGCGGGTTTTGGTCGCTTCGCGCCGTACTTCGAACGGCTCTGCTTGCGGTCCTTGACGCCCTGCGTATCGAGTGACCCGCGCACGATGTGGTAGCGCACACCTGGCAGATCCTTTACCCGGCCACCACGGATCAGTACGACCGAGTGCTCCTGCAGGTTATGGCCTTCCCCGCCGATATACGAGATCACCTCATACCCATTGACCAATCGCACCTTCGCCACCTTGCGCAATGCGGAGTTCGGCTTTTTGGGCGTAGTCGTGTAAACGCGCGTGCATACGCCGCGCTTCTGCGGGCTCAATCTCAAAGCCGGGCTCTTGCTCTTGACGCGCGTGCTCTCACGCGGCTTACGAACAAGTTGATTAATGGTCGGCATCTAGTTATCCAAAACGGTTTTCCAAAAAAGCGCGGCGCCCGAGTGGAGCACGGGCGCCGAAAAGCCTGCGATTATCGCCAGCTGCGAGTTAATGGTCAAGGCGGCTATCAATCGGCAGAGTGAGCGCCTGCCGTAACAGGCCACTCACTCTGGTACTACTCGGCTACTTCCGCCGATTCATCCGCTCCTGATTCCGCCTCCCCTGCTACTGGCGCCATTAACTCCATCTCTGCCAGCTGCTTTTGCTCCAGCGCATCAGCTGCTTCCTTCTCCTTGCGCGCCCTATGGAATGCCATGCCGGTTCCGGCCGGTATCAGACGGCCGACGATGACGTTTTCCTTCAGACCGCGCAGATCGTCCTTCTTGCCCATGATTGCCGCTTCGGTCAGCACGCGCGTGGTTTCCTGGAACGAAGCCGCAGAAATGAACGAGTCGGTCGATAGCGATGCCTTCGTGATGCCGAGCAGGATGTTTTCGTACAACGCGGGACGCTTGCCTTCGGCAATCGCCTTGTCGTTCTCATCCAGCATTTCAGAACGCTCAACCTGTTCGCCGGTAATGAACGGCGCGTCGCCCGGATCGCTGATCTGTACCCGGCGCAGCATCTGCCGCACGATCACTTCAATGTGCTTGTCGTTGATCTTCACACCCTGCAACCGGTAGACGTCCTGCACTTCGTCGACGATGTAGCGCGCCAGCGCATCCACGCCCAGCAGGCGAAGGATGTCGTGCGGATCGGCCGAGCCGTCAACAATCAGCTCGCCTTTGTTCACGACCTGGCCGTCGTGCACGAGCATGTGTTTTTCCTTCGAAATCAGGAATTCATGCTCTTCGCCGTCCAGGTCCGTGATGATCAGGCGCTGCTTGCCCTTCGTTTCCTTGCCGAACGTCACGGTACCTGTCACCTCGGCCAGCATGCCGGCATCCTTCGGCGAACGCGCCTCGAACAACTCGGCAACTCGCGGCAGACCGCCGGTGATGTCGCGCGTCTTCTGCGATTCGGTCGGAATCCGGGCCAGCACCTCGCCGACTCCCACTTGCTGCGCGTCGCGCACGACAATCAGGGCCCCCACGGGGAAACTGATCGTCACCGAGTGCTCGGTGCCGGGGATCTTGACCTCGTCTCCCATCTCGTTCAGCAGCTTGACCTGCGGACGTACTCCCTTCGCCGCTGTTGGACCACGCCGCTTCGCGTCGATGACGACGAGCGTCGAAAGCCCGGTCACCTCATCGATCTGTCGTGCAACGGTGACGCCTTCTTCGACGTTCTCGAACTTCACCGTTCCTGCGAACTCGGTAACGATCGGACGCGTCAGAGGATCCCAGCTGGCGAGCTGCGTGCCGGCCTTGACCTGCTTGCCATCCGCCGCCAGCAGCGTCGCACCGTAAGGCACCTTATGGCGCTCACGTTCGCGGCCGTTGTCGTCCACGATCGTGACTTCGCCCGAGCGGCCGATCGCAACCTGTTCACCTTTGGCGTTGGTCACGTAGCGCATCGTGCTGGTAAAGCGCACGGTGCCATTGCTTTTCGCCTCGACGCCCGACGCTACCGCTGCACGCGACGCTGCGCCGCCGATGTGGAACGTGCGCATCGTCAGCTGCGTGCCCGGCTCACCGATCGATTGAGCGGCAATGACGCCCACCGCTTCGCCTGCGTTGACCAACACGCCACGACCGAGGTCGCGTCCATAGCATCGCGCGCAGAGGCCATATCGCGTTTCGCACGACAGCGGAGTCCGAACGCGCACTTCGTCAATACCGAGAGCCTCGATATTGTCGACATCGTCCTCGTCGAGCAGGTGTCCGATCGGATGCAGCACTTCCTGCGTCTCCGGATTCAGCACATCCATCGTGATTACGCGTCCGAGGATGCGGTCGCGCAATGCTTCGATGACCTCACCACCTTCGACCAGCGCCTTCATCGTGACACCGTTACCGGTGCCGCAATCGTCCTCAGTGACGACGAGGTCCTGCGTGACATCGACCAGACGGCGCGTCAGGTAGCCCGAGTTCGCAGTCTTCAATGCCGTGTCCGCCAAGCCTTTACGAGCGCCGTGCGTCGAGATGAAGTACTGCAGAACGTTCAGACCCTCACGGAAGTTCGCGGTAATCGGCGTCTCGATGATCGAGCCATCAGGCTTGGCCATCAGTCCGCGCATGCCGGCCAACTGGCGAATCTGCGCGACCGAACCACGCGCACCCGAGTCCGCCATCATCCAGATCGAATTGAACGATTCCTGCGATGACTCGCGGCCGTGCCGATCGCTTGCCTGCTCGGTTGCGAGCTGCTCCATCATCACCTTGCCGACGTGATCGCCAGCTCGGCCCCAGATGTCAACCACCTTGTTGTAGCGCTCACCCTGGGTTACGAGACCTGATGTGTACTGTGCCTCGATCTCCTTGACCTCGCGCTCGGCGCTGCGGATGATTTCTTCTTTCTGCGCAGGCACGACCATGTCATCGATCGCGATCGACAGCCCGGCACGCGTGGCCAACGTGAAGCCAGTTTGCATCAGCTTGTCCGCAAAGATCACCGTCTCGCGCAGACCGCACTTACGGAATGCGAGGTTGATCAAGCGGCTGATTTCTTTTTTCTTCAGCGGCTTGTTCAGTACGTTGAACGAAAGCCCGGCCGGCAGAATCTCCGACATCAAAGCACGTCCGACGGTCGTTTCGTAGCGCGTCAGCTTCGGCGTCTTCTCGCCCGTCTCGGCATTGACGTCGAACTCGCGCACGCGCACGGTAATACGAGTTTGCAACTCGACCTCGCGGTTCTCGTAGGCGCGGTGCACTTCGGCGAGGTCGGTGAAGAACGAGCCTTCGCCCTTGCCGTTGATCTTCTCGCGCGTCGCGTAGTAAAGGCCGAGCACGATGTCCTGCGACGGCACGATCGACGGATCGCCGTTCGACGGGAACAACACGTTGTTCGACGCGAGCATCAGCGAGCGCGCTTCGAGCTGTGCTTCAAGCGACAACGGGACATGCACGGCCATCTGGTCGCCGTCGAAGTCGGCGTTGAACGCCGCGCACACCAGCGGATGCAGCTGGATCGCCTTGCCTTCGATCAACACCGGCTCGAACGCCTGAATGCCCAAGCGGTGCAACGTCGGCGCGCGGTTCAACATCACCGGATGCTGGCGGATCACCTCTTCCAGAATGTCCCACACCACCGGCTCGCCCGACTCGACCATCTTCTTCGCGGCCTTGATCGTTGTCGCCAGTCCCTGCAATTCGAGTTTGTTGAAGATGAACGGCTTGAAGAGCTCGAGCGCCATCAGCTTCGGCAAACCGCACTGATGCAACTTCAACTGCGGCCCAACAACGATGACCGAGCGGCCCGAGTAGTCGACGCGCTTGCCAAGCAGGTTTTGCCGGAAGCGGCCGCCTTTGCCCTTGATCATGTCGGCGAGCGACTTCAGCGGACGCTTGTTCGCGCCCGTCATTGCCTTGCCGCGACGGCCGTTGTCGAGCAGCGAATCGACTGATTCCTGCAGCATGCGCTTCTCGTTGCGCACGATGATCTCAGGCGCTTTGAGTTCGAGCAGACGCTTCAACCGGTTATTGCGGTTGATCACTCGGCGATACAGATCGTTCAGATCCGACGTCGCAAAGCGTCCGCCATCGAGCGGCACCAGCGGGCGCAGCTCGGGCGGAAGCACTGGAAGCACTTCGAGAATCATCCACTCGGGCTTGATGCCCGAACGCTGAAAGCCTTCGAGGACTTTCAGTCGCTTGGCGAACTTCTTGATCTTCGCTTCCGACCCGGTTTCCGACAGATCCTTGCGCAGTGTTTCGATTTCCTTATTGACATCGATACCGCGCAGCAGCTCGCGAATCGCTTCGGCGCCCATCAGTGCACGGAAGTCGTCGCCGTATTCTTCGGTCTTGGCGATGAAGTCGTCCTCGGTCATCAGCTGCCCCTTCTTCAGAGGTGTGAAACCGGGATCGACGACGCAGAATGCCTCGAAATACAACACGCGCTCGATATCGCGCAGCGTCATGTCGAGCACCATCCCCATGCGTGACGGCAAACTCTTCAGGAACCAGATGTGCGCGGTCGGGCTGGCGAGCTCGATGTGTCCCATGCGCTCGCGACGCACTTTCGCCAACGTGACTTCAACGCCGCATTTTTCGCAGATCACGCCACGGTGTTTCAGGCGCTTGTACTTTCCGCACAGGCACTCATAGTCCTTGATCGGCCCAAAAATCTTGGCGCAAAAAAGTCCATCGCGCTCGGGCTTGAACGTGCGGTAGTTGATGGTTTCCGGCTTTTTGACTTCGCCGAATGACCACGAACGGATTTTGTCAGGCGACGCGATGCCGATCTTGATGGCGTCGAATTGCTCTTCCTGCTGTACTTGCTTGAACAGATCTAGCAAGGCTTTCATCAGTTTCGCTCCAAATCGATATCAATTCCTAACGAGCGGATTTCTTTGACCAACACGTTGAACGACTCCGGCATGCCGGCGTCGATCACGTGATCGCCCTTGACGATGTTTTCGTACACCTTCGTGCGGCCCTGAACGTCGTCCGACTTCACGGTCAGCATTTCCTGCAACACGTAGGCGGCGCCGTAGGCCTCGAGTGCCCACACTTCCATCTCGCCGAAGCGCTGGCCGCCGAACTGCGCCTTGCCACCCAGCGGTTGCTGCGTGACCAGTGAGTACGGACCGGTCGAGCGTGCGTGCATCTTGTCATCGACCAGATGGTGCAGCTTCAGCATGTGCATGTAGCCCACAGTCACCGGGCGCTCGAAAATCTCGCCGGATCGGCCGTCGAACAACCGCGTCTGCGTCTTGGTAGGCGTCAGTTGCAAAGCCTTCGCTACGTCGTCGGGATAGGCGAGATCGAGCATCGCGTGGATTTCTTTTTCCGCTGCACCATCGAACACGGGCGTCGCAAAAGGCACGCCGTCCCTAAGGTGTTCTCCGAGCTGAGTGACTTCTTCGTCACTTAGCTGATCGATCTCTTCGGGTTTGCCTGAACGGTTGTAGACCTCTTTCAAAAACGTCCGCAGCTGTCCCGCCCTGACCGTCGCGACCATGTCACCGATACGTTGCCCCAGACCCTTGGCCGCCCATCCGAGATGAGTTTCCAAAATCTGACCGACATTCATACGCGACGGCACGCCGAGCGGATTCAACACGAGGTCGACCGGCGTTCCATCGGCCATGTACGGCATGTCTTCAACGGGCACGATGCGCGAGACGACACCTTTGTTGCCGTGGCGTCCCGCCATCTTGTCGCCCGGCTGCAGGCGGCGCTTGACGGCCAGGTAAACCTTGACCATCTTCAGCACGCCCGGCGGCAGCTCATCACCCTGCGTCAGCTTTTTCTTCTTGTCTTCGAACGCCTGATCGAACTGCTTACGCTTTTGCTCGATCGAGTCCTTCAATGCTTCGAGCTGCGCTGCAGCGTCGTCATCGGCCAGGCGAATCTCGAACCAGTGATACTTCTCGAGCGATGACAAGTAATCCTTCGTCACCACCGTACCGCGCGCGAGACGATTCGGGACCACCGGTCGCTTCCTTGCGCAGCAACAGTTTCTCGATGCGCTGGAACGCGTCGCCTTCGACGATGCGAAGCTGATCGTTCAAATCCTGCCGGTACCGCTTCAGCGCGTCATCGATGATGTTTTGCGCTCGGCGGTCGCGGACGATGCCTTCACGTGTGAATACCTGAACGTCGATCACTGTGCCACTCATGCCGGACGGCACGCGCAGCGACGTGTCTTTAACGTCCGAAGCCTTCTCACCGAAGATCGCACGTAATAGTTTTTCTTCCGGCGTCAGCTGCGTCTCGCCCTTAGGCGTGACTTTGCCGACAAGTACGTCACCTGCGTTGACCTCGGCGCCGATATAAACGATGCCCGAGTCGTCGAGCCGGCCCAGCTGATTTTCCGAAAGGTTGGAAATATCGCGCGTGATCTCCTCTGGCCCCAGCTTCGTGTCGCGTGCGACGACATTCAACTCCTCGATGTGGATCGACGTATAGCGATCATCCGAAACGACGCGCTCCGAGATCAAGATCGAATCTTCGAAGTTGTAACCGTTCCATGGCATGAACGCGACCAGCATGTTCTGGCCGAGCGCCAGCTCGCCCAGATCGGTCGACGCGCCGTCGGCGATTACATCGCCCTTGGCAATCGACTCGCCTTTTTTGACGATCGGCGTCTGGTTGATGTTGGTGTTCTGATTCGAGCGCGTGTACTTGGTCAGGTTGTAGATGTCGACGCCGACTTCGCCCTGCACGTTTTCCTTGTCGTCGACGCGAACGACGATGCGATTCGCATCGACGTAGTCGACCGTGCCGCCGCGCAGCGCCTGCACCGTCGTACCCGAATCAACCGCGACAGTGCGCTCGACGCCGGTGCCCACGAATGGCTTCTCAGGGCGCAGGCACGGAACCGCCTGACGCTGCATGTTGGAACCCATCAGCGCGCGGTTTGCGTCATCGTGCTCGAGAAACGGAATCAACGAAGCCGCGACCGATACGATCTGTGATGGCGCGATGTCCATGTACTGAACTCGACCCGGCGACATCAACACGAACTCGCCGTTTTCGCGGCAGCTGACCAGCTCGTCAACAAACTTGCCGTTCTTGTCGAGCGGCGCGTTCGCCTGCGCGATCACATACTTGCCTTCCTCGATCGCCGACAGATACGAAATTTCGTTCGTGACGCGGCCGCTGTCGACCTTGCGATACGGCGTTTCGAGAAAGCCGTACTCGTTCAATTGCGCATAGAGCGCCATCGAATTGATCAGACCGATGTTCGGACCCTCAGGCGTTTCGATTGGACACACGCGACCGTAGTGAGTCGGATGCACGTCCCGCACTTCGAAGCCGGCGCGCTCGCGCGTCAAACCGCCTGGTCCGAGCGCTGAGACGCGGCGCTTGTGCGTGATCTCGGACAGCGGGTTGGTTTGGTCCATGAACTGGCTCAACTGCGACGAGCCGAAAAACTCGCGAATCGACGCGCTGATCGGCTTGCTGTTGATCAGATCGTGGGGCATCAGGTTTTCGGTCTCGGCCTGGCCGAGGCGTTCCTTGACTGCCCGCTCAACGCGAACGAGTCCGGCACGGAACTGGTTTTCGGCAAGCTCGCCGACCACCCGCACGCGACGATTGCCAAGGTGATCGATGTCGTCGATCTCGCCGCGCCCGTTGCGCAGCTCGACCAGCAATTTCATCGTGTCGGCGATGTCCTCGTGCGTCAGCGTCATTGGACCGGTGATTTCCGGACGTCCGAAGCGGCTGTTGACCTTCATACGGCCAACGCGTGACAGGTCGTACGTGTCTTCATCGAAAAACAGGCGACGGAACAATGTCTCGACTGCGTCTTCGGTCGGCGGTTCGCCCGGCCGCATCATCCGATAAATGGCGATGCGCGCAGCAAGCTGATCTCCGGTTTCATCGATACGCAGCGTGTTAGAAATGAACGCGCCCTGATCCAGATCATTGATATAGATCGTGCGGATCTCCTGCACATTTGCGGCGCGCAGTTTCTTCAGCAGATCCTCGGTCAACTCATCGTTGGCGTTCGCAACGATTTCGCCCGTCTCGGGATCGACGACGTTATTGGCCAACACGCGGCCCAGCAAATAGTCCTCGGTGACCGCGATGCGCTTCATGCCCACCGCTTCCATGTCGCGGATATGTTTGGCGTTGACGCGCTTGTCTTTGGCAACAATGACCTTGCCCGTTTTGTCGGTGATATCGAACCGCGCCGTCTCACCGCGCAACCTGTCGGGCACGAGTTCCATGAACCCACCTTCGGCACTCAGCGCAAACGTGTCGAAGCGGAAAAAATGGGCCAGCACTTGCTCGTTGGAAAGACCAATGGCCTTCAACAGAATCGTTGCCGGCATCTTGCGACGGCGATCAACGCGGAAATACAGGATGTCCTTTGGATCGAATTCGAAGTCGAGCCACGAGCCGCGATACGGAATCACGCGTGCCGAGAACAGCAATTTGCCCGATGAGTGCGTCTTGCCACGATCATGTTCGAAGAACACTCCGGGCGAACGATGCAGCTGGGACACGATGACACGCTCAGTGCCGTTGATGACGAACGAGCCGGTGGTCGTCATCAGCGGTATCTCGCCCATGTAGACCTCTTGCTCTTTCACTTCCTTGACGGTCGGTTTCGAGGCCTCGCGGTCCATGATCACCAGCCGTACCTTGGCGCGCAGTGGCGATGCGTACGTCAGACCGCGCTGTTGGCACTCCTTGACGTCGAACGGCGGCTCGCCCAGATGAAAGCTGACGAACTCGAGCCGCGCCATGCCGTTGTGGCTGGAGATTGGAAAGATTGACGTGAACGCGGCCTGCAAGCCGTGGTTCTCGCGCTTGGCCGGAGGCACATCGGCCTGCAGAAAGTGGGTATACGACTCAAGCTGGGTCGCAAGCAGAAACGGCACAGACAACACGCTCGGCCGTTTGGCAAAGCTCTTGCGAATGCGCTTTTTTTCAGTGAACGAGTACGGCATGGACGCTCCGTTCGGTACGGGAGAAAGGCAAAACAACTAGCCCAAGATGCCCGACGCGGGGACGACAAATGCCGCCACGGACGCAGCGTGAGATCGCTTGCATCCGAGCGGCGTAGGTGTGTCCTGCGCGTTCGTTCATCCAGGGAAGACTTTGAATTGGGGACGAATTTCCCCAATTCAAAGGCTTCGGCCCGGCAGCGCTGGCGAAGCAAGCTTCGCCAGCGGCATACACGGTCACTTAATCTCTACTTTGGCGCCTGCGTCTTCCAGCTTCTTCTTCGCCGCTTCCGCGTCGGCCTTGTTCACGCCTTCCTTGACGGGCTTCGGCGCACCGTCGACGAGATCCTTGGCTTCCTTCAGGCCGAGGCCCGTCAGCTCACGCACTGCCTTGATCACGTTGACCTTATTCGCACCGAACTCAGCTAGCACGACCGTAAATTCGGTCTGCTCTTCAGCGGCCGGAGCCGCCGCACCACCGCCTGCCGGCGCTGCCACAGCGACCGCTGCTGCTGCCGCCGAAACACCAAATTTGTCTTCCATCATCTTGATCAGCTCGCTGATCTCGAGAACGGACTTCGCGCCGATGGCGTCGAGGATTTCCTGATTTGAAAGTGCCATTACCAACTCCTAAGAAAATGCGTTGTATCGGTTCAATTGTCGAATGTGGATTAGGCCGCTTTGGCGTCGCGTACCGCAGCCAGCGTGCGTACCAGACGCGACGGCACTTCGTTCAACGTGCGAACGAACTGACCTATCGGTGCCTGCATCGTCGCCATCAACTTCGCGAGCAGCTCGTCGCGGCTCGGCAGCAGGGCCAACGCCTTCACACCCTTTTCGTCCATCACGAAATTGGGCGTCCCGCCGGCTTTGACGATCAGCTTGTCGTTGTCTTTGGCAAAGCCGGAAAGCACCTTGGCAGCAGACACAGGATCGTTCGAGAACCCGTACACCAAGGGTCCGATCAACTTGTCGGACAACCCTGAGAACGGTGTTCCACCGACCGCGCGACGCGCCAACGTATTTTTCAGCACACGCAACTGCACACCCTGGCTGCGCGCTTGCCTGCGCAGTCGGGTAATCGCATCCACATCCAGCCCACGGTATTCGGCCACCACGATCGATTGCGACGACGCCACAAGGGCGCCGACTTCCTCGACCACAGCCGCCTTCTCTTGCCGATTAAGACCCATGCACTGGCTCCATAAAAGTGCTTCGCAATGCTCAGCACCGGTTTAAAAACCGGCGACCGAAGCGAAACACCGATGCACGTCTCAACACATTTCCTGAGCGCACTTCAATGCTCTCCTCGGGTCCCCGTCTGCGCTGGAATGGAAAACTTCTTCCAAACTTAAAGAAACAAGTCCTAAACCCGTTTCTTCCAGCGGTCTCTGACAGCAGCGCGTCCGTGTCGATGTTCCGACGTAACGCGCAGCCCAAAGTCTTTACGTCAGTATTTCCTTAACCTATTAACGCTTAGTTCAACGTCGACGCGTCGACGCGAACGCCAACTCCCATCGTCGACGACACCGAAATCTTGCGCAGAAAGACGCCCTTCGACGACGCTGGCTTCGATTTGTTCAACGCATCGATCAGCGCCGCCAGGTTGGTCTGCAACCGATCAACCTCGAACGAAGCGCGGCCGATCGATGCATGCACGATGCCGGCTTTGTCCGCGCGAAACTGCACCTGCCCCGCTTTCGCGTTCTTGACTGCCTGCGCCACGTCCGGCGTGACAGTGCCGACCTTCGGGTTCGGCATCAGCCCACGCGGACCCAGCACTTGGCCCAACCCGCCAACGACACGCATCGCATCCGGTGAAGCGATGACCACATCGAAGTCCAGAAACCCTTCCTTGATCTTCGCTGCCAAATCGTCCATGCCAATAATGTCGGCACCGGCCGCCTTGGCCTCTTCTGCCTTCGCGCCCTGCGCAAACACTGCGACACGCTTGGTCTTGCCGCTTCCTGCCGGAAGCACCACCGAGCCACGCACCGTCTGATCCGACTTCTTTGCATCGATACCCAGTGCGACCGAAACATCGACCGATTCGTCGAACTTCGCCGTCGCGCATTGCTTGATCAGCGTCAGCGCATCGCCGACCGGATACGTCTTCTGCGTATCGACCTTGCTGCGATTGGCTTTCGTGCGTTTGGAGAGCGCTGCCATTTACAGACCCTCCACCGTGATGCCCATCGAGCGCGCGCTTCCCGCGATCGTGCGAACCGCCGCTTCCATATCGGCGGCGGTCAGATCCGGCATTTTCGCCTTCGCAATCTCCTCCGCCTGCGCGCGTGTGATCTTGCCGACCTTATCGGTATGCGGCTTCGGCGAGCCGCGCTCGATCTTCGCGGCCTTCTTGATCAGCACCGTTGCGGGTGGCGTTTTCATCACGAACGTGAAGCTCTTGTCCGCAAACGCCGTAATCACGACCGGTATCGGCAGCCCCGGTTCAACGTTCTGAGTCTGCGCGTTGAACGCCTTGCAGAACTCCATGATGTTCAATCCGCGCTGACCCAGCGCCGGCCCGATCGGGGGCGATGGATTCGCCTTGCCTGCCGGTACCTGCAACTTGATAAAGCCGACTATCTTCTTTGCCATTAAAGAATCTCCTGTGGGTTCAAGCGCCACTCGTCAATGCGAGCGGCTCCCCGGTTCACTAAACTTTCTCGACCTGCCCAAATTCCAGCTCAACCGGCGTTGAGCGTCCGAAAATAGTGACTGACACGCGCATCCGACTCTTCTCGTAGTTCACTTCTTCGACGTTGCCGTTGAAGTCCGTGAACGGACCATCTTTGACACGAACCATTTCGCCCACTTCCCATAACGTCTTCGGCCGCGGCTTCTCCGCGCCTTCCTGCATCCGCATCAAAATCTCGTCGACTTCCTTCTGACGCAGCGGCGACGGACGATTGGCGCTGCCGCCAAGAAATCCCGTCACCTTCGAAGTGCTCTTCACCAGGTGCCACGCCTCGTCGGTCATGTCCATCTCGACCAGCACGTAGCCCGAGTACATGCGGCGCTCTGTGATCGACTTTTTACCGCCTTTGACTTCGACAACTTCCTCGACGGGTACCAGGATTTGCCCAAACTGCGACTGCAGTCCCGCGCGATTGATCCGCTCTTGCAACGCCCGCGCCACACCCTTTTCCATTCCTGAATAGGCGTGCACGACGTACCAGCGCTTTGTGCCGGTTGGTGCCGGCGAGGCGCTTTGCTTTTCAGCTTCTGCTGCGTTCGGTGCTGATTCAGTTGCCATCTCGGTTGCCATTTGTGTTTAGCGCCAGGAGAGCAGCGTGTCGTAGAGCACCCACTCGAGGCTCTTGTCGACGAGGAAAAGAAAGATCGCCATGATCACGACAAAGCCGAATACGATGCCCGTCGTCGTGACGGTTTCTTTGCGGCTCGGCCATACAACTCGCTTCGTTTCCTCATACGACTCGCGCGCATAAGCGAGAAAGCGCTTGCCCGACTGCGAAAACCAAGCGATCACGAGCGCCAGCAGCAATCCGCCGATCAGCACACCGACGCGCGCCAACATCGGTTGCTCGGTCAGAAACGTAAAACCTAGCACTCCTGCAACAGCCGCGAGCACGGCGAGTGTCACAAGGACGAGATCGGCTTTGCTGGTAACTGTTTCGATATTCTGTGTTGCCATTTATGACTGTTTCCTACAAGTGGCAGGGGCGGAGGGCATCGAACCCCCAACCTCTGGTTTTGGAGACCAGCGCTCTGCCAATTGAGCTACGCCCCTAAGCCCGTAACTTCTATTCGAAACGACTACTCGATAACTTTAGCGACGACGCCGGCGCCAACTGTTTTGCCGCCTTCGCGCACGGCGAAGCGCAGGCCTTGTTCCATGGCGATCGGGGCAATCAGCGCCACTTCCATCTGGATGTTGTCGCCCGGCATCACCATCTCGGTGCCCGCCGGCAGCTGAATCGAGCCGGTCACATCGGTGGTGCGAAAGTAAAACTGCGGCCGATAGCCGTTAAAGAACGGGGTGTGGCGTCCGCCCTCTTCCTTGCTCAGTACATAGACTTCGGCGGTGAACTTGGTGTGCGGGGTGATCGAGCCGGGCTTGGCCAGCACCTGGCCGCGCTCGACTTCTTCGCGCTTGGTACCGCGCAGCAGGACCCCGACGTTGTCGCCCGCCTGGCCTTGGTCGAGCAGCTTCCTGAACATCTCGACCCCGGTGCAGGTGGTCTTGAGCGTGGGCTTGATGCCGATGATTTCGATCTCGTCGCCCACTTTGACGATGCCGCGCTCGATCCGGCCGGTGACCACGGTGCCGCGCCCGGAGATGGAAAACACGTCTTCGACCGGCATCAGGAAGGCGCCGTCGATGGCTCGTTCGGGCGTCGGGATGTAGCTGTCGAGCGCTTCGGCGAGCTTCATGATGGACACTTCGCCCAAGTCGCCTTTGTCGCCTTCCAGCGCCAGCTTGGCACTGCCTTTGACGATCGGGGTGTCGTCGCCCGGAAAGTCGTATTTGCTGAGCAGCTCGCGCACTTCGATCTCGACTAGCTCGAGCAGTTCGGCATCATCGACCATGTCGACTTTGTTCAGGTACACGATGATGTAGGGCACACCGACCTGGCGCGCGAGCAGGATGTGTTCTCTGGTCTGTGGCATCGGGCCATCGGCGGCCGATACGACCAGTATGGCGCCGTCCATCTGGGCCGCGCCGGTGATCATGTTTTTGATGTAGTCGGCGTGGCCGGGGCAGTCGACGTGGGCGTAATGGCGATTGGCGGTTTCGTACTCGACGTGCGCGGTGTTGATGGTGATGCCGCGGGCTTTTTCTTCGGGCGCGGCATCAATCTGGTCGTAGGCGCGTGCTTCACCGCCAAACTTGCTCGCCAGCACCGAGGTCATGGCCGCCGTTAAGGTGGTCTTGCCGTGATCCACGTGTCCAATCGTGCCCACGTTCACGTGCGGCTTGGTCCGCTCAAACTTGCCTTTCGCCATCGCTAACTCCTCACTGCCTCTGTCTCGACGTTCTTAAAATAATTTGGTGCCCATGACGCGGATCGAACGCGTGGCCTCTCCCTTACCAAGGGAGTGCTCTACCACTGAGCCACATGGGCCTCGTGATCGCTTATCGCGCCGCATCTGCTTTGTTGCTCGCTCTCGCCGTACGTTCTAGTACTGTCTTCGAGCTCGCGTCGCGCATCTGCGGCACGCTAAGCGACACGGTTGTTGTTTTCGTAGCTGTTGTTGTCCCTGAATGTATTTAGTGGAGCGGGTGAAGGGAATCGAACCCTCGTCGTAAGCTTGGAAGGCTTCTGCTCTACCATTGAGCTACACCCGCCCGACGAAACCATTTTCCGCATCCGCGCTCATCCGTTCGCTTTGGAGGTTGCAGTGGTGGAGGAGGTTGGATTCGAACCAACGTAGGCGTAAGCCAACAGATTTACAGTCTGCCCCCTTTAACCACTCGGGCACCCCTCCGCGGCGAACCGCAAATTATGGTTGCAGAACAAAGGCTTGTCAAACCGACCTCAGAAGTTTGACGCTACGCAACGTCGAGCGAGCCCAGAGGCGCCGCACAAGGCATTTTCTCTCTTTACATGAATGTCGGGTGTTAGTGCTCACTTTCATCAGAATCCCTACGAACTCGGCACGAACAAAAGTTGCTACGTTAGTGGCTTCTCTCAGTGCAAATTGAGCCTCGGGCGACTTGGCCCCATAATTGTGCGATGCACCACGACATCCCGGAACCCGATATCGCCCGAGCTTTGGTGGCGCAGCTAGGGTCGCATCACCGTGACCGCGTCCTGCAACATCTGCGCGCGCTGCCGCCACACGACCTGTGGCTACGTTTCGGTTATGCAGTAACCGACGAGGCGCTGCGCCTTTACGTGCGTAAGTTGCACTTCAATCGCGACGCACTCTTCGGAATCTTCGATGAGAGTGCCGAGCTACTGGCGCTTGGGCATCTGGGTTTCGACAAGAGCACATGGCTGAAAACGGCAGAGTTCGGGATCTCTGTGTTGCCATACGCTCGCCGCCGTGGATTCGGCATGCAACTGCTGCAGCGGGCCGCGGTGCACGCGCGCAATCGCGGTGCCACGCGCTTGGTGATGAACTACATCCCCGAAAACGCCGCGTTGAAGCAATTGGCCGAGCGCGCCGGGATGCATTTCGAACCCGACACCGATGAGCCGAGGGCGTATCTAAGTCTTGAGCCGCCCACTGCCGTTTCTCTGATGGATGAGACATTTACCGAAATGCTTGCAGCGATTGATCTCGGCTTCAGGGTCGCGAACGCAGACGCGCAGCGCCGACTTACATCTGCTTAAAAAGGTGCGTGTAGTTGCGGCTCACTTCGAGCTTTTCGTTGTGTCCCTTAATTAGCACCAGTTGACGGCCACGGAAATCGCGCGTCACACCAGCGATTGCCTTCGCGTTGACGATAGTGCCTCGATGAATCTGCCAAAACTGTTCCGGATCGAGCTCGTCGATCAGTTCCTTGATTGGCTTTCTAATCAGCGCCTCAAACGATTCGGTTTGCACTCGCGTGTATTTCTCGTCAGACGTAAAAAAGAGAATTTCCGCGATTGGTATCAGCCGCAGTTGCTGCCCTACGCTTGCTTGTATCCATCGCAAATAACTCCGCTGCGCAGCGCCGGCACCCGATTCAAGTTTGGCACTCAGCTTACTTAGAAGGTCCGTTAGATCGCTCGGCTTCGTGCCAAGCCGTTGCTTCAGGCGGGCGACAGTGATTTCCAAACGCTCCGCCTCGGCCGGCTTCAGAACGTAGTCGACCGCACCGTGCTCGAACGCATCAACCGCGTACTCGTTGTAAGCGGTAATGAATACGACATGGCATGCATCCCCAATGTGACGCGCCGCTTCGATGCCGGTCATGCCGGGCATTCGAATGTCGAGGAACGCAAGATCTGGATGATGATCGTGGACGGCGGCGACAGCTTCTTCACCATTCTTCGCTTCCGCGAGGATCTGCAGATCTGGCCAGACTTCGGTCAGACGCGCGCGAAGCTGCTCGCGCATCAAACGCTCGTCGTCCGCGATGATTGCCGTCGGCATTCGCCGATTCTATGCGTTGCCTTTGCCGTCTGAGCGGGTGTCGGTTTCAAAGGTGTACGGCACCTCGATCGTCACGATCGTGCCGCTTGGCGAATTTGCTTCGATCGACAGTTTCGCGGCGCCGCCATACAACGCTGCCAGACGTTCGCGCACGTTCGCCAGACCAACACCGCTGCCAGAGACGCCAGCGGCTGCAAACCCGAGTCCGGAATCAGCGACTGTGACGCGCAACCGGCCGTTCGAAATATCGGCAGAGATCGTCAACGAGCCGCCTTCGGGTTTCGGCTCCAGACCATGTTTGATCGAATTTTCAACCAACGATTGCAGCATCATTGGTGGAAACTGCGCAGAACTCAGCCCTTGCGGAATGATCAATGAATACTGCAGTCGATCTTCCATCCTGAACTTTAGAATCTCAAGGTACGAGCGGCAGAGTTGCACCTCCTTGCCCAGCGTGGTTGAGCCCTCTCGCATTTGCGGCAACGCCGCGCGCAGATACTGGATCAAGCTCTTCTGCATCTTCGAAGCGGTCGACGGTGCCGTTTCGATCAGGTAATCGACCGACGCCAGCGTGTTGAAGAGAAAGTGGGGCTCGACCTGCGCCTGCATTGTCTTTAATTGCGCTTCGGCAAGTTGCCGCTTCAGGCTTTCTTCGGCCGCGGTTTCAGTCGCGGCCTCGGCACGCCGCTCGGCGCGTTTTTTCCCGCCGAGAACGACCTTGACGATGATGCCGGCCAGAATCAGCAGCATCACAAAACTCATAAGCCAGTCGCCGGTGCTCTCCCTGTACCGCCGTGTCTCGCGTGCGATCTGCCGATCAATTTGTTTCTCGACCATCTCTTCAATTTGATCGCGCGCTTTGTCGAGCGCTAATGCGAGTTGTTGCGGATCCTGCGTGAACTCGGGGCTGATCGTTACGGTGCGCCCGTCTTCCTCGACGGTGACATTGGCTTCCTCGTCTGGCGTTCCGGCATCAGATTTCTCAGCCTCCGATTTCTGAGCCTCAGCCGGATTTTTCTCGACGCGAATACCGTTTTCGTCAATAACCACCGCGACGCGCTTGTTCTTGTCGCCAGCCAGGATGCGTAGACCCTTGTCGTCAATCTTGACGCTCGGTTCGCCCCTCGACTGCGGCGACGGAGAGTTCTTTTCGCTTGGCGCCTGGACTCGAACGCCGTCGGGCGCGACCTGCAGATTGACCTGGACGCGGTCCCTGCCTTCACCCTTTCTCACGACTACGACTGGCTTGGCGTTATAGAAAACGCTATCTGCAATCGCACCTACGATGATTAGCAGAAATGCAATAAAAAAGAACTTGACCCAACCAACCGTAGCAAGCCAGTCTCCGATCCGCGCTCCCATACGTTTTATCGTTGGCGTCGTTGCACGGCCGGCACCGGCCGCTGCACTGCGAGTCCAGGCGAACGCGCCACGCAAACCGGATCTGCGAGGCGAAGGTTCCTTTGCCGAGGCCGCGTCGGCGGGCGCCGTAGTTTGATCGGTGCTGTTTTCCGTTGTCATACATGCACTTTATAAGCCGTTGCGCGTGCGCACCAATTCACTGCGACAGATTGCATTTATCGATCAACAGGCTGCATAAATTGCGATTGGGCGGCACCGGCATCGAGCGCGCAACAAAAAAAGGCCCGGACTTGCCGGGCCTTTTTTGATGAGCAACCTGTTTCTAAAGCGTCGCCTTCGGTGCCTGTTCGCAGGCAGCTGAAAGCTGCGAAGTCGGCTGCCGCTTTATGACGACCGGTTCGAGATGGATAACCTGCAGAGCTTCTCCTGCTGCCGGTGCGCGCTCCCCGCGCAACGCGCCGCCCGCTGTGGCCACCAATCCAAGGCCGAAAACTACAGCCACTGCCGCGCTCAGAATACGTATCGAGTGGGACGTGCGGTACATGGTGTTCTCCTTTGTTGCGTCCATCTTGCGTTGAATGAACTGTACGGAGACGTGTCGCGCATTGCGACCGGGTTGCGACGAACTGCGCAAACGATGGAGTGAACTGCAAAGTCCGGGATCAGTCGGAGTGAACTGCCTTCTTGCGCGATGAAACGGGCAAACAGATGGTTATTGCCACTGGTGGATTGCGGCAGAATCCTTGCTACAGCGAGTGTCAGGCAGTTCATTCAGGAGGTTGCGATGCAATTCACCGGCTGGGACAACCCAATGGGCACGGATGGCTTCGAGTTCATTGAATACGCCGCACCCGATCCGGTGGCGCTCGGCAAGCTTTTTGAAACGATGGGTTTCCTGGCCGTAGCCAGACATCGCCACAAGAACGTCACGCTTTACCGTCAAGGAGGCGTGAACTTCATCATCAACGCCGAGCCCGATTCCTTTGCGCAGCGCTTTGCGCGACTTCACGGACCTTCGATTTGCGCAATTGCTTTTCGAGTACGCGATGCCGCACAGGCGTACCGCCGCGCGCTTGAACTTGGCGCCTGGGGTTTTGACTCTCAGTCGGGGCCGATGGAGCTCAACATTCCGGCAATCAAGGGCATCGGCGACTCTCTGCTCTACTTCGTCGACCGTTGGCGCGGCAAGAACGCGGCGGCGCCTGGCGGAATCGGCGACATCAATATCTACGACGTTGACTTCGAACCGATCGCCGATGCGCAGCCGAATCCGGCGGGGTGTGGACTGACTTTTATCGATCATCTAACGCACAACGTACACCGCGGGCGAATGAAGGAATGGGCTGAGTTTTACGAGCGGCTATTCAACTTCCGCGAAGTTCGCTACTTCGACATTGAGGGACAGCTGACGGGACTCAAGAGCAAGGCGATGACCAGCCCGTGCGGAAAGATTCGAATTCCGATTAATGAAAGTTCCGATGACAAGAGTCAGATTGTCGAATATCTGGACGAGTATCGCGGCGAGGGAATTCAACACGTCGCACTGGCCACCAGTGACATCTACGCGACCGTGCGCGCAATGAAACAAAACGGCGTCGCATTTCAGGACACGATCGACACCTACTACGACCTGATCGATACGCGGTTGCCGAACCACGGCGAGCACCTCGCCGAGTTGAAGAAGCTGCGAATTTTGATCGACGGAGCCACTCATCAAGGTGCCCCTAACGAGCTGCTGCTACAGATCTTTACGCAAACCGTGATCGGTCCGATATTTTTCGAGATCATTCAACGCAAAGGCGACGAAGGGTTCGGTGAAGGCAACTTCCGTGCGCTGTTCGAGTCGATCGAGCTTGATCAGATCCGGCGTGGCGTGCTCAAGCCCGATGAAAGCAAGGCGCCCGCATAAGGCCGCCTGATGGCCGTTGCTCCTGTCACTTACGGTAGTAGCACACGGCCGCCGCGCGGAGATTATTCAGAGGCGCGAGACGACTATACGTGCGAGCAGCACTGGGAGCGCTATACGCCGGAGGAGCATGCGATGTATGCGCGCCTGTTCGAGCGCCAGATCAAGCAGGCGCCGGGGCAAGCGTGTGAGGAGTTCATTGCAGCCGTCGGCGAGTTGGGTACGGCCGATCACATTCCACGATTCGAATCGATTAGCGACTCATTGCATCGCGCAACTGGTTGGCAAGTCGTTGCAGTACCGGGACTGATTCCCGAGCATGCGTTTTTTTCGTTACTCGCTCACCGCCGCTTTCCAGTCACCGTCTGGCTGCGATCTCCCGCTGAGTTCGACTACATCGTTGAGCCTGATGTGTTTCACGACCTCTATGGTCACGTGCCGCTGCTGTTCAATCCGGTTTTTGCTGATTACATGCAGGCTTTCGGGCGTGGCGGGTTGAAAGCGCAGGGGCTGCAAGCGCTCGAATACCTTGCCCGGCTGTACTGGTACACGGTCGAATTCGGGCTGATCGCCACCAATCGCGGATTACGTGTTTACGGCGCCGGTGTGTTGTCTTCAGTCGGAGAGACGCACTACGCGCTTAGTAGCCCGCGGCCACTGCGTCTTGCGTTTGACTTGAAACGGGTTCTACGAACACCGTACAAGATCGACGATTACCAGTTGGCCTATTTTGTCGTTGAGTCGTTTAGTCAACTGTTCGACGCAACAGCGCCGGACTTTTCGCCCTTGTATGCCGAGATCGCGGATCAACCTGTACTTCCGCTTGATTCAACGTCTGCATGGCGAGAGAACGTACCCGCCAAACGCCGGTAAGGTTGTCGTTGCCTAGACCGGACGTTACTGCGACTGCGGCTGTACGCCGCCCGGAATAATCGGTTGCGGGATTTGCTGCTGCGGCATCTGCTGCTGTGGCACCTGTTGCTGTGGCACCTGCTGCTGCGGCATGGGTTGCGGTTGCTGCGGTACTTGCTGCTGCATCTGCGGCGGCACTTGCTGTGTTGGAAACTGCGGAGGGGGCTGTGGTGCGGCAGCCCGCGGAGTCTGCATAGGAACCGGGCGCGGGATATTCGGCGCGCCGTCGCTACTTGGTGCTGTCAGCGTGTTGCCTTCGCGAAAAAAATTGGGCGCGGCGGGAAACCCGCCGAGCTGTGCAATGGGTTGCGCCGGCATCCGCACCTCCTGACGTCCTCCCGTTGTTTCGAGAATGGCAAGTTCGGGAGTCACCGACACCAGCTTCATTCCAGGTGCGACTTCCTGGCCGATCACAAACGCGCGCGCTGGCTTACCGTCCACAATGAGAACTGCGCTTGAGTCCTTGCCGGCAGCGAATACTCCAACTGCCTGTACGTTGCTGGCGACCGACTGCACGACATCAACTTTGCCGAACATGCGCGCGGCCGCGACCGGATCGGGGTCCCGCAACGGCGGCGGAGGCAACGGCGGGGGAGCCGCGAGCGGCGATGGCGTGAAAATGCGAATGCCCCAATAGCCGACGATAGCCATCAGGGCGACAAAGAAAACGAGATGTACCGCAGCGAAAGCAAACTTTTTCACGATTTCGATTCCAACCTTCGGCGTGAGCTCACCATGTATTAGTCCGTGAAGCATCCCCTTTCCGGGGGGTGGGGCAGCCGATTCGCGTTGATAATATCCCTCGCACCCTCGGTTGTCCGCGTCGAAAAGCGAGGAACTTCAAGGCGTTCGGCGCTCATCTTCAAGTTTTCTACCGCATTGGCCAATGGTCTGATGACTCCAATGACCCGCGTTCGTTCCTCTTTTCATTTTTCCACGCATCGTCTACGCGGCTTCACGCTGATCGAGATCATGGTGGTGATCACAATACTCGGCGTGCTCGCCGCGTTGATCGTTCCGCGCGTTGTAGGCCGCACGGATGACGCGAAGATCGCCGCTGCCAAGCAGGACATCGCGTCGATCATGCAGGCGCTAAAGCTTTATAGGCTCGACAACGGCCGCTACCCGACGACCGATCAGGGGCTGCAGGCGCTACTCACGCGGCCCACCACCGAGCCGATGCCGAGCAACTGGAAGCAGGGCGGCTATCTCGAGCGCTCGACCGTGCCGTCCGACCCGTGGGGGGAGCCCTACAAATTCCTGAATCCGGGAGTGCGCGGAGAGATCGATGTCTTTTCTCTCGGCCGCGACCGTGCGAACGGCGGCGAGCCGAACACGCCGGACGCCGATATCGGCTCGTGGCAGCTATAACGCTCGGCGCTAAGGGTGGGCTCGGCGTGCTGCGCCGATTTGCCGGGTTCACGTTGCTCGAGTTGATGGTCGTGATCGTGCTCGCCGGCATACTCGTCTCGCTGGTGACCATCAACATTGCCCCCGATCCGCGCCAGCAGCTGCAGCGCGAGGCGCAACGTGTCGGTCAGCTGATGGCGCTCGCCGCCGATGAATCCCGTATCACGCAGCAACCGATCGTTTGGGAAGCCGATCTGCGCGGCTATCGATTCGTTACCGAGTCAGGTGGCGAGCGCCGCTTGTTGACCGGCGATGACCTGCTGCGTGAGCGCGCGTGGGAGACGCCGCTGACGCGGCTTGCGGTGCTCGATAACGGCGGGCCACAGCCGGCGCAGGTACTGCTCGGCCCGGGCGCGCCACCTGTGCGCGTCGCGATCGCGCGCGAGTGGATCCAGCCGCGTTGGCGGCTCGAGCTGACGAGCGAAGATGGATCGGTGCGAGTCGATTTCGACGAAGCGGGTCGTTC
Organism: uncultured beta proteobacterium; assembly: GCA_963801035.1. Taxonomy (GTDB): domain Bacteria; phylum Pseudomonadota; class Gammaproteobacteria; order Burkholderiales; family Burkholderiaceae_F; genus JACCZX01. Next base: position 123,311 of record CAWDDF010000010.1, on the reverse strand, counting down.
GCTGCTCGCGGTTGAACAGGTGCCGAGAAAGTAATGCGCCTGGTTCACGCAAAGCGCGGCTTCACATTGCTCGAGGTACTGGTGGCACTGGTGATCATCGGCGTAGCTCTGGCCGCCGCGATGCGCGGGGCGATGTCTTTGACTTCCACCGCGGATTACACGCGGCAAAAGCTTTTAGCAGTGCTCACTGCGGAAAATCGGCTGCTCGAACTTCGCCTCGGACGTGAACGCCTCGAGCCGGGCGAGAGCATGCTGCCGTGTGATCAGGGCGGCGCAAGCTTTGTCTGCCAGCAAGCGGTCAAGCCGACTCCAAATCCGTTTTTCCGCCGCGTCGAGGTGCGTGTGTTCCGCCAGGATGAGGCTGGCAACCGGAGCCAGCTCGCCGAGCTGATGACGGTGATGCCCACCAATCAATAGCGATGAAACATCGACTCCTCTCGCGCGGGTTCACTTTGCTGGAATTGCTGGTGGCAATCACCGTGCTGTCGATCGTCTCGATGATCGCGTGGCGTGGTCTCGACTCGCTTGTATCGACGCGCGAACGGCTCGAGCCTGAAGTCGACGACGTGCGTTCGCTGCTGACCACATTTGGGCAGATGGAGCGCGACCTGACGCAAGTGACGAATCCGGCGTTTCTCGGACTCGTCACCTCGCCACTGCACTTCGGCGTCGCAGATGGCGGACAGGTGATCGAACTGGCACGCGTGGCGAGTCCGGTCCCCGACCGCGCGACGGAAGTACAGACGGTGTTTTACCGCGTGGTCGACGGCTCATTGGTGCGGCAGGCGACGCCTCCGCTGCCGGCCTTTGACCAGGCGAATGCCGAGAACTTCGAAACTGCGCGTCTGATGAACAACGTGAAGTCGATGAGCGTGCGTGTATGGCAGATCCCAACCGGCTGGGTGTCGCCGTTCGCGTCCGACGGTTCCGCGGCGCCGTCTCAAGCAGGTCAGATACCTCCAGGCATCGAGGTGACGCTGTTGCGCGGCGACGGCAAGCAGTTCCGTCGTGTGTTCTTGGTGGGCGCATGAGCGCCCGCACGCGTGCTTCAGGCTTTCACCCCCTCCCTCGCGGAGGGAGGGCCGGGGAGGGAGCTTCAGGTGGCGCATGCGCCACGGCGCAGTCCGGGCGCGCCATGCAACGCGGAGCAGCCGTGCTCATGGCTTTGTTTGTTGCCGCGCTTGCAACAATGATCATCACCGGACTGTTCTATCGGCAATTCGTGCTGTTGCGAACGATTGAAAATCAGCAGCTGACTTCGCAAAGCCGCCTGTTGCTGCGCGGTGCGCTCGACTGGGGCCGCGCAATCTTGCGCGAGGACGCCTTGCGCTCGCAATACGATGCGCTGAGCGAGCCGTGGTCGCAGCCACTGGCGGAGACTCGGCTCGACCAGCTTGGTGAAACGGGCTCGCTGGCGGCACTCGCGACCATCGCGGGATCGATGGAGGACGCCCAGGGCCGATTCAATCTTCGCAACCTGGTTGAAAACGGCCAGGTTATCGAGCGCGAAGTGGAAACGCTGCAGCGCCTGGTGTCGCTGTTGCAGTTACCAGAAGCGACGGCGGACTTGATCACGCAGCGCATGCTGCAGGCGATGCCGGCGGCGGTGGCTACCGATCCCAGCGGGCGCGTCACGGACGCCGAGCTGCGCGAGCGCGACAAGCCACGACCGCTGCCGCTGATGCTCCCGCAGGACATTGCCGGCATCTCCGGTATCAACCCCGCTGCGGTGCAAAGACTCGCTCCTTATATCGTCGTGCTCGACGAGCGCACGGCATTGAATACCAATACCGCAGCGCCGGAGACCATTGCTGCGCGCGTACCCGAGCTGACACTCGCCGAAGCTCGCACGCTGGTCGCGGAGCGCGAGCGCCTTGCTTATTTCAATAACACTGCCGAAGTGCGGACGAGGCTCGGCGCCAAGGGCGCGCTGGTGACCGACTCCGAGATATCCACCGCATCGCGTTTCTTCTTCATTCGCGGTGAAGTGAAGCTTGACCGAGCGATCACGCGCATGGAAGCGCTGGTAAAACGCGCAATTCCTGGTCAAGGCCAGCAGGCGGTGACCGTGCTTTGGACTCGAGAGATTTGATATGGAAGCCCCGACGCTCGCAACGTTCACTACCCGCCAAGGGAGCGCATCAGCACCCCGGGACGGCAAGGCGGTGCCGATATGAGCAACAGATCCGCACAACGGTTACTCATTTTTCTGCCACCGCGCCTGGGTGCCGGCCCGCGCGGCCAGTTCGCTTCGGGAACAGTCGTACCGTATGTCGCACTGTCCGCCCGCGAATCGACGCGCGGCGAAGCACCGGTTGCGCTTTTGCCAAAGGCCGGCGCCGTTGACCTGGTGTTCGATTCGAGCGATGTGTTCATCACCGCGATCGAATCGCCAAAGTTGTCGGAAGGCCGCCTGCGAATGGCGCTTCCGAACATTCTGGAAGACAGGCTGCTCGCCGAAGCGACCGATTGCCACTTTGCTTTCAACATTCCGCGCGGAGGCACCGGCACGACAACGATCGCGGCGCAACCGAAGATGCCGGTGGCCGTTATCGACCGCGGCATCCTCACGCGCGCACTCGACGTCGTTACCGACGCCGGGTTCAAGGTTCGCGCGGCATATAGCGAGATCTATACGGTGCCCGCACCCGCTGCCGGCGTGTTGTCGGTCCGGGTCGATCGAGGCCGCGGAATCGCGCGCTCGGCCACGCACGACGGCTTTGCATTTGATCTCACTGATGACGTTGTTCCGCCCGCACTGGCGCTCGCCGTGCGGCAGCTCGGCATCAAGCGCATTCAGGTGTTCGGCCGCGACGGCGCGCGCATGGCGCCGCTTGCGCAAGCGCTGAACGTCCAGATCGACGTCAACGCACAGGAAGCCGATCCGGCCAGTACCGAGACAGGCGTGAACCTGCTGCAAGGCTCATTCGCTCAAGGCGGAATGATGGGCGGTTTCGTCGGCAGCTCGAAGCTGTCGCTGTCGAGTCGCGCAGTACGGATCCCTCTTATGTGGATCGCCGCGTGTGCAGCGGTGGCGGTCATCTGCATGAACGCCTACAACTTGAAGCTCGAAAGCGAAGAAAGGGCAATCCGCAGTCGAATGGAAACAAGCTTTCGATCGACGTTTCCAGAGGTGACGACGGTCGCCGATACGATGGTGCAGACCAAGCAGAAGCTTGCCGAAGTGCGGGCACGCTCCGGCATCGCGTCGGCAAATGATTTCTCGGTGCTCAATGCACGCACCGCGCAGCTGCTGTCCGCGGCGCCTGTCGGCAGTGTTGCCAGCATGGAATATCGCGATGGTGCATTGAAGATCAAGTTCAAGCCAGGTGTTGCGGACAATCCGGGCTTGCAGAACACGCTGCGCTCGGCCGCCCTGCAACAGGGGCTGGCGATTCGCTTCGAAGGCGACGGTTCGGCGCGCGTAACGGCGGCGACGGGAGTCTAGATGGAAGCACTGCGACTTTTCTGGGCCGAGCGCGTACCGCGCGAGCGTGCGATCCTGCTCGCGGGCGCTGCAGCTGTCTTGGCGGTGCTCGTGTTCCTGCTGCTGGTCGAACCCGCGTACAACGGCATTGCGCGCCTCGAGCGCAGCCTGCCGCAGCAACGCGCCGGCGAAGCCGAACTTAATTCATTGCTGAACGAAGTGAAGACGATGCGTGCGCGGCCGCAGGTCGCGTCAGTATCGGCCAGCGAAGTGCGCGCAGCCGTCGACGCATCGCTCGGTCGGTCTGGCATCAAGGCCGCGCGCATCGTGCCGTTATCTGACGGTGACCTGCAACTGACGTTTTCCGACGTTCCGTACAGCAGCTGGGCGCCGTGGCTCGCTGGTATCGAGCGCGAGCTCGGGGCGCGGGCGACGTCGGTGACCGTCACCGCACGCGACAAGACGCCCGGCAATGTCGACGTCGAGCTTGCGTTGCGTTTGGCGCGCAAATAGCGAGCGGATGAAAGCCACGAACAATGCGGGCCGTCTACCTCATTGCTGCTGCGCTTGCGATTCTGTTAGTGACGGCACTGGTGCTCGCTCCAGCTCAGTGGGCTGCGAGCTATGTTCATTCGGCGAGCAACGGACGGATCGAGCTGGCCGAAGCAAGCGGCACGATTTGGAATGGGTCGGCCATCGTCGTGATCGCGTCGCCGGCGGAAACCGGCGCATCGCGCGCCAGCCTTCCCGAACGTTTGTCTTGGCGTTTGAGCCCGTGGGCACTGCTCGCAGGTCAGGTCGATCTGGCGCTGACACATCCCTCCGCGCTCTCGCAGCCGCTAACCATCAATGCACCGCTGTTCGGAAAGACACTAACGCTCGGGGCCACGACGATGCGATTGCCGGCATCGCTATTGGTTGGGCTCGGAGCTCCGTGGAATACGGTGCGGCCCGGCGGCATCCTGACGGTTTCATGGGATCGGCTTGTAGTCGAGCCAGGCCGCTGGCAAGGCCGCTTGAGCGGCGAATGGCAGTACGCATCGAGCGGCCTGACGCCCGTGTCGCCGATGGGTCATTACCGTCTGCAAACCAACGGCATCTGGCCGGGAACTCAGCTGGAATTACTAACCATTTCGGGTCCCCTCGAGCTGAAGGGCAATGGCACAATCAACGAGGGTGGGCGCTTACGCTTCACCGGACGAGCACAAGCAATGGCCGGCACCGACCCTGGTGTCAAGGCGCAACTGACGGGGCTGATCTCGCTGCTGGGGCGGCGCGACGGCGAGGGATCTCTGTTGAACTTCGGTGGTTGAGATAAAGCCAATGTGCACGTCAGGCCGCGGTCTTCTATTCCGCTCGATCGCATTCGCCTGCGCCTGGTGGATGGGGGCGACGACGATCATTACGCCGGCGTTCGGGCAAACATCGCGCGCAAAGCCGCCGGCCAAGGCGGCGCAGAACGCAACGCAACCGCAGCAGGCACGCGAAGAGGGCGTGGTGCTGAACTTCGTCAATGCCGACATCGACGCCGTGGTGCGTGCGATCGGCCAATACACAGGTCGCACGTTCGTCATCGATCCCAGGGTCAAGGGCACGTTGTCGTTATCGACCGAGCGCCCGGTGACCCGCCAGCAGGCATACGACCAGTTGCTTACCGCGCTGCGGCTGCAGGGCTTCACGATCGTGCAGACCGGCAACGTGGCGCGCGTGGTGCCCGAAGCTGACGCCAAGCTGCAGGGCGGCGCTGTGATCATTCCGAAGGGCTCGGCGCCGAGCGGCGATCAGCTCGTTACGCAGGTTTTCCGGCTTCAATATGAGTCGGCGACCGCGATGGTCCCGATCCTGCGGCCGCTGATCGCACCGAACAACACGATCTCCGCCTATCCGCAGAACAACACGCTGGTCATCACGGACTACGCCGATAACCTGCGACGCATCCAGCGCATCATCGAATCGATCGATACACCGGCCACCAGCGATGTCGAACTGATTCCGGTCAAGAACGGTCTGGCGCTCGAGATCGCGACTGTCGTCAACCGCGTGCTTGATGAAGGTGCACGTGCCGCCGGCCAGGCAAGCGATGCGGGCCAGCGCGTTTCGATTCTGGCTGAGCCTCGCACCAACTCGATCATCATCCGAGCGCCGAGCCCACAGCGACTTCAGCTCGCAAAGAGTTTGATCGCTCAACTTGACAAGCCGGCACTGACGCCCGGCAACATCAATGTGATTCACCTGCGCAACGCCGAGGCAGTTCGCCTGGCGCCGCTGCTGCGCGCGATCATCGGTGCCGATCCTTCATTCGTGCCACAAGGCACAGGCGGCAGCGGTCTGTCGCAGACATCCGGTTTAGGAACTGGCTCCAGCGGTGGTCAGCCCGGTCTGACGACGGGAACGACAGGCGGAACACCGCCCAGCCTCGGCCAGATCGCCGGCGGTCAGTCGTCGGGTGCTGGCGGTGGCGCTGGTTTGGCGGGAATGATTCAGGCAGATCCGTCGACGAACTCGCTGATCATCACCGCACCCGAGCCACTGTATAGAAACATTCGCGCGATCGTCGACAAGCTGGACACGAGGCGCGCGCAGGTCGTGATCGAATCGTTGATCGTTGAGGTGACAGCCGACAAAGCTGCCGAGTTCGGCATTCAGTGGCAGGCACTAGGCGGAATCGACAACTCGGGCACGAACGTCATTGGCGGGACGAACTTCGGCGTCGGCGGGAACAACATCATCAACGCGGCGCAGAACATCGGTTCACTGGGCCAGGGCTTGAATCTCGGTGTTGTGCGCGGACGCGTCAACATTCCGGGCATCGGCGAAGTTCTCAATCTCGCTTTCCTGGCGCGCGCGCTCGCGACTAGTGCCGATGCCAACATCTTGTCGACGCCGACGATTCAGACGCTCGACAACGAAGAAGCCAAGTTCCTGGTCGGCCAGAACATTCCATTGATTACCGGTTCGTTTACGAAGCACCGGAGGCGCCGGCGCCGTCAATCCTTTTCAGACGTTCGAGCGGCGCGACATTGGGCTGCAGTTACGCGTTAAGCCGCAGATTTCCGAGGGCGGCGTTGTCCGGCTGGCGATCTATCAGGAGTTGTCGTCGATTCAGAACACGCTGACGGCCGCGCAGGGCGGCATCATCACCAACAAGCGCAGCTTCGAATCGAGCGTGCTGGTCGAAGACGGCAACATCGTCGTCTTGGGTGGATTGATTGAAGACCGGACCGACAACAGCAAGAGTCAGGTCCCGGTGCTTGGCGAGATTCCGGTCGTCGGTGGACTGTTCCGGTATGAGAACCGCGGCCGCCGCAAGACGAACCTGCTCGTTTTCCTGCGTCCCTATGTAGTGCGCGATGAAAGCACGTCGTCATCGCTGGCGCTCGATCGGTACGACTATATCCGTGGCCAAGTTGCAGCGACCACTCTGCCGGACAACATGATCTTTCGCGATCTGCAAGGGCGACAACTGCCCCCAACGCCCCCCGTTCCGCCTACGATGCGCCGGCAGCAAGAGGGCGAAGCGCCTGCACCTGCTGCAGCGCCTGCTCCCGCCGCGCCTGCGAGTACAGAGCGATTGGATCCGCCTGCCCCGATTGTTGACGTCGCTCCACCAGCCGAAGTACCCCCGCCACGTCCGACGCCGCCACCAAGCGCGCCGACTTCCGCTGCGCCAGCGCCGATCGTTGTGGTGCCTCCGGCTGTTGCGCCACCTGCTGCAGCGCCGCCGGCACCGCCAGTGCAAACAGCACGTGCCGAGCCGCTGCCTGCTCCGCCGCCTGCGGCGGCTCCGTCCTCACCATCCGCGGTTGCTTCGGCGCCTGTGATCCCGCCGCCAGCGCCGACACGAGAGCCCACGCCAGCTCCCCTGCCGCCGATATCAACTGCTGCCGCATCGCCATCGGCTCCGTCCGCGGCTATCGCTGGATCAGCTTCGCCATCGGCCGCGCAAGCTGCTCTCGCGCGCGAACCTTCATCGTCAACACCGCGTCCTGCACAACCGGGATCGACATCGCTGCTACAGGTGGCCGCGGTTACCGACATTGCACGTGGCCGCGATCTGCAGCGCCAGTTGCGTGCCGCTGGAATGGATGCTTATTGGGAAAGTGTGAGTACCAAGCAAGGCACTGACGTCGTGCGGGTACGCGTCTCGGTTGACCCCGCAACGCAAACACTGGCTGACGCGATTGCCAAATTGAAGGCGATGGGATTCGACCCGATCATCGTCACGCCCTGATGACAAGCCATCTCAAAAACGTAGCGAGCGGCCTGAGGTTGCCGCGAGGAGCGCAGACGTACAAGGGGTATGGCGAGCACCGCAGCGGCAAGATCAGGCCGAGCAGTAGTTTTGGAGGTGGCTTGTGATCAGCGCCAACCGCCTCGTCCCCTACGCGTTCGCACGCGATAACGCCATCCTGCTCGTACCGAAAAGCGAGCGCGATGCCGAGGTCTGGATCAGCGACGCAACGCCACTCGCTGCATTGAACGAGGTGATTCGCGTCTTTCCTGGCAAGGTCAAACCGATCGTTGTCGAGCCGGGCAAGCTGGTCGCGGCGATTTCGCAAACGTACGGCGATCAAGGCGGGTCTGCGCAGCAGATCGTGGGCGACATCGAAGGCGAATTCGATATCACGCGAATGATGCAGGAGGTCCCGGACGTCGAGGATCTGCTGGAGACCGAAGACGACGCGCCGATCATCCGCATGATCAATGCGCTGCTGACGCAGGCCGCGCGTGACGGCGCATCCGACATTCACATCGAGGCGTTTGAAACGTATTCGCTGGTGCGTTTCAGAATTGACGGCACATTGCGTGACATCGTGCGTCCAAAGCGCGCACTGCATGCAGCGCTGGTGTCGCGCATCAAGATCATGGCGGCGCTCGATATTGCCGAAAAGCGCCTGCCGCAGGACGGCAGGATCACCTTGCGCGTCGGCGGTCGGCCGGTCGACGTGCGTGTCTCGACGTTGCCGACCGGGCACGGCGAGCGTGTGGTGCTGCGGCTACTCGAGAAAGATTTGTCGAAGCTCGAGCTGACCAACCTCGGCATGGCCGAAGGCACGCTTGCGGGATTCGACAAATTGATTCATCAACCGCACGGGATCATTCTGGTCACCGGTCCGACCGGCTCCGGCAAATCGACGACACTGTACGCAGGCATCCGTCGTCTGGACAAGAACACGACCAACATCATGACGGTCGAGGATCCGATCGAGTACGACATCGAAGGTATCGGCCAGACACAGGTCAACGCGAAGATCGATATGACCTTCGCAAAGGCGCTGCGCGCGATCCTGCGTCAGGATCCGGATATCGTGATGATCGGCGAGATTCGCGACCTCGAAACCGCACAGATCGCCGTGCAGTCTTCGCTGACGGGCCATCTTGTGCTGGCGACGCTGCATACGAACGACGCTGCATCGGCGGTGACACGTTTGATCGATATGGGCATCGAGCCCTTTTTGCTGGCTTCATCACTGCTGGGTGTTCTGGGACAGCGCCTGGTGCGCAAGCTCTGCCCGCATTGCAAGGAGCCCGACACGACCGTCGGTGGATGGCGGGCGGTCGGCTGCGGCCACTGCGGTCACACTGGCTATCTGGGCCGCACCGGCATCTACGAGTTGCTCACCGTCAACGATGAAATTCGCATGCTGGTGCATCAAGGGTCGAACGACACCGATATGCGCCGCGTTGCGGAAAAAAATGGAATGATCAACATGCGCGCCGATGCGCAGCGCTGGATCAAGACCGGCATCACGTCGCAGGAAGAAACGTTGCGCGTCACGCGCGAGTAGAGCAGCGCAGCTCATGTACGCGACGCTACGCGTCGCACGTGCACTCGCTGCGATTAGTTAGTGCGCCGGGCTTCGGGCGGCCGCGCGCCCGGCGCAAGTACAAAGGCAGGCAGGGATGGCAGCATTCAGATTTGCCGCAGTCGACAACTTAGGCAAGGAATCGTCGGGAGTTCTGGAAGCCGACAGCGCGCGCCTTGCGCGCCAGCTGTTGCGCGGTCGCGGACTAATTCCGCTGTCGGTCGATCCAGTCATGACCGACGTCGGTGCGCGCGCCGGCGGACTGTCGCTCAGCCGACGGCTGTCGCAAACCGAGCTCGCGGTGATCACACGGCAACTTGCATCCCTGCTCGGCGCGCAATTACCAGTCTCCGACGCGCTGACGGTGATGGTCGAGCAGAGCGAGAAGCAAAGCGTGCGCGAGCTGATGGCGTCGATCCGCACCGACGTACTCGGAGGCACATCTCTTTCAAAAGCGCTGGTCCGCCACCCGCGCCAGTTTCCAGACATCTACCGTGCGTTGATTTCTGCCGGCGAGGAGTCGGGAAAGTTGGGATCCGTCCTGGGCAGCCTTGCAGACTACGTCGAAGAGCGCGCCAAGCTGCAGCAGAAAATCACGCTTGCGTTCGTCTATCCGGCGATCGTCACGTTTGTCGCGTTGGCGGTTGTAATTGGCCTGTTGACCTACGTCGTGCCACAGGTCGTGCAGGTGTTTGCCAACACCAAGCAAGCGCTGCCCTTTTTAACCGTCGCGCTGATTGCGATTTCAAACTTCGTTCGCAATTACGGCTGGATCTTGGTCGTGATTATTGCGATTGCCGCGTTTCTGACGCAGCGAGCACTGCGAGTAGCTCCGGTGCGTTTGCGCTGGCACGAGCGCATTCTGACGCTGCCTGTCATAGGCGTTCTGTCGCGCTCTATTAATACCGCGCGGTTCTCATCAACATTGGCGATTCTTGTGGGCTCCGGCGTTCCGATGCTGCGCTCATTGCAGGCGGCCGGGGAAACGATCACCAATCTCGCAATGCGCACGCGAGTGATGGACGCGGTGCAGCGAGTTCGCGAAGGCTTTTCGCTCGCCAAAGCATTGCGAGCCGATTCCGACGAAGAAAAGAGGCCCGGGCACGTGAAGCTGTTTCCCCCGGTACTGATTCACCTAATCGCGTCGGGTGAGGCGACTGGCAAGCTGCCCGAGATGCTGTCGCGCGCCGCAGACATTCATTCTCGCGAAGCCGAGCGGCGGGCGCTGTTTTTCACGTCGTTGCTCGAGCCCATTCTCATTCTGACTATGGGCGTTGTGGTGATGCTGATCGTGCTTGCGGTTCTGCTGCCGATCATCGAGATCAATCAGCTGGTGCGCTGAGGCCGTTGCGGGAGCACGTCCCGCAACGCCGTTCTTGCTGCTACACGGCGGCGGTGAAACCCGCCGCGGCCGAAGTGATGGCCGTGGCGACGCGGTGCCAACAGTTCGTCCGCAATCGCCTTTTGGTCGGCCGACAGTGCCGCGTACAACGGCCGCTGCACGGTCAGGAGTTCGTTGATGCGCGTGACAGACGCGGCATGGCGCTGTTGCTGCTGCTCCAAACGCGCAATCGCGCTCGGCCTCTCATGCGCAGCACCCCGCTCGCGCTGCGCACGGAATTCCTGCATGCGCTGGTCCGCGCTTCGAGCGTGGTTGCGCAATGTTTCGGCGAACGCGTTCCACTGCGCTTGCTGCGCATCCGTGATCTTCAGAGCCGTACGGATGTAAGCGAGACGCGCTTCAATACGCTCGCTTGGCTTGGTGAACGCACGCTTGCCGTCTTGATGACGCATGCCGTGCTGTGCTTGCGGTTGTGCTGCGGGTGCGGCGCTCGTCTGCGCGTGCACCGCAAACGCAGACGAAAGTCCCATAGATAAAAGAGCGCCTGCCAGTGTCCTGCTCATATCCATTCTCCTGCGGTTTGTCATGGCCGGCGAATGGCCGGCTATGCATCAGAGTGGAGACTGTCCACACTGTTCAGCGCGCATGTGTAAGCGTTTGTGTCCACTCAACTGAGTCCGAGTTAGGGCATTACGCTGAGCCAGTACCGATCGACGGCCTGATCCTCATCTGGAGGGGTTGCGTGTGTAATTCCGCCAACCGTCACCGCACGGGCGGCTATCTGCATCATGCACGCGGGATGCTCGGCCGTCAGCGGTCTTATCTCCAGATGGAAGTCACGGAATAGATAGGCCATCAAGCGTAGGTGCGGAGGAATCGGCTCACACACATCGAGACTAATTACTCGCGGGCGCGCGGATCGGACGGGAGCGTTCAGTGGCTCTGGACTTGTGACTACGTGTTCCGAGGAAATATACCGATCGGAAAAGATCCAGACGCTGGTTTCTGCGGGGATCGAGTCCTGGGCGATAGCTGCTTGCGCCAAACCAACGCACGCACCGATGGCAGCAAAGAGTCTGGAAATTTGTGAAGTGTTCATAGCGGCTCCTGTTAGTGTCGGCACGATTTATCGGCGTGAAACTGAATAACCAGCTGTCGTCAGCGCCTGATGTTCGGCCGCCTTGTTTTTTCTCCACCACACCAACATCAAATCGAAGTCACCGTTGAATTTGCTTACTTTTAAACTGTCATAGATCGCACCGCACGCAATGGCTGTGCCTCCGTCGACTCCGTGATTCGTGGCGGCGTGATCGCAGATCCAGAAAGCCTTCTCGAGATCGGCAGGCGCACTGGCAGGCGCGACCACTTGGGTCGATGGCCGCGAACTCGTTCGCTGTTGAGCCGCCGCATCTACGCCAATCAAACTGAGCGTCATTCCCACCACAATGGATGCGACCGCGCTCGGCGCTGCCGAAAAGTCGTGTCCCTTCAGTGTCTTCGTCGTCTTCGTCATGGCATCGTTCCCCTTTGGTTGCCCGAGAGCGAATGCCCTCGCCGGCATACCCGTTAGCGCACGGCCTGTGCCATCCGAACTGTTTGTGAAAAAACTTTGACGATCAGAGAGTTAGCGAACTAGCGCGGCAGCGAGGCCTCGCCAAATGCGACGGAGCCGCCAAATGCGACGGTGAAAACCGTCGAATGCGGCGGCGCTTAGGAGGCGTTGCGAATGCCGAGCTTGCGCATGCGGCCGCGCAACGTGCTCGGGTTCAGACCGAGTATTCGAGCGGCACCGAGATCGCCTTCAATCTTCCAGCGGGTGCCTTCGAGTACGTGGCGTATGTGCGCGCGCTCGACGTCCTGCAGTGAAGCGTTGGCTAGTTTGCGCCGCCGCCGTCATCGCAGTTGTTGGCGATGCGTAAAGCTCGTTCGTGTCCAGTGGCCCGCCATTCGACATGATCAGCGTGCGCTCAACCAGATTCTCGAGTTCGCGAATGTTGCCTGGCCAACTCGTATGCGCTTGCACGTTCGATCAGTGACGGAGAAATTCCATCGACTTCACGACCGAGTCTCCGCGCCGTCTTGCGCTGCGAAGTGCTTTAGCAAGTGAGGGATGTCTTCACGTCGTTCGCGCAGCGGCGGCAGCGCGATTGGAAAGACGTTGAGCCGAAAGTACAGATCGGTGCGGAAGCGCGACGCGCCGGCCTCGGCGCGCAAGTCGCGATTCGTCGCGGCGATCACACGCACATCGACGCGCAGGTTGCGCGTACCGCCGACGCGTTCGAACTCGCGTTCCTGCAGCACCCGCAACAGCTTGGCCTGTGCCTCGGGAGGCAGCTCACCGACCTCGTCGAGGAACAAGGTCCCGCCATCGGCGAGTTCAAAGCGGCCACGGCGTTGCTGAACCGCGCCAGTGAAGGCACCCTTCTCGTGACCGAAAAGTTCGCTCTCGACGAGCTCGCGCGGCAGCGCTGCGCAGTTGACCTTGATGAGCGGCCGATCGCGACGCGGACTGTTCTCGTGAATCGCGCGCGCAACCAATTCTTTGCCTGTGCCGGTCTCCCCCTGAATCAGCACCGTGCTGTCGGTCGACGCGACTTGTGCAATCAGCTCCCGCACGCGCTGTAGCGCCGGCGATCTGCCGATCATTGAATCGCGCTCGGACCGGATTTCATCGACCAACAGGCCGATGGTGGCCTTCGATCGGCTATGCGCTTCAATCTCACGCCGCAAGGCAATGTGGGCTCCGACGCGGGCGAGAAGCTCCTCGGTCTCGAACGGCTTGGTGACGTAATCGACCGCGCCGAGGCGAAACGCGCGCACTTTGTCGAACGTGTCTTTGAGTGCGGTCAGAAAGATGACAGGAATCGATCGGGTGGCAGCGCTGGCTTTGATCCGTCTGCAGGTTTCGTAGCCGTCTATGCCGGCCATCATGACATCCAGCAGAATCAGATCCGGCTGGCTCGTCGCGGCCAGCGCGAGAGCATCTTCTCCGCTTTGCGCGGAGAGGGTGCGGTAGCCGGCGGCGGAAAGTTCCTGCTCGAGAAGATCGACGTTCAAAGGCTCGTCGTCGACGATCAGCACCAGGCCGGCGTCAGTTGCCAAGATGCCTCGCAATGGTCTGGAACAACACAGTCTCGTCGATCGGCTTGGTCAGAAAGTCGTCACAGCCGGCGGCGCGCGCGCGATCTTCGTCGCCGTTCATCGCGTGCGCTGAGAGAACGATCAGCGGAATCCGCGCGGTCGCCGCGTCCGCCTTCAGCCGGCGCGTGGCTTCCCAGCCGTCCATCCGCGGCAGCGATAGATCCATCAATATCAGGTCAGGCTTCGAATTTCCGCCGCCCGTGCCAGAGCGCAGCCACTCCATCTTCGGCAAACACCAAACGATGCTCATCCTCGAGAAGCTGCGCCAGCAGTTCGCGATTCAGTTCGATGTCTTCGACGATCAGAATGGTCTTCACGGTTCAGCAGTAGCCGGTAGCGGATCGGCAATGTCAACGTGAATGTCGATCCGACGCTCGGCGTGCTGTCGGCGCGGACGTCACCGCCCATCAGCCGCGCGAGTCGGCGCGCGATGGTGAGACCAAGCCCGGTGCCGCCGTACGTGCGCGTACTACCAGCGTCAGCCTGCTCGAACTCCTCGAAAATCGATTCCAGCTTGTCGGCTGCGATGCCGATCCCCGTGTCGGCCACCGCAATCTCGATGCTGCCATTGTCAGCGCGTGCGCTGGACATGGATGCTTGCCGCGCTCGGTGAACTTGGCGGCGTTGCTCAGCAGGTTGATAACGATCTGTCGCAGCAACTCTTCATCGACCAGCATCGGCGGCAGTTCGCCGTCGAACCCCTTGATCAGCTGTCACCCTTTCCTTGATCAGCGGTTCGACCGTGCGCATGCACTGCTCCAATACCGGCGCCGGATCGATCTCTGCAAGGCTCGACCTCGACTCGGCCCGCTTCCACCTTCGCGAGATCGAGGATCGTGTTGATCAGCGCGAGCAACTGCTGTCCGCTCGCCAGGATTTTCTCCAGATTCTCGAATTGCTTCGGCTCGAGCTGTTCCTGCGAGCTGCGCATCACGATGCGCGTAAAGCCGATGATCGCGTTCAACGGCGTGCGAAGCTCGTGCGACATGTTGGCAAGAAATGCGCTCTTATGCCGGCTAGCGATTTCGAGCTGCCGGCCCTTGTCTTCGATCTCGCGGAACAGCCGCGCATTCTGGATGGCCAACGCGGACTGTGTCGCGAAGGTCTTCAAGCAGATCGATCACGCGCGGCGCGAACTCACCCGCACTTTTCCGGTTGACGACCAACCCGCCGAGCAAGCGGTCCTCGCGCAGCAGCGGCACTGCGAGCAAGCGATCGATAACCGTGGCGGAGAAGGATCTCGCGGACGCTGGCTCTGGTAGATGCCCTTCGTCCTTGATCTCGCGTATCGCCACCGGCTGGCCGGTCACCGCTAATTGCCCGACCGCGCCTTCTCCCTTCGGCACGGGCCTCGACTGAAGCGCCTCGATCAGTTCATCCGGCAGCCTGTGCGCCGTGTGCAGGCGGAACTCTTCACGCGCCTCCTCGTACTCGTAAATGGAACCGCCATCCATGCCGGCAAGCTGCGGTCGCACGCGAGACGATCGTGCGTAATACGATTTCCAGGTCGAGCGTCGAGCTGACGGCTTGACCGACCTCGCCCAGAGCCTGCAGCTCTCCTACCGACTGCATGAGCTCGGTCGTCCGTGCCTCGAGTTCCTTGAAGAGCCGAACGTTCTCGATCGCAATCACTGCCTGGTCGGCGAAAGTCTGTAGCAGGGCGATTTGCTTTTCTGAAAACAGCTCCGGAACCGCGCGGCCGACTGCGATGGCGCCCACGGACTTGTTATCGCGCATCAGCGGAATGCCCAATACGCTGCGGAAACCCCATCGCACAAGGGTCGGCACGGCGTACTTTGGATCCAAATGCGTGTCTGGAATCGCGACGACACTATGTGACATGACGGCTCGACTCGCTGCGGTGCCACCATCCAGGGGCCGCGGCCAAAACTGCCTGATGGCTTCCATCCCTTCAGGACTGGTTCCGGATATGGCCACCAAGTGGAGCAATTCGCCGTCGAACGTGAACACGTTCGCCGAGTTGGCGTCGCACAACTTCAGCGCGGCGGCCGCGATCGCGTCGAATACCGGTTGGGCGTCAGTCGGCGAACGCGAGAGCACGCGCAAAATCTCGCTGGTGGCAGTTTGCTGCTCGAGTGCTTCGGTCAGCTCCCGGTTGCGCGCGTCGAGCTCTTTGAACAGTCGAACGTTCTCGATCGCAATCACCGCCTGATCCGCAAATGTTTGCATGAGCGTGATCTGGTTCTGCGGAAAAGGCCCCGGCTCCGGGCGGCCGACGCCGATGGCACCGATCGGAACACCATCGCGCATCAAAGGAACACTCAAAACGCTACGAAATCCCCACAGTCCGAAGTCGCGATTCGCGTAGCCAGGGTCCGTACGCACGTCGGGAATGACAACCACCTTGCGCGTCATGACGGCGCGGCTGACTCCGAAGCCGCCGTCATCAGGAGTCCGTGGGAAGGCTTTGCTTATCAGTTCGACGTGCTCGGACCTGACAGCATGAATTGCGGCGAGATGGAGCAGCCCGCCGTCGAGCATAAACACGTTCGACCCACCAGCCTCGCACAGCTTGACCGCCGCTCTGGCGATCGTATCGAATACCGGCTGCACGTCGGTTGGCGATTGGCTGATCACGCGCAGAATGTCGCTGGTCGCTGTCTGCTGCTCGAGGGCCTCTGTCAACTCTCGGTTGCGGGCCTCCAATTCGTTGAAGAGCCGAACGTTCTCAATGGCGATCACGGCCTGATCGGCAAAGGTTTGCAACAAAGCGATCTGCTTCTCTGAAAACGCCCGCACCTCGCGCCGTCTTAGAGCAATGACGCCGAGCAACCGGTCGTCGCGAAGCAGCGGAACAGCGAGGACTGTGCGCACAGATTCGCTCCGATGCGCCGCAGTTACACGCATATCTGGATCGGCCATGAAGTCGAGCACTTGTATCGGCTTGCGCTCCAATGCCGCTCGGCCCACGGTTGTGTCTCGATCGACCGGGAGGCCCCGGGCAAGGTACTCGCCAAACTCCTGCGTGCATTCAGTGCGCGCAGCCAGCGACAGCCATCCGTCCTGATGGCGTACGACGAAGGCCAAACTTGCATCGCAAAGCCGCAGTGCATTGGCCAGGATCGTGTCAAACACTGGCTGCAGGTCAGCCGGTGAGCGCGAGATGACATGCAGGATCTCGGCGGTTGCGGCCTGCTGTTCTAACGCTTCGGCAAGCGCCCGACTGCTCGCATCGAGATCCTCTTGGATCGCTCCCATGGGCGCGCCCTTAACGCTCGCAAGAGAAGGCGACTCCTGAGAGCCGCCCGCAACGCTTACTTGAGCGCTTGCAGCTTGTCGTAAGTCGCCTTATCCCAGGTCGCGTCCGGCCCGTTGTGCAGCTTCATTGTGGCCTCACGGAATGGCGCGCGATTGACCGCCACGACTTCTTTGCCCTTCTTCTTGAACTCTGCGCCCAGGCCTTTTTCGATATCGATGATTTGCGCGGTCGCGCGGGCGGCACCCTCTTTCAGGACAGCATCGAAGATAGCCTTGTCAGCATCCGACAGCTTGTTCCAGGTGGGCGCGCCGACGATCGTCAGCAACGCATCGGTGATGTGGCCCGTCAGCACGATGTACTTCTGCACTTCATAGAACTTCTTGGCGTCAATCGTGGGCAATGGATTTTCCTGTGCGTCCACCGTGCCGTTTTGTAACGCGAGATACACCTCAGCGAACGCAATCGGCGTTGGATTGGCACCGACAGCGCGCGGGAACATCGTGTAAAGCGGTGCGTCGGGAACGCGAATCTTCAACCCTTTCATATCTTCAGGCTTGTTGATCGGCTTGTTCGACGTAACGTGACGCTCGCCGTAGTAGGTGATCGCAACCACCTTGTTGCCGCCGCTCTTGGCGCGATACCCCTCGCCGAGTTCTGCGAACAACGGACTCGTCGAGAACGCCTTCCAGTGGTTGAAATCACGGAAGACAAACGGCGCGCCGCCGATAGCAATCGGTCCATAGGTACGACCGGCGAACAGTTGTCCTGTGTAAATGATGTCGACCGTGCCCAACGTCAACCCTTGGTTGATGTCGGTTTCCTTGCCGAGCGTCGATGCCGGGAACACTTCCATCGTGTACCGGCCGTTGGTCCGCTTGGCGATCTCACCGGCTGCCCACACAGCAGCCGTGTGGTACGGCTCGCTGACTTCATACACGTGAGCAAACTTTAGCTTGGTCTGCGCATGCGCAGACCCAAGCGCGATCAGCGAAAGTGCTGCGGCAACAGTGACTTTTCTAATGCTTAACTTCATGTCTCCTCCTGGATCGTAAATCGGTCATGCAAAGCAGTGACTGTTGAGCTACATCGTCGCGCCCAACTGCCATGGAATGAATTCGCTCTGGCCATAGCCAAAACGCTCGCTCTTGGTTTTCTCGCCCGACGCGGTGGCAAGTATCAGCTGGAACAGCCGCTCGCCGATGTCCTCGATCGTTGCAGCGCCGTCCGCGATCTCGCCGCAGTTCAGATCGATGTCTTCCTGCTGGCGCTGCCATAGCTCGGTGTTGGTCGATAGCTTCAGCGACGGTGACGGAGCGCATCCGTACGCCGATCCTCGACCCGTCGTGAACACGATCATGTTTGCGCCACCGGCGACCTGCCCGGTCGCCGATACCGGGTCGTAGCCGGGCGTATCCATATAAACAAATCCTTTTGCCTTGACCGGCTGCGCGTACTCGACCACATCGACCAGATTGGTCGTGCCGCCCTTTGCAACCGCGCCGAGCGACTTTTCGAGGATCGTCGTCAGCCCGCCCGCCTTGTTGCCCGGCGAGGGGTTGTTGTTCATCTCGCCGTGATTGCGCGCGGTGTAGTCCTCCCACCACTTGATGCGCTCGATCAGCTTCTCGCCGACTTCGCGCGAAACCGCGCGACGCGTCAGCAAGTGTTCGGCGCCATAAATCTCCGGCGTTTCGGAAAGTATTGCGGTGCCGCCGTGCGCGACCAGCCGATCGACCGCATTGCCGAGCGCGGGATTCGCAGTAATGCCCGAGTATCCGTCGGAGCCTCCGCATTGCAGACCCAGCATCAGATGACTGGCAGATACCGCCGTTCTCTCAACGCGGTTCGCCGCCGGCAGCATGTCCTTAACGATGCCCACGCCGCGCTCGATCGCTTTCGCGGTTCCGCCAACGTCCTGCATGTTGTAGCGCGCGAGCCGGTCGCTCTCCTTCAGGCCTTCGGCACCCAGCAATGACGTGATCTGATTCGCCTCGCAGCCGAGGCCAATGAAAATCGTCGCTGCGATGTTCGGATGCCTTGCATAGCCTGCCATCGTCCGGCGCAGCACGTCCATGCTTTCGCCCATATCCATGCCGCAGCCGGTGCCGTGCGTCAGCGCTATCACGCCGTCGATATTTTGATAAGGCGCGAGCACCTCGGGGCGAATGTCAGTGCGGAACTGATCCGCGATCGCACGAGAAACCGTTGCCGAGCAGTTGACGCTCGAGATGATCGCGACATAGTTGCGCGTCGCGACGCGCCCGTCGTCGCGCACGATGCCCATAAAGCTCGCCGGCGGATTGATCATCGCCGTCGGCCTCGCATCGGCACAGAAAGCGTAATCGCGCGCCGCGCCACCGACGTTGGCACCATGCTCGCTGCCGATTCCCATGTTGTGCAGATGAACGTGTTCGCCGGCGCGAATGTCGCGCGTCGCAAACCCGATGATCTGGTTGTAGCGGCGTACCGGCGCGCCCTTTGCAATCGCGCGCGTCGCGAGCTTGTGTCCCGGCGGGACCAGACCAATCACAGTCACGCCTTCGTTCTTGACAAGCGTGCCCGACACCAATTGTTTGCGCGCGATGACAACGTCATCGGCGGCGTTAAGTCTCAATACAAGCGGCACTTCTTGCAGCATTCGTTCCCTTCCCTACATCGCCAGCCGCGGCAGCCACAGGCTGATGATCGGCACATACGTGATCAGCACCAGGCTGATCAGCAGCGGCACCAGCCACGGCAGGATCGCCATCGTCGTGCGCTCGATCGACAGCTTGGCCACGCGCGCAAGAACGTATAGCACCAGCCCCATCGGTGGATGCAGCAGGCCGATCATTAGATTAAGCACCATGATCAACCCGAAATGCACTGGGTCAATCCCCAGCTTCAGCACAATCGGTAGCAGCACCGGAACCAGGATCGTAATCGCAGCCACCGGTTCCAGGAAACAGCCGACGAACAGCATCAAGCCGTTGGCCAGTAACAGGAAAACCCATGGCTCCTGCGTAAAGGCAAGCACCCATCCCGCGATCAGCTCGGTGGTTTTTGTGACCGTCAGCATCCAGCCGAAGATGGATGCGGCTGCGACGATGAACAGGACCGTGGCCGTAGTCTCGATCGTGTCCATCGACACCTTGATCAGCATCTTCCAGTTCAACGTCCGAAACCACGCGACGCCGAGGAACAATGACCACACGCACGCCGCAATTGCGCCCTCGGTGGCAGTAAATACGCCACTCGTCATGCCGCCGATCAACAGCACTGGCGTCATGATCGGAAGCACCGCGTTGAATCGAAAATAACGATCGGCCGCGAGCAACAACGCAAGTCCGATCACCACGGTCCACACCGGGTTTGTGCCCTGTTGCGTCACGAGCCAGATCGCTATCGGAAATCCGGCAACGATCGCGAGCTCGAGCAGCGCTTTGCCGATCCGCTTCCACTCGAACGCGATGTCACCGCCCCATTTATTCTTGTGCGCGAAGAAGGCGACGGTGGCCATCATCAGCAACGCCATGACGACGCCCGGCAAAATGCCCGCGAGGAACAAGCGCCCCTACCGAGACATTGGCGAACATTGCGTAGATCACGAACGGCAGCGAAGGCGGAATGATCGGTCCGAGCGTGGCCGATGCGGCTGTCACGCCGACTGCAAATTCGAGGTTGTAGCCGTGATCCTTCATCGCCTTGATCTCGATCGTTCCGAGCCCGGCGGCGTCCGCGATAGCGGTTCCCGACATGCCGGCAAAGATCATCGATCCCACGACGTTGACGTGCCCCAACCCGCCGCGCAGCCAGCCAACCAATGCAAGCGCGAAGTTGTAGATACGGTTGGTTATGCCGGCCGAATTCATCAGGTTGCCGGCGAGGATGAAGAATGGAACCGCAAGCAACGGAAACGAATCGATACCGCTGACCATCCGGTGAATCACGACAAAGTCCGGCACCAGACCCGTCGCCATCACGAAGATCAGCGACGAGCCGGCCATTGCGATGGCGACCGGAATGCCTGACCCCATCAGCACCAGAAACAGCAGCTTGAAGCTGGCCGGGCTCATTGAATGTTTCTCACGTTGCGCTCTCCGCCAGCTCTGGCTTTTCGAGCACCGAAGCCTTTCGACGCCAGTTCGCGATTGCCACATCAATCGCGCGCCAGGTCATCAGTGCGAAACCCACGAGCACAACGCTGTAAACCAGCCCGATCGGAAGGTCGATCACCGACATCTGCTGTCCTCCGATGCGCATTAGCAGTTGAAACGTCAGCCAGGTCGCATAGGCAAGAAAGGCGATGCGCGCAGCGTCAACGAGGACCGACATCACGCGCATCAACGGCTTCGGCAATACGCGGTACAGGAAATCGACCTGTATGTGATTGTTCTTGCGTACGCCGATCGCCGCCCCGATAAACACGGTGCAGATCAACAGATAGCGCGCAATCTCCTCGGTCCATGATGCCGAGTCGTTCAGGGCGTAGCGCGTGAAGAACTGCAGAAAAATCACGGCCGACAGCGCCCAGAAGAACACGAACGCGATCCAATCCTCAAAGCGATAGACGCCAATGTCGATCGGTGCGTCGTGAACGTCGAACTCGCCGCTTGCAGTCAGCACGTGCTCGTTAACGTCGGGCGTGGATTTTTCAGGCTGCGCCATTGCCGGCTCCGTGCTGTTTTGACGCCTTTTTTGTGGGCTGCGAGCTGCCGGTAGTCCAGCTTTTCTGGAATCGTCTTGCGGCCTGATCCATATGCCTGCGCATCGTCGTACGTGCCTTCACTCCATCGTGCGCTTCAATCGCAACCATCACCGATTGGTGCTCGGCAATCGCTGCGTCCCATAGGTCAGGCGTATCGAAGTGATGCTCCAGTTGCAGAAACAATGGGCCGGTGCGCTGGTCCCATAGGGTGCGCACCAGCAATGCAAGCGCGCTGTTGCCCGCGGCCTCTGCCATTTCCAGATGAAATCTGCGGTCATTTTCGAGCGGCATCACATTGCGCTTGCGATCACGGACCATCGCAGCGAGCGCTGCACGCATACGGCGAATTTGTGCCGGGCTGGCATGCTTGGCAGCCAGGGCGGCGCATTCGGACTCCAACAGACGACGCGCAGTTATCAACTCGAACGGTCCCGAATCCGCGGGTAGCCGCATCGATTTGCCGCGCGAACCCCCGGCACGCGACACGTAAACACCTGAGCCAACGCGGACGTCGACATAGCCTTCAACCTCCAGCGCTATCAGCGCTTCGCGCACCGACGGGCGGCTCACCTTCAGCATTGCCGCCAGGTCGCGCTCGGGTGGCAGCCGCGCTCCCGGCTTGTACTCTCCGCGCTTGATCAGTCGCGAAATTTCTTCCGCGATGCGCCGGTATAAGCGTTGCGATTCGACCGCCTTGATCGGCATGCTGGCAAATAGTCAACGGAAGTAGACAGTGGTTGGATCGTTTGCTTACACTGCGCGGCTGGTCAAGTGGTCAGACCAATTTGTGTTCGAATTCTGGCGGTCGAGCTTCACACGCGGCCCCAGCAGTGTCAAGCAACGGAGGATCAATGGCTGGCCGCTTGCAGGGAAAAACGGTGTTGGTCACGGCGGCCGCGCAGGGAATGGGGCGCGCAGCGGTTCTTGCATTTGCGCGCGAGGGCGCGAAGGTGATTGCGAGCGACCTGAAGGACGAGTTGCTGGCCGACCTGCCGCAGGCGATTACGAAGCGAAAGCTGGACGTCCTGGACGACGCAGCGGTTCAGGCTTTTGTTGAGAACACCGGTGCTGTCAATGTTTTGTTTAACTGCGCTGGATACGTGGCCCACGGCACAATTCTCGACTGCACTGCCAAGGATTGGGATTTCAGCTTCGATTTAAACGTACGAAGCATGTTCGTCATGACGAAGGCGATGCTGCCAAAGATGATTGCCGCGGGGGGCGGCACCATCTTGAACATGGCTTCCGTGTTAGGTGCGCACAAAGCGGCGCCGAATCGACTCGCTTATGCAGCAAGCAAGGCAGCAGTGGCCGGCTTCACACGCGCACTGGCGATCGATCACGTCAAACAGAACATCCGCGTCAATTGTGTGTGTCCCGGTACGGTGGACACGCCATCACTCGGCGAGCGCATCAACGCGTTTGCCGATCCGGTGCAGGCGCGCAAGGATTTCGTTGCAAGACAGCCGATGGGCCGGTTGGCGACAGCAGAAGAGATTGCGGAGACGTTCGTATACCTCGTGTCGGATGAATCATCATTCATGACCGGCCAAGCAATCTTTGTCGACGGCGGCATGAGTCTTTAACAGGCGCACGAAAGTGCAAACCTACTTTTGTGCGATTAGTCAGAAAAAATCGCTGGCGGAGCCAGACGATTTTTTTCATTACAACTGCATGATAAAAGGCACGTTTATGAAACTGTTGCGCTATGGCCCTTAATGGTTACGAGAAGCCGGGCATGCTGGATTCGGCCGGCAAGATCCGCGATCTGTCGGGCGTTGTCGACCAGATCGACAGCCTCCACCTCGCTCCGCGCGAACTAAAGAAGCTCGCGCAAGTAAAGCCCGAATCGCTGCCGCTGGTCTCAGGCTCGCCGCGACTCGGTGTGCCCTATATCGGTATCGGCAAATTCATCGCGATCGGGCTTAACTACGCCGATCACGCTGCGGAGTCCGGAGTACCTGTACCGAAGGAACCCATTATTTTCATGAAGGCGACCACGTGCATTACGGGACCGAACGATGACGTGATCATTCCCCGAAATTCGACCAAGACCGATTGGGAAGTTGAGCTGGGTGTCGTGATCGGCACTCAGGCGCAGTACGTGACGATGGAACGCGCGCTCGACTATGTGGCGGGCTACTGCGTGGTCAACGACGTCTCCGAGCGACAATTTCAGCTCGAGCGCGGAAGCCAATGGGACAAAGGCAAAGGCTGCGACACGTTCGGTCCGATCGGGCCGTATCTGGTGACGCGCGATGAAGTGCCCGATCCGCAGAAGCTCGATATGTGGCTTGACGTCAACGGTCAGCGCGCGCAGCGCGGCAACACATCGACAATGATTTTCGGCTGCGCGCATCTGGTGAGCTACGTCAGTCAATTCATGACGCTGATGCCGGGCGACATCATTACCACCGGTACCCCGCCGGGAGTCGGCATGGGAATGAAGCCGCCGCGTTATCTGAAGAGCGGCGACGTGGTCACGCTTGGAATCGCCGGCCTGGGCGAGCAGCGCCAGAACGTTCGCGCGCACGATTGAAAAATGGCGAAATCCATCAAGCCAGAAGTTCTGGCGATTTCTCCCTTATATGAGCCGGCCCAGGTCAAGCTGCAGGAAACCTATACAACGCACTTGCTGTGGAAAGCCGCGGATCGAGACGCCTTGATCGCCGAAGTAGCGCCGCGCATCGATGTCGTCGTGACGAGTGGCGGAGGTGCCGGCATCAAGCGTCCACTGATCGAGCGGCTGCCGCATCTCAAACTCATCGCATGTTTCAGTGTCGGACTTGACTCGGTTGATCTCGCAGCAGCGCGCGAGCATGGCGTCGCGGTCACCAACACGCCGGATGTGTTGACCGACGACGTTGCCGATCTCGCCATCGGACTGATGCTGGCAACTGCACGCCGCATGGCGGTGGCAGACCGCTTCGTGCGCGCGGGCCGCTGGTTGCAAGGCGCCTTTCCTTATACGAGTAAGGTCAGCGGCAAGCGACTGGGCATTGTGGGCATGGGTCGTATCGGGCAAGGAATCGCGCGTCGCGCCGCAGGGTTCGACATGCAGATCGCGTGGCATGGCCCGTCCGACAAAAAACTGCCGTACCGCTTCGAACCGAATCTTGTCGAGCTCGCGCGATCGGTTGATTTTCTCGTGGCGGCTTGTCCCGGCGGGGAGGCGACTCGCGGGTTGATCAGCCGCGAAGTGATGACTGCGTTGGGTCCCAAAGGTATTTTCATCAACATCTCGCGCGGCTCCGTGGTCGATGAAGTGGCGATGGTGGAGCTGCTTGGCAACGGCCAACTCGGTGGCGCGGGGCTCGACGTCTTCGTTGACGAACCGCGTGCTCCCGCTGCTCTTGTTCGATCTCGACAATGTGGTTCTGCAACCGCATCAGGCGAGTGCAACGGATGAAACGCGAGGCGCGATGGCGCAGCTGGTGCTCGACAATGTTGCGGCTTACGCGGCCGGTCGGCCGCTGGTGACGCCAGTGGGTTGAGCTACGGTGTCGCGGCGTAGACCCTAGCGAACCAGGCAGGGACGCTTCGGATCAAACTTCCAACCAGGAATCAAAAACTGCATCGCGGCGGAATCGTCACGCGATCCCAGGCCGTGTTGCTGATACAGCTGATGCGCCTTCTCGACCTCGACCATGTCGAGTTCGACACCGAGGCCCGGCTTCTTCGGTAAGTCAACGAACCCGCCGCGAATCTGCAGCGGTTCCTTCGTCAGCCGCTGACCGTCCTGCCAGATCCAGTGCGTATCGATCGCGGTGACCTTGCCTGGCGCGGCAGCGCCAACGTGCGTAAACATCGCCAAGCGATACGTCGAAATGATTGTTCGAGTGCGAGCCCCAGGTGAGTCCCCAATCGCGGCACGTCTGCGCGACGCGCACCGAGCCTGCCATCGTCCAGAAGTGCGGATCGGCGAGCGGAATGTCGACCGACTGCAGCGCGAGTGCGTGCACCATCTGCCGCCAGTCGGTCGCCACCATGTTGGTCGCCGTTGGCAAACCGGTCGCGCGACGAAACTCGGCCATCACTTCGCGCCCGGAAAATCCGTCCTCGGCACCGCACGGATCCTCCGCGTACGCGACCACATCTCGCATATCGCGCATCAGACGCACCGCATCCTTCAACAACCATCCGCCATTCGGGTCGAGCGTTACACGCGCTTGCGGAAAACGCTCGTGCAGAGCTGTTACGGCTTCGACCTCTGCTTCACCGGCCAGCACACCGCCCTTCAACTTGAAGTCGTTGAAGCCGTAGCGCTCGTACGCCGCTTCGGCCTGATGAACGATTGCCTGCGGCGTCAGCGCGGTTTCGTGGCGCACGCGAGACCACGTGTTGTCCGCTTTCGGCTCGCTGGCCGGGTCAACATACGGCAGATCGGTCTTCGTGCGATCGCCGACGAAGAACAGATAACCGAGCATCTCGACGCGCTCCCGCTGCACGCCTTCGCCCAGCAGCGCAGCGACCGGCACACCAAGATGCTGGCCGAGCAAGTCGAGCAAAGCCGACTCGATCGCGGTCACCGCGTGAATCGTCGTGCGCAGATCGAAGGTTTGAAGCCCGCGACCGCCCGCGTCGCGATCGGCAAATTGCCGCTGCACCTGCTGCATCACTCGCAGATGCGAACCGAGCGGTTGACCGACAACGAGGCCGCGCGAATCTTCAAGCGTCTGCCGGATCTTTTCGCCGCCCGGTACTTCGCCGACGCCGGTACGCCCGGCGCTATCAGTCAGGATCAACAAATTGCGCGTGAAAAACGGGCCGTGCGCGCCGCTCAGGTTCAGCAGCATGCTGTCGCGGCCCGCGACAGGGATCACGCGCAAGTCAGTGACTTGCGGCGTCGTTGCAACCGCCATGATCAGTCGGCGGTGATCTTCCGGGTCTCGATCACCTGCTTCCAACGCGCGAACTCCTGCTGCTGGAAAGCGGCGAACTGCGCTGGCGTGTTGGCAACAATTTCGAAACCGACCGAAGTGAACTTCTCCTTGACCGCCGGATCATTCAGCGCAGCGACGATTCCCGCATGCATCTTGTCGCGCACGTCAGCCGGCAGCCCCTTGGGCCCGACCACGGCCTGCCACGAATAGACGTCAACGCCCTTGATGCCTGACTCGATCAGTGTCGGCACGTCGGGGAGTACCTCGGAGCGCTTCGCACTGGTAATGGCAAGCGCCCGTAACTTGCCCGACTTCACCAGCGGCGTCGCAGTGTTGATGTTCATGAACGTCCCGTCGACTTGGTTACCCAGCAGGTCGGTGATGGCCGGCGCCCCTCCTTTGTAAGGAATGTGCAGGCCGGTCGTACCGGTTTGCAGCCAGAACAATTCGGCCGTCAGGTGATCGCTCGAACCATTGCCCGCAGAAGCGAAGCTCATCTTGCCCGGGTTTGCCTTCAGGTACGCAATGACATCAGCGAGCGACTTGTGCGGAGAAGCGGCCGGCACCGCGAGGACATTCGGCGCCTGCACCGCAACGGTGATCAGATCGAAGTCTTTCAGCGCGTCGTACTGCATTGGCTTGATCAGGTGCGGAACGATCACCAGCGGGCCAAGCGACGTCACGAGAAACGTATAACCATCGGGCGCCGCGCGCTTGACGTGCACTGCCCCGATGGTCCCGGTAGCACCCGGCTTGTTGTCGACGACGAACTGCTGCCCATACGCTGCGCTGAGCTTCGGACCAATTGCACGAGCGATCGAATCCGTCGACCCTCCCGCCGGGAAAGGAACTACCAGCGTCACGGGCTTCGACGGCCACGTTTGAGCCTGAGCCGCAGTCACTGCGGCGAGCGCGATCGCGAAAGCGATTAATAACTTCTTCATTAATGTGTCTCCTTGGGTGGTGGATCTGCCGAAGCGGCAGCGCCTCCCCACATGTTAGACAATTGGCGCAGCCCACAGCCGCAAGGGCGAGGAGACCCGATGAACGATGCCGTGATCGCTGAAATGCCTGCCGCGACGCGCAGCACGGAGCCGCTGACGATCCGCATGCACGAGCGCGACAATGTTGCGATCGTCGCCAACGACGGCGGCCTGCCGCCGGGCGCCGTTCTATCGTCTGGCCTGACATTGCGCGACCGCATTCCGCAAGGCCACAAGGTCGCACTGGTGGATCTGCCGGCCGATGCGCCGCAGTGCTGCGCTATGGCATTCCGATCGGTTACGCGCTGAAAGACATTCCGGCCGGCAGCTGGGTTCACGAGCGATTACTCAGAATGCCGGCAGCGCGCGAACTCGATAACTTGCCGATTGCCACGGTCAAGCCTAAGGCGCAGCAACCGCTCGAGGGTTACACGTTCGAGGGCTATCGCAATCCAGACGGTTCGGTCGGCACACGCAACATCCTGGCGATCACGACCACCGTGCAATGCGTTGCCGGTGTCGTGGACTTTGCAGTCCAGCGCATCAAGGCCGATTTGTTGCCGCAATTTCCGAACGTCGACGACGTGATCGGGCTCGAGCACACATACGGCTGCGGTGTTGCGATCGACGCACCGGGAGCGGAAATTCCGATTCGCACGTTGCGCAACATCAGCCTGAATCCGAATTTCGGTGGCGAAGTGATGGTAGTAAGCCTTGGCTGCGAAAAATTGCAGCCCGAGCGGCTGTTGCCGCCGGGAACGATTGCGATTACCGACGAGCGCAACGTCGCCGATGTCGGCGCCAATGCAGACCCTGGTCTCGACCTCGTGCGTTTGCAGGATGAAGACCACGTCGGCTTCATGTCGATGGTCGACGCGATCATGTCGACCGCGCAGCTGCACCTCGAGCGCCTGAACGCACGTGTCCGGCAGACGGTACCGGCGAGCGAGCTGGTGGTCGGCGTGCAGTGTGGCGGCAGCGATGCGTTCTCTGGCGTTACTGCCAATCCAGCCGTCGGCTTCTGCACCGACCTGCTGGTACGCGCCGGCGCCAGCGTGATGTTCTCCGAAACCACCGAGGTCAGAGACGGAATCGACCAGCTCACATCGCGCGCCACGACTCCGGAGGTCGCGCAAGCGATGATTCGCGAGATGGCGTGGTACGACGCGTACCTGAGTCGTGGCCACGTCGACCGCAGCGCGAACACCACACCGGGCAACAAGAAGGGTGGATTGTCGAACATCGTAGAGAAGGCGATGGGCTCGATCGTCAAATCGGGCTCGGTTCCGATCTCCGGCGTGCTCGCGCCGGGCGAAAAGCTGAAGCAAAAAGGATTGATCTATGCAGCCACGCCGGCCAGCGATTTCATCTGCGGCACGTTGCAGCTCGCCGCTGGAATGAACCTGCATGTATTCACCACCGGACGCGGCACGCCGTACGGACTGGCAGCAGTGCCGGTGATCAAAGTCGCGACGCGTAGCGATCTGGCGCGGCGCTGGCACGACCTGATGGATATCAATGCCGGCACGATCGCCGATGGCTCAGCGTCGATCGAGGACGTTGGTTGGGAACTGTTTCGATTGATGCTGGACGTCGCGAGCGGCCGCAAGAGGACCTGGGCCGAACAGTGGAAGCTGCATAACGCGCTGGTGCTATTCAATCCTGCGCCCGTGACCTGAGCCATGCGCTGCGCCGTGCGACATCGAAGGTCGTGACCGCACAGACCAAAGCAACCCACCACTATCAGCTGCGTTTTTCGCGTATTTGTTGGTACTGTATATTTATACAGTAACTGGCTCGAGATCAAGTCCCCATGCGGCTAGCCGACCAACGGAGGTCCGTGTTAAACGGCAGCCGACACATTTAGGAGCAGAATCGTGCGGTCTAAAACACGTTAGGTCAGTATGAAGACGCTGGCGCAGGCATCGCCGAAGTAGCAGCGCCGCTGATGATCTCCTTAGGCGTGAAGTGCGAGTCTGCTGCACAGTGAGCGACTTTCCGGTGAAACGGCACTTCACGTCTGCGCGAAGTGGGGTGACGCACGAAGCGCAATCCAGTATTCTATCTGGACGAACGGCACGAACATCAACAATCCTGGTCGTAAGTCGACAACACTCCACTGCAGCTCTGCGGCGATGCTCGGCCACACTCGCAGCCACGGATCGGCGCTGGTGGCCAGTTCGAGCGCTGCGAACAGTCGCGATCGCTATGGCAACGTTTCTCGTCGATCTCGCGGCCGATCAACCGGACGTCAATGGCGCTTTCGGAGCTCGAGCGGCTATGCTGGCCTAATGCGCTTCGTTGCACCTGACGTCGCTTCAGCGAGCTTCGAGCGCCGCTTCCGCAGCGCGGCTCAACTCAAACGTTAGGTCGCACATAGATGGAGGCGCCGTGAAATCATCGTTGAACGTTAGTTCTTTGGCCGTTACCGCCATCCTTGTTGTAACGCTCGTCGCGTCCCATGACGCCTTCGCGCAAAGCTGCAAGCCGGTTAACCAGCGCACAGGTGAGCTGGGCTGCTGGATTACAGCGAATGCGTCGCTTGGACAGTTGCCGCAGCAGCCAATTTTCTGGCACTTAGATACCTATCTGACCCGGGGCGAGGCTGAAGCGGCCAAAGGCCCACGTGGGACGATTGTGGAATCGCTCGGGAAGCTGTGGCTTCTTACGATCGACGTGGCCGGTTGGCGTCCGTCTGGCGGGCAGCGCATAGCGGAAATCGGTCCGCTTCCAGTGAGCGCAACAGCGAACTACTCGGCGCAATACATGGAGGCCGTTTTTACACCTGGCATGACAGCACCTGCGCACCGGCATTCAGGTCCAGAGGCTTGGTACACGTTAACCGGCGAGACGTGTTTGGAAACTCCTGAGGGCAAGATGGTGGGGCGAGCAGGCGGCTCGCATGTGATCGTGCCGGGCGGTCCGCCGATGCACCTCACGGCCACCGGCACCGAGACTCGCCGTGCACTGGTTCTCATCCTGCATGATTCAACGCAGCCACCGACGACCATGGTGCACGACTGGGCTCCAAAGGGGTTGTGTCAAAAATGAGAGTCAACCTAACATGGCGTTCAGCAGACACATGAAGTCTCTGTGCTGCTGAACGCACAAGTTAGACGCCTGAGCATGCCGCTCGTTGTTCGCCCACTCACAGAGCACCGCTGGGCCGACCTTGAGGCCGTTTTCAATGCGAAGGGATGCTCCGTTGCGCGAGGCTGTTGGTGCATGTACTACCGAGTCAGCGGCAAGGGCGCTTACACGCGACCAAGTGACAGCCAGCGCTTGCGCAGCAAGCAAGCTCTCAAAGCGCTCGTGGCTCAAGATCCGCCGCCCGGCCTTCTCGGCTATCTGGGTAAGACACCAGTAGGTTGGGTATCCCTGGGTCCAAGAGAGAGCTACGCGAAGCTCGCCAAGTCGCCGACCATGAAGCCTATCGATAGGCAACCCGTCTGGTCGGTAGTTTGCTTCGTTGTACCTTCTGAATATCGCAAGCAAGGTGTCGCAAGGGAACTTCTTGCAGGCGCCATCAGTTATGCCAGTGCGCGTGGGGTTCGGCTTCTGGAAGGTTACCCTGTCGACAAAGGCGAACCCTCGGCTACCGAGGCGCCCTGGTTCGGCTCAAAGAGCATGTTCGATGAAGCGGGTTTTCAGGAAGTAGCTCGTCGCAAGCCTGCGCGGCCTGTCGTCAGGCTGAATCTGGTCAAAGGCTAGGTATGTTGGTGTGAAGCCGACCGCCGCTTCGCGGCGCGGGCTCAACTCAAACGTTATGCATCTCGCTGGCTTCGTCGCACTTGTCTTGTTGTCGCTTGGGGTTGCCGCGTACGCCGTCGGCGTCTACGGGCTCATGCCTCTGGGTACGCTCGTGCATCCAGACATGCGTGCGACGTTTCAAGCACATCCAATAGGCATCTACACGCACGTCTTCGCTTCAGGAGTCGCGCTCACGCTCGGCCCGTTCCAGTTTTCTTCGCGTTTACGCGCCTCGCAGGTCCAACTCCACCGGTGGTCTGGACGCGCCTATCTCGGTGTTGGTGTCTTGCTCGGTGGACTATCGGGCCTGTACATGTCTTTCCATGCCTTCGGTGGCGTCGGGGCTCGCCTTGGCTTTGGCTGCCTAGCACTTGCATGGCTGTTTACCGGCCTTTGCGCATTCTTGGCAATCCGTAGGCGTGACGTAGCGTCCCATCGCCGCTGGATGGTGCGCAACTTCGCGCTCACATTTGCGGCCGTTATGCTTCGGCTGTACCTACCAGCGTCCATGGTCGCCGGCGCAGATTTCGGCCTCGCGTATTCGCTCATTGCCTGGCTCTGTTGGGTGCCCAATGTTGTCGTAGCTGAGGTGCTTTTCAACCGGACGCATAACCCTTCGCTGCAACGGACAGTCGCCGGCAAGCCGGCGGCTGCGACTGACCTCAGGCCTTAGTGATCGAGCTCGCCAGCGATGGACGCATTTAACGCGTTCTTCCCCTCTGGGGGCTCCCGCCGTTACCAGCGGGCTGGCCACCGCACTTCGCACCGAGCCGGCAGCCGAGCTCAAAAAAGTACAAAGCAGTAAAAGGCGATCCATCATGTCGGCCGCTTCCTCGGCATCTACTTGCCCACTTTGCGGGGAGCCGAATCAATGTGCGATGGCGTCTGCGGGCGCAGGAGAATTGCCTTGCTGGTGCACGCAGGCGCCGTTCAGTGCCGCGCTGCTGGCTTCAGTTCCGCCAAGCGCCAAGGGTCGGTTCTGTATTTGCCAGCGGTGCGTCAAGCAGCACGAAAATCCGTAGCTCGGAGGAACAAGCAATGAAATATCAGGGAAGTTGCCATTGCGGCAGAGTGAAGTTTGAAGTCGAGGGTGAGATAACCGGAGCGATGGCGTGCAACTGTTCAATCTGCCAGCGCAAGGGTTCGCTGCTGTGGTTCGTGCCACGAGAGAAACTTCACCTTCTGACGCCTGAGAATGATGCGAGCACGTACATGTTCAACAAGCATGTGATCAAGCACCGGTTCTGCCCGGTTTGCGGCATTCATCCCTACGGTGAAGGCATCGACCCGAAGGGAAATTCGATGGCGGCCATCAATATTCGATGTCTTGAGGACATCGATCTGGCGGCTGTCCCGGTTAAAAACTACGATGGCCGGGCGCTGTGACCGCTATTCCTTGACCGCACCCGTCATGCCCGAGACGTAGTGCTCGACGAAGAACGAATACAGAATCGCCACCGGCAGCGAGCCGAGCAGCGCCCCGGCCATCAGCGGAACCCCAGTGATACACGTCGCCTTCGACCAGCTCGGTGATCACGCCGACCGGAACCGTCTTGACCTCGCTCGACGAGATGAAGGTGAGCGCATAGATGAACTCGTTCCACGACAGCGTGAAGGCGAAGATCCCTGCCGAGATCAGGCCCGGCACCGCGAGCGGCAGGACGATCTTCACCAGGATCTGCAGCGCGGCTCGCGCCGTCGATCAGCGCGCACTCCTCCAGCTCGAACGGGATCGAGCGGAAGTAGCCCATCAGCAGCCAGGTGCAGAACGGGATCAGGAACGTCGGATACGTCAGGATCAGCGCCAGCCGCGTGTCGAACAGCTGGAACTTGTAGATGATCGCCGCCAGCGGAATGAACAGGATCGACGGCGGCACCAGATAGGCGAGGAAGATGCTCATGCCGACGTAGCGCGAGCCGCGAAAGCGCAGCCGCTCGATGGCATAGGCCGCCAGCACGCTGCAGAAGCAGCGAGAGCGCCGTGGACACCACCGAGACCAGCATGGTGTTCCACAGCCAGTCCGGATACGCGGTGTCGAACAGCAGCTTCTTGATGTGAGCCAGCGTCGGGTTGATGACCCAGAACGGATTGCCCGTGCGCGACAGCAGTTCCGCGTTCGGGCTTGAACGCCGTGATCGCCATCCAGTAGAACGGGAAACAGCAGCACGAACAGGAACGCCGCGAGCGGCAGGTACAGCGTGACGGATGCGGCGCGGTGCCGTCTCGAGGTAGCTCATGCCCTGCGAATCGGCAGTCGCCGGCGTTGCCGTGGGCTGCGGCTTGGTCGGCGCTCATTTGTCCTGTCCCCCCTGCTGCCAGGCGCGCCGCTGCAGGCCGAAGTAGCTGAACAGGATCGCGGCCAGCAGGAACGGCACCATCGCGGTGGCGAGCGCGGCGCCTTCGCCGAGCGCGCCGCCCGGAATCGCGCGCTGGAAGCTCAGCGTCGCCATCAGGTGCGTCGAGTTCAGCGGGCCGCCGCGCGTCAGCACGTAGATCAGCTGGAAATCGGTGAACGTGAACAGCACCGAGAACGTCATCACGACCGCGATGATCGGCGTCAGCAGCGGCAACGTGACGAAGCGGAACTGCTGCCATGGCGTCGCGCCGTCCAGGCTCGCCGCCTCGTAGAACGACGGCGAGATCGTCTGCAGGCCCGCCAGCAGGCAGATCGCGACGAACGGCACGCCGCGCCAGATGTTGGCGGCGATCACCGACAGGCGGGCCAGCCACGGCTCGCCGAGGAAATCGATGTACCGGTCGATCAAGCCGAGCTTGACCAGCACCCAGCTGATGATCGAGAACTGCGCGTCGTAGATCCACCAGAACGCGATCGCCGACAGCGCGGTCGGCACGATGAACGGCAGCAGCACGATGGCGCGGATGAACGACTTGAAGCGGCAGATGCTTGTTCAGCAGCAGCGCCAGCCACAGGCCGAGCACGAACTTGATCACGCTCGCGACGATGGTGTAGAAGAAGGTATTGAAGACCGACAGCCGGGTGACCGCGTCGCCCCACAGAAACTCGAAGTTCTCGAGCCCGATCCACTCGCCGCCGCGGCCGATCTTGGTGTCGGTGAACCCGAGCCAGGTGCCGAGTCCGAGCGGATAGGTCAGAAACAGCAGCAGCACGGCCGCCGCCGGCAGCATGAAGACCAGCCCGAGGAAGTTGCGGTTTTCGAGCAGCGCTGATCACGAGACGTTTCCGCTCATCGGAGTCGCCGGGCTCGCGCATGCTTCGCGGCGCGAGCCCGAGCTGTCGACGACTTGCTTCGATGAGCCGTTCGAGTTCAGACCTTGTAGTACCGCTCGGCGCGTTTCTGCGCGCGTTCGGCCGCTTCCTTCGGCGTCTTCGATCCGGAGGCCGCTTCGGCCATCATGTTGACGACGATGAAGTCGGCGCAGCGCGCCCGCCGACGCATAGCCCATCTTGCCGGCGTAGCCGCTCGGCCACATGTTCTTCATCGAGTCGCGATACGGCGTGTGTTTCGGGTCGCTGGTCCAGATCGGATGCTTCTCGTACGCTGCGAGCGCCGGCGTCACGTAGCCGATCGCCGCCTGCACCCACGGATTCATCTGCTCCTCTTCCATCATGAAGCGCAGGAACTCCTTGGCCGCCTTCGGGTACTTCGTGTACTTGAAGATCATCTGGTTGAAGAACAGCTGGAACTCGCTCGGCTTGCCGATCGGCCCGATCGGAAAGTTGGCGTGGTTGATGTCGGCCGCCAGTGCGGCGACCTTCGGATCCTTCGAGGTCTTGGCCGCGTAATAGATGGAGATGCCGTTGTTCGTCAGCGAGATCTGCTCGTCGAGGAACGCCTTGTTGTTGTTCGGATCGAGCCACGACAGCGTGCCGGGCACGAACGTCGGGTACAGCTCCCTCACGTACTCCAGCGCCTTGATCGTCTCCGGACTGTCGATCACCACCTTGTTGTTCGCGTCGACGACCTTGGCCGCCGAAACCCCAGAACAGCCAGTAGCACCACGTGTTGCCGTCGCCGGTGGCGTTGCCAAGCGCGAATCCCGGCGGCGTGCCCTTCGTCCTTCAGCGCCTTGCAGAGCTTCAGAAAGCCGTCGGTGTCCTTCGGGAACGATGTGAAGCCGGCCGCCTTCATGTGGCTTTCGCGGTACACGAAGCAGTTCCCCGCCACGCCGAGCGGCACGCCGATCCAGTTCTTGCCGTCCGGCTTCAGATAGGGCTCGCACACCGGATAGAAGCCGCCGTACTTCTTGCCCAGGTACGTGCAGAGGTCGGTGACGTCGACGCAGCTTCTCCGGATAGAGGTTGGCGTCGTCATTGGTCGACAGGATGATGTCCGGCCCGGCGCCGGTGTTGGCTGCCACCGCGGCCTTCGGGCGCACGTCTTCCCACCCCTCGTGATCGACGCGCACTTCGATGCCGGTCTTCTCGGTGAACTTCTTCACGTTCGCCAGGTACTGGTCTTCGTCGCCCTGCACGAAGCGTTTCCAGCGCAGCACGCGCAGCCGTGCGCCTTTCTCGGGCGTGTTGCTCCACTGCGCACTTGCGTCCTTGACCCATATGAACGGGCCGGCGTGCGACCGCTGCCACGCCCGCCGAGGTCTTCAGAAATTCGCGTCGCTTCAACTCCTTCATGCTGTCTCCTTCGGTCGTTGGCTGAGTCACAGCTGGGTGGTTCACTGCGCTGCCGCGCGTTTTCAGCCGCTTCTGCGGCGTCGAATAGGTGGGCGCGTTCGGGCATCGGGAGCGAGCGTGATCCGGTCTGCCCGGCCGCACGTTCGTGCGGTCGCGGATCGTCGCCGTCACTTCCTGGTCCATGAAGCGGCAGTAGAGCTGCGTGTCGGCGCCGGTCGGCTCGACCACGATGACTTCGACCGGCAATCCGCCGCGTGCCGACCGCGAAGTGCTCGGGCCGGATGCCGTACAGAACCGGCTGCCCCTCCTGCAGCGCTGCACCGCCGCGCGTCGGCAGCGCGGTCGCCGTTGGCGAACACGACCTCGAGCCGCTGCCGTTGCGCTGCGCATCTGCCGGGCAGCAGGTTCATCGCCGGCGATCCGATGAACCCCGCGACGAAGGTGTTGGCCGGGTGGTCGTACAGATCGAGCGGACCGCCGGTCTGCTCGACGACGCCGTCCCTCATCACGACGATCTTGTCGGCCATCGTCATCGCTTCGATCTGGTCGTGCGTCACGTACACCGACGTCGTCTTCAGTCGCTGGTGCAGCTCCTTGATCTCGGTGCGCATCTGCACGCGCAGCTTGGCGTCGAGGTTCGACAGCGGCTCGTCGAACAGGAACACCTGCGGATCGCGCACGATCGCGCGCCCCATCGCGACGCGCTGGCGCTGGCCGCCGGAAAGCTGGCGCGGATAGCGGTCGAGCAGCTTGCCCAGGCCGAGGATGTCGGCCGCGCGCTGCGACCGCTTGTCGATCGTTGCCTTGTCTGCGTTGGCGAGCCGCAGGCTAAACGACATGTTGTCGCGCACGGTCATGTGCGGATACAGCGCGTAGTTCTGGAACACCATCGCGATGTCCCGCTCTTTCGGCGAGCATGCGATTGACGACTGCGGTCGCCGATCAGGATCTCGCCGTCGCTGATCTCCTCGAGCCCGGCGATCATCCGCAGCAGCGTCGTCTTGCCGCAGCCCGATGGGCCGACCAGCACCGCGAACTCGCCGTCGGCGATGTCGATGTCGACGCCATGGATGCACGGTCGTCGTGCCGAATTGCTTGGCGACGCCGCGTATCGCGACTCGCGCCATCTGAAGTTGTCTCCTCCGGGCTATTCCGCCGCTGCGTACTCAGTCGTCCGGGCGACTTCGTGCCCTCGAACACAGGATACATCGGGCGTCCAGTCGCCGCACCACTGCACGATATTCAGCGCCGCCTTGCGGCGCAGTTCGATCTTCAGATTCGGCCGAATAAAAGGCGGCGTGCGGCGTCAGCAGTACGCGCGGATGGCGGGCCAGCGGATGCGTCCGGCGCCGAGCGGCTCGATGGGCAGCACGTCGAGCGCCGCGCCGTCCAGCGTGCCGTCGTCCAGCGCCGCCACGCAACGCATCGATGTCGACCACGCCACCGCGCGCCGTGTTGACCAGCACGCTGCCACGCTTCATGCTCGGCCAGCAGCGCGGCACCGACCATGCCGCGCGTCTCGTCGTTCAGCGGAACATGCAGCGAGACCACGTCGGCCTGCTCGAACAGCTGCTGCCAGCGTCGACGCGCTGAACGATACGACGGGAAAGTCGCCATCGATGATGTACGGGTCGCACGCGATCACGCGGGCGAAGCAGTCGCGCGCCAGCGCCGCGTAGCGCTTGCCGATGCGGCCAAGCCCCAGAATGCCGACCGTCATGTCGCTCGCGCGGCGAATCGTGCCCGGCGACAGGTAGTGCCACTTGCCCGGCCTTGACGTCGCGGTCGTAGATCGCCAGGTGGCGGATCAACGCCAAGCGTCATCGCCAGCGCGTGCGTTGCGACTTCTCCGACGCCGTAGTCCGGCGAGTTCGCAACCCATACGCCGTGGCGGCGGCAGGCTTCGGTATCGATCGTGTCGAACCCGGCGCCGTAGCGGCTGACGAGTCCGATGCGCGGCAGGGCGGCGAGCACGCGATCGGTCGACCGGCGCGTACTGCAACAGCAGCGCATCGCATTCGCGCGCAGCCGCGATCAGATCGTCTTCGCTCTTGCACTGCGCCTCGACGAGATCGACGCCGCCGGCGCTGAAAACCTCGCGCTCGAGTGCGATGTCGGGAAAGTCGTAGTCGGTGATCAGCGCGCGCATTGCTCGCTCAGCGTCCGATGAAAAAGTAGCGAGCAGGCCCAGGTTGCGGCGAGGAGCGGAGGCGTGCAAATGCACGTTGAGCACCGGAGCCGCAGATCGGGACGCGCAGAGTTTTGCATGGACTGCTAGTGGTTGTCTTTGGGAATGGCCGAGCCGCTGCCGCCGACCAGGAAATCGAGGTCGGCGCCCTTATCCGCTTGCTGCACGTGATCGAAGTACAGCTTCATGTAACCGCGCGGCATCGGCGGCTTCGGAGGCTTCCACGCCGACCGACGTCGCTTCAACTCTTCGTCGCTGACCTCCAGATGCAGGCGGCGGCGCTCGACGTCGAGCTCGATGATGTCGCCGTTTTTTACCAGCGCCAGATTGCCGCCGGCCGCGGCTTCCGGCGCGGCGTGCAGTACGACAGTGCCGTACGCGGTGCCGCTCATGCGCGCATCGGAAATGCGCACCATGTCGGTCACGCCCTGTCGCAGCAGCTTCGCGGGCATCGGCATGTTGCCGACCTCGGCCATGCCCGGATAACCCTTCGGCCCGCAGTTCTTCAGCACCAGAATGTCGTCGGCCGTGACGTCGAGGCCGTCGTCCTCAACGCTTGGCATGCATTTCGTCGCTGGTCTCGAACACGACCGCACGTCCGCGATGCTTCATCAGCGCCGGCGTTGCGGCCGACGGCTTGATCACTGCACCGTCGGGCGCGAGATTGCCGCGCAGCACGGCGATGCCGGCGTGCGGCTTGAACGGATCGGCCAGCGGCCGGATCACGCGCTTGCTTCCGTCGAGATCGTAGCGCGGCGCGTCCTTGTTGTTGTCCCACAACGTGCGGCCGTTGACGGTGAGCGCGTCCTTGTTCAACACCGCACCCAGTTCGCGTATCACGGCGGGCAATCCGCCCGCGTAATAGAAGTCTTCCATCAGGTACTGGCCGGACGGCTGCAGATCGACCAGGCAGGGCAGGTCGTGGCCGAGCGCATCCCAGTCGTCGAGCGATAGCGGCACGCCGCGCGGCCGGCAAGTGCGAGCAGATGGATCACCGCATTGGTCGAGCCGCCGATCGCCGCATTGATGCGAATCGCGTTCTCGAACGCGGCGCGCGTCAGGATCTTCGACAGCACGAGATCTTCCTCGACCATCTGCACGATGCGCCGGCCCGCCATGCGCGCCAGCACGTTGCGACGCCCGTCGACTGCGGGAATCGCCGCGTTGCCGGGCAAGCCGACGCCGAGCGCTTCGACCATGCTGGCCATCGTCGATGCGGTGCCCATCGTCATGCAGTGACCGTGCGAGCGATGCATGCAGCTTTCGGCCTCGAAGAAATTCTGCTGCGACATCTCGCCGGCGCGCACCGCTTCGCTCATCTGCCATACGCCGGTGCCCGAGCCCAGCTCACCGCCGCGATACTTGCCCGACAGCATCGGGCCGCCGGATACGCCGATCGTGGGCAGGTTGACGCTCGCAGCGCCCATCAATAAGGCAGGCGTCGTCTTGTCGCAGCCCATCAGCAGAACGACGCCGTCGAGCGGATTGGCGCGGACCGATTCCTCGACGTCCATGCTGACGAGATTGCGAAACAGCATCGTCGTGGGCCGCATCAGCGTCTCACCGAGCGACATCACCGGAAATTCGAGCGGAAAGCCACCGGCCTCCAGCACGCCCTGTCGCACCTGCTCGGCAAGCACGCGAAAGTGCGTATTGCATGGAGTCAGCTCGGACCAGGTATTGCAGATCCCAATCACCGGGCGGCCGTCGAACTGATCGTGAGGAATGCCACGGTTCTTCATCCACGAGCGATAGATGAATCCGTCACGGTCGAGGCGGCCGAACCAGGACTGACTACGGCGGGGCTTACGCAATGGCATTCAGGGATTTGCGGAGAGGATCGACCGAAAGGCGCGGCGAGTGTAGCCATGGACCGTATGGCAGGTCAACGAAACCGGTCAAGTGGTCTGACCAATTTTGCGGATATCCTTCAACAAAATTGGAGGAGCGATGAACAAGCTCGATATGCAGGGTCGCGGCGCGATCGTCACAGGCGGCGCCGCGGGGATCGGCTACTCGATCGCGCAGCGGCTGATCGCATCCGGCGCGCGAGTCAGTTTGTGGGATCGGGATTCAGCCGCGTTGGCAACCGCCGCGAAGTCGCTTGGCGGCAATTCGCACACGCACACGCTCGACGTCACCCGCGAAGAGGAAGTACGGCGTGCATGCGACGCCAGCGTGAAAGCGCTTGGCCGCATCGACGCGCTGATTTGCAGCGCGGGCATCACGGGCCCGAATACGACAGTGCAACAGTATCCGGTCGACGCGTGGAGGGAAGTTCTCGACATCAACCTCACCGGCGTCTTTCTGTGCAACCGCGCGCTGATTGCGCACATGGAGGCCAACGATTACGGCCGCATTGTCAATATCGCATCGATCGCCGGCAAGGAAGGCAATCCGAATGCAAGCGCGTACAGCGCGTCGAAGGCCGGCGTTATCGCGTTGACCAAATCGCTCGGCAAGGAACTCGCAAAAACGGGAATCCGTGTGAACTGCGTGACGCCGGCCGCAGTGAAGACGGGAATGTTTGCGCAGATGACGCAGGGCCACATCGACTTCATGCTGTCGAAGATTCCGATGGGGCGCTTCGGCGAGGTCGACGAGATCGCCGCCCTTGTCTGCTGGCTTGCGACCGAAGAGTGTTCGTTCTCGACTGGCGCGGTGTTTGATCTGTCGGGCGGCCGCGCAGTTTATTGATGCGCTACGACAGCCAGGCGCTGCGGCAGTTCGCGCGAGATCTGCTGCTTGGCGCACAGCTCGAGCAACACATGGCGACAGCAGTCGCCGACGTTTTGCTCGAAGGCGATCTGCTCGGACACGACACGCATGGCCTGGCGCTGCTCGGCGCCCTATCTGCGCGAACTGGAGGCCGGAACGATGACACGCACCGGCCGGCACCAGGTCGTCGAGGAGCGCGTAGCCAGCGCGCTGTGGGACGGCCGACGTCTGCCGGGTCCCTGGCTGACGCAGCTCGCGATCGACGACGCGATCGAGCGCGCACAGCGCTGCGGCACCGGCACTGTGATCATCCGACGCAGTCACCACATCGCATGCCTTGCCGCGTATCTGTCGCGCGCAACGGAGCGCGGCTTTGTATTGCTGCTTTCGTGCTCCGATCCGAACGCAGCAAGCGTTGCGCCGCACGGCGGTACGCAGGCGGTCTTCACTCCGGACCCAATCGCCTTCGGATTCCCTACAGCAGGCGATCCTGTGTTGATCGACTTGTCGGCATCACTGACCACCAATGGGATGACGGCTCGATTGCACAAGAGCGGTCAGCGACTCGCACATCCCTGGCTGTTGACGGCCGCCGGCGACGCAACCGATGACCCGAAGGTTTTGTTTTCCGAGCCGCGCGGCACGATTTTGCCGGCGGGCGGCCTCGATGCAGGGCACAAGGGTTACGCGCTCGCGCTGATCGTGGAGATATTGACCGGCGGACTTGCCGGCCATGGACGTGCTGACGCAAAGGAAGGATGGGGCGCTACCGTGTTCGTGCAGGCAATCGATCCGGCGGCGTTCGGCGGGCTCGAATGCATTTGCTCGGCAAGCCGATTGGATCGCACACGCATGTCGTCAGAATCCGCCGCGCGCAGGCGTTGATGCAGTGCGGATGCCCGGCGAACGCGGACTCGCGCGGCGTCGCGAACAGTTGGCCAACGGTGTCGCACTGCATGAAGACATCCTGCCGACGCTTCAGGAATGGTCGACGCGGCTTTCGGTCCCGATGCCCGCTCCGATACCGAGATCGCATTGACTGGATAATCCGGCTCCCCTTCGGAGCCGAAACATGATTCGTCCAACGATCGACGCGTTGCCTGCGTCGCGCATCCGCGAAGTCGCCAACGCGGGCATTGGCCGCTCCGATATCCTGAAATTCTGGTTCGGCGAAGGCGATCAGGTCACGCCTGGCTTTATCCGCGACGCCGCGAAGAGCGCGCTCGATGCCGGCGAAACTTTCTACAACCATAACCTCGGCCTGATCGAGCTGCGCGAGGCGCTGGCTGCGTATGCCAACCGCCTTCACGCTCCCGCTGAACGCATCGACGTTAGTCGCATTGCCGTCACGAGTGCAGGCGTGCACGCGCTTTCGCTGATCGATCAGGCGTTGATCGATCCCGGTGATCGCGTCGTCATCGTCACGCCGGTGTGGCCGAATCTGACAGCGATGCCGCGCATCATGAGCGCTGATGTCGTGCCGGTTTCGCTGACGTGCCGCAACGGCGTGTGGTCACTCGACTTGCAGCAGCTTCTCGACGCGGCGACTCCGAACACACGAATAGTGCTGGTGAACTCGCCGAACAATCCCACCGGCTGGACGATGCCGCAGATCGACTGGGATCAACTGCTCGCGCACTGTCGCCGGCACGGCATCTGGCTTGTCTGCGACGATGCGTACGAGCGCATCGTGTTCGAGCCCTCGATGACGATCAATGGTCATGCACCCAGCGTGCTGTCGCAGCTCACTGACGACGATCGCGTGATCAGCGCCAATACATTTTCGAAGAGCTGGACGATGACCGGATGGCGGCTTGGCTGGATCGTTGCGCCACGCCGCCTTATCGAGCAACTTGGAAAAGTGATCGAGTTCAACACTTCGTGCGCACCGCCATTCGTGCAGCGCGCCGGGGTGGTCGCAGTCAACGAAGGCGAATCATCGGTGCAGCAAACCGTCGCACGCTTGCACTCATCACGCGACTTGCTCGTGTCCGCACTGGCGGCCCTGCCTGGACTTGAAGTAGCACCGCCGCCCGGCGCGATGTACCTGTTCTTTCGCATCGCCGGCCGCAGCGACGACAGTGTCGCGCTGGCCAAACAATTGGTGGCTGAAGCTGGTCTCGGTATTGCGCCCGGTGCGGCGTTCGGCCCCGAGGGCGAAGGCTATCTTCGTTGGTGCTTCGCCGCCTCCGATGCGCTGCTGGCACAGGGCGCTTCCCGGTTGGCCAGCTTTTTGAAGCGGTA
Source organism: uncultured beta proteobacterium (assembly GCA_963801035.1). GTDB lineage: Bacteria > Pseudomonadota > Gammaproteobacteria > Burkholderiales > Burkholderiaceae_F > JACCZX01. The sequence goes on along the minus strand of CAWDDF010000010.1, from coordinate 80,308 downwards.
GCCGCAGCGATCCGTTGCTTGATCGAAGCGGCCCGCCTGCGGATTACGCCGGCTGTGCTTGCCTCATCAGTCCGCGCTGGATCAACAGGGGTTCGACGGTCGCATCGCGACCACGAAATGCCCGGTACGCAGCGCTAGGCTCGAGCGTGTTGCCCGACGAGTAAACATACTTCAGCAGACGCGCAGCAACCGCGGGGTCGAATGGATTGCCCGCCTCGACAAACGCGTCGAAGCCGTCGGCGTCAAGCACTTCAGCCCACATGTAAACGTAATAACCTGCTGCGTAGCTTGCGCTCGAGAACAGATGACCGAAGTGCGGCAGCCGGTGACGCAGCACCATCTCGCGCGGCATTCCCAGCCGGTCGAGCTCCTGCTGCTCGAACCGCGTGATGTCAACGCCCTCCTCCGTTGCCTGCGCATGCAGGGCCATATCCAGCAATGCGCACGCGGTGTATTCGACGGTCTCGAACCCCTGATTGAAATGTTGAGCGCGCTGCAGCCGCTTTATCAACTCATCCGGAATCGGCTCGCCGGTTTGTACATGCCGGGCGTGCTTCTTCAGCACCTCGGGCTCGACAGCCCAGTGTTCGAATAACTGCGAAGGCAATTCGACGAAGTCACGCAACACGCGCGTACCGGAGAGCCGCTCGTAAGTTACCTGCGACAACAGTCCGTGCAAGCCGTGTCCGAACTCGTGAAATAGCGTGCGCACGTCGTCGAGCGACAGCAGCGTCGGATCGCCCTTGGCGAAGTTGTTGTTGTTGACGACGATCGGCAGGATGTCGCCATCGATACGCGACTGCGAGCGATAGTGGCCCATCCACGCGCCGCCGCGCTTGGTCGGACGCGCGAAGTTGTCATGCAGGAACACGCCGATCGGATACTCGCCGCGCCGCACTTCGTACACGCGCACGTCTGGGTGATACGCAACGATGTCGGGACGCCGGATGAATTCGATGCCGAATAAGCGGTTCGCACAATCGAACGCTGCCTCCACCATCCGGTCGAGCGCGAAGTACGGCTTTACCATTGCATCGTCGATGTCATAGCGCTGCTTGCGAACCAGCTCGGCGTAGTAGCGCCAGTCCCAAGGCGCGATGTCGCCGGGCTCGCCGCGCGCAGAGGCAACTGCACGCAGCGCTTCGACTTCTTCGGCCGCTTTTGCTTTAGCAGGCTCCCATACGTTCTCGAGCAGCTTGGCGACCGCATCCGGCTTTCCGGCCATGCGATCGACCAATGCGTAGTCGGCATAGGTCGCATAGCCATTCAGGCGAGCCTGCTCGGCCCGCAACTTCAGAATTTCCCTGGCAATCGGGCGATTGTCGTTCGGACCGTCGTTCTCGCCGCGACGCGTCCATGCGTTGAACGCCTGCTCGCGCAAATCGCGGCGCTCAGAGTGCGTGAGGAAGGGAACGACCAGCGAACGGCTGAGCGTGATGGCGAAGCCCTCAGGTCGGCCGTGCTGCTCGGCGGCAGTTCTTGCAGCGGCTCGTACCGATTCAGGCAATCCCTTCAAGTCGTCTTCGCCGTTCAGCCACAAACACCACTCGGCTTCGTCAGCCAGAACGTTCTGCGAAAACGCCGTCTGAAGCTGTGCGAGCCGCTGCACAAGCTCACTCAATCTCTTCTTCGCTTGCGCTGACAGTCGAGCACCTGCCAGCACCGAGTCGAGATGCACGCGCTCGAGCAATCGCGTCTGCTCGGCGCTCAACGATAGCGTTGCGCGCTGCGCATATAGCTCGTCGATACGTGCGAACAGTTTCTGATTCAGCAGAATGGCGTTTTCATGCGCAGCCAGTTTCGGTGAAAAGTCGCGCTCGACCGCCTGCAAGAGCGGCGACGTTTCGGACGCAGTCAGATTGGAGAACAGCTGCTCGGTCCGCCTCAGCAGCCTGCCGCTGCGGTCGAGCGGAGCGATTGTGTTTTCGAAGGTCGGCGCATCGGAAGCATTTGCGATGCGCTCGATCTCTGCTCGATGCGCGGCCATTGCCTGCTCGAATGCGGGCGCGAAGTGTTCGGGTCGCACCCGCTCGAACGGTGGCAGACCGAACGGTTCTTCCCACGGCTGCAATAGAGGATTGTTGTGATCTGCGTTGTCCATCGGCGGAGGGCTTCGTGTGTAACCGCTAACGATACCGAATCGTCCGCTCGTCTGCGAACATGTGCAGCACTTCGGTGCGATGCCGACAGACTTTAGGGCCGGACACCGAACCTTCTGCGTCTGATGTTTTACAAGCGTTTCGCTTTGTAACCCCGCTTCCCGTCAGGTCGGTGGCCGTGCACATTCGCGTCACGGATGGATTGGGAGAACACGATGGATAAAAAGTCTGGCCGCAACATGGCGCGCATTCTCTTTGCCGCAGCGGTCGCGGCCACGACCGTAAGTATCACTGCGTGCGGCGGAGGATCGTCGCCCGCACCCGCGCCTGCTCCTGCGCCACCGTCGGCGGGCCCGACCGCCGATGAAGCCGCGCGGTTTTTGACGCAGGCCACCTTCGGCCCGACGGATAGCGACATCGCGCGCGTGCAATCGATTGGTTATGCAGCGTGGCTCGACGAGCAATTCGCGCTACCGGCCACGCCCCATCTGCCATACGTGCAGGCGAACTTCACTCCAGGTGCCAACACCGCCAACTTCAACTTCATGCAGGACTCGTTCTGGCAGCAGGCGATTCCCGCGCCCGATCAGCTGCGACAGCGCGTGAAGTTTGCGCTGTCGGAACTGGTCGTCGTATCCGGCGGCGACAACACGATCGCCGCGTACTCCGACGGTCTGGCGAACTACGCCGATCTGCTCGGGCAACACGCGTTTGGCAACTACCGGCAGTTGATCGAGGCGGTGGCCACGAGTCCGATGATGGGCATCTATCTGTCGCACCTCGGTAACAAGAAGGCCGACCCTGTCACCGGCGCGGTACCCGATGAAAATTTTGCGCGTGAGGTAACGCAGCTCTTCACGATCGGCCTGTATCAGCTCAACCTCGATGGCACACCGGTGCTGGTCAACAACGCCCCGGTCGAGACGTACAACAACGCCGACGTCAGCGGACTCGCGCGGGTGTTCACCGGCTGGGGCTGGGCTGCGACGGGAACCTCGAACGCAGAGTTTCGCGGCACGGTGGTTACCGATCCGCAACGCACGGTCAAGCCGATGAAGATGTATGCGAACTATCACGAGACAGGCGCGAAGACTTTCCTCGGCACCACGATTCCCGCCGGCACATCGGGCGAGCAAAGCCTGGCGCTCGCCCTCGACCGCCTGTTCAATCATCAGAACCTGTGCCCGTTCATCGGCCGGCAGCTGATCCAGCGCCTGGTCACCAGCAACCCCAGCGCGGCATACACGGGGCGCGTCGCCGCGGCGTGCGTCAATAACGGCCAGGGCGTGCGCGGCGACATGAAGGCGATGCTGCGCGCGATCCTGCTCGACACCGAAGCGCGCGACGCGAGCAAGATCGCCGATCCGCAATTCGGCAAGGTGCGCGAGCCCGTAGTGCGGCTGGCGAACTGGGCGCGCTGCTTCAAGGCGACGTCGGCGTCGGGCAACTGGACGATTCGCAATCTCGACAGCGCGGCGACTTCGCTCGGTCAACAGCCGTGGCGCTCGCCGTCGGTGTTCAACTTCTTCCGCCCTGGCTACGTGCCGCCGAACACCGCGATCGCCGCTGCTGGCCTGGTCGCGCCCGAGTTTCAGCTGATCGGCGAGACCTCGGTGGCGGGTTACACCAACTACATGCAGGGTGTTGTGCCGTCAGGTGCGGGCATTGGAAGTCCGCGCGACGTGCGAGCCGATTACACCAGCGACATCGCATTGGCCGGCAACGCCGACGCGCTGCTCGACCGAGTCAACCGCTGCCTGATGTACGGCACGATGGACACAGCCCTGCGCAACGATCTGCGTACTGCCATCAACGCAATTGCGATGACCGGCAATGGGCCAACGAACCGCGTCTATGCCGCCATCCTGCTGACGATGGCGTCCCCCGAATACCTGGTGCAGAAGTAAGGAGACCGCCATGACGACCCAAGCTTCCCGCCGCGAATTTCTGCGCCAGGCATCGGCTCTATCGATCGCAGGCACCGCAGCTCCGTTCGCACTGAACCTCGCATCAATCGGCGCCGCGTCGGCACAAGTCACCGGTGGCTACAAGGCACTGGTGTGCGTATTCCTGTACGGCGCCAACGACGGCCACAACACGGTCGTGCCGTTCGATGCGCTCAACTACGGCAAGTACTCGGTCGGCCGCAGCGGAATTGCATGGGATCAGGCGACGCAGCTGACCCCGCTCGTGCCGATCACTCCGCTGCCCGGTGGCCTGCAGCTTTCGTTGCCGACGCCACTGGCGCCGCTGGTACCACTGTTCGATCAGCAGAAATGCGCGATCGTCTCCAACGTCGGACCGCTGATCCAGCCGACAACACGCGCGCAGTTTCAGACGCCTGGTTATCCATTGCCGCCGAAACTCTTTTCGCACAACGATCAGCAGTCGGTGTGGCAATCGTCGGCGCCAGAAGGTGCCAAGTACGGATGGGGCGGCCGCATCGGAGACCTGCTCGCCGCGCAGAACGGCAACAGCATCTTCACGTGCCTGAACGTGGCCGGCAACGCAGTCTTCTTGAGCGGGCAGCAGGCGCAGCCGTTTCAGCTCGACGCGACGCAGGGCGCGGTGGGATTTGGCGCACTGACCGGCGGCACGCCGACGCTATACGGATCGGCAGCGGCATCCACCGCGCTGCGGACAGTTCTTACGCGCAACCGCACGCACCTGTTCGAAAACGACACGGTCAAGGTCAACGCACGCTCGATCGACGCCAATGCAGCGCTGTCTGCCGCGCTCGCAGGGGCACCAGCGCTGACGCCGCCGGCGGGCAACTCACTCGCAACACAACTTGCGATGGTCGCCAAAGTCATCAGCGTCCGCAGCGCGCTCGGCGCCGCGCGCCAGGTATTTCTGGTATCGATGGGCGGTTACGACACCCATGCAAACCAGGTGACGACTCACACCAACCTGCTGACGCAGCTGGCGGCGGCGATTTCTTTCTTCCAGACGACGATGGACGCGATGGGCACCGCCAACGACGTGACGCTTTTCACCGCATCCGACTTCGGTCGCACGCTGATCCAGAACGGCGACGGCAGCGATCACGGCTGGGGCTCGCATCACTTCGTCGTCGGCGGCGGCGTCAAAGGCAAGGAAATCTACGGCGCGTTCCCCGACCTGACTCCGAACGTGGCGACCGACGCTGGCAATGGCCGGTTGATTCCCACAACGTCTGTCGAGCAGTACGCGGCCACGATGGCGAAATGGATGGGTGTTACCGATGCCAATTTGCCGGTGATCCTGCCGAATCTGGCCAACTTCTCGCAGCCAAATTTGGGCTTCATGAGTTAGCAAACGAAGTAGGTATGCTGGCTGCTCCGTTATCGACCCACGATCGGAGTTCGTCGATGAGCACACCACTTCCTCCAGCCGCATCTGGCTGCGCCCGCCGATTCGCTGGTCACGATTACGCACGTCGTGTACGCGCTTCATACGCTCGGACTCGTCGTCGGCGCGTTCGGCACGGCGTCGGTGGTCGGCATGTTCCTGTTCGGCTGGCCGTCGATCATTGCGGTCATCATCAACTATGTGAAGCGCAGCGACGTGCGCGGTACCTATCTCGATTCGCACTTCTCCTGGCAGATAAGAACATTCTGGTGGGCGATGCTATGGGCGATCATCATCGGTGTGATCGGCGCTGTTGTTGCGCGATCGTCATCGTCGGCTTCGCGATCTGGATCGATCGGTTTCTTCGCGCTGGGAATCTGGGCGATCTATCGCATCGCGCGCGGATGGCTGCGCCTGAAAGACCGGCAGCCGATGCCGGCATAGCGTCACCAGATCGAAATCTGCTCTGCTGGCGCCCGCATCATCGGTGAGCCCGCTGGGCATTGAATGCCTGGCAACGTTCGCTCGTGGGCCAAACACTCAGTAGCCGGCGGCAAGAAATAGAACGGGCTCACGGCGATCCAGTCTGGGTTTGCGGGAACACGATGTGCCACGCCGCAGCGCATGATTGAGAGCATGTCGTTGCGGTGCTACCCTCGCGCCCTGCTCGAAATGAGTACGAGATTGGCAACCGCGCTCACAAGGCGTCGAGTTTGCTGCGCCGGCCAAGTGAACCTACGTTTCATGGCCGACTTCCAAAAACACAATTTTTGGCCGGAGACTGAATGAACGCCCCCCTTACCGAAGCCGTCCGCCGTGCTCTGGCGGAAGTCACACTCGACGACAAGTGGACCCTCGATCGCGGCCGCGCCTATATGAGCGGGACGCAGGCATTGATTCGCCTGACGATGCTGCAGCATCAGCGCGATCAACTGGCAGGGCTCAACACGGCCGGGTTCATCACCGGCTATCGCGGCTCGCCGCTCGGCGGCGTCGATCAGACCGCGGTGCGCGCGAAAAAGCACCTCGAGCGCCATAACGTGCGATTTCAACCCGGACTGAACGAGGATCTCGCCGCCACCGCTGTATGGGGCACACAGCAGGTCAACATGTACGAAGGCGCCAAGTACGACGGCGTCTTTTCGATGTGGTACGGCAAGGGCCCGGGCGTCGATCGCTGCGGCGACGTGTTCAAGCATGCCAACGCAGCAGGCACCAGCCCGCATGGCGGCGTGCTTGCGCTCGCCGGTGACGATCACGGCGCGAAGTCTTCAACGCTGCCGCATCAATCGGATCACATCTTCAAGGCCTGCATGATTCCGGTGCTGTATCCGGCATCGGTGCAGGAGTATCTCGATCTCGGCTTGCACGGTTTCGCGATGAGCCGCTATGCGGGCGTTTGGGTTGGCATGAAAACGGTCACCGAGGTGGTCGAGGCCTCAGCATCGGTGGTCGTCGATCCCGAGCGGCTCGACATCGTTCTTCCTGCCGATTTCAGGATGCCGCCCGAAGGGTTGAACATCCGCTGGCCAGATGGGCCGCTCGAAATGGAAGCGCGGCTGCTCGATTACAAGCTGTACGCCGCACTCGCGTACTGCCGCGCGAACAAGCTGAATCACACGGTGATCGATTCGGCGCACGCACGATTCGGCATCGTCGCCAGCGGCAAGGCGTATCTGGACACGCGTCAGGCGCTCGCGGACCTCGGGCTCGACGAGCAAACGTGCAAGGACATCGGCATCCGGCTATTCAAGTGCGGCATGGTGTGGCCGCTTGAGGCGACTGCGGTGCGCTCATTTGCAGAGGGTCTCGAAGAAATTCTGGTCGTCGAGGAAAAGCGTCAACTGCTCGAGTACGCAGTGAAGGAAGAATTATTTTCATGGATCGGCACCGGCAAACGCATTCCGCGCGTGATCGGAAAGTTCGACGAAAAGGACGGCGGCGAATGGGCGGTGCCTCAGGGCAACTGGATCCTGCCCGCGCACTATGAATTTTCGCCGGCGATCGTTGCCAAGGCGATTGCGCAGCGGATCGGCAAGCTCGAGCTTCCAGCGGAAGTGCGGGCGCGGATGCAGATGCGCCTGAGCATCATCGATGCGAAGGAGAAAGCGCTGGCGAAGCCGCGTGTCGTGACCGAGCGCACGCCGTTTTATTGCTCAGGGTGCCCGCACAACACGTCGACGGTCGTGCCTGAAGGATCGCGCGCGATGGCCGGCATCGGTTGCCACTACATGGCGATCTGGATGGACCGCAACACCAGCACGTACACACAGATGGGCGGCGAAGGCGTGCCCTGGATCGGGCAGGCCCCGTTCACGAACGAGAAACACATTTTCGCGAACCTTGGCGACGGGACTTACTACCACTCCGGTTCGATGGCAGTGCGCGCCGCGGTCGCAGCGGGCGTGTCGATTACCTACAAGATCCTGTTCAACGACGCGGTGGCGATGACCGGCGGGCAGCCGCACGACGGGCCGCTGACGGTGCCGATGATCACGCAGCAGGCTGCGGCCGAAGGCGTAACGAAGATCGTCGTTGTGACCGACGAGCCGCACAAGTATCCGAAGGATGCCGGATTTGCAGAAGGCGTCACCGTGCACCATCGCGACGAGCTCGATCGCATCCAGCTCGAGCTGCGCGAGCACCGCGGCGTATCGGTGATGGTCTATGACCAGACGTGCGCGTCCGAAAAGCGTCGTCGGCGCAAGAAGAACACGGCGGAGAAAACCCATTTTCCGGATCCTGCACGGCGGGTTGTCATCAATGAGCTCGTGTGCGAGGGTTGTGGCGATTGCAACTTGAAGTCCAATTGCCTTTCGGTCGAGCCGCTGGAGACCGAGTTCGGACGTAAGCGCAAGATCAATCAGTCGACGCTGCAACAAGGACTACTCGTGCCTGAACGGTTTCTGTCCGAGCTTTGTAACCGTTGAAGGCGGGCAGCTTAAGAAGGGCAAGTCGACGGCGACTAATAGTGTTCCTAACCTGCCTCAGCCCACTGTTCCTTCGTTGAGAGCCGAAGGTGCGTACGGCATAGTGATCACCGGTGTTGGCGGCACGGGCGTCGTAACGATCGGGCAGTTACTCGGCATGGCCGCGCATCTGGAAGGCAAGGGACTGTCAGTGCTCGATATGGCTGGCCTTGCGCAGAAAGGCGGCGCGGTGTTTTCTCACGTGCAGATCGCGCCTACACCGGAAGACCTGTATGCGACTCGCATCGCGATGGGCGAGGCCGATGTCGTGCTCGGCTGCGATTTGATCGTCACTTCCAGCAACGAAGCGTTGTCAAAAATCAGGACTGGCGTGACGAAGGCGATCGTCAACACTGCCGAGTCGCCAACGGCCGAGTTCGTCCGTAATCCGAACTGGCAGTTCGGCAGCCCCGGTCTTGCAACGCAGGTGCGCGAAGCGATAGGCGATGGCGAGTGCGCATTTGTTGACGCCACCGCGCTGGCGACCACGTTAATGGGCGATGCGATTTACACCAATCCGCTGGTGCTGGGTTTCGCGTGGCAAAAAGGCTGGATACCGCTTGCGTACGAGACGCTGCAGCGCGCGATCGAGATCAACGCGGTAGCTGTCGACGCGAACAAGAAGGCGTTCGAATGGGGCCGCGCTGCGGCGCACGATGTCGAGATGGTCAAGCGCATCGCATTTCCGGACAACGTGGTCGAACTGAAGCGTGTTGCCAACACGCTCGATGAAATCGTTGCGAAGCGCGTCGATTTTTTGACTGGTTATCAGAACGCGACTTACGCGCAGCGCTACGCCGACCTGGTCGAGCGCGTACGCAAGGTCGAGTCGGACCGTCTGCAGTCGACACGCGTTACCGAGGCGGTTGCGCGTTACTACTTCAAGCTGCTCGCCTACAAAGACGAGTACGAAGTCGGCCGATTGCATTCAGATCCGGCGTTCCGGGCGAAGATCGCCGCGCAGTTCGACGGCGACTACAAGTTGAATTTCTACATGGCGCCGCCGATCATTTCGAAGCCCGATCCGGTCAGCGGCAAAGTCGCCAAGAAGCGCTTCGGCCCCTGGATGATGTCGGCGTTCTCGGTGCTCGCACGATTGAAGTTTTTGCGAGGCTCAGCGTTCGACGTGTTCGGCTACACCGCCGAGCGTCGCACCGAGCGTGCGTTGATCGGCGAATACGAAGCGACGGTCGAAGAGATTCTTTCGCGCCTGTCAGCCGACAATCACGAAGTCGCAGCGCAGCTCGCCAGTATTCCGGACGACATTCGGGGCTACGGTCACATCAAGGAAGGCAACCTGAAAGTCGCGCGCATCAAGTGGGACGACCTGCTTGCGCGCTTGCGCGGCCAAACGAAGGCGCAAGTAATCAACATCACGCGAGCGGCGTGATCACATGAAGCTCCGCCTAGACCGCACAGTGAAATGATCGAGTGCGGCTCCGCAGAGTCGTCTATCGAAATGCGTAGGTGAAACGCAGATAGAACGTTCGTCCAGACGGTCTAAGCCGATGACACTGAGGTCGCTGTGCGCGGCCGCCTGTTTCTGTCCGTTTCGATCAAGCGCTAGATTCATGTCCGCATCTCGGGCGGCAAATGCGTCTTTGCCAGTGGGAAGATGCGCTTCGCCTATGGCCATTCATACGTCGCTGACCGTCGAAGACTGGCATCGCCTGAACCGGTTGCTGGAGCAGGGGCTTGAGTTCGAAGGCTCTGCAGCGCACCGCGTGGCTCGATGCCTTGGGCGGTGAAGATCAGCATCTGCGCGCCGTGCTCGTCGATCTGCTCACGTCAATCCGATGCCACCGGCTTTGCCGACGGTGCGACCCATCCACCTACCACCGTTGCGCGCATTGCCGTCGCAGGCGCTGGCCGCGATGCGGCGCGAGCAGCCCGGTGATCGCATCGGCCCATGGCAGCTCGAGCGGCTGCTGGCCGAAGGCGGCATGGGCGCGGTGTGGGTGGCCGCAGCGTGCCGACGGCGTGATGAAGCGCACCGCGGCGCTGAAGCTGCCGCGTGCCGAGTGGATTGATCAAGGCTTGAGCGAGCGCATCGCGCGCGAGCGCGCCATCCTGGCGCGGCTGCAGCACCCACATATCGCTGTGCTGTACGACGCCGGCCTCGGTGCCGAAGGCCGGCCGTATCTCGCACTCGAATACGTCGATGGCATTGCCGATCGATGCGTATTGCAAAGGGCGCGATCTGAACGATATGCTTCGGCTCTTCGTGCAAGTCATCCGCGCGGTCGCCTATGCGCATGCCCAGCTCGTCATCCATCGCGATCTTAAGCCGGCCAACGTGCTGGTCACGGCCGACGGATTGCCCAAGCTGCTCGACTTCGGCATCTCCAAGCTGATCGAAGGTGACGCGACCAGTGTGGACGCGACGGCGCTGACCAAGCCTAGCCGGGCGACCGCTGACGCTCGCGTATGCCGCGCCCGAGCAGGTGCTCGAGTCTGCCGATCACGGTGGCGGCCGATGTGTATGCGCTCGGCGTCATGCTGTTCGAGCTGCTCACCGAGTCGCGCCTGTATCGCGCCACCGACCCGCGCGCGCTCGAAGCGGAGTTGCTGCGCGGCGATCTGAGAAAGCCGAGTGAAGCCGCGCAGGACAAGCCGCGTGCCAAAGCGCTCGCGGCGATCTCGACGCGGTGATCGGCAAAGCGCTCAAGCGCGAGCCCGCCGAGCGTTACCAGAGTGCAGCCGCGCTGGCCGATGACCTCGAGCGTTACCTCGACGATCAACCGGTACAAGCGCACAACCCGACAGCCGCGCCTATCGGCTGCGCAAGTTCGTCACGCGCAACACGCTCACCGGTAGCCGCCGGCAGTGCGGTGCTGGTCGCACTCGGCATCGGCCTCGGCGTCGCGCTGTGGCAGGCGAACGAAGCACGCGATCAAGCCGCCGCGCCACCGCGCTGAACACCTTCGTGCTCTCCCTGATCCAGCAGGCCGATCCAAACGCCAGCGCCCAGACCAAGGCGGCCGATCTCGCGATGCTCACCGCCATCGAGCAACGCATCGACACCGAGTTCAAAGGCTCACCCGATCAGCTGCTGCAGCTGCGAGTGACAGTCGGTGATGCCTACCGCAACCGTGGCGAGACCGCCGCCGCGCGGCGCGTGTTCCAGCGCGCGGTCGACGAAGCCACACCGCATCTTCCGAAAGACCATTTGCCGCTGCTGAGAGCCCGCGTGCTCGCCGCCGACTTCAACGTGATCGTATCCGTCGAGAAGGCCAATGATCTGGCGCAGGCGATCGACATCCTTCGAACCAAGGGCGCAGATGGTGCGGGGATCTTGATCGACGCCCTGCTGATTCAGAACATGCTCGGCAGGCGCTTCCACATTCCCGAAAAGATGAGCCTAGAACGTGATGCAAGCGAGCCTCCAGGAAATACACGAGCTCGCAACCCGTTACTTCGGCGCCGGCACCCGTGAGCGCCTCAAGATCGTCGAGCTGACGGCCTTTTTGATGACGTTTGAAGCGGGCTATGAAGACGCCGCGAAACTGCTGCGCTCTGAAATCGACTTGGCCGACGCACGTCCTGGTGTTGCCGACAGCGCGGAGTATCTGACGGCAAAATCGAGCTACGGAGGCTTCCTCTGCGGCGCGGACCAACAAGGCGAGGGTGTGCGCACAGTCTGGGACGTTCTCGCACGGGTGCAGTCGTCTCACGGCGCCAGCAGCCTTCAGCTCGAACTACCACTGACCGCGATGACCTCCTGCATGAGGAGTTTTGCGGATCCGTCGGCCGTCGACTTCGCCTTGCAGGCGTTCGAGGCGGCGGCAGCCCGCGAGCAGCCGCCTTCGTCAAACCTGATGCGACGTGCAGAGTTTGCGCTCTACCACGCGCTCGATTTTCGCCAGCTCGATCGAGCCGGGTATCTCGTCCAACGCGCCCTCGAAAATGGCCCGGTCTTTCCCGAAGAAAAGCTGCGACAACGCTTTGTTCGCCGCGTCGTACCGGGCCAGGTTGCCTGGTTGGCATTCAGCGGCGATACCGAGGCGGCCGAGATGCTTGCCAGCAAGGAGGAATCGGCGGCGGATACCTTCTACGCGTACTGGCTACGTATCGGCCAAAGCCTCGCTCAACGGCAGAACGGGCACTACGCAGCGGCGATCGCGACCGCGCGCAAGCTCGAAGAAGCCTGTCCTCAAGTGAGGAACATCAATCCGGTCTCTTGCGTTGCCGAAGCGCGAGCGCTGCGTGCGGCGGCTCAGCTTGATGCCGGCGACCTAACCGCAGCTCTGGCTTCGGCCAATGAAGCGCTCGAGCAACAGGACGTCTACCCGCTCCCTCTGCAGGGGGCCGACTTCGGAATCGTCATTGGTCGCGTGCGTCTTGCCAACGGCATGGCGAAGGAAGCGCTTGAACCCCTGCGGCAAGCCTATGGATTCTGGCTTGGCCATGATCCGAAGAGCGTCTGGGCAGCCGAAGCCGAGTATTGGTTCGGTCAGGCCTGGATCGCCAACGGCGAAGTCAAGCGCGGCCGCTGGATGGTGGCCGAGGCCAAGCGGACGTTGGCGACCTCCAAGCTGAAATCGCACCAAGCGCTGGCACGCGGCTCATGAACCCTGCCTTGCCATCGCTGACCGTTGCCGACTGGCACCGGTTGAACCGGTTGCTAGCGACAGCGCTCGAGTTCGAGGGGTGGAGCGCACGGCGTGGCTGAATGCCTTCGGTAATGAGGATCAGGCACTCTGCGCGCGGTGCTGGTCGATCTGCTCACTCAATCCGATGCCACCGGCTTTGCCGGTGCCACGCATCCGCCAACGCAGCGTCGCCGGTTGGCCTCGCAAGCGCTCGCCGCGATGCGGCGCGAGCAGCCTGGCGATCGCATCGGCCCATGGCAACTGACGCGACTGCTGGCCGAAGGCGGCATGGGCGCGGTGTGGGTGGCCGCAGCGTGCCGACGGCGTGATGAAGCGCACGGCAGCCTTGAAGCTGCCACGCGCCGAGTGGGTTGATCAAGGCTTGAGCGAACGCATCGCGCGCGAGCGTGCGATCCTGGCGCGGCTGCAGCACCCGCATATCGCCGTGCTGTACGACGCCGGACTCGGTGAAGGTGGCCGTCCGTATCTCGCACTTGAATACGTCGACGGCATTGCCGATCGATGCGTATTGCACGGGCCGTGATCTCAAGGAGATCCTGCGACTTTATGTCCAGGTCATCCGTGCCGTCGCGTATGCGCATGGCCAGCTCATCATCCACCGTGACCTGAAGCCGGCCAACGTGCTGGTCACCGCCGATGGGATTGCCCAAGCTGCTCGACTTCGGCATCTCCAAGCTGATCGAAGGTGACGCTTCGACGATGGACGAGACGGCCCTGACCAAGCTCGCAGGCGCCCGTTAACGCTCGCCTACGCCGCGCCCGAGCAGGTGCTCGGGTTACCGATCACGGTCGCCGCCGATGTCTATGCGCTCGGCGTCATGCTGTTCGAGCTTGTGACCGCAGAGCGCCTGTATCGCGCTACCGATCAGCGTGCGCTCGAAGCCGAGATGCTGCGCGGCGATCTGAGAAAGCCGAGCGAGGCTGCGAACGACAAGCCGCGTGCCAAGGCACTCAAAGGCGATCTCGATGCAGTGATCGGCAAAGCGCTCAAGCGCGAGCCGGCCGAGCGTTATCAGAGTGCGGCGGCGTTCGCCGATGACCTCGAGCGCTACCTCGAAGATCAACCGGTGCAGGCGCAGCCCGATAGCCGCGCCTATCGGCTGCGCAAGTTCGTCACGCGCAACGCCTTACCAGTGGCCGCCGGCAGCGCGGTGCTGATCGCACTCGGCATCGGTCTTGGCGTCGCGCTGTGGCAGGCGAACGAAGCTCGCGATCAAGCCGCACGCGCCACTGCCCTGAACACGTTCGTGCTTGGACTGATCCAGCAGTTTGATCCACGCGCCTCGCAGGCCTCAAAGGCCGCCGACCTCGCACTGCTTTCCTCGATCGAGCGGCGCATCGACGCCGAGTTCAAAGGCGGCGCGGATCAGTTGCTGCAGCTACGGGTCACGGTCGGCAATGCTTACCGGGAGCGCGGCCAGCTTGCAGCCGCGCGTCGTGTCTACCGCCGGGCAATCGTCGAAGCGGAAACGACCTTGCCTGCCAATGACGTCGGACTGCTGAAGGCGCGCGTCGCCAGGGCCTGGTTCGCTATTGCGGATGACGAAGCGCTGCAATCCATAGACACCACGATCGAGCTGTTGCGCCAGAGCGGCCCGGCGGGAATCGAGCCCCTCATCGATGCACTGCTGGCGCGGGTTGATTCGGCGGGCGTCATCGGACGGCGGCCCGGGATGACCTGGGATTCACTGTATGCGGACTCGCGCGAGGCCTACGACCTTGCCGTTCGTCACTTTGGAGCCGGCGGCGCGCAGCAACTGCGGGCCGCCCAAGGCCTGACGTCGACCTTGATTGACATCCGGGGAGCAAGCGTCCCGAGAAAGATCGAGCAGAAGAAGCCTTTACGGTCATCGAGAGCGCCTTGGACGCGGCACGCAGCAATCCGGCCATCGCAGAAGGCAATGTGGACTTGTTGAATGCGGAGCTGTTGTACGGTGTCCTCCTCTGCAGATTCCGCAACTCTGACGACGGCATCCGCAGGTGCCGGAATGTCGCCGCGATCGCAAGCAAGCACCACGGCGACGAATCGTTGACGGTAGAACTGGCATTTGATCACCTGGCTGAGTGCCTGTGGAGGCACGGCGACTTAGCAGGAGGTGCCTCGATGGCGGTCAGCGCGTACAGGATGGCGACGTCGCGCGATGAGCCCTCGCCGTGGCGACTCGCGCACATGGCTGTAGCCGTGTTGGCAATGGTGTGCGACCTCGAGCGAGGCGCCGAATGTGCCGAATTCACGGACAAAGCCTTGGTGCACGCCGCGGCGATGCCTTCGGGGGAGGCCAAGTCGCGGACGATTGGGACCCTGCGGCTGGCTCAGGTACGCGTTTTGATCCTGCAAGGCACGACTGAAGAAGCCGAGGCGCTGGCCGCTCAATTCCTGATCGAACCTCTTTGTTGCGAGCAGACGCTACACCTTATCCGAAGCTACGCCCTGCGCCTCGGCGGGCGCTTCGACGAAGCGGCACGCGCAGCCGACCAAGCGATCTCGATGGCCCGTGCGAAGGGCGGCCTCTTCGAGCAGGCTTGGCTGCTGGCCTGGCGCGGGTTGGCCGAACTCGATTCGGGAGACCCGCGCAGGCGCTGGCTTCGGCCGAGCAGGCGATGTCCTTGATGACTAAGGCGCGGCTTTCCAACATCGATTCGGCCGATGTGTATCTGGCCTACGGACGCGCGCTGCTCGCCAACGGCCGCGCGGCAGAAGCACTCGAGCCGCTGCGCCAGTCCTATGGCTCGAGGCTCGGGCACGACCCGAAGAGTGTGTGGGCGGCCGAGGCCAAGTACTGGTTCGGGCAAGCCTACATCGCCAGTGGCGAGGTCAAGCGCGGGCGCTCGATGGTGGCTGAAGCGAAGCGCGCGCTGGCCAAGTCGCCCTACAAGTTGCACCAAAGGCTTGTCGCCGGCGCCTCGCAGGTCGCCGCGGCTGCTGCGCCGTCCACACGCTGAGCACTGATCGCAATGCGAGGGCCGCCTCCGCGCGGCCCTTTCGTTATCGTATCTAGTGCCAGGAATACGTTGCACGCAGATAAAACAGCCGCCCGAGCGGGCTCGCAATCTGCGGGTTGTAGCCGGACTGGAAGAAGAATGGCTGGTTAGAAACAGGCGGGTCGGAATCGAAGAGATTGCGAATTCCGGCGACGAGTTGCCAGCCGCGAAAGCCGCTGTAGGTCCCTTGCAAATCCCAGGGCGCGAAGGCACCGACCTCGTGGGGCTCGCCCGATGGACCGGGCGCAAAGTCGGTGTAGCCCGCGGTGTAGGTCTGCGCCAGCGTTGCGCCCCACGGCCCGTTGTTCCAGTTCAGCGTGAACTGGCTGCGCCAGCGCGGAATCGCAGGGCCGTAGGCGTCGGTGCCGACCTGCGACACAAAGACGACGCCATCGAATTGCGTGTCCCACTGCATGACGTAGGTTGCCTGCAGCGCGACGCTGATCAGACCCCAGTCCACGCGCGGCGCGGTCCATGCGAGGGAAACGTCGATTCCCGACGTCTTGGTCGTCCCGAGATTCAGCAACCGGTTGTCGAAGCCGATGATCGGCCCCGGGAGATTCGGATAGTTGGGATCGACCGGACCGCGAATGAAGCGGGAGCCGAACTTGTCGTAGTACAAGACTGCGTTCTGGGCGCCCAGCGCACCGATGACGTTCTTCTGTTCAATGTTCCAGTAGTCGACGCCTAGCGTCAGCCCCCGCGCCGGCTCCCATACGATGCCGGCGTTCCACTGAGTCGAGGTCTCCGGCCGCAGGTTCGGATTGCCGCCTTCGATTACGTCGAAGAAAAAGACGTCGCAATCGTCCGGGGAGCCAGTCACCGGGCATCGCACCGGGTCGCTGATGCCAAAGTCGCCACCTGTGACCGGCGGTTGATGAAGGTCGTACAAGGGCGGAGCGCGAAATCCGGTTCCCCACGAGGCGCGCACGAGCAAGGACGGCAACGGCTGCCATCGCAACGCGGCCTTCGGGTTGGTCGTCGAGCCGAAATCGCTGTAATCGTCGTAGCGAACTGCGAGTTGCGCATCGAGCCCGCGGACGATCGGAACGTTCAGTTCAGCGAAAAGCGCGTAGACATTTCGGCTGCCGGCGACCGACAACGGCGTGTCGCTGGTGCCCTGTCCCGATAGAAGGATCGGCTCCCAATCGAGGGCCAACTTTTCGCGACGTGCTTCGGCGCCGAGCGCAAGCAGGAGCGGGCCGGCGGGGATCGTCGCAATCTCCCGCGAGGCATAGGCATTGACGAGCGCAGTCGTGCCTTCCGATGACGTCAAAGTTCCATGAAATAACGTCGAAGCCAGCAACGCCTGTCCCTCCGGGCCCGATGGGCCGAACGGATTGATGAGACCGGTCGCCATCGCCGGAATCAGCTTGCTGGCGTAAACGTAGCCGTTCGCGTATTCGTTCGTCTGCGTATTGCGGCTGTAGACAGCCGCGACGTTGTAATCCCACCCTCTGGCGACCCCTTCGACGCCGATCGCGTAGCGCTGCGCATCGCTGTCGACGTCATTGATGCGCGGTCCGAGCTCCGCCGCGCGATAAAACAACGCCAGATCGCCCGACAGGCCATTGGCTGCGGCAAACTCGCTCGGATAGTAGGGCCCGCCCGCCGGATACAGGCTCGGCCCATAGATCGTAAAGGGCGAAAGGGGAGTCGGCGCGACGGTGGTATTGAATTGGTTACGCGAGTAGAGCGCTTCGGCAAACAGATCCGCGTCCGCACTTAATCTCAGCGTACCGCGCGCCAGCACGCTGGCCCGTTCGACGGCGGGCAGGATATCGATCGCGGTCACGTGGTCGTAGCCGCATTCAGCCGGCGGGACGGGCAGGCTGGTGGGCGGCGTGCAGCCCTGCGGGTAGGTTGGATTGAGTAAGTCGCGTCCATCGAGAATGTTGGCGGGGAACGTCCCGGCGCTGAGCTTGTTGAGTCCGATCTCGGGTCGATACGCCGTGCGCGCGAAGTCGCGATCGATGGCTTTCAGCGCCTGGTCTTTCTGGTAACTGGCCGACAGAAACACGTTGTAACCATCGCGCGCCGGGTCACCATGACCGACGCTGCCGATAACCAGCCCGCTGTTGCCGCCGCCGTGTTGCGTCAGCGCGCCGTAGGCAGTCAACTCGGCGCCGACAAAGTCCCTGCGCAGGATGAAGTTGATGACGCCGGCTATCGCATCGGACCCATAGATGGCGGAGGCGCCATCCTTGAGAATCTCGACCCGGTCGACCGCCGCCAATGGGATCGAGTTGAGGTCCACCGTGGAGCCCATCGAAGGCATAGTTTGCGAGGCGGCGACCATTCAGTAGCACGAGGGTCGACCCCGAGCCAAGGCCGCGCAGGTTCGCCGACGACAGACCCGGCGCGTTTCCTCCGATACTCATTGCCGCGTTGAAACCGTTCAAATTGCCCGGGATGCGTTCGAGCAGCTGTTCGACTGTCGTGACGCCGCTGCGGTCGATCTCCTCACGTTTGATGACCTGAACCGGCAGCGCGGTTTCACCCTCGATCGCTCGGAATATGCGAGCCGGTGATGATTACCTTGTCGAGCGTGACGGGCTCCGTCGGCCTCGGCGCTGCTGTTTGCGCCGGCGCCGACAGGCTGACCGCAATCAATGCAGCGAAAGCGCCGATCCGCGACTCGATTTTTCTATGCGTCATGTGTCGCCGTTTAGGCCGCAGCAAACAAATCCCCGGTGTGTCTTCTTGTCAGCGGTCCCCCGACACGCTGTACGCGGTTTTAAGCTGTCGTCCGCCAAACCACAATCCCCGTCGTCCGATTTGTTGTCCGATCCTCGCGGTATCCCTATCTTGTGTCGTGCAGTAGCATCGGACGGCCATCGAAGGGGACTAGATGAGCGAAGTCACGGTTCTGCTGCGCAAGGTCGCCGACAACGACCGCGCGGCGATCGACAGTCTGTTCGAACTGCTGTACTCCGATCTGCATCGGATGGCGCGCGCGCGACTGGCGGAAAACGGTCCGTTGACGCTGCTCGATACGACCTCGCTGGCGCACGAAGCCTATTTGCGACTGCGCAACGCGGGCCGCATCGACCTCGACAGCCGTGGACGCTTCATGGCTTATGTGTCGCAGGTGTTGCGCGCGATCATCGTCGACTTCGCGCGCAAGCGAAATGCCGAACGCCGTGGTGGCGGCCAGCGCAATCTGACCCTGAGCACGCAGGTCGCAGAATCGATCGGTGGCGCTGATGAAGACATCGAACGCATCAACGACGCGCTGACCGAACTCGAGAAGACTGATCCCCGCCTCAAGCAAGTCGTCGAGATGCGCTACTTCGGTGGGCTGACCGAACAGGAAGTGGCCGAAGCACTCGGTATTACCGACCGCACCGTGCGCCGCGACTGGGAGCGCGCCCGCCTGCTTCTGTCCGTTTCGCTCAAGCGCTAGATTCATTCCGCGTGAATTTTCACGCGGATGTCCGGTATTCGATTCTGGCTGCGTCCCTTCCATCAAGAGGACAGCGAGTGCGCTGCCTCGGCTGAAAGGGACTTTCCCTTTCTTTTGAAACCGCGGCTGTGCCGCCAATAGAAACGAGGGTGCCATGAAACGATTTAACGCCAACGCTTTTCGCTTTACGGCTGCTGCGCTGTTTGGAGCGACCTTAAGCACAACCGGCGTCGCCGGCGAGTACAAATGCAACCAGCCGCCCACGCGGATCGATCAACTCGCTTGTGACGCGGCCGCGCAAGGTCCGGTTGCGCTACGCCGGTTCATTCAACGCATGCAAGTGATCGAGTCGCTTAGCTTCTCGGACTACATGACCGACGCGCAACTGCTCGCGTGGCGCGAAGCAAATGAGCCCACCCGTACGGCTAAGGTGGACCACGCTGGCACCGAAGCACCAAAGCGTTAGCGTTTAACAAAACTCAATTAAACGCTGTATCGGGCCCGCCCGGCCGCACGTGCCCCTAATGGGAGGTGATGCCGTCGCGGGCTCGATTCTTTGCACGTCTTACCGCGAGATCGACAGCCTCGTGCTGAGTCACCTAGCCACTGGTTCCAAAGCATTCCGATGTGGATTTTCACGCAGATGTCCGGAATTGTGTTTCCGCTGCGTCCCTTCCATTAAGAGACAGCAAATTTCGCTGACTTGGCTGAAGGGATCGTTCCCTTCCTTCTAAACCGCGGCTCTGCCGCTACACGAAAGAGGGCATCATGGAAAAATTCATTACACGAGTGGTCGCCGCAGTGGCTTCCGGCGCAACGACATTGGTGCTTTTTAGTGGGGTCGTTTCGCTGGCCGATGACGATAAGGCCAGGATGGTCGCAGCGCGCATCAAGCCGACAGCCATTGCAGCGCAGAGCGTTCGTGCCATTGGACGGTAATCGAGGACACGTCGATGCCGGTGATCAAACAGAGTGTCGAGCGCGACGAGAATTGAGCAGCCAGCCGGTGACTGATGGTTCAGTGGGCGCAATCAGAAACCGGCTGTCTTGCCGCGGTCATGGCTTCACCGGCTCCTGCACGATCGGATCTGGCGGCGGTGGCTCGTTTGGCAGCTGCGACAAAACGCTGTCCCACACTTCGTCGTTGGAGTCGGTGAACCGCAATCGCACCGGCAGCCATTGGAACTCGGGCGCCATCCAGATCTCGACCCTGCGATTTGCGTTGGGCCCACGCTTGCGATCGATCTTCAGCGTCATCACATCGGTGCCATCGATACGCGTCGTCTCGAATCCCTCGACCACGAACGAGTAGTTCTCGACATTGCGGCGTGCGACGGCGAACGTGACTTCCGATCCCGGCGAAAAGCGCCACGGATAGGCCTGCGCCAGCAGCGGTAGGTGGAACTGCAACGACAGCGGGTCCTGTGTGCCTTCGGCGAACGTGGTTGGCTGGCCGGCACCGCGCCCAACGAAGCTGACAGCGCTCATTTTCCAATCGAAGTCCGCCCGCAGCTCGCGATTGGCAATCTCTATTTTCTCGATGTAGTTGTCGGGTGCAATACCGAAAGCCTTCAGCGTGCCGTTCGACCGCAGATCCAGCAGCCCCGCCGGATCGACCGTACGAAGCCAGAGCTCATAAGTCGCTTTCTCGGGATCGATCGACCAATCGACATACGTCAGCGCAGTAATGCCCGTGAGTCGCGTGTACGACGTTCGATAAACGATGCGGCCCTTGGTCGGCAGTGCCTGTGCACCAAGCGCCAAGTCCGATGGCTGTGCAGTGGACTGCTGAAGCGGGCGGATCTGCCGCCACGGGTGGCGGCGGCGCTGGCGGTGATTCCGCCGGCGCCTCCACCGGCGATGGCGCAGGCGCGGGAGCGGGCTCGACCGGCGCGGTAATCGTTGGCGCATTTCGCGCGCGCGGACGTGGCGCGGGCTTCGGCGCCTGCGCGCTCGGGGCCGGAGCCGGTGGCGGCGCCAGCAGCCGTACCGACAACGTGGTCTGAGTGGCGTCTGCCGGTACGACCGCAGACAGTCCGCGCGAGAAAACGTAGAGCGCCCATGCGTGTAGCACCAAGACCAGCGCAAATACGGACCCTGCCCGCCATAAAGACGGGCCTTGCCACTTGGGGATGGAAAAGCCGGTCGACATGATCAAATTTGACTTGCTCGCCGCGAAAGCGTGCGGCGCATGGACACTGATCGCGAACGCTAAGATACCGTGGATATGCTGCACCCAATCGCTCGATGAAGCTGGCAACACTGACGGACGGCTCACGCGACGGACAGCTGGTCGTCGTTTCACGCGACTTATCGTTGGCAGCGCACGCGACCGCGGTCGCGTCGCGACTTCAAAGCGTGCTCGACGACTGGGATTTCCTGGCGCCGCAACTCGAAGATCTTTATCAAACACTGAACGACGGTCACGCACGCCACGCGTTCACGTTTGACCCGCACAAGGCGATGGCGCCGCTGCCGCGCGCTTACCAGTGGGCTGACGGCTCCTCCTATGTGAACCACATCGAGCTGGTGCGCAAGGCGCGCGGTGCTGAAATGCCACCTTCGTTCTGGACCGATCCGCTGATGTACCAAGGTGGCAGCGACGATCTGCTCGGACCGCATGACGACATCGTTTGTTCAAGTGAGGAGCACGGCATCGACTTCGAGGCCGAAGTGGCGGTCGTGACCGGCGATGTTCCGATGGGGTCGAAGCAGAAAGCGATCGGGCCGCATATTCGCTTGCTGATGCTGGTCAACGACGTCAGTTTGCGCAACCTGATCCCGGCTGAACTCGCCAAAGGCTTTGGATTTTTTCAGAGCAAACCCGCCACCGCGTTCTCACCCGTTGCGATTACCCCGGATGAGCTCGGCGACGCGTGGCGCGATGAGAAGGTTCACAGACCGCTGACGGTGCACTGGAACGGCGTTAAAGTCGGTGAGCCCAACGCGGGCGACGACATGACTTTCAATTTCTCGCAGCTGATCGCGCACATAGCCAAAACGCGCAACGTACGCGCCGGATCGATCATCGGTTCGGGCACGGTATCGAACGTCGACCGCAGTCGCGGCTACTGCTGCATCGCTGAGAAGCGAAGCCTTGAAATGATCGAGCAGGGTGCCGCGAAGACTCCGTTCATGAAATACGGTGACGAAGTTCGCATCGAAATGTTCGATGAATCGGGGCGATCGATTTTCGGAGCGATCGAGCAGAAGGTAGTGCCATTGCAGCGAAGATCGGAGACCGCATGACAACCAAGCGTCCGGGCAGTTTGCCTTTCGCCAATCCGGTGGGCGACAGTCTCGAGCTGATGAAAAAGATGTGGGGCTTTGCGGGGCTGCCCGGGATCCCGGGGTTGCCCAGCGCAGGAAACCTGGCGTCGATGGCCTCGCGCATTCCGCAACAATTGCCGAACATGTTTGCGCCGACGCTGGATGTCGACGAGTTGGAGAAACGGATTGCGGATCTGCGCGCCGTCGAACAGTGGCTCGAGTTGAATGCGAGCATCCTGCGCACGACGATTCAAAGCCTCGAGGTGCAACGCGCGACGATTGCAACACTGAAGGGAATCAGTGGCGCGATGATGGCTCCGATGTCCGGCAGATCTGAGACATTGCCGAGGCTGCCGCCAAATCCACCGCCCGAGGTCAAGCTGGGGCTTGCTGCGATGAAGGCGGAAGAGTCGAACGCGGCGCGCGCGGTTCCGCCTGACGCACGCAAGAAGTCGAAGCGGCGTGCTATCACTCCGCTGACGACTCGTTCAGCGGCGGTGGCCGAACCACTCAATCCTGCCGCGTGGTGGAATACGTTGCAGGACCAGTTCGCGAAGATCGCGACCGCTGCGACCAGCAACCCCACTTCCGCGCCCGCTAACGCTGCGAAGAAAAAAGCGACGAAGAGCCGCCGTAAGCGCAGCTAACCAATCGGCTCTTCGATGATTGTGACGGCGGGCGCTGCATCGAGCGTTTCGATGCTGCCAACCCACCAGATCGCCACCAGCGTTGCCGCTGCCGCAATCCATCCCACCCAGTCGTAGTGCAGCAGCGCGCCCGACGGCAGGCGCTGAACCAGAGCCCCGCTCAACGTAGCCGCGAGACCCGATCCGATCTGCATCACCGAACCGTTGAGGGTCATGAACGCTGCGCGTCCGCCAGGACGTGATGCGCTAGTGACGACCGCCATGCCCGGCACCATCCGTCCCGACACGAGAACAAAGAACAGCACAGCCGTTGCAAGCGTTCCAACCAGCGGCAACGCCGGCGCGTGCGTAACGATCAACAGCGGCGCCAGCGACATCAACGCGATCCATCGATACACGATGCGCTTTCCGGAGCGGTCGGCCCAGCGCCCGAACCAGCGCGCGGTGAAAAAAGTGGCGATGCCCCCAGCCAGATACACCAAGGGCAATTGCGTTTCGGGCAAACCCATGTTCGACGTCATGTACAGGCTGATGTAGGGAATCACCATGAAGCCCGAGATCATCATCAGCAGCGTGAACACGAACGCGCGCAGATGATTCGGAAAGGTAAGCGTTCGCAGGAACTCGCTCCACAGCGCGCGCTCGTGTTGCTTTTCAATCTCCATATCGATCTCGTGCGCCACGTGCGGCAGCGTGCGCCGTGCAATCAGCGCATTGACCATGCCTGAAATGGCAACCAAGACAAACGCAGCGCGCCAGTTGAATGCGTTTGACAACAGCAGTGCCAGCGGCACGCCCGCGACGGTCGCGATCGCGAACGAGGTCATCACCAGCCCGGTGGCATGTCCGCGACGCGCTTCGGGAATCGTGTCACCAATGACGGTGAAAATCACGCCGTAGAGCACGCCGCCGAACACCCCGGCAAGCGCACGCGCGATCAGCAACATCGGGAAGCTTTGCGCGCTGGCAGTCACGGCCGCCGCCGCGACGAAGCCCGCGTATACCGCCAGCAGCAATCGCTTGCGCTCGAATCTCTCGATGACGATCGACGCCGCAACGCCCGCGATCGCGGCCGCAAAGGTGTAGGCCGAAATGAGCCAGCCGAACTGTTGTGTGCTGAGATCGAAGACGCGAGCGAACTGCGGCGCCAGAGGCATGATCACCATGAAGTCGAGTGCCGTGGTGAACTGGATGGCTGCGAGCGTCAGCAGCATGCGGCGCTCGCGCGCCGGATCAAGGGTCTGCAAGTAAACGTTCCGCTAGACGGTGTAGTTGAGCGCCAGCCTTCCGCCGTCGGGGTACACCGTGGTTCCGGTCATATAAGACGCATCGTCGCTGGCAAGAAACAGCGCGACCTTCGCGATTTCATCGGGCTCACCGAGGCGCTGCAGCGGCGTACGCGACATGATGCGGGCGCGCGCAGGTCCTTCAGTCAACACCGCCTTCTTCAGCATCTCGGTCGCGATCGATCCCGGGCCGATTCCCATCACGCGAATTCCGTGCGGAGCAAGTGCAAGCGCCATCACCTTCGTCAATTGATTGAGGCCACCCTTGCTGACCGTGTACGCCACCTGATTCGGAATCGCGACGACCGAGTTGATGCTCGACATGTTGATGATCACGCCCCGCTGGCCATCGGCTCGCGGGGGTTGCGCGGCCATGCGGCGCGCGCCGGCTTGTCCGCACAAAAATGCACCCTTGAGGTTGACGCGCAGCACGCGATCAAAGTCTTCTTCGGCCAGATCGAGAAACTCGGCCCCGTGCACGATCCCGGCATTGTTGACAACGATATCGACCCGATCGTATTGCTTCACCGCTTTGTCTATCAGCGCGGTGCAATCGCTTGCAACAGAAACGTCGGCATGTTGAAAGATCGCGCCGCCCCCTGCGCGGACGATCTCGTCGACGAGCGCTACCGCACTGGTTTCGTTGACATCGCCGATCACCACTTTGGCACCTTCAGCAGCAAACAGGCGTGCGCATGCGGCGCCGATACCTTGCGCTGCGCCGGTAATGACCGCGACCCTTTCAGTGAGCTTCATGGACTCTCAAATGTGCAGTATGGCAAGCTTCCCACCAATCGCATTCTTGCATTGACAGGAGATACACATGGACGTCGATTCCCTGCCGCTTGACGAAGCGGCTGCTCGTGCGCTGTCGGGTGTGACCACCGCAACGCTGACGACCGTGTTGCTGAAGAAGGGACTGCGCAATGTTTGGATGCGTGGATCGCGAGCGCTGCGCTCCGGGCAGGGGCGCGTGGTCGGACGCGCCTTCACGCTGCGTTTCGTTCCTGCGCGCGAAGACTTGGCAACGCCTGAATCCTGGAGCGCACCCATTTCGACACGCGCGGCAATCGAGAAGATGCCGGCAGGTTGTCTGGTCGTGGTCGACGCGATGGGTGTCACTGATGCGGGCATCTTTGGCGACATCCTGTGCGCGCGCATGAAGAAGCGCGGCGTCGCCGGTTTAATCACTGACGGCACCGTGCGCGACGTGGCTGGCGTGCTGGGCACCGGCTTGCCGGTGTGGTCCAGCGGCGTTGCCGCGCCGCCGTCGGTAGCGGGACTCACGTTTGTCGCTTGGCAACAGCCGATTGGCTGCGGCGGGGTCGCCGTTTTTCCGAACGATGTGGTCGTTGCGGACGATGACGGCGCGGTGCTGATACCTGCGGCGCTGCTCGATCAGGTGATAACAGCGTCGGTGGAACAGGAGCGTCTTGAAGGCTGGATCATGGCGCAAGTCGAATCCGGGCAGGCATTGCCCGGTCTGTACCCGCCGAACGATGCCAACAAGGCGGCGTACCAGGCGTGGGTAAGCAAGCAG
Source organism: uncultured beta proteobacterium (assembly GCA_963801035.1). GTDB lineage: Bacteria > Pseudomonadota > Gammaproteobacteria > Burkholderiales > Burkholderiaceae_F > JACCZX01. The sequence continues at coordinate 54,166 of CAWDDF010000010.1, read as the reverse complement.
CGCTGACGTGTTGGAACTAGCGAAAACCGTAGAGCTCGGCCGGATTGCTCACCAGGATTTTTGCGCGCGTCGCGTCGTCCGGCGCCCAATCCAGCAGCAAGTCGATCAGATCGGCATCGTCGGGAATGGCGTCGCGTGGCACTGACGGATGCGGCCAGTTGCTCGCCCACAGCATGCGCTCAGGCGCATGCCTGACCAGCGCTTTGGCGAGACGACTTACGTCTTCGTATAAAGGTGCACCGGTTTTTGACGTTTCATAAGGCGCCGACAGCTTTACCCAGCAGCGCCCTGTGTCGAGCAGTCGCAACAGCGACTTTAAACGATTCGTGCTCGGGAGTGACCGGCTCCAGATACTTCCCGTTGTGATCGATCACGAACTTGCCTGGAAGTTTTTTGATCGTGTCTTCCCATTGCGGCAGTTCGCGTCCATCGAGCTGGATATTGGCGTGCCAACCCGCTGGATGCACGCGCGCCATCACATCGTGCATTCGATCGAATCCGACGGCTCCCCACGGCAGTTGGAAGATTCGTTGCGCGATGATGCCGCCCTCGGTAAGCCACGCAATATCCGCATCCGATACGTCCGGCTTGACGACACCAACGCCCTTGGCGCCAGGTCCGAGCGCACTGATCGCCGCCAGCGTCACTCGATTGTCGTCCTGGTAGGCGTTGGGCTGCACGACGATGACGCGTGATAAGCCAAGGCGCTGCTGCACCTCGCGATACTGTTCGACGCGGTAGTCTCCAGGAAGGGGCGGGCCGCCCGGCGCGGCAGGCACCTCGGCGTGATAAAAGTGCATATGCGTGTCGGTCGCGCCGACTGGCACCGTGACCTTCGGTTTGCGGGCGTTCATTTTTTTCTTTTCTTCGTGGGCAGCGGCGCAGGATTCGGCACTTGCTCAACCACGGTAAAAACGCCGCCCTGATACATCTCCGCCACAGGATCGCCGCCCGGTTTCTCCCGCGCGAAGACTTCCTTCGCGTAACGCTCGGCATCGTCCTGCGGCTTGTAGCCAAGCCGATAAGCGTTCGAATTGTCGTACCAGCTGCGCTTGTTACGCGACACGCCGTAGACGATTTCGAAGCGAATCTTCGGGATGCTCGATGCCAATCGTCACGAGCTGCGCCAGATCGCGCGGAGAAAGCCAGATCGACAGCCGCCGCTTGTCGATCGGTACGGGATTGACGTTGCCAATTCGGATGCAGAACACTTCCATGCCGTACTTGTCGGCATACAGACTGCCTAGCGCTTCGCCAAAGACTTTCGAGACGCCGTAGCGACCGTCGGGCTTCGGATACACACGGTGGTCAATGGTTTCGTCGCGTCGGTAAAAGCCGGTTGCGTGATTCGATGTCGGGAAGATGATTCGCTTGACACCGTTAGTGCGAGCGGCCTCGAACACGTTGTGGCAGCCGATGATATTGGCGCTCAGGATGCCCTTCCACGGCCCCTCCACCGAATAACCGCCCAGATGAACGATCGCGTGTACGCCCCGCGTTATGCGAAGTGCGTCGGCGAATTTCGAGATATCCGCGCGGACGAATTTTTCTTCCTTGTTGATTTTTTTCAGCGGACGAAGATCAGAAACTTTCAATACATACTTGCCTGCCAATTCCCGCCGCAGGTGCGTGCCGACGTCTCCCGCGGCGCCGGTAATGAGAATGGTCTTCATGAGTTCGTGGCGGTGTGCAGCGAGAGTCTCGACAGAATCTGCCGACCTAGACCCGCAGCCGGCCGTTCAACACTATCGAAAACGGGAAGAGTGTTTTGACCCTTCCCGGATTCATTAGGCCAGTTTCATCAAGGTACAAACAGGTTAGCGCAATGGCCCGGTTCCGAAGGGCTCTGCGAGATGGTTCCTCCCTTGGGTATGCACTGGCTTGGGGGCAACGAGGCATTGGACTCGACGTGATCCACCAGCAGGTCGAAGGCTTTTTGCGCGTGCGGCTGGAGAACGACCAGTTGCGGAAACGGAACGACATAGCCCTCGATGTGATTGCCGTTCTGAACTTCGTAGAGTCGGTATTGCGCGCTGCGCTTGTCATTGTTGCCCTTGCGCGAAGCGTTGACCGCCGTCTCGTAGGCGCGCGCATGGCGATCGATCGGGAGCAGGGCATCCATGGTCCCCGCAACGGACACCAGTGGTTTCTTGATCTTTCCGGTCGTCTCTACCGCGGCGACGTCGACGAATACGCCAGGGACTGTGATCCGCGACAGGTAGTCGTAGTTGCCAAGCCCGGCTGTGTACGTCGGATACGACGGATCAAAGCGCTTCTGCCACTGGCACGCGGTGACTTCCCAATACGAATTATTGTTCCGGAGCCACAGAGAATCCGTCACGATTCCGCTCGAATTGCGGACCACTATGTCCGGCGGATAGCCGACCGCACGAATGTTCTGCGCCGCCGGACTGTTGGGGTCGTAATTCGACGCAACGTAATCCGGGAAATTCCGGATCGCCGGCGGCAAGTCGATCAGGAGATTCGGCCCATACGGATCGATGTAGGTGCCTTCCCAGTCCACGCCGCCGTCGAAAAGATTGGGTGCCTCTTCCATGGCCCGTCGCACCTGATACCCACCGTTGGACGTGCCCACGGCATAGGTGCGCCGCGGGAAACGGTTGTAACTCGCCTTCACCGCCTTGTGCGCGAGGTCGGCGGTCTTCAACATGTATTGCGTCCACTCGGTAAAGGGCTTTGCCGGATCGTTGTCGTAAAAATGCACCCAGAGTTGCGAACTCGGATTCAGCCGACATGACAGCGGATCGCTCGCCGGTTGCGTCGCGGAGGCGAACGAAACGAAGTACAGGTTCAGCACGCCCTTGTTCTGCGAGGCGTACGCATATCCCATGGGCAGAACGTAATCGCTCCACGCCCAGTCGCCGTTGTGTTCGCTGCGTGTGGCGGAGGAGCCAGCCACGACGAGCTTGCCATTCCAGTTGTCGGGAAAGCGAAACAGGAACCGTGCCTCCTTAGTCGGATCATCGGCGAACCAACCAGCGACCTGGATTCCGGGGACCGGCGTAGACGTGGGCGCCGGCCCGTTCGAGATGACGGTCCGGTCGGTGCTCGGGGTGAATCCGCCACTACCTCCCAACAATCCGGGTAACGGAGTGCCATCGGCAAACGTGAGGATGGAATTATCGAGCGGCGTCGTTTGCGGATTATTGGTCCTTAAGTCACTGCTGTGAAAGCAGACAACACCCACCGCCTTGTCGAGCAGGAACTGCTCGATTTCCGGACAACTGGGGGCCGCCCATAGCACCGCAGACCACAGCAGCGAGACCAGCAGGACACTTACTCGAATTGCGATTCTTTCCATTACGTCCATCCTCCTTGAAGTGAAGTAAGCAAGAAAGTCCTCAGCAGCACACGTCATGAAACATGCTCTGTGGACGATCGCTGCGGCTCAAACCATGTCCAAATTAAGATATCAAGACCAGCTCAACCGACTGCTTCTTGCCGCGTTGCGACTCGCGCGAAGAGGTAGAGGCAGATCGTGCTGGATTCTAACGTTGACGTTCAGCGGGTGTTGTTCACAGAGCGCTTTTACCTACTGACTCCTTCACCGTGATGCGCCACAGTGTGCGCGCATCATTCGGATCGATCAGCGTCGCCGAATGAGCAGCGACGCGTTGTCCCAGATCACCAGATCGCCGCCGCGGTACTTCAGTCGGTATTGGTATTTCGGCTGCGTCGCGTGCGCTTCAACTCGTCGAGCAGGCCGATCGCTTCGTCAGTCGGAGGCCGGTGTAGTCGCTTTTTTTCATTGCATCGCAGTCGCTGCGATGTTTGGTTGCGCACGTCGTCCCGGAACGCGAACATCGATCCGGTAAAGGCTCGCGCTTGCAGTGATAAACAGACTTCTGAGATCGTCGCCGCCCCAGTTGAAGTTCGCTGCCGGCGTCGGAACCCGGATCACACCGAGACAGTTCGCCGAGCTGTCGAAAACGTGGATGCCGCCAGGGCCGCAGCAATAGAGGTTACCGTTGCTGTCGATTTTCATTCCATCCGGCGCGCCTGCGCCTTCGCCGATCAACTGGGCAAAGATGCGTCCGCCGGCCAGTGTGCCGTCTTTGCGTACGTCGAACACCCGAATGTGCCCGCGCTCGGTGTCGTTGACATACATCAGACGCTCGTCCGAAGAAAAGCACAGACCATTAGGCTGTGAGAAATCATCGTCCAGCAGCGTCAACTCATCACCCTGCGGATCCAGTCGGTACACAGCGCGAAACCCGAGCTGCGGCTCGCGCGGGAGGCCGTAGTACTCCATGCGTCCGTAGGTCGGATCGGTGAAGTAAATCGCGCCATCACTCTTGACCACGATGTCATTCGGGCTGTTGAGCTCGAGACCGTTGTACGTACTGGCAATGACGCTCAGTTGCCCGTTGGCCTCGAGGCGCGTCACGCGGCTGGTGGCGTGCTCACAACTCAGCAGCCGGCCTTCGCGATCCCAGGTCAGACCGTTGGACTTGTTGCTCGGCTTGCGAAACTCTTCGACGCCTTTGCTACGCGTCCACTGGTACATCGTGTCAGCGGGAATGTCGCTGAAGATCAGACGCCGCTGCGCGGCGTCCCATACCGGACCTTCGGTGAAAAGAAAGTTGTCGGCCAGGCACTCGAACGTCAGCGACGAGCCGACAACGTTGGCAAAGCGTTTGTCACGGATCTCGACGCTCATAGCTTGCCTGCCTTCTTCAGCGAATCGACCGTGGCGCCGCCGACATACCAGTCTTCAGACGTCACGTCTTCGAAGACGACCCAAATCGCCTCCTTTGGAAGCGAAGCCAGCTCGCTGATTGCGGCCGTTACGCGCCGCGACATCTCGTTTTTCCGCTCCTGCGGATGGCCCTTCAGAATCTTGATCGTGACAAATGGCATGCGGCCCTCCCGGTGGTTCGGATTTAACGATGGTCAAAGCGTCAGCAAGCGATCGCGCAGCGCGGAGTCGTCGCGCAACGCTGATGCGGGGCCCGAGTGGATCACCGAGCCCTTTTCCAGAACGTAGACGTGATCAGCAAGTGCGAGCGAGAACGCGATTCCCTGCTCGGCGAGAAGAATCGTCAAACCGTCATCCTTCAGTCTTCGCACCTGCTCGAGCAGACTGTCGACCACCATCGGCGCCAGACCTTCCGACGGCTCGTCCAACAGCAGAAGCTCAGGATTGCACATCAGAGTGCGCGCGATCGTGAGCATCTGCTGTTCGCCGCCGGATAAAAGGCCGGCGCGCCGGTCGCGCAGCGTCGCCAGCGTCGGAAAGAGTTGCCAGGCAGCATCGATAGTCCAGCGCCCCGGCCGTCGTGCGGCGCGGCTTGCAACTTCCAGATTTTCTTGCACCGATAGTTCGCCGAACACGCGCCGGTCTTCGGGCACGTAACCGATACCGGCGCGTGCGATGCGGTCAGCGCGCCAACCGGTGATCACCGTGTCTTTCCAAGAGACGCGTCCCTGCGATGGAGGGTTCAACCCGATGATCGATCGCATCACCGTGGATTTACCCACCCCGTTGCGTCCCAGCAGGCATACACACTGTCCACGTTCGACCGTGATAGAAACGTCGAACAAAGCGCGCGACAGCCCATAGTAAGTGCTGATCGCGTCGACTTCGAGCACTGCGCTCACCTGCGCTCCCCGAGGTACACGCGCCGCACTTCGTGGTTGGCGCGGATGTCAGCCGGCGCGCCTTCGGCGATCACACGGCCCTGATGCAGGACCGTGATCGAGTCGGCGGCCGAGAAGACGACATCCATGTCGTGCTCGGTGAAAAGCAGCGTCAATCCGCGCTCGCCAGCGATGCGGCGCAGAAGTTGCATCGACTCGCGCGTCTCGGCGACGGACATTCCTGCAGTGGGCTCGTCCAGCAACAGCAAATTCGGGTTGCCGGCGAGCGCGATGCCAAGCTCGAGCTGCTTCTGGTTGCCGTGCGACAACGTCGCCGCCGCTACATTGGATTTATCGGCGAGATTGACGTCGCGCAGCAGGGATTCGGCTTCACTGCGGTACAGATCGTCGGCGCGTGTCCACAAATCGCGGCCGCGCCGGTGATGTGCGATCAGTGCCGCCTGCACGTTCTCGAAAACCGAGAGCTTCGGAAAGATGTTGGTGCGTTGAAACGACCGCGCCACGCCGAGCGCGCAAAGGCGGTGCGGCGCGATGCCGGTGATGTCGCGTCCGTTCAGGTGCACGGTGCCGGCATCGGCGCGCAAGTGTCCGGTGATCAGATTGAACAACGTCGACTTGCCGGCGCCGTTGGGTCCGATGATCGCGACCACCTGATGACGTTCAACGTCGAGGTTGACATCGTCGATGGCGGCCACGCCGCCGAACGCGCGCTTCAGACCCCGCACCTCAAGCATGGCGCTTCGCTCGCAGCCGCGCGCGCAATGTGGTCAACGCGCCCAGAATTCCGCCGGGGAAAGCGAACAGCAGAATGATCAGCACGGAGCCCATCACCAGCGGCCAGTACTGCGTCAGCGATGAGATCTGATGATTGAGCAGCGTCAACGCCGCCGCCCCAACGGCCGGACCCCAGAATGAGCCGATGCCGCCCAAGATCGCCATGATCAAAACTTCGGCCGAACGCGACCAGTAGGCAATGTCGGGAAAGACGCCGCGATTGAATAGGCCGTAGAGCGCGCCGGCCAGCCCGGCAAAACCGCCGGCGATTGCGAACGCAGCCACCTGATACAGGCGCACATTGATTCCAACGAACTCGGCGCGCTCGGGGTTCTCGCGAATTGCGGTCAACATCCGGCCGAAGGGCGACCTAACAATGCGCCGCAAGCAGAAAAAAGCACACCCCGGTCACGATCATCACCAGCAGGAAGTAATGATCGGCCGTGCGCAGGCTTCCGAGCAGCGGCCACGAGGACAGGAAACCGAAATCGGGGTAGGGGACGTTCGACAACCCCTGCTCGCCGCCTGTGACCGCGTTCCATTTGAAGCAGACCGCCCACACGATCTGCGCGAACGCCAGCGTCAGCATTGCGAAGTAAATGCGGGTCGAGCGCACGCAGAAAAATCCAAACACAACCGCGAAGCCCGCCGCCGCAGCGCCGGCCGCAATCAGCGCAGCCGGGAAACGGCACGCCGTGCGTCTTCATCAGAATGGCGCAGGTGTACGCGCCGATGCCGAAATAGGCTGCGTGCCCGAACGAGACAAGTCCCGTGTAGCCGAGCAGCAGATTCAGGCTCACCGCGAACAGCGCGAGGATCACGATCTCGGTCGCGAGAAACGTATAGAAGCGTGTTCCGAGCCACGGCACCAGCCAGCAGCACAAGCCACAGCACGGCGGGCCACGGCACGCTGGCGCAGCATGCTTCTCATGACAGCGGCCGCCCCATCAGGCCGGCGGGACGAACGATCAGCACGATTGCCATCAGCGCGAACACCGCGAATATCGAGAAGCCTGGTACCACCAGAATGCCGAACGCGAGCACCTGTCCGAAGATGATCGCGCCGAGGAATGTTCCCCAGAACGATCCGAGGCCGCCGATCACGACGACGATGAACGCCTCGACGATGATTTCGACATCCATGCCGGGCACGATGCTGCGAACCGGCGTGACCAGCGCGCCGCCGAGCCCTGCGAGGAACGATCCACCCATGAACACCAGCGTGTAGAGCCGACCGACGTCAGCTCCCAGCGCGGCGAGCATCTCGCGGTCATAGGCAGCAGCGCGGATCATGCGGCCGACGCTGGTGCGGCTCAGCAGCAGCCAGCAGCCGACCGCGATCAATGGACCCAGCACGATGATGAAGAAGTTGTAGTGGGGAACGATCGCTCCGAGAAACTGAAAGCTGCCGTTCAGACCGGCTGGGCGAGGCATCGCGAGCTGCTGCGTGCCCCAGGTGATGCGCGCGATGTCGCCGAGAATCAGCACCAGCGCGTATGTCAGCAGCAGCTGATACAGATCTTCTTTGCCATAGAGGCGGCGCAGAAAGAATCGCTCGATCACGCCACCGATGATTGCAACCCCAGCCGCTGCGCCGAGCACCGCGAGCCAGAAGCTTCCGGTCGCCGGCCCCAGCCATTGCATCATCTGCCACGCCAGATAGGCGCCCAGCATGTAGAACGAGCCGTGCGCGAAGTTGAGCACGCGCAGCACGCCGAATACCACCGACAGACCCGAAGCAACGATGAACAGGAACATCGCGGCCGTCAGTCCGCTCAGCGCCTGCCCAACTACGAACGAGGTATCGAACACAATGACCGTTCGGTTGTCGATCAGTCGCGATTCGGCGAACGCATCGCTCGCCCTAACTGCCGATCAGGCCGAGTGGCGGTGAGATCAAGCTGGCCCGTTCGATCAGCAGATCGCGCCAGCGCGGAACCAGGCTGCGACGGAATCGGATCTTCGGCATCGCGATGCTGATCGCGGCCACGACCGTCGCGTTGTTCGGCTCGCGTACCGGCACGCTGATGCAACACAGATTCGCGGCGTACTCCTCGACGTCGAGCGCATAACCCTGCGAGCGCACCAGCGCCAGTTCACGCTGCAGCTTCGCCTTCGACGTGATGGTCTGCGGCGTAAACGCCTGCAAGTCCACCGTCTGCAGGTAGCGCGCCAGCGCATCGGATGCAAGGCCCGACAGCAGCACTTTACCGGTCGCGGTGCAATACGCCGGTTCGCGCTGTGCAGTGCGCATCGATGCACTGACAACGTGCTGGCCGTCGGCCTTGCACAGCTGCACGATTTCGCCCTGACTCAGTATCACGAGGTAAGTCGTTTCGCCGACCGCATCGCGCAGCGCTTCGAGATGCGGTCGCGCGATCCCAGCGAGATCGCTGCCTTTCAGATAATCGCTCGCAAGCTGATACAGGCGCGGACCCATCACGTAGCCGCGATGCCCCGGGTCCTGCTCGACGTATCCGCGGCGGACCAGTGTCTGCAGCTGACGAAACGCGGTGCTCACGTTGAATCCGGTTGCGCGCGCAATGTCCGACACGCTGACCGGACCGCGCGCCGATCCAAGGTGCTCGAGAATGTCGAGCACCTTGGAAACGCTCTTGACGGCATCGGGCTCGGTTCGGGTCTTCGGCCTTCCTCCCGGCATGCCTGATCGTCAATCCATGAAAGGAGCCGGGTCGACGTAGGTCGGCGGGCTCATCACGGCAAACGGGTACTTCGGGTCCTTGGTCATCTTGCCCCAGAACTGCGCGCGATTGGCCTGTTGATCCTTGCTCCGAATCGTCTGCTTGCCGATCGGCGTATCGACGGTGAGGTTGAGCATCGCCTTCGCGACTCTCTCTGAATCCGTGCTGTTGGCTTTCTGGATTGCAGCTGTCAACACTTGCATGCCGATGTAGCCGGTGATGGGCCACGAGGCAGGATGCTCTTCCTTCAAGAAGACGCGAAGACGCTGCGTGTAGTCCTTGTGCGCCGGCCCACCGTCCCAGTTGAACGCGTCATACGCGTTGGCATAGATACCTACCGGGTAATCGTCGCCCATCGCTTTCGCTGTTTCGATTGCGCCGGCCTCGCCCGCGGCGACCACGTTGTTCTTAACCGCTTCGAAGTAATTGAGCGGCTTCGCCTGCTTGACGAAGGTCACGAAGTGTCCTCCCCACAGGCTGGTGAACACCGCCTCCGGCTTCTTGGCCATCTGCGCATTGATGAAGGGCGTGTAGTCGGCTTCGCCGAGCTTCGGCCACTGCTGATCCACGATTTCGATGTCCGGTCGCAGCTTCTTCAGATGGGTGACGAACGCGCGCGTCACGTCCTGGCCGAACGCATAATCCTGGCTCATCGTCGCCACGCGCTTCACGTGGGTCCACTTCGCCATGATCTCGGCCGCGGAACGGCCTTCAATAGTCGTGTTGGAAGCCGTGCGGAAGACGTAGGGGTGCAGGTTGGCGGGTGTGACGAGCTGATCGGTCTTTACGACCGGCACCACGAACACGATCTTGTTTTCCTTCGCGACCGGCGAGACGGCCGGCCCCTCGGCAGAGGTGAGCGTGCCGACCAGAAAGTCGACGTTCTCGCGCAGGATCAAATCGCGTGCGACGCGCACGGCCTCGTCGGCGTTGCCCTTCGTGTCGCGCACCACAAGCTCCAGCTTGCGGCCGAGCACGCCGCCTTTGGCGTTGATCTCCTCGACGTACATCTGTGCGCCCTTCAATGAAGGTTCGCCGATCAGAGCGCCCGGACCGGAAAGAATCACCGGATATCCAATGCGGATGTTCTTCTGCGCGGCCGCCGGTCCCGCGCCCAGAGTGATACCGGCGATGAGAAGTGAAGCGCTTAGCTTTCTCCAGTTCATGGTTGCCTCCTTCGGCGGTGGTTTTATGCCGGCTTGTGAAGAGCTGGCTGTTTTGCGTCATGCGCAAAACTTTGTCGATTTCTCGAAAAAGGCTAAGAGCCGGGCGGCCCGTTGTCAAGGAATGTTCGTCAGCGGATGGAGCTGACCGGTTCTTTCACGGTGATGCGCCATAACGTGCGCGCATCGTTCGGATCGATCAGCGTGGCCGAGTGCAACAGCGACGCGTTGTCCCAGATCACCAGATCGCCAACGCTTGTACTTGAGTCGATAAAGGTACTTCGGTTGCGTCGCGTGCGCTTTTAGCTCGTCGAGCAGCGCAATCGCTTCGTCATCGGGCATTCCTTCGATGCCGAACGAGCTGCCCGACACCGCATACAGCGCTTTACGGCCGGTCACCGGATGCGCGCGTGCGATGCGGTGCCTGACCCAGTTCATTCGGTTTTTCTGCTCGTCGGTCAGCAATGAGGCGACCGTGCGCGACGCCTCGTTCAGATCGTCGCGGTTGCCGTAGTGGTGCAGCCCGATCAGATTTTCGATGCGCGCCTTCATCGCCTGCGAAAGATCGTCGTACGCGGCGTACTGGTTGGCGAACAGCGTATCGCCGCCGATCTTCGGCACGACGATCGAGTACAGCATCGTGCAGCGCGCCGGAACATCGAGGTACGAATAGTCGGTATGGAAGTACGTGCCGGCGTCTGCCAGGCCGGTCGGCCGGCCATCACGCACGACATTCGACAAGATCAGGATGTCGGAACACTCGGGATGATGGAACTGATCGATCACGTGCGGTTCGGGCGGCCCGAAGCGCCGCGCGAAGGCATGGAACTGCGCGGGCGTCAGATGCTGGCCGCGAAACACGAGCACCTGGCCGGCGAAGAATGCGCGCTCTATCTCATTGAATGCGGCATCGTTCAGAGATGCGGCGAGATCGATTCCGCTAGCCTCGACGGCGAAGCCGTCGGATAGCTTCTTCAGAGCAAGCATCAGAGGCCGTTGGCGAGGAATCCACCGTCGACAGCGATCGTGGCGCCGGTCGTGTAGCCCGCTGCCGGCGATGCGAGATAGACCGCGGCGCCGACGAGCTCGGACAACTGGCCGAAGCGACCCATCGGCGTGCGCGCAATCGCCAGAGCCTTGCGTGCATCGGACATTTTCTTTTCGTTCAGCGGCGTCATGAAGAATCCGGGGGCAATCGCGTTGACTCGCACACCGGTATTGGCCCACTCGGCTGCGATCGATTGAGTCAGCGACACCACCGCCGCCTTCGTCATCGCGTAGACGCTGCTGCCCGGCCAGCCACGGAACGACGACAGCGAGCCGATGTTGATGATGCTGCCACTGCCGCGCTGGACCATGCGGCGGCCGAACTCGGTACATGCCCAGAACACACCGTCGACATTCGTACGCATCACCAGCGCGTAGTCCTGCTCGCTGAAATCCAGCGCCGGTTTGATGACGGTTGTGCCTTGTGCGTTCAGCAGGATGTCGATCGGCCCTTGCTCGGCCCAGACTGTTTCGGCGAAGCGCTGCATGTCGGCGAGGCGGCTGGCATCGAGTGCGTAGCCGGCGCTTTGCGCGTCCTTCTGCTTCAGCCTCGCGACGCTTGCAGCGATTTTGTTTTCATCACGGCTGGCAACGATTACGCGCGCGCCTGCCGACTGGAAGCCAAGCGCGATCTCGAGCCCGATCCCGCTGGTGCCGCCGATCACCAGCGCAGTGCGATCCTTGAGACTGAAGTCGGCACCGCTCATTTCAAAAACTCCGGCGAAATCAATCTCGGCAGGAACAGCGCAACTTCCGGCCAAAGGATCAGCAGCGCTAGCACGCCGAGCATTGGGACCAGCATGATCATCACGTCCTTCAGCACATCAACCATGCGGATCTTCGCAATCGCGCATGCGATCAACAGGCACAGTCCGTAGGGCGGTGTCACCAGCCCGAACGCGAGCGACACGATGCCGACCATCGCGAAATGCACAGGGTCCATGCCCACCGCCATCGCGAGTGGCTGCAGGATGGTGCCGACGATGATGATTGCCGGGATCGCATCAAGAAAGCATCCAACCACCAGGAACACCAAGGCGATGAAGAAGCCGGTTTCGGTCAACCCCATGTTCCATGCCGACACACCGGAAAGTATGGCCTTGGGGATCTGGTAATAGGCGAGCAACCAACCGAAAGCGGACGCGGTACCGACGCAGAACAGCGCGATCCCCGCAAGCTTGCCGGTATCGAGCAGCGCTTCATGCAGGCCCTTCAGGTTCATCTCGCGGTACACCACAATCGATAGCGCTGCGGCGTACAGCACCGCAATACATGCCGATTCTGTCGCAGTGAACCAGCCGAAGATCTTGCCTCCGATGATGATCACCGGCGTCATTAACGCCGGAATCGCGACCGCCGCGGCGCGCACGAGCTCCACCAAAGTGGCGCGCGGATAGGTGGGATACCCGCGCGCCTTGGCGTAGGCATGAACGGTGGCCATTTGCGCCAGCCCGATCAGCAACCCGGGAATGATGCCGGCGAGAAAAAGCGCGCCGATCGAAACGGTCAGCACCCCACCCCAAACGATCATCAGAATCGAAGGTGGAATGATTACCGCGAGCACTGCGGACACCGCAGTGATGGCTACCGAGAACGATCGATCGTAGCCTTCCTTGATCTGCGCCTCGATGAAGATCTTTGACTGGCTGGCGGCATCTGCGGTGGATGAACCCGAGATGCCTGCGAAGAAGATCGAAAGCACCACATTCACCTGAGCAAGCCCGCCTGGAAAATGCCCAACCAGGTCGCGCGAGAAGCGCATCAGTCGATTCGTGATTCCACCGACGTTCATCAGGTTGGCCGTCAACAGGAAAAACGGCACTGCAAGCAGGATGAAAGAGTTGTACGCGTTGAACGTCTCGCCCATCAGCGTCCCGGTGTCGAGGTGAGGCTCGAGCACCAAAATCGGCAGGCAAGCCAGGCCGAGCGCAAAAGCGACGGGCACGCGCAGGAACATCAGCGCAAAGAACACGCCGAACAATATCCATGAAGCCGTGCCGGGGCTGAGAAAACTCGCCCCGCTCATTGCTGCCCCCTGGCGCTACGCGCGGTCCCCCCGAGGGGGACGTCACTCGCCTTGGGGCGGCCCGGCGGCTCGCGGTGTTGCCCCCTTACGCTGCGCGCGGTCCCCCCGAGGGGGACGTCACTCGCCTTGGGGCGGCCCGGCGGCTCGCTCATGCGTGCTGCCTGCGTGTGAGGATGGTCACGTTGTCCCACATCTGCTCGCCGAGGAACACGAGCCACGTAAAGCCGGTCATCGGCCAGGCGATGTGAATCATCCACAGCGGCAAGTCGGCCAGCTCGGAAGTGCGGTTCCAGCCGAAGCGCGTGAATTCGATGCCGGCCCACACGAACACCAGCGCCATGACTAGTACGCCAGCGCTCGCCACGAGCCTCACTGCCGCCTCCGCGCGCGGTCCGAGACGCGGCCACAGGTCGACTTCGAAATGCGTGCCCTCGCGCACTCCGATCATCGCGCCGATCATGATCATCCAGATGAACAGGAAGCGCGCCATCTCCTCGGTCCAGATATAGCTTGGAATCAACGCGGTGTAGCGCGAGAAGATCTGCAGCGAAACGGGAATGATCAGAACCGCGACCGATATGACAAGCAGCCACGACAGCAGCCAGCTGTAAGCCGCGGTGAATTTGCGCCAGAGGCTCATCGCACGCGTTCGCCCAACAAAAAACCACTCGGGCGTACGAGGCCGGAGTGGTTTTTCGCTGCGCTATTGCTTATAGCGCGTTGATTTTCGCGAGCAACTGCTCGGCGCCGATTTCCTTCGCGTACTCGGTCATCACCGGGTCCACCGCCTTTTTCATCGCGGCGCGGTCGGCGAACGGGATGCGCTTGAGCTTGCCAGCCTTTTCCAGCGCGTCGAGCTTCGCGGTGTCCTCGCTCGATTCGATCTGACGACCGTAGGCACCCGCCTCCTTGCCCGCCTTGATGATCGCCGCCTGCAGATCAGGCGGTAGCTTGTTGAACGTCTTCGTCGAAAAGCACAACGGGCGGATCGTGATCGCATGCTGCGTCATGTTGAGGCTGGGAGCGACCTCGAAGAATTTCATCTGCTCAACGCCCGCCGCCTCGTTCTCGCCCGCAGCGATCACACCGTTCTGGATCGCGTTGTAGACCTCGTTGTATGCGATCACCGTTGGCGCCATGCCAGCTGCCGCAAACGTTTTCGACCAGATCGGCGCGCCCTGCACGCGAACTTTCAACCCTTTTAGCTCAGCCATATTCCTCACCGGCTTGTTGGCGAAGATGTTGCGGGTGCCGCCGCCGGCATATCCGATCAACATCACTTCGGCTTTCTGGTTGATCTCTTCTGCGACCGGCTTCAGCACGTCGGCGTCAAGCACCTTGTTCCAGTGGTCCAGGTCCCTGAACAGGAACGGTGCGTCGATAAAGGGCGCAGCTTTCGAGAACGTCGACATGTGCGCGGGAGAAACGATTGCGTAGTCGACCGCCTTGCCCTGTGCCATGTACTCGAAGTACTGCTTTTCAAGCCCGAGCGCGCTGTTCTTGTGCAGCACGAAGTTGATCGGCTTGCCGTAGTACTTCTTTACCAGCTCTTCGAACCGCACCAGCGCTTTGGTGAAGGCATGGTCGTCGTTGAACTGGGATGCCCCGTTCAGCGTGATGGTTTGCGCGCCGGCCGGAAGCGCGATTGCGGCCGCGAACGCGGCCAGTAACAGTCTGCGTTTCATGTCTTGTCCCCTGTTTGTCGGTGATGCGCCACAAGTGCGCGGATCCGTGGGATCGGTCAGCGTCGCGAATGCAGCAGCCGGGGATTGTCCCAGATAACAACGGCGCCGCAACTGTATTTCGCGCTGCAGCGGCCACGCCCCCGGGGCCGTAGGGCAGCAGGTTCGGACCGAACGGCACTCTTGAGCGATGGGGCCGACGTCGGTTTCAGTTGTAATCTGGTGAATCGCGGATCGACATGCGAGGGCAACTCGCAGAACGCCAAATGGCGGCTGACATTTTTGACACGGATGAGGATGCGCCTGTGAGCCGCTCGAGCGCCATAGCGGCATTTGCCTCGCGCCAGTGGACGGCGCGTGGCGTGCCCTGGATAGGTGCCGTCTTGATCGGCGTGATCGTGGTCATGGCGGCGACCGACATTGTTCGCGGCCACCGGATCACGGTGGATGAGACCGGCCGCGAGCTGGAGACGCAGTCGCGGATCATCGCCGAGCAAACGGCGCGCAGCGTGCAGGCAGTCGACGTTGTGCTGCGCTACATCGGAGAACAATTCCAGAAGGGCGCGCTATCGAAACTGAATGAGGAGGAGCTGCATAACTACCTGAAAGAACAGGCGGTTGGGCTCGTGCAAGCGGAAGGGCTGGCGATGCATAACGCTGATGGCACGCCGCGCGCGATCTCCTGGCTTTATCCAGCCCCCCACACGACGGCCAACATTGCAGCACTGCCCGCGTTTCAGACGGCGCGTGACAATCCGAATATCGATTTCCTGATCGGCCCCGCGATCCAGAGTCGAGTCGACGGTCAGTGGTTCTTTCCTATCGGGCGCCGACTCGAGACAGCGCCCGGTCAGTTCGCCGGAACGATCGCGGCGCGCGGGCGTATCGACTACTTCCAGCAGTTTTACAGCGATGTGCAGCTGGACAAGGCGACGAAGGTGACGCTGATGCACCGCGACGGCACCTTGCTGGCGCGCTATCCGGCGGCACCTGAAGCGTTGGGCAAGCAGTTCCCGCCACTCGATCAGTTGCTGGCTTCCCGAGCCGGAGGCCGATCGACAACTCTGCTGATGACGAGTCCGGTCGACGGTGTTGAGCGATATGTGGCTCTGACCGAAGTGCCGGGATATTCGATGATCGTTCTCGTATCCCGCGACGCTTCCGTTGCTCTGGCCGCTTGGCGCGAGCAGGCGGTCGGTACGGCAGTGCGCACGCTTGTGCTGGGCGCATTGGCCGCTTTGCTGCTGACACTGTTGATGCGCAAGCTGGCGCGGCTGCGCGCGGCAAGCGCGTCGCTTGAGGCATCGAAAGAGCGATTTGCCGCAGCCGTCGCAGGCTCGGATGACGGCATCTGGGACTGGGACGTGCAAGGCCAAGCGCGTATTTGCGTCGGCGCGCGCGCGAGAAATCCTCGGTCTGCCGCCCGGTCCCGAGAAAAACGACGCCGGCGAATGGTTTGCCTCGCTGCAATTTCATCCGGATGACCGGGCTCGACGCGTCGAAGCCATGGACGCGCACCTTGCCGGCCGGTCTCCGGCGTATGCGATCGAGTATCGAGTTCAACGTGATGACGGCAACTGGCACTGGGTACGCGCACGCGGCCTGTGCGTTCGCGATGCGGAGGGGCAGCCACTTCGTGTCGCAGGCTCGGTCAGCGATATCGACGCGCAGCGGCGCGCTGAGGATCAGCTGCGGGAGTCGGAAGAGCGCTACGTGATCGCGACCACCGGCTCAAAGGAAGGTCACTGGGTTTGGAACCTGGCCACCGACGAGCTCTTCGTGTCGCCGATGATGAGGGAAATTTTTGAATTGCAGCCGGACGTGCAGTTCACCACCCGCGCAGAGTTCGGCGAGCTGATCAGGATTCATCCCGACGACGCGGGCGAGCTTCAAAAGCAGGTCGACGCTCATCTAGCGGGCCATACCGAGCAATTCGAGATCGAGTATCGAATTACTCTCCGGGACGGCACGATTCGCTGGATTCATTCACGCGGGCGATGTTTTCGCGATGTCGGCGGCAAGGCAGTGCGAATGGCCGGCGCGACAAACGATGTTTCGGAGCGTAAACGCGCCGAAGATGCTCTGCGGCAGAGCGAAAAGAGGTTCGCGCTCGCCGTCGCCGGCTCCAACGACGGTATCGTCGATTGGGACGTCGTCAACGACCGCATGTATTCGTCGCCACGAGCGATGCGCATCATGGGCATCGAGTCCGACGTCACGGTGCGCTCGCGCGCCGAATGGCGTGACCTCGTTAGGTACCACCCCGACGATGTGCAGCGCGTGCGAGACGATCTTCAACATTTTCTCGACGGGCAAGTGGAGTTGCGCGAAGGCGAATATCGTGTGCTGTTGCCGAACGGCGAGTGCCGATGGATTCGTCACCGCAACAAGTGCGTTCGTGACCAGGCCGGGCGTCCCATTCGAGTCGCCGGATCGATCAGCGATGTCGACGCGCAAAAGCGCGCCGAAGAAGCGTTACGGGAGTCGCAGGAGCGCTACCAGCTGGCGGTCGCCGGATCGAACGAGGGCATGTGGGACTGGGACATGCGCAGCGAGACATTCTTCTTCTCGGCGCGTGCGCAGGAGTTGCTTGGACTCGATCCGGGTGAGCCGATGCGCCCTTGCGCGCGAATGGTGGACGCTATTCGCCTACCACCCCGACGACGAAAAGCGTGTCAAGGATGCTCTGGCGGCGTACCTGGGCGGGGCGGGCAAGTCGTGGGAGGTCGAGTACCGGTTGCGGCACCAGCGTGACGGTGAGTGGCATTGGTACCGCGAGCGCGGCGTCGCGCTGCGCGATGAAAAAGGCCAGCCGTATCGCATGGCGGGTTCGATGGAAGACATCACCGACCGCAAGAATGCCGAGGTCGAGCGTGATCGACTCGAAGGCCAATTGCGTCAGGCACAGAAGCTCGAGGCGATCGGCACGCTGGCCGGCGGAATTGCACACGACTTCAACAACGTGCTCTCTGCAATCCTGGGTTACGGCGAGATGGCGCAGAAGGACGCGCGCGAGGGGACGCCGCTCCGTCGCAACATCGACGCTGCAATCAGCGCCGGCATGCGTGCGAAGTCGCTCGTCGAGCGCATCCTTGCCTTCAGCCGCAGCAGCATCGGCGAGCGCCTGCCGGTGCACGTTCAGTCAATCGTCGAGGAAACGCTCGATCTGATTGCCGATTCGGTGCCGCATGGTGTGCGAGTCGAGCGCCATCTTTCAGCCGGCGATGCTGCCGTGCTCGGGGATCCGACCCAAATTCACCAGGTGGTGCTGAATCTTTGCACCAACGCAATGCAGGCGATGAAATCTGAAGGCACGCTCGCTGTCGGGCTCGACGTGATCGACCTGCCTGACTCGCTGACCATTTCCACGGGCGTGCTGACACGTCGGAAATTACGTCCGGCTCAGCGTATGCGATACCGGAGTCGGCATTGCACCGCATGTGCTCGAGCGCATCTTCGACCCGTTCTTCACTACCAAGGGCGTCGGAGGAACCGGGCTCGGCTTATCTCTGGTGCACGGCATCGTGACGGAGCTCGGTGGCGGCGTCGACGTACAAAGCGCACCGGGTGCCGGTGCGACGTTTACCGTTTATCTGCCTCGGCAAGGGCGCGTCTCCGCTCCGGCGATCGCACTGGAAACGATTGCCAATGGCCAGGGAGAGACGATCCTACTGGTCGACGACGAAGAGGCGTTGGTGAAGGTTGGAGAAGAAATGCTGGCGATGCTCGGGTACGAGCCGGTGGGATTTCATTCAAGCGCCGCCGCACTCGAAACTTTTCGCGCGTCACCACAACGGTTCGACGCGGTGCTCTCTGATGAAGCGATGCCCGATATGACGGGCTCGGAGCTCGCAAAAGAGATTCGC
Organism: uncultured beta proteobacterium; assembly: GCA_963801035.1. Lineage (GTDB taxonomy): Bacteria > Pseudomonadota > Gammaproteobacteria > Burkholderiales > Burkholderiaceae_F > JACCZX01. The sequence goes on along the minus strand of CAWDDF010000010.1, from coordinate 35,284 downwards.
AAGCTGCATCCCGACATCCCGATCGTTTTGATGAGCGGTTACGTCACTCCCGCCCTGCACACGCGTGCGCAGGAAGCCGGTGTCGTCGAAGTGCTGGCCAAGCCGTTGGTGTCACGCGATATCGCACGTAGCCTCGCCGGCGTGCTGCGCAATTAGAAAGTCCGCAGTCGTTAACTGTTGCAACTGAAATCGCCGCGCATCGCGCTGAAATGCGCATGCAACGGCTCCCCGTGAAGATGACGCCATACACAAAGGCGTTCTATCTAAGCGAATTCGGGAGCCGTCATGGACACCAGCCTTACTAAATCAATCACCAAACTTGCGAGAGGCGAAATCCTTCGCGTTGACAACGCGCTGGGACAAAGCATCGCAGTGGTGCAGGGAATGCTGTGGATCACGCAGGAAGGCGACCGCCGCGACACGTTTCTAAGCGATGGCGACAGCTTCGTGTTCAGTCGCCGTGGCACCGCATTGGCGCAAGCGGTCACTGACACAAAGCTGCTTGCCTTTGTCGGCGAGGCAGCCGAAGTCATCGAGCCCGAGCCGGTAGCGGCCGCCGATGAGCATCGCACCCCTGCGGCACACATTCGCTTACTCCAGGACTTGGCTGTGTATGCGCGGATGGCCCCCGTCCCCGCGCATCAAGTCGCGTAAGCCTTAACCAATAAAGGAATAAAGAATGAAACGCATCATCGACGGCATACGCAATTGGGTACGACGCTCGAATGAGCGCCACATCCTGGCAGAGCTTAGCGACTGGCAGCTGCGCGACATAGGGCTTGATCGCTTCCAGGTTCAAGTCGAAGCAGCCAAACCGTTTTGGCGTTCGTGAACGAATTACCACTGATGTTCAATTTCCATAGGAGATTCTCAAAATGAAACAGACTCGCCTGTTATTCCTGGTTGCTGCCCTAGCGCTTACGGGTTGCGCGACATCACTCGCCCCGACCGATAACTTCAATGATTGGACGAATTCCGCGGCGTATCACCATTACCAGCAACCACGCACGGCGGTTGCAAAGGTCGCGCCCTACACGGACACCGAAGAAGCGCGCAAGGAGTAACGACGTGCTACCGAACGACCTCGACCACGGCGTCGAACAGATAGCCGACTCCGCGCTCCGTCGTGATGAACTGCGGATGCGCGGGGTCGGCTTCGATCTTGCGCCGCAGGCGCAGTATTTGGACGTCGATCGAGCGGTCGTAGACCTCGGCGTTATGCAGTCTGGATAGCTCGAGCAGTTGGTCGCGCGTCAGAATCCGTTGCGGTGCCGAAAGGAACGCCGTGAGCAGGCTGAACTCGCCATTGGTCAGATCAACCTTCTGACCCGCTTGGTCCTTCAGCTTGCGCAGGCCAACGTTGAGCTCCCAGTTGCCAAAGCGATAGGCACGCACTTTGGAGAGCTGGTCAGCGACGGTCGCCTGCGCTTTGGCCCGACGCAGTAGCGCGCGGATGCGTGCCAGCAGTTCGCGCGGACTGAATGGTTTGGTCAGGTAATCATCGGCGCCAAGCTCGAGTCCCATTACACGATCGGCCTCCTCGGCGCGCCCGGTAAGCATCAAAATCGGTATCGCTGAATCCTCTCGCAGCCTGCGAGCGATCTGCATCCCATCTTCGCCCTGCAGACGTAAATCGAGTACGACCAGGTCGATCGCTTCGCGCTCCATCACGGCCGCCAGCTCGTTGCCGCTGGCCACCGCCGTGACCCGAAGATCGTTCTCGGTCAAATAATCGGAAACGAGTGCCCGGATAGACGGATCGTCATCCAACGCCAGTACGTGGGGCGGCAGTGGAGTGGTGGTCTGCATCGAGTACCAATCAGCGAGTGCTTATCGTATCGCGGGCGACCGCTCGATTTCCAGTGGACCGAGTTGCAACGTAATGTTCTTCGTTCTGTTGCCAGGGGCCACAACTGGGTAATTGGCCTGCTAAAACCCCTGCAGCCCCGAGTTGACCGAAACCCCAGATTCTTTAGCATCGGTCGTTTGCGGCGCTGTTGCGCCGACAGGAACTTCAATGTTTGCAGCTTCTCGCGTCGTCACATTGGCCGTGTTTGTGATCGGCGCACTCTTTTCGGGGCCCGTGGTAGCGCAGACCTGCCCACCGCTGTTGAATCACACGTTTGCCAAGCTGCAGGATGAATCGCCGCAGCTTCTTTGCCAGTATCAGGGTCGCGTGCTGCTGGTCGTCAATACCGCCAGCTACTGCGGCTTCACATCGCAGTACGACGGCCTGGAAAAGCTGCACGCCAAATACGCCGCGCGTGGGTTGACCGTGCTTGGCTTTCCGTCGGGCGACTTCGGCAACCAGGAAAAAGCGAACAACAAGGAGATCGCCGACTTCTGCTACAACACGTACGGCGTCAAATTTCCGATGTTTGCCAAGTCTTCGGTGGCAGGGCCGTCGGCCAATCCGTTTTTTGTCGCACTTTCCAAATCGTCCGGACAGGCACCGAAATGGAACTTTCATAAATACCTGATCGATCGCGAAGGTAATGTCGTTGCCGCCTATCCGAGCAACATGACACCACTGGACACACGGCTAACCAGCCAGATCGAGCGCTTGCTGGATGCGAAATGAACGCACCTGACGACTTATTCCTGCCGGATGTGCAGTCCGGCGAAGATCGACGTGATCTGGCGATTCAGCGCGTCGGCGTCAAATCGATCACGCACCCTGTGCTGGTGAAGAGCGTGCGAGGTCCGCAGCCATCGGTGGCGTCGATCGACATGTTCGTCGGTTTGCCGGCGGAGCAAAAGGGCACGCACATGTCGCGCTTCGTCGACGTGCTGCAGGGCCATGCCGAGCCGTTATCGATGCCTTCGATTCGCAACCTGCTTGCCAAGATGATCGAGCGTCTCGATGCGCGTGCCGGCTACATCGAGATACGCCTGCCGTTTTTCGTGACGAAGACCGCACCTGTTTCGGGTGTCGAGAGCCTGATGGACTACCAGTTAACGTTCACGGTTGACACCGACGGGCAAACGAGTCGTCTCAAACAGAAGGTGGTCGTGCCGGTGACAAGCCTGTGTCCGTGCAGCAAGAAAGTTTCGGACTACGGCGCGCACAATCAACGCGCGCACATCACGATCACCGCCGAGCTGGTTGATGAGGTCCCGATCGAAGACCAGATTCGGATTGCAGAAGATGCGTCGTCGTGCGAAATCTGGGGTTTACTAAAACGGCCCGACGAAAAGTATGTGACCGAGCGCGCCTACAACAACCCCAAGTTCGTCGAAGACGTCGTGCGCGACGTAGCGCTGGCTTTAAACGCTGACGCGCGTATCGTGGCCTATACAGTCGAAGCTGAAAACTTCGAATCGATTCACAACCACTCGGCCTATGCGCTGATTAGGCACGATAAGCGGGAACGAGGGTTGCATTAACCGTAACGATCAGCACTAGTAGCTGGAGATTCGATGGCGCCTTTGTTGTACCCCGATATATTCAGATCGCTCGAATCGGTCCGCTGGAACCTGGAAACGGATGTTCCATGGAACGAGTTCGACGCCGCCAAGCTCTCCGAAGAGCAGGCGCAGACGATCAAGATGAATGCGATTACCGAGTGGTCAGCCCTTCCGGCGACCGAAATGTTTTTGCGCGACAACCGCGGCGATTCCGATTTCTCGGCCTTCATGTCGGTGTGGTTTTTCGAGGAGCAGAAGCACGCGCTGGTTCTGATGGAATACCTGCGCCGCTTCCGGCCCGATCTGGTGCCGAGCGAAGACGAGTTGCACGCCGTGCGCTTCGAGTTCGATCCGGCGCCACGGCTTGAAACCCTGATGATGCATTTTTGCGGCGAAGTCAGGCTCAATCACTGGTACCGGCGGGCTTCCGAATGGCATACGGAGCCGGTGATCAAGGCGATTTACCGACTGCTGTCGCAGGACGAAGCGCGCCACGGCGGCGCGTATCTGCGCTACATGAAAAAATCGCTGTCCGAGCTCGGCGACACCGCGCGCGCGGCGTTCGCCAAGATCGGCGTGTTAATGGCGTCCGCCAAACGCACCGACAAGGCTTTGCACCCGACCAATCTGCACGTCAATCAATCGCTTTTCCCACGCGATACCGTGCAGTCGCGCCTGCCTGACCCGGGTTGGCTCGAACGCTGGCTCGACGAGCAAATACGGTTCGACAAGGAGTGGGAAACCAAGGTCGTCGAGCGCATCCTGCACAACCTGTCACTGCTGTTCGAGCGCACCTTCACGTCGGTACAGGATCTAAACCGCTATCGGAAAGAGATCGCCGCACGGTTAAAGTCCGGCGGAGCTGCGCCACAGCCCGCCTAGGGCTGATCGCCTAGCTGGCAATAAACGGCGGCGACGCCATGGCGTTGCTGTTTGTCTGTGCTCACGCTATGGTTCGGCGATGATTCCGCGCCACGTGCCCTTGGTCGAAACCACACGTGGTGGCACTACTGAATGCGTGCATTACGGCTCGGTTGCAGTCGTCGATTCGCATGGCAAGCTGGTCGCATCGGCCGGCGATCCTGACTCCCTCAACTTCACGCGCAGCGCGCTGAAGCCGCTGCAGGCACTGCCGTTCATCGAAGATGGCGGCCTTGCGCACTACGGCTTCGGGTCGCACGAGCTTGCGCTGATGTGTGCCAGCCACAGCGGCGAAGCGATGCATGTATCAGTCGTGCAGCGCATCCTGTCGCGCGTTGGACTTGACGAAAAAGCGTTGCAATGCGGTTGTCACACGCCGAGTTTCTTTGCCGCGACAGAAACGGCGCCACCTATTGGCGCGACATGGAGTTCACTGCATCACAATTGTTCGGGCAAGCATGCGGGCTTTCTGGCGTATTGCAGGATGCATGGCCTGCAGACCGAAAACTATCTAGACAGCGGTCATCCGTTGCAGCAGAGAATTCGAACGACGGTGGCGCGCTTTGCGAACGGTGACACGATTGCGCAGGGCCTCGACGGCTGCAGTGCACCTAACTTTGCGATGCCGCTGAAGCGGTTGGCACAGCTTTACGCGCGCATCGCCGCCGAAGAGTCGCCCGAGATGCACGCGTTGACGTTCGCGATGAGTCATCATCCGGACCTCGTGTCCGGTACGCGGCGCGCAGATCTTGCGATCGCGCAGAGCGGTCGCGGTGACTGGATCAGCAAGGCCGGCGCCGAAGGTATGCAGGCGATCGGTGTACGTTCCCAAGGACTCGGCATCGCAATCAGGATCGCCGATGGGAGCACGCGCGCGGTGCACGCCGCAACGGTTGAGGTTCTGGAACAGCTAGATCTGCTTGAGGATCCGAGCGGTACGCCACTGGCAGTCTATGACTGCCCGCCGATTCGTAACTATCGCGGCATCGAAACTGGCGGCGTCGTGCCGGTGTTGAAGTTGATCGGGCATTAACTCACGACGACTTCACCTCCGGGTGTGCTTATCGTCGCCGCCAGCACCTTCGGTCCCGGTGACAGGTCGACCGGTCCCACGATCTTCAGCTCGCGGAACATTCCCATGATTCCGCTGGTGCCGAGCACCGCTGCTGGGTGCGATAACTGCAGCCGCACCAATTCGCACCCGCTTTCCTCTAGCACGTCGCATGGATGTGGAACTACGCCTTCATCAGACGGCATCCATTGAATCGCCGTCGGCAGGATGCCTCCCCATGCCAACGAGCCGGTTTCGGGTACTGCGATTCTCCAGTGAAAATCACCGCGACTCATCGAGACGATCTCGCCCAGGTCAGGCACACGAGCGCACGCGTTAGCCAACGATTCGCTGCGCACCGCCCACGTGATCAGTCGCGGCCCGGCTGCAAGTAGCGCCTGCATCTCGGGCTCATCGAGCGCGAACCAGCGCGGTCGCGCAGGCGGCGTGCCGTCCGGATCGATCGCAATCACTTCGAGATAGACGCGCGGGCCAAGCTTAAGCAACGCGTTGTGCGTGCCCATAGCGAGATGCTGACCGCCTGGCGTAGGACGCGCGCCCAGCTGCTTTTCCACCCAGTCGATGCCGTCATTGAGGGCCGCACATCCGATAACGATGTGGTCGAGTTCGCTGCGCCTCATGGAATACGCATCAGTCGATTAGCTTCCCGCTTTCGCGAAACGGGTACGAAGGGCCATAGTCCCCGATGTACTCGGTATGCGTGACCAACCGCTGCCCGTTCCACCAATGAAGCTGGAACGCGGGGGGCTCCATGATGAAATGGTCGGCGGCGTCTGGCGCGATGTCGAGCGCCACTTGATGCGCCGGGCTCGGGCACGTGCTGGCAACTGTTCCGCCGAAACGTACGGTGATCGGGCGATGCAAATGGCCGGCAATCACGCGCTCGACCTGCGGATGCCGCACAACGATCTGCTCGAGCTTGGTCGATGAATCGAGCGCAACACGATCCATATGTCCGATGCCGGTAACGAATGGCGGATGATGCAACGCGATGACTGTCGGCTTGCCGGATTCGCCCAACGCGCGCTCCAGCCATGCTAGTCGTTCGTCACACAGCGAACCCCCGCCCTGCCCCGGAATCACCGTATCGAGCGCGATTATGCGCAGTGGAAAGTCGTTGATCACGTACTGGATAAACGGTGATGTCGAGCGCAGATATGGATGATCGTCAAACACCTGCCGCATCGCTTGCCGCTCGTCGTGATTGCCAGGCATCAAGTACAGCGGCATCGTCAGCGGCGACAGCAACTCGCGCAGCAGCGAGTACTCGGCTGCAGTACCGCCATCGACCAGATCGCCAGTTGCAATCACCGCATCTGGCCGCTGCGGTAGCTGGTTGACCTGCACAACGCAGCGCTCGAGCATCGTCGCTGTATCGACCACTCCGTAGGCGAGCCTGCGCTCGGGCTTGATGTGCAGGTCGCTGATCTGGCACAGGATCATTGCAAGGACTTTACTGCGAGCACCGAGCCAGGCTCGATCGCGCAATGCACCGAATCTCCGGCTGCAAATCGAGCGCGCTGCTGCGCGCGTACGGTGACCCACTGGCCGTCGCCTACATCGACCACCAATCGCGTGTGGTCGCCCAGGAAAAAGCTGCTGACGATTTTGCCGCTGAAATTGGCTGCCGCCTGCGATACCAGTTGCACATCTTCGGGCCTGAACATCACTTCAGTCGCCCCCGCGGAATTCGGACCCAGCGGCACACTGCCACCGGCAAAGCGCAGCCGGTTGGCTTCCGCGTCGCCGCTGATGCGATTCATCGTGCCGATGAAGTCGGCAACGAAGCCGCTTGCCGGCGCGCAGTAAATGTCCTGCGGCGACCCGATCTGCGCAATTCGGCCATGCTCCATTACCGCAATACGATCACCCAGGGCCATCGCTTCAGCCTGATCGTGAGTCACGTATACGGTCGTGATGTTCAGGCTGCGTAGCAACCGATCGATCTCTAGGCGCAGGCTGTCGCGCAGCTTTGCATCGAGCGCAGTCAGCGGTTCATCGAGCAGCAGCACACGCGGTCGAGTCGCGATCGCGCGCGCAAGCGCCACGCGCTGACGCTGGCCGCCGGAAAGCTGGTCGATCTGGCGTTGCGCGAGCGGCTCGATATGCATCATCGCCAGCATTTCCTTGACGCGCGCTTTCCGCTGAGCATCCGGCATGCCGCGCACCTTCAAGCCGTACTCGATGTTTCCGGCGACCGACATGTTCGGAAACAGCGCGTAACTCTGAAACACCATGCCGACGTTGCGCTTCTCGATCGGCACTGGGGTTACGTCGACGCCGTCAAAGAGCACCTGGCCGCCGCTATCGGGCGACTCGAGTCCCGCGATGATGCGAAGGGTCGTCGTCTTACCGCAGCCCGACGGTCCGAGCAGCACAATGGTTTCGCCGGCAGCGATTTCGAGGTCGATCGGCTCGAGCGCGCGCGTGCCGTCCTCGAATGTCTTGCCGCAGCGGTTTACCTGGATCGGAATACCGCTCATCAATTCATGTCGCCGGTCGATGCTCTTGCGCCGATCGCGCAAGATTGACGGGTTGCGACGCCCATTGCAGCGCTATCAGCAGCGGGATGATGATGACGAAAAATATCAGCGTGTAGGCGGACCCGACTTCGAGCCGCAGCGACGCGTAGGCATCGGCCAGCCCGACCGGCAACGTCGGCGTCAGGGGCGTGTGCAGCAACAGCGTCATGTTGAATTCGCCGATCGACAGCGTTACCACCATCAGCGAGCCCGCGACGATGCCGGCGCGGCAGTTGGGCAATACGATGCCGAAAAACCGCTGCGTGAAATTGGCACCGAGGCTGCGTGCGCCCTCTTCGAGTGACTTCAGATCGATCGACGACAGCACCGCGAGCACGCTGCGCACCATGAACGGCAACGTGAACAGAACGTGGCCGACCAGAATGATCAGCCAGCTACGGCGAAACCCGCCCCAGTTGCCGAACGTGACGATCAGTGCGAGTGCGGTCGCAAGCCCCGGAATTGCAACCGGCATTACCAACAGCTCCTCGACAATCCGCGTCGCCGCATTATTGGCGCGCGCCAACGCGTAAGCGGCGGGTACGCCAAGCACCAGCGTGCACGCCAGGCACGCCAGCGCGATCTGTATCGAAAGAAGGATCGTGTGACGATAATCGGTCCAAACCTTGATCACCCACTCCAGCGTCAGACCGCTGTCGATCCCAATGAAGTAATTGCGCGTCACACCTGCAAGCATCGACATGCCGACCGGAACGATCAGAAACGCGCACACGACGATCGTGAACGCAAGCAGCGGCCAGAACCAGATCGAGCGGCGCCGGATACTCATCGCATCATCCGGCCGCCGCGACGGTGGTGCCTGCCGCAGTGCGCACGGTGGCCAGCACCGCCCACGTCAGCGCGCCGAGCACGAAAGACAACGCGGCGGCAGTCGCGACATTCGCCTGCAGCGTGAACTCGGTGTAGATCACCATTGGCAAGACGTTGATTCGCGTTGCCAGCGTGAATGCTGTTCCGAACGCGCCCATCGCCGTGGCAAAACAGATTGCACCCGCCGATAACAAGGCTGGCTTCAGCGCAGGAACGATGACATCGCTGACAACGCGCAGCGGCCCTGCACCGAGCGAGCGCGCCGCCTCTTCCAGCCGCACGTCGAGCTTTTCGGCAGCGGCCATCACCGTGAGGATTGTGCGAGGAATCGAAAAGTACAAGTAACCGAGGAACAATCCCGCCATCGAATAAGCAAAAACGATTCGCTCACCAATCAAGGCCTCGCTGATGTCGGGAATCAGACCCTGCCGGCCCGCCAGCATGATCACCATAAAACCGATCACGACACCGGGGAATGCCAGCGGCAGCGTCAGCAGCGCCGCCAGCAAAGCACGCCCGCGAAAGCGAGCTCGTGTCAGGAACACACCCGTTATGCCTGAAATGAACAGCGTCGCAGCGGTCGTCGCGGCGGCAAGCGCGACTGTCGATACAAGGCTGCTCAGATACTGCGCATCAGTCAGCACCGCCGTGTACGCACCCCACCCGCGCGCACCGGAGCCGCCGATAAGGAACAGGTTGCCCAGAGGTAAGAGAAAAAATGCGGTAAAGACAATTGCGGCCGGCAGCAACAACCACAGCAGCGTCGGGCCATCGTTGCCGAGCGCAGCGCGAGGCCGGCGCAACGAAACCGGCCTCGCGTTAGAGCTTGCAGCCTCCCCAGTCACGCTTGGCTGCTGCCTCACCCCACGTCTTTTCGATACCGCTCGCCGATTACCTTTGCCACGCTGGAGAGCTTGAAGACATCGATCGGCTGCGCGCGCGCATATTCGGAATCGGCCACGAAGCGCGACGCGCACCTCCGCACTCATCGCGGCCGGAAACACCGGCCGTAGAAATGCATTCGCCCAATGCCGCTGTCCTTCGTCGGACAAGACAAAGTCCAGCATTTTCTTGCCTTGCTCAGGATTCGGGCCGCGCGCCACGAGTCCCATCACATACGGCAGCTGTTGCGTGCCTTCGCGCGGAATCACGAACTGCACCGGCGCCTTGTCGGTGTACTGCGCGCGATATGCGTTGAAGTCGTAGTCGAACAGAATTGGAATCTCGCCCGATAGAACGCGTGCGTACGCGGTCTGCGTCGGCACGATCGGATTGTTCGCCTGTAGTTGCTTGAAGTAGGCAATTCCGGGATCGAGGTTCTCGTACGTTCCGCCGAGCGCAAGGTTGACGGCAATCACGCCGACCTGACCGACCGCGGCACTCGACGGATTCAGATATCCGACCAGCCCTTTGTAGTCGGGATTGGTCAGGTCCTTCCACGAACGCGGCACCGGCTTGCCGCGCAACGCCGCGGTATTGATGAAGAGACCGAGCGTTCCCGAATGAATCGTGAACCAGTAGCCTTCCGGATCTTTCAGCCCGGCGGGAATATCGGTCCAGCGCTGCGGCTTATATGGCGTCAGCACGCCTGCTTCGCGCGCCTGCGGACCGACTTGGCCGCCAAGGTATGTCACATCAGCGACCGGATTGCCCTTTTCAGCGATCAGCGCGGCCAGCGACTGCCCTGAATTCTTGTTATCCGGGGGGACCGAGATGTTCAGCTTCTGATTGATCAGCTTCAGCATGCCGCCCCAGTCGGCCCATTCGGGCGGGCAGTTGTAGCAAATGGCGCGCTGTTGCTGCGCAAGCAGCGGCAACGGAAGCGCGCTGGACGCACCTACGATTGCGGCAGTTTTTAAGAGTCGGCGTCGGTTCATTGGTCTCCTCGTTAACGAATAGTTTTAAGTTGCGTTTCATTCTAAGGGTGAAACCGTGACGAACGCATGATTGCGCCAACGCCGCACTTGCTCAGTAAACTGCGCGGCTTTGCGCGATTCGGCGCATCTGAGAGTCGCGATGCTTCCCTCGCATAAACAACAACTCGTGGCTTTGATCGAGAACGCCTGCGCGAAGCTTGGTGTGACGGGTATTCCCATCACACTCGAGCGCCCGAAGGTCGAGGCACACGGCGACGTTGCAACCAACATCGCGCTGCAGATCGCGAAGGCGCAGAAGAAAAGTCCGCGTGAAGTAGCCACCGATATCGCGAGCGCGATGCGTGAAACTGACGGGTTCTCATCGCTGCTCGAAACGGTGGAAGTGGCCGGCCCAGGATTCATCAACTTGCGGCTCGCGGCAGCTGCCCGGCAGCAAGTGGTGCGGGACGTATTGCACCAAGCCGACCGCTTCGGCGTCAGCGACTCGCACGCTGGCGAGCACGTCATGGTCGAGTTCGTTTCGGCCAATCCGACCGGGCCGCTCCACCTCGGCCACGCGCGACAGGCGGCGCTCGGTGATGCACTGGCTAACCTGCTGGCGGCACAGGGGTGGCGCGTCACGCGCGAGTTCTATTACAACGACGCCGGCGTACAGATCGCAACGCTGGCGCTTTCGGTTCAGGCGCGCGCAAAAGAATTGAAGGGCGAGGCCATTGCCTTTCCGGAAAACGGATATCGCGGCGAATACATCGCCGAAATTGCGCGTGACTATCTGGCGCGCGCAACGATCGAGCGTGACGGCCACGTCGTGGCCGCGACCGGGGATGTCGACGATCTGGATGCGATTCAGCGGTTTGCGGTCGCCTATCTGCGCAACGAACAGGACCGCGACCTCGCCGCGCTCGGCGTGCACTTCGATAACTACTTCCTTGAATCTTCGCTGTACAGCGACGGCAAGGTCGCGTCGGCGGTCGACGCGATCATCGCATCGGGCATGACTTACGAGCACGAGGGGGCGCTGTGGCTGAAGACCACCGCCTTCGGTGCCGACGGCGAGCTCGCCGGGCTCGGCGGCCCACCAATGGACGACAAAGATCGCGTGATGCGCAAGTCGGACGGCACCTATACGTACTTCGTGCCCGATGTGGCCTATCACACGACCAAGCTGCAGCGCGGCTTCCACAAGGTCGTCAATGTGCAGGGTACCGATCACTACGGAACCGTTGCGCGCGTGCGCGCCGGGCTGCGGGCGGCCGCAAAGTCAATGGGTATCGCGGTCCCGCGCGGCTATCCGGACTACGTGCTGCACAAGATGCTGCGCGTGACCAAGGACGGCGAAGAAGTCAAAATGAGCAAGCGCGCCGGAACCTACGTAACGCTGCGCGACCTGCTGGACTGGGTGGGCCGCGATGCCACGCGATTCTTTCTGGTTTCACGCAAACCCGACGCCGAGTTTGTGTTTGACGTCGATCTGGCGGTCTCGAGGTCGGACGAGAACCCCGTCTACTACGTGCAGTATGCACACGCGCGCATCTGTTCGGTGCTGGTGCAGGCCGAAGAAAAAGGTTTTGCCGTCCCGACGGGAGCGGACGTGGCCCTTGCGCCGCTGCAAAGCGCGCGCGAGCAGACGCTAATGAACCGATTGGCCGATTACCCGACGACCCTCACGGACGCCGCGCGCGATGCCGCCCCTCATCAGGTGGCGTCGTACCTGAAGGAACTCTCCGCCGATTTTCACGCCTACTACAATGCCGAGCGTGTGCTGGTCGAGGATGACGATACGCGCAATGCCCGCCTGGCACTGCTGCTTGCCACACGGCAGGTGCTGTCGAACGGACTCGGATTACTTGGCGTTTCGGCGCCGCAACGGATGTGAACTAAACCAAAAACGTGTCTGATACGTCGCAACGCGGAACAACACTGGTCGGCTTCGTCGGTGGCCTAGTACTCGGCCTGGCGATCGCCGTCGCTGTCGCGCTGTTCATCACCAACGCGCCCGTGCCGTTCGTCAATAAGGTACGGCCTGCCAGCGAGAATGTGAACCCTGCAGGAAGCGGCCCGTTGCCCGATCCGAACAAGCCGCTTTACACGCACGCTCCAACCAAGGCCATCGTTCCCGAGCCTCCCAAGACGGACCCGGCGACTGATCCGAAAGCAGCGCCACCGCCCGCCGAAAAAGGCAATGTGTTCCCAGCCGAGGACTCGCGCTTTCTGCTGCAGGCCGGCGCATTTCGGACGCCGGACGATGCCGACTCGATGCGGGCAAGGCTGGCGCTGCTGGGCTTCGATGCGCGTGTGTTCCCGCGCGAGCAGGACGGTACGACGTTATATCGCGTGCGCCTCGGACCTTATGGAAACCTTGAGGACGTCAACCGCATTCGTAAAACGATGGCCGAAAACGGCATCGATGTTCAACTCGTTCGCTTGAAATAAGCCACGAATTCGCCTGTCATCGGCGCGCGTCCGGTCGACGTTCTATTGCGATACTGCCGCAGTCATATCTAAAACTTCTTAGTGTGGAGAGCTTCGATGTTCATTAAGCGCCGCCAGTTGCTGGTCGCCGTTGCCGCATTACCTGCCGTTGGTCTGGCTCAGACCGCGCGACCGCTGCAGGAGAACAAAGATTTTCGTGCCGTGACGCCGCCACAGCCTGGCGAATCCGGCAACAAGATCGAAGTCCTCGAATTTTTTCAGTATTCGTGCCCGCACTGCATGTCGTACGACCCGGTGCTGCAAGGCTGGAGAAAAACGCTGCCGTCCGATGTCGAATACCGGCGCATTCCAATTTCATGGGACGACAAGTCGGTGCCGCACGTTCGCATCTACTACACGCTGGAAGCGCTCGGCAAGACCAACGAGCTGCACACGAAAATTTTCGAAGCGATTCAGACCAAGCGCATGCCGCTGCTGAAGCCCGATGAGATTGCCGACTTCATGGCAACGCAAGGTATCGACCGCAAACAGTGGCTCGATGCGTACAACTCGTTCTCGGTTGGTGCACGCACCAATCGCGCCGGGCAGGTCTGGCGCGCCTACAAGATCGATGGCACGCCGAGTATGGCGGTGGACGGCAAATACGTGACGGCGCCATCGATGGTCGGGTCGCGCGAAGGGAGTCTGGCTGTTCTCGACAGCCTGATTCAGCGCGCACGCGCAGAGCGGAAAAAATAGCTCGCCCTTTGCATACCTTTATATTGCGCGCGCAGACACAGCCGCTCCGAAGGCAGCGCGCCTAACTAGTGTTCGCGGTTCGTCTGGCGCGAACCGCGAATCAGCGCGAGGCTCGCATGACCACAGGCGGCGGTGCCGCCGATCCGGCGACATGCCCGGCATGCCGCTCGTTGGGTACACGAGGAGCGTTTTGCTTGAACGTTTTCATTACGGGCGCGTCGAGCGGCATCGGCGCCGCACTCGCGAGCGAGTTCGCGAAGCGCGGTGCACGCCTCGGGTTGGTGGCGCGACGGCGCGATGCGCTGGACCGCATCGCAGCGGCTCTGCCAGGCCAGCATCACACCTACATTGCTGACGTTACCGACAAGGACGCATTGATCGGCGTCGCACGCGAGTTCGATGCGGCCGCCGGCGGCACCGATATCGTGATTGCGAACGCCGGCATCTCCGTTGGCGTGAAGACCGAGTTCTACGAAGACCTCGAACAGTTCGCCAGAGTTTTCGATACCAATGTGATGGGCATGGCCACGACGTTTCACCCGTTCATCGCCGGCATGAAGGCGCGCCGGCGTGGGACGCTGGTTGGCATCGCCAGTGTCGCCGGTGTGCGAGGACTTCCGGGATCTGACGCGTACTGCGCTTCGAAAGCCGCAGCGATCGTTTACTGCGAGAGCCTGCGGGTGGAGATGGCGAAATACGGCATCAAGGTCGTCACCATCTCGCCGGGTTTCATCCGCACATCGATGACGAAGAGAAATCCATATCAAATGCCTTTTCTAATGGATGTCGACGCCTTCGCTCAGCGCGCGGCTGACGCGATCATCGCCGGCGTGCGTTACCGGACGATCCCTTGGCAAATGGGCTGGGTGACCGCACTGCTGAAACTGATGCCCCGCTGGCTGTTCGATCGAATCATGGCTGGACGCAAACAAAAGCCCCGCGCAGGCGCCGCCTGATTCGAGACGCATTGATAGCTCGCTCTTCGATGCGCTGTGTCGATGCGGCTGGCAACGTGCATCCGCGCGCGGACTCAAACACGCGCATCGTCTCGCTTGTACCGTCGATCACCGAGCTTCTCTTCAGCCTGGGCCTTGGCGGGCGAGTGGTTGGCCGCACCGGATTCTGCATTCATCCACGCGACGCCGTGCGTGATGTGCCGAAGGTGGGCGGCACCAAGGACGTCAAGCTCGAAGTTCTGCGCGAATTGCATCCGACGCACGTCATTGTCAATGTCGACGAGAACGATCTCGCCACGTTCCAGAAGATTCAGGAATTTGTGCCGCATGTCATCGTCACGCATCCAAATAGTCCGATAGATAACATCGCACTCTTCGGACTCCTTGGCGATGTCTTTGGTGTCGAGACACGCGCCGAACAGCTCACCGTCGAATTGCAGCGCGAGCTCACTGCGTGTCAGGTTGCTGCATGGAATGCAGAGCGCGTGCTTTATCTGATCTGGCAAGACCCCTGGATGGCGGTAGCTTCAGACACCTACATTGCGAGAACGTTGGCCTGTGTTGGCTGGAACGTGACGATCGGGCCGGGCGGATGGTCCGGAGCGGCGCGCTATCCGATCATTCCCGACATCGAAGCCGCATCGCAGTCGGTTGACCGCGTGTTGCTGTCATCGGAGCCTTTCATGTTTCGCCAGCGACATGTCGATGAACTTCGCAATCGGCTGAACGTCCCCGTCGATTTGATCGATGGCGAAATGACGAGCTGGTACGGTAGCCGAGCGATCCGCGGCCTTGCCTATTTGCGCGAGTTTCGGGCGGCAGCGCTCAGCAAGCACGTAACGCCGCAAAGCCCCGCTCTAGATCGTCGATCAAATCATTCGGGTCTTCGAGACCGGCCGAGATTCGAAACAGGCGCCCTTCGGCAGCGAACGGCTCAACGCTGCGCTCCGGATACACAGGCACCAGCAGGCTTTCGTAGCCGCCCCACGAATATCCTCGACCGAACATTTGAACCGCATCGACCAACGCGTTCAGGCGAGCACCGCCCGCGCCCTCCTTCAGCACGATCCCAAACAATCCGGTGGCGCCGCTCATATCGCGCTTCCACAATCGATACCCGGGGTCACTTTCCAAGGCGGGGTACAAAACGCGCTCAACCTCGGGCTGTGCCAGCATCCATTCAATCAGCCGCTCTGCAGTGGCGCGATGCTGGCGCAGCCGCGCTGCCAGTGAACGCAATCCGCGCAGCGCAACGTAAGCATCCTCCGGGCTCACGATCAGGCCCATGCCAAACACCATCTGACGCAGCGGCGCCCACGCCTGCTGCGTGCACGTAATCGTTCCCATCAACATGTCTGAATGACCGCATATGTACTTCGTCGCCGCATGCACGCTGACGTCGACGCCGCATTTGATTGGCTGAAAATAAAGCGGGGTGGCCCACGTGTTGTCGATCGCAGTGATAACGCCGCGCTTGCGAGCAAGCTCGGCCAGCAAAGGCACATCCTGCATTTCGAATGTCAGTGACCCCGGCGATTCGAGCCACAACAGCTTTGTGTTGGCGCGAAACTGTGCTTCGAGCTCGGGTCCCGTGCAAGGCGCATAAAAACTTGCCTGCACGCCGTAGCGCGGAAGTATGTCGATGCAGAAACGACGCGTCGGGCCGTACACCGAATCGGGGACCAGCACGTGATCGCCGGCGCGTAAAAAAGCCAGCAGTACGACCGTGCACGAGGTCAAACCGGACGGCACAGCCCAGCTTCGGTATCCACCTTCGAGAGCGGTTAACAGTTCGAACAGCGCATGGTGCGTCGGCGTACCGTACAGACCGTAATTGACCGTGCCCGTCTCATCGGTGCGATAGCGGCGGGAACGCTCCTTCATATCCGCCACGCTGGTGTGCAGCACGGTCGACCCGCGCACTATCGGCGGATTGATGAAGTCGTGGCCGGCGATTGCAGCTTTTCCGCCGTGCGTCAGCAGCGTTTCCGGTCTTATGGTGGAACTAGGCTTTGCCATCGTCGACCCGATCCTTCCGCCGGGTGGCTGGATTCTTGCATGGCAAGCGCCGTTTGCGACTTAGCCGCACCCTTGCACCGGTCATGAAACTCAAGCGACTCCTGCTTCCTATCTTCGCCACAGCTGTATTGACGGTAGTCGCGACGCTACTTGTTCTAAACCTGCGCGCCGAGAAGAAGATAGCCGTCAGGCCAATGCATTTGTATCCGGTGGCCGACCAGCAGTTTCTGCGGTCGATGAGCGTCCTGCTGGGACCACCGCTGCTCGACGGCAATCGCGTGGAAACGCTGCTGAATGGTGACCGCATCTTTCCCTCGATGTTGCAAGCGATCTCGGGCGCGAAACAGACGATCGATTTTGAAACGTACATCTATTGGTCGGGAGAAATCGGGAAGCGTTTTGCCGAAGCGCTTGCCGAGCGAGCCCGGGCCGGCGTCAAGGTCAACGTTCTGGTGGACTGGCTCGGTAGCCAAAAGATGGACAACGACTCGATTGAAACAATGACGAAGGCTGGTGTCGATTTCCGCAAGTATCGACCACTGCGCTGGTACAACCTTGCCCGCGTGAATAACCGCACGCATCGAAAGCTGTTGGTCATCGATGGACGTATTGGTTTCACCGGTGGCGTCGGCATTGCCGACAATTGGACCGGTGACGCGCAAGACCCTGAGCACTGGCGTGACAATCACTATCGCCTTGAAGGTCCTTCCGTAGCGCAGATGCAGGCCGCTTTCATGGATAACTGGACCAAGGTAAGCGGTTCAGTACTGCACGGCGACCCGTACTTTCCACCTCAGAAAGCAGCCGGCCAAGCGTATGCGCAGGTATTTCAAAGCTCGAGTCAAGGCGGCTCCGAAAGCATGCATCTGATGTACCTGTTGTCGATCGCAGCAGCAACCAAGTCAATTGATTTGGCAATGGCTTATTTCGTCCCTGATGAAATCACCAGCGAGACGCTGGTCAACGCGATGAAACGCGGCGTGCGTGTGCGACTCATCTTGCCGGGTCACCACGTTGACACCGATTTCGTACGTAACGCATCTCGCGCCAGCTGGGGACCACTATTGCAAGCCGGCGCACTGATCCACGAGTACCAGCCAACGATGTATCACGTCAAGCTGCTTATCGTCGACGGTTTGTGGTCATCGGTCGGATCGACCAACTTCGACCCTCGCTCGTTTCGCTTGAACGACGAAGCGAACCTGAACGTTTACGACGCAGAGTTCGCAAGCTTGCAGACGAAGACGTTTGATGCGGACCTGAAAAAAGCAAAGCGCATCACGTACGAGCAATGGGAGGCTCGTCCGTGGCACGAGAAGTTAAAGGAGCGCGGAGCAGCGTTGTTTTCGTCTCAGCTTTAGAGAACGCTCCCTTCGGAGCGGCCGCGCGTCCGCGCGCCGTACAAATGCAGTAAAGGAAAGTTACGTCGCAGTGAAGCGGTACACGCCGCCGTCAACCTTGCGCTCGACTTTGCCTTCGTACCAGAGTGCGTGCAGGTGCGCCAGCGCTTCACCCAGCGCAAACGTCATCTGGTGCAGATCGAGCTGGCGCTTGAACAGCACCGGCACGATGCTAGCTGCCGTCTGCGGAGTCGCGCATGCCTGTAACACTTCATCGAGCCGCTCCGCGTGATGGCTATGCTGTTGTCCGATGCGCTGATGCAGTCCCAGAAACGGTTTGCCGTGCGATGGCAGCACCAGCGTGTCGGCAGGCAACTTCAGAAGCCGATCGAGCGAACGCAGGTAACGCGGTAGCGGATCGGCTTCGGGCTCGAGGTCGAACACGCTGACGTTGGTCGAGATGCGCGGAAGCACCATATCTCCGGCGATCAGCAGTCGATCGTCCTCGCAAAATAGCGACGCATGCTCCGGTGCGTGACCGAAGCCGACGATGATGCGAAAGATCCGCTTCGCATGCGCGTGTCCAATCGCGATCTCATCGCCTTCATGAATCCGATGAAAGCTGCGCGGCACGGCAGGCACCAGCCCCGCGTAATACCCCGAGCCGCGCTCGCGTACCTGCTGCAGCGCCTCAGGGTCGCTCAGGCCGTTGCGCGCAAAATGCTGCGCGGCCGATTCGCCGCTGATGTTGTCGCCGCGTGCAGCCGACAGATAGCGTCCAAACGCATACTCGGTGGCAGTCATCCACAGTCGCACCGTCCAGCGCTGACGGTCGCCTCCCGCAGTCAGCCAGTGCGCGAGTCCGAAGTGATCGGGATGAAAGTGCGTGCATACAACGCGCAGCAACGGCTTGCCGGCAAATGAGCCGTCGAACAATTGTTCCCACGCGTGCTTCGTGGCATTACTGGTGATTCCGCAATCGATCAGCGTGTAACCAGAGCGCCCGTCGATCTCGTCGTCGAGCACCCACAGGTTGATGTGATCGAGCGCGAACGGCAGCGGCATGCGCACCCAATGCACACCGGGGCGAAGAGTCTGCCAAGTGCCGAGCTTCGGAATCTCGGCGGTTAAATAAACGAGTTCGCTCTCGAGGGGATTCAACGGAAGGTGCCGCTCGGCGGCGGTCGCTTGACGTTTATGTGAACTGTCGAGATTCTACGTCTGCGCTGACAGCGTTCATTGCGGCAACGAACAACTATTCGGAGAGCAAATGCAGACGGTTCTAAAAGTTGCCGGCAACCTATTCATTGCACTTGCTCTCGCAACGCTAGCAGCCTGCGGCGGAGGCGGCGGAGACTCGCCGGCAGTGCCGGCAGTGGCTCCGCTGATTACCAGCCAACCCGCCAATGCAACCGTGACCGAGGGCAACACCGCGCAGTTCAATGTCGCCGCTACAGGCACCGCACCGCTGACCTATCAGTGGCGACGCAACGGCGCGGCAATTGCCGGCGCTACGGCCCCGGCATTCGTGACGCCCGCGCTCACACTTGCTGACAACACTACTCAGTACAGCGTCGTCGTTTCGAACGCTGTTGGATCTGTCACGAGTGCAACGGCAGGGCTGACAGTCAATGCCGGCGTTGCCGAGTTGTCGTTATTGGCAGGTACGTCTTCGGGCAGCGGCTATTTCGACGGACCAAGTGCTTCCGCTCGATTTGGCTCCCCTTACGCAGTCGCATTCGATGCAACGGGTAACGCATATGTCTCGGACGTTGGAAATCATGATCATTCGGAAAATTGATGCCGCCGGCTTGGTCAGTACCTTCGCCGGCTCGCCAGGACTTTTCGGGCAACAAGACGGCGCCCCAGGCACTGCGCGGTTCTCACTCCCGCGCGGCCTAACGGTCGATGCCAGCGGTGTGGTCTACGTTGCCGACTGGGGGAACGGAGCGATTCGCCGGATCTCTCCAGCAGGAATCGTTTCGACGATGGCAACGCTCAACGGTTCTGATTCACCCACCAGCGTAGCAATGGATGGAGTTGATCTCCTCATTACAGACAACGGCAATCAGACAATCAATAGGCTAACTCCCGCTGGAGTCGTGACGACAGTCGTCGGACAAGTTGGAACGGCCGGAACAACCGACGGTATGGGCGCTGGTGCGTCATTGACCAGTCCATGGGCGATCGTTGCCGCGGGAGCGGGCCGTTTCATTGTGCTCGAGCGCTCGAATCCTGCGCGCATCCGCCTGCTGCAGGGCGCAAGCGTAACTACGCTGGCTACCTTTCCGGGCGTATCGATGGCCGAAGGGCTTGCAGTCGATGCGGCCGGAAATGTGTACGTCACCTCCGCTATGACGCACGCGGTTTATCGCTGGGACCAGGCTACTGGCGTAATTACAGTTGTCGCCGGCTCTGCAGGAAACAGCGGTTCAGTCAACGCGGCCGGTGCTCAAGCCCGATTTACTCGCCCGCGAGGTTTGGCGTTTCGTTCTGCAGGCGAACTTGTGATTGCCGATACCGGCAACCGCTCGCTGCGTGCGTTATCGCTAGCTACGCAGAGCAGTGACAACGTTTGGCGGCTCGCAGCGCGTGCCTGGACTTATCAACGGCAACGGGGCAGTTGCTCGTTTCAATTCGCCGACCGCAATCCGCGCGGATGTAGACGGTAATCTGCTCGTCGTCGAGTTTGACAACCGGGCAATCAGGCGCGTCGACGCGGCAGGAAATGTTTCGACGCTACGGGCTTCCGGTACTGAGATGAGTGGTTTGGCAATCGAGTCAACAGGTAGCGTACTTGTCGGCCGACCCGACATTTCGATCGTAGAGCGAATTTTGCCGAGTGGAGTCTCAGAGGTTTTTGCGGGTGTCCCGAACCAGTCGGGCACAGCCGACGGACCCCGCGCCACGGCACAGTTCGGGACACCGCTTTCCGTTGCAATCGACTCTACGGGTGGCGTCTATGTCGGAGACGGCGACGGCACGATTCGGTTCATCTCGGCTGCCGGCAACGTATCCACGTTTTCCGGGCTTGCCGGAGACTTCACTGTCGTAGACGGTCCGCGCCTATCTGCGCGCTTTGTTTATCCGTATGACATTGCTCTGGACGGCCTCGGAAACATCTACGTTCTGGACAGTGCGTCGCACGCCGTGCGAAAAATTGACACAGCGGGAACGGTCAGCATTCTTGCGGGAAGTCATGTGGACGCAGGCCACGTCGATGGACCGGCGATTAGCGCGCGATTCAACGCTCCTATCGGTCTTGCGATCGATGCATCGAACAATGTTTATGTCGCCGAGTCGTCTAACCACACGATTCGAAAGATCACGCCATCGGGAATCGTGTCGACGGTCGTGGGGTCGCCTGGGGTCGGCACTTTTCAGTACGGTCCCTTACCGGGCCGGCTTGCATTTCCCGGCAGCATTGCGATCGCCGGACGGACGCTATATATCGCGCATGAGGACGGCGTTTCGCGAGTAACCCACGTTCCGTAGCGGATCATCTGCAATTAACTAGCGTGGAGCAGCCGCAGCACTGACTCTCCGTACGTCGCCAACTTCTTTTCACCGACGCCGGAGATGGTGCGAAGCTGAGCCAGTGACTTCGGTCGTACCTGGGCAATCGCCCGCAGCGTGCCGTCATGAAAGATCACGAATGCGGGCATGCCGTGTTCCTTTGCCACCGCTGCACGCCAGCCACGCAGTCTTTCGAACAAGGGATCGTGATCATGGTCACCGATCGCACTGACACGTTGCTTGGCTTTACGGCGTTGCGGTTGCGCACTTTGCTGCCTCAATTCAATCGCCCTCTCACCGCGCAGTACCGCCCGGCTGGCGTCCGTCAGCCGGAGCACGTTAAACGTCGCGTGATCGACCTCGACGATATGTTGCGCCACCAGATGCCGAAGTAAAAGACGCCATTCGGCTTCAGACAATTCCGTGCCGATGCCAAACGTCGATAAGCGCTCGTGGCCGAACTTCGTGACCTTCTCGGTTTGCTTGCCGCGCAGCACGTCGATGATGTGAGTCGCTGCAAATCCAAAACCGCTGCCGCGCTCGCAGCGGTAAATGCACGACAACAGCTTGCGCGCAGACTCGGTCGCATCGACTCTTTGCGGCGGTGACAGGCAGTTATCGCAATTGCCGCAAGGTTCGCTCGCCTCGCCGAAATACGAGAGCAGGCGCACCCTTCTGCAGCCGGCGGCCTCGGCCAGACCCAGCATTGCGTCGAGCTTCGCGCCAGACAGTCGCTTGTACGTCGCGTCGGCTTCCGACATTTCGATCAGGCGACGTTGCTGCACGACGTCGGCAAGTCCGTAGGTCATCCAGGCGTCGGCAGGTTCGCCATCGCGTCCGGCACGTCCCGTTTCCTGGAAATAACCTTCGATGCTCTTTGGCATGTCCAGATGCGCGACGAAACGTACGTCCGGCTTGTCGATTCCCATACCGAACGCAATCGTTGCGACGATGACGCGCCCGTCTTCCTGCAAGAACTCGGTCTGATTTGCCGAGCGCGATGATGCGTCCATTCCGGCGTGATAGGGAAGCGCCGGAACATCGTTGGCACGGAGGAACTCCGCGACTTCATCGACGGTGTTGCGTGCCAGACAGTAGACGATGCCCGCGTCTGTGGGATGCTCTTCACGGATGAAGCGCAGCAATTGCTCGCGTGGCTCGCGCTTTTCGACGATTCGATACCGAATGTTCGGCCGGTCGAAACTCGCAACAAAAATGCTTGGATCAACGAGTAGTCGCTCGGCGATCTCGTGGCGTGTCGGAACATCCGCCGTCGCCGTCAACGCAATGCGCGGCACGGTGGCGAACCGTTCGCGCAGGATGGCAAGCTGTCCGTACTCGGGCCGGAAGTCATGACCCCATTGCGAAACGCAATGCGCTTCGTCAATCGCGAACAACGCGATCCCAGGCGCCACGTTGCACGTCATTCAGAAGCCGCTGACAACGTTCACCCATCAGACGCTCGGGCGCAATGTAGACAAGGTCGAGTTCGCCGGCCCGCATGCGGCGCTCAACCGCTGTGGCGTCAGCCGTCGACAGGCTTGAATTCAGTACCGCGGCACGCACGCCAGCTTCTTCCAGCGCCATCACCTGGTCTTGCATCAACGAGATCAACGGAGAGACGACGATGCCGACCCCTGAGCGCAGAATTGCCGGAATCTGATACGTCAGCGACTTTCCGCCCCCGGTCGGCATCAGCACTAGCGCATCGCCGCCGCCGATCACGTGGTCGATCACCTGTGCCTGAAACCCGCGGAAGGTGTCGTAGCCGAACGTAGTTTTAAGAACCGAATGCGCGGTATGAGGAAGCATCCGCCAAGCGTACCGCGGGGCGGCGAGCGCAACGCCAGGCGCTACCATCACCGTTTTGTAAATGCAGACGCCCATGAACACGACGAACGCAAGCGAAGCGATTCCGTCATCGCAGGCTTTCACGATGGTAGGGGTGACGTACGGCTTGTATGGCCTCGGCCTGCTTATGCTGTGGCCAACGCTGATCGGCGTCGTGATCGCCTATGTGAAGCGTCACGACGTTCCGGAGTTGTTGTCGTCGCATTACCGCTGGCTGATCCGCACCTTCTGGTGGTGGCTCGTGGCCTGGATAGTGATCCTTGGCGCGATGTTGACCGTGATGATTCCGAACGCTATTGATATTGAAGGGGCCGTTCGGTCGGGTCAGTATTTCAACATTCCGTGGGAGTTGATCGGTGCGGCCGTACTGGGCGGGTTCGGTTTGTTGATCGTCTGGCTTTGGGTTGTCTATCGGTTGATCCGTGGCGCGGTTCGCCTGTCCGATGGCCGGTCTGCGCCGTAGCTACACCTGAAGTTGTCATGGAACTGCCTGGACTCGACTTTCATCTTGGCGACGATGTCGACGCCTTGCGCGATGCCGTGCGCGACTTCGCGCAATCGGAAATTGCACCGCGTGCCAGCGAAATCGATCGGACCGATCAGTTCCCGATGGATCTGTGGCGCAAGATGGGCGAGCTTGGCGTGCTCGGCGTTACCGTCGAAGAAGAATATGGCGGCGCACAGCTTGGGTACCTGGCTCATATCGTCGCGATGGAGGAGATCTCGCGCGCGAGCGCCTCGGTGGGATTGTCTTACGGAGCGCACTCGAATTTGTGCGTCAACCAGATCCGGCGCAACGGCAACCCGCAGCAAAGAAAAAAATATCTTCCCAAATTGGTCAGCGGCGAACACGTCGGCGCGCTCGCAATGAGCGAGCCGAACGCGGGCTCTGACGTCGTCAGCATGCGCCTGCGCGCCGATGCGAAGGGCGATCACTTCGTCTTGAACGGTACGAAGATGTGGATCACCAACGGTCCTGACTGCGACGTGCTGGTTGTCTACGGCAAGACCGATCCGCAGATGGGTGCACGGGGCATGACGACCTTCATCGTCGAAAAGGGCATGAAAGGATTTTCGGTCGCACAGAAACTCGACAAGCTCGGTATGCGCGGATCGCACACCGGTGAGCTGGTGTTCGAAAACGTCGAGGTGCCGATCGAGAACGTGCTCGGCGAAGAAGGCGGCGGCGCGCGAGTGCTGATGTCGGGCCTCGACTTCGAACGTGCGGTGCTATCCGGTGGCCCATTGGGCATCATGAGCGCGTGCATGGATGCCGTGTTGCCGTACGTGCACGAGCGCAAACAATTCGGGCAGTCGATCGGCGAGTTCCAGCTGATGCAGGGCAAGCTCGCCGATATGTACACGACGATGATGGCCTGCCGCGCGTATGTCTACGAAGTCGGACGTGCATGCGATCGCGCGACGCCCGAATCGATGCGAAGCCTGCGCAAGGATGCGGCCGGCGCGATCCTTTATTCGGCCGAGAAAGCGACGTGGATGGCCGGCGAGGCAATTCAGGCGCTCGGCGGCAATGGCTACGTCAACGATTATCCGACCGGCCGTTTATGGAGAGATGCGAAGTTGTATGAAATCGGGGCGGGGACTTCTGAAATCAGACGCATGCTGATCGGCAGGGAACTGTTTGCGGAAACGATGTAAGTGTTGCCCCGATTCGGCGAGGCTAACGTGAACGAAGTGAACGTTAAGCTCGCGCTTAGCGAGCGGCCGGAGCCAAATCGGGGCGGGGACAAGCGAGATTCGAAGGATGTTGATTGGACGCGAGTTGTTTGCCGAAACGATGTGATTGCGGCGACGTAGTCGGTAGCGATGGACGATAAACCTTCACTCGACAACAGCACCGATCGCTCGCGCGTTGCCGATTTTTGGCTGGCTTATTGCCGGGCGGCGAAGCTCTCGGAAAACACGCCGTACCAGGCGTGGCATTTCGGCGATAGTCGGCAGCTTGCGCACGAGCTCGCCGAGCTCGTGCTAAATGGGCCGAAGCGCGCAACCGCCGGACTCGGCGTTGTAGCCGATGCACTGCCCCACACGGCCGCTGTGCCCGATGGCTACAGCGTCGTGACCGAAATGGACGGTACGCCGCGCGCGGTGATTCGCACCACCGCGCTCGAACGGCGCAAATTTTGCGACGTCGACGCCGAATTTGCGTGGGACGAAGGCGAAGGAGACCGCACGCTCGACGACTGGAAGCAGGGTCACTGGCGCTACTTCAGCCGCGAGTGCGAGTCACTTGGCCGACCGATGAGCGAAGACGCTGAGGTATGTCTCGAACGGTTCGAGTTGCTGTACCCGTTCGAACATGCGTTGAATCCCGTCGATTGCGGTCCTCGCATCGTGCCGGGCTATATCCCCGGCGGCCTTTCGGCGAGTTGCGCGCTGCAAACGCATTACTACGCGCTGCATCATGACTTCGGCGCAATATTCGAGGCCGGTCGTCTGGCCGACATCGGCGAGTTCCTCGAACGTTACGATTCTCAGCGCGACGGTATCTGGCTGTTGGTCGACGGCGGCCGTGTGCAGGGATCGATCGTGATCGATGCAGGCGCCGGCGGACCCGATGCGGCGCAGCTACGCTGGTTTATCGTCAGTGATGCTTTGCGAGGTCGAGACTTAGGGCAACGCCTGATGTCCGCAGCGATGGATTTTTGCCGTCAGCGATTTGCCACCGTTCATCTGCACACATTCGCGGGGCTCGACGCGGCTCGCCATTTGTATGAGCGACACGGTTTTGAATTAATCAGCGAGCGTTCCAGCACCGTTTGGGGCCCGCCTGTACTCGATCAACACTTCGAATGGAATAGATAGATGCTCGGCTTAACGACGGATCGTCTTGCGCTGTTCACGCTGGCATCGCTGGTGCTCGCGGCAACACCTGGGCCGGTCTGGCTATACCTGATCTCGCGCACCGTCGCGCAGGGCCGGAGGGCAGGTTACTTTTCGATGTTCGGCGTTGCAGCGGGACTCTCGTTGCACGCAACGTTCGCAGCATTCGGGTTGACCGTCGTATTGCTGGCCGTGCCGTTTGCGTTCGATGCGATCAAGTTGGCCGGCGCGGCGTACCTGCTTTGGCTTGCCTATACGACAGTGCGCGGCGCCGGATTCACTTTCACCCCGCAACCGCTCGAGCCGGTGCGCGACAGCGTGCTGCTGCGTCAGGCGTTCGTCGCCGCCGTTATCAATCCAAAGGTGGCAGTGTTTTACCTTTCGCTGTTTCCTCAGTTCGTCGATCCTTCTACGGGACCGGTGTTAGGACAAAGCCTGCTGCTCGGCGCGATTCAGGTCGGCACTGCCGCGCTAATGGACATCGCACTCGTAACGGTCGCCGGCGTTCTCGCCGCATGGTTCGCGCAACGACCCTTCTGGTTGCAGCTTCAGCGCTGGTTTCTGGGGAGCGCGTTCGGCGTGCTCGCAGTATGGTTGGCGCTGACTCCGCGGCACAGCTCGGACTAACGCCGCGAATGTGAACTCATTCGACGCTTCGGTCGACGCTGATCAGCTTCGACCGCTCGATGCCGTCGCCGCTGGCGATTGCGCGCGCCATTCTCGACGGGTTCGATAATCACTATCGCCGCTTCCGTTACGTCGCTCAACAGGCAAAAGCACTGTTCGAGAACGGCAACTGGCAGGCGATTCGCGAGCGCGCTCGCGAGCGCATCGACTTCTATGACTCACGCG
Source organism: uncultured beta proteobacterium (assembly GCA_963801035.1). Classification (GTDB taxonomy): domain Bacteria; phylum Pseudomonadota; class Gammaproteobacteria; order Burkholderiales; family Burkholderiaceae_F; genus JACCZX01. The sequence goes on along the minus strand of CAWDDF010000010.1, from coordinate 8,104 downwards.
TTACCGAGGCGACCGCGACGATTGAGCGCAACTTCGATCTTGAATCGCTGAGCGACGCCGAACGCGATGCTCTCTGGCAGGCGGTCAAGCAAAACTTCGTTTCGCTGCTCGCGGAACACCGGCAGCCCGAATGCGCCGAGACGTTTTTCAACTCGGTGTGTACCAAGATCCTGCATCGCGATTATTTTCACAACCGCTTCATCTTTGTACGACCGGGTGTCGCGACCGAATACATGGATTCCGATCCGCCTTCGTATCGCAGCTACTACCCGGCCAGCGAAGGACTTAGGCGCGTTCTGCGAAAGATCATCATCGATTTCGGATTGGCATGCCCGTGGGAAGACGTCGAGCGTGACATTCGGCGCGTTGTACGCGCCGTTATCGATGCGCATCGCGCACAAGCCGCTTTCAAACGGCCGTGGCATGTCGAACCCGATTTTCAGCTGCAGATCCTGTCGAATCTCTTTTTTCGCAATAAAGGCGCTTACATCGTCGGGCGCCTCGTCAACGGCACTCGCATTACGCCGGTAGCGGTGCCGATTCTGCGCAACCCGAACGGGACGCTGTACATCGACACGGTGCTTTTCACTGACGATTTGTTGACGGTGCTGTTTTCCTTCACGCATGCTTATTTTCTTGTCGACATGGAAGCACCCGCTGCTTACATCGAATTCCTGCGCTCGATTCTTCCGAGCAAGCCCAGCTCAGAGCTCTACACCAGCGTCGGCCTGGCGAAACAGGGCAAGACGCTTTTTTACCGCGACTTTCTGCACCATCTGAAGCATTCGAAGGACCAGTTCGTCGCAGCGCCCGGCATCCGCGGACTGGTGATGGCGGTGTTCACGTTGCCGTCGTATCCGTACGTGTTCAAACTGATCAAGGACGTGATTCCGCATCCGAAAGACACGGACCGACAGCAGGTGATGGCCAAGTACCAGCTGGTCAAGCTGCACGACCGGGTCGGCCGCATGGCGGATACATGGGAGTACTCGCAAGTCGCACTGCCGCGTTCGCGCTTTTCGCCGGCGTTGCTACGCGAGCTGCTGACCGACTGTGCAAGCATTGTCGAGGTCGACGATGAAACCGTGTTGATTAAACACGTGTACATCGAGCGCCGCCTTACTCCGCTTAATATTTATCTGACGCACGCCACCGATGACGAGCTGGACCAAGCGGTTTTCGAATACGGCAATGCGATCAAGGAGCTGGCGGCGGCCAATATTTTCCCGGGCGATATGCTGTACAAGAACTTCGGCGTCACACGGCTTAACCGCGTTGTGTTCTATGACTACGACGAGATCGAATACATGACCACCTGCGAATTTCGCCCGGTACCGCAGGCACGTAACGACGAAGACGAAATGTCGAACGAAGCCTGGTACTCGGTCGGCAAACACGACATGTTTCCCGAAAAGTGGGGCACATTTCTGCTTGGCGACGATCGCATTCGAGCTGCATTCACCAAACATCACGCCGATCTGCTGACGCCGGACTTCTGGAACACGCGCAAGTCTCGTATTCAATCCGGGCATATGGAGAACGTGTTTCCATATCCGCAATCCCTTCGATTCGATACTCGTTTTGGAAAGCCGCATGCGTCAGAATCGGTTTCCGACCGTGCCGGATTGATTGCCACAACCCAATGATTACGCCATGAATGATCCGATCGTCATCGTTTCCGCCGCCCGAACGCCTATCGGCGGCCTGCTCGGCGATTTCGCGTCGCTGCAAGCACACCAGCTCGGCGCCGTTGCCATCAAGGCCGCTGTCGAGCGTGCCGGTATCGCGGGCGATGCCGTGGATGAGGCGTTGATGGGTTGTTGCTTGATGGCCGGCCAGGGCCAGGCGCCCGCACGGCAGGCAGTACTCGGTGCCGGACTGCCGCAGTCGGTCGGCGCGGTGACACTGTCGAAGATGTGCGGCTCCGGCATGCGCGCAATGATGTTTGCGCACGACATGCTGGCCGCAGGCAGCGCTGACGTGATCGTGGCCGGCGGCATGGAGAGCATGACCAATGCGCCGCACCTGATGGTGAACGCGCGCAAGGGTTATCGATATGGCGCGGTGACGACCTTCGATCACATGGCACTCGATGGACTCGAAGACGCATATCAGCGCGGCAAGGCGATGGGTGTATTCGCCGAAGACTGCGTCGCGAAGTATTGCTTTACGCGTGATCAGCAGGACGAGTTTGCGATCGCGTCGACCGAACGCGCGATCAAGGCGAACAACGACGGCAGCTTCGCATGGGAGATTGCGCCGGTGTCGGTCGCGGGCAAAGGCGGCAGCGTTGAAGTGAACAAGGATGAACAGCCGTTCAAAGCCAAGCTCGACAAGATTCGTGGATTGAAGCCAGCGTTCAAGAAAGACGGCACGATCACCGCCGCCAACGCGTCGTCGATCTCAGATGGCGCGGCAGCGCTGGTGATGATGCGGCAGTCGAGCGCCGACAAGGGTGCAGCGCGGCCGGTTGCGCGTGTGCTCGGGCACACGGTCCATGCGGCCGCACCGGAGTGGTTCTCGACCGCGCCGATTGGCGCGATCGATAAGCTGCTGAAAAAAGTCGGATGGAAAGCTGCGGATGTCGACCTATGGGAAATCAACGAGGCGTTCGCTGCGGTGACGATGGCTGCAATGAACGAATTGAAGCTTCCGCACGATAAGGTCAATGTGCATGGCGGCGCGTGCGCGCTCGGTCACCCGATCGGTGCGTCGGGTGCACGCATCGTCACAACGCTCCTTGGCGCGTTGAAGAAGACAGGCGGCAAACGCGGCGTCGCAGCGCTTTGCATCGGCGGCGGCGAGGCCACCGCGATGGCCATCGAGCTGCTGTAGACGTTCGGCAAATGCTAGGAACTCACGATCTCGCTCTCTTCATCGTCACTGCACTCGTCCTGTACGCGACGCCTGGCGTCGACATGCTTTTCACCGTGAGCCGCACGCTGCAGCACGGATGGCGTACTGGCATGGCCGCAGCACTGGGAATCACTGCGGGATGCGTGGTGCATACGCTCGCAGCCGCGCTCGGGCTCGCGGCGCTGCTGGCGGCCTCGGCGCTTGCGTTCACCGCGATCAAGTGGCTTGGCGCTGCGTATCTGCTGTGGCTCGCGTTGGGCATGCTGCGCGCTTCGGTGCACGATTCCGCCACCTCCCTGGCGGTGTCATCGCCGCTGCCGGCGAAGCAGGTCTTCGCGCAGGGATTTCTTACCAACGTGCTGAATCCCAAAGTCGCACTGTTCTTTCTGGCGCTGCTGCCGCAATTCATATCGGCCGATGCGCCCGACAAGACGGTGGCGTTCCTGTTTCTCGGCGCGGTATTCGTCACCGGCGGCGCGCTTTTTCTCGTCGCATTGGTCGCGCTGACTCACCGGATGCGAGCATTCGGTGCCAGCCGGGTGACGCGCCGTGTGTTGAACGCAATCGGCGGGGCTTTGTTCGCTGCGGTTGCCATTCGCCTCGTACAGGCGGAGCGCTGATGGCAACGGTCTTGGTGGTCGGCGCGTCGCGCGGGATCGGCCTTGAATTCGTTCGGCAGTATGTGGCCGAAGGCAATCGGGTGATCGCCACGCATCGGTCGGCGGAAGCTGGGGCAAAGCTGCGCGAACTCGGCGCCGAGCCAACTGTGCTCGACATGCTCGACGAAGGCGCGGTTCTCGACTTCGGCGAAAAGATGGCCGACGAAAAAATCGACATTGCAATTATCAATGCCGGGGTTGCCGGGCCGCGCGGCCAAGCCATCACGTCGCCCGGAGGTCTGGACTTCGATGCGGTGATGCACACCAACGTGCGTGCACCGATGCAGCTGATTCCAGCGCTGGCGCCGGCGCTGATCGCAGCGCAGGGGAAGCTTGCCGTGTTGTCGAGCCGCATGGGTTCGTTGTCACTGATGACAAACACGGCGAGCTGGCTGTATCGCGCCAGCAAGGCGGCCGTGAATGCAGCACTGAAGACGGCGAGCCTCGAATACGGGCCGCAAGGCGTCGTCTGCATCGCGTTTCATCCCGGTTGGGTGCGTACCGATATGGGCGGCGGCAGTGCCGATATCGATGTCAAGACGAGCGTACAAGGCATGCGCCGCGTACTCGCCTCGGCAAACGATTCTTCGAACGGAAAATTCATCAGCTACAACGGCGAGCAACTGTCTTGGTAGCAACGACGGATCAACGCCGGCGAATTTCATCCGGCTCGTCCTTTGAAGCGGTTGCCGGTTACAGCCGGGCCGTCGTGGACGGTGATTACGTCCATGTATCGGGCACCACGGGTTTCGACTATGCGGCGATGACCATCGAACACGACGTCATCGCGCAAACACATCAGTGTTTCCGAAACGTCGGCGCAGCACTCACCGAAGCGGGCTGTACGCTCGATGATGTGATTCGCGTGCATTACTACCTGACGGACGCAGCCTCCTTTGAGTACTTAGCACCGATCTTCGGCCAGTACTTCGCCAACGCACGGCCGGCAGCCACTGCCATCGTGTGCGGTCTCGTCGATACACGGATGAAAATCGAAATTGAAGTTACTGCGAGAATCCGATGCCGATAGCCATTTTCGCGATGCTCGTGTTTGGGATCTGTGCGCTGCTCGGCGCAGGATTGGTCGAAGTCGTGATGCGTAATTTCGCATCCGAGGCCGGCGTGCCGACTTGGGTATTCATCATTGCTCCGGCTGCGCTATCGATGCTATTTGCGTTGTTGCTCTATCGGAACGCCGTCAGCGACGTCTCCGGTGTCAGGCAATCTTTGTCGCGCGCATTCCTGGTCGCGATCCTGACGTGGCTTGTGCTTGTTGTCTACATCAGCGCGCTATGGTGCCCCGCGTATCGCGCATTGGGTTGCGCGCGCGACGTCGCCATCGTCCTCACGGCGGTAGGCGGCGGGCCGTTGCTGCTTGCCGCGTTCATTGCTGGCACCGTTGTTGGGATGGTATTGAAACGACGAGTCGACTGGCTCACTTACAAAGGTGCGGCCCGCAAACCGGTGGAATGAAGCGCGATGCAGACTGACGAGCATCGCCTGTTGCGTGATTCGTTGCGTGAGTTTGCAACTAACCGCCTGGCTCCGTTCGCAGCCGAATGGGATCGCAGCGCAACTTTTCCAAAGCAGGCACTTGCCGAGCTCGCGGCACTTGGGACATTCGGCATCGTCGTGCCCGATCAGTATGGTGGCGCAGGCATGGACACGACGGCGCTCGCGATCGCGCTCGAGGAGATTGCTGCGGGTGACGGAGCGACTTCGACCATCATCAGCGTGAACAACTGCCCGGTGTGCGCGATTTTGCTGAGTTGGGCGAATGAGGCGCAGAAACAAAAGTATCTGGTGCCCCTTGCGCAGGGAAAAATGCTCGGCGCGTTTTGTCTTACCGAGCCGCACGTCGGCTCCGACGCGTCCGGCCTGCGCACGACCGCCACTCGCGAGGGCGACGGTTGGGTCCTAAATGGCGTCAAGCAGTTCGTTACGAGCGGCAAGACGGCTGATGTCGCGATCGTGATGGCAGTCACCGACAAGGCCGCCGGTAAGCGCGGCATCGGTGCGTTCATCGTCGAGACGAAGACGCCCGGCTATGTGGTCGCGCGCGTTGAAGAAAAGATGGGACAACACGCATCGGACACAGCGCAGATTCTGTTCGAGAATTGCCGCGTGCCGTCGGAGAATTTGATCGGCGATGCGGCAGCGGGATACAAGATCGCGCTATCGGGACTCGAGGGCGGACGGATCGGAATCGCCTCGCAGGCGCTCGGCATGGCGCGGGCCGCGTACGAAGCGGCGCTGAAGTACGCGAAAGAGCGCGAAGCGTTCGGCAAGCCGATCTTCGAGCATCAGGCAGTCCAGTTTCGATTGGCCGATATGTGCACGCAGTTGGAAGCGGCGCGGCAGCTGATTCATCACGCAGCCGCGTTGAAGGACGACGGCCAGCCGTGTTTGAAGCAGGCGGCGATGGCTAAGTTGTTTGCTTCCGAGATGGCGGAGGCGGTGTGCTCGGATGCGATCCAGATTCATGGCGGCTACGGTTATGTCGCAGACTTCCCCGTCGAGCGCATTTACCGCGACGTACGCGTGTGCCAGATTTATGAGGGCACAAGCGATATTCAGCGGATCCTGATCGCGCGGCACTTGTAAGGAAGAGACGCCAATGCCGCTGGGTGCCACCGAGCGATTTTCCAATAGAGCGGACGCTTATGTGCGGGGCCGGCCGTCTTACCCGCGGCAGCTCGTCGATCACTTGCAGCAAGTCGGTGCGCTCAAACATGGGCAATTGATCGTCGATCTTGGCGTGGGTACCGGACTGTCGGCGGAGCCATTTTTGCGCAGCGGCTATTCGGTGATCGGCGTCGAGCCGAACGAGGCGATGCGACTCGCAGGCGATCAGCAGTTGGCGGCGTATGTGGCTGATGGCGGCGCGTATCGAAGTGTTGCCGGCACTGCAGAAGCCACCACACTTCCACACGACGCGGCCGATCTCGTCATTGCGGGCCAGGCGTTTCATTGGTTTCGCGCCGAGCACGCTGCAATCGAAGCACGGCGCATCCTGCGACCAGGCGGCTGGGTTGCGTTGATCTGGAATGATCGGCAATCAACCGGCACCGCATTTCTCGCCGGCTACGAGGCAATGCTACGCACGCACGGCATTGACTACGCCAACACGGTCCATCGCCATATCGACGAAAAAGCGATCGCGCAATTCTTTGCGCCCGCGCAGGCAATGGTCGCCATGTTCGATAATCCGCGCGAACTCGAGCGCGAAGATCTATTGGCCCTGGCCAAATCGGCGTCCTATCTACCGCCCCCGGGCGATCCGCGCCATGCGGCGATGCTATTGGCACTGAACGCCCTGTTCGATGCTCACGAGCAAAACGGCAGCGTGCAGATGATGTATCGCACGCGCATGCACTACGCTCGGCTGAAGTGACGAAGCGGAATCAAGCAGAGAGGACGCGATGCCCAAGCCAATCGAGTTTCACTTCGACTTTTCATCTCCTTACTCCTACATCGCTTCCGAACAGATCGAACCTGTTGCCGCACGGCATGGACGCACCGTCGACTACAAACCAGTGCTGCTCGGGGCCGTCTTCAAGGCCTCCGGCGGAGCACCGCTGACCGAGCAATATGGGCCGAAGGCTATTTACGCAAAGCGCGACTTCGAACGCTCGGCGCGTTTTGCCGGCGTGCCGTATCGAACGCCAAGCCGATTCCCGATTGGAAGCGTGGCGGCGAAGCGCTCGGTTGTATGGCTGCAGCAGCATCATCCCGCGCTCGTAGCGCCTTTCATTCATGCGGTGTACCGCGCCTTTTTCGTCGATGACCGCGATATCTCCGACGCAGCCGTCGTCAGCGACATTGCACGCGAAGTCGGCATCGATGCGGACGCACTCGCCGCAGGGGTGCAGCAACCCGAAGTCAAGGATCGGTTGAGGGCGCTCGTCGATCACGCCATCCAGCTCGGGATCTTCGGCGCGCCGACAATCATCGTCGACGGCGAGCTTTTCTGGGGCAACGATCGAATTCCGCAAATCGAGCGCTGGCTGGAAAAGGGTGCCTTTTAGGCGCAAAGTAGATTTGTAATGTCGCTCGATTTTCTCCCCAGTGCGCTTGATCTGGCGCGTTTTCAGTTCGCCTTCACGATCGTCTGGCATTTCCTGTTTCCGGCGTTCACGATCGGACTCGCAAGCTATCTGGCTGTCCTGGAAGCCCGGTGGCTGTGGACCGGTAACGATCTGTATCTCGACATATTTCGTTACTGGCTTCGCATCTTCGCAATCGCCTTTGCGATGGGTGTTGTCTCGGGCATTGTCATGTCGTATCAGTTCGGCACGAACTGGTCGGTGTTCGCTGACCGCACTTCGGCGGTGATTGGTCCGTTGCTCGGTTACGAAGTATTAACGGCGTTTTTCCTCGAGGCAGGTTTTCTCGGCGTGATGCTGTTCGGATTGAACCGGGTCGGCAAGCATCTGCATTTTGTCGCCACGTGTCTGGTCGCGGGGGGCACGCTGCTGTCAGCGTTCTGGATCCTCGCGGCCAATTCATGGATGCAGACGCCCACCGGACACACGCTGGACGCAGACGGCAGATTTATGCCGCTTAGCTTCTTCGAGATCATCTTCAAC
>CAWDDF010000009.1:0-428593 GCA_963801035.1 uncultured beta proteobacterium | reverse complement strand
ACCGGACATTGGAATCAGAGCTTGCAATCATGTCTTGTGCTCCGCGCGAGCCGGCAACGTCAGATGCAAAACCGGGACGCGTGACCGTGACGCGCGGGTCCACTGGAAGCGGATCGTAAGCGTGCTCGTCGCTGCGCTGGTACCTGTATCGAGCGCACTTGCATTTGGTTTTGAGGATGTCGTCGCGCGAGCGAGGGAACTGGCCGCCGCACCCTACCAGCCGCCGGTCGAAACACCGCGGTTTATGCGCGAGATTGGTTACGACCAATATCGCGGTATCCGCCATCAGCCGCAGCACAATCTCTGGCGCGATACTCACTCCACATTTCAGGTCTGGCCGGTGATGCCTGGCAACGTGTACACACGCACGGTGGCGATAAACGAAGTCATCGGACGTGATGTGCAGCGCCTCAAGTTTCGCAAGGAACATTTCACTTTCGACGAGGTGGAGCTCGAAAAGCGAATTCCGAATGACCTCGGATACGCGGGCTTCGAGCTGAGTCACTCACTCGGTCAGCCCAACATCGACGACAAGTTTCTTGTGTTCGCTGGCGGCAGCTACTTCCGCGCCATCGGCAAGGGCGGACAGTGGGGTCTTTCGGTTCGGGGTGCGGCAATCGACACCGGACTCGCCTCAGGCGAAGAGTTTCCGGACTTCATCGAGTTTTGGCTTGTTCGTCCGCGACCTCGCGCAAGCCGCATGACCGTGTATGCATTGCTCAACAGTCCACGCCTCACTGGCGCCTACAAGTTTCTGATTTCGCCCGGCGCCTCGACCCGCCTTGACGTCAGTGCGGTGCTGTTTACGCGTGATCGAATCGAGCAGCTTGGTATCGCAGCTTTGACGAGTATGTATTTCTATGGCGAGAACACGCCGCGGCCACCAGACGCCTGGCGGCCCGAGGTGCACGACTCAGACGGGCTGCTGGTCCAGGATGGCTTGGGCGATTGGATATGGCAGCCACTGTTGAACCCGTCGAAGATAACGTTTCACAATTTTTCTGCAGGCAGAGAATTTGGCTTGCTGCAGCGGGATACGCGCTTTGCATCCTATGAGGATGCTGAAACGAACTACCATCGGCGGCCGAGCGCAATGGTCCGGCTAGAACAAGGCTTTGAACCCGGCCGAGTTTTGCTGGTGCAGTTACCGACGAAGAATGAGTTCCTGGATAACATCGTCGCGTTCTGGACGCTGCCGCATCCCGTGGACGGCGGGTCGAAGCTCGATCTGAAGTATCGGTTGAGCTTCGGCGGTCCGGCGATCGCGCAGACGAAGCTCGCTCGGGTCGTCAATACTTTTGTAGGGCGCGACGTCATCGATGCCAGCTCCACGGCTGGCAAGTATCGCTTCATCGTCGACTTCACAGGCGCGCGTCTCGACCAGTTGAATGCCGATGCACCGCTCGTCGCGGCGATTAGTTCGCACGAAGGTACGACGATCCTCGAGCATCAGCTCGAGCGCATCGACGCCACTGGCTTTTGGCGCTTGTCCATTCTCGCGCAGGCCGACGCAGACAAGCCACTCGCGCTGCGCAGTTCGCTAAACATCAACGGGCGGCAACTCACCGAGGTGTGGAGCTACGAGTTAGAGCCGAACAACGCGCTACGGCGGAATGAATGAGAACGCCTGTTTCCAATCTCTATGTATCAGGACTTGTGCCGACCATCTGAGATTGCGCGAAGGCTTCCATTTCGAAGCGGTTGTTTCGGTATGGACAGCGACCCGTCGCTGCGGCCAGCAGGCTGGACGCGGGATAAGCGATGAAGAAGAGTGGACCTAGACGCTCGTATTGCCGGACGTGCACCAGCTCGTGTGCTCTTAGTCGGACGAGGTCCTGAAGACTGATGCCCGAGGATTACGTGGCCGAAAGTAATCGCCGAGAAAGGTAGACGCCGCAAGCGTGAGGTCGACGGTGCGGGGCCACTGATAGGACGCAAACTCAAGTGCACAACCCACCCGTCGCACTGACCCGCCGAACAGCAGCACAACGGCGCCCAGCGCAAGCCCGACGAGCGAGCAAGGCGATGCCCACAGGATGCGAAGAAAACGAGACCTGATCATTTGCAATTTCAACAGCACGTTCTTGGGCGACAGCTTTCTCCGCGGCGCCTTTCTTGCTCAGACCACTGCAATACGCCCGCTCGGACTGCTGAGTCCGCCTTGTCAGAAGTCTAGATGAACCTGATTGCGTAATCGCCGTTCCGCCGCGCCGCCCTCACTGCGTGCATGCCGTGCTCTGAACGCCGTATTGAAAGCGCGCCAACAGATGACTGCCGCTGCCCGCTCATCAAATCGGCTCGCCCAGGAAACGAGCCCTTATCTATTGCAGCATGCGCATAACCCGGTCGACTGGTATCCCTGGGGCGAAGAAGCGTTTGCAAGGGCACGGACCGAAAACAAGCCGATTTTCTTATCGATCGGATACGCGACCTGTCACTGGTGTCATGTGATGGAGCGTGAAAGCTTCGAGGATGACGCTATTGCTCGCCAGCTCGCCGAAGGCTTCGTCGCGATCAAGGTTGATCGCGAAGAACTGCCTGATGTCGATCACGTCTACATGAGTGCGCTGCAAGCGATGAGCGGCCATGGAGGGTGGCCGCTCAACATGTTTTTGACGCCCGACTTAAAGCCCTTTTATGGCGGGACTTACTTTCCGCCACGGGCAAAGCATGGAATGCCCACGTTCGCCGACGTGCTACGTGGGGTGCGTGAAGCTTGGACGCAGCGGCGCGCAGATGTCGAGCAACACGCGCAGGAATTGCTCGAACACGTGCGTGCCGGCGGCGTGCCGCAACGTGCGACGGTCGACAACATTCACACAAAGGCGACGTCGCAACTAATGCGCCGCTTCGATCGAACGCATGGTGGCTTCGGAACGACGCCGAAATTTCCTCAAGCGCCGCTACTGCAATATCTATTGAGTCTGGCGGTGCTTGGAAGTAACGACGCGCGTGCGATGCTGACCCAAACGCTAATTGCGATGGCGGCGGGCGGCATGTATGACCATGTGGGCGGTGGCTTTGCACGTTACTCGACCGATCAGCGCTGGCATGTGCCGCATTTCGAGAAGATGCTGTACGACAACGCCCAGCTCATACGCGTCTATGTCGGGGCCTATCGCCTGACGTCCGACGAACGCCTGCGCTTCGTCGCCGAGGACACGATTGCGTGGCTGCAGCGCGAAATGCATCCGTCGTTTGCGCCTGCCGCCTATAGCTCTGCACAGGACGCGGACTCGGAAGGTGTCGAGGGAAAATTCTACGTGTGGACGGCTGATCAGTTGCGTGCAGCGCTGGGATCCGATGCCGATGCAGCACTTCGCTTGTATGGCGTTAGCGAATCAGGCAATTGGGAACATGGGTTGAATGTTCTCGAGCGCCGCGACCCCGAGTCAGTACGCGCGCTGCTTGGTCTGTCCGAAGACGCCTTCGCGCAATGGGAACGGTCGGTGCGTGACCGGTTGTACGAAGTGCGGTCCCAGCGGGTCTGGCCGATCACCGATGACAAAGTGCTTGCCGACTGGAACGGCATCGCGTTGCGCGCGCTCGCCGAGGCTGGGCGACTACTGGATCGCCCCGATCTAATTGAATGTGCTCGACAGACTGCGCTGTTTTTGCTCGACACGATGAGTCGCGACGGGCGGCTACACCACGCGTGGAGAGCCGGGACATTACGCACGGAAAGTTATCTCGCCGATCATGCGCAGGTTGGCCTCGGAATGCTCGAGCTGCATGCAGCGACTGGCGAATTGCAATGGCTACAGTCGGCGCATCGGCTCGCTGGTCAGATGATCGACCGGTTCTTTGACAGTGACGAAGGCTTCTATGACAGCGAACCAGGTCTATTGCCAATGCGCGCGCGGGAATCGTTCGATGGTGCGACGCCAAGTGGAACAGCCGCAGCTTGCGAGTTGCTACTGCGGCTAGCTGGCGTTTACGACCGCAGCGACTGGGTTGATATTGCGCACCAGGCGATAGACCGGCAAATTGGATTACTTGCGCAAGCTCCCGAAGCGGCACCAGCGCTGTTGCATGCCCATCTGATCAATCAGCATGGAGCGCATCTCGCAATACCGGCGAACGCCAACGCCGATCAGCTGAGTGTCGCGGCGCGAAGCGAGTTCGCTCCACTGGTGACGTTTGTTACTGGTCCCCCGGACTCGCTGCCGCTGCTTGCCGCACGCATCACTTCAGAGCTCTATCTTTGTCAGCACGGTCGCTGCCAGTTGCCTGCGCGATCGCTCGATCAACTGAGGCAGCAACTATCAGCACTGCACGAAGGCTCGCGGCCGCTCTAGCAAGTCTCTGTTGCCTGGTTTAGAGCAAGTGATGGATAGGGAAGCGCCGACAAACGCCAGCGCGGCAAGCCTCTTCATGTTGTCCTTTCCGAATTTTCTTCAAAACTGTTGAGCATTTACCCACAGACTTGCGCTGCCGCTCAGCGCACGATCCAGGCGCCTGATCAGACAGGCCAAATGGAGAACCAAAATGAACGGTGAATACAAACGCAAGGCCCCATGGGTCCGACTAGCAATCGTGATTGCTGCTCTGTCGATAACGTTATCGATCGGTGGCTTGATCGACCTGCTCGCATTTTCGTATGTCGCTGATGCGGGATACGGCCAGCCGACGGCAACCGTGTTGGCGAGCCGCTAGCTAGACCCGCCATACGTTGCTGAATTTTCTGCACGATTCTCGATGAATCTGCTCTGTCCGATTGTCTCGGTCTGATTGAGACTCTCCGAACCGTTCAGTCACGAACGGAAGTTCATTAAATCGTTCTGTACCTAACTGGAGAAAATCATGAAAAGCAAATCTGTCCTTTCAATCATCGTTGCGGTTTTGGTCTCTTTGGCAGCAGGTTGCGCGAGCTTCTCGGGCGCGCCAGACGAACTGTTCACAGAAAGCAATACCTATAACGGTGGTGAGTAATTCGTGGTCCAGGCACCGATTCGTTAATCGCGAATCGGTGCCCGCAGAAGTAGAGCTGGAACTTGTCATAACGCAGCGCTCGTAGTGCGTTCATCGACCACATCAGCAGTGTGCTCGGTCACTTGGTTGCTGGCATCGCTGCGGCGCCAGGCGGCAGGCGGCGCGCCGAATTCGCGCCGGAACGCGCGGTTGAAAGCAGCTTCGGACTCGTACCCCACGTCGTACGCGATCACCGACAACTCCGTGATGGCGGACGCGTACATCGCCGGTTGGGACTCGAAGTTTCACTACAACCTGTGGCGGCCGGAGACGGCGATCCGCATGGCGGACGCCGACGGCAACCCGCAGACGGCGCCGGATGCGAGCTTTACGCCGCTACTCGTCACGCCGCCGGTGCAGGACTATCCGTCGACACACAGTGCGCTTGGCGCGGCGGCGGCCGTTGTGCTTGCAGAGACGTTCGGACGGGACGATGTTTCGTTCACATTCACGTCCACGTCGGCGATGCCGGCCAACCCGCAGCGTTCGTTCAAGAGTTTCAGCGAAGCCGCGCGCGAAAACGCCGATTCACGCGTGAAAGCCGGCCTGCATTTTCGTTTCGCGACGACTGCGGGGTTGAAGTTGGGCGAGGATATTGGGCGGTTTGCGGTTCGGAATAGTTTGACGCCGCTGGATTAGTGAATGTTGGGGAGCCCTCCGATCGACTTGGTCGGAGGCGTTTTTCGCATCTTTGCTCAGTCTCGTGAAATAACGCGGACGACAGTTTCCTTGTAGTTGCGAAAGCCCATCCGCTCGTAAAGCCGACGCGCGCCAGTGTTGTCGTGCATTACGTGCAGGAACGGCGTTTCGTTGCGCAGCATCTCTCGGCGAATCAACTTGAGCATCAGCCGCTTCGCCAGGCCACGGCCCTGAAAGTCAGGATGCGTGCAAACGCCGCTGATCTCTCGCATCACCCCGGCGTGCGAGCGCTCGCCCGCCATTGCAATCAGCCGCTCACCACCGAACACACCGAAGTACTCACCAAGCTCGATCGTGCGCACGCCGAACGGACCAGGATGCGTCAGCCCGGCGAGCTCGAGTGCCTGCGGCGCGTGCTTCGCATTCAGCGGCACTGCGTCCGGTGCGTCGTCCGCCGGCGGAAGATCGGCTTCCCAAATCATCTTGAGCATCGTCGACTCGACTTTGATTTGCCAGCCGGCGGGAGCCGCGCCTGTCCAGCCCTCGGTGTAGAAGTGTTCGCCCGGCTCGCAGAACGCAGCCAGCGCCGAGAAGTCGGGCCTCAGTTGATCAGCGAACGCGACGATCGGCGAGAAGCCGGACGCGTAGCGGCGCGCTGCCTGATTGCCTGCGGCGAACTTCGCCTGCGGGCCGAACAGTGCGTGCCAGAAGATGTTGTCGAGCAGGTGCTTCATTGATGCGAAATGTACTTAGAGTGCGCTCATGACCGAACCTGCTCCCGCGATCCTGATCACCATCCCGCTCAGTCACTACTGCGAGAAGGCGCGCTGGGCGCTCGACCGTGTCGCGTTGCCGTACCGGGAGGAGCCGCATGCGCCGCTGCTTCATCGGCTTGCGACGAAGCGCCATGAGCGTGGCACCGTGCCGGTGCTGGTGCATGCAGGCAGTCGCTTCAGTGATTCGACTGATATTCTCAAGCACGTAGATACCGTTTGCGGCGGCGACCTGCTTTACCCGCTCGATGCCGAGCTGCGACGCGACGTGGAAGAACTCGAGGAGCGGTTCGACAGGGAGCTCGGCCCGCATACGCGCCGCTGGGCGTACGGACAGGCGCTGGCGCAGACGAACTCGCTCCGCTCGCTGTGGGCGCGTGACGTGCGACCGCTCGAGGCGAGCGTGATTCAGCTGATCACGCCGTTGGTGCGGCGGCTGGTCCGCACGGCATACAAGATCACGCCGGAGAACGCGCAGCGTTCACTCGAGCGCGTGCGTGGCGTATTTGGACAAGTGGACGGACTGCTGAGTGACGGGCGACAGTTTCTAGCCGGCGAGCGTTTCACCGCAGCCGATCTGACCTTTGCGGCGCTTGCGGCACCGGTGCTGTTGCCTGCCGAATGCCGCGCCGTCCAACCGGCGCTTGACGATGTACCGGCCGGGATGCGCGAAGAGGTCTTGCGCTTTCGGGAAACCGACGCCGGACGGTTTGCGCTGCGGATGTTCACGCAGGAACGTGGCCATACAGTCGCCGCGCGTCAGTTTTTAGCTCTATAAAATTTAGCTCTATAAAACGATTACGCTGTCACTCCCTCGGCAGCCGCCGGCAGCGTGGCGATGTCGAACTTGCCCACGAGCAAATACGCAACTAGGGCAACAAGGTTCATGCTTCCAATACTAGCTACGATGGGAGATCAGCTTCGATGCGTATTCCACTTGTAGTCGCTTTCGGCGCGCTTGCATTTGCGGCACAGCCTGCGCTCGGTCAGGATGCAAAGCTTCTTGAACGCGGCAACTATCTGATGAACAGCATCGTCGCGTGCGGCAACTGCCACGCGCAGCGCGACAAGCAAGGCCGCCTGATCCCGGAGCTCGGCCTGTCCGGCGGACAAGTCTTCGACGAGAAGCCGTTCAAAGCGTACGCGTCAAACATCACGCCCGATCCAGAGACGGGCATCGGCAAATGGAGCGATGCGCAGCTGATGCGTGGAATTCGTGAAGGCATTCGACCCGACGGCTCGCTGATCGGCCCGCCGATGCCGATTCACATGTATCGCGGCATCTCAGATGACGACGCGCGCGCACTGGTGGCGTATTTGCGCGCGCAGCCGGCGGTGAAGAACGTCGTGCCGAAGTCCGTCTTTCACATCAAGCTGCCGCGCAGCTATGGACCGGCGATCAAGAAGACGATCGTCGCGCCGCCACGCAACAATCAGGTCAAGTACGGCGCGTACCTGGCCGGACCTCTCGGCCATTGCATCGACTGCCACACGCCGTACAACGAGCGAGGCATGGATAGACAAAGCCTCGGCGCCGGCGGTTCTCCATTTGCCGGACCGTGGGGTGTATCGGTTTCAAGAAACCTGACGCCCACTGGCCTCAAGCATTGGAGCGATGCCGAGATCGCGCGTGCGATTCGCGAAGGCAAGAGCCGCGACGGCACTCCGCTGAAGCCGCCGATGGCTTTTGACTGGTACAGGAACATCAATGACGAAGACATGGTCGCGATCGTCGCGTATCTGCGGACGCTGAGGCCGCTGCCGTTTGGAGGCGCGCCGAGTGCAAAGCCATAACAAGACGGCGCCCTAGGCGGACGGATTCTTGCCGACACACGTTGCGCCCTCTGGAAGCTGGTCCCACGGTTGTTTGGAATCGCACCAGATATGTAGCGTCGGTTGGATCCAAGACGGGTCATCAAGTGACCCAGCCTTGACGAACGTCATGCCGGCAAACGCAGCGGCCTCTGTAAATAACGCGGAACCACACTGTGGGCAAAACAGACGAGTCACTTGCAGCCCTGAGGCTCCGGTCGCGCCATAGGATTTCGCCGTGCCCTGCACATCTAGAGATGCGGTTGGCACTGCCACGTTGACTGAATATCCGCCGCCACCTGCCTTCTGACAATTTCGGCAGTGACAGAAAGCGGTCAGCGCCGGTTCTGCAGACGAGCTGTAGCGCACTTGGCCACACATGCAACTCCCGGTGATCGATGGCACCTTTTGCTCCCTGGTTGTGAAGATATATATTTTCTCGTTGCAACTACGCAGTTGCGCGTAGGCGTTCCTGCGCCGTCAGGTAGTTGCGTATGCGCTGTTTCAAACCTGGTTCGACGGCAGAACGCACCAGTTCCGCCAAATCGCGATCGTCGAAATCGTCGGTCAACGTACGGTAAAGGCGCGTGCGACTCGCGTCGGGGAGGCTGACGGTCGTTCGCGCTTCGTCAACGAGCGAAGCCCACGTATCGGCCGCGGCAATGCGCCGCACGAAGCCGATAGCGAGGGCCTGCGGCGCCGTGAACGTGCGTAGCGTCTCGAGAATTTCGCGCGCGTTGTCGTTACCGACGATGGCGGCAAAGCGACGCGTGCCGAGCACGACGCCGAACGCAAGACCCGGCATCCGGAATGTGCTTGCCTCCTCGGCGATTCGCCAGCGACATGCGGCGAAAAGATCCACGCCTGCACCGAAGTTGCGTCCGTGAGCGAATGCGATCGTGATACAGCTCGAGCGCGCGATTGCCTGCAGCAATAGTTCGATACGAACGAACCGCTGCAGTAGCTCGCCCTCACTCTGAGCTTCGAATCCACCAAAATCGAAACCCGCACAGAAGTGCCGGCCCTTTCCTCTGAACACAAGCAACCTCACGCCTGCAGCTTCGGCCTCCGCCACGGCTGCCGTTAACTCGTCCACCATTTCGGCGGACAACGCGTTGGCGACTTCGGGACGATTGAGCGTGACTGTCACGCAATCGATCTCCTGATGTACGGCGATGTACTTCATTTCGAGTTTCAGGCTTGCCTTAAGCGTTGGCGTAGCCGGAAACGAATTCCTTGACGGCTCCGCTGCCGACGTCGAACACGTGGCGGCGCACTTTGCCGATGTCCGCGCCATAGCAGTGGATGCTGATCGATACGCGATCGTCGTAGGCGTTGCTCACTACGTGGATGTCGCCGATAGAAGGTGATACCAGTTCGACATCGCCCGGATCCAGGCGCACTTCGTCACCGGATCGCACGAGCTGTCCATTCTCGAAAGCATAGGGAGCCGCCCGTTCGGCACCGCGCAGCATGCCGATCACGCCCCACACGGTGTGGTCGTGCACCGGTGTTTTCTGGCCCGGTCCCCACACAAAGCTCACCACCGAGAAACGGTCTTGCGGGTCGCGGTAGAGCAGATACTGCTGGTAGTAAACGGGATGTGGCTTGGCAAACGCGTCCGGCAACCAATCATCGACCGCGATGAGCTGCTTCATCGCAGTGCGGGCACCGTCGAGCAGGTGTTGTTCGTTGTTGGACTCGCCATCGTGGGAGTCGACGAGCGCGGTCATCTCGTCTGACAAAGCGCTTCAGGGCATCAGTCATTGGCTGCCTCGACTTTCATGTAGCGCGCTTGGATTTCGCTGGTGTGCTGACCCAGCGCAGGCGGCGGCGCATAAATCGGCACAGCTCGCCCGTTCAGTCTTATCGGCGAGCCAAAAGTTTGAGTCATCGTTCCGTTTGGCAGTCGCAGAGGCTGCACCCAACCCATGTGGCGGACCTGCGCATCTGCTAGAGCAGCGGCGTAATCGTTGATCGCAGCATGCGGCACACCCGCCTCCGCAAATACCTTCAACCAGTGCGCGGCGCTTGCCTTGCGGAACTCCGCCTCGAGAATCTCCTTTAGCGCCGTTTGATTCGCTGCGCGCTCGCGCGTGCTGGAGAAGCGTGAGTCATTCGCCAGCGCGGGCAAGTTGACTGCTTTCACAACCTTGAGCCACAACTGTTGATTGCCGGCTGCGATTGCAAAATAGCCGTCGGCGGCTGCAAATGCTTGGTAGGGAGCATTGCGCGGATGAGCGGATCCAAGCCTACGCGGGCTACGGCCGGTACCGAACAGCTCGCTGGTCTGCAGCGCAGCGATCGCCAGCGTGCAGCCGAACATCGGTACGTCGATGTGAGCACCGGCTCCACCGGCGCGCACCGTAAGAAGTGCGGCAGCAATCGAATAAGCGCCGTACAGGCCGGTCGCAAAATCAGCGATTGGTACGCCGCACTTGACCGGCGCGCCGCCTTCTTCCCCCGTAACACTCATCACGCCCGCCGCTGCCTGCAGCGTGAGGTCAAAGCCCCCTTCGGTTGCGCGAGGACCTGTTTGTCCATAGGCGGAGATCGAGCAGTAAACAAGGGAGGGCTTGAGCTCTGAGAGAGCGGAGTAACCCAACCCGAGACGATCCATCACGCCGGGCCGGTTGTTTTCGACGACGACGTCGCAATCCAACACAAGACGGCGAGCCGTCTCCGCTGCGGCGGCATCTTTTAGGTCAAGCACCACTGATTTCTTGTTGCGATTGAGCGCAGCAAAGTTCTCGCTGTATCCGT
Organism: uncultured beta proteobacterium; assembly: GCA_963801035.1. Taxonomy (GTDB): domain Bacteria; phylum Pseudomonadota; class Gammaproteobacteria; order Burkholderiales; family Burkholderiaceae_F; genus JACCZX01. The sequence goes on along the minus strand of CAWDDF010000009.1, from coordinate 417,635 downwards.
CGGTAATCGGCGGCCACTCACGAAGCGGGTCGCCATCTGGCGGCTCGACCTTGACGACGTCCGCGCCCATATCGGCGAGAAGCATTGCGCAGAATGGCCCGGCGGCGGTTGAGCAGAATTCAGCAACGCGCACGCCGCGCAACGGTGCATCGACGTCGCTGCGCGACGGACGGCGGCCGGATTCTTCGTGGCCCATCCTGTCTCCTGTCCTGTTTTGTCAGTTCAGTTTATCGGGAGACCGTCTGGCTCAGAAGGCTCGCCGCTGCATCGGGTACCAAACATCGGTATCGCAAATGTCACAGGGCCGGTGCACACTGCATGCGCCCGCCGGCCTACACATTCAATGCGCCAAAAGATTGCCGCCATTCCGTCGCTGACACGGAACGAGGTCAACCAGCGCCTTCGCTTTCGGCGGTTTCTGCTCGCCAGTACGTTCTCGTTGGTCTACCTCGGCGTCCTCGCCATCTTTCACACGCAGGGCAAGGTGGATCGCGAGACGCTTGTTCAAGCTTCGGCAATAGCCATGGCGGCAGTACTCGTGTTCCTCGCGCTCTTCCGCTCAGGGCTGAACCTGCGGTTTCCTGATCCCAGTCTTACGGAACTCCAGTTTCTCGCCGCGGTGTCCACGATGTTGTTCGTGGTCTACCGCGCACCCGATACGCGACTCGTGTTCGCCGCGTTCTTTTTTGTCGCATTGATGTTTGGAATGTTGCGTTCGACTGGCACGCCGCTGACCGTTCTTGGTTGGGAATCGTTGGCTTGCTTTGCGCTGATGGCGGGGCTGCGCTACGTCAACATCGAGGACGTGGAGATGTTGCGCCTGGACCTGCTCCAGCTGCTCGTCATGGCAGTCACGTTTCCATGGTTCGTGTTCATCGGCAGGCGGGTCACGCGTTTGAGGGAGGCGGATCGCCGCAAGGACGTGTTTCTCGCGAGCCTCGCGCACGAGCTGCGCAATCCGCTGGCGCCTATCCGTACGGGGGTAGCCATCCTTCGTATGACGGATGCCGAGTCGCGATCGGACACGGTGCTGGCGATGATGGAGCGTCAGCTGCAGCACATGGCGCGACTTCTCGACGATCTTCTCGACGTTAGCCGGATTTCACGGGGCAAGATCACTCTTAATAGCGAGCGGATAGACCTCCGGCAGGTTGTGGATGCGGCGGTGGAGGCGAACCGTCCACTGATCGAGGAGATGGGGCACGTATTTTCGGTATCGTTGCCCTCCGCGCCTGCGGTTCTGAATGCTGACCCGGTGCGCTTTTCGCAGATCCTTTCGAACTTGCTCAACAACGCGGCAAAGTACACACCACCCGGAGGACGAATAGTGCTGAAGGCCGAGCATCGCGGACATGAGGTTGAGGTGTCGGTCACCGACAACGGCATCGGCATTCCTGCCGAGAGCGTGGAATCGATTTTCGAGATGTTCACGCAGGTTGGAAGCCCGTCGTCTAACGCTCAGGGTGGCTTGGGCATTGGCCTTTCAGTTGCGAAGGGCCTGGTGTCGTTGCACGGCGGCACAATCCAGGCACACAGCGAGGGGCTCGGTCGTGGAAGCGAATTCCGTGTGCGTGTGCCGACACGATTGACGATCGATGCAGAACCCGCGACACCAGCCAGCACGGTGTTAGCTCCACAGAGCTTGAAGATCCTAGTCGTGGATGACAACCGTGACGCAGCGGAAAGTCTCTCCATGCTGCTGGAACTGAAAGGGCACGTCGTTCGAAGTGCCTATGATGGGGAACACGCCTTGCAGGTCGCCGAAGACTTTCGTCCGGATATCGTGCTGCTCGATCTCGGCATGCCCAAAATGAACGGATACGAGGCGTGCCGTCGAATTCGCGAGCATGCGTGGGGTGCGCAGATGACGTTGATCGCGGTGACCGGATGGGGCCAGGAGGACGACCGGCGCAAGTCTTCAGACGCAGGATTCGACGGACACCTCGTCAAACCCGTCGACCCCGAGACTCTTGAAGAACTCTCGACGTATTTGCATGCGCGTGTCTGACGCTGTGCATGCGACACGCCACTCGCCGCTGGAGGGACACAGTTATGACCGCGGCAAGCCGCGCGCTGCCAGCCTCACGTCGGGCGATGAGAAGCGAAAGGCAGCGCGGTCCAGCACGTAGTGAATGAAGCCGGTTGCGAAGCCCAGGGCTAGCAGCACCGGCACGAAGGGCGACGAGCGCAGCCACCACGCCACATCACCGTAGATGCGGTCCGCGTAGACGAATTCATCGGCCACGGCCTCCACCTCGAGCAGCGGCAGCAGCAGGGTGGAGACAAGGGCGAGCACGACGAGCACCGCCCAGCCGCGTCGGTTGATGGGCGCCAGCAACCGCTGCCATTGCGTGGCGGGCTCCTGGATACCGCCGGAAGCGGCGAGCGACGTGAGTCCCATCGCGGCGCTCCAGTGCTGCACGCTCCACAGCACAATGAACAGAAAGGGGTCTCGCGCGAGGAAGGCAAAGAGCACCATGGCCGAAACGCCAAGGACGTAGGCGACGCGCAGCATAAGCGCGGTCAGGATCACGACGAGGACGATGCCTCCATCGCGCAGCGTGTGCGCAAACAGATCGGCTCCGACTGCTCCCAGCAACGGATCGATCCAACGATCCTGGAAGGCGATCGATCCGGCCAAGGCCTCTGCGACCACGACGAAACCGCCGCCGACGATCAAAGCGAATCATCGATCGAGTCGTCGCGTGGACCTCTCCGACGCTCGTCCCGCGCGTGCGCGGTAGAGACTGAGTACGCCAAAGTGCTGCGCGGCGAAGTGGTAGCTCAGCAGCAGATAGTCCAAGACGGCGAGCCAGAGCACGCGTTCGCTTTCCAAGCAGCGATTGCGCTTTGTCGTCGCCCCATTAGCCATCGTCGTGGCGTGCTTCGCCGTACTGCTGACTCCCGAGACGGTGCTGCCAGTGCCGCCGGTCGATACCGCCGATGGAGAACGAGGAGCAGCAATGAAAACGGCCCCGCAGGGCCGTTCCTTCGGCCGCCGAACAGCTTAGAAGTTGTACTGCAGGCCGACCGAGAACACATTCAGCGACTCTTTTCTGCCTTCCCACTTGTACCTCAGCCGTTCCCACTCGCCGCGGATGCCGAAATTTCTGTTGAACATGAACGCCGCACCAAGACCATATGCAATTTCGGTCGAAGTATCCGAGTCATCGCCCGAAATCACGCCTGGCACAGTGAGATTCACTTCGTTATCCAACCACGCGAAACCGAGCTTGCCGAAAATCCGGAAGTTCTCTACCGGATACTGGGCCACCAGAAATCCGGTCACCCCCGAGGTCTTCAGTTCGCCCAGTACGTTGACGCCCGCCACGTTGGTATTGAGCTTGGCCTTCCCGTGGGAGCCGTAGGCTAGTTCAGCACCCAAATAGGGCAGGAACATGAAACCGCCGAACACCTTGCCGCCAAGATCGGTCTTGTCGCAATCTCCCGGGCAGCTGTCCGTCTCGTAGTTGTTGTACAGCAGTGACGCGCCCACGTACGGGCCCACATACGGGGCGACTCCGGCCGGCTGCGCAAGCGCCGCGCCCGAGACGAATAAAGAAGCAAGCAGAGCGGCAGTTAGCACATGTTTCATCGAATTCCTTTCTGTGATCCCTTCTGGCATGACGGTGCTGGATAACGCCTGCCGCGTCTATACAAATCTCGACATGTTGGGCGAGTGCCACAAAGACTTGAGCGTTATGCGATCAAGTTCACGGAGGAGCATGACTTGACTGAGTGATGTTCTTGCGCTGCAGGTGCGCGGGCGCACCACGAATCGAAGCGCGATAAGTGCCGGGAGGACGGATAGCGCTGAAGGCCGTGCATCTTGGCGCTCGATGCGCACTCGGGCCAGCGGTAAGGATGGGGCTAACTTCACATCGATTGAAGATCCTTGTCGTGGACGACAACCGTGACGCAGCCGAAAGCCTCTCGACGCTGCTGCAACTGAAGGGGCACGAGGTTCGACGAGCCTACGATGGGGAGAATGCCCTGCAGCTCGCTGAAGAATACCGTCCGCAATTGGTGCTGCTCGATCTCGGCATGCCCAAAATGAACGGATACGAGGCGTGCCGTCGAATTCGCGAGCATGCGTGGGGTGCGCAGATGACGCTGATCGCGGTGACCGGATGGGGCCAGGAGGACGACCGACGCAAGTCTTCAGACGCAGGATTCGACGGACACCTCGTCAAACCCGTGGAGCCCGAGACTCTTGAAGAACTGTCGATGCATTTGCATGCGCGTGTTTGACCGCTGCGCTTGCGTAGAGCACTTCTGCGACGAAAAAAGGGCCGTTGCCGGCCCCTCTTTATTAAGCGATAAATTCTTTCAGCGCTCGTGACGTCGCCAACGACCTCGCCTGGCTACCGATACCCAGCCGCTTGCAGTTCAAACAACTCCGCATAACGCCCTCGCTGCTGCAGCAGCTCCGCATGCGTGCCTTCTGCTTCGACGGTGCCGTCTTTCAACACGACGATGCGATCGGCCATGCGGACGCTGGAGAAGCGGTGCGAGATCAACACGACGGTCTTGCCGCGACTTAGCTCCTTGAAGCGCTCGAACACTTCGTACTCGGCGCGCGCATCGAGCGCGGCGGTCGGCTCGTCAAGGATCAGCAGCTGCGCGTCGCGCATGTAGGCGCGCGCGATGGCGACCTTCTGCCACTCGCCGCCGGAGAGATCAATGCCGGTGCGAAAGCGCTTGCCGAGCAGCTGGTCGTATTGGTCGGGCAGCTTGCGGATGACTTCATCGGCCAGGCTGCGCTCGGCTGACTCGACGATGCGCGCGCGATCGTCGCGCGCTTCGATGCGGCCGACGGCGATGTTGTCGGCGGCGGTGAAGCTGTAGCGCATGAAGTCCTGAAAGATGACGCCGATGTTGGCGCGCAGCGCGAATAGGTCGTATTCGCGCAGGTCGTGCCCGTCGAGCAGGATGCGGCCTTCGTCCGGATCGTAGAGGCGCGCGAGCAGCTTGACCAACGTGGTCTTGCCGGCGCCGTTCTCGCCCACCAACGCGAGGATTTCGCCGGCGCGCAGCTCGAAGTTCAGGTTGCGCACGGCCCAGCGCTCGGCGCCGGGATAGCGGAAGCCGACGTTCTCGAACACGAAGCCGTGCTGGATCGGCACCGGAAATGGCCTTGGATTTTCCGGCGGCACGATCTCGGGCTGGATCTCGAAGAACGAAAACAGATCGTCGAGATACAGCGCCTGGCCCGCGACCTGCGAGAAGCCGATCAGCAGGTTCTCCAGCAGATTGCGCAGGCGCATGAACGAGCCGGCGAGAAACGTCAGGTCGCCGATCGAGAAGTCACCGCGCAGCGTTCGCCACACGATGTAGGCGTATGCGATGTAGTAGGCGAGCGTGCCGATCGCGGCCAGCACACCGCCCCAGCCGGCGCGCCGGATCGCGAGCACCTTGTTAGCGGCGAAGAAGCGCTCCGAGAGTGTGCGGTAGCGCTCGATCAGGAACGCATTCAGGCCGAAGATCTTCACTTCCTTTGCGGTCTCGACGCTGGCGCCGGTTTGCCGCACGTAATCGAGCTCGCGCCGCTCGGGCGTCCACGCGAAGTTGAGCGAATAGCTTTGCGCGTTGAAATGCGTCTCGCCGATGAATGCGGGAATCAGCGCGATTGCCAGCAGCACGATCAGCCAAGGTGCGAAGACGAGCAGGCCGGCGGCGAAGCTGACGATCGTGATGACGTTCTGCGCCTGTCCGAATAGCTGCCCGATCAGTCCGCTGCGCCCGGCGGCCTGCTGACGTGCACGCTGCAGACGATCCTGCAGCTCGCTGTCTTCGAAGTCTTCGAGGTCGAGCGTCGCGGCATGCTCCATCAACCGCAAGCTGGTTTCGTTGCTGAAGCGCTCGGACAGCAGCGAGTCGAACAGCGAAATGAAGCGACCGAGCAAGTCAGAGACAACCGCCAGTGCGAACTCAAGTCCGAGCAGCCAGCCGATGCGATCGAGCGCGCCGCTATCGATCCATTCGCGCAGCGTGTCGTTAGGATGTGGCGTGCCGGCGAGCAACACGACTTCGTCGATGATCAGCTTGCCGATGTAGAGCGTGATGACGGGCAGCAGCGCGCGCACGATGCGCAGCGCGCCCTGGCCGAGCGTCAGCGCAGGGCTGGTCTGCCAGACAAGCTTTAGAAATGGCGGGAGATTGCGTAAAGCGCCGAGGCGGGCGCGCAGCGGTTGGGGAGGCGGGTCGCGCAACCGATCGCGGCCGTGCATTGGATTGACGCTCGACATTCGGGGATTGTGCCGAAGCACGGTGGCCACCAGCCAAAGCTCGTCGTCATATGAACCGCGGCCGAGGCACGCCTACCGTTGCGCCGGACCGCTTCCCAGCCGGCGGCGCGTTTCCGCAAGCTGCTTCCCAAGTTCGGTCGCCACGAGATCGCGACCGACCGCGCGTCTGACGCTGGACCCGAAGCCGGTGACCTGATCGGTGAAGGTGTGGTTGAGCGCGAAGACCATCCAATCTGCGCCGTACGGCACCACTCCGATCACCGTGATCATGCTGTTGTAGTCGCGGGAAGCGTAAAAGTGCACGTCCGCGCCAACGGCAGCCTTGGCTTGCTTCTGCCGGTACTCTACGGACAAAGTCAGAACGTTTTCCTTATCCGCCGGACGCTGCATCCAGTAGTAGTTTTGGAGCAGTGCTGAACTCGCGCCCGAAGGCTTCCCGAGCGCGTCTACGAAACCGGGGAACTCATCCGAAAGAAATGCGAGGCTGCGTATCGCGTTGCCCAGTTCTGCGGCGGGATTGACGACGTTGCCGTTGTCACGCACATACGGCTGCACTCCTGCCAGACCGCGCTTCACAAACTCATGCAGCCGGGCAGACAGGATCTGGCCAAAGCTCGTACGGAATCGAGCCTGCAGATCGTCTGTCGTCGTCCCGAGCGACTTCAGGCTCTCAGCTTCGCTCTTGCTCAGATTCAGGTAGCGCGCGGGCGCTTTGACAATGTCCCGCAGTTGGCCGGCGTCTGGTGTTGGCAGCGTGCTAAAGGCAGCAAGCTCAACTCGACCTCCCTGCAGAGCTTGCTGCCGGCGAACCTGAAAAATGCGCTCGAAGGTTTCGGAATGGAGAAAGGCATCAACCACTGCTGCAGCGTTGGGCGCCTTGACGATCAGCATCGCGCCCGCCGCGACAATCTCTTCGGGAAGCCGCTCGGCCTTCGAAAGACCGTTATGCACAACCTCGCCGGCCTGCAGCTGGCCTCGCTTTGTCTGATCAAGGCCCAGATACGTGAACAGCTCAGCGGCCAGCGCCTTTCCATCCGGAGACTGGGCGGCCGCCCCAGCAGAAGTACCGATCAGTATTGCCGCAGCCGCGATCGAGCGGAATATGCGAGAAGCTATGCAGTTCATTCGAGCGAGAAGTTCGTCGCTAGGCGTTGAGGATGCTCGCGATCACGCGCTAAGACAAGCCGACGCGGTTGCGTAACAGCTCGACACAGGCATCAGCCGAGTCAGGATGCCTATAGCATCCGCAACAGAACATGGAAGAACCGACGACTGGGTACCCGACTTCGCGCGCCTCGCTGATGGCAGGCGCGCGCGACGCGTTAGGAGCTCCGATCGCCGTACTCGCCGCGGGATATGTCGGCTACGGCGCGCTGGCTTCGGGGTTTGACTTTCCGCTGCTGTTGATCGTCGCTTCGGTGCTGGTGATCTGGGCGCTACCCGGCCAACTGATCATGCTCGAGATGCATGCGGTGGACGCGCAGTTCGTACTGATCGTTGTCGCGGTCAGTCTGTCGGCTTCACGGTTTCTGCCGATGACGGCGGTGCTGGCATCGATGATGCGGCATCACCGCTATTCGAGCTGGCACATGTACGCGTCTGCGCACCTTCTCGCGATGACGGGATGGGTCGCAGCGGTTAACCGGGTTCCGCAACTGCCGGCTGAACAGCGATTGCCGTACTTCCTGGGCTTCGCATTGTTCTGCTGGATCGCATGCGCGGTCGCGAGCGCAGTCGGATATTTCCTTGCGGGGCAGATGAGTGAACTCGTCAAGCTTGGCCTGGTGTTCATGAATCCGATCTACTTTCTGCTGATCCTCACCGGTGAAACGAAGGCAGCACTCGGACGCCTCGCGCTTGTTGCGGGTGCCATTACGGGACCCGTTGCCTATGCGCTCGCCCCGCAGTGGAGCTTGCTTGCGGCTGGGCTTGTCGGCGGCAGTGCCGCTTACGCTTTGCACCGCTGGAGACGCCGCGCGTGATCAACGTTGGCACGACGGAGCTTTGGGTGCTGATCCTCGCATGCGCGGCTGGCACCTATCTTTGGCGCGCGCTCGGCGTTGCAGTGGCGGGTCGGCTCGATCCGAATGGTGAGGTGTTGAGTTGGATGGCGTGCGTGGCGCTTGCGATGATTGCGGGGCTGGTGGCGCGAATGCTGATTGCACCCGTTGGCGTGCTGGCATCCACCAGCCTGCTTGAGCGACTTGGTGCGACCGCTTGTGCCTTGGTGATCTACTTCGCTGTTACGCGGCGCAATCTGCTGGCCGGTGTGGTCGCCGGGTGCGTGGCGATCGTGTTGGTGCAGGCGGTTGCGCTAGGGACGATCAAGGCGTTCGAGTCATGAGCGCTGACGCAACCTGACCTGCACACTGCTTGGCATCATCGTGAAAGAAAACACTTCTTCGGTGCGCGGCGAATCGGGCGCGCGTGAAAGGTCGAAGTTTCGGCAAAGCATTGCGGCCACCATCTTGATCTCCAGCATCGCGAGGTGACGTCCAGGACAGAAGCGCGGACCTGCGCCAAACGGCAGAAACGCCTGGGTGTTGTGGCCATCGCTGCTGCGGCCCGCTGCCTCGAGCCAGCGTTCCGGGCGAAACGATTTGGAGTCGGTGAAGTTGTCGGCGGCCGTTGCGACGTGCCCTGTCAGCACATTGACCGCGTTGCCCTTGGGCACGTGCACGTCGCCTATCACGATGTCCTCGGTGGGCTCAACCCAAAGAAAGGGAGCGACCGGCTTGAGCCGCATCGTTTCTTGCGCGACGGCTTCGATGTAATGGAGCTCGCCTGTACTCGCGTAATCCGGCGGCCGCTTGGCAGATCCAAGTACGCGATCAGCCTCCTCCTGCATCCTTGTCTGCACGGCGGGATGCTGCGTCATCAGATGCATCATCCATGCAAGCGTGTTCGATGTGGTGTCTTCGCCGGCGAGCAGCATCGTCAGCGCATTGCCAACGACCTCGGAATCGGTGAACGCTGCAGTGCCGTCACCTTGACCTGAAACCATCGCATCGAGGAAGTTACTTGGCGTCGTATCGCTGCTATCGGTTGCAACGCGCTTGCGCGCATCAGCGACCAGCCGGTTGACCAATTCGTGCACCTGCTTTATCGCAGCATCAAGCTCGCGATCAGCGCGGAGCTTGAACCAGCGCCAGTATGGAATGGGAGCAAACAAGCGGCGCGCAATCGCCGGGAAAATCTTGTCCAGATGCTGCTGGATGACATCGCCCTCGGTCTCAAGCGTATTGAGGTCGGTGGCAAACGCGAGGCTGCTTGTCACGTCGACGGTGAAGCGCCTTAAATCACCGGATGCGTCGACTGTTTGACCGGCCGACGGCCGCCCGTTCCCAGCGCCGTTGCAGCCGCGCCGTCACCACTTCCAGCCGTGAAAAGAATTCACGCAGATGGTTGGTGTTCAACGCAAGCATCGCCAGCTTGCGCTGGCGTCGCCATTTGGCACCTTCGGCATTGAAGACGCCGTCGACGCCAAGCTCCAGGACGATGGCCTGCATTCGTCTGGCGCGCCGAAAGCCCTCCGGGCGATTGCGCAGCACCTCATTGATCAAACTCGCGTCTGCGATCACCACTGCATCTCGATTGAGGATGCGATACCGATACATCGGTCCGAACGCATCGGCCCACGTATTAAGGATCGTGTGCCACCGGCTTGTCTCGAGCTGCAGCATGTTGCCAAGAAGCGGCAGCCCGCGCGGGCCAGGAAGTTCGCTGATCGAGCGGATGCGCCGCGAACCACTCGCCGCGTTTTTCAGGGGCTGCATGTGCTCGGTGACTTGTGTCATAGCAACGAGCTTATTCCCTTAACCCAGGAACAGCAGTGATACTCGCGATTGCGAGTCATACAGATCGCGCATTATTAGGGAGATTCTATGAGGACGAAGCCCGCACTTCTTCTACGGTGGGAAGACGCCGCGCATGCAATCACCGAGTGGACCGGCAAGCCCTGGACATTCGCCGCCGCTGTTCTGATTATTGTCGTGTGGGCCAGCACCGGTCCGTTGTTCGGCTTTTCCGATACGTGGCAACTCGTCGTCAATACCGGAACGACCATCATCACGTTCCTGATGGTCTTCGTCATTCAGCAGACGCAGAACAAAGATACGCAGGCGCTCGAGCTGAAACTCAACGAGATTGTGGCCGCTATTGCCGGCGCGAGCAATCGTCTGATCGACGTCGAAAGTCTGACGTCTGCCGAGCTGGCGCTACTGCATACCCACTACCGTGAGCTCGCCGAGCTCGCGAAAAAGGAAAAGTCTCTGACGAAGTCTCATTCGATCGAGGAAGCGCTCGAGCGCCACAAGGCGAAGAAGGGACGCGAGTAATCGCCGTCGCGATCTGCGCTTCTGTTGACAAGGCCGCCGCCATGGACGCTGATGGACTAAACAGATTCGTCGATGCGCAGCAGGGCATTTACGAGATTGCGCTTTCGGAAATTAGGCAAGGGCAGAAGCGCTCGCACTGGATGTGGTTCGTCTTCCCGCAATACGCTGGGCTCGGAATCAGCCCCACCTCACAGCGCTATGCAATCAAGAGCCTGGCGGAAGCCGAGGCTTATCTAAAAGACCCCGTGCTGGGCAGGCGATTGGTGGAATGCGCTGAGGCGCTGCTGCGCATCGAAGGACGCTCGGCGCAGCAGATCTTTGGTTCTCCGGATGACATGAAGCTGAAGTCGAGCGCTACTTTGTTCGCCCATGTCTCGCCGTCCGGCTCTGTGTTCGAGCGCGTGCTTGACAAATACTTTCGCGGCGAGCGCGATGACAAGACGTTGCGGCTGATCGGTTAGGTCGCCGCTTAAACGTCGGTACGTTCCTCCTCGACCGGTCGCCGCGCCTCCAGATTGAAGCGACCATCGTAGATCGGCGCCTTGCCCGTATTCGGGCCCGGGATACTGAACATAGATGATCACACCACCGGTATCCGTTCGTAGCGCAGGTTCGGTGTGCGGGTCACCGTGAAAAAGCATCGTTTCAACATCAACTGAGACTCGGCTCTGGCGGCTCCCGCGATCACGGTTGGACGCGTTGCGCTCGCGTAGCGCGAGTTCCCCCCTCAAGTCTTAAGGCGCTTCATTACTGCAGGGCTCGTCAGCTCGCGCAGCGCGTCTGTGCCGACCCACTTCGCCGTCGCATCCTTCGAACCCGCCAGGCGCCGGGCCGTCGCAACAGCGGCAGCATTGAGCGAACGATTGCGTTTACCGGTCGCACGCAGCGCCATGTTCACGGCCTTCTTGACGAAATTTCTTTCATCGCTGGCTTCGCGTTCGATCAGGGTGAGGCCTTCGATAAAAGGTTGGTCGGCGGACTCTTTGTCATGCACGGTGAGACTCCACAGCAAGGCGAAGGCGGTCCGCTTCTCGAACTCGTTGCGCTTGCTGCTCCACTGCTTGACCTTGGTCCACGCGTGCGGCGTGCGGTCGAAAAGATTGAAGCTCATCGCGTCGCAAAAAGCCCAGTTGTCAAAGTCTTTGCACCACCGATCCATCTGAGCGCTCGACAGTTCCGCTGGATCGCCGACGAAGGACGCGAGCATTCGCGCCTCGTACACGCCGGTGTCCCAGAGAGCGGATGCGAGTGCCTGATTGCGGCCAAGCGTCTTGCCGAGCCCCTTGATGTCTTTCATCGCGACACCGTATGCGTGGTCTGACGGGATGGCGTAACGCGCCATGCCATCAAGCGTCGCCTTGGTGCTATGACTTTTCAGCCACTTGAGTGCGGACTGGACTTGCGCTTCGAGTGACATCCCATGCTCCTGGCCAACATCAGAATACGCGGCTGTAGGTCGTTTAACCTCACGCTGTGCCGCACATCTGGTGTCCGCTAAATGATCGTTCGTGACAGCGCTTCACTTCCGCCGGTGCTACGGCCCTTCGTCAAGATGCTTTGGTTCTCGGACGAGAGCGCGCGTACCGGTGACGGTCTAGTCGCGCGCGAGCATGTGCTTCCGACCGGAACGATGAGCCTGGTGTTCCGCATCTCGGATCATCCGCTGCGGCTGTTTGATACGCATGGCAGCGCAGGTCGTACGGTGGGTCACGCGATTGTCGGCGGTGCCCGCACCAGCTACTACGTTCGTGATGTCTCGCAGCCGATCCGATCAGTCGGCGCCCAACTGCATCCCGGTGCCGCGGAGGTTTTCCTTGGTGCCCCGGCAGGCGAGTTGGCGGAGCGGCACACGCGGCTTGACGAACTGTGGGGACATGCGGCCGACGAGTCGCGCGAGCGGCTTGCGCTCGCCGGCTCGCCCGAAGCAGCGCTCGACGTTCTTCAGACCTTGTTGATTACGAGAATGCCGAAGATGCGCGGGATCCATCCCGCAGTCGCGCACGCCTTAGCCCGCTTCGCGACTACCAGCCATGTGAGCCAGGTCGTTTACGAAAGCGGGTATTGCCACCGCAGATTCAGCGCGCTTTTCCGTGAATCGGTCGGGCTCGCGCCGAAAGTCTATTGTCGCGTCCTGCGTTTTCAAACGGCTATCGATCAAGTTGCCGACGGCCGCGAAGCGCCATGGGCGAGCCTCGCGGCGGAGTCCGGCTACAGCGACCAGGCGCACTTCACGCGCGACTTCCGTTCGTTTACCGGCATGACTCCCAGCGAGTATCGGCGGATCAGGCCTGCCGCAAGGAATCACGTCCCGATTGATGGTGATCAAGAGCTGGGTTTAAAGCGCTGAGGTCAATTCTGTTCAAGACACCGCTACGAGAAGCCGGCATCGTGCAGCTTCTCGCAGTCAATGCGCATAAGGAGGTAAATCATGGTGGTCAAGGAAGTGTTTGCACAGGTGCGCGTCAGGAACGCGACCAAGGCCATTGAGTTCTACAAGCAGGCGTTTGGCGCCGAAGAGAAGTACCGCCTTACCGAGCCCAGCGGTCGAGTCGGTCACGCGGAGCTCGACTTCGGCGGCAACATCATCATGTTCTCCGACGAATACCCCGAGTACGGATTGATGAGCCCGGAAACGATCGGCGGCACTTCCATCACGATTCACCTGCACGTCGACGATTGCGACGCGGTCATTCAGCGCGCAATCGGGGCCGGAGCAACGATGGTCCGCGAGCCAACCGACGCGTTTTACGGTGAACGCGGGGGCACGATCCGCGACCCCTTCGGACACGAGTGGAACATTGGTCACGAGATCGAAAAGGTAATGCCCGAGGAAATGCAGCGTCGCTATACGGAGCTGATGAATCAAGGCAACTGAAGTTGTATTGCGCGAGTTCGCATCCCGTTCAAAGCGGCGCCACTGGAATGCAGATCTCGCACTGGAACGCTCCAGTCTGCGGGTCACATTCGGAATCCGTCGGGTAGTACTCAAAGCAGGGCCGCGCATCGAGTTGCAGCCCGCTGGCCGGCAACCAATCGCGAAGCAATGCGGTCCAGGCTTCACCTACACGCTCGACATTGCCCTTGAAGGGAAGCACGGCATAGCGGCCGCCTGCGATGGTTGTCTTCTGCGCGCCGCCCGAAGCAACAAACTGGGGCGGAACCTCAACGCCGGCGTCGTAACGGCATTGCTCGGGCGCGGTGACGCCGGGGTCGTCATGGCTGATGCCGTAGCGCGGACGGTCGAGTACGTTGTGGGTAACGGCCCATGGGTAGTAGCTGTTCTCCCAGAACTCTGAGATGCCTTGGCCATAAGGCCCAACGTAGCGGAGGTAAGCGATCGTCGCGGGCTGCCGGTCGATAAGTTTCACATTCATGTTTGCCTCCGTGCTTCGGGTTGCGGAGGCTTCATGTTCTGCGGGAAGAGTGGTTGGCGCCTGACTCGTCTTGCTTTCCACCTGATCAGGATTGCGCTTCGCGCGGCGTTGCGCAACTTCATTCGCACGCCATGCGGTGGGTGAGCAACCGAACCTGCTCTTGAAGGCACGCGTAAACGCTTCGGCGGAGCCGAAACCGGTTGACAGCGCGATATTCAAGACTCTCGAGCGCGGCTGGGCGGCAAGGCGCATCGCCGCGAGCTCGACGCGACGGCGGCGCATGTAGTCACCAAGCGTCTCTCCCATCCAGGCAGAAAAGAGGCGATGAAAATGGAACGGAGAAAAGTGCGCGACTTCGGCCAGAGTGCCGAGGTCGAGCGGTTGATCCAGATGCTCGTCAATGTAGGCAACCACTCGATGCATACGGCTTTCGTATTCGGAGCGGCTGTTTGACGAAGCCATGCGGCATGTTAGCGAGGCACTCCGGCGACCGGGTAAACGCTCGGTCTGACGATTGCTCCATAATCATCTTGCGCAGGCAATCGCTGCCTGCAGAAGAACACAAGGAGACATCATGCTGAAAAGAATCGCATTGGCTGCGGCCGTTCTGCTTCCGCTCGCGGCCTGCCAGTCCACAAGCACTACGCCCGCGCCGGTGGTTACGACGGCAGCGACGGTGACACCAGGGTCCGCGGCTCCCCCGCCTGCATGGCAGCAGGGGCGCACTGCGGACCAAGCAAGTTCAAAGCTCGCGCCGCACGCCGGCCGAATGACCGCTACGCCCATCAGTGACATCCCGTTGTCGAATTACAAGTTGCCGCCGGGCTTCAAGGCGGAGGTGTGGGCTACCGGCATGCCGGGCGCTCGGGCAATGGCACGCGGTGACAGCGGCAAGATCTATATCGGCACGCGTGGAATCGGTCGCGTGTACGAGGTGACCGACACCGGTACGCAGCGCACGAGCCGGGTCGTTGTCGACAAGCTGGTGCAGCCAGCCGGCGTGGCGATCAAAGACGGATCGCTGTACGTGGTAGCGATCGACAAGGTATTGCGCTACGACGGCATCGAGAAAAACCCAACGGTCACGCCGGTTGATATGACCGCTGCGTTTGCGCTGCCGAAGGAGCAGCACCACAACTGGAAGTACATCGCTTTTGGTCCCGACAACAAGCTGTACGTACCGTTCGGTGCGCCGTGCAACATCTGCGAGCCGTCAGCCGAATACGCGCAGATCCGCCGTTACAACGCCGATGGCTCCGGTATGGAAGTGATCGCGCGCGGAGTGCGCAACACGCAAGGCTTCGCGTGGCATCCGACAACGAAGGAGATGTGGTTCACCGATCACGGTCGTGACTGGATGGGTGACAACGAGCCTGAAGATGAACTGAACCGGATGTCGAAGACCGGCGCGAACTTCGGATTCCCGTACTGCCACGCCAATGCCCTTCCCGACAAGGACATTAAGAAAGCCAACCCGTGCGACGGCGTAACGCTGCCGGTGACGACGATGGGCCCGCACACAGCGGTAATGGGCGTGCACTTTTACACCGGCGCGATGTTTCCAGCGGAGTATCGAAACGTAATGTTTGTTGCGCGCAAGGGCTCGTGGAACCGGACGCAAAAAGCGGGCTATGACGTTGTGACCGTGCGCACCGATGCCGATGGCAAGAACGCGAAAGTGGAGCCCTTTATGACGGGCTTCCTTGACGCCAACAATGATGCGTTCAGTGGGCGGCCGACTTACATGCTGCAGCTGCCCGATGGCTCACTGCTCGTATCCGATGAGCAGCTCGGCGCCATCTATCGCATCACGTATGGGCGGTGAGTGCGAAAAGCACTCATCGGCGGAGTGTTTGCTGCGCTGGCGCTACTGCTTCTACACAGTAACGCATCGACGCAGCAGCCTCCGCCTGCAACTGTCGCGGTCTGCAACGCCTGCCACGGACCGGGAGGCAATTCGCAAATTCCGCTGACACCTTCGCTGGCAGGTCAGCCGAAGTTGTTCATCGAAAACCAACTAGTGCTGATTCGCGAGGGCTTGCGCGATGTGCCGCAGATGAAGGAGATCGTCGCCGGCATGAGTGACGAGACGATCATCGCGCTCGCGCAGCACTATGCCGCAGAAAAGCCCGTACCAAAACCCGGCGCTGCGACTCAGGAGAAGGCCCGCCTTGGGGCCGCTGCCGCTAGTAAATTATTGTGCGGGACCTGTCATCTGTCTGACTACGCCGGACAGAACCAAGTCCCGCGCCTTGCGGGCCAGGATGAGCCATATCTCGTGCACTCGATGAAGCAGTTTCGCGATAACCCCGGACCCGGCCGCGACACGATCATGGCTGCAGTGCTCCGCGGCTTGAGCGATGCGGACCTGGCGAATCTGGCGCACTACCTCGCAACGTTCAAGCCGTAGGCAGTGCGCGAAACCGCTGCAGCATTTCAGCCGGCGCAATGTCAAGAAAATGCACCATCGGCCCGCACGACGCGGGCCAGGGTGATGTCTTAAAGCAAACGGCTAATCAACAGGCCCGCCGCAAGAGCTATACCGACTGCAGCTAGCGGTCGTGCGCGAACCTCATCACGCACCGTCTCCGCCCATTCGCTATTCATCAGATCCTCGTACTTGCTTTGTGCGGTCGCTTCCACGTCGCCTGCAGTAGATCGCGCGCGATCAAAGGCGGAACCCGCCGTAGAGGAGATTCGATCGACCGTGTCATGCGCGCCCTGCGACACATAATCCACGCTGCTGTGCGCGCTGTCGGCAGCTCGATCTGCTTCTAACTTTCCGGTGTTGCCCATCGTTGCCGTGCCGCTGACGGCTCCGCTGTATCCGGTGTTGCTGGTCGTGGTTTCCATCTGTCTTCCTTGGTTTCAGTCGTGCGCACCGGCAAGCAATCGCTGTTCCTTGTTGCAGCGCGTGCATCAGAAACGAAGACTTCGAATCGACCAGCGACCGGCCTCAGCGAGCCAAGCTTCGGTCGGCAGCCTCGGCGAGCGCGATGGAATTGCCATCTGGATCGGTGATCATCAGCGTCTTCACCTTCTCCGTCGACGTGCGTCGGCTGGTATCGATGTTGAGCGCCTTAAGGCGCGTTGCTTCTTCTTCCAGGTTGCTTACGGCGAGCGTGCAGGACCCGGAGCCGGCGCGCTCGGGGAGTTGATACACCTGCAGCCATCCGCCTCGCTCAAAGCTCCATTCAGCGACTTCCGGCATCGGCTTGGTTGGCGCTTTTCGAAAGAGCGCTTCGTACCATTTGATCGCTGTGTTCAGGTCACGAACGGCAACGCTCGCTATTGCGTTGATGATCGGCATTGCACGTCTTAATTAAAAGCGGGCGTCTTGCCCTCATGCGCCGCCTCCAGCGCGGCGATGTCGATCTTGACCATCTTCATCATCGCATCGGACGCGCGTTTGGATTTCTCCTTGTCGGGGTCGGCCATCAGCTTGCCGAGCAACGTCGGTGTGATCTGCCACGACACGCCGTAGCGGTCTTTCAGCCAACCGCACGCCTCCGGCTGTCCGCCTTGAAGCAGTGCGTTCCAGTACCTGTCGATCTCGGCCTGGTCTTCGCAGTTGACTACGAATGACACCGCGTGGTTGAACGGATCCATCTGGCCGGCGGTCATTGCCGTGAACTCCTGTCCGAACAGGACGAACTCGACCACCTTGACCGACCCCGGAGGGCCGCTCGGTGATTCGCTCTGCATCGCGGTGACGCGGACGACGCGCGAGTTGGGGAAGATCGACGTGTAGAACTTGGCGGCCTCTTCGGCCTCCTTGGCGTACCAGAGGAACGGGGTGATCTTTTGCATGAGTACTCCTTGGAGTGAAATGGACGGTACCTGCGACTAGCCCTCGCGCTTCATCCGCTGCTGACGGGCGATCTCAAGCTTGCTGGGTGAAGCGAGCGCGGTGTCGCCGATCTTGATTTCACCATCGCGCTCATAGTGACCGATGATCAGGCCGCTTGGAGAGACGCGCGAGCTGGTCAGCTTGAATGCATGCGGTACCGAGCCGTCGACGAACAGCTTTTTGCCGCCGCCAAGCACGACCGGCACCGTGAAGATGCTGATCGCGTCGACGAGATCGTTGGCGAGCAGCGCATGCACGAGTTCGGTACTGCCCTGCGTGACAAAGTTAGGGCCGTCCTCTTGCTTCAGACGCTTCACATCGGCGATATCGCGCAGCAGCACCGAGCCGGCCCAGCTGGTGTCGACGTCGCCTGAGCGCGAAACGACATACTTCTTAATCGCGTTGAACAGCTTTGCGATGCCGCCATCTGACCCGTCTTCATCGTAGTAGGGCCAGTGCGCGGCGAAAATCTCGTAGGTCTTGCGGCCGAGCAGGAGGTCGAACTTCTCCTTGAAGAGGCGATCGATCTCTTCGCCGAACACCTGATCGAAATAGGGCATCACCCAGCCGCCGAACTTGAAGCCCTTGGTCGGATCCTCGGTTGGCCCGCCGGGCGCCTGCATGACGCCGTCCATGGAAACCATGGCGCCGACGGTTATCTTTCGCACGTGTCTTCTCCAGTAGGTCGATCGTTATGAAATTGGCACCTAATAACCGAGCTACATCTTCGGCATTGGCAGACATTCCATGATCTCGACCGAATCGCCGGGAAACAACGTGAAGTGCGCATGGTTCTCAAAAAGCTTTGCAGCAGCTTCGTGTGATTCGGCTTGAACAATCGTGTATCCCGTCAACTCATTCTTGGTGTCTGAAATGCCCTGCTTTGATATGCGCTTGGTTTTTCCGAGAGGCGCTCCTTGGTCAACGATGGATTTCTGATTGGCAGTGCCCCACTTCATCCATGCTTCCATCCCGGCCGCTTCCTGCCGCTTGCGCTTGTCTTCATCCATCTTCTTCCACGCATCTATTCCCGATGCGGAACCCAGGTATACGGCTAAGAACTTCTTCACAGAGTCCTCCTTGTGGAAACGCAATCGATGCTACGAGTAGGCAAGCGCCGGTTCAAAGTCGCCGCGACCTTCGGGCGTTGTGTCGAGCAGATTCCATAGCGGATCTATCAAGTCGTTGTGACGATATTCCTGGCCGGGTTCAGCCGGTACGTACAGCAGCTCGCTGCTCCAGAAGTGGCGCACACCACTTGCATCACGGCGAAACACGTTAAGCATCGGCATGTCCCATTCTTCGCCGTCTTTAAAGTCCTGCTGACGACGCATCGCGGGGCTTAGTCCGCGTGAATCGCCGAAGTAGTCGCGGCTGTAGTTATTGCCCGCGGTTGAGAGAAACGTCAGATGGTTCCAGCCACGCTCCCGCGCAAAAGCGAGAAGGCGTGCAAGTGGCGACTTGGCAACGATGAACAGATTGATTCGCTGCGGCGCGTGGCGAGCAACGCCGTCCAGGCTATCGAGCGTATGCGTGCATCCCGTACATGGCTGGTCGCGCTCCGGTCCATACATGAAGTTGTAAATCGCAAGACTGTCCTTGCCCGACGCAAACAACTCGGACAACTTCATTTGCGACGGGCGCCTATTGCCGTCGAGACCTTCGAAGACGTAGTCCTCGCGCACAAGCCCGCCGGGCGGAAGTGCGCGCCGCTGCGCGCTAACGCGCTCGGTCTGGCGACGTAGCGCCATCTCTTCGTCAAGCAACGCGTTGCGCGCACTGCGATAGACCGAATCTTCGCCAGGAAATTGAAGACGTTCGAGCGGGCGGTTGGGCTTCGGATCGTCATGCATGGCGTTTCTCCTGCGAGGCAAGATATTTTTCCAATTTGTCGAGCGCGCCGTTCCAGCCTTCCGTATGGCCCTTGCGCGACTCCTCGCTGCTCAGCTTCGCGTGCGTGAAGACGAGCTCGGTGCCGCCGTCGACTGGCCGAAGGTCGATCTCGATGCGTGATTCACCGTGGTCGTCTTCGTCACCGAGCCAGCGCCACGTCATCGCAAGCCGTTCGGGCGATTTGACTTCCAGATACTCGCCGGAGCTCTCGTGTTCGGTGCCGTCGAGCATTCGAAAGCGAACCTTGAAGCGACCGCCGACGCGGGCGTCGCTTTCGGCAAACAGCACCGGACCGGCATCGGGACCCCACCAATGCGAGATTCCCTCGGGCGTAGTGAGCGCTTCGAAGACGATCGAAGGGCGTGCCTTGATTCTGCGCACAAGAGTGAGGCTTGTCATCGGCGTTTTCTCGGTGGAGTCTTGCGTGCTTGCGCTTCTTGCTTTTCGGCGTAGACAGCGAGCCGGTCAAGGCTGCCGGACCAGAACTTCTCGTAGCGATAAAGCCAGTTCGCCGCCTCTGCCATCGGTTTCGGCGAAAGGCGAACCAACATCGTGCGCCCAACCTTCGCGCGCGTGATCAGACGTGCATTCTCGAGCACGTCGAGATGCTTCATCACCGCAGGCAGCGTCATCGCTACCGGCTGCGCAAGCTCGCTGATCGACGCGCAGTCGGTGTTTGCGAGCTGCGCAAGAATTGCGCGACGTGCCGGGCTGACAAGAGCGCCGAAGACACGATCGAGCCGAGCGCTATGGTTCACCATCTGGTGAACTATAAATCGATCGACTTGCGCCTGTCAAACAGACGTGGAATGCAGGTGGGCTGTGAAGCCGGACTTGCGCCAAAGCGCAGCGAGCAGTAAGAAGAATGCCGTAAACATCAGGCCTGCCCACCATTCGGCAGCGTTTTCGAAGCGGTCAACAGCCGCTGCATCGGTCAGTACGAGCGCCACCGTTACGTTGATCAAACCCAGCAAGGGTAGCGCCATGCATAACACCAGCAGCGCGCCGGAAGCAAGGCGATAGAACGAAGTCTGCGCGCCGGCTCTACGGATCGCGTCGCTGACAATCAGCATTGCGATGCAAGTGAAGCCGAAGTAAAAGACAACCCCGAAGCGGCGCATCCACTGATACCACGCGCCCTCGGTGCCGAGAAAAGTGCCGTACAGAATCAGAAACACTGCGACGCCAAGTGCAAGCGGTGGAAGCGCCCGAAGCCAGTGCGTGCGCGGCGCTCCGATCGAACGTAACCATGGTTTGGATAGAAGCCATACCAGCGCCTGCACGACACCGGCCGGAAGAATCAGCGCACGAAACACATAGTTCGCCAGACCATAGCGAGCGGTACGGCTGATCGAAACGCAACCGTCGATCAACGGATTGCACGCGCCGAACCGCCCTTCGCTGATCGCAATCGAAAATGCGAGCAGCGTCGCCGCGAGTGGCAACAGGGCCGCGAGTAGCGGCACCCACCACAGTCGAGTTGCTGATGCAGATGAAGCTGAACTATCGGCCGCTAGTACTTCAGCAGCCGGCGACGCACTTTCCTGCATTGTCGAAAGACATCGTCTTGCCGCTCAGCGGGAGATGAGCCGGCACCTTGACGGCCTTCACGAACGTATCGGTCTTGCTCCCTGGCACCACCTTGCCGCCTTTGGTCGCGACTTCGTTCACGTGCGAAGGGATGACAGCGTTGGGTCTGACGAGCTCGTTGATCACGTAAGCCGCTTCCTTTCGGCCCGGTCGTAAAGTTGTCACCGATGTTCATCACTGCGAGCTTGGCGTTGTAGTGACCACGCACGACTCTGTCCTGATCAGCCGTGATGCCGGTATCGCCCGAAAGGTAGACGACGAGCCCATTGCTGAAAGTGAGCACGTAGCCGGTGGCCTGACCCACATCACCGGCGATTCCCGCGGCCTTCATGCTCTTGCCCAGTTCTCCGCCGATGTAGTCCGGATCAAGACCGTTGCTGTGCAAGGCGTGCACTGTCGCGATCGTCACGCCGCCCACTCTTACGCTTCCGCCGAAGCGCGCGAGGATCGAATCCTTCGGGTCGCCTCCGTTGGCCGCAAGCTTGGCGGCAAAGAACGCGGGCATTTCGCTGCCCGTCACGATCTTCGACTTCTTCGCGACTGCGATGTTGACCGAGTTCGAATTCGGCATCGCCGACACCGACATGTCGGGGCTTTCACAGGTACCCGAATTCGGGGCCTTGCTATGTGCGTTGCCAGCGTGGTCGCCATGCATGTGGCTGACGAGGATGATGTCGATCTTGCCGAGCCGAGGATCGGTCGGGTCCGGCTACCGTGCGGCCGGCGTCGTAAAGAATGCGTGTGCCGTTGGGATCTTCGAAGATGAGCGCGCGGTCCTGTGGGCACAGCTCGCCGTCGTGGCTGCCCAGCGGCGTGACCTTCACTTCCTGCGCAAACGCTGACTGCGCTGCGATTGCGGCGATGCATCCGAAAACTACTGTCAAGACCACCGATTTGTTTTCCATGTTGCCTCCTCGATATCGGCTGACCCGTAAAACCGTATCACAGCGTCGCGCCAGCAACACCCGCTGCGGCGTTCGCCATAACAGGTGCCTGCACCAAATACCAGAGCAAGTAACGGATATTCAGGCGCCGGCACTCGCAGGACTATTCGTGCCAGGTTGCTGAGGAGCTTGATATGTCCTTCCGCATTACAGGGTTGTCGCCTGAGCCGTTTCGGCATCTGTTTGGTCTTGACAGACGAAGAGCTTGTGAAGCACCGGGCCAAGCGCTACGTCGCTGACACGAAGCCGGGCTATCCGGATCGCATTGAACTGCGCGACGCCGAGCCCGGCGAGACGGTGATCCTGTTGAACTACGTTCATCAGCCGGCCAATACTGCATACCACGCGAGCCACGCGATCTTCGTGCGTGAAGGTGCCGAAGCCGCCTACGATCGCACCAACGAAATTCCTGAGGTATTGCGCTCAAGGCAGTTATCACTTCGGGCCTTCGACGCCGAACATCTGATGGTTGACGCAGAACTCGTCGACGGCACCGGCATCGAGGATTTCATCGAGCGCTTCCTTGCGCATCCGCACATTGCCTACGTCCAGGCACACTATGCGAAGCGCGGCTGTTACGCAGCGCGCATCGAGCGAAGCTGAGCGCCCACGTTAGCAGGCCCTTAGTTCGTTCGTGCAACACCGCACCGCTAGCGATATCTTGTCATCAGATGCAAGCGCGTCTCACCAAGTTCCCATTTTCCCTTCGAAGATGAGCGCGCGGTCTTGCGGACATAGCTCGCCGTCGTGGCTGCCCCAGCTGACTTTGTTTGGCCAGCGCTGATGGCGTTCTACACGCGCAAGGCGTCGGCCAGCAACAAACGCGCCTTTTCCCAGTCACGCCGCACCGTGCGGTCCGTCACCTCGAGCGCAGCGGCAATCTCCTCCTCATTCAAGCCGCCGAAATAGCGCATTTCAACCACTTGCGTTAAGCGTGGCTCCCTCGCAGCAAGAGCCTGCAGAGCTTCATGGATCGACAAGATCTGCTCGTCTCCAGCAGGCAGGCCTTGAACCACCTCCGTATTGAGCGTGACGTGCGGCGCGTCGCCGCCGCGACGCTCACGCAAGCGCCCGCGTGCGAAGTCGACAATGATCGAACGCATCGCACGCGACGCATAGGCAAGGAAATGCGTGCGGTCGTTGAGTACGAGCCGACCGGCTTGTGCGAGCTTCAGATAGCACTCGTTGATCAGTACAGCTGTCTCGAGCATCGTGTGGCGACCGCCGCGCGCCAACCGTGCGTGCGCCAGCCGACGTAACTCCGGCTGTAACTCAGTGAACAAAGCATCCACCGCCGATTGGTCACCGGTACGTGCCTGTCGGAGTAGCTCTGTGATGTCGCCCATCGCCTTGTAGCGATGCTAAATCCGATACCGGCGGCCAGAAAGCCGTCCTTCTCGGCTTATAGCGGCTACGCGTCGGCCGGTGCATGTCCGGTTCGACCCCGCCGCGGCGTGTTCCATGGTGAGCGTGGTCAATTCGGCCCGCACCGTCAGGTCAGGTGCTCCCATGATGGTCTATTTAGCTTTGCTTTTGGCAGGAATCGCGAGCGGCTTCATGGCCGGCTTGCTGGGAATCGGCGGCGGGTTTGTGATGGTCCCCGTATTGATACTGCTGTTGCCGATGCTTGGCATCGATCCCGCAATAGTGCCAAAGGTGGCGGTCGCGACTTCGTTAGCCGCGATGGTTCCGACAGCGTGTTCAGCTGTTTTCGCGCAGTATCGGCGTGGCGCGCTCGACATTCAGTGGGTGCGGCGGTTGACTCCCGCAGCGGCGATCGGAGCAGTGATCGGCTCACAAGTGGCTGCCGCCGCCAACGGCCGCTGGGTGGCCATGGTGTTTGTGGTCTATACGGCATGCGTTGCCCTGAAGATGGCGCGCGGGTCGGATGCTGACGGCAGAGCGGCGCGTATCGCGGGTGCATTTCCGGTGCCGCTGGTCGGTGGGGTAATCGGCACCTTCGCTTCGATCGCCGGCATCGGCGGCGCCAGCCTCACCGTTCCGTTTCTGTTATCGGCGCGGGTCGAGATGAAGCGCGCGCTTGCGGTGTCGAGCGCTGTTGGCCTGGCAATTGCGCTCGCCGGCGGTTCAGGCTTCGCCATCGCGTCGGCTTCTGCGGCGACAGGCTCATCCGAGTTGATCGGATTCATTCACTGGCCGGCAGCGTTGATGATTGCAGTAAGTGCAACTCTCCTGGCGCCAGGCGGAGTGTGCGCAGCCCACAAGTTGCCGGTGGTTCACCTGAAAAGAGCGTTTGCGGCAGTCTTGGTTGCCGCGTGCACGATCACCCTTGCGAAAGCGGCCAACACCGGGCTGGTCGACTATGCCGCGGCATCGCCCGCAACCGCGGTCGCCAGTCGCAACTAGTTAGCGGCGGGCGGTTCTTGGGTGCCGCCCGCCAGTCGCGTTGCCGTCGCTATATCGGGATGCGACGGGTCCACCGTAGCGGCAAGGTGCTCCAATGCATCGGCCGCCTCGCGCCGTGCAGCCTGAATCTGCCCATCCGCTTCGAGTGCGCGCGCGCACATTACGGACGCGATCGCCGTGCGGAAAGACCGCGGCTTGCCGCCCTGCAAATGTGCCGCCTGCGTGCGTGCTGCTCGCGGCCAGATCGATCGCCGTGGTCGACTCGCCGCGACCGAGCGCCGCTTCGGCCAGGCCCAGCCGCGCCATCATCGCAGACGCCTGCTGGGGAGCCGCGTCGATCGCGGCCTGGAATGCTGCCTGCGCTCCGGTTGCGTCTCCGGTCGCGAGCGCGAGTCTTCCAGCGAGCCACAACCGTGTGACGCGCTGCGGGTGCGTGGGCGACAGTCCCGCTCCCGCTTCATCCGCGTGCACCAGATTTGCGCGTGCGCCGTCGTGATTGCCTTGGGACAGCTGGACGGAAGCGAGCCCGAGATGCGCGCCCATCAGTGCAGTTACGGTTGCGCGTTCGGCCGCCAGCGCCGCGGCCTCGTTGTATCCATCCTCGGCTTCATCGAACCGCCCCTGAGACTCAAGCGCCCGGGCGCGGTTGAGCAGCAGAAAGGGTGATCGACCGTCGCGGCCGGCGAGTTCCAGTGCGCGCTCGCTGAGTTCCTGCGCACGGCGCGCGTCACCGGCGCGCTCATTGATGACGGCCCAGTTGTTGAGCAGAGTCACCGCGTGCGCGGAGGTACCCTGACCGAGCGCTTGCATGAGCTCGTACGCCGCCGCGAAATGCCGATCAGCCTCGGCCACGCGGCCCTGCAGACTGCATGCGGCTCCGAGGGCAGTGAGGACCGATGCCTCGAGCTTGCGCGCCGGTCGGCGCTGGGTTCGCAGACATTGCAGCGCGGATTCGGCGTGGCGCAATGCTGCGTCGGAATCCTGATTCGCACTGGCCAGCATCGCCAGATAGTGATGCGCCTCGGTCCGGCGAGACGCCGCGAGGCCGGGGCGGGCCAGCACGGCTTCGAGCGCGGTGCGGGCCTCCGAATAACGACCAGCCCAGCCCACCGCAAGGGCGCGTGTGATGACGACGGCGTCGAGCACATCCGGATCGCTCGTACTGCGCAGGAGTTTCAGTGCGCGATCGCTCAGGCGCACCGCTTCGGCGGAATTGCCAAGCGTCTGCATCGATGCCGAGATCATCGCGAGCACCTGGGCGTGCACCTCGGCATCGGATTCGAGCTCGGGCCCGATCAGCGCCTCGCTGCGCTTCAGCAGTTCCTCGGCAGTCAACGCGCGGCCGCCCCGCGCGGCATCCGTGATCAGCGTGTTCAGGAAGGCCAGAACGCCCTCCTGCCGATCGACCAGCCGCAGTGCGTGGTCTCGCTCATGCGTTGCCGCCCGTGCTTGCCATAGCGCAATACCCATCCCCGCCGCGAAAACAATCGCCAGCAACGCAGCGGCGCCGACGCCGAGGCCCAGGGCGAAGGCGGCCGTTATCAACGCCGCCGCGATCAGCGGCATGCGGAAGCGGCGCACGAATCGAGTGATCCGGTAGGTCAGCGAGTCCGGCCGCGCCACGACGCGATGACCCGCGAGGTGACTCTCGATGTCCTGACTCAGTGCATCGACCGTGGCGTAGCGCTCGTTGGCATTCTTCTTCAGCGCCTTGTTCAGGATGGCATCGAGGTCGCCTCTTAAATCACGCTTCGCCGCCGGATCGGTGGCCGTTGCACTGGCCAGCGGCGCATCGACGGTGGCGATGGTCTCCTCGAGTTCGGCCGCACTGCCGCGCTTGAGCTTGTACGGTTTGGCGCCGGCAAGTAGCTCGTACGCGACCACACCCAGGCTGTAGACATCGCTCGCAGTGCCGATCGGCTCGCCGCGAATCTGCTCGGGACTCGCATAGTCCAGCGTCAGCGCGCGGCCCGCCATCTGCGTGAGCTGCGTCTCCTGTGTGCGATCGCCCTCCATCAACTTCGCGATGCCGAAATCGAGCAGCCGCACCTGGCCATCCGCAGTCACGAGGATGTTGGAAGGCTTCAGGTCCCGATGCACGACCAGCCGGCTATGTGCGAAAGCCACGGCCCGAGCCACCTGCAACAGCAACGCCAACCGCGACCGGGTGTTCAGTGCCCGCTCTCGGCAGTAGAGATCGATCGGCTGGCCCTCGACATATTCGAGTGCAAGAAACGGCCGGCCCTGCGCATCCGTGCCCGCGTCGTACAGCCGCGCGATATTGGGATGCTCGAGCGACGCCAGGATGTCGCGCTCGCGCGCCATGCGCTCGGCTAGACCACGAGCCCAGGAAGCCCGCGGCAGCTTCAGCGCCACCTGCCGCTTCAGTGTTCCGTCGGCGCGCTCGGCCAGCCACACCGAACCCATGCCACCGACACCGAGTTCGCGCAGCAACCGATAAGGTCCGACCAGCGCACCGGCCTTTAGATCGCTCTCGTCAAGCGCCGGCGCCGGAGCGTCACTGCGCGGCAGAGTGTCAAGCCAGTGCGCCGTTTCAACGCCCGCCGAGCGCTGCAGCAGCGAACGCAACGCAGGCTTCAGATGCGCATGCTCGGCATCCAGCGTATCGAGCCACGCCAGCCGATCCGACGGCGCGAGCTCTAACGCGCGGTCCAGCAATTCGCTAAAGACCTTCCAACTCGATTCGGTGAGATCGGCGGCGGCCGGCATGGGTTGCAGATTCTAGTTTCCGCCAAGCACGACGACTTTCTCTTCGTATTCCATCGTCGCCATGTCCGGTTCCTGGTACCGGATGTCGTGTTCCCAGATTGAGGTGCCTTATTCCATCGCAGCACCTTGGGGCAACAGCCATCACCGATGCCAGCATTACTGATGGAAACCCGCCGGGTCAAGACCGTAGCCCCGTCACGGCGCAGGGCCCGAACAACAATTGAGAGGTTGTATGAACCGCCTAAATTACTTGGACTCGTCCGATGCATCAGTGGTCAAAGCGTACCGAGTTGCCGCGATGGCGCGCTACGTGGCGGGTTGCGTGGTTGTCGGCTGCATCCTTTTGGCCTCAGCGCTGACGGGCTGTCAGCAGGCATCAGGAAACAGCGCAAGCAGCACAGACGTCGGTCACTCGGCACCACCGCAGGCAACCGATACCAGCCTTGACAATCAGCTGCGCCTCGACCCCAGCGAAGTTTTGTTCTACAGCTCGAACGTGCATGGTTAGGCGACGAATTGCTTAGAGCGCTTGCGATCCGATCACCTCAACCAAGGAAGGTTTGCGGCATGAGCAGCCTGCTGATCCTTCTGCTCTGTCTTGCGGCGGGCATGGCTTTACGCATGAGCGGCCGCCTGCCCGACAACGCGCCGGCGGCTTTCAATGCCTACGTGATCAATGTCGCGCTGCCGGCGTTGGCCATCGTTCATCTGCACCGCACCGACCTGACACTCGATCTGTTGGCGAGCGCGGCCGGCGCTTGGTTGATGCTCGGTACAGCCGCACTGTTCTTCGCGTTTTTCGCTCGGCGTGCGCGACTAGACCCAGCGACCACCGGCGCTCTGATCCTCACCGGAGGCTTGGCCAACACTTCGTTTGTCGGTCTGCCGATGATCGAAGCATGGATAGGCGGCGAGGGGCTCCCCTACGGAATCGTGATCGACCAGATCGGCTCGTATCTGGCGCTATCCACGTTTGGCTTACTAGTGGCCTCTCGATACAGCGGGCAGTCGCTTCACTGGAGCGAAATGGCCCGCCGCATCGTCACATTCCCGCCGTTGTTAGCAGTAGTCATCGCGCTGGTTCTGCGGCCAGTCGCGTTTCCCTCGCTCTTGGATGATGCACTTGTACGACTAGGTGGCACTGTCGCGCCGATCGCACTACTGTCGGTCGGCTGCCAGCTACGCCTCGGCGCATTGCGCACGCACGCGAACGCCCTTGCCCTCGGATTGGGATACAAGCTTGTGCTCGGTCCGTTGGTGATCGCGCTCGCGCTACTGCTGCTGTTTCAATTGGATGCACCGACCTCAAACCTAGCGCGCGCAGTGATTCTCTTCGAAGCCGCTATGGGGCCGATGATTGGAGCAGCCGTCGTAGCCAATCACTTCAAACTGAACAGCGAGGTCACGTCACTGATGGTCGGTATTGGGGTTCCGCTTTCGTTGGTCGCCGCTCCGTTGTGGCTTGTTGCTGCGCAAGCGATTGCTTAATGCCCAATGTCAGCCGGTTGAAAGACCGGCGCGCGCTCCGCGCAGCCTGCGAATCACAATCGGCGCAAACCAGACGAGCACCGTGACGACTGCGAGCGTCGCTGCGATCGGCCGAGCGACGAACTCCAGCAGGTTGCCTTCTGCCTTGATCAGCGACGAGACGAAGTTTTCCTCGAGCATGCCGCCAAGCACGACACCCAGAATCGCCGGCGCGATCGGAAAGCCGTTTTCTTCGAGCAGATAGGCGATCACGCCCGCGGCGAGCATCACGCCGACATCGAACACCGAATTGTTGATCGCAAACGTTCCTACGATGCAGAACACGCAGAATCAGCGGCATCAGGATGCGGCGCGGCACCTTCAGGATCTGCTTCGCTGCCTTGATGCACAGAATACCGAGCGGCACCATGATGATGTTGGCAATGATGAAGAGCAGAAACACCGCATAGATGTTCTGCGGATTGGTGGTGAAAAGCGTCGGGCCCGGGTTCATGTTCTTCATGTACAGCACGCCGATCACGATCGCGGTGATTGAATCGCCCGGAATGCCGAACACCAGCGCGGGAATCCAGGCGCCGGCCAGCGCGCTGTTGTTGGCCGAGCCTGATTCGACGATGCCCTCGACGTGACCGGTGCCGAACTTCTGCGGCTCCTTCGAGAATTTCTTGCTGACGGCGTATGACATCCACGCTGCGATGTCGGCGCCGGCGCCGGGAAGGGCGCCAACCAAAGTTCCCAGTGAGCTGCCACGCAGCACCTGACGCCAGTACTTCTTCGCAAGTGCCCACTGGCCGCTGAAGACATTGCCAACTTTCTCGACGACGAGCTCTGCCGGCGGGCGGGTGTCGGCTGCAAATCGAATGATCTCCGACACGGCAAACATGCCGATCATCATCGGAATCATGCCGATGCCACCCATCATTTCGGTGTTGCCGAAGGTGAAGCGCGGGTGACCAGCCGGATTGCCCAGACCTACACACGCGACCAGCAGGCCAAGGAACAGTGTGATCAGTCCCTTCAGCGGACGGTCCGACGTGATGAACACCGCGCACGTCAGGCCAAGCAACACCAGCCAGAAGTATTCGAAAGAACTGAAACGCAGCGCGATGTCTGCCAGCGCAGGTGCCGCAAGGATCAGCACGACTGTGCCAAAGAGTCCGCCGATCGCGGAAAAGACAAGACCTGCACCGAGTGCGAGCTCCGCCTGACCTTTCTTTGTCATCGCGAAGGCTTCGTCGGTATAAGCGGCCGACGCAGGTGTGCCGGGAATGCGCAGCAGACAGCCGGGAATGTCGCCGGAGAAAATAGCCATCGCAGTGGCTGTGACGATCGCGGCAATCGCAGGAATCGGCGGCATGAAGAACGTCACTGGCACCAGAAGGGCCGTCGCCATCGTCGCGGTCAAGCCTGGCACGGCACCTACGAACAAACCAAACAACGCCGCCAGCACCATCACCAGAATGGTGTACGGCTCGAACACCATCGTGAAAGCCTGCGCGAAGTGCTCCCACATAGCCGTCACCAGGCGAAGTTGCTGAATACGCCCCATGGCAGGGGCACACGCAGCAACTTGTAAAAAGCGAAGTGAATGACGAACGTTGCAATCGTTGCGATCAAAATCGGAGCGGCCGAGTGCCACTCCGAACAGGCGAAAGCAGACGGTGAGGATCAGCAGCGAGGTGAGAAAAAATCCGAGCTTTTCAGACGCGACGATGTAGAAAATGACTGAACCAATAACGCCGACCACGCCGGCTACGTGCCGCGGAGAACGCACCCACGGTTCAAATCGCAGCCACGGCACCGTTGCGCGCCGGCGCCACCCGCTCACGATCAGGATTAGCCCGCCGATGACCAGTCCGAGCGCAATCAGGCCGGGAAACAATGACGGGCCCGACGCGCTGCGCCGCAATCGTCGGGTAGGACGAAACGACGGCGATGACTGCTGCGCCCAGCGCGAGCAGCAGCAGTCCAAAAACGGCGTCGCTGAGCTTCACGAAAACTAGCGGGTCTGCAACCCGCGGTGTTACTTCGCGATTCCTACCGCCTTCATCGTGGCACCGAGCTCGGTGTCGGACTTCGCCATGAATTTGGCGAAGTCCTCCGGCCCTGCGTAGATCACGCCAAAGCCACGGCCCGCCATGAACTCGGTGTATTCCTTGCTGGCGACGATCTTCTTCAGTGCTCCGGCCAGCTTGTCGCGCACGTCGGCGGGAATGCCTTTCGGCGCGACCATGCCGCGCCAGGCTGCCGTGGCCCAGTCGCTGCCGATCGCCGACTTCAATGTCGGTACCGCGGGATAAAGCGCCGAGGGCTTGTCATTCATGATCACGAGACTTTTCACCTTGCCGGCGTCGATCAGCGCGCGCGCTTCGGGTAGCGACACCGGCGCGATGTCGACACCGCCCGCGACCAGGTCCTGCAGTCCGGGCGCGGCGCCGTTGCTTGGCACCCACGGAACCGAGGCCGGATCGATCTTCTGATCACGCAGCAAACCCGCCAGCGCGAGATGCCAGATACCGCCCTGGCCAGTGCCCGAGGCCTTCAGCTTGCCTGGGTTCGCTTTGATCGCGGCGAGCAAGTCGTTAACTGTCTTGTACGGTGCATCGGCGCGCACCTGAATACCCGCTGGGTCCGCGTTGACGAGAGCGAGCGGCGTGTACGAAGCACCTGTCAGCTCGGTCAGACCTTGCCAATGCAGCATGCTGATTTCGACGGTAGCCAAGCCGATCGTGTAGCCGTCGGGTGCAGCTGACGCAATCGCCGCGTGACCGACGACGCCATTGCCGCCAGTACGGTTAACAACGTTTACCGGCTGCCCCAGGTCCTTTTCGAGCAGCGTCGCAATGATGCGCGCGGTCGCATCGGTTCCGCCGCCAGCACCCCATGGCACGATCACCGTAATCGGCCGTGTTGGATAGGCTTGAGCAAGAACGGTGGCTGGGATTGTCAGCGCGGCGAGGCCGGCGAGCATTAAACGGCGGGTGCAATTGAACATGATCGTCTCCTGATGTTGATGTCACTTTATTTTGGTTTCAGGTCGCAATTTAGATCAATTCCACGGTCGCGTGTCCGATCGTGGTTCACACCGCTTCGCTGAAAGCGTCGCAAGGATCGTTACGCGATACGAATCTTTCGCGACACCTGCCCGTTGCTTTCCCAGTACGTTTTCTTCTTCGCAATGCTCGGTGCATCCATCGCAGGCTGAACGTTGCCCTGCACATCAACAGCGCGAGAAGTGACCGTGTGTTCTCCCGGCGCTGCATTTGGCCAATCTACCGACCAGAATGTCCAGGCAAATTTGCCCTGCTCACTCTTGTCGATCGTCGCCGCACGCCATGGTCCGCCATCGACCTGCACTTCTACGCGTGCGATCGGTGCGCCCCATGCGGCGCCGACGATCCGATACTGACCGTCCTTGAGCGTGACTTTGGCCGGCGCAGACTTCAGCAATGTGCGGCCGACCGAAGTTTCGACGGATTCGGTTCCTCCGTTGCGCTGCTCTTCGCGGATCGTCACGTAATCGCGCGCCATGAAGCGGCCCATAAAGCGCGTGTCGCGCACCTCGATGCGGTTCAGCCACTTCACGTTCGCAACGCCATACCAGCCGGGCGCGATCAGACGCACTGGAGCGCCGTGCGGCTGCGGCAGCGCGGCGCCGTTCATCTGGTAGCACAAGAGGTTGTTCGGGCTCATCGCTTCGGCCAGTGACATGCTGCGCGCGAAGTGCTGCGGGATCTTCATCTCGCGAATGACCTCGGTGCCCGAATCCGCGCCCCAGAAGACGACTTCGCTGCCGCGGTCCATCACGCCCGCCTGCTTCAGCAATGGTGCGAGCGGCGTACCGCCCCACTTGGCGGTGCCGATGCCGCTCGTGAACCACGGAAAGCCGTGGTTGCCGCCGCACTCGATCGTGTAAACGACCTCTTGCCTCGGCTGAGCCTTGATCGCAGGAAGCGTCAAGTTCATCGGCTTCTTCACGAGTCCGGCGATCTCCAGGTTCCATTTCTTTTCGTCGATTACCGGCTTGTCGTAGTGCGACACGCGAAAGAACTTGTCGTTGGGCGTAATAAAGGACGAGGCAAGGTTCTCCCATGGCTGCAGGTTCTCGACCACTCCGCCGCTCGGGTTGGCTCCTGGCTGATCGAGCCACGGCACGATCTCTTCGCCGGGCCTGCTGGGAATCGCTTGCACCAACCAGGGCGCATGCAGCAAGGCGAGGCCGGCACTTCCTTGAAGCAACAGATCGCGGCGGGAAAAATCTGGGGTGCTCATCGATGTCTCCTTTGTTACCTGGTTCACGTATCGCCAATTTGTCACGACAAACGCCGGTAGGTAAATCCCACGTTCTCGAACGCAAAGCCTTGCCGTATGGGGCACCGCTCATCGCACGGTTCTTTTGCATTCCTTTAGGCTGTAACCCATGATTCATCGCGGCCGATTCACGGCGAACCTCGAAAGCAACTTCGTCGTTTTCCTGATCGGCATGCGCATCAATCAGCCGTTGCTGGTTCACAAGTGGTTGCCAGTTGCGACCTCGATGCCACGCATGCTGAAGGAACTCTATGCCCGGCCCGAGCTGGGGTTCTTGCATGCCGAAGCCTGGTTCGGGCGCACGATTATTTTTTTGCAATACTGGCGCTCAATCGAGCAGTTGCTCGCGTATGCGACGAACAAGGAAGCGGAGCATCTGCCCGCGTGGAAAGCATTCAACCGCTCGGTCGGCTCCAACGGCACGGTCGGCATCTGGCACGAAACGTATGCGGTCAGTGCGGGAAGTTATGAAAGTATCTACGTCAACATGCCGCCTTTCGGGCTAGGCAAGGCTGGCGTGCTGCATGCAGCGGAAGGGCTGCGGCAATCGGCGGGGCAAAGGTTGCGGGCCCAGGACAACGACGCTTAGTTTTCGCCGATCCGCTGTGTGCACCGCGCCGCGCGCGCATTGCTTCAGTCGAACGGCTGGACCGCCATGAATGCGCCAAGCGCTGTCAGATTGCAGCGTGCTCCGAGCTGGCTCAGACAGCGAATTGCCTGGTCTGCGGTGACCGAGCCATTCGAGTGCAGATCGGACCATCGCTCGCGGTCGACCTGCGCAGAAGTGATATAGCGCTGCGGCTTGCCGTTGGCGGGCAACTGCAGTGCGGACACGGTCACCATGTCGATCGTCGGCAACGCGGCAAAAATTTCACCCAGCAGGCGAACGACGAGGCCGACTGCGTGCTGATTGTGTAACTTGATGTGCGAAACGTCGGACATGCGGCGGACCTCGACGCGGTTACCACTCGCCATCGCGGCTTCACGGTCAGGAATCGCATCCAGGCCCGGCACGACAAACTCAAGCTTGGCGTCGCTGTTGCCGCGAAACTCGTAACTAATGATGGTCGGCAATGGCCAAAGCACGTCGTGCAGGCACTTCATCAAATACTCACGCATAGCCTCCAGATCGCCGCTTACAGCTCGTTCCTTGAGCTCATGAATCGAGCGCTGGGCGGCATCCCACGCGAGGCGGCGTGCTAACCACGCTGCCCGCGCATCGAGATAGTCGTTCATCGCTTGCGGATCGGCGGCCGCCTTGATGCGCGGATCCGTCGAGATCGAGGCCTTGGGCGGCTTGGGCTGCGGCTCGGTGAACGCACGCGCGGCAACCGGCAGCAGCACTTGGTCGGGGGAAGGTGTCCAGCGATGCGGAAAGGCGAGCGATTCGACGTGCTCGTTCAAGTGCGAGCACACCGTGAGTGCGGCGTCCCGCTCCATGTCGGCGGCACCATCCACAACGTTAGAGACGGGATCAATCGCCTGCGTCGACCGCGTCGGTCGAATGATGCGCGCGTAACCGTGCGCATCGATGCGCACGCGTGTCTCGCCGCTGCCGAGCGCGAACGACGTGGCCTGTGCGACATGCGTTTCGCCACTGTCACCGACCAACACCACCTGTGAACGACGCCGATAAATAATGCTCTGGCCATCGGCGCTGGCAA
Organism: uncultured beta proteobacterium; assembly: GCA_963801035.1. GTDB lineage: Bacteria > Pseudomonadota > Gammaproteobacteria > Burkholderiales > Burkholderiaceae_F > JACCZX01. The sequence goes on along the minus strand of CAWDDF010000009.1, from coordinate 382,839 downwards.
ACGATGGCGTCAGCCGAAATGGAGGCAGCCATTTGGCCTTTTCACCAAATGTCGCCGTATGACTGAAGCGCAACGCTACCGGCGGCGCCGGCGGTTGCGCCTTGCGCATCGGCGATTGCACGGTTTCGAAATTCTGAAAATTCAATTCGCGGCCCTGCTCGTTTCTACTAGCGGGCCCATGTTGCCAAAGTTACCGCGCTGCAACGGCGAAATTTAGCGGGTTTAAGCGCCGCTGTTCTCGCCCGCACGCGAGTCGATGAGGGCTTCCACCGATTAATGGCAGAAAATCGTGCAAACTCGCGCCATGCGGCAGGGCAAGCACACGGAGACGCTGGCGGTCGGCTGCGGTGCCGGCTTTTCGGGCGATCGCATCGATGCGCCTGGACCGGTCGTTCGCACGCTGGTTGAAAGAGGCGGGTACTCCGCGCTCATCTTCGAGATGCTCGCCGAGCGAACGTTGGCGTTGGCGCAGCTGGCGCGCAAGGCAAACCCGGAGCTTGGCTACGACGTGTTGCTGGAGCTGGTGTTGCGGCCGATTCTGGCCGACTGCCTGCAGCACAACATCACGATCGTCGGCAATTTCGGAGCGGCCAACCCGCGTGGTGCGGCCGCGATGATTCATCGGCTGGCGCGTGAGCTTGGATTGCGCGTGCCGCGCGTCGCGGTGGTCGAAGGCGACGATCTGTCGAGCGTGTCGAGCCGGCAGATCGTGCGCGATGCACTCGACGGCGGCTTCGACGAGCGACGTTTTGTTTGCGCGAATGCATATCAGGGCGCGGCTGCGATAGCCGAAGCGATCACGGCCGGTGCGCAGATCGTCGTGACCGGCCGCGTCGCTGATCCGTCGCTAACACTCGCGCCTGCGATCGCGCACTTCGGATGGAGCGAGAGCGATTGGGATCAACTCGCGGGTGCCACGATGGCCGGTCATCTGCTTGAATGCGGTGCCCAGGTGACGGGCGGATATTTTGCGGACCCCGGCTACAAGGATGTGCCGAACCTCGAGGACGTGGGATTTCCGATCGCGGAGATCGCAGCCGACGGCAGCTGCATCGTGACGAAGGCATCGAATACCGGTGGACTCGTCGATGCCCGGACCGTCAAGGAGCAGCTGCTATATGAGATTCACGATCCGTCTCAGTATCTGACACCCGACGTGGTGGCCGACATCAGCGACGCCGAAGTTGCAGAAGTCGGGCGCGACCGTGTGCGGTTGACCGGAGTGCGAGGACATCCGCGCACAGCCACATTGAAGACAAATGTTTTCTTCGATGGCGGCTGGCTGGGCGAGGGAGAAATCTCGTATGCGGGTGAAGGCGCCGAAGCGCGCGCGCGGTTGGCGATGGACGTGATGCAAAAGCGCGTCGGCCACGACCTGCCGCTGCGATTCGATCTGATCGGCGTGATGAGTGTGCTGGGTGACGATACCGACCGGCTACTGAACGCCACGCGCGTTGGTGCAGCCACCGACGTGCGGCTGCGCGTTGCCGCAAAACATGAAGACGCTGCACTGGTCGATCGCATGCTGCGCGAGCTGACCGCGTTGTGGACCGGAGGCCCGGCGGGCGGCGGTGGAGTGCGCGTCGCGAAGCGGCAGCGCTTGTCGCTGAAGTCCTGTCTGGTGCCGCGCGAGCGCGCACCCGCAAGTTACGCGTTCGTATAGGGAATCATGAGCAAGGGCGAACACACCGAAGTCCCGTTACGCCAGATCGCGCACGCACGCACCGGCGACAAAGGCAATCGAACCAACATCAGCCTGATCGCCTACGATGCGCGCCACTATGACCTGCTGGTCGAGCAGGTGACGCCCGAGCGAGTCGCGCAGCAGTTTGCGTATCGCAAACCGACTCATGTCGCGCGCTACCTGCTGCCGAAAATCGCCGCTATGAACTTCGTGCTCGACGACGTGCTTGACGGCGGCGTCAACGATTCGCTGAATCTCGATATGCATGGCAAGGCGCTTTCGTTTCATTTGCTTGCGATGACGGTGCAAGTACCGATCGCAATGCGCTTGCCGACAACCAAGGAGACTGCATGAAACTGATCAAACTGTTCACGCTCGGCGCGATGGCGCTCGCCACGCTGGGGACGCAACCGGCGCTTGCCCAGGCGCAGGACTACCCGAAAGGCCCGGTCAAGATGATCGTGCCGTTCCCGCCCGGCAGTGCGACCGACCTCGCTGCTCGCGTGATCGGCCAGCAACTTCAGACTGCGCTCGGAAAGCCGTTCGTGGTCGAGAACAAACCGGGAGCGCAGGGCACGATCGCCGGCATGGAAGTGGTGCGCGCCGCACCCGACGGTCAGACACTGCTGTTCACTTCGAACACCGCGATCGCATCGAACGTTCCTCTGATGAAGAAGATGCCGTACGACCCGACGAAGGACTTCACGCCGGTGGCGGGGGTCGGGACGACCGCGTTGGTGTTGATGGTGAAGCCGGACTTTCCTGCAAAGGACCTGAAGGAGTTCATCGCGTACGCGAAGCAACGTCCCGGCAAGCTGGCTGCGGGCTATGGCTCGACCAGCTCGCAGATCAGCATCTCGCGTTTGAGCAAGATGAGCGGGCTCGACGTACTGTCAGTTCCGTACAAAGGCATACCGCTCGCGGTGAATGATGTGCTGTCGGGACAGGTGCAGTTCACCTTCGTCGATCTGGGTAATGCGATGGCGCAGGCCAAAGGCGGCACGCTGCGGCCGATTGCGATCACAGCACCGCAACGCAACCCGCTGGTTCCCGACTTGCCGACGTTGGCTGAAGTGCTGCCAGGCTACGACATCACCGCCTGGTTCGCGATCGCAGCGCCTGCCGGCACACCGAAGCCGATCGTCGACAAGCTGCACGCCGCAACCGCAAAAGCGCTGGCGTCGGCCGAAGTGAAGGACAAGCTCGCAACAATAGGGCTTGCGCCGATGCCGATGACACCCGACGAGCTACAGAAATTCATCGTCTCCGAGGTTGGCAAGTGGACGCGGCTGACGAAGGAAGCCGGTATTGAACCTGAATAAGGAGCCCGAATGAAGCAACCGCTGATGCTGGTCACCGGTGCCAGCCGCGGCATCGGTGCCGAGATCGCAAAGATGGCGGGACGCTCGGGCTACAAGGTCGGCGTCAACTTTCATCGCAGCGAAAAGGAAGCGCGCGAGGTTGTCGCTGAGATCAAGGACAACGGCAGCGACGCCGTCGCGTTGCAGGCCGACGCCGGCGATTCGGCTCAGGTTGCAAAGATGTTCGAGCGTTTCGATGCCGAGCTCGGCGTGCTTGACGCATTGGTCAACAACGCCGGCATGCTGAGCAAGTTCAACATCACCGAAACCGACGTCGCGAAGCTGGCAGAAGTTTTTTCGGCCAACGTCTTCAGTGCGTTTTACTGCTCGCGCGAAGCGGTGCGGCGGATGTCGACGAAGCAGGGCGGACGAGGTGGTGTCATCGTCAACATGTCATCGGTCGCGGCGCGTACCGGCGGCCTCAGCGGCGGTGCGGCGTACGCAGCGACGAAGGGTGCGATGGATTCGTTCACGGTGGCGCTGGCGAAGGAAGTCGGCACCGAAGGTATTCGCGTCAATGCAATCCGGCCGGGACTGATCGCCACCGAAATTCACAATGTGCACGGCGGACTCGAGCAGATGGAGCGGCTTGCGAAAGCCGCCGTGCCGCTCGGACGATCGGGCTCGCCGCTCGAAGTGGCCGAGGCCGTCCTGTGGCTGGCGTCGGGTGCATCGTCATATGTGCACGGCGCAATCATCGACGTATCCGGAGGACGCTAGCGGCGAGCGACGTCAGATGCCGCTCGAAGCCAGATCGCGTGCTTGCTCGGCAGCCTGCTCTGGAGTTAAAGAGTGCAGCGGCGGCGCGACGCGCGACCACTCGGCACGTTGATACTTCACTGCAAGCGCCTGCTTTACGGCGGCAATCACCGGAACTCGCGTCAGGATTGCACGTTGCGCGGCGGCAGTGGCAACCGCGCGCTCGCCCTCAACCGTGCCGCGCGACTTCCAACCGGCAGCAGCGGCCCGTACGGTGACATTGACGGTTGCGGAAATGCATCCGGCCCAGCCGTAGCGGTCGGCGTCGTTCAACGTGCCTTCGGCGCTCGGAAAAACATCGAAGTCTTCAACGCCGGCGGCCATCGCGATTGCATACGCCGTGTCGCCGGAGCTGTCTTTCAGTCCCAGCAATTGCCGCGGATATTGCTTCTTCAGCGCCTTCACGAAATCGAGCGTGTACGGCACGCCCGATAGTTGCGGGAAGTTGTAAAGATACAAGCGCAAATCGGCGCCGACGCGGTTGATCAGCTCGTCAAAGTAGGCGAGCAGCCCGGCGTTATCGATCGGCTTGTAATAGAACGGTGGGAGCACAAGCGCGCCGTTAAAGTCGAGATCGCGCGCCTCGCGTGTCAGCCGCACTGCATCGCTCAGCGCCGCAGCGCCGGTGCCGACCATGAATTGCGCCATTGGCAAACCCGAGCGAGCGACTGCCTGCATCGCCGCGAGTCGCTGCTCAACCGAGAACGAGGTCGCTTCGCCCGTCGTGCCGAGCAGGTTGATGCCGTCGCATCCTTCGGTCAGCAGTGCCCGGCAATGCTGGATCAGGCGCTCGTTGTCGATGCTGAAGTCTGCGTTCAGCGGTGTCGCAGCGGCGGCAATCACTCCGCGAAGTCGTGTGGTCATGCTCGTGGCTCAGCAGGTGGGACAAGAAAATCGAAGTCGCAGCCCTGGTCGGCTTGTAGCACGCTGCGCATGAAGAGCGCTGCGTAGCCACGTGCGAACTTGGGCTCGACTATCGCACTGCCCCGTGATCGGCGCTTGCTCAGTTCGGCATCGTCGACTAACAGCTCGATACGGCGCTTTTCAACGTCGAGTTGAATGCGATCGCCGTTTTGCACGAGTGCAAGCGGCCCGCCGATCGCGCTTTCAGGCGTGATGTGCAGCACGATCGTGCCAAACGCAGTGCCGCTCATGCGCGCGTCCGAGATGCGCACCATGTCCTTGACGCCGGCGCGTGCAAGCTTCTTGGGAATCGGCAGATAGCCCGCCTCGGGCATCCCGGGCGCTCCTTTGGGCCCCGCATTGCGCAAGACCAGCACGTCATCGGCCGTGACATCGAGAGCATCGTCGTCGATCCGCGCAGCAAGATCCTCGAGCGAATCGAACACCACCGCGCGGCCGGTGTGCTGCATCAGCTTGGGCGACGCGGCCGACTGCTTGATGATTGCACCGCGCGGCGCGAGGTTTCCATGCAGCACCGCCATGCTGCCGCTTGAATTGAGCGGATCGCTGCGCGGACGAATCACAGTTTGCGCGTGTGTCTCGGTGGGCGCGTTGATCGTGTCAGCCAGCGTTCCCGTCACGGAGCGTGCACCCGTCTCGAGCAGATCCTCGAGTTCGCGCAACAGACGCGGCACGCCACCAGCCCAGTGAAAGTGTTCCATGTAGTGCTGGCCCGATGGCTTCAGGTCGATCAACACAGGAACCTCGCGACCCAGCGCATCGAATTCATCGAGGTCGATGCGGATACCGAGCCGGCCCGCGACCGCGGTCAGATGAATCAGTGCGTTGGTCGAGCCGCCAATGCTCTGCGTGACGATCAGGGCGTTGCGAAACGCCGCTGCAGTCATCACCTCGCTGGGCTTCGGACCTTTAGCCGCAAGCGTGACGGCGGCGCGACCGCTCGCCTCGGCGCACCGGATACGGTCGGCGTGCGTTGCGGGAATCGTTGCCGCCAGCGGCAGACTCATTCCAAGGGCTTCGACCGCACACGCAATCGAGCTCGCGGTTCCCATCACCATGCAGGTTCCTGCAGTGGGCGCCAGCCGCTCGTTGATCACTTCGATCTCTGCCGCGCCGATACGATCACCGCGAAAGTCGCTCCATAGCCTGCGGCAATCGGTGCACGCGCCGAGCACTTCACCCTGGTAATGGCCAACCAGCATAGGCCCGACTGGCAGCACAATCGCGGGCACGTCGGCCGAGGCAGCGGCCATCAATTGCGCAGGAATCGTCTTGTCGCAGCCGCCGATCAGCACGACCGAGTCCATCGGCTGCGCGCGGATCATTTCCTCGGTATCCATCGCCATCAGGTTGCGCAGGAACATGCTGGTCGGGTGCGCAAACGATTCGTGAATGGAGACGGTTGGAAATTCCATCGGTAACCCACCGGCGAGCAATACACCGCGCTTCACCGCCTCGATCAGCTTGGGCACGTTGCCGTGGCACGCGTTGTAGTCGCTGTACGTGTTGGTGATGCCGACGATCGGCCGCAGCAGGGCATCGTCCGAATATCCCATCGCCTTGATGAACGCCTTGCGCAAGAACATCGAGAACTCGGCGTCACCGTAGTTGGTCAGGCCGCGCTTAAGGCCGTGCATGCGACGCGCTCCCAATATGCCCTCGTGTGAGGTCACGAGGTTACGCTATTAATAATCCGGGCCGACCACCAGCCCGTTCACTGAGGGTGTTGCCAAGGCAACGTTTCCAGCGCAGTATCGGGTTATTAATAAAACCAGGCCGGCGATGAGCCATCAGCGCTGGCCGCCAACGGGAGACAAGTCAAATGTTGAGCCAAGCTGCGTTCTGTCGCGCCCTCGTGCTAACCGTCGGCGTCGCCGTTGCCGGCATCGCGGCGGCACAAACCAAGCAGTTCTCGTTTGCTTACGACCAGCCGAAGACAAGCGCTTACGGCTTTGGGGCCGAGGTCTTTGGCAAGCGGCTTTCCGAACTGAGCAAAGGCACGATGTCGACCAATCAGTACCCCGGCGCGCAACTGGGCTCCGAGGCGCAGACCCTGCAGAAGGTGCAGACTGGCGACATCGACTTCGTGCTTGTCTCCACGGCGAACTCGTCGACCATCCAGCCCGAGTCGGGCGTCTTTTCCTTGCACTTCATCTTTCGCGGCCCCGACCATGCGGTCAAAGTCCTAACCGACCCGAAAGTCGTCGCGGCGATGCGCGAGATGTATGCCAGCAAGGTGAAAGGCGCCCACATGCTGACGCTGGGCAGCCAGGGTCTACGCAACATGTACTGCAAGAAGGAGATCGCCAAGCTTGCGGATATAAAGAACGTGAAGGTACGGGTTCAGGCGACGGTGACCGAGGACACGCTGTTTCCCGCTTACGGTGCGCAAATCGTTCACATGCCCTTTGGCGAGGTCTACACGTCGTTGCAGACCGGCGTCGTGGAATGCGCCGAGAACGGCTACACCGTCTACATGCTGAACAAGCACTATGAGGTCGCGCCGGTCATGTCGGTGACCGAGCACGAGGCAAACAACTCCGTGCTGTTCGTCAGCGACAAGCTGTGGAGCTCGCTCAACGCCGAACAGAAGGGCTGGGTACAGCAGGCCGCCGATGACATGAACAAGGTGCAGCCTGCGAAAGCGTTCGAGATGGAGAAGGAGTCGCGGGCCCGGCTCGAGAAAATGGGCGTCAAGATCGTTACCACGGTGGACAAGTCCGGATTCGAATCGGTAAGCAAGCCTATCCAGGACAAGCTTGCTAACGATCTCGGCCCGCATGCGGTGAAGATTCTCGGGCTCGTGCGAAACGTGAAATAGAGAGCAGCGACGCCATCCGCTCGCTCGTTCAGCAGTCCCACCGCCATCTGAAGTGGCGGGCGCTCGACGGTCTCGAGCGCCTGCTGATGGTCCTGTGCGGCATAGCGATAACCGGCTTCACCGTGACCGTGATCTGCGACGTCGTGACGCGCACGTTGCGGCATCCGTGGTTGTGGCTGCAGGAGGTGACGATGACCTTCTTCATCTATGGGGTGTTCATCGGCACGGCCGCCGCTACGCGCCGCAGTGATCACCTCTACCTTGCAGCGCTTGCCGAATCGATGTCGGGCCGCCGGCGCCTGCTCTTCGAGACGTTTAACCGCCTGGTCGTGCTGGGCGTCGCGCTCAGCATGATCTGGTTCGGCTACCTGAATTTCCTCGATGGGTTCCGCAGCCTTCGAATGCCGTCGATGACACCGCTCGCCAGCTTGTACGCGGCGATTCCCCTATGCGGAGCCTTGGTTGCGCTCTTCACCGTTGAGCAGCTGGTCAACGGGTGGAAGAATGGGTTTGCAGACCCCGCGGTGGAAGCCTAAGCATGACGACCAACGGCGTGCTGATCTTTCTGATGGCTTTCCTGTTTCTGTTCCTGGGTTACCTCGGCGTGCCGGTCGCCTTTGCACTCATTGCCGGCGTGCTGGTGGTGACGGCGTTCACGCCGGTGGGCCTGCCCTCGATGATGACGCAGCTGTTCAACGGGATGGACGTCGAAGCCTTGCTCGCCGTCCCGTTTTTTCTGCTCGTGGGCGAGCTGATGACCGCGTCCAACGTAACCGCACGAATGATCACTCTGTCGCAGGCGTTGATTGGGCACGTTCGCGGCGGGCTCGCGCAGGTCGTTACGTTGTTCAGCATGTTCTTCGCCGGTGTCTCGGGCTCATCGGCTGCCGACGTCGCGGTGCTATCGCGCTCGCTGGGCCCCGACATGAAGCGGGAGGGCTACAACGCCGCTTTCATCGCAGCGCTGATTGCTTCCGCTTCGACGATGGCCAACCTGATTCCACCCAGCATCATGGCGGTGGTGTACGGCGCCACCGGCAACGTGTCGATCGGCGGCCTGTTCCTGGGCGGCGTGCTACCCGGCGTGCTTGTTGGCGCAGGGTTGATGATCTACAGCCATTTCTTTGGTCCCGTCGGCGTCATGAGGAAGCGGTCCTCTTTCGGCGAAGTCGCGGAAGCGGTAAAGGGCGCTGCCGTGCCGCTGATCGTCCCGATCATCATTATGGGCGGCATCCTGTCGGGTTTCTTCACGCCGACTGAGGCTGGCGTCGTTGCGGTTGCCTACATCCTGTTCGTCGCGATCCCGCTGCTCAACCGCGGTTACCTGAAGCAATTGCCGCACGACATGGCAATGACCGGGCTGCTGTATTCGATCCCGCTGATCACGATCGCCGCCGCCTCGGCGTTCGGCTGGATGCTCGCCTACCTGCGCGGGCCAGCGGTCGTGTCCGGCTGGATCAGCGCTGCCGCCGGCAACGACCCCGTCATGATCATGCTGCTACTCGTGGTGCTGTTCATCATCGTGGGCGACTTCATCGACGCGATTCCCGCGATCATCATCTTCATGCCGATCATCACCGAGCTCACGCAAACCACCGATATCAATGCCGTCCATATGGGCGTGGTGATCATCGTGACGCTCGCGTTCGGGCTGATCACCCCACCGTACGGGATCGCGCTGTTGATGGCTTCGAAGTTCATCGGGGTGCGCTTTGGACGCGCAATGCTCGCCTCGTTTCCGATCTACGTGGTGTTCCTAGCAACGATTCTCTTTTGCATCTTTTTCCCGGAGATCGTGCTGTGGTTGCCGAAGCAGGTGTTACCCGAATCGGTCGGTTGCTTCAAAAACCCCAGTGGCAGCGGGTATATCTGTCCTTGACGGCAAGCGATAGCGTTGCGGTGGACCGATGCCAACCCGCGTAGCCGCAACGGATCACTCAGGCCGCACCCGCGCCGATCGATCGCCGGCTCGCGATCCGTCAAACGAGATTGCCAAGGCGCTTGAAGAAGACATCATCTTCGGCACGCTGCCACCTGCGGCGCGTCTTATCGAAGACAACCTGATGGCGCGCTTCGGCGCCACGCGTCACTTTATCCGCCAGGCGCTGCTCCAGCTCGAGCGCAAGGGCATCGTCGCGCGCGAGAAGAACAAAGGGGCGGCGGTGCTATCGCTGGAGCCGGCCGAGGTGCGGCGGATCTACGAGGTGCGGGAAATGCTGCAGCGGCAGGCCGCGCTGATGATCCGCCTGCCAGCCGATGCAACGACGCTGCGCGCGGTGGAACAGATTCAACGCGAGTATCGGGCGGCGGTGGCGGCGGCCGATTATCGAGCCGTGCATGCACTGAACGATCAATTTCACGTGACGCTGTTTTCGGCTTGTAACAACCGCTATCTGGTCGACACGATCCTGTACTTCATGCAACTGAGCCTTCCTGTCCGCGCAAAAACAATGGCGGATCCGCAGAAGCTGAAGGTGTCAGTGCGCCACCACAGCATGATGATCGAGTTGCTCAAAGGAACGGACAACTGGGCGCTGGCACAACTTTGCGTCGAGCATCTGCAGCCCGCAAAAACCCACTACCTGGAACAACTCGCGGGCATGCCATCCGTGTAGCCGACGCGATAACCGACGCAAGGGTGGGGTACCCGACCGTCCGTTCGTGCGATCAATAGCCGAGCAACGCTCGATATGCTTCGCGTTAGCCACTGGCATGACGGCTGCTGCACCCATATGAACTCGCCCCCACTTATGGATCTCACAAACCTCCCCGCGCACCCGCCGTCGCCACGCAAGCAACTGGCAAACGCGGAACGATTTCGGGAGAAGCACATGCGGGGACGTACGCGGCGCGTTGGCTATCTGCGCCAACACTGGCGCGGCGATCTTCCGCTGGCGGTCGCCGTCATCGGCAGTGCCGCGCTCGTCTGGGGTGCCGTGCAGCTCATTGGCTACGCATCGCGCCACATTCCGATTACCGACTACCCGATCGGTTCATCCCTGTTATGGCTGCTCGAAGTCGTGGTGCTGATCGTAGGAGCGCTGTGGTGGGGAACCGGCGTGCAACGCTCCGCAATCGAGAGTGTCGACCGTGGCGGGTCGATGCCAGTGGCTGTACTCACCGGGATTGTGGGCATCGGAGCGTTCGTCTGGGTTGGCCTGTTCTGGTTTCAATCCGCGCGCTATGTGATGCCCGAAGTGTGGTCAACACTGATCGGCTCGTCGCCGCCGGCAACGGTGCATCTGGATGCACGCTCAAACCAGATTGTTGTGCAGGGCGGGCTCGAATTCGGAAGCACCCGGGCGGTGCGCGATGCGCTCGACGACAATCCAAATGTTCAAATCGTGCGGCTCGAAAGTCCCGGCGGCAGAGTTGCCGAAGGCTTGGCTTTGGGTACGCTGCTGCGCGACCGAAACATCGACACTTTCGTCAACGGTGAGTGCAGCAGCGCGTGCGTAACGGCGTTTGCAGGCGGCGCACGCCGCATCATCGGCGCCCATGCCCGCCTCGGACTTCACAGTGCCGGCGGCGCCGGCTTCAGTGCGGATGCCGTGGCGTCGGCAAACCGGCGCAGCGATGAATTCATCGCCGCTCGCGGCGTCGATCAGCGCGTGCTTCAGACAGGCGCGTCGGTCGCCAACGACCAGATCTGGTTTCCGCCCGCGCAGGTATTGCTTAACTCCGGACTTGCGACGGAGTTCGTGCGATAACGGTGCGCGTTACGCGCGCTCGTTAATCGCTTCGCTGGGTCGGAGCGCCCGCGCCAACACGCTGACGGCATGCACTGCCCTACGTTCGCTGGGGCCGCGCGTGCCGTCAGCGATTTGATGCCTGCAACTTGTGCCGTCAGCCACGATCAGTGTGTCGTCGTCCGCCGTGCGGACGGCGGGTAGCAGCGATAACTCGGCCATCTTCATTGAAACATCGTAGTGCGAAGCTTCGTACCCGAACGCACCGGACATGCCACAGCAACTCGAATCGATGACATCAACCTGCAGCTGTGGAATCAAGCGCAATACTTCGACGGCAGGAGTCAGCGCGTCGAAAGCCTTCTGATGACAGTGGCCATGAATTAGCGCGCGCTTTTCGCGTAAGGGGGCAAGGTTCAAGCGAAGCCGGCCTGCTCGATGCTCGCCCGCCAGAAACTCCTCGATCAGAAGCGCTTTCGATGAGAGAAGTTGCGCCGCGTTGCCCAACCCCATCACTAGAAATTCGTCGCGCATCGATAGCAGACACGACGGCTCCAGGCCGACGACGGTTGCACCGCGCTCGACGTGCGGCGTCAACGCCGCAAGCGTTCGTCGCGCTTCGGCCTTCGCCTGATCGACCATGCCCGTTGCCAGAAACGTACGACCGCAACACAGTGGCCGGCGACTGCCGTCGGAAGGCAACGCGATGTGCACCGTGTAGCCGGCTGCTTCGAGCACCGCGAGCGCATCGTGCGCAACTTCGGGCTCGAACGCGTTGTTGAAGGTATCGGCGAAGAGGACGACTTCGCCGGTACTGCCACGCGCCTGTGGCTCGATGCTGCCGTCGGCATTGACTGGATACGTCAGTCCGCCGAGGAACGTATCGCTGCGCCACGAAGGCAACGACCGTTGCGCCGCAAATCCGAACCACTTTTCAGACAACGCGGCAGCACCAGGCAACGTGTTGCGCAAGTTGAACAACCATGGCAGCCGCGCGCCCCAGTGCGCGTAGCGCGGCAGGTACGAGACCAGCCGATCCTTGATCGACATCCCGCGCCGTTCGTGATAGTGATGAAGAAACTCGATCTTCATCTTCGCCATATCGACACCGGTCGGGCATTCGCGCCTGCAGCCCTTGCAGCTGACGCACAGATCGAGCGCGTCACGCACGGCATCCGATGCGAAGCCGCCTTCGATGTGCCCCGACAGTGCAAGCCGCAGCGTGTTAGCGCGTCCACGTGTCAGATGCTCTTCGTCACGCGTGACGCGAAAGCTCGGGCACATCGTGCCGGCGTCGAACTTTCGACAGTGCCCGTTGTTGTTGCACATCTCGACCGCCTTGCCGAAGCCAAGCGCGGGGTCGCCGCCGGTGCCCGGAGGCGTCAGCGTTTCGGTCGCTGGATCGTTCTGCACGTCCCATGCGGACCAGTCGAGCGCCGTTTGCAGCGGCTGCGTTCGATAGCCCGGCGGATAGCGAAACAGCCGAGCGTCATCCATCTTCGGCGGCTTAACGATCTTGCCGGGGTTCATCAAGCCGTCGGGATCGAACAGCGACTTGATCTCTTCGAATGCGCGCGTCAGCCGCGGTCCGAATTGCCACGCGACCCATTCGCTGCGCACCAGTCCGTCGCCGTGTTCGCCTGAAAACGCGCCCTTGTATTCGCGCACCATCAGCGCTGCTTCCTCGGCGATCGCACGCATTTTCTGCGCGCCGTCTTTACGCATGTCCAGGATCGGCCGTACATGCAGAGTGCCGACCGAAGCGTGCGCGTACCACGTCCCGCGCGTGCCGTGTCTAGCGAACACCTCTGTTAGCCGCGCGACGTAATCGGCCAGGTGATGCAGCGGCACTGCGCAGTCTTCGATGAACGACACCGGTTTTCCGTCGCCGCGCATGCTCATCATGATGTTGAGTCCGGCCTTGCGAACTTCCCACAACGCCTTCTGCGACGACGCGTCCGTCATGCGTACCACCTGGCCCGGCAGACCGAGATCGGCGATCATCGTGACGAGTTGATCGAGCCGGCCGAGCGTGCTCACGTTGCTATCACTGAGGTCGCTGAATTCAACCAGCAGGATCGCTTCGGGCTCGCCAATGGATGTTTTCACCAACGCCGCTTCGATCACCGGCCGAAACGCAGGATTGCTGCGCGCGAGCTCGATCATCGTGCGATCGACCAGCTCGACGGCAGACGGCTTCAGCGTGACGATGTGCTGCGCGCACTGCATCGCGCGATACAGAGATGGGAAGTTGACGACACCGAGCGTGCGCTGCGAGGGCAGCGGCGCAAGCTTCAGCGTCAACGTGCTGGTCCACGCCAGTGTCCCTTCGCTGCCGACCAGCAGATGCGACAGGTTGACGCTGCCGTCTGCGGTATACGGACGCTCGCTTTGCGGCAGAAAGACGTCGATGTTGTAGCCGCCGACGCGGCGCATTACCTTGGGCACCCAGCGTTCGATTTCGTCCCATTCGCGCACGGCAATGCTGCGCAGGCCTTCGAGCAGTTTGTTGATGCGCGTCGAACCCTCCGCCATTTCCGCCTCAGGGCCGAACCACGCTTCAGTTCCGTCGGCAAGCAGCGCATCGATGGCCAGCACGTTGTGCACCATGTTGCCGTACGCGATTGAGCGCGAGCCGCATGAATTGTTGCCGGCCATGCCGCCCAGCGTGCATTGCGCTCCCGTGCTGACATCGACCGGAAACCATAGGCCGTGTGGTCGTAGCCAGGTGTTGAGCGCGTCGAGCACGATGCCGGGCTCGACGGTGACGGTTCGCGCGTCCTTGTCGAACGACACCACACCGTTCAGATACTTGCTGTGATCAATGACCAGCGCGGCTCCCACCGTTTGCCCACACTGCGAGCTACCGGCGCCGCGCGGCAGCATCGGCACTTGCAGATCGCGACAGATGTCCATGGCTGCGCGCACGTCTTCCTGGGTCTTGGGGATCAGCACGCCGATCGGTTCGACTTGATAAATCGACGCGTCGGTCGAGTAACGGCCGCGCGTTGCGCTGTCGAACATGACTTCGCCCTGCACCTCACTGCGCAGCCGCCTCGCGAGCTCGCTATCCGCCCGTGGCGGGTGGAAGACAAGCGGTTGTGACAGGTCGTTCATTCGCAATGAATATAGACGCGCTAGGCCGCGCCGACGCGGCGGGCATTGAGGATTCGTTAAAGTTCGGCTCCAACGAGTGTTTTTGAGAAGGTGCAGCAATGCTCGAACTCGATAGTCATCCCTCCGGCCGCCACTTTCTGCAGATCCCAGGTCCCACCAACGTGCCCGATCGCGTGCTGCGTGCGATTGACCGACCGACGATCGATCATCGCGGGCCCGAGTTCGCAGTTCTTGGTAAAGCCGTGCTCGCCGGCATCAAGCGCGTGTTTCAGACGGAGGGCGACGTCGTGATTTATCCGGCGTCGGGTACCGGCGCTTGGGAAGCGGCGCTGGTCAACACGTTGTCACCGGGCGACCGCGTATTGATGGCCGAGACCGGCCAATTCGCGGTGTTATGGAAGAAGCTGGCCGAGCGAATGTCATTGGTCGTCGACTTCATGCCGGGCGACTGGCGCCAGGGCGCCAATCCTGCGGAGATCGAAAAACGCTTGCGCGCAGACGCTGCGCACGCGATCAAAGCCGTATGCGTGGTTCACAACGAAACGTCGACCGGCGTAACGACACCGATTCCGCCGATTCGTGCTGCGATCGATCGCGCGGGTCACCCTGCGCTGCTGCTGGTCGACACGATCTCATCGCTCGGTTCGATCGATTACCGGCACGACGAATGGGGCGTCGATGTCACGGTCGGCGGCTCGCAAAAGGGGCTGATGCTGCCGCCGGGACTTTCGTTCAACGCGATCAGCGCAAAGGCGCTGGCGGCGTCGAAGCACGCGAAGCTGCCGCGCTCGTATTGGGAGTGGAGCGAGATGATCGCGTCCAATGCGACCGGCTACTTTCCGTACACGCCGGCGACCAATCTGCTGTACGGCCTGCACGAAGCGCTCGAGATGCTGTTTGCCGAAGGCTTGCCGAACGTGTTCGCGCGGCACGATCGCCTGGCGGAAGCAACGCGGCGCGCCGCGCGCGCATGGGGTCTCGAGATTCTGTGCGTCAATCCGGCTGAATACAGCTCGGCACTGACAGCGCTGATCGTGCCCGATGGACACAGCGCCGATGCGTTTCGCAAGATCGTGCTGGAACGATTCAACATGTCGCTCGGACAGGGGCTGGGCAAGGTCGACCGGCAAGATCTTTCGCATCGGACACCTGGGTTACTTCAACGAGCTGATGCTGTGCGGAACGCTGGCCGGCGTCGAAATGGGATTAAAGCTTGCGGCATCCCGCACCGTTCCGGCGGAGTCGATGCGGCGATGGCCTACTTGGCGGAAGCACCAACAGCAAAGTTGGCCCAAGCCGCCTAGACTGGCTCAATCAGGCCGCGCACCGAACGCTCGGCTCGGACAAGAACCTACATTGCCCAGGAGACACTTAATGAAAGCGCGTTCCCTCGCCGGCGGTCACCGTCGCCACTTTATCCGCAGCTGCGCCGCCGCGGCGCTGGCTTCTGCGTTTGCAGTCCCAGCCGTTGCGCAAACCGCTTATCCCAACAAGCCGATTCGCATCCTCGTGGGCTTTGCACCCGGCGGTGGCACCGATATCGTCGCCCGCGCGTTAGGCGTGAAGATGTCGGAGGTTCTTGGTCAGACGATCGTTGTCGAGAATCGCGCTGGCGCATCAGGCACGATCGCGGCGGCCGAAGTCGCGCGCTCTGCCCCGATGGCTACACGCTGCTAATGGGCCATTCGAACTCGAACGCGATCGCGCCGTTCGTGCTGGACAAGGTCCCTTATGACGCGGCAACTGACTTCACGCCGATTACGTACGTGGGCTACGTTCCCAACGTGCTCGTGGTTCATCCGAGCATTCCCGCTCGTACCGTTCCCGACTGGTGGCACTCGCGAAGGCCAAGCCCGGCACGTACACCTATGCATCGTCGGGGGTCGGAAGCACGCAGCACCTCGCTGGCGCACTGTTCGCCAAACTGACCGAAGTCGAGCTCAATCACATTCCCTACAAAGGCAGCGGCCAGGCCGTCGTCGATCTGATCGGCGGGCAGGTCAACATGAACTTCGACACGATGCCGCCGGTGCTCGAGCACATCAAATCGGGCAAGCTGCGCGCGCTCGCGATCTCGACGCCGCAGCGGCTTGTCGCAGTTGCCTGACGTGCCGACGTTCAGCGAAGTCGGGATCAAGGGCTTCGAGGTGACCAACTGGTACTCGGTGATGGGCCCGAAGGGTTTGCCTGCGGACGTCGTCAGCAAGATCGATGGCGCGGTGAAGAAAGCGATGGCCGATCCGGGCATCAACAGCAGTCTGGTTGCGCAAGGCGTGCAGTTTGGCGGTGCCGCGACGCCGGCGCAGTTTTCAGACTTCATCAAAGCCGAACTCACCAAGTACCAAAAGCTGGTGAAGGACCTGAACGTCAAGGCCAATTAGCAGGCCGCTTGTGCGCGAGCTCATTTATGTCGAGCGCGACGGCGCGATTGCGACCGTTGTCCTCAACCGGCCGGACAAGCTCAATGCGCTGACGCGCAGCATGTGGGCAGCGCTCGGCGAAACGGTTGAGCAGCTGTCGGCAGATGACACGCTGCGCTGCGTGATCATCCGTGGTGCGGGCGAGAAATCGTTCTCGCCGGGCAACGACATCGCCGAGTTTGCGAGCGAGCGATCGAACAAGAAGCAGGCAATCGAGTACGGCAAGGTGATGCATCGCACCGCCGATGCGCTGGCAAATTGCCGGCACCCGCTGATCGCGCAGATTCATGGAATTTGCGTTGGCGGCGGACTCGAGATTGCAGCGCTCGCCGATCTGCGCATCTGCGGTGAATCGAGCCGCTTCGGAGCGCCGATCAAGAATCTCGGTTTGGTGATGGCATACGCCGAGATGGCACCGCTGGTGCGACTCGTCGGGGCACCTGTCGCACTCGAGATTCTGCTGGAAGGCCGGATCTTCGATGCCGCCGAAGCGAAGGAGAAAGGGCTCGTGACGCGCATCGTGCCGGATGATCAGGTTGCAGCCGAAACGCGCGCAGCTGCCGAGCGCATCGCCGAGGGTGCACCACTGGTTGCGCGCTGGCACAAGAAATTCGCGCGGCGCTTGGCGGAGCGCACGCCGCTGACGGCGCAAGAACTCGATGAATGTTTCGATTGCTTCGACACCGAAGACTTCCGAATCGGTTACGCAGCGTTCCTCGCGAAACAGAAGCCGCAGTTCATAGCCAAATAGGGCAACAGCGTGAGTGGGCCGCTAAAAGGAATGCGCGTGCTCGAACTCGCGCAGATCATGGCGGGCCCCACTGCCGGAATGATGCTGGCAGACATGGGCGCTGATGTCATCAAGGTCGAGAAGCTGCCCGGCGGCGACGACTCGCGTGGTTACAGCGAACCGCAGGTCAACGGCGTGTCGGCGCCGTTCATGATCCTGAACCGGAACAAGCGCGGAATTGCGTTGAACCTAAAGCACGCCGATGGCCGGGCGATTCTGTTGAAGATGGTACGCAACGCGGACGTGCTGACAGAAAACTATCGCAAGGGCACGCTGGAAAAGCTTGGACTCGGTTACGACGTTCTCGCCGCTGAAAATCCCGGATTGATTTATTGCGCAGTCTCGGGCTTCGGACGCGACGGGCCATTGGGGGACAAAGGTGGATTCGATTTGATCGCACAAGGCTTTGCTGGCCTGATGTCGATCACCGGCGAGCCGGGCGGCCCACCTGCGAAGACAGGCAATTCGGTTGCGGATATCAACGCCGGCATCCTCGCCGTTGCGGGCATCCTCGCCGCGTACGCGCACAAGCTGAAGACCGGGGAAGGCCAGGTTGTCGATACGTCATTGATGGAAGCAGCGCTGCAACAGACGTACTGGCACGCCGCGATCTATTTCGCGACGGGACAATCGCCGGGCGCAACGGGCTCCGCGCATATCCTGACCGCGCCGTATCAGGCGTTTCGCGCAAGTGATGGCTGGATCAACATCGGCGGCGCCAATCAAGCGAACTGGGAACGCATCACTGATGTTCTTGGCCGTCCTGAGTGGCGCGATGATTTGCGATTCGCGACCAATGCTGCACGCATGAAGAACATCGACGCCTTGGCTGAGGCGATGAACAACGTCATTGCAACACGCAGCCGAAGCGAGTGGATTGCAGCGTTCGACAAGGCAGGCGTTCCTGTCGGGCCGGTGCACACGATCGCCGAGGCGCTCGAGCACCCGCAGACGCTCGCACGCGGAATGGTTGTCGATGTGATGCATGCGCAGGCCGGGCCAACGCGAGCACTCGGAAGTCCGCTGCATTTTTCACGCACGCCAACTGAGACGGCACGCGCTGCGCCGGTGCTCGGCGAGCACACGCGCGAAGTGCTACGTGAGTTCGGATATCAGGACGCGGAGATTGATCGCTTCGTCGCCGAAGGCGTCGTTGAAACACACTAATTGCGTGCTAAGAATGGAGCCAGAAATGCGGCTTACGGGCATGGCACTTGCGACTTTTTGGTGACTGGGAAAGTCCCCAGATTTCAACAAGGAGTCGATGATGAAGAAATCTGCCCTGCTCGTTGCGTTATCCGCCGCCTCGCTAGCGGGCGGTATCGCGGTTGCGCAAACCCAACCTCAAACCACTAAACCATACGGGGCCGACACCAAACCGGAAACGACCAGGCCGGCAACGGGTGACCCGCACCTCAACATGACGCAGCTAGACAAGAACAAGGATGGCGCAATCGACAAGCAAGAAGCCAAATCGTCGCCAAGCCTGTCCGCCGTGTTCGACAAGGCCGACACCAACAAGGATGGCAAGCTCGACGCCGGTGAATTAAACGCTGCGTCAAAAATAAAACCGTAACGTACCTAACCTACGTCCGCAGTTAATGCATCACGGTGGCGCGGAGCCTGCTCCGCGCCATTTTTTCACCCTCGCGTCACGGATCGCAAGAATTACATACTGCGACTGCGCGATTTTCACAGTCTGCGCGCTCTACGTGAAATTTCGCTCGGTCAGCCGTCTCTGACGGTCAGCGCGAATCATCTCGGCGCCGCGCTCTGCGATCATCAAAGTGGGCGAGTTGGTATTGCCCGAAGTAATGGTGGGCATGATCGATGCGTCGACTATGCGGAGCCCGGAAATTCCGCGCACACGCAACCGCGAATCAACAACGGCTGATGCATCGTCCGCTGCGCCCATCCGGCAAGTCCCGACAGGATGGAAGATCGTGGTGCCGATGTCGCCGGCGATGCGGGCAAGATCATCGTCGGACTGGAATTGCGCACCAGGCAGAAATTCCTCCGGTGCATAGCGTTCGAGCGCGGGCTGGGCTGCGATGCGGCGGGTCAGGCGCAACGCATCGGCGGCGACCGTGCGGTCTTCAGGCGTCGATAAGTAGCGGCACTGAATAGCCGGCGCCGCAAA
Source organism: uncultured beta proteobacterium (assembly GCA_963801035.1). Taxonomy (GTDB): domain Bacteria; phylum Pseudomonadota; class Gammaproteobacteria; order Burkholderiales; family Burkholderiaceae_F; genus JACCZX01. Next base: position 363,134 of record CAWDDF010000009.1, on the reverse strand, counting down.
CGGATCAGGCGACTTGATGCGGACGAAACCTCTCGATGTCGGCCGCAGGTTGCATACGCTGGCTGTAAACGCGGGAAAGCGGTGCAGCGGATCACCGAACTTGTCGAGCGAAAGCGGCTGCACGTGAAATTCGATGTTAGGTGTCGCGTGTTCGCCTGAGCTGCGGGTGAAACCACCCAGCTGGCTTGGCGCCATCGTCATTGGTCCTGTGCGGAAGCACGCGTACTCGAGCCCCATCATCATTTTGCCGACGATGCTGTTGGCACGTTGATTCAGCGTGACCGCATTACGCACCTTGAAGACTGTGCGCAGCTGCAAGTGATCTTGCAGGTTCTCACCAACGCCGGGCAATTCGTGGACTACCTTGATGCCGTGCTCGCGCAACAGCGGCGCCGGGCCGATGCCGGACAGCTGCATGATCTGCGGCGAGCCGATGCTGCCGGTTGCAAGGATTGTCTCCAGGCGCGCTTCGGCGAACGTCGTCTCGCCGCCGCGTGTGAACTCGACGCCGAGGCAGCGCTGGCCGGCCATGCGCAGGCGCACGACATGCGCATTGGTAATCACGCTGAGGTTCGGGCGATTAAGTACCGGACGCAGAAAGGCTTTTGAAGCGTTCCAGCGTACGCCGCGCTTCTGATTGACCATGAAAAATCCGCAGCCCTCGTTATCGCCGCGATTGAAATCATCGCTGCGTGGAATGCCGGCCTGCACCATCGCTTCGCGATAACTCTTCAGAATTTCCCAGGAGAGTCTTTGCGGCTCGACGCGCCACTCTCCTCCGGCGCCGTGCTCCGCATCGGCGCCGTGAAAATAGTCTTCGCTTTTGCGGAACAACGGCAGCACGGAGCTCCAAGCCCACGCCGGATCGCCGGTGTTACGCGCCCAATCGTCGTAGTCGCGCGCCTGACCCCGCAGGTAGAGCATCGCGTTGATCGACGAGCAGCCACCGAGAACTTTGCCGCGTGCATACAGGATCGAGCGGCCGTTTAGTCCTGGGTCTGGTTCAGTCCGGTAGCACCAGTCGGTGCGCGGATTGCCGATGCAGTAGAGATAACCGACCGGAATATGGATCCAGATCCAGTCATCGCGCCCGCCCGCTTCGAGCAATAGCACCTTGATCTGCGGATCAGCCGAGAGCCGGTTGGCAAGCACGCAGCCGGCGGTTCCCGCGCCGGCGATTACATAGTCGAACTGCACTGAGTCAAATGTGAAATTAGCGCTTCGGCGCCGCCTTTACAAATTCAACAACATCGTCGAGTACCGGCGCCAAGAATCGCAGTGGAAACGCAAACGCACCAATCAGTGTTGTATGACTCGTGTGCGGATAGATTTGCAGCGTGACCGGAATGCCCGTCTTCTGCAGCTTACTCGCCAGCTGCTTCGTGTTGCGCTCCGGATTCACCAGATCATCGTCGGGCGATGCGGCGAGAAACGTGCGCGGCACCGCGGCAGACACGTGGCGAATCGGCTCGGATTCAAGAGGGGTGTCCGGATGCAGAAACACTGGCTTTACGTCTGGATTTTCAATTGGCAGAAATTCGTAAGGGCCTGCAAGCCCGATCCACCCGGCAAGTTGCGTCGGCGTGATGCTTTCTCCGCCAAGCCAGCGCGCGTCGAGCGCGACCATGGCAGCGTTGTAACCGCCTGCGCTGTGGCCCATCACGAACACACGCTTCGGGTCGGCGCCAAAGCGCGCCGCTTCGCGCATTGCCCACGCTGTCGCTGCGGCATTGTCTTTCAAAAAATCCGGGTAGCGCACTTCGGGATACAGGCGATAGTCGGGGATAACGGCAGCGATGCCGCGCGCAGCAAGTGCTTCGCCGACGAAGCGGTAGTTGGCGCGCTCACCATATTTCCACGAACCGCCATAGAAAAAGACGACCAGCGGCCAACCCTGCGCGGGACGTACGCGGGCTGGCATTTCAACCGGCACGTACACATCGAGATGCTGCCGGCTGCTCGCGCCATACGCGGCTGTGATCAACTCGTGCGAGTCGGATTCGACAAGCGCATTGAACGTGCTTAGTGGCATGCAACCGGCAAGTGCAGCAGTTACTGTTGCAGCAAGACAGGCGCGAAGTAGTTTCAACATGACCGAGCCATGGGATCGATGTCAGGAGATTAAAACTGCCCGTCGCCATTACAAGTTGCGAATTGCGATGGTAAAAGCCTCGAAGCGGATGATTCTTCGACCGACCCCGCGCCTATTGACTGTGCCGCTATTTTGAACGCGGCGACTCGAGGTTTCGATCCGGCTCGCTCAACTTGCCGGTGCGCAACTCGCGCACTGCCTGGGCGACTGCGCGCGCCACGTTGCGAACTTCCTCCTGAACGTCGGTGTCGCGATCGAGTTCCTCGTGGCTCGTTGCATACGGCTTGTAATACCCGATGTAGCGATCGAGACGCGCCTGGCTACCGGCGTCGATCAACCCCATCCAGTCGAGCCAATCCGACAAAGCTCGGCGCACGCTTTCGACTCCCGCGACGTCGCCATGCACGACGAGCCCGTAGGTGCGTCCCGCCAAGTGCTTTGGGTATGGCCATCCGGAGAGCTCGATCTGCTTGGCCTTGTCCGCGTTCTTACCTTCGGTGGAGGTCGGGTCGCTGTTGCCCCCGTCGGCGCAGACGAGGCGGTCGATCATCAGTTTCAGCGCGCTCGGCACCTGATACCAGTACACCGGTGTGACGATGACGATGCCGTGCGCAGCGGACCAGCGCGGATAAATCTCATTCATCCAGTCGTTGACCTGCCCGAGCGAGTGGTTCGGATAGCAACTGCATGGCCAGTGACACAACGGCATCGCGGTTGAAACGCAACCCTTGCAAGGATGAATCTGCTTGCCGTACTCGGATGTAATGTGACTTAAGTCGAGATCGTCGGCTTCAATGTGCTCGCCCTTCAACGACTCGATCACGATGCGCGAAAGACGCCACGTTTTGGATATTTCTCCGGGGCACGTGCCGTCGTTGCGGTCCGCTCCCGAGATCACGAGCACGCGCGAGGGCGAAGCCGGATCCTTCTGCTTCGCCTCGGCTTCGCGTATCGCGTCCCGCGCCGCACGCCAATCGTCTGACAGGTCATACGAAGGATCCGCGTATCCGGGTCCGGCCGGATGCGTTCGCGGCGCCTTGCGATGGTTGCTGTAGCCGTCCCAGGCGATCACTTCGATCCGCTGCAACGCATCGGTCTCGGCGCTGAACGCCGGATCGGCGAACTTATCGAAAAACCGCTTACGGAATTCGTCGCGCGACAGCGTCTCCGGCGCCTGACCCTTACGAACCTGGACGTTTTTCTTGCTCACTCGAACTCTCCGAATCCTCGGGCGGCTCCGACACAGTCGGCTCCGATGCTTGCGACTCAGGTGCGAGCGTCTCGAGCCGCAAGTCATCGGCCCGCGCATGCGCCTCAGCATCTTCTTCGAGGAGGATATCAACGCTCGTGAAGCTAGGTGGCGTTGGCGACATCCCAACGATGGCTTCGTCGGCTGCTGCAACGGCGCGCTGCCGCAAGACCCAATGGCGCATCAACAGCGCGCCAAAAATAAGGCCGAGGACGATCGCGGCCCCGATCGCGATCACGCCGCGAAAGACCCCGCGCGACGTCTCGGGTTTTGCGGGCGCAGGCGCGGTTGCGGGCCCGTTGGACGCCGCACTCGACTGCACCGCCGTCGCGGAAGACGCGGTGGTGCCTGCCGATATCTGCAGTGAAACGGCGTCGCCGGGCAACAACGTTGTACCCGCCGCAGGTGCCTGCGCAACAATGCGTCCGGGCGCTTCTGCGCTTACGATTTCGCTGCGGCTCACCTTGAATTCAGCCAGCGAGCGAGCGGCATCGGTGTAAGCGCGACCGACGACGTTTGGCATTTCGAATATTTCGACGGTCCCACGGGGCGCGCTCGAGACCGTGAGGGTGATCACCGAACCGGCGGCGGCACGCGATGCGGCGCGCGGCGACTGCTCAATCACCTGGCCTTCCGGCACGCTTGACCGTTCGGTGCGCGGCCGGTCCACGCGCTGGACTGAAAGTCTGCTGAGGCGCGACTTCGCTTGATCAAAAGGAATCCCGACGACGTTCGGCACGTCAACGACCTCAGGGCCTTCCTGACCGGCCGATACTTGCAGCCGAACAACGCTGCCGCGCTTGACCAGCGTGCCCTCGGCCGGTTGTTGCTCGATGACGGTGCCCACTCGCAAGTCGCTGGTGACGACGACGGGCTGCGCTTTGAGGTCCAGGTCCTTTTGCAGGCGCTGCCGCGCTTCGTTGATATTGAGGTTGGCAAGCCGCGGCACTCGCACCAAGGAGCCGTCGGAAAGTACCAGCGTCACTGCAGCGCCGGCCGGCAGTGTCGCAGGCGCCATCGGTGACTGCGCGAGTACGGTGCCGCCTGCTTCAGCCGCGGCGCGATACGAGCGTTGCAGCGTGAAGCGCGACAGACGGCTGCGCGCCTCGTCGAAACTTTGGCCTACGACATTGGGCACTGCCAGCGATGCAGCGGAGGACGGAACAGAAGGCGGCAGCGGCACGTCGGACGGACGCGCTTCAGGTCGGACGTCGATAATCGGTGCCGGGTCGCGGCAAAGACCGGCGCTGCGCGCGCGTTCTCGATCGGTCGGCGAGACTTGATTGCACAACGGCCGCTGCGCGTAGAGCGAGGTGGAAGCGCCGAGCAATGCCAGCACGACAACCGACAAAATGACTCGCTTTGGAGATCGCATGCCAAAATTATTCGACGCTGACAATTGCGGTGAAGATCGTCCCATTGTGACTGAACGACGATCGGCCGCCAGTCACGACGGATGCGTTGTCAGCACACGCTAGATCGCGATATCGACGTCGGTTTGCTGGTCAGTAGCGGTGCGTTGATGACGGAACGGATCGCGAGGGGCGCCTTCGATATTGGTGGAGTGTTCTTTGATCAGAAACTTCTTGTACGTAAGCCGCGCGCTCAGCGACGCTTTGTCGAGGGCAAGGAGTTCGAACCGACCATTTCGAACCGCCAGTGCCGCGCCTTGAACACCAGCAATCAGCTGTAGCGCGAGTTGAAGAGGCGGCAGCGCGGTGTCCCCCAGATGGCTTTCGAGCACCAAAGTGGGGGTCGACGTCACGTTGTGCTGGTTCGAGCCTTACGATCGTGGGCGGGCCTGGCATCATCGCGCTGAGCTGCAGTGCACTGCGTACCGACGGCACCGAAGCCCATCCTCGCGACAGCATGTCGAATACATCGATATCGAGCTTGCGATTCAATTCATCGGCTGCGCGCTGCGCACTCGATCCACGTAACCGCTCCTGCGCGCGCGCAACCTTGGGCTCGTCTTTCGCCTGCTCAATCAACGCACGCTCCACATCGCCGCTCGAGACGGTAATGGGCATGTGCAGTTTGATCCTACCCATGAAGGTCTCTTGAGTACTCGAGTGTCATTTCATCGGCATCCGACGGAGCGGTGAATTCAATCGTGGCCTCGCCTTCCTCGAGACGTGCAGCAAACGTGATCGGCGCCGCCGCCATCGCTGGCACAGGCATAGCGGCGGGTTCAACGACCTTCGCAATCGACGCCTCGGGCGGTATACCAACAGGCACGAGCGGCGATGGCACAACAGTCGGCGCAAACTCCTCGGTTTCCGCTGCATGACGCTTCGCCAACCAGCGGCGCATGAGCAGCGCGCCCAGGGCGAGGCCCAGCAATACACCGGCGATCAGCAAAAGCACCGCGATACTGGGCAACGTCATTGGCGCTCGCGCTGGCTCGGACGTCACGCCATGTCGGTGCGCGCGCCGGTCGGCGCGACCTGCGGCGCGGCAGCAGCAGCGCTTGCCAATGAACCGTCCGAAACTTGCAATCCGATTGGAGTTCCTGCGGGCACCTGCGTACCCGGGGCGGGATCTTGCGCAAGCACCTGCCCGCTCGGCGCAGCATTGGCGACGACTTCGATGCGGTCCACTTGGAACTCGGCCAGCGCAGCGGTCGCATCAGCGGAGCTACGTCCAATCACGTTCGGCAGCTCAAGCGTCTCGGCAACCGCACTTGGCGTAGGAATTCGCTCAGCCTTCGTGGGGCTTGTCCGAGTATCGGATCGTTCAGCACTGCTCCGCGCGGCAACTGTTGATTTCGAAGTCGAGCCGGCGGTCGTCGCTTTGCGCGCTTCGACCTCACGGCTCCGTCCCACAGTCGGAGCCGTGCCTTGCCGAGCGCCTCGACGGCTCGAAACCGCTGGTGGCGCTGGCGCTTCAGCCGGCTTGCGCACGCCGTCGATCTCATTGGGCGCGACCTGTGGTGCAGGCCGCAGGCTTCCGTCTGACACGACGAGGTTGACGACGGCGCCCGCGCCAACACGCGCGGGCGGCGCCGGTTGTTGCTCCAATACCGTGCCCCCGGGCTCGGCGCTTGGAACATACGAACGCCTGACCGTGAAGTTACCGAGTCTGCTCCGGGCATCTTCGAGGCTTAGGCCTATGACACGCGGAACCTGAACGCCCCGCGGCACCACATCGACGATCGGCGCACGCTCTCGGCAAGCGCCGATCAGCTCCGCGGACTCGCGCTCCCCGGGCGGCAGCGAGTCACACGGGCGCAACTGTCCCAATGCCGTCGTCACGGTCAGCGTGCCGGCCAGTGAAATCATTACGTACGGTCGCAGCAATTGCTTCTTTCGCATCGTCTGTCCGCCCATCAAGCCGGAGGCAAGCAGTGAGCCACCTCGGCACACTACGCGCAGTAAACGCGTGGGTCCACGATTGCGTCGACGCGCGGCTTGAAGCGTTCGGCCTCAGCTGCGGCATTACCCCTACCTACCGGGTCGCGCCGGTCAGCGCAAGGCTCACACTGATGCTGCCTGAACGATTTAAATCTGGATGTCGACGTTGGCCGGCTGCTCGGTTGCAGACGCTTGACGCTTGAACGGATCACGCGGTGCGCCCGCGATACCCGTTGCGTGTTCCTTCAGTAGCACCGTTCCGTACCTCAGCCGCGCGATGATCGAAGCGTCGCCGAGTGCGACCAGCTCGATCCGGCCTGAGTGGGCGGCCAGCGTCGCGCTCTGAATGGTCGCGACGATCTCGAGCGTCAAATTCAGCGGCGGCAAGACACTTTGTCCAACGCTGCTGTCGAGCACGATGCGAGAGTTAGAGCTGATGTCGTGCCGGTCTACGTTGACGAGCGCCGGCGGTCCCTTCACTAGCGCACTGAGGTGTACTGCATTGCGCACCGCCGGAACTTTGGCCCATGCCTCTGTGAGCACTTCGAAAATGTCAACGTCTAACGCGCGATTTAGCTCTTCGGCGGCGCGCCCGGACGCAACGCCGCGCAGTCGGTCGAATACTCGCGCAACGGTGAGCTCCTCCATGCTTTGCTCGAACAGCGCCCTCTCGACGTCATCGCCGGTGACCTGCAGCGGCGCACGCAGCTTGATGTCGTTAGCCATGCTTCTCGCTCGGGTGGCCTGTAGGGACTGCCTCATCGTCAGCCAGCGGCGCCAACTCAATCGTCGTCTCGGCCGGATCGCGACGCGCTGCGAATCTAACTTCAGGCACGGCTTCCGCCGCTGAGACGCCGGTGGCAGTGCCTACCGGTTCATTCCGGTGGAACGTCGGCGCCGCGACGTCTTCCTCGGCCCCTGACGCGCGGCGCAGCAACCACTGACGCATCAACAGTGCGCCGAGCATCAGACCAAGCAGCACGCCAGCGCCGAGGACGAGCGCAGTGCTCGACGAGAAATCGGCGGAAAACCGACCGCGTGTCGCAGGCTGAGGAGTCCGTGTGGCTGCAGGCGCTAAGTCGGCCACCACGACGGGGGCACGGTCCGATGTCGGCGCTGGCGCTGAGGGAGCTGCGTCCGTTGTGGCAGACATTTTGTCCGCGCCCGCCGACCCAGCAAGCGAACCGTCGGACACCTGAACGCTCACCGTGCTTCCCGGAAGGGCCAGGCTTGCAGGCGCGGGTTCCTGCGCAAGCACTTCACCGGCCCGGGCAGCGCTGGCCGTTTCGATTCGATCAACTTTGAATTCGGCGAGCGCGTTGCCAGCATCGGCGTAGCTGCGACCGATCACATCCGGCACGTGGCGCTTCTGCGACGCCAGAGGCGGGTCGGCAGGAGCCTTAGGTTCCGATTGCATCGACGCTCGCGCACCTGCAGTGCCCGTCGGCGGCGCAGTATCGTTCGACGGCGCGTGTTTCCGCCCCTCGTTGATGTTGGAGCCGATCTCGCGCGGAACCCTCACTACGGTCCCGTCCGACAGCTTGATGATGACCGTCGCAGACGGCGCGGCAGCGTCGTCGGCAGCGCCGTCACGGCACGCCCCGGCCTCCCGCACACGATCGCGCACCTCGGGCGCAACCGAGGCGCACGGCACAGGCTGAGCTGCGACTGCGACCGCGCCCACCAGCAACGACCCGCTGACTAACAACCCAACTTTTGCTCGCATCGTTCTATCGCACTGTACCTGTGTCCTATCCAGCAATTGGCCCCACCATTGCATCAACCCGACTCAAGACATCGGGCGTCAGTTTTTGGACAACTTCGAGTGCCTGCATGTTCTCCTTAACCTGCTCGACCCGTGTGGCGCCGGTGATCACGGTGCTGACATACGGATTCGCAAGACACCATGCGAGCGACAATTGCGCCAGCGAGCACGACAGCTCTTTCGCTACCGACTCGAGCTGCGCCACAACGTTGTTCTTGGCCGCATCGGTAAGACCTGCGCGCAGGAATGCATAGCTCTCCAACGCGCCGCGAGAACCGGGCGGCACCCCATTGCGATACTTGCCGGATAACAATCCCGACGCCAACGGGCTCCACGTCGTCAACCCAAGCCCGATATCTTCATATAGCCGTTTGTATTCCTGCTCGACGCGCTTGCGATGAAAAAGGTTGTATTGCGGCTGCTCCATCACCGGCCTGTGCAGGTTGCGCTTGTCGGCAATGTCCCAGGCAGCGCGAATTTCATCCGCCGTCCACTCACTGGTGCCCCAATAAAGCGCCTGGCCACGCTCGACCATGTCGTGCATCGCCCACACGGTTTCCTCGATCGGCGTGTTCGGGTCGGCGCGATGGCAGAACACCAGATCGACGTAGTCGAGCTGTAGCCGCTTCAGCGAACCGTCGATTGCCTGCCGAAGATACTTGCGGTTCAGCGTGTTGCGCTCGTTCGGAAACTCCCCCTTCCCGACCGCCATGCCCCAGTAAAACTTGGTCGACACCACATACTTGAGCCGCGGCCACGCGAGCTCCTTCAAGACCGCACCCATGATCTCCTCACTCTGGCCTCGCGCATAAATTTCTGCGTTGTCAAAGAAGTTGACGCCCGAGTCATAGGCAGCCGCCATCAACTCGCGCGCCGCGCGCGTATCGACCTGATTGCCGTACGTGACCCAAGAGCCGAACGAAAGTTCGGAAACTTTCAAGCCGGAACGGCCGAGGCGGCGATAGTTCATGGTGGACCGACGAAGGGTGAGAGCCGAAGTCTATCCAACCGATTTACCGGTCACTGCTCACGGCCTCGCAGGAAAGCCAATTGCTCACTGGCGTTAACGCATCGAGGAGTGAGGTTGCGATGAGACTTCTTTTGTGGATCGTTCTTGCGTTGTTGGCGTTCTTCGGCTTTATGAACTGGCCAGTGCTGAATGCGCCTGTACCGCTTTGGCTCGGCGTGACTACGATCACCGCACCGCTCGGCACAGTGATGCTCGTGCTATTCGGCGGCTTCGTCGTGCTGATGCTGATTGAACAGAGCGCGGCGCTGGCCGAGACGCGTCGTTATGCTCGCGACCTCGACGCACAACGCAGGCTGGCGGACCAAGCGGAAGCGTCTCGTTTTACCGAGCTGCGCACCTATCTGTCGGGCGAGCTGGCGCAGTCACAGCAACGTTTGGTCGATATGCAAGGTGCGCTGATAGCGCGCGTCGACCAACTGGAACGGTCGCTGCGCATGGCGTTGGATCAACAGGCCAATTCGCTGGCCGCCACCATCGGCGAGCTCGATGATCGCATCGAGCGACGCGCCGACAACGATCTCGTGCGCTCAACAGAGCGCTAGCGAGTTAGTGGCACAAAGCGCACGGCAATCGTGCGGCGCGTGAGTGCACGCCCGTCGCGCCCCGCTTCGATCACGAGCAGTTCCTGCGTCGATCGGTGCGGTCCGACTGGGATCACGAGTCGGCCACCGGGCTTGAGCTGCTCAACCAGCCGCGGCGGCACGTGGTCCGGAGCAGCAGTGACAACGATGCCGTCAAACGGCGCCGCTTCGGGCCAGCCCAGATAGCCATCCCCAGTGCGCGATTCGACGTTGCGGTAGCCGGCGGCGTCTAGGGCCGCCCTCGCGCGCTGTGCAAGCGCCGCGACGATCTCGATCGAGTACACCTTGGCGACGCACTCCGCCAATACGGCGGCCTGATAGCCCGAGCCGGTGCCGACTTCGAGTACGACGTGGTTTGACTTGGGCTGCAGCAGCTCGGTCATCAGCGCGACGATGAACGGCTGCGAAATCGTCTGTCCTTCTCCGATCGGCAGCGGTCGATTCTCGTACGCGGCAGCCGCGAGATGCGGCGGCACGAAACGCTCGCGCGCTACCGACGCCATTGCGCGCCGCACCGGGTCGGTCAGTGTAGAAAGTCCGGTCTCACGAGCCGTAGCGCGCATGTCGGCTTCGATCTCGCGCAGTAGATTTTCACGCGCCATCGCGTACCTGTCCTGCGCGTGACTGCGCCCAAGCCAGGCACCGGCACAAGCAACGGCAGCAGCGCGCAGCACGGAACGGCGCGACACGGTCATTCGGCGCTCCGATCCGCAGAAGTTCGCCTGGGCGCAGGCGGTTTGTCTTCGGCGAGCCGATTGATCAACAGCGGAAACGGATTGATCGCACCCTCGCCTCGCCGATAGACGCCGTAGTGCAGATGTGGCGGTGTTCCGCGCGCGTTACCGGTGGTGCCAACGGTGCCAAGCACGTCGCCGGGCGCAATGCGTTGCCCGATCTTGACGTCGGCGACACTGTTCAGATGCGCGTAATAGTGTCGGTCTCCACCGGGGCCGAGCACCCAGACAACGGTGCCGCCCAAGCTGTTTTCGCCGATTCGCGCGACAAGCCCGCGCGTGGTCGCCAGCACTGGCGTTCCGCGCGGCGCAAAGATATCGACGCCCTGATGGCTGCGGTCGCCCGGCCGAGGCGCGCCGAACGTGTCGCGTACCGCGCGCATCGGCACCCCTTGAACCGGAACCGGCAGGGTCTGCGGCGGGCTTTCGGCTAGCAACTCGGTCAAATACACCGCGTTCTTCAGCCACGGCCACGCGAAGTGGGCCAGTGAGGCCGCGATCACGACCAAGATCACCGCAAGAAGCAGCCTTCGAAACGCCGTGCTCATGGGGCGCTCCGGAGCTTCGATCGTGAATAAGCACATGCCGAATCGAGCGTCTTCACCGAGGGCGGCTGAGGCATCATTACCGGCTCACTTGACCAACGCTGTGGGAAGAATGGCCACGGTAGTTCGACTCGTTGTTTCGTTGCTGATTTCGCTTGGCTGCGCGATGGCCGCAGTCGCGCAGCCTTTGCTCGCACCTTCCGAAGTGGCGGCGAAGCTGGGCGATCCAAAGTTGCGCATCGTCGACATTCGGGAATCCAAGGTAGACGGCAAGTCGGCCTACGAAATCGGGCATATCGCAGGCGCGCAGCACGCGCCATACGCGAAGTGGCGGGGGCCCGCAGAAAGCCCCGGCAAGCTGCCGAGCCAACACGCACTGACGGCGCTGATTCAGCAGCTCGGAATCGATCGTTCGACTCCGGTGGTCGTCGTCTACGAGGGTAAGAGCTCGACCGATTTTGGCTCGGCCGCGCGCGTTTACTGGACATTGAAAGCCGCCGGTGTTCCGACACTGTCAGTTCTAAACGGCGGTATGACAGCGTGGCGTGCGGCAGGTTTGCCAGTGTCCACTGAAACCTCACCGCGATCTCCATCCAAGTTCGAGGTGACGCTCGACCCCAGGTTGATCGCGACCCGCGATGAAGTCGAGCAGGCGGTCGGTGATCGTTCGGCGCGACTGGTCGATGCGAGACCTGCTGCGTTCTTTGCGGGCGAAACGCGGCATCCTGCAGCCAAGGCACCGGGAACCATCGTCGGCGCGAAGAACATCAGCCATGACGTCTGGTTCACCAGGGACGCCAAACTGCTGCCGCCTGAAGATATCAAGCGTGTCGCACAACAAAATCAGCTGGATACGAGTCAGCCGACGATTTCGTTTTGCAACACCGGGCATTGGGCGGCAACCAACTGGTTCGTGCTCTCGGAATTGCTGGGGCAAAAGGACGTCAAGCTGTATCCCGAGTCAGTCGTAGAGTGGTCGAACGCCGGATTGGCGATGGACAACGTACCGAGTCGGCTGCATCAATTCTGGTTGCAGCTGAAGGTGGCGAGCGGAGCGCCGTGATGGCCGCCTCGGTCGAAACGATCTCGGGCGACGGCACGTCGTCGGTGCGAGGCCAGCCTGGTCTGATCTCTCGCGCGGCAACCTCTCCGCTGATCATCGCGGCCGTCGTCGCGTGGCTTGCGATCACCTGGCTGGTTGGCCTGCGCCAGGGCTTTCTTTATCTTGTCGGCATCGGATTTGGCGCCGCTCTTGCCGGGGTTTCGTTTGGCTTCACCACGGGCTGGCGCGTATGGATTCTCAAGCGCGACCCCACGGGATTTCTTGCGCAGTTTTTGGCAATAGGTCTCGCGATGGTGGTCTCGATTCCGCTGATCGCATCGCATGCCGAGCTGAGCGGCGCCTTTGCACCGCTCTCGGTAAGCCTCGTGATCGGGGCGTTCATATTCGGCGCGGCGATGCAAGTTGCCGACGGCTGTGGATCGGGCACGTTGTACAAGGCGGGCCTCGGCAACGGATTTTCGCTCGCGGTTCTGCCTGGCTTCATCGCCGGCAGTTTTTTGGGCGCGGCCCATCTAGACCGCTGGCTGGCGCTCGGCAGCTTGCCGCCGGTGTCGTTACCCGAACATATCGGCGTTGGCTTAACGCTGCTCGTGCAACTCGCAGTGTTCGGCGGTCTCGGCACATGGTTGTGGCGCAAACGTAAACGTACCGACACGACCTGGAAAGGCGGCTGGATCTACGTCGCAGCGGTGCTTCTCGCCGTGTTTGGTGTTCTCAATCTGATCATCGCTGGCCAACCGTGGGGCATTGTGTACGGGCTTGGGCTTTGGGGAGCGAAGATCGCGACGTGGTTCGGCGCTGATCTCGCGTCAAACGCTTACTGGGGTGGCGCGGTACAGCAGACGCACCTTCAATCTTCATTACTGACCGACGTGACGTCGGTGACCAACATCGGGTTGCTGATCGGTGCGCTGATCACGGCCAATTTGCGCGGCAACGCACGTCCTGCCACCCATGCCAGCGCCAAACAGTGGATGGTCGCTGTCGTTGTTGGCGTCGTACTCGGCTACTCGGCGCGGCTCGCGTTCGGATGCAACGTCGGCGCCTACTTTTCTGGTATCTCAACCGGCAGCTTGCACGGTTGGGTGTGGTTTGCTGCAGCGTTTGCCGGTTCGTTCGTAGGCATTCCGTTACGTAACCGCCTGGGACTCAAGGCATGAGGCTCGCGCGCACTTCTGTTTTCGCGATGACTTTTTGGGCCGCTGCATTTGCGTTCGTTGCGATCGATTGGTCACGCGCCACGCCACACAACCGGTTCGATGAGCCGCCGCCGTGGCAGCTTGGCCAGGATAAAGTTAAAGGCGCAGGTCACTGCGCGGCGCCTTTAGTCGCTAATCAAACCGCTAAATAGAAGCGGCTTCAGCGGGCAAGAACCCTTCGATCGATAGATACCGCTCGCCGGTGTCGTAGTTGAACCCCAGCACGCGCGCGTCCTTTTTCAACTCGGGTAACTTCTTCGCGATTGCCGCGAGCGCGGCGCCGGAAGAAATGCCGACCAGTACACCTTCTTCACGTGCGGCCCGACGCGCCATCTCGCGAGCTTCTTCTGCTTCGACCAGTATCACTCCGTCGAGCAACTCTTTCTTCAGGTTGTTAGGGATGAAGCCGGCGCCGATGCCTTGAATCGGGTGCGGCGACGGTTTGCCACCCGAAATCACCGGCGATGCCGACGGTTCGACGGCGAATACTTTCAGCTGAGACCATTTCGGCTTCAGCACCTGCGCGAGTGCGGTGATATGGCCGCCGGTACCGACGCCGGTGATGACGGCGTCGAATCCTTCGGGAAAATCACGCAGCACTTCCTGTGCGGTGGTGCGCACATGCACATCGATGTTGGCCGGATTGTCGAACTGCTGCGGCATCCAGGCGCCCGGCGTCTGTGCAACAAGCTGTTTCGCGCGCTCGATCGCACCCGGCATCCCCTTCTCGCGCGGCGTCAGTTCGAACTTCGCGCCGTAGGCGAGCATCAAGCGGCGACGCTCGATCGACATGCTGTCGGGCATCACCAGCACGAGTTGATAGCCTTTGACCGCGGCGACCATTGCGAGCCCGATCCCGGTGTTGCCAGACGTCGGCTCAATAATCGTTCCGTCGCGCTTCAGCTCGCCGCTCGCTTCCGCGGCCTCGATCATCGACAACGCGATACGGTCTTTGATCGAACCTGCAGGGTTCGCGCGCTCGGATTTGATCCACACTTCAGCGGCGGGGGCGATGTCACGGAACAGGCGATTTACGCGAATCGTCGGCGTATTGCCGATCGTTTCAAGGATGTTTTGTGCGCGCATGAGTGAAAGTTGACCCTAAGAAAGCAACAAGCGGCGAAGCAACGGGCATGCCGCAGAAGTTAAGCTTCCAGTATGAACCTCTCGATTAGCCACGCAGATGTCAAAGCGGCGGCCGGTCGCCTGGCGGGCGTGGCACACCGAACACCAGTGGCCACTTCAAACACTGCCAACGAACGCACCGGTGCGCAGCTTTTTTTCAAATGCGAAAACCTGCAGCGGATGGGCGCGTTCAAGTTTCGCGGTGCTTATAACGCGCTGGCTCAGTTCACTCCGGAACAGCGCGCTGGGGGTGTGGTCGCCTTTTCGTCGGGCAATCATGCGCAGGCGATAGCGTTGTCAGCGCGCTTAATCGGGATGCCGGCAACCATCGTGATGCCAACCGATGCCCCGCAGATGAAGGTCGATGCGACGCGCGGTTACGGTGCCAAGGTGCAGCTATTCGACCGCTACACCGAAGATCGCGAGCAGATCGGCCGTGCATTGGCGAAAGAGCACGGTATGACGCTGATTCCACCGTTTGATCATCCGCACGTGATGGCGGGTCA
Source organism: uncultured beta proteobacterium (assembly GCA_963801035.1). Lineage (GTDB taxonomy): Bacteria > Pseudomonadota > Gammaproteobacteria > Burkholderiales > Burkholderiaceae_F > JACCZX01. The sequence goes on along the minus strand of CAWDDF010000009.1, from coordinate 347,892 downwards.
AGGTACCGCGGCACTCGAGTTGATCGAAGACGTCGGAGCGCTCGATGTGCTGATGGTTTGCGTTGGCGGCGGCGGGTTGATCTCGGGCTGCGCCGTTGCCGCCAAACACTTGCTTCCACAAAGCCGCGTGATCGGCATTGAACCGGCGGCAGGCAACGATGTTCAACAATCGTTTCGTCGAGGGGAGATCGTTCATATTGAGGTTCCTAAAACGATTGCCGACGGCGCGCAGACCCAGGCACCCGGGCGATTGACGTTTCCAGTTATCAAGGCGCTGGTCGACGACGTTTTGACAGTGACCGATCAGCAGCTCGTTTCGACGATGCGATTTTTCGCGGAGCGCATGAAGATGGTGGTCGAGCCGACAGGCTGCCTGGCAGCAGCCGCCGTACTCGAAGGCATGCTCGATGTGCGGGGACAGCGAGTCGGCATCATCATCAGTGGCGGCAATGTCGATGTCGATCGCTATGCGGAGCTATTGAAGCGCGATCGGTAATTGATTTTTGTCAACGAGGGTGCGTCACTGTATGGCGCGGATCAGTCCGCACGCGATCACGCCGCCTGAGTTTCCTGCCGGTTGTGTGCGGTAGTCATCAGGTTCCGCATGAACGACAATCGTGCGGCCGACGACCGATGTCTGCCCAGCGGTCACGGTCAGCAGATTTGTCTCGAACGCGTACACCGCGTTGCCCTCGGCATCGGACTGCAGGTTGATCAGGTCGCCGGCGTGTCTTTCGGCCACGCGGTAGTTCCCATGTGGCTTACCCGTGGGGTTGAAATGTTCGCCCGGCGCGTTGCAGTTACCTCTTTCGTGAACATGAAACCCGAACTGTGCGCCGGGCCTTAAGCCGCGTACATCCGCACGCACCGTCACTTTGCCGCCGATCTCAACGAAACGTACGCTGCCCCACACTTGACTGCCGGGAGGTACATCCAACTGCGCGACTGCAGTCGGTCCGTCTTTGAAAGTCTCACACCCGCTGAGCGCTAGCAGCATTAACAGGGCTACAGCCGTCGACCGCTTCATCGTATCTCCTCCACCCGAACGATGTTAGCCGCTTGCCGGTGAGCGTTGAAATGCCGCCGCACATTGCCTCTTTCCGATCGTTTCTCGAATGCGCCGGTTCCTAGGATCGATGGATACGTCGACCTGGGATGACAATGATGCGAGTGCTTTTCGCGATGTTGATGGCGCTTGCGTCGCCGTTGGCGGCGCTCTCGGCCGAGCGGCACGGCACGGTGGTCAGCATCTCCGACGGCGACACGCTGACGCTGCTGGATGCCAACAAGACGCAATACAGGATTCGACTTGACGGCATCGATGCTCCCGAGCGTACGCAGCCGTATGGCCAGCGTGCCCGACAGTCGCTAGCCGCACTCGCGCACGGGCGAGCGGCAACCGCCGATTGTCCGAAGGTCGATCGCTACGGTCGCGCGGTATGTCGCGTGATCGTCGATGGCGTCGACCTAGGGCTCGAGCAAATTCGGCGCGGCTATGCGTGGCACTACGTCAAGTACGCCCACGAGCAGCGCGCGGTCGACCGCGAGCGATATGCACGCGCGGAAAGCGATGCGCGCCTGACCCACTCCGGCTTATGGTCGTTCAGCGATCCCGTTCCGCCCTGGGACCATCGTCGCGTAGCGCGCGGCGGCTAAGAATTTCGCAAACTATTGCGCGAATCGTCCCGATCAACCGCCGCGATCCCTAAGCAGCGACAAGAACTCAGCGCGCAAATTCGGATTTTTCAAAAACGAGCCACGCATCACGCTGTTGATCATCTTCGAGTCGGCATCCTTGACACCGCGCCACTGCATGCAGAAGTGATCGGCCTCCATCACGAGCGCCAGGCCGTCCGGATTCATCGAGGCCTGCAACAAATCGGCCAGATGCGTCACCGCTTCTTCCTGAATTTGCGGCCGGCTCATCAGCCAGTCCGCAAGCCGCGAATATTTCGATAAGCCGATCAGGTTCGAATCTTCGTTGGGCAAAACTCCGATCCAGAGCTTGCCGAGAATCGGACACAGATGATGCGAGCACGCGCTGCGTACCGTGATCGGTCCGATAATCATCAGCTCGTTCAGCTGCTCGACATTCGGAAACTCCGTCATGTGCGGCTTAGGCGCATAGCGGCCGCGGAATACTTCACCGAGATACATGCGGGCGATACGGCGCGCGGTCCCGCGCGTGTTGTGATCGCTCTCGGTGTCGATCACCAGACTTTGCAGCACGGCGAGCACCTTCTGTTCGACTTCATCCTGCAGTAGCGGCAACTCGCCGGGCTCGATATGCGCGGCGATATTGTCGTTCGCGTGGAATCGCTGTCCGGCTGCGCGCAGCCGAGCACGAATCTTTTCCGATACCGGTGCATTCATGAGGGCTCGGGCGTCAAGGTTATTGTGTCAACACTGCTGTCTGACTATATATGACGGCAGGACTGCAACGGAGGGGACATGTTCGAAACGACAATCGCAGGTAGTTTGCCAAAGCCGTTCTGGCTCGCCGAGACGCAGAAACTCTGGCCGCAATGGAAAGCGCAAGGCGCTGAACTCGCGGCCGCCAAGCGCGACGCGACGGTGCTGGTGCTGAAGGAGCAGGAGGACGCGGGACTCGACATCGTCACCGACGGTGAGCAGTCGCGACAGCACTTCGTCCATGGCTTCCTCGAGGCGGTGACTGGCATCGATTTCGAACATAAAGTGAAAATGGGAATACGCGATAACCGGTACGAAGCGATGGTGCCGCAGGTGACCGGCCCTCTGACGCTGCGTTCGCGCGTTCACCGATCCGAAGCGACGCTGGCGCGCGCGCATACAAAAAAGAAACTAAAGATCACGCTTCCGGGCCCGCTTACGATCGTCGACACCGTCGCCGATCGTTATTACGGAGACAGGCGCACGATGGCGATGGCGTTCGCCGACCTGCTTAACGAAGAGGCACGTGCGTTGCAGGCCGACGGTGTCGACGTCGTGCAATTCGACGAGCCGGCGTTTAACGTCTACCCAAAGGAAGTGAATGACTGGGGCATCGAAGCACTCGAACGTGCGGCGGCCGGGTTGACCTGCACGACTGCCGTTCATATCTGCTACGGCTACGGTATCCAAGCCAATATTGACTGGAAAAAAAGCCTCGGTGAAGAGTGGCGTCAGTATGAGCAGATCTTCCCGGCTCTGGCCCGCAGCTCAATCAAACAGGTTTCACTGGAGTGCGCCAACTCGCACGTTCCGATGGAATTAATGCAGCTTCTGGTCAACAAGGATGTGATGGTCGGCGTTATCGATGTTGCCTCGGATGAAGTCGAGACTCCCGAACAGGTTGCGGGAGTCATCGACAAAGCACTCGCTTTCGTGCCGCAACACAAATTGCTGCCGTGCACGAACTGCGGGATGGCGCCGATGAACCGCGACATCGCATTGCGCAAACTTAACGCGTTGGTGCAAGGCGCGGCGCTTGCACGCACGCGCTACCGCTAAGACGAGCGGTAGCGGTCCGGGCATCGCGTTTGCTTTTTTGCTTGGACTGAACACGATCAGGAGAGTTACTCATGCGAAAAATAGTTGCAGTGACCGCTTCAGCGGTGCTCGCCATCTCTTCATTGGGCGCCTGCGAAACGATGGACGAGGGACAGCGTCGCACAGCAACAGGCGCCGGTGTTGGCGCAGCAGCGGGCGCCGCTATCGGCGCGCTTGGCAACGATAGCAATCGAGGCCGCGGCGCGGCCGCTGGCGCAGCGATCGGTGCCGCTGTCGGCGCACTGGGTGGCTACGTCTGGAACAAGCGCATGGAGAATCAGCAGAAAGAGATTCAACAAGCGACACAAGGTACAGGTGTCGAAGTGACGCGGACGGCAGACAACCGGCTGCAGATCGTCATTCCGGGCGATATCGCTTTTGACTCGGGACAGGCCGTTATCAAGCCCAACTTCCGCACATCGCTCGACAATTTTGCGCAGTCACTACAGCAAAACCCAAGCAGCACCGTCACGATCATCGGCCACACCGATGCAACAGGCTCGCCTGCAGTGAATGAACCGTTGTCTTTGCAGCGGGCCGACGCGACGCGGGATTACTTGGTTTCGCGTGGCGTAGCGTCCAATCGTTTCAGCATCGACGGGCGCGGCGCTCGTGAGCCGGTTGCCAGCAATGACACCGAAGCCGGCCGCGCTCGCAATCGCAGAGTAGAAATTTTCCTAGGCGACCGCGACGCTTAGTTGTTATCTCACTGGGCGCGGCGATGTTATTCGCCGCGCTCAGCCGCATCGCGCGCACGCATCTTTGCCGCGATGTAATCACCATGCGTGACATGCAGTAACTCCGCAACTCGGCGCAACACGTGATTTTCGTGCGCCGCCAATTCGGCGTCTGCATAGGCCATGCGCCACATCAGTTCGATCACGTGTTGTTTCTGCTGTTGGTCGAAGTGACGGTTGATCAGTGAAGTGAACTGATAGTAGTCATTGGCGGTGCGTACTTCTTCTTCCGCCAGCTCGAATATCGTTAGCGCTTCTTCTTCGGATAGGTTGAACTTCTCGCGCACGGCACGCATGACCGCCTGCTGTTCGCTCGGCGCAATCCCGGCATCGCTGCGTACCACTTCGACCAAAAGCGCGGCGGTCGCTAGCTCGACGCCGTGACGCCCGGCCGACGGAGCGTCGCGCGCAATATTGCGATCAAAGAAATCTAGAACGGATTTCAGCACGACAGACAGCCCTTCTATGGTCAGCCGCTCAATTGGCTCGCTCGGGTCAGGCAACGCTGATAACGCTCGTCGACGCGGCGCGCGAACCACTCGGTAGTTAATTTGCGTTTGATCTTGGGACTTTTCAAGTCGATTGCCGGCAAAACGGCGCGGGGCACCGGCCGGCCGTTTGCCTGGTCCGCCCGCGTAAACACGCGCTCGTAAAGTCGGGTGCGCTCGAAAGCGACCTCGGTCCCGCGCTCGAGATCGCGCCGTATTGCAGTCGCGGTCATGTCGAGCCGCTTTGCAAGCGCAAGAGCAGCCAACTCGGTGCTACCGGTGGGTGTCTCCGGTTTGGCCCCGGGAGGCAACAAGTCGCCATCCAGAACCAGCGGAACTCCCGAAGCGATGCTCAGCGCATTTTGAAACGCCGCGTTGCGACTCGCGTATCGGCCCGCGTTGAAGTCAGCGAAGCGATACAGCGGTTGCGAATACGGCGCTTCGTAGCCGAGCAGATGTGCAATGCCGAAGTACATGCCGCCACGTCGCGTAAACACTTCGTGTCGAATCGAGTGTTCGATCGGATACGGATATCGACTGGCCGCCGCCTGACCCTCGGCGAATGCAATGCTCACCTGCATCGGACCGCCGGTACGCACCGGATTGCGACTGGCGAGAAATGTTTTGCCCAGCGGCACCATGCTGATGAAGTCTTCGAAGATTTCGCTCAGTTGCTTCTCGGTCGTTGCCGCGTCGATGCGCTCGCTGTAGCTCTTGCCGTTGGATGACGTCAAACGCAGCGCGGCGTGGACGGCAAACCTCGGCACTCCGGCGCGATCGGCCTGTCTGTCGATCTCCTGCCATGCGATTGATGAAAGCCCCGGCACCGGCGGGTCCGCACGAAAAGTCGACTCCTGTTCGGTGACCGCAAGCACGGCGCAGATGTTCTCCGCCGTCGCCGCGATGTCCTGCGTGGCAAACGCCGCATAAATATCGGCCGCCCAGCCGCTGCGATCCGGCAGATTAGGCGGCAGCAAGCGGACAATCAACGTGCGCGTATCGGCCGCGCTCAATCCGGGCCGGCCGGCGTCGCCGTCGGATGTCGCGCATCCGCTGAATGCCGCGCAGCACCACACCGTCAGCAGCCAACGCAACATCTTCCTCATGCCGATACGACTCACTTCATTGCGGGTGCGACGCTTAACGCAGCTTCACCTTTACACCGCGCACACCATCACTGCAAGGCTGGCTTACCGACCGACGACTACTCCGGCAATGCTCCGAACAGGTACGTCGCTTCGGTCAATGCTCCCGGCCGACCCAGCGCGCCAAACCAGCGGCCGAAGATTTCTACGATAGCGCCGCTGCGATAAATCTGCGCCAGCGCTGTGTTGACCGCCAAGCGCATTTGCCAGTCGCCACGCGGTAGTGCAATCGCATAAGGCTCGAACGAAAGTGCCTTCGCCGAGTAACGCGAGTGCCTTGGAATCCTTGGACTTCCCCGCGAGCGCCATCAGCAGTACGCGATCGCTCGCGAACGCGTCGATCTCGCCGCTTTCGACTTGCGCCAAGCCCCTCGTCGCTGGATTTCAATGGCACCACGGTCGCGTTGACGACCCGCCGCTTTAGGGCATCGTTAAGGGCGCGCTCGTTACTGGTTCCGCCGATCACGCCGATTTTCTTGCCGCTGAAGTCGCCAAGGCTTGCAGCGGCCTGCGTTGCCTTCACAAGCAGTCCCGTACCGTCTACAAAAATGAAGCTCGAAAAATCCACCGTCTTCATTCGGCTCAGTGTTACGGTGCTCGAGCCGCACTCCATATCTGCCTGTCCTTTTGCGACGGCATCGAAGCGATTCTGTACTGTGACAGGCACCCACTTGATCTTTAGCTCGCTCAGTCCGAGCTGGCGCTCAATGGCGCCCACCACACGGCGACAGAGGTCCACGCTGTACCCCGTCACTTGCTTCTTGTTATCTTCGAACGAGAATGGCGCTGCGTCCGTTCGGTGCGCAATCGCGATGGACTTCGTATCGCGAATCTTCTTCAGGCGTCCATCTAACACCGGCGCTTCTTGCGCAAAGGAGTCCAACGGCAGCAAGAAAGCGATAAATGCGGCAACCAGTAACTTCATTGATGACCTCAAGTTGGGGAAATGGATGCAACGGCGTTCAGCGCGCAGATCGTACAGTGCTTCGCGATGCATGATGTTCTTGTAATCGGCGGTGGCAACGCGGCGCTTTGCGCAGCGCTGATGGCTCGAGAAGCAGGGGCGAGCGTGCTGCTGCTCGAAGCGTCGCCGCGTGAGTGGCGCGGCGGCAACTCGCCGCACACGCGCAACCTGCGCTGCATGCACGATGCGCCCGAGGATGTGCTGGTCGATGCGTATCCCGAGGAAGAGTTCTTGCAGGACCTGCTGAAAGTGACGGCAGGAAACACCAACGAACATCTTGCGCGCCTGGTCATCCGCGCTTCGTCGACGTGCCGTCCATGGATGCGCAGACACGGCGTGCGCTTTCAGCCGGCGCTGGCGGGCACGCTGCATCTATCGCGCACCAATGCGTTCTTTCTCGGCGGAGGGAAAGCGCTGGTCAATGCGTACTACCGCAGCGCACAGGATCTCGGCGTGCAGGTCCGCTACGACGCGCCGGTGGATGCTCTCGACATCCGCGATGGCCGATTCGTCGCGGCATACGTCGGCAGCGAGCGCATCGAAGCCAGAGCCTGCGTGCTCGCCGCCGGCGGCTTCGAATCGAATCGCGAATGGCTGCGCGAGGCCTGGGGGCAGAACGAGCGAGGCGAGTGGCCTGCGGACAATTTTTTGATTCGTGGCACTCGGTTCAACCAGGGGGTGCTGCTGAAGCAAATGATGGCGCAGGGCGCAGACATCATCGGTGATCCGACGCAGGCTCATTGCGTCGCAATCGATGCGCGTGCGCCGCTGTACGACGGCGGAATCGTGACACGCGTTGACGCAGTCTCGCTCGGCGTCGTCGTCAACCGCGATGCAGTTCGGTTCTACGACGAGGGTGAAGACTTCTGGCCCAAGCGCTACGCGATCTGGGGCCGACTCGTCGCGCTGCAGCCTGAGCAGGTCGGCTACTGCATCATCGATCGCAAAGCGATCGGACGCTTTATGCCGCCAGTATTTCCCGGGGTGCAAGCCGACAGCCTGCCCGAGCTCGCACGGAAGCTTGGTCTCGACGAAATGCGCTTCATCAAAACACTCAGCGAATACAACGTAGCCTGTCGCGTCGGTACGTTCGACCACACCACGCTTGACGACTGTCATACGGAAGGGCTCGCGCCTGCAAAGTCTCACTGGGCGCAGCCGATCGATCAGCCGCCTTTCTATGGCTACGCGTTGCGGCCGGGAATCACGTTCACCTATCTGAGTTTGAAGACAGATGCGCAAGCGCGTGTGTACTTCGACGGCAAGCCGAGCGACAACCTTTTCGTTGCGGGCGAGATGATGGCCGGCAACGTGCTCGGCCAGGGATATACGGCAGGTGTCGGCATGAGCATCGGCACCGCATTCGGCCGCATCGCCGGAACCGAAGCAGCGCAAGCCGCGCTACAGGAAGCAGCTCATGCTTGACGCGCTGACGCGTGAGGCCGCTGCGCTCGGCAATGGCAGTGCGGTTGCAAGCGAGGTCGCTCGCCAGATGCAGATATGCAACGCGTGCCGCTATTGCGAGAGTTATTGCGCCGTCTTCCCGGCAATGACGCGCCGACTCGAGTTCAGCGCTGCCGACGCCCACTATCTAGCCAATCTCTGCCACAACTGCAGCGCTTGCCTGCAATCGTGCCAGTACGCGCCGCCGCATGAATTCGCCGTCAACGTCCCGCGCGCGATGGCGCAGCTGCGCCGTGAGACGTACGCGGCGTACGCGTGGCCGCGCGCGCTCGGTGCTCTATATCAGCGTAACGGTCTTGTGGTCGCGCTCGCAACCGCAGGCGCTCTTGCGCTGTTCCTGGTGCTTCTTCTCGCCGTCAATGGCACTCTGTTGCATGAGCCGCTTGCGGGCGATTTCTACGCCATTTTTCCGCACTCAATGATGGCGTGGATGTTCGGAGCGGCCTTTGGATGGGCCGTGTTGGCGCTGGCGATCGGCGCTGCGAGGTTCTGGTCCAGCCAGTCGCCGGGCTCGATCACTGTTACGCCTGTGTCGGAGGCAACACGCAATGCGCTGACGCTGACTTATCTAGACGGTGGTCATGGCGACGGTTGCAACGAGGCCGATGATCGGTTCACGCGTCTGCGAAAATACTTTCATCATCTGACCTTCTACGGCTTCCTGCTGTGCTTCGCATCGACGTGCGTGGCGACGCTTTATCACCATGTGCTTCGACAGCCGGCGCCCTATCCCTTTATCAGCGTCCCCGTTCTGCTTGGCACTGTCGGCGGAATCGGCCTGCTGATTGGGCCCGCCGGCCTGCTCTGGCTGCACATGCGCCGTCACCCGCTGCACTTCGATCCGGAACAGCGTCCGATGGACCGCGCCTTTATCGTGTTGTTGTTTGCGATCAGTGTCACCGGTCTTGCGCTGCTTGCACTACGGGACACTGGTGCGATGGGACTGCTGCTGGCGGTGCATCTCGGAACCGTGATGGCGCTCTTTCTCACGCTTCCGTATGGAAAGTTCGCGCACGCTGTGTACCGTGCAGCGGCGCTGCTGAAGTGGGCGATTGAGCGGCGGCAGCCAAACCGCTTACAAGTGGGTGGCGAGTAACTCACTCAACCTTGACATTGGCGCTCTTCACCAAGTTCGTCCAGAACTTACCGTCTTCGATGAGGAAACTCGCGAATTGCTCGGGAGAAGTGGATAGCGACACATCGGTACCCTCACGCGCCAGCGAAGCCTTGACCGACGGCTGCTGCATCGCTGTGATCGTCGCCTCGTAGAGCTTCTTGACGATGGCGGGCGGCGTGCCAGCCGGCACGAACATGCCATACCAGAACTCAAGGTTGTACTCCGGCAAGCCAGCTTCTCTCATTCCGGGCAGGTCGGGCACAAGCGGCGAACGCTCGCGAGTGCTGACGGCGATTGCGTGCAGTCTTCCTCCGCCGACTTGAGGTAACACCGAGGGCGGAGTTCCAAAAGTGACCTGCGTGTCACCTGCCATCACCGATTGGATAGCCAACGCACCGCCCCGATAGGGGATGTGTGTCATCTCCGCGCCCGTCAGCTGCGTGAAAAGTGCTGCTCCCAGATGCGGAGCCGAACCATTGCCGGACGAGGAGTAATTGAGTTTGCCGGGGTCCTTCTTGGCGGCGGCAATCAATTCGGCCACCGAGCGGATCCCCGTTGTCGAGTTGACTGCAAGCACAAGTGGTGAAGTCGTGATCTTGGTGATCGGCGCGAGGTCAGATGGCTTGTACGACAGCTTGGGATTGAGTGCGGGGTTCACTGAAATGCTGCTCGGACTCGCGATCAGCAATGTGTAGCCGTCGGCTGGTGACTTGGCGACAATGTCTGCGGCGATGCTCGAGCCGGCGCCGGGTTTGTTGTCGACGACTACCGGCTGTCCAAGCGCTTTGCTGAAGGCATCGCTCATCGCGCGTGCCACATAATCAGCGGCGCCCGCCGGTGCAAACCCGACTACCAAGCGGACTGGCTTGCTGGGATAGGCCGTGGTTTGTGCGTGGGCCGCACACGCAAAAGCGCCGAGTGCAAGCGCGAATATGAGCTTCGTACTTTTCATCAGTGTCTCCATGATTGAAGTGTCAGGATGCAACCGGCATGCGCAGAATGATTTTCCCCACATGCGCGCCGGCCTCCATGCGCGCCTTGGCGTCCGCCAGTCGCTCGAAGTCCATCACCTGATCGATCTGCGGCCTGATGCGCCCGCTCGCAAAATGCGGCATCACCTCCGCGACGAAGCGCGGTACGGCAGCTGCGCGCTGCTCCTTGGTGCGCAGCTTGTTCGACACGCCGAACAGTGTCAGCCGCTTCGCATGCAACGCCGCGAGGTCAATCTCTGCAGACACGATGCCGTCGACATAGCCCACCGTGGCGAGCCGCCCCTCGAAAGCGAGCGCGCGAATGTTCTCCGCGAATACCGAGCCTCCGACGGTGTTGACGATCAGGTCGGCGCCGTGTTGGCTCGTCGCCTCCATGACCGCGCCGGCAAAGTCCGGCTTGCGAGTACACAGCGTGATGTCAAGACCGAGCGGCTTGAGCGCTGCGAGCTTATCGGCAGACCCCGATGTTCCAATCACCCGCGCCTCCAGTGTCTTGCCGAGTTGCAGCGAGGCCACGCCGACGCCGGAGGACACGCCGTTGATCAGCAGCCATTCACCGGGCTTTAGCTGGCCTTGCAGCACCAGCATGTCATACGCAACCAGAAAGGTGAGCGGAATACTCGCCGCTTCTTCCAACGAAAGTCCTGGCGGCACCGTCATCGCCTCCGCGGCCTCCATCAGCGCGTACTCTGAAAATGCGCCGGTGCAACGGCCCATGACGCGATCTCCGAGCCGGAAGCCAGTGACGTCTGTGCCCACTTTTACGACTTCACCCGCACCTTCACCGCCGATCGCCTTCCAGGTTCCGGGCTTGCCGTGCAGGCCATGTCCCAACAGGAATTCGCCCCGATTCAGTCCGGCGGCGCGCATGCGCACCAGCAACTGCCGCGGACCGGGCTCAGGCACAAGACTGTCGCGCAGTTCGAGCACGGTATCCGTGTCGGTCATCTGCATCCAGTACGACTTCATTCCTGTCTTTCTACCGGCGGCCTCAGACATCCAACTGTCTCATCACCGCCTGCGTGAAGCTCGCCGTGTTTCCCTTGCTGCGCATATCGCCGGTTCGCGCTTGCGCAACGCCGTGCAGTTCGGCTTCACCCATCGAGGATGGCGATGCGCATGCCAGTGGTGGATGCCACATCGGGCTTAGGGGCAGCGGACTGCGTCACGGGCGATAACATGGTCAGGTACACGCAAGAGGGCGTGCAAGTGTGACGCAATGTCTGATGACCTTGCAAAATAGACCCTGAATGGATTGCAGTTGGAAACCGAGTGACAGACAGGACAATTCGAATGCGTGACGGCGTGCTTCAGGTTCCCTCGATGAAGGACCGATGTTCTTCCGAAGAATGGCAGGCTCGTATCGACCTGGCCGCGTGCTACCGGCTGGTCGACCTCTACGGCATGTCGGACATGATGGCTAACCACATCTCTGTGCGAGTGCCGGGGGAGGAAGCCTTTCTCATCAACCCGTACGGGATGATGTACGAGGAGATCACTGCATCGTGCCTGATCAAATTGGACCTCGCCGGCAACATCCTGTCGCAACCGGACTTCGGAGCGCTCAACTACGGAGTAAACAAAGCCGGCTACGTGATCCACAGCGCAGTGCACGAGGCGCGTCCAGAAGTGGGCTGCGTGATCCACACTCACAGTTGGGCCTCGATGGCGGTTTCATCGCTCGACTGCGGTCTGCTGCCGATCACGCAGACCGCGATGCGCTTTCTTAAGATTGGATATCACGAATACGAGGGAGTGGCGCTGAATGACGCCGAGAAGAAGACACTTGTCCGCGACCTCGGCAGCAGCGAAGCCTTGGTCCTGCGCAACCACGGCGCCCTCGTTGTCGGCCGCACCGCGGGCGAAGCGTTCAACTGGACGCATCGTTTGGAACTCGCTTGCCGCTCGCAGATTGCGGCCATGTCGTGCAACACGAAGCTGCACGAAGTGCCGCAGAGGGTGCTGGAGGAGACGTGGAACAACTATCAGCCCGGTACGCGACGTCCGTATGGCCTGATGGAGTGGGCTGCCCTGCTGCGCAAGCTCGACCGCATTGATCCGAGTTATCGCGACTAATACCGATTCACTCTACGGAGACAAGAAAATGAACTTACCTGGTCACAACATGCGCCATCGCACGCTTGTAGCAATGGCTTCATCCTGCATCGCGGTCGCGGGAACTACGGCCTTCGCCCAGACGAGTGACTATCCGAATCGTCCGGTCCGCGTACTGGTTGCCTTCACCGCCGGCGGAACGACTGACATTCTCACGCGCGCTGTGAGCCAAAAGCTGTCCGAACGGCTCAAGCAGCAGTTCGTCGTCGATAACAAGCCAGGCGGTGGCGGGAACATCGGTACCGAACTCGCTGCTCGTGCGACTCCGGACGGCTACACGCTGATCGTTAACTCGGTCGGGCCAATCGCAGTCAACCCATCGCTGTACAAGAAGCTGAACATCAATCCCTTGGTGGACCTCGTCCCGATCGTGAAGATCGCCGATGTCCCGAACGTCCTCGTGGTGCACCCCTCAGTACCGGCTAACACACTGGAGGAATTCATCGCATACATGAAGGCCAACCCGGGCAAGCTGAACTACGGATCTACGGGCATCGGCACCTCGTCGCACCTTTCCGGTTTCATGCTGACCCAGCGCACAAGCGCCGAAACGGTTCACGTGCCGTACAAGGGCGCCGACGCGCTCAACGATTTGCTGACAGGTCGCGTGCAGTTCATGTTTGCAACGATTCCATCCGTCATCCAGCACATTCATGTCGGCAAGTTGCGCGCGCTGGCCGTCACCAGCGTTCAGCGCTCGCGTGCGCTGCCAGACGTTCCCACCGTTTCGGAAAAGACCTTTCCCGGCTTTGAGGCCGGCTCTTGGTTCGGTTTCTTCGCTCCGAAGGGCACACCGCCAAATGTAATCGCCGAGTTAAACAAGGCCGTCAACGAAGTGCTGCCCGCACTTGAAGCGCAGATGATCCGCGAAGGCGCCGATCCCGCCGGCGGCACGCCCGATCAGTTCGCCCAGTTCGTGCAGAAGGAGTACGAGAAGTGGAAGGTCATCGTGCGAGACTCGAAGGCGACCGCCGAGTAACGAGCGCGGGCAACGACGCGAAGCCTTTGCGTCTGCTGCTCTCATCTTCGACGGCGCGCGAGCTCTCTGCGCGCGTGAGTGAGGCGCTGGGTGGTGCGTCGTGGATCCCTGTCGCACCGGGAGACAACGAAACGGACTTCGACGTTGCCTTCATTTCACGCGACGTCACCGGTCTGTCCACCAAACACGAGGTGCAGCCAGCAACGCAGGTGTTCTACGACGCGCTACTCGCGGCGCCTAGCCTCAAATGGGTGCACGTGCATTCGGCTGGAGCGGACCGGCCTGTCTACGTGACGTTGCGCGAACGCGGCGTCCAGGTCACCACCTCTTCCGGCGCGAATGCCCCCGTCGTGGCACTCAGCGCGTTGACGGGGATTCTCGCACTGGCCCGACATCTTCCATTGTTGCTCGAGGCGCAGCGTGAGCGCCGCTGGGCGCCGCTGTTCGCGTCCGGCGTTCCGCGTGACTTGGAAGGACAGTCGGCGGTTGTCGTTGGCTGGGGCCCGATCGGGCAGCGGATCGGTGCACTACTGCAGGCGCTTGGCGTACGAGTCGCTGTGGCTCGGCGGTCGCCAGTGTCGGCGGGTGCAGAAATGCCAACGGTGCAGTACGGAGACCTGCATCAACTGCTGCCGCAAGCGGACTGGCTCGTGCTCTGCTGCCCGCTCACCTCGGAAACGCGCTTCCTTGTCAACGAGGCGACACTCGCCCGTCTGCCGGTACGGGCACACGTCGTCAACGTTGCTCGCGGTGACGTTGTGGACGAGGACGCACTGATTGCCGCGCTTAGCAGCGGCGCTCTCGCCGGCGCGTACCTCGATGTCTTCGCGCGCGAGCCGCTGCCATCCCACTCCCCGCTGTGGACGCTTTCCAATGTGATCGTCACACCTCACAGCGCCGGATTTTCCGACGGCAACGAGCAGCGTGTCGCGCGCCTGTTTTTGGAGAATCTGGGACGCTGGTCTCGCGGCGAGCCGTTGGAGAAACTGGTGGCGGCTAATGACTAAACGTAAAACTTTAACTACCGTGCCCAGCAATTTACAACGCGATACCGCCTGTTCGAGGGCAGCTCCTCATCTGCCCTTGAACACCGCCTTGCGCTTTTCCATGAAAGCCTTGCGGCCCTCGGCGTAGTCGTCGCTCTCGAAGCAGTCGAGGATCAGCCGCCGGCACATCTCGGCGTCGAAGTCGGCAGGGAGCTTTAACACTTCTTGGATGATCCGCTTGCCCGCTTTAATGGTCAGCGGCGCGCCGGTGGCGATCGCCGTCGTGTATTCGGCGAGCAGCGCGTCCAAGCCCGCAGACTCTGCGATGCGATTGACGAGCCCGATGCGCAGCGCCTCGGCAGCATCGAGCCTGCGTCCAGTGAAGAAAATATCCTTCGCGTAGCCGGGTCCGACAAGCTGCGTGAGGTTCTTCATCGCGGAGAAGCGATATCCGAGTCCGAGGCGCGTGGCAGGTATCGAGAAGACGGAGTCGGAAGACGCCACGCGAATATCGCAGCTGATCGCAACGTTCACACCGCCGCCAATGCAGTAACCACGAATGCAAGCAATAGTCGGCTTCGAGAATTCATAAATGCCCTGCAGGGCGGCCTCGGCCAGCTGCTCGTAGCGCTTCACTGCTTCCTTCTGTGCACGCAGGTCCTCGAACTGCGAAATGTCGGCGCCAGAGACAAACGCCTTATCACCCTCTCCCGAGAACACGACGACACGCACGTTATCGTCCTTCTCGGCGTTCTCGAGAAGGGTCGGGACTGCTTCCCACATGTCGAGCGACAGCGCGTTGTGCTTGGCGGGATTGTTGAACCGAATGTGCAGCACCTGGCCGTCAAGCCGCGTCTTTACGCGATCGGTGGAGGGAGAAGCGAAGTACTTATCGTCCATATCAATAAACTCCTGCGGCTTTCATGCGTGAAATGGCGGCGGCGTCGTAACCGATCTCGGAGAGAATTTCTTCCGAGTGTTCGCCACGCTTTGGCGCGGCGCGCGCGATCGTCGAGGGTGTTCGAGTCAACGTCACAGGCTGACCCATCAGCGTCTGCTCGCCAAGATGCTTTGAAGTTATCTTTTTCAGAATTCCGAGGTGCCGCACCTGCGGTTCCTCGAACACTTCCTTCAGGTTGTTGATACGCCCGCAGGCGACGCCCGCCTCATTGAGCGTTGCGATCCAGTAGTCGCTGGTGTTGCGCATCAGGCGCTTCTCGATCTCGGCATTGAGCCACGCTCGATGTACGGAGCGGTTGGTCTTGGTCTTTGAACGCTCGTCGGTGATCCACTCGGGCGCACCCATCGCCTCGGCGAAGCGTTCCCAGATCTTTCCGCCGAAAACAGCGATGTTGATGTGACCGTCACTTGTCTTGTATACGCCGGTCGGAATGCTGGTGGGGTGGAAGTTCCCCGCCTGCCCGGGGATTTCTCCGTCGATCGTCCAGCGCGACGTCTGGAAATCCATCATGTAGATCATCGCTTCGAGCAGCGAAGTGTGCAGCCATTGGCCCTTGCCCGAATGCTCACGCTCGAGAAGTGCGACAGTCACACCATACGCCGCAAAAATTCCGCCGCACAGATCCGCTATTGGAACGCCGACGCGCAACGGGCCTTGCTCGGGCAACCCAGTCACCGACATAAGGCCACCCATGCCCTGCGCGATCTGATCGAAGCCGGGGCGCGTTGCATAAGGTCCGGTCTGGCCGAAGCCTGAGATGCTTGCGTAAACGAGCCGCGGGTTGATCTCCGAGAGCGTCTCGTAATCGATGCCGAGACGCGTCTTCACATCAGGCCGGAAATTCTCCAGCAGCACGTCGGCCGTCTTCACGAGTTCCTTCAGCACCGCAATGCCTTCTGGCTCCTTCAAGTTCAGCGTGATCGAGCGCTTGTTGCGGTGCGTGTACTGGTAGTCGGAGCCTTCCTGTCCACCGAGCGTGTCGTCGCCGCGCATGTGTTCCGGCATCTGAACCTGGATCACATCGGCGCCCCAGTCGGCAAGCTGCCGAGCAGCGGTCGGGCCCGCACGAACCTGCGTCATGTCGACAACACGGAAACGCGAAAGGGCTGACGATGCAGGAATGTGCGGCATTACTCGAATCTACCGAAATGACCGGCGTCGCGGCTTCACACGCCGTTCCTTGCAGGAACGCGCCCCAGTCGCCGCCAGGCACGAACAAGAGTGGGTGCAAGCAAACCCACCACAGTGATGACGAACAGCACGACCACGACGGGTCGGGTGAAGAACTGCAGCCAGTCCTGGTCAAAGATCAGCAACGACTGTTTCAGCGTCTCTTCCACCATCTTGCCGAGCACCAGGCCCATGATCAGCGGTGCGGGTGAGAACCCGTAACGGCGAAAGAGAAATCCCACCACGCCGAAGAACAACATGATGCCGACGTCCTCCATTGACTGATTGGGGGCGTAGGCGCCAACAACCGAGAGAATGAAAACCGCGGGCCATAAAAACGCCTCGGGAATCAGCGCAATGCGCGCGAACAGTTTCGCAACGCCCAGCCCGAGTACGAGGTACAGCAGGTTAGCAACGAGCATCGAGCCAAACACCACATAAAGCAGCGTCGGCTGCTCGTTAAACAAATGCGGACCGGGCCGCACGCCCTGCACCATCAGACCGGCGAGAATGATCGCGGTCGTGGTGCTGCCAGGGATGCCGAGAGCAAGCGTCGGCACCATTGCGCCGCCGACTGCTGCGTTGTTAGCCGCCTCCGGTCCCGCCACGCCTTCGATCGCGCCCTTGCCGAACTCCTCCTTGTGCTTCGACCAACGCTTCGTTTCGTTGTAACAGATCAACGCCGCGGTGGTGGCGCCGAGCGCCGGAAGCACGCCGATAAAGGTGCCAATCACGCTCGACAAACTAATCGCCTTCGCGCTTTTGCGAAAATCGGCCAGGCTCGGAAGTTTCACAGAATGCAGCTTGATGTATTCCTGCACCACGCCACGCTGCGCCGCCCGCTCGAGCAACTCAGCGATCGCGAACAGACCGACCAGCACAGGAATGAAACCCAGACCGTCCGACAGTGCGTCGATCCCGAAGGTGAAGCGCTCCACGCCTGTGGTGAGATCAAGGCCGATCGTCGCAAGTAACACGCCGGAGGCGGCGGCCATCAGATTCTTCACCGGCGAATCGCCACCCTACAGCGGCGACCATCGACAGTCCGAACAGTGCGAGCGCGAAATATTCGGGCGGGCCAAACTGGTAAGCGAGGCGCGCGAGCAACGGCGCGGCGACGATCAGGACGATGACGCTGAAGATGCCACCGATTGCGCTGGCAACCGCAGACATGCCGAGTGCGCGACCTGCCTCTCCACGCTTGGCCAACGGATATCCGTCGAACGCAGTAGCTGATGCCGAGGGATCACCCGGGGTGTTGATCAGAATCGCCGTGATCGAGCCGCCGAAATTAGCAGCGCAATAAATTGACCCGAGAAACGCGATCGCCGCGTTCGGTGTCATCGTGATGGTCAGCGGCAGCAGGAGCGCGGTCGTGGTGCTGCCGCTTATGCCGGGCAAGGCGCCGACCACGATACCCAGCACTGTGCCCGCAAATACGAGAAACAGAATTTGCGGATCAGACACGGCTGCCAGGCCAGCGAAGAAAGCGTCCATGCCTTAGGACCAAAAGTTTGCGATCAAACCCTTGGGAAAGTTTCCTCCGAGGACACGCACGAACAGGCCATAGAGGACAGCGCAAAGCGCCAACGCGCTTGCAGTGAGCTTCCACAGACTGCGCTCACCCCATAGAAGGCCGAGGCCGATCAGGAAGATGATCGCCGCAGGCCACATTCCGACCAATTGCACGGCGCCAACGAACGCAAGCAAGACCGCAGCCGTCATCCACACCATTGGCGGAACCGGAGCGGGTGTTTCCATCGGCGGGTTGCCGATGCCGAACAGGGCAAGCACGGCGAGGAACGCGATGACGCCGATGACCAGGCGCGGGAAAACCTCAGCGCCCAATCCGCTCACCATCGCCGCGGGCATGGTGGCGAAGCGGTAGGTGAGCCAGAAAGCAACAGCACACCCGCAGAGCGCCACTCCCGCTACGACAACGTCCGTTCGACGCATCGCTACTTGGTCATGCCCAGCGCTTTTAGCTCGCTTTCGCCTTCCGCGTAGAAGCTGTCGAGCTGCGCCTGCCATGCCGCACGCCCGGCAACGCTGTCTGAAGCTTGCCCTGAAGTTTCAATGTAGGTCGTATACATCTGGCCGCCCATCGCCTTGATCAGCCCGTCCTCGAGAATCTTGAGCCGATCTTCGGGAACACCTTTCAACGTGATGAACCCACGCACTGTGGAGTAGTCGGCGTTGATGCCGAGGTCCTTCGCCGAGGGCACGTCAGGCAGGATCTTCATGCGCTGCGGAGTAAGCACCATCAATGCGCGCGCATCGCCCGCCTTGAGTTGCGATTCGGCCTCCGCGTAGTTGAGCATGCCAACATCGAGATTGCCGCTGACGATATTGATCACGATGTCGCCGCCGCCCCGGAAAGGAACCGCAGTAGGCGCCTGCAACCCAGCTTTACGTGCGAAGCCCAGTAGCGAGAGATGGTCCACGCTACCGATGTGGGTCACTCCCGCCTTGAGCTTGCGAGTCTTTGCAGCCGCGAGTAAATCTTGTGCCGTCTTGAACGGACTGCCCTTCCCGACCATCAGCACTTGTGGATCGGCTGTGGCGCGCGCGAGCGCGACGAACTCGTCATATTTCACCGGCGACTTGCCCTGCAGGATGGTCAGCAGATGCGATTGCGTCACGAGCAGGATCGTGTAGCCGTCGCGCGGACGGCTCTGCGCATAAGCGAGCGCCGCGGCGCCGGACCCGCCCACTCGATTCGCAACTACCAGTTCCGTGCCGAACACCCCTGGCGCATGCACCATCATCATGCGCGCGGTGATATCCGTTCCGCCACCGGCACCCGAATGAGTGACGACCTCGATCGGCTTCGACGGAAATTTTTCCTGCGCCCGCGACGGTAGGCACAACACGCCGGTCGCTGCGGCGGCACTGGTAACAAATTGGCGGCGCGAAAATCCACGCACGGATCCTGTTGCTCTCTTCATTGCTGTCTCCTTTTTTACGGCTAGCGGGTATCGAGCCGAATGGCCTGGTCCCTTTGCAATCAGTTAACCTCATTTCCGCAGACATCGTCAACCGTGTTATTCCGAGTATGTCTACGTGGTACCAGTCAGGAGCGGAGCATGCGCCTTAGGGAGCGAATAGGCATTGATATTGGACGCCGAGCAAAGCTCGAAGACGGAATCGAGTGGGCGGCGAAAAACGCCGTGCGTTTTATCGATATCCAGCTCGACACAGCGGCCAACGCACTGACGACTTTCGACGACCGCCGCGCAGCAGGCGTGCGCGCCGCATGTGAAAAGCACGGTATTCAGCTCGGTCTGCATACCCTGTCGGCCGTCAACGTCGCCGAGTATTCGCCTTATGTAAGCGACGCCGTCGAAGAATATTTGAAGGCTTACATCGATATTTATCCGAAGTTGGGCGCGAAGTGGATCGTTGTGCATGCCGGCTACCACTTCAGCTCCGACAAGGAATTGCGAATGGAAGCGGGACTGGAGCGCCTTAAGCGCATCGCGGCATACGCGGAGCGCAAAGGGGCATTGATCCTGCTCGAAAACCTGAACAAGGAGCCCGAGGATTCGGAAGTGCACTACCTGGCACACACGGTGGAAGAGTGGCGCTACTACTTCGAGCGAATCCACTCGCCTGCCTTCGGCCTGTCATTTACCGCAAATCACGCACACCTCGTTCCTGAAGGGATCGAGGGGTTTGTAGACGCTCTCGACATGGACCGAGTGTTCGAGGTGCGCCTGGCCGACTGCTTCCGTAACGGCTTCGAGGTTCATCTGAAGCCGGGCGCAGGAAACCTGGATTTCGGAGACATGTTCCGGCGTGTTGAGGGCAAGGGGTTCAAGGGGCATTACACCAACGCCTTCGCGACGCTCGACGACATGCTTGCCGGCCGCGAGCACTTGGTTGATGCAGCCAGAAAAGCGGGAGTGGCCGTTTAAGCGTCCTGCGCTCGATGTCTTCAGCTGCCTTAGTGTCGCCTCGGGCACATCCTTGACTAGTGTTCTGTGCCATTAACACGGTTGGGTTCACGACCAAGTGCAATGTAGCGCGTCAGATGCTGATCTTCGTCGCCGAGCTGATGATCGATCATCACCAACCGCTTCGCGTAATGGGCAAGAGGCAGCTCCCACGTCATACCGATGCCGCCGTGCAGTTGGATGCTCTCCTCGGCGACCAGCGTGCCGACGCGGCCTGCTGTGTATTTCGCCGCAGCCAGCGTGCGCTCGCGCAGTGGTGAATCGGCGGCCAGCTTGTCGGCAGCGTTGATCACGGCCGAGCGTGCCTGTTCTACTTCGAGCAGCAGATCGGCCATCCGATGCTGCAGCGCCTGAAAGCTGCCGATCGGCACGCCGAACTGCTTTCGTGTTTGCAGATAGTCGAGCGTTGCCGCCTTGACGGCTTCCATCGCACCAAGCGATTCGGCCGCAAGCGCCAGCAGGCCGCAGTCGATTGCTTGCTGCAACACCGAGTGTCCATCGTGCGTGAGCAGCGCGTCCGCAGCGAGCCTGACGTCGGTGAGCATGACCTCCGCTCCGCGACCGCCATCAATCAGCGGATAACCGCGCAGCTGTAGCCCTTGCGAATCAGCTGGCACCAGGAAAAGCGAAATCCCCTCGACGTCACCCGGAGCATCCGCGGTGCGCGCGGCAACGACAAAGGCGTCAGCCGACTCCGCCTGATGCACGGCTGCTTTGTTTGCGTTCAACTTCCAGCCGTCGCCGTCTCGCTCCGCGCGCGCGGCGATGCGTGTTGCTTCAGCGCCGGTATCACCTTCCTCATGCGCAAGCAGGATGATTCGCTCGCCGCCGATCAACTGCTCGAGCGCATCGCCACGGTCGGTCGCCGCCAGGATCTGTCCGGCCATCAGTGCCCCTTGGAGCGGCTCGACAACGAGACCACGGCCGATTGCTTCGAAGACGACCATGATGTCGAACCCGGTGCCGCCCATGCCGCCGTGCGCCTCATCGAACAGTGCCGCGAGTGCTCCAAGCTCGGCAAAGCGCTGCCACATATCGCGACTGAAGCCCGCCGTCGACTGCGCAATGCGCTGCCGCGCTTCGAAGTTGTACTTGTCGCGCACGAATCGGTCGAGCGTGTCCGCCAGCATGCGGCGATCTTCGCTGTGCCGAAAGTCCATCGGTCTTCAGTTACAAACCGAGGATCATCTTGGCGATGATGTTCCTCTGGATCTCGTTGGATCCACCGTAGATCGATAGCTTGCGATAGTTGTAGTAGTGGGCCGCTGCGGGCGCGGCCTCCTGCGGACCGACCGGTAGACCACTGAAGCCTTCTTCCAGAGCATCTTCGATGAACGGTCGCGCGTAAGGGCCCATCGCACGGCGATATAAGGAAGTGATTTCCTGCCGGATCTGCGTGCCGCGAATCTTTAGCATCGAGCTCTCGGCGCCCGGCGCACCGCCGCCGGCAACTGCCGCGAGCACTCGCAGATTCGTGATCCTCATGTTTTCGAGATCGATTTCAATCCGTGCCAATCGCGCGGCGAACAGCGGGTCATCGGCAAGCGGGCGGCCGTTGCGCGTGATTCGTGCAGCAGTCTGCTTCAGCTGTGCCAGAGCCGCCATTGAAAGGCCGGTGCCTGCGATATTGGTCCGCTCGTAAGTGAGAAGATATTTTGCGCAGGTCCAACCTCGGTTCTCATCGCCGACGAGATTTACGGCAGGCACCTTGACGTCAGTGAAGAAAACTTCATTGACCTCGGCGCCGCCCTCTAGCAGTCTGATCGGCCGCACTTCGACACCAGCGCTCGTCATGTCGATCAACAGGAAGCTGATGCCTGCCTGCTTCTTTGCTTCGGGATCGGTGCGCACCAGACAAAAGATCATGTTTGCGTACTGGCCGAGCGTGGTCCACGTCTTCTGTCCATTGACGATGTAGTGATCACCCTGCAGGACCGCGCGCGTCTTCAGCCCGGCGAGATCCGATCCAGCGCCTGGCTCCGAATAGCCCTGGCACCACCAGTCGGAACCATCGAGGATGCGCGGCAGCCAGTGTTTCTTCTGCGCTTCCGTTCCGAACTTGATCAGCACCGGACCAAGCATGTTGACGCCGAACGGCACCACACGCGGCGCGTACGCAAGCGCACATTCGGTTTCGAAGATGAAGCTCTGCACCGGATTCCACCCGGCTCCGCCGTGTTGCTGCGGCCAGTGCGCCGCAAGCCAGCCCCGCTCGTTCAGCAGCGCATGCCACTGCGCCAGGTCTTCGCGGGTCAAATGCTTATGAGTGCGCACCTTGTCGGAAAGACGCACCGGCAGCTTGCTCTTCAGAAACTCGCGTACTTCGGTGCGAAACGCTTCCTCTTCGGGGGTGAAGCTGAGGTTCATCGCGTATCTGTCACTCGGCTGTGATCTTCGCGTCGCGTATCACCTTGCCCCACTTGGCGGTTTCGGTGGTGATGAACGTCTCAAATTCCGCTGGCGTGCTGCCGACCGGGATCGTGCCCATCTCATCGAACCTTTGCTTGACGTCCGGCAGCGCCACGATCGCTGTGACTTCATCGGCGACGCGTTTGATGACAGCTGGCGGCGTACCGGCCGGCGCCAATATTCCGGCCCATGTGCTGCCGGTGAAACCTTTAATGCCCTGCTCGATGAACGTGGGCACCTCGGGCAACGCAGCCAAGCGCTTTTCGCTCGCAACGCCAATCGAGTCGCACCTTGCCGGTCTTGCCTGGATTGATCAAACCCACGGCAGCGTCCATGAACAACTGAATGTGGCCACCCATCAGATCCGTCAGTGCCGGTGCCGCGCCCTTGTACGGGATGTGCACCATGCTCGTCTGCGTCATCGACTTCAGCAATTCGGTCGTCAGGTTGACGGCAGAGCCGTTGCCGCTGGAGCCGTAGCTCACCTTGCCGGGATTCTTGCGCGCATAGTCGATCAGATCGGCTGCGTTCTTGAAGGGCGTGTCGTTGTTGACCGCAGCCACCAGCGGAGAGACGCCGATCAGCGACACCGCTGCGAGATCCTTTTTCGGGTCGTACGGCAATTTCGGATACAGCGTGATATTGGCCGCATACGCCGCGATCACTACCGCGAACGTATAGCCGTCGGGGGGTGACTTGGCGAGAGCATCGACACCGACGATGCTGTTGGCGCCGGGCTTGTTGTCGATCACGACCGGCTGTCCGAGCCGTTCCTGCAGCTTCTGCGTTACTAGCCGTGCAGTGATATCGGTGAAGCCGCCGGGCGTGTAGGGCACGATCACCTTGATCGGCTTCGCAGGCCAGGCCTGAGCACCGACTCGCGGCGCGAGCAACGTGGCGGCACCGGCGACAAGCGCACCGTTAAAACGTCGGCGGTCGATCTGCTTCACGTTCATCTTGTCTCCTCCTGAAAACCTTTCGAGTGTTCGGTCACGTAGCGCTTGCGCAATTCGCGCTTCAGTATCTTTCCCAGTGCGTTGCGCGGCAGGTCCTCAACATAGATCAGATCGGCCAGCCGTTGAGTCTTGCCGACTCTTTCGTTCATCCATTCCCGTAACGCGGCAGCGGAAATGTCGTTTCCGGCCCGCTGCACGACGAAGGCTACCGGCGTCTCGCCCCACTGCGTCGAAGGCACGCCGACCACGGCCGCTTCGTCGACTGCGGCATGCCCACGCAGCTGAGCCTCGAGGTCACTCGAGTAGATATTGAAACCGCCCGAGATGATCATGTCTTTCTTGCGATCGAACAGCGTCAGAAATCCATCGGCATCGAAGCGGCCGACATCTCCGGTGCGGATGAACCGCTTGCCGTCGGGCGCGTACCACTCGGCTTCGCGCGTCTGCTGTGGCTTGTTGTGATATCCGGTCATCATCGTCGGCGAGTGGCCCACGACTTCACCGGCTTCGCCGATGGCGACCTCGTTCCCATGATCGTCGATCAGCCGGACGTCATGACCTTCGCCCGCTCGACCCACGGTATGCAACTTGTCGGGGTGGCGGTGCGCTTCGAGGATGAAAGTGGCGCCGCCTTCGGTCATGCCATAGAACTCAATCAGTCCTCCCGGCCAGCGCGCCAGTACATCCGCTTTTAAGGCGGGCGGAAACGGCGCGCTCGTGGCGAACTTCATGCGAAACGATGACAGATCATGGCGGCCGAACTCTGGCAAAGACATGATGCGTCGGTACTGCACCGGCACCAGCATCGTATGCGTGGCACGGTGCCGCTCGGCGAGCGCCAGATAATCGGCAGCATCGAACTTCGCCATTAGTACAACGGTGCCACCCAGCCCGAGTGCGGGAAAGAATGCGACCAGCGTCGTGTTCGAATACAACGGTGTCGCTAGAACGGTCACCGCATCGGGCCCGTAGCCGTACGGCGCGCCGCGCAGCGTGTGCATCCATCGCATCACGTGCGGCTGCACGATGCCTTTTGGCGTGCCGGTCGTGCCCGACGAGTAGATGAGGTTGCACGGCGATTCCGGCTTGACGTTGACAGGTATCGGCTTAGCACCGGGCGGGGCGAGCCAGTCATCGAACGGCCTTCCACGTGCGTAAGGGTCGAGCGCCACGCAAGTCGGTTTCAAATCAGCCGGCACGAGTGCGTTCGCGGCAGCATCGACGAATAGCAACCGGGCATCGGCGTCGCGCAACATCGACGCGAAAGTCGCCGCCGTGACCGAAGGTGCAAGCGGCGCAACAAGCGCACCGGCACGCAGCCCTCCAAGGAAGAGCGCCGCCTGTTGCGGCGTGGTTGATCCGCACAGCGCAATCACGTCGCCCGCGCGTACTCCATCGCGCTGAAGCGCGACGGCCACGCGATCCATCAGGGCATCAAGCTCGGCGAAAGTAAGCCGCCGGTCGCCGTGCACCAATGCCGGCTGCTGCGGTCGTGCGGCCGCGTGCTCACGAACGACATCGGCGATGTTACGAAACGACCGCTCGGACATCGCTCGCCAACTGAGCGCGCGCTATTTCGCCGCCAACCCCAGGCGTTCGATCAACGCTTTCTCCTTGACCAGCGTTTCAGCCGCCCACTTGCGGTAATCGTCGCCGCTGCGATACCAGACCGTCTGATTCAGTTGTCGCATCAGCTCGACGTGCTTCGGATCCTCGAGCGCTTTCCTGAACGCGTCGTGCAGCGTCTTCACCACTGCGGGATCCATTCCCTTCGGTCCGATCAAGCCGTATGGCGATGTCGAGATTATGTTGTAGCCGAGATCCTTCGCGGTGGGCACGCTGGGCCAACGCTGCGTGCGCTCCTCGCCGAACGTCA
Organism: uncultured beta proteobacterium; assembly: GCA_963801035.1. GTDB lineage: Bacteria > Pseudomonadota > Gammaproteobacteria > Burkholderiales > Burkholderiaceae_F > JACCZX01. Next base: position 322,067 of record CAWDDF010000009.1, on the reverse strand, counting down.
ACAACAGGCGCATCTGACCGGCGTCGACAAACTTGTCCCAACCTGTGGCGTCGCTGCCCGCCATCACGTGACCGCCGATCAGCGCTTGCATCAGGTCAGCGTTGCCCTTGTACGGCACGTGGTTCAACTCCACCTTCGCCGCAGCCGATAGTTCTTCGATCAGCAGGTGCGGGCTGGTACCGACCCCAGTCGATCCGTAATTGATCTTGCCAGGCTGCTTGCGCGCCGCTTCGATGTACTCGTTGAAGGTCTTGTAGGGTGAATCGTCCCTGACGACGAACCCGAAGGTGTAGCCGGAGATTCCGATGATGAACGTGAAGTCGTTGATCGGATCCCAGGGGACTTTCTGCATGTGCGGATAGCGCAGCATGCCGAGCGGATATTGCGCGATCGTGTAGCCGTCGGGCTTGGTAGTGAGTGCCACCGTGCTCGGGCCCAATGTGCCGCCCGCACCCGGTTTGTTTTCAATGACAATGGTCTGCCCAAGGTGCCTTCCCGCAATTTCGCCGAGCGTGCGGAAGTGACGGTCGGTTGAGCCACCGGCTGGCCAGGGCACCACCAACGTGATGGGCTTACTCGGGAACGGCTGCGCCTGAACGTTGACCAGCGGCAGCAGAAACACACCTGCGCAGAAAGTCAGTACGAATCGGCGTGTGATTGAATCCGGCATCTTTGTCTCCTTAGGGTAGCGACTTGGTTGCGAGCCGTTGTTTAATCGCGAAGCAGTGTGCGTGACAGAGGATCATGGAATGGAATGCACCTCGAGGGCAAATAAAACTAGAGCCGATACGGGTTTGCTCTGATCGCGCCGCCTCGTGAAAGCAGAGTGCCATTTATGAATATCGCGGCAAGCAGTACGTCGTGTTCGCAGCGGGCGGGAATTCGATTTTGACTCCGCGTGTCAGCGACGAAATCATCGCGTTCAGCTTGCCCAATTAGGAGCAGCCCGCCTCCTCGCGCTGCGGTCGTGTGATGACACGTCGTTGGAGCGATACGCTTCGGGCGCGGCAAAAGCAAAAGAGGCCTTCGCCCGCAGGATATCCAAACGCGGATCAGCCTCCAACAAAAACTGCCGCAGATAAGTGCTTCAGCGGCCTCTCAAGCGAGAGCAACTAATTAGCGTTTCTTCGCTTTCTTAGCTTTCTTAGCTTTGCTAGCAGTCTCTGCCTTGCTGGTTTTGGCCAGGTCCGCGCGATGCGCTTTTTCGTAAGTCTGAATATCCTTGAACCGACCGCTGGCGTCACGCACCGCGTAAAGTTTCTTGCCGGCCGTGCTCCGGTGCGTTGTTCGTGTAGCCATGTTCTCCCTCCCTGTCAGTGGAGAGAGAATTCTGGCCTCATTGCATTAGCGCCGCAACCACCGTTAGGAAGACCGTCGTGGAAACATCAAGCCGACAAGGTGCGGTACGTTCTGTTCCCATGCGATGGATCAAGAGTCCGGCCTGGGATCTTGTTTGGATCCTGAACGCGCTGTGGTTGGCCCCATTGGTTTTTCTGCTGGCGTGGGGTTACGACGACGTGCGCACCAGTCCAGTGGATGGGCTCTTCTTTGCGCTCACGGTGACTCTGTGGTTCGGCCACCGCGTCTCGTCAGCCTGGCTGGCCTACGCGACCCCGGCGTACAGGCCGCTGCTTTCCAAGCAGCGATTGCGCTTTGTCGTGGCCCCGTTAGCCATCGTCGTGGCGTGCTTCGCCGTCCTGCTGACTCCCGAGACGGTGCTGCCAGTGCCGCTAATCGAACGCGTGCTCTGGCTTGCCGTCTTGGACTATCTGCTGCTGAGCTACCACTTTGCCGCGCAGCACTTTGGAGTACTCAGTCTCTATCGCGCACGCGCGGGACGAGCGTCGGAGAGGTCCACGCGACGACTCGATCGATGGTTCGCTTTGATCGTCGGCGGCGGTTTCGTCGTGGTCGCAGAGGCCTTGGCCGGATCGATCGCCTTCCAGGATCGCTGGATCGATCCGCTGCTGGGAGCAGTCGGAGCCGATCTGTTTGCGCACACGCTACGCGATGGAGGCATCGTCCTCGTCGTGATCCTGACCGCGCTCATGCTGCGCGTCGAACTGCGCTCACAGCACGCATCGCTGCCGCGCGTCGCCTACGTCCTTGGCGTTTCGGCCATGGTGCTCTTTGCCTTCCTGGCGCGAGACCCCTTTTTGTTCATTGTGCTGTGGAGCGTGCAGCACTGGAGCGCCGCGATGGGACTCACGTCGCTCGCCGCTTCCGGTGGTATTCAGGAGCCCGCCACGCAATGGCAGCGGTTGCTGGCGCCCATCAACCGGCGCGGCTGGGCGGTGCTCGTCGTGCTCGCCCTTGTCTCCACCCTGCTGCTGCCGCTGCTCGAGGTGGAGGCCGTGGCCGATGAATTCGTCTACGCGGACCGCATCTACGGTGATGTGGCGTGGTGGCTGCGCTCGTCGCCCTTCGTGCCGGTGCTGCTAGCCCTGGGCTTCGCAACCGGCTTCATTCACTACGTGCTGGACCGCGCTGCCTTTCGCTTCTCATCGCCCGACGTGAGGATAGCAGCGCGCGGCCTGCTGCAGTCATAACGTGTCGCCATTAGCGGCCATGTTCAACACGGCCGACAACCCAGGTTCTCAGAAAACATGACAACTATTCGGCCACCACGGCGGCGCATCAAAGCCTGATGAGTCAGGCAAAGCCTGCCGGAAGCCGTCGGCAGCTAGCTGGCTGCGCGCCGTTGATGCTTCACGGTGAGCGCTGCTGCACGAAATCGGCATATATCGGCAGACGCATGGCGAGTCCGGATTGCGACAGATCCACGTGCCCGCCCTCGATCATCCACACCCGTCCGCCGCCCGCTTTCACTTTCTCCATGAGCTCGTTAGCTGCCGGATCCTTTGACCACCAATCGTCAGCGCCATAGAGGACGCCAAGGCGCTGGGCCACATCCGCCGTAGCGGCATCGAGTGGATTCATCCATCGGGGACAACGGAGCAGGAGCGGAATCGTCGGCACCTGAGCGGGAGCGGAGTCCACCAGTACGCGCAGATCACCGCTCTCGGAACGCTTCAATGAGCGCTTCAATGATTGAATGGCGAAGATCCCACCCATGGACAGTCCAATCACGACACCGCGCCTGCCGCGTTCAGAGAGACGATCGATGATTGCGTCGATGTCGCTTTGAATCGCCGCCGCGGTTGGATGGACCGTGCTTTCGGAGCCATATCCGCGATACTCGTACACAAACACTTCCCGCCTTGCAGCGAGCGCCAGCCCACTTGCAGTCTCGGCCAACTGCGCGGCCGAAGATGCGCTTCCCTGCAGCAGAAGGACAAAGTGCTTCGCAGCCGTTTCGCTTTCTTCAGACGGCGGGGAATACGAATAGCCCTTCAGTGCGACTTGATCGCTGGTCTTGAACTCGAGCTCCCTCCGGATGGCCTTGGTCGTCGGCAATCCTGAGGAGTGATTGCGAGCCATTCGGATCCAGCTATTGACCAACACATCGGCGACTGAGCAGTCGTCAGCCGCCTCGGTCGAACCGCAAAGGATCATCAAGCACATGATGATGAAAGTGGGTTTGATCGCAGCGCTTGAGATGTGCATCGATCACTCTCAGAAAATATCAAAACTTCCTACTTGCGATCGGTTCCGCTTTCGTTGCGTCGCGGATTTTTATTGGACGCTCTGCCGGACGCCTCCCGAAGCAATCCATTCGTCGACCATTTTCTCGAGGACGGCCACTGGCATCGCCCCGTTGTCGACCACCACCGCGTGGAAATCCTTGACGTCGAATCGTGGGCCGAGTGAACGCTCGGCGCGGGCGCGCAACTCGCGCATCTTCAGATATCCCAACTGGTAGCCGAGCGCCTGCGCCGGGTTCGAGAAGTAACGGTCGACCTCGCTTTCGGCAAATAGCTGGTCGACGCCGCCCTGCTGAGCCATGTAGGCGATCGCCTTGTCGCGCGGCCAGCCGAAGGCGTGGATGCCGGTGTCGACCACCAGGCGCGCGGCGCGGAACAGGCGGGCCTGCAGATTTCCGTAGCGCTGGTACGGATCCTTGTAGAAGCCGAGCTCGTTGCCGAGCCACTCGGCATACAGCGCCCAACCCTCTCCGTACGCGATGTTGTAGTTGGCCTGCGATCGCCACGGATGCAGGCCTTCGATCTCCGCGGCACGTGCGCTCTGAAGATGATGGCCCGGAACGGTCTCGTGCAGAAACAGCGTCTCTGTGCGCCACGTAGCCTCGCTCGCGTAGCCCAGCGCGTTGATCGTGAAGTAACCGCTGGTGCCGAGCGCCAACGAGCCGATCTGATAGTTGGCCGCCGAGCTGCTGGCCGCTTCGGCGGGTGTCATGCTGCGCACCGCGTACGGCATGCGCGGCACGGTGTGAAAGAGCTTCGGCAGATGCGGATCAACGCGCGGCCCGATCGCGCGGTATGCCTCCAGAACGGCTTCGGGCGACTTGAAGAAGAACTTGGGGTCGGTCCGCAAGTGCTCGATGAACTGATCCGTCGTTCCATCGAAGCCGACCTCTTTCACGATCGCGCCAATCTCTTTGCGAACCGCGTCCACTTCGGCAAGGCCAAGCTCGTGGATCTGCCTAGCAGAGTGGCTTCGAACGATGCGCGAGCGGATCAGGTACCCGTAGTAGTCAGCACCGCCTTTGAAAGACGCCAGGCCCGCGATCTCCGGCGCCTTGGGCCGGTACTCGTTCTGGATGAACGCCCGGTAGCGGCGCAGCGCCGGCTGGTAATCGTCGGCAATGGCGCGGCGCGCATCGGCCACCAAAGCCGCGCGTTCGGCGTCCGTGATGCCGGGCGCCATTTTTGCGAACGGCGACAGCAACGCGCTCTGCTCGACGTTGTCCACCAGATGCGCATTGATCGCCGCCAGGATGCGATCCACTACCGGCCGTGTACTCATCCAACCGCTCGCCAGGCCCGACTTCAGGCGCGCGATGGTGTCGTCGGCGAGCTTCGGCGTCGCAGTGATTCGCCGGATGTAGTCGCGATAGTCATCGACCGTGCGGAACGGCGTGACCTGCGCGGTACGCGGCATCAGGTTGTGCAGGCCTCCGCCGGTGGTCAGCACCAGCGCCTCGGCCTCGCGGAATCGCTGCCCCTCGACCGCGAACTCCATCTTGTCGAGCAGCAGTTCGTACGAGATCCGGTCCTGACCGCGCAGCGCTTTCGCATCGAGGCGCTGCAAGCGCTCGAGCGTGCGGCGTTCGCGTGCGTGCTCGCGGTCGCGCGCTTCGAACGACAGGTCGGGCAGCAGATGGTTGTAACCGGGAACACCGCGCACGGTGGCCTGAAGCGGGAAACGTCGGAACGCGGCCTCGACGTCTTCGTCGAGCAGCGCCTTCAACTCATTGGCGGGACTAGCCACGCCGGTTTGGGCAGGCGCAGATGTGAATCCGAGTGAAACGACGAGCATCGGCAGCAGACAGCGAAGCATGGGCATAGATTTGATCGGTGCACGTTGAGGGGGCCGCATCATCTCTCGCCGTACCAACGCGCGCAGTGAGGGGTGGAACGCGATCGAAGTGAGTTGGTGCAGCATCACCAGACTACTCCGAACAAAAGGCTCTCGACGCGCAGCCCTGTTCGTGGCGAAGTTCATCGCGACCTTCGTAGGGCAGGTCGTTCAGGTAGTAATAGAAGATGCATCGCTGGAAATAACTACAGTCGCGGCCTGAAAAGCAAAGCGCGGCACCTTCCCACCAGCTGGGCCACCGTGCGAGCTCCGCCACAATGCGCCATGGACTCGGTTTCGCAACTCGCACTGGGCGCCGCGGTCGGCGTGGCGGTCATGGGACGGCGCACGGCGGTGTGGAAAGCCGCGCGTGGGGCGCGGTGGGCGGAACGCTGCCCGACCTCGACGTGCTTGATCGACCATGGCGACCCGATCCGCAACATGGTGCTGCACCGCGCCGAGACCCATCGCCGTTCTGGCTGACACTGTTCTCGCTGCCGTTCGCGGCTGATCGTGAGCCTCCACGGCGAGGGCGCGCCGTGGCGGCGCTGGTGGCTCGCGCTGTGGCTGGCGCTGGTCACGCACCCGCTGCTCGACCGATCACGGTCTACGGCACGCAGGCTCGCGCTGCCGTTCAGCGACCGCCCGTTCGGCGTCGGCAGCATCTTCATCATCGACCCGCTGTACACGCTGCCGCTGCTGGTCGGGCGGTGCGGCGCTGCTTGCACGCACCGCGGACGCGGGGCCGCGGGCAATGCGGCGGGCCTCTGCTGAGCAGCGTCTACCTGGCCTGGGGCGTCGGGGCACAGCAGCACGTCGGCGTGACGCGGCCGATCGCTCGCGAGCAGGGCATAACGGCCGCGGGTTTTGGTCACGCCGACGCCTTCAACACGCTGCTGTGGCGGGTGGTCGCGGTTACGCCGGACGAGTTCCACGAAGGCTTCCACTCGCTGCTCGACCGCGAGCGGCGCATCGGCTTCGACCGCTTCCCGCGCGGGACATGCGCTACGAGGATTGCGCGGCATCCGACGTCGAGCGCATTGCGGGGTTCAGCCGTGGCTTTTTCAAGATGTCGCAGGACGGCGCGCGCGTGTTGATCACCGACCTGCGCATGGGTCAGGAGCCGTTCTATACGTTCAACTTCGTCGTCGCCGAGCGGCACAGCCGCGCGGTGCCGGTGTATCCGCCGATTCGGGTTTCGAACCGGATGGACTTCCAGCGCGGACTGCCGTGGCTGTGGGAGAGGTTGCGCGGCAAGGCGCTTACGCCGCCGCGCTGATCGACGGACTGGCGTAGTGATGTCGGCTCGATAGCACGTGATGAACACGACCCTTGAAGCATCTATCTCAGCCGCCAGCGTTGCTGTTCGATCTAGGCGGCGTTGCAAGATCGGTTGACTCTCGCAGCGACCCGTAGATACCCTGTTCGTCGGTTCGGCGGCATGGAGCGGCAACACGCGACTGAGCCGCAGCAACATAGCGATGCCAAACTGTGTCAGCAGTTGGTTTGAGCCAGCATTATTTGGCAATCACGATAGATGATGCCGTGACCGTCCCTCCACCTCGACCGAAATGCCGGCAGCAAACCGCTTGCTGCTGGGCCGCTGCACGCTCGATCTGGCCGCCGGCGAGTTGCTCGACGCGGAAGGCGAGCTCGCCGGCCTGCGCAAGCAGGCGCTCGACGTTCTGCTCGCGCTCGGCCGCCGCGCCGGCGAGGTGGTCAGCAAGGACGAGCTGATGAGCCGGTGTGGCCGAAGGTCGTGGTGGGCGAGGGATCGCTCACGCAGGCCATTGCCGACATCCGGCGCGTGCTCGGCGACAGCGAGCACCGGCTGATTCGCAACGTGGCGCGGCGCGGCTACATGCTGGTGCCCGACGAGCCGCCGCAGCGGCTGCGCGAGGCGCGTGCGGAGCCGAGCGCCGATGCGCCCGCTGCACGGGATCCTCCCGGCGCTTCGGCCTTGGTGGCAGGCCGCGCTGCTCGGCGCGCTGGTGCTCGCCGTGCTGCTCGCGACCGGTGCCTGGCTGGCCTGGCGCAGCACGGCATCTACCTGGCAATCTCCGGCCGACCTGGCGACGCACACCCTTGCCGCGCGAAGTGCCGCCGCTGTCGATCATCGTGCTGCCGCTCGCGCTCGAAGGCGAGGCGACCGACGCCGAGTGGCTGGCCGACGCGCTGCACGGCGACCTCGTGATCGCGGTCGCGCAGCTGCAGAACAGCCTCGTGATCGCGCGCGACACCGCCAGCACCTACAAGGGCAAGGCCGTGGACCCGCGCCAGGTCGCGCGCGAGATGGGCGTGCGCCATGTCGTGCAGGGCAGCCTGCGCCGGGAAGGCAGCAAGATCCGGCTCAACTTGACGCTGATCGACGGCGAGAGCGGCGTGCAGCGCTGGGCCGAGGCTTTCGACATCGATCGCGCCGAGCTGGCCCGGGCGGTCGGTGACTTCGCGGTGGCGATCGAGCGCACGCTCGTCGCCGAGCTCTACCGCTCGACCGGCGAGCGCCTTGCGACGCTGTCGCCGACCGAGGTGACGGCCGACGACCTGGCGATGCAGGGCTATGCGCTGTGGTATCGCGGCGTCACGCGCGAGAACGTGCTCGCCGCACGGGCGCTGTTCGACCGTGCGCTGGCGATGAATCCGGACTCGGCGCGGGCCTGGGGCGGCATCCACTTCACGACCACCGCCGTGCTGAGCAACGGTTGGACCGACGACCGGCCCGCCGCGGTGCGCAGGGCCGAGGAGGCCGCAGCCAACCTCGAGCGGCTCGACCGCGACGGCAACTACACGTACAGCGCCAAGACATTCCTGCTCTTCCTGAAACGCGATTTCCCGGCGATGCTGCGCAACACCACCGAGTGGAGCGGGCGCTACCGGCTGCCGCTGGCGTTCGGCGCCCATGGCGCGGCGCTGCTGTTCAACGGACGCTTCGACGAGGCGGTCGCGGCGCTCGAACGTGCGCTGCGCCTCGGCCCGCGCGACCCCTTCCGCGCGGAGTGGCAGTACCGGCTGGCGCTGGCGCACTTCGGCGCCGGCCGCTACGAGCTGGCGCGCGACTGGAGCCAGACCGCTGCCAATACCACGCCCACGCTGGTGTGGCCGCCGATCCACGCCGCCGCGCTGCTGCGGCTGGGCCAGCGCGAGGCGGCGCAGCAGGCTTTCGACGAGCACATGCGCCGCCACCCGGGCTTCGTGGCCGCGCCAGGTCCAGGCGCGCATCCCCGGCGCGGCGAACCCGACGACTCAGGCCGACTGCGCTCGCGGTTGATCGCCAGCCTGCGCGAGCTGGGGATGCGCGACTAGCAAGGTGACCGCGCGATGCTTCAGCTTCCCGGCGCGTTTGATCGCAATATGAGATCTCTTTGAGGATTTCTTCAAGACCCGACCGCGCACCGGACCGGATAGTGACTGCACCGCCGGCGCCCCCGCTGACGGACTTGCCACCCTTGAAGGAGCTTCCGATGACCCCGACCCTGACTCGTACGTTTTGCACGCTTGGCGCTATCACCGCGATGGCTTTGATACTGCTCGCGCGGACCGCCGACCCGGTGCGCGCATTCGCCTCTTCGACAGAGGCGCCCGATGCTCACCCAGTTATGGCGGCGGTTCCGGATACGGCCGCGACCGCCATCGAGGACCTCGCTGCTTGGCCGATCGCGGCTACGCGGTGATCACCCCGGCCGCGCGCCTGTGCTGGCCGGCGCGCGCCCGTTTTTGTTGTGTGCGGCGTCAACAACGAGGTCAACATGATCAAGCCAATAGTCGCTTTTTCCTTTGCTTTAGTGGTGTCGCTGTCGGGGTGTCAATCGTTAGGGGATCAACCGGCCGAAGCGCCGTCCGTCAAGCAGATGTTGGTCAACGGCACCAGCGTCACCTATCTCGAACAGGGCACGGGCGCCCCAGTTGTTTTCGTGCATGGCGCGATCTCAGACCACCGCGCTTGGGAACCCCAGCGTGAAACGATCGCCAAGCGCTACCGAATCATCGCTTTCGACCAGCGCTATTTTGGTGTGGCGCCGTGGTCTGATAACGGAACGCAATACTCTCGGGCGACGCACGTGGCCGACCTCGCTGCGTTTATTCGGCAACTCAAGGTGGGGCCGGTGCACCTGGTAGGACAATCGTACGGGGCGGATATCGCACTGCGCGTGGCTGTTGAACAGCCCGAGTTGGTGCGCAGTCTTTTTTTGAATGAACCACCGTTGCCCTCAATCCTGACGAATCCCGATGAACAAAAGGTGGTGAGCGACGAAGGCAAGGGTTTCGCGCCGGTCGTTGCGGCGGCAAAAGCCGGCAACGTTGCCGAGGCGACACGACTCATGGTTGACTTTGTATACGCCGACCCGGGCAACTTCGAGAGACGCTCCCAAGCATCAAGATCGATGCTTTTGGATAATGCGCGAACACTCCCGCCGCACTTCAGCGCACCACCTCCGCCGCGCGTGACCTGCGAGCAACTGGCTCAGCTCAAAATGCCAGTGACGATCACCAGGGGTGAGTTGACCCGGCCGTTCTTCAGGGTGCTCTCTGAGGCCGCACATCGTTGCATTCCCGGCTCGCAGTTGATCACCGTCGCGAATGCGCGACATGGCTCGCCAGACCAAAATCCCGCGGCCTTTAACGAAGCGTTACTCGTTTTTCTTGCACGCAACTGAGCCCCGCTGCCAAGCGAAATGGCACTTTCGGATGAAGGGTGGACCGCGCGCTGCGTCGTCCAAAACGGAGAAACGCCCTAATGAACCATATTACGAAGCATCAGCAGATCGCACTCTTAGCCCTCGCTACGTCACTGCTTGCCTGTTCTGCAGCGCGAGCCGACGCCGTGTGTGACTGGAACATCAAGGTTGGCGAGATTGTTATCACCGGAAAAATGGGGCCACCCCCAGCCAGCCGCGCGATGGCCATCGCGCAGACTGCCGTCTACGAAGCCGTCAACAGTATTACGAAGCGTTATCCGGCCGGATTATTAAGACTTGAAGCCGCGCCGGGAGCTTCGGTCGACGCCGCGATTGCGGCTGCAAACCGCACCGCGCTCGCAAAATTGCTGCCGTCGCAACAAGCTGCCATCGACACCGCTTATCAGGCGGCGCTATCGAAGATAGCCGACGGCGCGGCGAAGACTTCGGGTATCGCTGTGGGCGAGCAAGCCGCTGCAGCGATTCTTGCATCGCGCGCCGACGACGGTGCAGGCACGGCGGAAACCTACCGGCCGCAAACGGCTCCGGGTGTCTACCTGCCCACCGTCATACCGGCGGTCACGCAGTGGCCGCAGCGTAAGCCGTGGCTGATTACAAGTCCTGCGCAGTTCCGCCCAGGTCCGCCACCTGTCCTCACGAGTCAGCTATGGGCACGCGATTACAACGAGATTAAGGCGCTTGGCGGCAAGAGTAATTCGCGACGTACAGACGAGCAAACCCAAATCGCCAGCTTCTGGGAAGCGACGTTGCCTGCGATCTACCACGGGATCGTGCTCTCAGTCGCGGATGTTCCGGGCCGTGAGGTTACGCAAAACGCGCGATTATTTGCCGCTGTGGCGCAAGCGACGGATGACGCGCTGCTTGCCGTGTTCGAGGCTAAATACCACTACAACTTCTGGCGGCCTGTGACCGCAATCCGCAACGGCGATCTCGACGGCAACGACGCGACGGAGCGGGATGCCTCGTGGACGCCATTCATTGAGACACCGATGCACCCCGAGTATCCGTGCGCGCACTGCATCGTGGCCGCAGCCGTCGGCACGGTGTTGCAGGCCGAAGTCGGCACCGGCACCATGCCGACGCTGAGAACGAGCAGCTATCTCGTCAAAGGCTCGGCGCGCAAGTGGGTGAAGATCGACGAGTTCGTGCAAGAAGTCTCGAACGCACGTATCTACGATGGCGTGCACTTCCGCAACTCCACGGAAGTTGGCACCGCCATGGGCAAGCAGATCGGGGCGCTCGCCGTAGTTAAGTTTCTGCCTCGGCGGGATTAGCCGTACCCATTGCCAGACCGAACTTCTTTTTCTCCAGCGGTCGCAAGCAGAGCACGAAGGCGCAATGCGAGGCAGGGTGGTGACGGAAGGTTCCATGCGTGCCGCAGCAACTATTCGTTCACAAAACTAAGTGCGAGAGTTGCGATTCGCGCCGCGCCGCGAGAGACCGTCATGCCCGATAGGACGCCACGCGCCAGAAGCGGCGCGCCTGCGACGGAACGCTAGGGATGTCCGCTTTATGCCGGCCACGATGTCTGCAATGGGTCGTAAGCAGACCCTTGCGACAAGAGCTGAATCGTCAAAGTTACGCGATAACTTTAATTACGAGAGGGCCTAACTTTGACGATGTGCAGCACCCACAACTAAACGTCGATATTGCCGGCGGCAAGCGCGTTCGATTCGATGAACAGACGCCGCGGCTCGACTTCGTCGCCCATTAGCGTCGTGAAGATTTGATCGGCGCCGATCGCGTCGTCGATCTGCACTTTGAGCATGCGGCGTACAGCGGGATCCATCGTCGTTTCCCACAACTGCGACGGGTTCATTTCTCCGAGACCTTTGTAGCGCTGTCGTGTCACGCCGCCCTCGGCCTCACGCATCAACCAGTCGATGGCTTCGCCGAAGCTCGCCACGGTCGCCTGCTTTTCCTTGTCGCCGGTGCCGCGCACGACGCGCGCGCCGCTTCCGATCATCCCCTTGAACGTGCGAGCCGCAGCGGCCAGCGTTGCGTAGTCCGCACCGTGGACGAAGTCGGCATCGATAGCGCTCAGCTTTACGTTGCCGTGATGGCGACGCTCGATGCGAAGCCGATGCTTGTCGGTCACAGAGTCGTGTTGTGCGTAGACATGCACCGTCGAGTTGCCGAGCGCGGCGGTCAAGCGGAGCGCCGAGGCCTCGGCGCTAACCGCGTCGTCCAGATCGAGCTCGGTGCCAGCCAGCAATGATTGAAGTGCCGGCCGGTCCATCACTCGCGACAGGCGATCGATGACGGCGTTGGCGACCAGATACTGACGCGCCAGCGCTTCGAGTGCCTCGCCTTCGATCGGTGCAGCGTCCGCCGCCGGAACGAGCTTCGCGTCTTTCAACGCCAGCGTGACGATGTACTGAGCGAGCTCGTGATCATCCTTGATGTAGCGCTCGTCCTTGCCGTGCTTGATTCGATACAGCGGCGGCTGCGCGATGTAGATATGACCATGCTCGACCAGCAAAGGCATCTGCCGATAGAACAAAGTCAGCAGCAGTGTGCGGATATGAGCGCCGTCCACATCAGCGTCGGTCATGATGATGATGCGGTGATAACGCAGCTTCTCGAGGTTGAAACCGTCGGGCGTGTCGGGCGCACCAATGCCCGTTCCCAGCGCCGTGATCAGCGTGGCGATCTGCTCGGATGAGATCAGTTTGTCGAAGCGGGCCTTCTCGACGTTCAGCACCTTGCCGCGCAGCGGAAGCACTGCCTGGAACTTGCGATCGCGGCCCTGCTTGGCAGAGCCGCCGGCCGAATCGCCTTCGACGATATAGAGCTCGGACTTCGCTGGATCGCGCTCCTGGCAGTCGGCCAGCTTGCCGGGCAAACCTACTCCGTCGAGGACCCCTTTGCGCCGAGTCATTTCGCGCGCCTTGCGCGCCGCTTCGCGCGCTCGCGCGGCGTCGACAATCTTGCTGCAAATAATTTTTGCGTCGGCAGGCCGCTCGAGCAGATAGCTTTCAAGCGCACGGCCCACCGCGTCTTCCACCGCGGGGCGCACTTCGGAGGACACCAGCTTGTCCTTGGTCTGCGAGCTGAACTTTGGCTCGGGCACCTTGACCGACAACACGCATGCAAGCCCTTCGCGCATGTCGTCGCCGGTGGTCTCGACTTTGGCCTTTTTGTCGAACTCGTGGCTCTTGATGTAGTTGTTCAGCACGCGCGTCATTGCAGCGCGCAGTCCGGTAATGTGCGTGCCGCCATCGCGCTGCGGAATGTTATTGGTAAAAGCGAGCAGGCTTTCGTTGTAGCCGTCGTTCCATTGCATGGCGACTTCGACACCCACTGGCGTTCCGCCTGCACTCGATTCCGTGCTGACGTAGAACACGTTCGGATGCAGCACCGTTTTCGATTTGTTGATGTACTGAACGAAGCCTTTGACGCCGCCCGAAAATGCGAAGTCTTCTTCCTTCGCGTTGCGCTGATCGATCAGCTTGATATGAACGCCGTTGTTCAGGAACGAAAGCTCGCGCAACCGCTTCGACAATACGTCGTAGTGAAAGTCGATGTCGGTAAAGATCTGACTGTCAGGCAGGAAATGAACTTCGGTTCCGCGCCGGTCGGTCGGTCCCGTAATTTTCATCGGCGATGCTTCCACCAGTCCCAATTCGGTCGGCATCGTCTGCACGATTCGATCCTGAACGTCGCCACGCCGAAATTCGAGATGGTGCATCTGGCCGCCACGCCGGATCGTCAGCCGCAGCCATTCGGACAGTGCATTGACGCACGAGACGCCGACGCCGTGAAGCCCGCCGGACACCTTGTAGCTGTTCTGATTGAACTTGCCTCCGGCGTGCAGCTCGGTCAGCGCTATCTCGGCGGCGGAGCGCTTCGGCTCGTGCTTGTCGTCGAATTTGATGCCTGTTGGAATGCCGCGGCCGTTATCGACCACCGAGATCGAGTTGTCGGTGTGAATCGTGACAATAATGTCGTCGCAATGCCCGGCAAGCGCCTCGTCGACCGAGTTGTCGACCACCTCGAACACCATGTGGTGCAGCCCGGTGCCGTCGTGCGTATCGCCGATATACATGCCCGGGCGCTTGCGCACCGCCTCCAGTCCCTCGAGGATCTGGATGCTGCTGACGCCATAGTCCGCGCGCCCGTCGGGCTGCGGCTGGTTCATCGGCGGTTGATCTGGAACGGCTGACATTTTCAATCGTTGGGCTATATGCGCATCGGCATCACGACATACTTGAACTTGTCCGAATTCGGCATCGTGATCAGCGCGCTTCCGAGCGAGTCGCCGAGCGAGAAGCTGATCTGATCGTTCTTCAAATTGGCAAGCACATCCAATAGATAGTTGACGTTAAAGCCAATATCAAGAGCATCGCCCTCGTAGCCGATCTCTAATTCTTCCTGCGCATCCTCCTGGTCGGCATTCGTCGAATTGATCTTCAGCGTGCCGACGCCAAGCAGCATGCGCACGCCCTTGAATTTGTCGGTCGTCAGAATCGCGGCTCGCTGCAGCGCGTGCATCAGATCTTCGCGATTGATCGCAAAGACCTTCGTGTTGGCGGACGGGACGACGCGCTGGTAATCGGGAAACTTGCCTTCGACCAGCTTGGAGATCAGCTCGATATCGCCGAAGCTGAACTTGGCCTGGTTTGACGCCATCTGAACGCGCACCGGGTCGTCAGAATCGGGTAGCAGCCGCGACAGCTCGAGGATGGTCTTACGCGGCACGATCGCTTCGATCTTGTTCGACGATTCATTCTTGGTCACTTCGGCCAGCGCCAGCCGGTGGCCGTCGGTGGCCACAGCGCGCACCGTCGTGCCGTCGACCACCAGCAGCATCCCGTTCAGGTAATAGCGAATGTCCTGCTGCGCCATCGCGAAGTGCACCATGCCCAGCAGGTACTTCAGCGTCGCCGCCGGCAGCGAAAAATCGGCTGCATATTCGGCCTGTGCGACGGTCGGAAACTCCTCGGCGGCCAGTGTCTGCAGATTGAACCGGCTCTTGCCGCTTGCGACCGCCATCTTTTTGTTGTTCAGCGAAAGCTGCACGTCTGCGTCGGGCAAAGCCCGCAGAATGTCGACCAGCTTGCGAGCGGCGATCGTCGTCGCGGCGTTGTCATTGCCGGCGCCGATGTCAGCGCTGGTCTGAATCTGGATTTCCAGATCGGTCGCCGTGAACGACACTTTGCCGCCCTCCTTGCGTACCAGGATGTTCGCAAGGATCGGCAGCGTTTGCCGACGTTCGACGATTCCGCTGACAACCTGCAGCGGTTTTAGCAACGCATCGCGATTGGCTTTGACGAGTTGCATTCTCTTTATATCCTTTTCATAACTCTTTTTAGTATTAGTTAGTAATAAAGCAGCTCTTTGTTGGGGACAAACCGAATCAGTTCCAATACATCAAACACTTGGTGCGGTCGCTTTGTTGTTAACAAGCCTTCTGTTGACGTGTGGGCTCGTGGTGGACGAAAAGGACAACTTCACCACGTACCTGCAAAATGCTTGCACGGTCCACCACTGTCCACAGCTCCGCAGCATCTGTCCACAGGTTGCTAGCCCTTTAACGTCTGCTCGAGCACATGCAGCGCGTGGTTCATTTCCGGATTCTTGGAACGCTCGCCGGTGATCTTGCGAACCGCATGCAGCACCGTGGTGTGGTCGCGTCCGCCGAAAAGCTCTCCGATCTCAGGCAGGCTCTTTTGAGTCAACTCCTTTGCTAAATACATTGCGACCTGGCGCGGAAGGGCAATCGCGATCGGCCGGCGCTTGCTATACATGTCGGCGATCTTGATCTTGTAGTAATCGGCGACGGTTTTTTGGATCAGCTCAACCGTGACTTGTGCGGTGGACGCCGACAGCAGGTCCTTGAGCGCCTCGCGGGCGACGTCGACCGTAATGATTCGACCGTGAAACGACGAGAACGCCATTACCTTGCGTAACGCGCCCTCGAGCTCGCGAACGTTGCTACGCAGATTCTTCGCGATGAAAAACGCAACATCCTCCTTCATCTGCGCGCCTTCGGTCTCGGCTTTCTTAAGCAGAATCGCGACACGCATTTCCAGCTCGGGCGGCTCGATCGCCACCGTCAGCCCCGACGTGAAGCGCGATACCAGCCGATCTTCCATATCCTTCAATTCCTTCGGATACGTATCGCTGGTAATGATGATTTGCTTGCGGCCCGCCACTAGGGCCTCGAACGCATAGAAAAACTCCTCCTGCGTGCGTGCCTTGCCGGCAAAAAACTGAATATCGTCGATCAGCAGCAGATCGAGCGAGTGGTAGTAGCGCTTGAAATCGTCGAACGCCTTGCGCTGGTACGCGCGGACGACGTCGCTGACATACTGTTCGGCATGGATGTAGCGAACCTTGGCGCCGCGCGAACGAGCGAGCACTGCGTTGCCCACCGCGTGTGTCAGGTGGGTCTTGCCAAGTCCGACGCCGCCATACAGAAACAGCGGGTTATACGAACCGCCGGGATTTTCCGCGACCTGCATCGCTGCGGCACGCGCCAGTTGATTGGCCTTGCCTGTTACGAACGTGTCGAACGTCAGGTTCGGATTGAGCCGGGCGCGTTCGAGCGGCTCGTTGCTCACAGGCGCCGGGGCGACGATCGAAGCACGCGTCGTATCGGACGTGTCTGAGGAGCTATCGACCCCGACGCCGTTCGACGGAAAACGCATCGCGGACGCATCGGCATAGCCGCCGCCTTCGATTGCAAACACGATCGAAATGGGCCGCTGCATGACGCGCGATACTGCACCCGCGATCTGCTCCGAGAACTGCGAGCGGATCGCATCGAGCTTCAAACGATTGGGCGCGCAGATCGTCAGAGTGGCGGTCGACTCATCGAACTCGAGGGCTTTAAGCGGCTTGATCCAAGCGGAAAATTGTTGCGGCGTCAGCTCGCTTTCGAGAAGCCGCGAGCAATCATTCCAAAGATGAGTCATTAACTTTGCGGCCCCGCGGCTAGCTTTTTATTGGTCTGCGAAAGTGCTTGCTCTCGCCCGCTCGGTGACCGCGTTTCTGCGTGCAGAAAACCCGCAACTGCGACGCAGAACACACTCACCGGCGAAGGGCTGAATTCTACTCATCCCGCACCGAGTTATCCACAGTAAATCGCGTTTGTGGCCAATCAAATTCGGTTGCGATGCAATGAGAGGTCAGCCAGAGCATCGCGGCGCCACGAAACGCTGGTTTGCAGCAAGCCGCCGGATCGCGTCTAATGGCGGGCTGCACGAAAAGTATGTAGAAAGTGTGTATGGCCACCAAACGAACATATCAACCCTCCAAGGTCAAGCGCGCGCGTACGCACGGGTTTCTGGTGCGTATGAAATCGCGCGGCGGTCGCGCGGTGATCGCTGCGCGTCGCGCCAAAGGCCGTCAGCGCTTGGGAATTTGAAGGCATTACAGTTCTTTAACCCGAGCGCGCTGGTGGCTCGAGATAGCCGCGGTGGGATTCAAGGTGGCCACTGGTGTCAAGCGCTATGGCTTTGCCTCGTTACGCCGGCTCAAGACGCCTGCTGAGTTCTCGGCTCTTCTGCGAGCGCCGCGTGACCGATCCATTCGTGCTGAGCGTCAGATGCTGTCTATAAATGCGGGGTGGGTAAGGACGCCATCGCGCGCCGTAGACGGCAGTAACGCCGGAAGTGTTCGCTTTGGAGTCACGGTCGGAAAGCGCAACGCTCGGCGCTCAGTCGACCGAGTGCTGGTCAAGCGCATCGTGCGAGAGGCTTGTCGGCATCGCGCTGCTGCCTTCGAGGATTGCGCGGCGCAGGCTTCGGCGCAGATTGACATTGCGCTGCGGCTTAAGACGCCGTTGGTCGATACGCGCAGCCAGCCGCTTGCAATGAGGCAGTGGCGGCGCCAAGTTCGTGCCGACGCCGACAGTTTGCTGCAGGAAGTGTTGACTCGTCTTGCGGCGCGGCTGACGACGGGCTCGACGACGATGGACCCAACGACTACGGGCCCGTCCAATTGAGAATGTTCGAATGGTCAAGACGATATTGATAGCTGTGATTCGTGCTTATCGCTTCGTGCTTTCGCCGTGGCTGGGGAATGCGTGCCGCTATTGGCCGACGTGCTCCGAATACTCGATGCAGGCGATCGAATCGCACGGTGCGCTGCGCGGAGGCTGGATGATGCTTGCGCGACTCGCGCGCTGTCACCCTTACGGCGCGGGCGGGGTCGATCCAGTTCCACTGCAATTTAGCTGGCGTTGCTGGTGTCATGCGGGCGCCGACGCAACCAATGGCGCGGCGCTCTCCTTAACTTCAATCAAGTCTGGTCATGAGCACTGACATTCAGCGCACGATCCTGCTGGTGATTTTTGGCTTCTCACTGTTCATGCTGTGGGACCGCTGGCAGATCTACAACGGCCGCGCTCCAATGTTCGGCCCTGCGCCGGTCTCGCAGACGGCAACGACGCCGCAGGTATCACCGACGCCTCCGACGTCCGCAAGTCGAGCGCCCGACGGTGTGCCCGTGCCGCAAGCGGTCACGCCTTCAGCGGTTCCTGCGGCCGCACCGACCGACACGCCCGCGACAGCAAAGTCGCCTCCGGTTGTTGTCGAGACGGATGTAATTCGTGCCTCGATCGATCCGCTGGGTGCGGTGGTATCTCATGTCGAGCTGCTTGGACAGGCCGTCGCGCCCGACTGGACCGCTAGCGGATTGATTGGCCTGGTCACGGGCGGCCGGAAGGAACCGAAAGCCACCACCGTGCTGCTCGATGTCGGCCCCAATCGTGTGTATGTAGCGCAGAGCGGAATCGTCGGCGGCGACTTTCCCAATCACCGGACGCCGTTTAAACCGATCGACGGGTCGACAAAGCTTAAAGACGGACAGGATCAGGTCGACGTCCGCTTCAGCGCCGAAAGCGGTGGTGTGCGGGTCATCAAGACGTACACGTTTCACCGCGGGCAGTACGCGGCCGACGTCAAGCACGAGGTCGTCAATCTGACAGACAAGCCGTTAGCGCCGTCGGTTTACTTGCAGTTGACGCGCGACGGTAACAAGCCCGAAGGCGAGTCGGCGCTTTACTACGTGTACACCGGGCCGGCGATCTTCACCGAGCAGGAGAAGTTTCGAAAGATCGAATTCTCCGAGATCGAGAAAAACAAGGTTCAGTTGCCGAAGGCCGCGGACAACGGCTGGATAGGGATGATCCAGCATTACTTCGTATCGGCATGGGTGCCGCCCGCTGGGGCGCTGCGGGAGTATTACGCCCGTACCGTCGACAAGAATCTGTATTCGATCGGCAGCATCGTCTCGATGCCAGCGCTTGCGCCGAATGCGACGACGACCTCGCAGTCGACGCTTTATGTCGGCCCACAGGACCAGGAGGCACTGGCGAAAATTGCGCCGGGTCTCGACCTTGTCGTCGACTACGGGTGGCTAACGGTTCTTGCCAAGCCCATCTATCTGCTGCTCTCGTTTTTGCACGGCATCGTCGGCAACTGGGGTTGGGCCATCGTGCTGCTCACGGTCCTGATCAAGGCAGTGTTCTATCCGCTGTCGGCAGCAAGCTACAAGTCGATGGCCAAGATGAAGGAAGTCTCGCCGCGGCTAATGAAGCTGCGCGAACAGTACGGCGATGA
Source organism: uncultured beta proteobacterium (assembly GCA_963801035.1). Taxonomy (GTDB): domain Bacteria; phylum Pseudomonadota; class Gammaproteobacteria; order Burkholderiales; family Burkholderiaceae_F; genus JACCZX01. The sequence continues at coordinate 302,362 of CAWDDF010000009.1, read as the reverse complement.
CAAGCAGAAGATGAACGTCGCGATGATGGAGCTGTACAAGACCGAAAAAATAAACCCATTGGGCGGGTGCCTTCCGATCCTGGTACAGATCCCCGTGTTTATTGCGCTTTATTGGGTGCTGCTGGCCAGCGTTGAAATGCGCAACGCGCCGTGGATCCTGTGGGTCCAGGATCTATCGACGCCGGATTCGTGGCTGATTTTGCCGTTGCTGATGATGGGAACGATGTGGATTCAATACAAATTGAATCCGACACCGCCGGACCCCGTTCAGGCGCGCGTGATGATGTTGATGCCTTTGATCTTCGGCGTGATGTTCTTTTTCTTTCCAGCCGGCCTTGTGCTGTATTGGCTGACGAATAACATCCTGTCGATAGCGCAGCAGTGGTACGTGACGAAGAAAATCGCCAACGCGAAGCGGCCCGGCTAGCTGTCTTTTCTTCCCCGCCGCAGCAGCAGAAACAGCGGCCACAGCCAGATACTCGCGGTCCATAGCAGAACACGCATGATCGATAGCCGCCCGGCTTCGCCGCGGTGCGCCAGCACGAATACGACGACGGCGCCTAACAGCGTCCACAGCACGAAGCCGGCGTAAACCAGTGCGCGCGTTTGATACTCGCCGTCGATCTGGCCCGCCAGCATCGCCGCCACCAGAACGGACAGCACGACAGCAAAGATGACGCTTGCGAGCGGCGGACCGTATCGAGTCAGTGGATCGTCTTCAGGCACGTGATCATTCTGCCCGGACTGGGCTCACTGCGCCGAACGTAAACTCGCGCTTCGATGGCCAACTCCGTGGCGGCTGACCCAATCGTTGCAATTGCGACCGGGCCTGGCCGCGGAGGCATCGGCATCGTTCGCATTTCCGGCACATCTATCGCGCCGGTCATCGAAGCGATCCTTGGGTTGCGCGCGAGTGCGCTGGTACCTCGCTGCGCGCTGTATGCAGAGTTTCTTGCGGACGACGGTACGGAGATTGACCACGGCGTCGCGCTCTACTTTCCAGCGCCGCACTCGTATACCGGCGAGAACGTCCTCGAGCTGCAGGGCCACGGCGGACCCATGGTGCTGCGCATGCTGCTCGCGCGGTGTCTGCAGGCAGGCTCTGCCATCGGACTACGTATTGCCGAGCCCGGCGAGTTTACGCAGCGTGCGTTTCTCAACGACCGCCTCGACCTCGCTCAAGCCGAAGCGGTGGCCGATTTAATCGATGCGACGACCGAGGTAGCAGCGCGTGCCGCTGTTCGTTCGCTGGCCGGCGAGTTCTCGCGGCGTGCACACGCGCTGACGTCAGCGCTGGTCGAGTTGCGCATGCTGGTCGAAGCGACGCTTGACTTCCCCGAAGAAGAGCTCGATTTTCTGCAGCAGTCGGACGCGGCCGGGCGTCTATCGCGCATTCGAAACGATCTCGACCAGCTGTTGAAGCAGGCGCGGCAAGGCGCGTTGCTGCGCGATGGGTTGAGCGTCGTGCTGGTTGGCGCACCCAACGTCGGCAAGTCGAGCCTGATGAATGCGCTGGCGGGCGCCGATATCGCAATCGTCACTGCGATTCCAGGCACGACGCGCGATCGCATAGCGCAGCAGATCGACGTCGACGGCATTCCGCTCAACGTGATCGACACAGCAGGTCTGCGCGAGGCGATCGATGAAGTCGAGCGCCTTGGCATCGCTCGCACATGGTCGGAAGTAGAACGAGCCGATGTGGTTGTGCACTTGATCGACGCGACGTCGTCGACCGATGACACGGTCCTGCTCGAGCGCGTGACTGAGCGCACCCGCAAGAACGTCTCGGTGTTGACTGTCGTCAACAAGATCGATTTGATATCTGCCGAGCCGCGCGTCGAAGACGGCCGTGTCTATCTATCGGCCAAGACAGGCGCCGGCGTCCCGCTGCTGCGCGACGAGCTGAAGCGTGTCGCCGGGTGGGAACAGGACACAGCTGGCGAATCGGTCTTTCTCGCGCGCGAACGGCATCTGCGGGCACTCACCATCGCACGCGATCATCTCGCGCTCGCTGCACATCATGCTGCGCAAACGGATTCGCAGCTTGACTTGTTTGCCGAGGAACTGCGGCTGGCAGGCAATTCGATTGGTGAAATCACCGGCGAGATATCCGCCGATGACTTGCTTGGCGCGATCTTTAGCCGCTTTTGTATCGGAAAATGAGCGGCCAATGAACGAGCGATTGCCTGACCTGAAGAGCTCGGCACCGCTGCGACGACGTTTCGACAAAGGCCGCGCATTGTGTATTTTTACAAAGGTGCCCTGCGCCGCTGCGCTTTGAGCCTGCGCCCAAGGGTGTACGGTATTTGCTAACACCGATTTCGACCGACGACGTTCAGGAGATCAATATGTTTCACAATTCATCGCGCGGGCCGCGCAGCGTCCGCACTATTGCGATTTGTTTTGCGCTTTCAGTATCTACGCTCGCGGCGTGCGGAAACAGCGATGATGGTTCGCCGGCACCGACGGCTACTAACGTTCGACCCACGTTTCTCGGGACAGTGACGACCGCGACTTACGATGGGAGCAGCGACGACTTATTGACCGCCGGTCTGGGTTGGGATGGGCTGCAAAGCGCAACTCTGCCTGCGCTGTCGGCCACCCCGACCGCAAGCGAGTTACGCCGGCGTGCGATTTATAGGAACTATCGCGCGCTGGTCGACTTCACCACGGCCGGCGGCTACGGCGTGATCTATGGCCCGAATGTGCCGCTCGATGGCGGTGCGCCGAACGTAGCAGCCGGCGCGGGCAAGATTGCCGGCACCGAATACCTTGCTTATAGCGTCGATGCGACCGGCAAGGCCGCGGCGACCGTGATGGTGCAGATCCCGTCAACGTTCAATCAGAGCGTCCCGTGTGTGGTTAGTGCGACTGCATCGGGTTCGCGCGGTGTCTATGGTGCGGTGTCCGCTGCTGGTGAATGGGGACTCAAGCGTGGCTGCGCAGTCGCCTACACCGACAAGGGCACCGGCAATGGCGCGCACGAGCTCGACACCAACACGATTACGTTGATCAACGGGTTGACGGCCAATGCGACTACCGCCGGCAATGCGAGCCACTTCACGGCCACGCTGACGGATGCACAACGGACCGCATTTGCCGCTACCAATCCGTTCCGCTACGCGTTCAAGCACGCGCACTCTCAGGTCAATCCGGAAAAAGATTGGGGGTTGTTCACGCGGCAAGCGATCGAATTTGCATTCTGGGCGATCAATGAGCAGTTTGCGGCGACGGCGCCGGGAACCACCAACAAGCTGCGTCAGTTCGTGGCGTCCAATACGCTGGTGATCGCCGCAGGGGTCTCTAATGGCGGCGGTGCGGCTCTGGCCGCGGCCGAAGGAGACACCACCGGTTTAATCGATGGCGTGGTCGCGGGCGAGCCGCAAATTACCGTAACGGTGCCGGCCGGGCTGATCGTTGCGCGTGGCGGTACTAGCTATCCAGCCGCGGCGATCGGCAGTCCGCTATACGACCACATGTCGCTTGCCAACCTGCTGCAGCCGTGCGCAGCGCATGCACCCGCGGCGGCGATGTCGCCGTCTTTGTCGAGCGTGCCGGTCGCCAGTGCTCAGAACCGGTGCAGCGCGCTTGCAGCGAGCGGCGATGTGACCGGCGCCGACTTTGTGTCGCAAGCGAACGACGCGTTGGCGCGGCTGCGCGCGGCGGGGTGGGAAGTCGAATCCGACCTGCTGCATGCATCGATGTACGCCTTCGCTACACCCGCGGTGGCAGTGACCTATGCCAATGCATATTCGCGCGCCAGCGTGATCGACAATCTGTGCGGATTCAGCTTCGCGACGACCAATTTGGGAGGCGTGCCAGCTGCGGCTGCGCCTTCACCGATGCTCACGGTATTCGGCGAGGGCAACGGCGTTCCGCCCACCAACGGCATAAACCTCATCTACAACGACGCCGCCGGCGGCCCGGTCAACCATGTGCTTGCCGACAGCAACTTCGCCTTTCTCGGCGCGCAGTGTGTCCGCCAGCTATGGACCACGTTGAGCGCCACGGCAGTTGCAGTGCAAGCGGGAGTAAACGAGGTGCGCGTGAACGGCAACCTGCGCGCCAAGCCAACGTTGATAGTGCATGGCCGCAGCGATGCGCATTTGCCGGTTAACCACACGTCGCGCCCGTACTTTGGCACGAACAAGATGGTCGAGGGGGCAGCCAGCCGGCTGTCGTATATCGAAGTGATAAACGCTCAGCACTTCGATGCGTTCATAAGTACGCTCGCCGGCTATCCCGAACGCTGGATACCGCTGCATTACTACGGCACACAGGCGCTTAACCTGATGTGGAACCATCTGCGCAGTGGTGCTGCATTGCCCGGTTCGCAGGTTGTGCGCGCAGTACCACGCGGAGTCGGCGCGCCACCCATCAGCGTGGCGGTGAATCTACCGCCGATCGTTACCTCTCCAGGTGTTGGCGATGCGATCAACTTCGCTACCGGAAATAGGGTGCAGATTCCGAACTGACATAAGGCCTCACTAGAACCGCCGTATCGCGCAGCGAACGGCGGTTTTTTTGGCCAATTGACCGTGTCACGCCGTGAGTCGACACGGCGCCGACAGGCGTTGCTTTAGCATGCACGGCCAGTTTCACTGCTGGCTTTCGATCCGCGGTTCCGCTCCCACCTACTCAGGATGGCTGATCAATCACCTCCCAACGCGCCGTCGCTTTCTCGGCTGGCGATCGACCGAACCACGGTGGTGCCGCGTCGTCGCCGCACCTTCTGGAAGCGTTGGTGGTTTTGGGCGATCGTGCTGGTCGTGCTGGCCGCGATCGCGTTGCTCGTCGGCCGCCGCAACGCCCCACAGGCCGTCGAAATTGCAACCGTTGCCGCTGCGTATCCGTCGGTCTCCGTGTCGGCACTCAACGCGACGGGGCGGGTCGTTGCAGCGCGGCGCGCGTCGGTGTCGTCTAAAGGCACCGGCCGGCTGGAGTGGCTCGGCGTACAGGAAGGCCAGCGTGTTACTGAGGGCGACATCATCGCTCGGCTCGAAAACCGAGATGTCGCGGCAGAGCGCGAGCAAGCGGCCGCACAAGTTCAGGTCGCGCGTGCCAACTTGGCGCAAGGCCAGGCCGAATTGGAAGACGCACAAGCCGCATTCAAGCGCGCGCAGGACCTGGCGCAGCAGAAATTCATTGCGGGGTCTGCTCTCGACACTGCAGAAGCCCGCTACAACAAGTCGCGCGCTGCAATCGACACGTTAAGGGCTCAGATTGCAGTGGCCCAGGCGAACTATCGAGCCAGCGAGGTCGCCTACGACCAGACGCTGATTCGTGCACCCTTTACCGGAATGGTGTTGACGAAAAGCGCGAACGTCGGCGACATCGTCACCCCGTTTTCATCGGCGTCGGGAACCACCGGCGCGGTCGTCACGATGGCCGACATGGAAACTCTCGAGGTTGAAGCCGATGTCTCCGAGTCATCGATTGCAAAAATCACCGTCGGCCAGCCCGTCGAGATCCAGCTCGATGCGTTTCCTGAGCTGCGCTTGCTCGGCGAAGTCAGCCGTATCGTGCCGACGGTTGATCGCAGCAAGGCGACGTTGCTGGTCAAAGTGAAGTTCGTCGAGCGCGATCCGCGCGTGCTTCCCGATATGAGCGCGAAAGCTACGTTCTTGTCGCGTCCGTTGCGGCCCGACGAGCGCATGCCGGTCGCCGCACTGCGCCCCGATGCGATCGTCAAGCGCGACGGCAAGGACGTTGTCTTCGTGGTCGGCAAGGATGATCAGGTGAAGCTGACGCCGGTACTGGTAGGCGAGAAGGTCGGTGATCTGGTGCGCGTCGACCTCGCGCCCGGGACTCGCGTCGTGATTGCGCCGACCCAGCGGATCGCCGACGGTGTCACGGTTACCGCAGCGAAAAAATAACGATGGATGCCGCAACGCCTTCTGCGCACGAAACGCGTGCGCTGGTAGAAATCGCGCATCTTTCGAAGGGCTACGTGCGCGGTGACCAGCAGGTGCCGGTATTGACTGACATCAATCTGACGATCAACGAGCGTGACTTTGTGGCGATGATGGGCCCGTCCGGATCGGGCAAGAGCACGCTGTTGAATCTGATAGCAGGCATCGACAAGCCCGATTCGGGCGCGTTGCTTATTGCAGGCGAAGACATCACTCAATTTACCGATAGCGAGCTCGCCGACTGGCGAGCTCGCACGGTCGGCTTCGTCTTCCAGTTCTACAACCTGATGCCGGTGCTCACCGCGTTCGAGAACGTCGAACTGCCCCTGCAACTGACCTCGCTGTCGCGTGCTGAGCGCCGCGAGCGCGTTGCACTGTTGATGTCGATGGTTGGATTGTCGGACCGTGCGAAGCACTATCCGAACGAGTTGTCGGGCGGTCAGCAGCAACGAGTCGCGATCGCACGCGCGTTAGTCACGGATCCTTTGCTGGTGATCGCCGACGAGCCGACCGGGGATTTGGACCGGCAATCGGCGGCGGACATTCTGAAATTGCTCGATCGATTGAATCTCGAGCTCGGTAAGACGATCGTGATGGTGACGCACGATCCACGCGCCGCCGAGGCCGCGCATCACTTGATCTACCTCGACAAGGGCCAGTTGACCGATACCGTTCCAAGCCACTGAGCGCCGCACTGATGCTCTTCTTCCTGAATCTCGTTTTCCGCAACGTGTTCCGCGCCAAGCTGCGCACGACGCTGACAATCGTCGGCCTCGTCATCGCCACGCTTGCGTTCGGGTTGCTGCAAACCGTCGTGCGCGCGTGGTACGCGGGGTCGGACGCGGCGTCGGCGACGCGACTGATCACGCGCAATGCAATTTCACTGACGTTTGCGATGCCGATTTATTACCGCGACAAGATTCGATCGGTACCCGGTGTGACCGCGGTGGCGGTCTCCAACTGGTTTGGCGGCACGTACAAAGATCCGAAGAATTTCTTTGCTCAATTTGCGGTCGATGCGCCAACGTACTTTCCGATGTATCCGGAATTTATTTTTCAGCCCGACGAATTTCAGGCGTTCATGCGCGACCGTCGCGGCGCCGTCGTCGGGCGCCAACTGGCCGATTTATACGGCTTCAAGATCGGTGACACGATTCCGTTGAAGAGCGGGATTTACCCGGGCAACTGGGAATTCAACATACGCGCGATTTACGACGCCAAAGATGAAACGACGATCACGCGCCAGATGTACTTTCACTATGACTATCTGAACGAGCAGCTGAAAAAGACCGCGCGCAGTCGTGCCGATCTCGCCGGTGTCTTCGTAGTCGGAATCGACGATGGCCCATCGGCGCCCGACATCTCGCGCGCGATCGATGCGCAGTTCAAGAACTCGCTGGCCGAAACCCTGACGGAGACGGAGAAAGCCTTCACATTGAGTTTCGTGGCAATGGTCGAGACGATCATCACGGCAATCGAAGGCGTCAGTTATGTCGTGATCCTGATCATCATGGCGGTCGCGGCCAACACGATGGCGATGACCGCTCGCGAGCGGCTGTCCGAATATGCGACGCTCAAAGCGCTGGGCTTCAAGCCGAGCAAGGTGGCGGCGATGATCATGGGAGAAGCGTTCTTGCTTGCGTTTGTCGGCGCCGGCATCGGCATGTTGCTTACTCCAGTTGTGGTGCAGCTGTTTCACTCACTGACGATCGGCGTGTTCGCCAAGATGCCGCTCGTGGCCAACACGTTTTATCTGCAGGCCGCGTGCGCGGTCGTCGTCGGCTTGGTCGCCGGCGTCGTTCCCGCATTTCGAGCCGCGCGCGTCAAGATAGTTGACGGCCTGCGGCACATCGGCTGACATCGGCTGTTATTGATAAATGCGGGTTCCGTTCAGCTACATACGACGCAACCTGTGGGTGCGCAAGTTGACCACTGCACTCACCGCGGGCGGCATGGCGCTTGTCGTCTTCGTATTCGCGGCGGTGCTGATGCTCGATGCTGGTTTGAAGGCGACGTTGGTGGCGACGGGGTCGCCGGACAACGTCGTGCTGATTCGCCAGGGAAGCCAAACGGAAGTGCAAAGTGGGGTCTTTCGCGATCAGGCGGCGTTGATCGAAACTTCTCCGGAAATTGCGCGCGGTTCCGACGGCCAGCCGCTGGTATCGAAAGAAGTGGTCGTGCTCAATTCGCTTCCGAAGAGCAGCGACCCGAACAAGCGCAGCAACGTCGTGGTGCGAGGCCTGCCCGAGATGGGCAGGACGTTGCGGCCTCAGGTGCGCATCGTCGAGGGCCGCATGTTTCGCTCAGGCTCGTCTGAAATCGTCGTCGGCAGTTCGGTGGCGCGAGGGTTTGCCGGAGTCGAGATCGGCCAGCAGCTATCGTTTGCCGGCAGGCAGTGGACGGTGGTCGGAGTGTTGGACGGAGGCAAGACCGCATTTGACTCCGAAATTTGGGGCGATGTGGAACAGATGATGCAGGCGTTTCGACGCCTCACGTATTCGTCGGTGATTGCGAAACTTGCATCGCCGTCATCGCTTGACGCGCTGAAGGCGCGACTCGATAACGATCCGCGGTTGAAGGTCGACGTCAAGCGCGAGGCGCAGTTTTACGCCGATCAGTCGGCCAGCTTGTCAAGATTCATCACGATTCTCGGCATGGCGCTGTCGGTGATCTTCTCGATCGGCGCAATGATCGGCGCGGCGATCACGATGTATTCGGCGGTCGCGACCCGCACCGCCGAAATCGGAACGCTGCGAGCGCTCGGATTTCCGCGCGCATCGATACTGCTGGCATTCCTGATTGAGTCGCTGTTATTGGCGCTGGTAGGTGGACTTGTCGGGTTGCTCGCCGCGAGCTTTCTGACGGCGATTACTATTTCGACGACCAATTTTCAGTCGTTCTCGGAGTTGGCGTTTGCCTTCACGCTGACTCCTAATATTGTCGTGTCGGCACTCGTATTTTCAGCCGCGATGGGGTTCGTTGGAGGGTTCCTGCCCGCCATCAAGGCGAGCCGGATGAAAATTGTCGACGCACTGCGCGCGGACTAGCACGTCGTGTCGGACGCTGCCGCGAGTGCCGAAACTGCTTACGCCAATTGCCGCTACACGATGAAGGCTGCTACGCAAGGCACCGGCAGCTGTACGTTTTCTAATGGCGGCGGGTACCAGCCGCATATCGGCACCTGACAACGGGTTATCCTCTGAGTACGCTCTCGACTAAACAGAGAATCGGCAACAAAACCCAAGGAGACCCTATGAAACGACGCGACTTTTCGATCGCTGCTGCCGTCACGGTGGCCGCCAGCCAGCTCGCGATGCTGCGCAGCGCAGGCGCGCAACAGCTGGGTACAGTGAAAATGATGATTCCTGCCAATCCCGGTGGTGGCTGGGATCAAACCGGGCGCGCGTTGGCGGCAGCGATGCAAAGCGCGAAAACAGTGGGTTCGGTGCAGTTCGATAACAAGGGGGGCGCGGCAGGCACGATCGGACTTGCGCAGTTTGTAAACAGCGCCAAGGGTGATCCGAATGCGTTGATGATGGGCGGCATGGTGATGGTCGGCGGCATTTTGTTGAACAAGTCGCCGGTCGATCTGTCGATGGTCACGCCTATAGCGCGGCTGACCAGCGAGTACGTCGTGATCGTTGTGCCGGCCAACTCGCCACACAAGACGATGGGTGATCTGGTCAAGGCGTTCAAGGCCGATCCCGGCAAGGTGTCGTGGGGCGGCGGCTCTGCCGGCGGCACCGATCACATTCTCGTTGGGCTGATCGCGAAGGCGATAGGTGCCGATCCGAGCAAGGTCAATTACGTTCCGTTCAAGGGCGGTGGCGAGGCAATCTCAGCGATTGTCGGCGGCCATGTCACTGCCGGCGTCTCCGGTCTCGGCGAATTTGCCGAGCAGATCAAGGCAGGCCGCATGCGCGCGCTCGCGGTGTCGTCGCCCGCCAAGATCGACAACATTCCGACGCTGAAGGAGCAAGGCATCGACGTCGTTCTCGGAAACTGGCGCGGCGTGTTTGCCGCGCCGGGCATCTCTACTGCGCAACGCGATGCGCTAGTGGCAGCGGTTAAGACCGCGACCGAGTCGCCGGCGTGGAAAGAATCGTTGACCAAGTTCGGTTGGGACCCATGGTTTCTAGCGGGCGATCAATACAAGGCGTTCCTTGACGAGGACGTCAAGCGCATCAGCTCAATCATCGATTCGCTCGGCCTGAAAAAATAGATGGCGCGTAGCGCCGGAGGCGCGCGCGCCGAGCTCATCCTGTCGGCGGGCGTGCTGGCGCTGGGCTCGTTCGCTCTCTATACCGCACTCCGATTGCCGTCAGCAGGAGGCTATTCCGGCATCGGGCCGAACGCGATACCGGTCGCTGTCGCGGGCGGCCTGGCCGCACTCGGAGTCTGGCTTCTTATAGAAGCGCTGACAGGCGGCTGGCGCGCGCGTACGTCCGACGACCCGCTCGAGCGCGGCGAGCACGCCTTCCATGCGCCGGCGTTCGCGTGGGTTACGGCCGGATTGTTCGCACAGATGGCTCTGATCCACAGCGCAGGATTCGTGCTGGCCGCCGCCGTGTTGTTTACTGCTGTTGCGCGTGGATTCGGTAGCACACGGCCGGTGCGCGATGCTGCGATCGGTCTTGTGCTTGGCCTTGCTGTGTTCTTGTTCTTCGTCAAGTTTCTGAACGTCGGATTGCCCGCAGGCTGGTTAACGCCTGTGCTCGGTGGCGCAGGGATATGACCGAAACAATTGACGCGCTGCTTAGCGGCTTTGCGATTGCGCTTACGCCGACGAATCTATTGTGGGGACTTGTCGGTGTGACGCTGGGCACTGCGGTTGGCGTGCTACCTGGCGTCGGTCCTGCGCTAACCGTTGCGATGTTGCTGCCTTTGACAGTCAAGCTCGACCCGACGGGCGCGCTGATCATGTTCGCGGGCATTTACTACGGCGCGATGTACGGCGGTTCGACCACGACGATTCTGTTGAACACGCCGGGCGAATCGGCATCGATTGCCACTGCGCTCGAAGGTAACAAGATGGCCAAGCGCGGCCGCGCTGGACCGGCACTTGCGACCGCGGCGATCGGGTCGTTCGTCGCCGGCACGATCTCGGTCGTGCTGTTGACACTGCTCGCTCCCGTTGTGGTCGAGGTTGCGCTGCGCTTTAGTCCGGCCGACTACTTTGCGCTAATGGTGTTTGCATTCGTGACGGTGGCAGCGGTCCTCGGCAGTTCAACTGTGCGCGGGTTGACAACGCTGTTCATTGGACTTCTGCTGGGGTTGGTCGGCATCGATGAAACCACCGGGCAGATGCGATTCGCCTTCGGCGTTCCCGAGCTGCTGGACGGCATCGATGTTGTAGTACTGGCGGTTGGATTGTTTGCGGTCGGCGAGGCGCTGTACGGCGCGGCGTACCAAAGCCGCGTGAAAGAGAAGCTGGAACACCTGTCGGGTTCGCTGATGATGACGCGCGATGATTGGAGGCGTTCTTGGCCTGCATGGCTGCGCGCCGCGGGCATCGGATTCCCATTTGGCACGATCCCCGCAGGCGGGGCCGAGATTCCCACGTTTCTTTCGTATGCGGTCGAGAAAAAATTCTCGAAGCATCCGGAGGAGTTCGGTCACGGCGCGATCGAAGGTGTAGCCGGTCCCGAAGCCGCCAATAACGCTTCGTCAACGGGAGTGCTGGTGCCGCTGCTGACTCTGGGCATCCCGACTTCGGCGACCGCCGCGATTCTGCTGGCGGCGTTTCAAAATTACGGCATCCAGCCCGGCCCGCTGCTGTTTCAGACGCAGGGCGCGCTCGTGTGGGGCCTGATCGCGAGTTTGTACATCGGTAATGTTCTGTTGCTGGTCCTGAACCTGCCGCTGATCGGCCTCTGGGTGAAGGTCCTTGCGATTCCCAAACCCTGGCTCTACGGCGGCATTTTGATTTTTGCAACGCTCGGCGCGTACAGCTTGCATCAGTCGATCATCGATCTGGTGACGCTGTACGTCTTCGGGCTGCTTGGATTTGCGATGCGGCGTTGGGGATTTCCTGTGGCTCCGGCGGTGATCGGCTTGATTCTTGGACCACTCGCAGAGACGCAGTTTCGGCGCGCGTTGTCGATCAGCCAGGGCGATGCAAGCGTGTTTTTCACGTCACCGATATCGGCGTCGCTGCTGGCACTGACCGCGGCATTGATCCTGGTACCTTGGATCGTGCGACTGGTGCGACGCAGGACGCGACAACCGGCATGAGCGATCTGGAACCGCCGCGAGGCGGTAAGGCGAGCGCCGCGCCCCGCGCGGCGTTTTCATTCCTGCGGTCGCTGGCTGCGATCGTCGTCGCGCTGATCGGCGCACTGGTGTTTGTTTATCTGCGAACACCGTTGCCTTGGCTGCTGGGGCCACTGATCGCTGTCGCCGCGGTGAGCATGGCCAACGCCCCGATCAGCGAGCCTCCGCTGGCGCGCGAAGGCGGGCAATGGGCGATCGGCGTCGCATTGGGCTTGTATTTTTCGCCCGATGTTGTGCGCGAGATCGTGCGACTGTCACCCTGGATTGCGCTGGCGGTCGTCTTCTCGATCGTGCTGGGTTGGTTCGGCGCGTGGCTATTGCGCAGAACAGTTCGAGTCGATGCACCGACGTCGTTCTTCGCGATGGCAATCGGCGGAGCGCCCGAGATGGCCGCTCAGGCGCAGCGCCATGGAGCCCAGGTGGATAGGGTGGCCGCTGCGCACGCGCTGCGCATCATGCTGGTCGTACTGATCGTTCCGTTCGCATTCAACGCGATGAACGTACACGGGCTCGATCCCTATACGCCGCTGGCGAAGACGTTTTCGTGGACCGGCTTTATTGTGCTAGTCGCAATTACGATGGCAGCGGCTGCGGTGATGGAGCGTTTCAAGTCCCCGAATAGTTGGATGATCGGTCCGCTGCTGGCCGCGGCGCTCATCACCGCGACCGGGCATAGCTTTTCCACGTTACCCGCCGTGGTTGTCAACGCCGGGCAGTTGCTGATCGGTGTCTCGCTCGGATCGCGCTTCACGCCGGAGTTTTTTGCGGCCGCACCGCGCTTCTTGTCGGCGGTGGTCGCAATCTCATTGTTGTACATGCTGCTCGCAGCGGGATTTGCGACACTACTCGCGGTGGGTTCCGGGTTGCCGTGGCCCACTGCGACGATTGCGACGACCCCGGGAGGTATCGGCGAGATGGCGCTAACCGCGCAGGCGCTTCAACTCGGCGTGCCAATCGTGACCGCGTTTCACACGATCCGGCTGCTTGCGCTGTTGCTGACAGTCGGCGCAATGTATCGGTGGTGGAAAAAGTGGACGGTGCGCGGTGTCAGTTAAGACAACTACAGAGCAGTTGCCGCCTGCATCGGCGCCAGAACTCGAGTTAACGCCGCTGGTTGCCGCGGCAAAGCATGATGTCGGCGAGTTCCTGCAAGCGGTCATCGAGTCGAAGGCAACCTTGACGCGCTGGATGCCGTGGTGTCACGCCGACTACGGAGCGGGCGACGTCGAGCGTTGGTTCGAAACGGCGGATCAGATGTGGGCCAATCAAACCGCATTTCCGATGCTGATCCGCCGCAGAAGCGACGGTTCGCTCCTCGGCGGCGCCGGTCTGCACGATGTTTTGCTGTACGGCAAGCGAGAAGCGGAGCTCGGCTATTGGGTGCGCACAGGTGCCCGCAGTCGCGGCGTCGCCAGTATCGCTATTCGCGCGATCGCGGCCTTCGCGTTCAATGAGTTGAAGCTCGTGCGCGCATCGATGCGAATTCGCCTCGATAACACCTCCAGCCGCCGCGCCGCGGAGCGCGCCGGTGCCAGCTTCGAAGGTGTAACCCGGCACGGAATCGTGCACGGCGACGCTCGCTTCGACGCAGCCCATTACTCGTTGCTTCCCTCCGACTTGGCGCGGCCCTGGTCGCCATAGCGCACCCGGGCGTCTAGCTTTTTGATAATTGCTGGTGTAGCGTCAAATTGCAGTTGACTCTCGCTGTGGATCGCTCCATCAAGTCGTTCGATGAATTCGGAAGCCATTGCCGGCGGGTTTGTGACGCTGACGCGTCATTTATCCGCTCCTGTCGCGGTATCTCCATCGGCACCCTTGAAAATCTCACAGCCATCAGTTGGGCGTCGCGGGCGCTTCCCGTGTACTTGGAGCGAAGTTAATTTTTGGAGTTACGCATGCCGACAGGCACAGTGAAGTGGTTCAATGAGACCAAGGGCTTCGGCTTTATCAAGCCCGATGACGGCGGGGCTGATCTATTCGCCCACTACAGTGGTATCAAGGCTAAGGGGTTTCGAACGTTGAAGGAAAACCAGAAAGTCGAATACCAAGTGCAACAAGGTCAGAAGGGCCCGCAGGCGGTAGAAATCGACATCGTCGCCTAACTCCAGCTAATTGTCTGGCGCAGCCGCCGGTCTGGCCGCAAAGTCTGCGCCGCGCATGCGGTCCACGAGGCCGATGGCTGCCGGGCTAGAATGGCCGGCCCGCCGTTTGCAACGGACAACGAGCGCTTCGCGATGACGAAGTGACGATTGGAGGCAGGCAATGAGCGCAGTGCTTTCCGGAGCGGTGACAGCTCCGTCGTACGTCAAGAACAAGAAGCTGAAAGCCTGGGTTACCGATATCGCGCGCCTGACACAGCCGGCCCGCGTTGTCTGGTGTGACGGGTCGCAGCAGGAATATGACCGCTTGTGCGATGAACTCGTCGCCGTCGGCACGTTTCGCCGGTTGAATCCCTCTAAACGCCCGGGCAGTTTTCTCGCACTTTCCGATCCTCTCGACGTTGCACGCGTTGAGGATCGCACCTTCATCTGCAGTGCGACCAAGGACGACGCCGGTCCAACCAATCATTGGGTAGACCCTGCGCAGATGCGGGCTACGCTGAACGGGCTGTTCGCCGGCTCAATGCGCGGCCGCACCATGTACGTGATTCCATTTTCGATGGGGCCTTTAGGCAGCCCCATTTCACAAATCGGCGTCGAAATTTCGGATAGCGCGTATGTCGTCGTCAATATGCGAATCATGACGCGCATGGGCAGGGCTGTCGTCGATGCGCTTGGCGCGGACGGCGAGTTTGTCCCTTGCGTGCATTCGGTAGGCAAGCCGCTGGCGCCAGGCGACAAGGACGTGTCATGGCCTTGCAATGCGACCAAATACATCGTTCATTTTCCGCAGACACGCGAAATCTGGTCGTTTGGATCCGGCTACGGCGGCAATGCACTGCTTGGCAAGAAGTGCCTCGCGCTGCGCATTGCGTCGACCATGGCTCGCGACGCTGCCAAGGCTGATGGGCTCGGCTGGCTTGCCGAGCACATGCTCGTGGTCGGCGTGACATCGCCCGATGGCAGGAAATATCACATCGGCGCCGCGTTCCCTTCGGCGTGTGGCAAGACCAACTTCGCGATGCTGATCCCGCCGGCTGCGTTTGCGGGCTGGACCGTGACGACCGTCGGCGAGGACATTGCGTGGATCAAGCCGGGTAAGGACGGACGCTTGTATGCAATCAATCCTGAAGCCGGCTTCTTCGGTGTTGCGCCCGGTACGTCGGAAAAAACCAATCGCAATGCGATGGCGACGCTGCGCGAGGACGTGATCTTTACCAACGTCGCGCTGACCGATGACGGTGACGTGTGGTGGGAAGGCATGGGGCCGGCACCCTCGCATCTGATCGACTGGCAGGGAAAAGATTGGACTCCGAAGGACGGCGAGGCGGGGCGGAAGGCCGCGCATCCGAATGCGCGGTTCACCGTACCGGCGGCGCAGTGCCCGGCGATCGATGACGATTGGGAGAATCCGAACGGTGTTCCGCTCGATGCCTTTCTCTTTGGCGGTCGTCGCTCGACCACCGTTCCGCTGGTGACCGAGGCGCGTGACTGGGTCGAAGGCGTGTACATGGCGGCGACGATGGGTTCGGAAACCACCGCGGCGCAAGCGGGCGCACAAGGCGTGTTGCGTCGTGATCCGTTCGCGATGCTGCCGTTTTGCGGCTACAACATGGGTGATTATTTCGCGCACTGGCTGGCGCTCGGCGCAGCGCTCACGGCGAAAGGTGCCGCCCCGCCAAAAATCTTCACCGTCAATTGGTTTCGCACGGGCGACGACGGCAAGTTTGTTTGGCCCGGTTTCGGCGAGAACATGCGCGTGCTCAAATGGATCATTGATCGCGTCGAAGGCAAAGCTTCAGGGACGGAGCACGTTTTTGGTGTATCGCCTCGCTATGAAGACATGGAGTGGCAAGGCCTCGAGTTCCCTCGCGCCAAGTTCGACGCCATCACGTCGATCGACCTTGATGACTGGCGGAGAGAAATTCAATCGCATTCCGAGCTGTTTACCAAACTGGCAGGTCGACTGCCGGGCGCGCTTGAAGAAACCAGGTGCAAATTTGCACATCGACTCGGCGAATAAGCACTAACGCTAGTTCCCAAGTAGAAGTCCGGGGATCTTTGCTCTTGCAACCCCCACGCTTTTTAAAGATACTCGCCGATCCCGATGAGTACGCCCGATGTCATTCTCGAAACCCGCGGCCTCACCAAGGAGTTCAAAGGCTTTGTTGCGGTCGATGACGTCAACTTAAAGGTCCGGCGCGGCACGATTCACGCCCTGATCGGACCAAACGGCGCGGGCAAGACCACTTGCTTCAATTTGTTGACGAAATTTCTGACGCCGACGCGCGGACAGATTCTCTTCAACGGTATCGACATCACACGTGACTCGCCGGTTCAGGTTGCACGCCGCGGGATCGTGCGTTCCTTTCAAATCTCCTCGGTATTTCCGCACCTGACCGTGCTGGAAAACGTGCGAATCGCATTGCAACGCGCGACAGATCAATCGTTTCGCTTCTGGCGCAGCGAGAAAGTGCTGCATTCGATGAACGGGCGCGCTCTTGCGTTGCTGGAGCAGGTGGATCTAGGCGCCTTCGCGCACGTTGAAACGGTGTCTCTTCCCTACGGTCGCAAACGGGCGCTGGAAATTGCCACCACGCTGGCGACGGAGCCCGAATTGATGCTGCTCGATGAGCCGACGCAGGGTATGGGACATGAAGACGTCGCGCGCGTGACCGAATTGATCAAGCGTGTTGCGGCCGGACGTACGGTAATGATGGTCGAGCACAACATGAGCGTTGTGTCGGGCATTTCGGATCGCATTACGGTGCTGGCGCGTGGCGCGTTGCTCGCCGAAGGCCCGTACGAAGAGGTATCGAACAATCCAGCGGTCAAAGAAGCCTATATGGGCACTGCGCAAACGGAGCTCGAAGGGATCGGACACTAGAAGTTGCCATGACAGCCGCGCTCGAAATCAAAAACCTGCACGCCTGGTATGGCGAGTCGCACATCCTGCATGGCGTCGATTTGAATGTCGGCAAGGGCGAAGTCGTCACCTTGCTGGGTCGCAACGGCGCCGGGCGCACGACGACAATGCGATCGATTTTGGGGCTGACAGGTGCGCGCAAGGGCTCGATCCAGGTCGACGGCACCGAAACGATTGGGCTGCGAACCTACCGGATCGCACATCTGGGCATCGGCTATTGCCCGGAAGAGCGCGGCATTTTTGCGAGCCTGTCGTGCGAAGAAAATCTGATGCTGCCGCCGCAGGTGGGCGCTACTGGTGCCAACGGCAAAGGTGGCATGAGCGTCGATGAGATTTACGCCATGTTTCCAAACCTGAAGGAGCGCGCCAAATCTCAGGGTTCTCGCCTTTCAGGCGGCGAACAGCAGATGCTGGCCGTGGCGCGCATACTGCGCACCGGAGCGCATCTGTTGTTGCTGGATGAAATTTCAGAAGGCCTGGCACCGGTCATTGTCAACAAGCTGGGGGAGATGATCCGGACGCTGAAAGCCAAGGGCTACACCATCGTGATGGTGGAACAGAACTTCCGCTTTGCGGCGCCTTTGGCCGATCGTTTTTATGTCATGGAGCACGGCACTATCGTCGAATCGTTCCCCGCCGCCGAGTTGCGCGCCAAGGAATCGACGTTGCACGAGCTTCTTGGAGTTTGACCACGCAGTTTTTTACTCGCTAGACACAAGGAGACGTAATGAGACTTAACAAAATATGCGCCGCTTTCGCGGCGTGCGGCCTGGCCTTTGGCATGTCTGCCGCCAGTGCGCAAAAACTTTCGGACGACAAGATCGTTATCGGGTTCGTTACCGACATGTCGTCGCTGTATTCCGACATCGATGGCCCGGGCGGAGTCGAGGCGATCAGGATGGCGATCGCCGATATGCAGAAAGAGTTTCCCGGCAAGAAGATCGAAGTCGTGTTCGCCGATCATCAGAACAAGGCAGATATCGCATCGGCGAAGGTACGTGAGTGGATCGATCAGGGTGGTGCCGACGTGATCATCGGCGGCACCAATTCTTCGACGGCGCTGGCCGGCGCAAAGGTCGCTACCGAGAAGAAGAAACCCTATATATCAGTAGGCGCTGCCAGTTCACGGTTGACGAACGAGGACTGCTCGCCGTACATCGTCCACTACGCCTATGACACGGTGGCGTTAGCCAACGGCACCGGCGCTGCGGTGGTTAAGAGCGGCGGCAAGAGCTGGTTCTTTCTGACGGCTGATTACGCGTTCGGCCACTCGCTCGAAAAAGACACCGGCGATGTGGTCAAAGCCAACGGCGGCAATGTAGTCGGCGCGGTTCGCCACCCGCTGTCGGCGTCGGATTTCTCGTCGTTCCTTCTGCAGGCGCAAAACAGCAAAGCGCAAATTCTTGGACTCGCGAACGCCGGCGGCGACACGATCAATTCGATCAAGGCTGCCAACGAGTTTGGCATCACAAAGAATATGAAGCTGGCCGGGCTGCTGATGTTCATTAATGACATTCACAGCCTGGGCTTGCCGACCACGCAGGGTATGTATCTGACGGACGGGTGGTACTGGAATCAATCGCCGGAAACGCGTGCCTGGTCGCAGAAATTCTTCGGCAAGATGAAGCGCATGCCGTCGATGTTGCAGGCGGGTGACTACTCGGCCGTGACGCAGTATTTGACCGCAGTGAAAGCGGCCGGGACCGACGACGCCGATGCGGTGATGGCACAGCTGAAAAAGCAGAAGATCAACGACATGTTCGCGAAGGACGGCTACATCCGTCAGGACGGTCGCATGATTCATGAGATGTATTTGATGCAGGTCAAGACGCCGGCGGAGTCGAAGGAACCATGGGACTACTTCAAAGTAGTTCAAAAGATTCCGGGAGACCAGGCCTATCTGCCGCTGGCGCAGTCCAAGTGCTCGCTGGTTAAGAAGTAATAAGAACGTGATGCATCCGGGCGGTGTCATGCCGCCCGGCTTCCCACAGTTCCAATGACAGAGCTTTTTGGCATACCGCTGCCTGCGCTGCTGAGCCAGCTGCTGCTCGGCCTCGTCAACGGCTCGTTCTACGCGATCCTGTCGCTGGGTTTAGCAGTGATATTCGGATTGCTGAACGTGATCAACTTTGCGCACGGCGCTCTTTACATGATGGGCGCGATGTTCGCTTGGATGGGCCTGACTTACTTTGGCCTCAACTACTGGGTGATGCTGGTAGTGGCGCCGTTACTGGTGGGGATCTTCGGCATCATCATCGAGAGGTTGCTGCTGCGACATTTGTACAAGCTTGATCATTTGTACGGCCTGCTGCTTACATTTGGCTTGACATTGCTAATCGAAGGATTTTTTCGATCGTTCTATGGCGTATCAGGATTGCAGTACTCCGTACCCGAGCAACTGGGCGGTGCGCGCAACTTAGGTTTCATGATCTTGCCCAACTATCGGGCGTGGGTCGTCGTTGCGTCGTTGATCGTATGTTTTGGTACCTGGTATGTGATCGAACGCACCAAGCTGGGCGCGTTGCTGCGCGCCGGCACCGAGAATGCAAAGCTCACCGAAGCATTCGGCGTCAATGTTCCGTTGATGGTGACTCTGACTTACGGCTTCGGCGTTGCACTTGGCTGCCTTTGCCGGCGTGTTGGCAGCACCGATCCTGCAGGTGCAGCCTTTAATGGGCAGCAACCTGATCATCGTCGTATTTGCCGTGGTCGTTATCGGCGGCATGGGTTCGATCATGGGCTCGATCTTGACCGGACTGGGTCTCGGTGTGATCGAAGGCTTCACACGCGTGTTTTATCCGGAAGCATCGGCTACGGTCGTCTTCGTGATCATGGCAATCGTGTTGCTGCTGCGTCCTGCAGGTTTGTTTGGCAAGGAGAAGTAGGTGAAGCTGACGAGAGAGTTCACCATCATCCTTGCGCTGCTGATTGTGGTTGCGTTGCTGCCCGCACTCGGTGCCTATCCTGTCTTCGTGATGAAGGTGATGTGCTATGCGCTGTTCGCGTGCGCATTCAACCTGCTGATCGGCTACACCGGATTGCTGTCGTTTGGTCACGCGGCGTTTCTAGGTGGCGCTGCATACGCAACGGGGCACGCATTGAAAGTTTGGGGAGTGCCAACTGAAGTGGGTCTGCTGGTCGGAGTTCTGGCCGGCGCGGCGCTGGGTCTTGTGATGGGAATTATTGCGATCCGTCGCAGCGGTATCTACTTTTCGATGATCACGCTTGCGTTGGCGCAGATGCTTTATTTCTTCTTTCTGCAGGCGCCCTTTACCTACGGCGAAGACGGGTTGCAGAGCGTGCCGCGCGGCACCCTGCTCGGCGTGATTGATCTGACCAACGATCTGACGCTGTACTACGTCATCCTCGGCATCTTTGTTTTGTCGTTCCTGCTTATCTTTCGCACGGTGCACTCGCCCTTCGGGCAAGTGCTGAAGGCAATTCGCGAGAACGAGCCGCGCGCTACCTCGCTCGGCTACGACGTCGCGCGTTTCAAGCTACTCGCGTTTGTGCTTTCGGCCGCGCTGGCTGGGCTGGCCGGAGCCAGCAAGACATTGGTACTCGGGTTCGCGACGCTTACCGACGCCCACTGGAGTACATCGGGGCTCGTCATCTTGATGGTATTGGTAGGCGGAATGGGAACGATGCTGGGTCCGATTGTCGGCGCGGTCATCATCGTTGCTCTCGAAAACAAGGTCGGCGATATAGGCTCCTTCCTTGGCCGCGCCACCGGCATTGAGTGGTTCAACGGACTTGGTGAGGCCGTGACTATCGTGACGGGTTTGATCTTCGTCATTTGCGTGATGGCCTTCCGACGCGGTTTGGTTGGTGAGTTCCAGGCATGGTGGTCGCGGCGCCGCGCGCCTTTGTCAGTCGCCACCTAATTGCCGCTCGCGTGTTTGTGTCGGGTTCCTGCCAGAGCCCGCAAACAGGGCGTTATCACCTCTTATCGGCTAAATGGAGTCTGTAAAGACGCAACCTTCGTCGATACAATCGTTTGATCCGGGCTTTAGCCCCGCACGACAGCGCTTGCCGCATCGCTCATAAACGCATGGCGTTAAACGTTTCTATGATGTATCGGCGCACCGACCGCGGCGTGCGCGAGGTCTATGAGAAATCGCATCAGTTCACGCAAAGCGAACGGCTGATCCTGATCTTGCTAGACGGTCGTCTGAACGTCGCCGGCCTGAAGACACGTCTGCCCAGCCTGAACGACGAGCGCATCGAGCGCGCGCTTCGCAAGTTACAGGAGGCGAGCCTCGTCGAGCCGATCAGCTACGAGGCAGGCAAGGGCAATGGCTCGGTGTCGCCGGATACAGCTCCGTTGGAGCCCGAAGCCGTCGCGCACTTCTTGGAACAGACCGACCTCGATCCGATCACCGTCTTTGGCGATTCCGACGAGGCGGTCGCCGCAGAAATGGTTCGCGCAAGTGTGGAGCGTGCGGCGGCGCAGCTTGCCCGCGAAGTCACGATCATGGCGAGGCCGGCCGGGTCGGCTGAGCCTAGGCGTAAACCGAAGGCTGGCGCGCGTGAGAAAGAAAGTGGGCGCTCACATAAAGGGCGTAACCAGCGGGACGAAGCGACGACCACGTCGTATGGTCTGAATGGCGCGTCGACCCACTGGGCAATTACCACAGTCAACGTTCCGGACCGACTCGACCTACAGGAAGAGCGGGACCGAGCCGAGGCCGTCGAGTATTCAGATGGTAGACGGCGCGAGATTTTGCGCGTCTGGATGAAGCGGCTGTTGATGGTGGCGGTGCTTGCCGTTATCGCAGCCGGCGTTTACGCGACCTTGGCGCCACTGCAAGAGGAAACGTCGGCGGCGCGGGTCTCAGAACGATTGACCGCGGTGTTCAAGCGGCCGGTGCGCGTCGCAGATACCGACTTTCGATTTTCACCGACGCCACGCTTGATAGTGCGCGGCATCGATGTCGGGGGTCAGTTCAAGGCAGATGAAGTTTCGCTGCTAATCAATTGGAAAGACCTGTGGAGTGCAATACGTGGCGGTAACTGGGTGTGGAGCGAAGCGTTGATCGCGCCGATGGCGGTGACGCCAACGCAGGCTGCCTACATCGTCCGCACATTGCCGGGCGGCGCGCGCGAGCTTCCAAGCAAGATTTCGACGATCCGCTTCGCCTCGGTTCGAATTGGAGACTCACGCCTATTTCCCGACGCGTTCGAAGGAGTTTTGCGACGTACCGCCGATGGCTCGTTCGGCCCGCTCGTGTTGCGGCCGCTCAATGTCGACGGAACCATGCAGTTGTCATTTAGGCCCGGGCGGTTGCCCGATGGGCGCGAGTCGATCGAGTTCCGCCTGAGCGCAGATCGCTGGATGCCTCCGTTTGGCCCTCGCGTGCGCTGGAACGAAATCCAAGCAACCGGGCGGATCTTCGACAACGTCGTTGAAGTATCCGACTTCACGCTTGCGGGGTTTTTCGGGATGACCAGCGGCACCGTGTACGCGGCGACGGACGTCGAATGGGCCATTACCGGAATCGCGGGAGCCTCGAACATTGATGTCGAATCAGTCCTGCAAACCCTGCGTCCCTCGGGCCAACCGCCAAGTGGTGAAGGTCCGCCGACTGCGGTGCAGGGGACAGCGACGATGAGTCTGACTATCGCCGGACACGGCCCCACGCTTGACGATGCGCTCGCACGTGCTGCGATCGCCGGGCCGTTCCAGCTTAGATGGGCGACGTTGAACGGAATCAATCTCGGTCTTGCAGCATCGCAGGGTGCGATGGCAGCGGGAACAACACGCTTCACGGAGTTCAACGGAATCATGGCGGCTTCGGCAAACGGCGTGCGCTTCGAAGATACCGGCGGCCGCGCCGGCGCGATGGCGGCTCGCGGCGACTTCACGGTTGCCCCCGACCTGGCACTGGCGGGCGGAGTGCGCGTAGAGCTCGGCACGCAGCGCGTGCAGGCCCCCGTAAGCTTGCGCGTGCGCGGGACCGTGCTAGAGCCTCGGTTCAGTCAGTAGTCTCACTGTTTCACGTGGAACACCGCCACTAAGCGGTGCTGTTGTTTCACGTGGAACATAGGACGCCAGCCTCCGCTGCGTATACTTCCCGCTGCGCGAGGCGCTGTTAAAGCGCGTTTCGTTTTTTCGACGCGCTCAGCCTAAAAATTTCACTGCGTTTGATGCAATTTCCTGAACATTTTGACGTCATTGTTGTTGGTGGCGGCCATGCTGGAACAGAGGCTGCGCTTGCGGCCGCCCGCATGGGCAGCAAGACGCTGCTGCTGACGCACAGCCTCGAGACGTTGGGTCAAATGTCTTGCAATCCGTCGATAGGCGGAATCGGCAAGGGACATTTGGTCAGGGAAATCGACGCGCTTGGCGGGGCAATGGCGGCGGCCACCGATGAAGCCGGAATCCAGTTCCGGATATTGAATCGCTCGAAGGGCCCGGCAGTGCGGGCGACGCGGGCGCAGGCTGATCGGGTTCTCTACCGCCAGGCAATTCGTCGACGACTCGAGAACCAGCCCAACCTTTGGCTGTTCCAGCAGCCTGTTGATGATCTTCTGCTGCACGGTGGCCGAGTTTGCGGAGCGGTGACACAGTCCGGCATCCGTTTTCACGGCGCGACCGTTGTATTGACCGCGGGCACATTCTTGAACGGCCTCGTCCATATTGGGCTGAACAACTACGCCGCTGGCCGCGCGGGAGACCCGGCGGCGGTGTCCCTCGCTGCGCGCTTAAAGGAAATGCAGCTTCCGCAAGGCCGGTTGAAGACTGGGACACCGCCACGTATCGACGGCCGCACGATAGATTTCACAGCGTGCGAAGAGCAGCTGGGCGAGACGGATCCGGTGCCGGTGTTTTCGTTTCTGGGCTCGGCTGAGCAGCATCCACGCCAGGTGTCGTGCTGGATAACGCACACGAATCAGCAGACGCACGATGTGATTCGCGCCAACCTCGATCGATCGCCGATGTATTCGGGTGTGATCGAAGGCGTTGGGCCGCGTTATTGCCCCTCAATTGAAGACAAGATTCACCGCTTCGCAGGCAAGTCGAGCCATCAGATTTTTTTGGAGCCCGAAGGACTGACGACGCACGAGATCTACCCGAACGGCATCTCTACTTCATTGCCCTTCGATGTGCAGCTAAACGTCGTCCGGTCGATTACCGGTTTGCAGCGAGCTCACATCGTTCGCCCGGGCTACGCGATTGAGTATGACTATTACGACCCGCGAGCGCTCAAGAGCTCGCTCGAGACCAAGACTATCGGCGGATTGTTCTTCGCCGGACAGATCAACGGCACGACCGGTTATGAGGAGGCGGGTGCGCAGGGGCTGCTAGCCGGCATCAATGCCGCGTTGACTGCGAGCGGCCGTGATGCATGGTGTCCAGCACGCAACGAGGCCTATCTCGGTGTGCTGGTCGACGATCTGATAACACGCGGAGTAGCCGAGCCGTACCGTATGTTCACCAGTCGAGCCGAGTATCGATTATCGCTACGTGAGGACAACGCCGACGTTCGCCTCACCGAGATCGGCCGCGCCTTGGGGTGCGTAGACGACGTTCGCTGGGATGCCTTTTGCCGAAAGCGCGACGCGGTCGCCACGGAGATCGAGCGTCTAAAGTACACGTGGGTGAATCCTCACTTACTAGGAGACGCCGAAGCTATCCGCGTCTTCGGCCAACCGATAGAACGCGAGTACACCTTGGCGGAACTGCTGAAGCGGCCTGAAGCGACCTATACGGCCTTGGCAACACTGCGTGGAAAAGACGGTTTGAACATAGGCGGTCCGGCGGTGACAGATGCCACGGTAGGCGAACAGGTGGAGATTTCGATCAAGTACGCCGGCTACATCGCCCGTCAGCAAAATGAGGTAGCCCGTCGTGAATTGCAGGAAACGACACGCATTCCGGCCTCGTTCGACTATGACGACGTTCGCGGACTCTCATTCGAGGTCAGACAGAAGCTGCGCGAGCAACGCCCTGAAACCATCGGTCAGGCGTCCCGAATTTCCGGGGTCACGCCCGCCGCAATCTCATTGCTGTTAGTGCATCTGAAGCGGCGCGGCAACGGCGGTGGCGAAGGGCGCCTCGCCGCCTAATTGCAGCAGACGCTTTGCAGCCGCATCTTTCGCCGCAACGTTCTGCTGAGCCTGTCACTGCCGACGCCATCACCAGCGGCGCCGCTGGGCTGGGGCTGCAACTCAGCAGTTCGCAATCGGATGCGCTCGCTCGCTATGCCGCTTTGCTGCTGCGCTGGAATGCGGTGCATAACCTGACGGCGATTCAAGCGCCTGCAGACGTGCTCAGCCATCATCTACTCGATTCGTTGGCGATCGTGCCGGAAGTGCAGCGTGTCGCCGGCGACGCAGCGACCCGACTACTTGACGTCGGCTCAGGAGGCGGGTTGCCCGGCGTCGCGCTTGCGATCGCCGCGCCGAATCTGCAGGTGACGCTGGTCGATAAGGTTCAAAAGAAGATTGCGTTTTTGACGCAGGTGACCGTCGAGCTTGGGCTGTACAACGTCGATTGCGTGCACTCGAGAGTCGAGACACTTAAAACCGAGTCGCGGTTTGAACTGATCGTGGCTCGAGCTTTCGCGTCGCTTACCGAATTCATTGGCCTGACCCGGCACTTGCTTGCCCCCGGCGGCTGGTGGTTCGCAATGAAGGGCGCGCTGCCAAGCGACGAACTGAACGAGCTAAAGCGTGTGCTGCCCGACGTGCGCGCGCGTACGGTTCGACTGGATGTTCCGCGTCTGAATGCCGAGCGGCACCTGGTGCTGATGCAGGTCGCTTGATAAATGGCACGCATCTTTTGCATCGCCAATCAAAAAGGCGGCGTCGGGAAGACGACAACCGCGGTCAACCTTGCGGCCGGAATTGCGGCGCACGCGCAGCGTGTATTGCTGGTTGACCTCGATCCTCAGGGAAACGGCACGATGGGCAGCGGCATCGACAAGCGCAGCCTTCCGGCCACCGTGTATCAGGTGCTGTTGGGGACGTCCGACGTGCGGACCGCTCGCCACCATGCGGAGCATGGCGGCTACGACGTGCTCGGCGCGAACCGTGAACTGGCGGGCGCCGAAATTGATCTCGTTGATTTGGATCATCGCGAAACGCGACTTAAGGGCGCACTTGAGTCGGTAAGCGATCAGTACGAGTTCATCCTGATTGATTGTCCGCCCTCGCTGTCGCTGCTGACGCTCAACGGACTGTGCGCGGCACACGGCGTCATCATCCCGATGCAGTGCGAATACTTTGCACTCGAGGGGCTCGCAGATCTGGTCAACACCATTCAGCGTGTCGCTTCAAACCTGAATCCTGATCTGCGCATCATCGGTTTGCTGCGGGTAATGTTCGACTCGCGCATGACGCTGCAGCAGCAGGTTTCCGAACAACTGGTAGCGAAGTTCGGAGATAAAGTGTTTGACACGATCATTCCGCGCAACGTGCGATTGGCGGAAGCGCCGAGTTATGGCCTGCCAGGGGTTATCTACGATCGCGCATCCAAAGGTGCACAAGCGTACGTCTCATTCGGTGCGGAAATGATCCGCCGCGTGCACGCAATGGAACGCGCGGCTTGATGCCGAAAGCTATGCAGATGCTCGACCCGGCATCCATACCGGCAGCGCTGCGAGCGCATGGCGGGCGGTATACGCTCGCGGCGCGTATCGAAGATGCTGCATTGTCCGTATCGCAGCCGACGCAGCAGAGTTTCTTTGACGGCTGGCTGCTGAGGTATTCGCCTGGAAAAGCCAAGCGCGCGCGCTCGATCAACAGCGTCGGCGCTGGCGTTCTGGCGCTTGCCGAGAAACTCTCGCACTGTCTTGCCTTTTACCGGCACCATAGCCTCCCGTGTCTGTTTCGCATCACGCCTTTTTCACAGCCACATAACCTCGATACGGAGTTGGCAGCGGCCGGTTTCGGCGCACATCAAGACACTCGCGTGATGTCTGTTGCGCTTTCGCAGACTCACTTAAGCGCGGCGCCGTCGGCAGCGCAATCCGTCGACGCTGAGCAATTTGCATCAGCGTTTTGCAAGCTGCACGGGATCGATGCGGCCAAGGCAGACGCAGAGCGCGATCGATACACAAGAGCTTCGGACCGAAGTGCGTTTGTCGTTCAATGCGATGGCGACACGCCGATCGCGTGCGGGAGCGTCGCAATCGAAGGCAAGCTTGCTGGGATTTTCGGCATGGTGACGGCGGCCGAACATCGCGGCCGCGGAGTCGCCAGCTCGATCGTCGCGCAGCTCTTAAATAACGCGCGTGCCGCTGGCGCCGACGCGGCTTATTTGCAGGTCGAAGCAGACAACATATCTGCACGGCGTGCATATTCGAAGTTCGGATTCGAGGATTGTTATGCGTATTGGTATCGCGCTCCATCGGGTAGCGGGGACAACCTATGAGACCAACATGAAGCGCAATAAGGGACTTGGCCGCGGACTCGACGCTCTGCTCGGCGGCGATAACATGCCGACTGCGGCATCGACCGGGCTTCTGCCGCTCGATCAGCTACGGCCCGGCAAATACCAGCCGCGCACGAGGATGAACCCCGAAGCTTTGCGCGAGCTGGCCGAATCGATCAAGGCGCAGGGCGTGATGCAGCCGGTTCTTGTGCGTTCCGTCGGTGATGGCTACGAAATCATCGCCGGTGAGCGTCGCGTGCGCGCGGCTTCGATGGCCGGCCTGCAAGAGGTGCCCGTCATCATCAAGCAAGTGCCCGATAACGCGGCTCTTGCGATGGCGCTGATTGAAAATATCCAGCGCGAAGACCTGAATCCGCTCGAGGAGGCGCACGGCGTACAGCGGCTGATCCGCGAATTTGATTTCACGCATGAGCAGGCGGCGCAAGCGATCGGGCGCTCGCGCAGTGCCACGTCGAATCTGCTGCGGCTAACCAACCTGGCGGCACCGGTGCAGCAGATGGTGCTGGATGGCAAGCTCGATATGGGTCACGCGCGAGCACTGTTGGCGCTAAGCGCCGCGCAGCAGATTCAACTTGGCAACCGCATTGCGGCCGAACAGCTTTCAGTCCGTGCAACTGAGGCGCTGGTTGCGCGTGGAGGGGCCGCAAAACCTCGCAAGACATCGAAAAAGACGCCGGCACGCGCCCGTGACATCGTCCGCCTCGAGGACGAACTGGCAGACACGCTGGGTGCAGACGTGAAACTGCACGCCGATGCGCGCGGCAAGGGCGAACTGACGATTAAGTTTGCCAGCCTGGACCAGCTCGAAGGGATTGTTGCGCGGCTGCGGCGCTAAGCTGTTTTCTGAGGGTACCTGCGCGCGCACCATCCCGACCGAATGCCGACTGTTCTCTGACGACTTGCCGCGCGTCAGTCGTTACCGTACGGATGAGTGCTCGCTTCCCGATTGCAGCAAGGGCCGTTCTGCTTTGACCCGGCTCAATGCGCCGCAGTACAATGCGCAGCTTTTTTTACTTGCGACTTGCTCTAATTCCCGTCTAGTCAATCAATGTCTTTCGCACTGAGCCAGCCGATTCGAACGGTGCTCAGGTGGCAGCTTCTCGCCACCGCGTTGGCCATCGTCGTGCTTGGCTGGATTGCCGGCGCGCACGGCGCGATCTCTGCGGCGCTGGGTGGCGCAATCAGTATCACAGCGGGGCTGGCGGCAGCGTGGTACGCGTTGCGCAAGCCGGCGGGCGATCCGGCGACTGCCGTGACCAGTGCGCTGATTGCAGAAGGCTTGAAAGTTTTCCTGATCGTTGCCGGATTGGCGGCGGTTTTCATTTTGTACAAGAGTGTGGTGGCCTTCGGCTTTATCGCGACGTTTGCGATCACGACGGTCTTGTTCTCGATGGCCCTTTTTGTCAGAGAAACCTAGCGCCGTGGCGACCGAAGAGCAGCTGACACCGACTTCTTATATTGCCAATCACCTGAAGTTCAATGCGTCGGGCGAGGGGTTCTGGGCGGTGCATTGGGACACGATCGCCGTGTCGGTTCTGCTCGGAGTAGTCGCGCTGGGTTTCCTGCGCTGGGTCGTCAGCGGCGCCACCGCCGGCGTGCCTGGGAGGCGCCAGGCGTTCGTCGAGTGGCTAATCGACTTCGTCGACGATCAGGTCAAGGGCATCTATCACGGCGATTCGCATCGCTTGGTCGCTGCTATCGCACTCACCGTATTCCTGTGGGTGTTGTTGATGAATGCGATGGACTTTCTGCCCGTCGACCTGATGCACTTCTTTCATAAGTACGTGCTGGGGCAGGAACACTTCCGCAACGTGCCCACCGCCGACGTCAATACGACCTTTGCGCTGGCCCTGTCGGTGTGGCTGCTGATGATTTACTACTCGATCGCCGTCAAAGGCTTCGGCGGTTGGATGTACGAACTGTTCTGCACGCCGTTCGGAAAGAATCCTCTGCTTTGGATTCCGAACCTGCTGTTCAATCTGGTCGAGTTGATCTCACGCCCGCTGTCGCATTCATTGCGGTTGTTCGGCAACATGTACGCGGGCGAGATCATTTTCCTGCTGCTATGGACGATGGCAGCAGCCGGGCTGGTCGGCACGGTGGCGAGCATCTTTCTCGCGCTCGGCTGGTCGATCTTTCACATCTTGATCGTCGGATTGCAGGCCTACATCTTCATGATGTTGACCGTGGTCTACATCGCGATCGCGCACGAACATCATTGACTTTCTAACAAGGGCAAACATTATGGAAAAGCTTCAATTGCTGGCGATGGTTCAGGCGTACACCAGCATCGGCATCGGATTAATGATCGGCCTCGGTGCCTTGGGCGCCTGCGTCGGCGTCGGCATCATGTGCAGCCGCTTCCTGGAAGGTGCCGCGCGTCAGCCGGAATTGATGCCGCAACTTCAGGCGAAGGTGTTTCTATTGCTCGGTCTGATCGACGCGTCGTTCATTATCGGCGTCGGCCTGGCGATGTTCTTCGCCTTCGCAAACCCGTTGCTGACGGTGCTTAACTAGTTCGCAAACGATGAACTTCAACCTGACCTTGATCGCGCAAGCGATCACGTTCGCGCTGTTTATCTGGTTTTGCAACCGGTATGTGTGGCCGTTTATCACCCGCGCGATGGACGAGCGGCAGAAGAAAATCATCGCCGGCCTTGCCGATGCCGAGCAGGCGCGTGTGACGCTCGAAAATGCGTCCAAGCAGGCCGACGCGTCTGTTGGTGAGGCACGCCAGCGCTCGTCGCAGATCATTTTGCAAGCCGAGCAGCGCGCCGCGCAGATGATCGAGGAAGCCAAGAGCGTGGCGCGCACAGAAGGCGCGCGCGAAAAAGCGGCGGCGCAGGCGGAAATCGAACAGCAGATGGCGAGCGCAAAGGATCAGCTGCGCGAACAGGTTGCTTTGCTCGCTGTTGCCGGGGCGGAGAAAATTCTGCAGAAGGAAGTCGACGCGCAGGCGCACTCGGCCTTGTTGAAACAGTTGCGCGAGCAGTTGCGCTAGGCGCGCACGCATGGCCGAGAACCTGACGATCGCGCGCCCGTATGCGGAAGCCGTTTTTTCTTCGGCGGACGCCGGCGGTAAGTTGCAGCAATGGTCGCAAGCGCTGCAGCGGCTGGCGATGATCGTCTCCGATCCCGATATGCATAACGCGATTGGCGATCCGAAGGTCGGGCCGGAGGAACTGTACGGACTCGTCGCAGCGGGTACCGGCGATGCCTTGAATGCGGAAGCGCAGAACTTTGTGCGGATCCTGATTGAAAATGATCGACTGGCCGTGCTGCCTGAAATTGCGACGCTGTTTGAAGCACTGAAAAACGAGCGCGAAGGCGTGATCGAAGCGCAGATCGAAAGTGCATTTCCGGTTGACGACGCAGCGCTTGCGCAACTGGTCGGCGATCTTGAGCGGCGTTTCAAGCGCAAAGTTCGACCGCAGGTCACAGTCGATCGTGCGTTGATTGGCGGAGCACTGATCACCGTCGGCGATGAAGTGATTGATGGCACGGTGCGGGGCCGGCTTGCCAGCATGGCATCGGCACTACGCGCGGAATAAGTCACACACACAGGAAATTCAATGCAACAACTAAAACCCTCCGAAATCAGCGAGCTGATTCGTAACCAAATTCAGAAACTCACACTGACGGCGGATTTCCGCACGCAGGGCACGGTTGTGACCGTAACAGACGGCATTTGCCGCATTCACGGCCTGGCCGACGTGAGCCAGGGCGAGATGCTGGAGTTTCCCGGCGATACGTTCGGGTTGGCGCTGAACCTGGAGCGCGATTCGGTGGGCGCGGTGGTGTTGGGCAACTATGAACACATTCGCGAGGGCGACCCGGTCAAGGCGACCGGCCGCATTCTCGAAGTGCCGATCGGTCCTGAACTGCTCGGCCGAGTCGTCAATTCGCTCGGACTGCCGATCGACGGCAAGGGGCCGATCAACGCGAAGATGACCGACGTCATCGAAAAAGTCGCGCCCGGCGTCATCGCGCGTCAGTCGGTATCTCAGCCGGTGCAAACCGGATTGAAAGCGATCGATTCGATGGTGCCCGTTGGCCGCGGCCAACGCGAGCTGATCATTGGCGACCGCCAGACCGGCAAGACCGCAGTTGCGGTCGACACGATTATCAATCAAAAGGGCAAGGACCTGATCTGCGTCTACGTCGCGATCGGTCAGAAAGCGTCGACGATTGCCACAGTGTTGCGCAAGCTCGAGCAGTACGGTGCGATGGACTATACGATCATCGTCGCAGCGTCGGCGTCGGACTCGGCGGCGATGCAATACATCGCTCCGTATTCGGGTTGCACGATGGGCGAGTACTTCCGCGATCGAGGGCAGGACGCGCTGATCATTTATGACGACTTGACCAAGCAGGCGTGGGCGTATCGACAAGTCTCGCTACTGCTACGTCGCCCGCCGGGCCGCGAAGCGTATCCGGGCGACGTGTTTTATCTGCACTCACGGTTGCTCGAACGCGCGGCGCGCGTGAACGCGGAATACGTTGAGAAGTTCACCAAGGGAGCGGTCAAAGGCAAGACCGGATCGCTGACTGCGCTGCCAATCATCGAAACACAGGCTGGCGACGTCACCGCGTTCGTACCCACGAACGTGATCTCGATTACCGACGGCCAGATCTTTCTCGAGACTGACCTGTTTAACGCCGGTATTCGTCCCGCAATTAACGCCGGCATTTCTGTGTCGCGTGTAGGTGGCAACGCACAGACCAAGGTCATCAAAAAACTGGGCGGCGGCATTCGCCTGGCGCTGGCGCAGTATCGGGAGCTCGCTGCTTTTTCGCAATTCGCATCCGACCTCGACGCCGCGACCCTAAAGCAGCTTGATCGCGGCCGCCGAGTGACCGAGCTAATGAAGCAGCTGCAATATCAACCGCTGCAGGTGTGGGAAATGGCCGTGACGTTGTTCGCGGTTAACAACGGCGCGTTTGACGACGTCGAAGTCAAGGACTGCCTCGCGACCGAAAAGGCGCTGCGCGATTTCGTCAAGACCAAACATGCAGCGCTGGTCGATCGCATCGAGTCGACCAAGGATTTGTCGAAGGAAGACGAGGCCGCGCTCACGACTGCGATCGCCGAGTTCAAAAAGTCGACATAGCTTGATGCCGAGTACCAAAGAAATCCGCGGCAAGATCAAGAGCGTGCAGAACACGCGCAAGATCACCAAGGCAATGGAAATGGTTGCCGCGTCAAAGATGCGCAAGGCGCAGGAGCGCATGCGCCAAATCCGTCCGTACGGCGACAAGATTCGAAACATCGTCGCGCATCTGTCACTGGCAACGCCGGAATACAAGCATCCATTTGTTCTGAAGCGCGAGGGCAAGAACGCCGCGGGCGTGATCCTCGTCACTACCGACAAGGGACTGTGCGGCGGTTTGAATACGAACATTCAACGTGTGCTGCTGGGGAAGGTAAAAGACCTTTCTAGCCAGAACGTACAGATACTCGCCACCGCAATTGGCAACAAGGGTCTCGGTTTTTTGCAGCGGCTCAATGCGAACGTTATCTCGCACTACGTTCAGATAGGGGACCGGCCGCATATGGAAAAACTGATCGGTCCGGTCAAGGTGCTCCTCGATCAGTACGCCGAAGGCAAGCTGGATGTGGTGTATCTGGCGTACACGCGGTTCGTCAACACGATGAAGCAGGAGCCTGTGATCGAACAGCTGCTGCCGCTGACGGCCGATCGTCTGGCGCAGACGGAGGAAGAAAAGCGTGCGTACTCGTGGGATTACATCTACGAGCCCGACCCACGCGCAGTAATCGATACGTTGATGGTGCGCTATCTCGAGGCGCTGGTCTACCAGTCGGTCGCGGAAAACATCGCGTCCGAGCAAAGCGCACGCATGGTCGCGATGAAGGCGGCGTCGGATAACGCGAAGAAGTTGATCGAGGAATTGCAGCTCGTTTACAACAAAACGCGGCAGGCGGGTATTACGAAAGAGATTTCGGAAATAGTGGGCGGCGCAGCCGCCATTTCATAACTGGGTACGTAACTATGTCAACAGGAACCATCGTTCAATGTATTGGCGCAGTCGTCGATATCGAATTTCCGCGCGATCAGATGCCGAACGTCTACAACGCGCTGACGCTCGATGAGGACAAGACCAACAAACTTGCCGAGCAGGGTCTGACGTTCGAGGTCCAACAGCAGTTGGGTGATGGCATCGTGCGCACGATTGCGATGGGCTCTTCGGACGGGCTGCGGCGCGGCATGTCGGTCACCGACACCGGCAACAACATCATGGTTCCGGTCGGCCCCGGTGTCCTCGGGCGCGTGATGGACGTGTTGGGTCGTCCGATCGACGAGCGTGGCCCGATTCAGTCGGACGAGCGGCGCGGCATTCATCAACCGGCACCGAAGTTCGACGAGTTGTCGCCGTCGGTCGAACTGCTCGAAACCGGCATCAAGGTGATCGATTTGATGTGCCCGTTCGCCAAAGGCGGCAAGGTCGGATTGTTTGGCGGCGCCGGTGTCGGCAAGACTGTCACGATGCTGGAGCTGATCAACAACATCGCGACCGCACACTCGGGGCTTTCGGTATTCGCCGGTGTGGGCGAGCGCACGCGCGAAGGCAATGACTTTTATCACGAGATGTCGGACGCGAAGGTCATCGTGCAGGAGGACTTGGGCAAGTCGAAGGTCGCAATGGTGTTCGGTCAGATGAACGAGCCACCGGGCAACCGGTTGCGAGTCGGCTTGACTGGGCTGACGATGGCCGAAGCTTTCCGCGATGAAGGCAAAGACATATTGTTCTTCGTCGACAACATTTATCGCTTCACGCTGGCGGGCACCGAGGTGTCGGCGTTGCTCGGCCGCATGCCGTCGGCAGTCGGCTATCAACCGACACTAGCCGAAGAAATGGGCAAGCTGCAGGAGCGCATTACGTCGACCAAGGTGGGCTCGATTACGTCGATCCAGGCCGTCTACGTACCGGCCGACGACCTGACCGATCCGTCACCGGCAACGACGTTTGGCCATCTGGATGCTACGGTCGTGTTGTCGCGCGATATCGCCTCGCTCGGTATTTATCCTGCGGTCGATCCGCTCGATTCGACTTCGCGCCAGATTGATCCGAACGTCGTCGGCGAAGAACACTACGACACCGCACGCCGTGTGCAATCGACGTTGCAGCGCTATCGCGAGCTGCGCGACATCATCGCGATTCTGGGCATGGACGAGTTGTCGCCTGAAGACAAACTAGCGGTCTCCCGCGCCCGCAAGATTCAGCGCTTCTTGTCACAGCCGTTCAAGGTTGCCGAGGCTTTCACCAACTCACCTGGCAAGTACGTGCCACTGAAAGAAACGATTCGCGGCTTCAAGATGATCGTGGACGGCGAGTGCGATGCGCTGCCCGAGCAGGCGTTTTACATGGTCGGCACCATCGACGAAGCGCTCGAGAAGAAAGTGCAGTAAATGGCAACGACGATTCACGTCGACGTTGTCAGCGCCGAGGAAAGTATCTTCGCGGGCGACGCTGAGTTCGTCGCTCTGCCCGGCGAAGCAGGCGAACTCGGCATCTACCCGCGCCATACGCCGCTGATCACCCGCATCCGCCCGGGTGTGGTTCGTATCAAGATGCCGGGCAAAGCCGAAGAAGAGCAGGTGTTCGTGGCCGGCGGCATTCTCGAAGTGCAGCCGCACGTTGTCACCGTGCTGGCCGACACGGCGATCCGCGGCCATGACCTCGACGAAGCCAAAGCGCGCGACGCACTGGCAAAGGCGGAAGAGGCACGCAGAAACGCGGGCAGCGAGCTCGAAATTGCCAAGGTTGAAGCGGAGATGTCTGCCCTTGCGGCGCAGTTGGCGGCGATACGCAAGCTGCGCGGCAAATAGCTGGGCGCTGGGTAACGTGCGTAAAAGCAGCCGTCGGCTGCTCTTTTTGCTGTGACGCATCCACCACCATGGAGCGAAGCCACGTTGTCATGCGCAGCCTGTCGCTAACCCTGTTACTGCTTCCCATCGCGTCCTCCTATGCGCAGGAATCCGTTCAAACGCTGGAACGCGTTGTCGTAACGGCCACGCGCACCGAGCGTTCGCAGCTCGATGTGCCCGCGTCCACCGACGTCGTCGATCGCGACGAAGTACGCGATACCAACCTCAGAGTGAACTTGTCCGAATCGCTGGTACGGGTGCCGGGAATGGTCGTGCTTAATCGGCAGAATTACGCGCAGGACTTACAGATCTCGGTACGTGGCTTCGGTGCGCGCTCGACCTTCGGCGTGCGGGGCATTCGTCTGTATGCGGACGGCATTCCTGCGACGATGCCCGACGGGCAAGGACAGGTGTCGCATTTCGCGTTGAATGCTGTCGATCGTATTGAGGTGCTGCGCGGGCCCTTTTCGGCGCTGTATGGAAACTCTTCAGGCGGCGTGATTTCGATGACGACACGTCTCGAATCCGGCGCTAATGCCGGTCCGAACGCCGTTGAAGTCTCCGCGGCAGTCGGTTCGTACGATACGTGGCGTGGCGGTATCAATATCAGCGGCGGTAGCGCGCCATACGCGTACGCGGTCGATGCCAGCCGCTTCTCGACAGACGGTTATCGCGATTACAGCCAGGCGCGGCGCGACGTGGTCAATTTGCGAGCCGCTGCACTTGACACGCCGCTCGGCAGTTTGCGAATAACGCTGAACGCCCTCGACATTCCGGACGCCGAAGATCCGCTCGGACTTACGCGTGCGCAATGGCAAGACAATCCACGCCAGGCATCGCCGCAAGCGCTGCAGTTCCGAACACGGAAGTCGACCGATCAACAGCAGCTCGGCGCGCAGCTCACGGGCGATTTGACCGAGCGCTGGAGTTATCAAGCCGCAGCATGGGGAGGACGCCGCGCGGTAACGCAGTTCCAGGCGATTCCTGTCGCGGTGCAAACGCCGCCGAATCATCCGGGGGGCGTCATCGACTTCGATCGAACGTATGGCGGTGTCGATGCGCGGGTGCAATTCGCTCTCGACTGGCTCACGTTGACGCTCGGTGCGAATGTCGAGCGGCTCGACGAGGACCGGCGCGGTTACGAAAACTTCACTTTGCAGCCGGCACTGACACTCGGTACGTTGGGAAGGCTGCGTCGCGATGAAAACAATGTCGTCGAGTCACGTGATGTGTATGCGCAGCTGGAGTCACGCATCGGAACGGGATGGAGACTGCACGCGGGCGTGCGTGCATCTGAAGTCGAGTTTCGCGGCGAGGATCATTTTCTTGCCAACGGCGATGATTCAGGACGTGCGCGCTATGACTCGATCAATCCGACCGTAGGCGTTGTTTACCGCGCTTCACAGTCGAGCAGCGTGTACGCGTCTTACGGCCGCGGGTTCGAGACGCCAACGTTAAACGAGCTGGCTTACCGACCCGACGGTAGCGCTGGCTTTAATACCTCTCTGGAGCCAGCTCGCAGCAACAACTACGAAGTCGGCGCGAAGGCGGTCGCGTCGCCCACATTGCGCGGAACGTTCGCCGCCTTCTACATCGATACCAAAGACGACATCGTCGTTCGCACCAATGCGGGCGGCCGCTCGACGTTTGCCAACGCCGGGGCTACGCGCCGGCGTGGCATTGAGGCCAGTGTCGGATGGGAGCCAACCAGCGCCCTGTCCTTTTATGCGTCTGCCGCTGCGATACGCGCCGAGTTTGCGGAGCCATTTTTAACGTGTACCGCTGCGCCATGCACGCAGCCGACGGTGCTTGTGGCGGCGGGCAATCGGCTTCCAGGAGTACCGTCGTACACAGCGTACGCGGAGGCAAAGTACCGCTTGCGCGATATCGATTTCATCTTTGAAGGGCACGCGCAATCCGAGCTGCGAGTCGATGATCGCAACACCGATGCCGCACCGGGTTACGCGACCCTCAATGCGGCGATCGCGCGGACGTTTTCAGTCGGTGCCTCATCGCTGCGTGCCTTCATTCGTGTCGACAATTTGCTGAATGCGCGCACCATCGGCTCGGTTATCGTCAACGAGGCCAATGGACGTTATTTCGAACCGGCACCGGGACGTACCTGGCTCGCGGGTTTAGATGCTCGATTCTGACGAGCCGCGCTGATAGGCTCGTAAACATGAAAAGCAGCCGCGCATCATGGCTCTTAATCGCTGGGCTGGGCTCCGCATGTACAGCTCCGCCGCCGGCTCCCCTGCCTGCACCCAGTACCCGACCTACGCCGCCACCAGCCCCGGTCGTGGAGTCGAAGTCCGACGTGATCGCTGCCGCGGAACCGCCCGCTCCCGTGCGCATTGCACGGTTGGCACCGCTGAACCCCGCCCTTGAAAGCTGGAAGCAACGTGCCGCAGAGCGCATCCATGAAATAAACCGCAAGAGCCTGTTCGAAGGTCGGCCAGAGCACTTGCTGCGCGCTGTCGTTGTGGTCGAGATGACGGTCGATCGTGAGGGCAAGGTCATCAACAGCAAGATCATGCGGTCACCCGGAATTGGCCAGCTCAACGCCGTCGCACTGCGTTCGCTGCGAGCTGCTTCTCCATTGCCGGCCCCGCCGTCCTCGCTGCTTGTTCGAAACGCTGTGACCTATCAAGAAACATGGCTGTTTCGAAAAGACGGGCGATTTCAGTTGCGAAGCCTCGCTTTGCCGCAGGAGTAGCGAGAAGCATTATCAAGTGCTCACTAACAGCTGAATCGAAACTTTCGCCGTGCAAACGGCCACTTGGCGGCTCAACGTCAACCTGCGCCCCGGCTGAGCGTTGACAGTCCAGAGTCAATGAATCGGCCCTCATGGTTCGGCTAACGACTCGCGGCGTTGTCTCAATCAAGTCAATCCATTAACCACCGTTCCAGGGACACAACATGAAAAAATTAGTTGCTGCGTTAATCGCTACGGCGTTCGCCACGGTCGCGTTCGCGCAAGACAAGAAAGCTGCGGATACGAAGCCTTATAGCCCGACTCCGCCGGCTACTGCGCCCGCAAAAGATGCGGCGCCTGCGAAGAAGGATGCAGCACCAGCAGCAGCGGCATCTACAACCGCCGCACCGGCCGCCAAGAGCACAAAGGACATGACAGCGGAAGAAAAGAAAGCCGCGAAGGAAGCGAAGGCGGCGAAAAGCAAAGCGAGCTCAGACAAGACACAACAAGAGCTCAAGCAAGACACCAAAAAGCCGTAATCAATTCTTCGAGCTGTACACGAGAGCAGGCGTTCGCCTGCTCTTTTTTTTGCGCCTTCTGTGTTCCAATAACTTGTGAGACCACAAAACGATACGTTGCTGCGCGCCCTGCTACGCGAGCCTACGGAGTACACACCCATCTGGTTGATGCGTCAGGCGGGCCGATACATGGCGGAATACAACGCCACGCGCAAGCGAGCCGGCAGCTTTCTCGGACTCGCCAAGTCACCGGCCTACGCCACCGAGGTGACACTGCAGCCGGTCGATCGCTTTGCGCTCGATGCGGCGATTCTGTTCTCGGACATCCTGACCGTGCCCGATGCGATGGGACTGGGACTGTATTTCGTCGAAGGCGAAGGACCGAAGTTCGAGCGCCCGGTTCGCAGCGAAGCCGATGTCGATCGACTGGCGTGTCCGGATCCCGATAGCGAGCTCCGTTACGTGACGGACACCGTGCGCGAGGTACGTCGCGCACTCGGGAATCGCATTCCGCTAATCGGTTTTTCGGGCAGCCCTTTTACGCTTGCGTGTTACATGATCGAAGGCGGAGGCTCGGACGACTTTCGCTTGATCAAGACGATGTTGTACGCGCGGCCGGATTTGCTTCATCGACTGCTTGAAGTCAATGCCCGAGCCGTCGCCGCGTATCTGAATGCGCAGATCGAGGCGGGTGCACAAGCGGTGATGCTCTTTGATACGTGGGGTGGCGCACTGGCCGATGGTGCGTATCAAAGCTTTTCGCTTGCGTACCTGCGCCGCGTCGTCGACCAGCTGAAGCGCAAGCACGACGGAGAGCGTGTTCCATCGATCGTATTCACAAAAGGGGGCGGGCTGTGGCTTGAGGAAATCGCCGCGAGTGGTTGCGATGCCGTCGGGCTCGACTGGACTGTCAATCTTGGCGACGCTCGCAAGCGAATCGGCGAGCACTGTGCGCTGCAGGGCAATCTCGATCCCATGGTCCTGTTTGCGGGTCAAAAGGAAATCGAAGCCGCCGCAGGCGACGTATTAAGTTCGTTTGGTGAACCACAGCGCAAGGATGGAACTTGGGACGGTCACGTATTCAACTTGGGTCACGGCATCTCTCAATACACGCCACCCGAAAGCGTCGAGATTTTGGTGAGCGCCGTGCACACGCAGAGCCGGAAAAATCGCAGGTAAGCGTTCACTCCGAACCCGGTCGACTGGGGTGTGGCAAAACCGCCCAACTGCTTGACTTATGCACAAAAGCGTGGAGCGTGAGAAATGACGCGGCTGTCCAAGTGGTTTAGCGTTAAAACGCTGATAAATGGGTCGTAACCTCATGATTTTTAAGATGATTTTGATTACAGGATGGTGACATAGCGCCACCGCGTCGGGATGCGCTTTGCCGGTCCCCCTCCGGAGTCGCATGGTTTTCCACAAAGTTGTCCACAGGCCGGCTCGCCTTGCTGCGCCTTTATTAAATCAGACACTTAATCGCCTTTCTTCACGCTGACCCTGATGAGCCAGGCTGAAGCAAAGCAGCTGTTCGCGCAGATCATCGTCGACCTTCCGGGCGTGCAAGCTTTCGATTACTCGCTTCCCTCCGACATCGCCGCACTCGTTGATATAGGGGTTAGATGCGTTGTCCCTGTGGGGCGAAACGCTAAGGTCGGCATCGTCGTCGGATTGAATGAGTCCGCGATCGATGCCGCAAAGATAAAGCCGATCACGCGTGCACTGACCGACGTCGAACCGCTGAGTCGACACTGGCTTCAACTCACGCGCTTTGCGGCGGAGTACTACGAACATGCATGGGGCGAAGTAGCCCTGCCGGCACTGCCCCGCGCTCTGCGCCGGGTTCCGGGGGCGCGCCACGCACAGTCGCTATCGAAACTGCGCGTGGTTGCCTCGCCGCGGTGGACCGAGTTTCGGACGCCCCATCTCGCGCACACAACGGAACAGTCGATAGCTATCGATGGGTTGGCGAAAGCTGAGGGATTTGCGCCGCATCTGCTGTTCGGAGTCACCGGCAGCGGCAAGACCGAGGTGTACCTAAGCGCGATCGAACGCAAACTCGCATTGGATCCTTCCACGCAGGCACTGCTGCTGGTGCCGGAGATCAACCTAACGCCACAACTCGAATCGTCGTTGCGCGCACGCTTCCCGAGCGAGCAGGTAGTCGCACTGCACAGCAATCTAACGGACTCCGAACGCGTAGCGGCTTGGCTGGCGGCGCATGAGCGGCGTGCACGCATCGTCGTTGGCACGCGACTCGCCGTGTTCTGCTCGATGCCCGGTCTTTCGATCATCGTGATCGATGAGGAGCACGACCCGTCATACAAGGCCGGCGAAGGGGTGCGCTATTCCGCGCGCGATCTCGCCGTAAAGCGCGCGCAGCTGCTCGATATTCCCATCGTCATGGGCACGGCGACGCCTTCGCTCGAGAGCTGGGCGCGGGCCCGAACGGGTCATTATCGGTTGCTGCAACTGACTGAGCGGGTCGGTCTGGGTAGTGCGTCGCAGCCGCCGCCCGCGCTTGAGCTGATCGATGCGCGCGTCAATAAGCCGCACAATGGACTGGCGGCACCGATTGTGCATGCCCTGGCGGACACCTTCGATCGCGGCGAACAGTCGCTGGTCTTTTTGAACCGCCGCGGGTACGCGCCGGTGGTGACATGCGAATCGTGCGGCTGGCTGTCGAATTGCCCGCGCTGCTCCGCGTTTGCAGTCTTCCACAAGCCGGATGGCTCGCTACGCTGTCATCACTGCGGATATGCCGCACCGGTTCCGCGCGCTTGTCCGACATGCGGCAATCAGAACTTGAAGGGGGTGGGACACGGCACGCAGCGTATCGAGGAAACACTACGCGCATTGTTGCCCACAGCAACGATCGCGCGTCTCGATCGTGACTCGACGCGCCAGCGGAATGCGGCGAAGAAGGCGCTAGATGCCGTGCACGCGGGCGACATCGATGTGCTCGTCGGCACGCAGATGATCGCGAAGGGCCACGATTTTCAGCGTGTCTCGCTGGTCGTGGTGCTCAACCCCGATGGTCAGCTGGCGTCGCACGACTTCCGCGCTCCCGAGCGGCTGTTTGCGACGCTGATACAGGTCTCCGGCCGCGCAGGACGCGCCGGATTACCAAGCCGAGTGCTCGTGCAAACGCGATTTCCAAACCATCCATTGTTCGCTGCACTGGCGCGACACGACTACGCGCAATTTGCCGAAGCGCAGCTCAGCGAACGCCAAGCGGCGGGCATGCCGCCAGCCACGCATCAGGCACTTATGACCGCAGAAGCGCGAACGATGGAAGCGGCGCTTGATTTCCTGCGGACCGCGCGTCAGCAAGCGCTCGACGACTTCGCGCCGGCTGCGTCGGAGGTCCGGCTGTTCGATCCGGTACCCATGTCGCTGCAGCGCTTGGCCGGTGTATCCCGGGCGCAATTGCTGATAGAGGCAGACCATCGTACGCAGCTGCATACGCTGCTAAGTCCGTGGCTGGCTGCGTTGCGTAACCGCCGGACTGCGTTGCGATGGAATATTGAAGTCGATCCGCTGGAGCTGTAGCTTGACGGGTTAGCCTCGGAATGCGCGGACGTTACTTTGCTGCCGCCAGCATGTGTGTGACGGCTGCACGCAACTCGGCGTCGCTGGCGTTGGGCACGGCGCCGCGCGGTGGCATTGCTCCTTTACCTTTAATCACGGACGCAGTAAGCCCATCGATGCCTTGTGCAAGACGCGGCGCCCACGCCGATTTGTCACCGAACTTCGGTGCCCCGGCAACACCGGCCGCATGACACACATTGCAACCCGACGCATAGACTGTCGCGCCGTCGAGCTTGGCGGCGACTGCTGCGCCCTTTGCGCCGGCGGCCGCTCCTGGCGCGGTAGCGGCGGCAGTGACCGCGGCGACGTTGGTGGCAGGAACGGCAGTCGGGGATGCAGCAGCAGCAGGCGCGGCGGTAGCTGCAGGTGCGGCGGGCTCCTTAAATTTTCCTCCCGACTGATTGCCCATGAACGCAACTGCACGCGCGACTTCGATGGGATCCAGATTAGCGTTACCGCCCTTCGGCGGCATTGCCTTGAATCCTTCCACGGCGTGCTTAACCAGCAAGTCAAACCCCTGCTTGAGGCGCGGTGCCCATGCAGCAGCGTCGCCGGTCCGCGGCGCGCCGGCGATGCCCGCCGCGTGACACGCACTGCACGCTGCCGCATAAACCGCTTCGCCGGTCTGTAAGGATTTCGGAACGCTCGAATCCGCGAGCACGACCATACCTACCGGCCGCATACGTTCGGCGATTGATCTTTCGCTCATCGCATCCGAACCCGCAGTTCCGCTGGTGGTACTGCGGGCCACATAAGTCGCGAGCAGGATGATCAGAATCACCGGCACGATGAACGCCAGTGTGACCACGATAATTAGTTGGCGCGGTGTTTTGATCAGGGAATTGTCGTGTTGCGACATCGAGCGCTCCGGTTCGAGGCGCGAAAGTATAACGGCGGCTATCGGGCGAGCATCGCTGCGTCTGCCAAGCTAC
The DNA here is from genome assembly GCA_963801035.1 of uncultured beta proteobacterium. Lineage (GTDB taxonomy): Bacteria > Pseudomonadota > Gammaproteobacteria > Burkholderiales > Burkholderiaceae_F > JACCZX01. The sequence continues at coordinate 259,131 of CAWDDF010000009.1, read as the reverse complement.
CATTGCACACCTATCTGCGCCCGTAGCTCAGTGGATAGAGTACTGGCCTCCGAAGCCAGGGGTCGTGGGTTCGAATCCCGCCGGGCGCGCCACTCGCACTTGGCATGGCATCGCACACACCTACACCGATCAACATCACGCTGCACTCGGCGTCTCGCGTCTTCGAGATTGAGTTCGATGACGGCCGCAGCTTCAAGTTTCCGTTCGAATTTATGCGGGTGCACTCGCCTTCAGCGGAAGTGCGCGGTCATGGTCCGGGCCAGGGAACGCTGCAGGCCGGCAAGCGCGACGTCACGATCAATGAAGTGCAGCCGATCGGCCACTACGCGGTGCAGCCGCTTTTCTCGGACGGGCATTCCAGCGGGATTTATTCGTGGGAGTACCTGTACGAGCTTGGCATCAATCAAAGCCGCTTGTGGGAGGAGTATCTCGAGCAACTCAAGGCGGCAGGTGCCAGCCGTGATTCGGCGTCCACGTCGCCTGCTGCTGCGCCCGGTGCTTCAGGTTGTGGTCATCATGGATAAGCCGGCAACGACACACTTCGGCTTCACCGAGGTCGACGAGCCGGAAAAGTCGCGGCGCGTGGCGGGCGTATTCGATTCGGTCGCCTCAAAGTACGACTTGATGAATGACGTCATGTCGGCAGGGCTGCATCGCATTTGGAAAGCGTTCGCAGTGCGCGAGGCGAATGTGCGTGAGGGGATGAAAGTGCTTGATATCGCCGGCGGCACGGGCGATCTGGCAAGCGCGTTTGCCAAAGATGCCGGCGCAACCGGTGAAGTGTGGTTAACCGACATCAATGCGTCGATGCTGGCAGAAGGCCGCGATCGCCTGCTTGATCGGGGGCAGATGCTTCCTTTGGTTCAATGCGACGCCGAGCGTCTACCGTTTGCTTCCGGCTACTTTGACGTCCTATCGGTCGCGTTCGGCTTGCGCAACATGACGCACAAGGACGCGGCATTGGCCGAGATGCAGCGCGTGCTCAAGCCAGGCGGCCGGCTGCTCGTGCTCGAATTCTCACGTGTGTGGCAGCCAATCGCCCCCATATACGATGCATATTCGTTCACTGTGCTGCCGTGGTTGGGCGAGAAGATTGCCAAGGATGCCGAAAGTTACCGTTATCTCGCCGAGTCAGTGCGAGTGCATCCGCCGCAGGACGAATTGGCCAAAATGATGGAACATGCGGGGTTCGATAGCGTCCAATGGTTCAATCTGACCGCCGGTGTATGCGCGCTGCATGTCGGCACGAAGTATTAGTAGTGGAGACCATATGAAACATTTATTCCCAGCGAAGACTCTGGCAGCCTTGATGATCGGCCTCGTCGCCGCGACGTTTACGTTTGATGCGGACGCACAGCGCCGCTTTGGTGGGGGCAAGAACCTCGGCCGGCAATCGGCCCCGGTTCAGCAAAGACAGGCGACGCCGCCGCCGCAGCAGCAGACACCGCAGGCGGGCAATCAACAGCAAGCGCCGGCAGCCGCTGCTGCGCCGCGTCCGGGCGCCGCAGCAGCAGCGCCGCGCAGCCCGTGGCGTGGCGCACTGATGGGGCTCGCTGCCGGTTTGGGCATCGCCGCGCTTGCGTCGTATCTCGGGTTTGGCGAAGCGCTGACGATGTTCCTGACAGTGCTGCTGATCGGCATGGCATTGTTGATGATCGCGGGATTTGTGATGCGCCGCATGCGCGGCGGCACGCCGCAGCCTGCGTATAGCGGCGGTGCAGGCCGCGCAACGCCTGTTCCGAGCGAACGTTCGCCGGGAACGTACAAGCATGTCGGCTACGAAAGCGCACCGGTCCCCGCCCGCTCGCACGACGTTCCGTTCGCGGCGGATGCGCGGCCCGGGTCGGCAATGGATCAGTTTGCACGCAGCAATGGCGCCTCGGGCAGCGCACCGTGGGGTATCCCTGCAGGTTTCGACAGCGCCGCATTTCTGAAGGCGGCCAAGGCGAACTACGCCAAGCTGCAACAAGCATGGGACAGCGGTGATCTGGCAGAACTTTCCGAGTTCACTAGTAATGACATGTTCACCGCGCTCACACACGAGCTGCGCGCCCGCGGCGGCAAGTCGACAACCGAAGTCGTAACGCTCGATGCGGACCTGCTTGGCATCGAATCGAACGCAGACGAGCACATCGCGAGCGTCAAGTTCGACGGCACGCTGAAGGTCGACGGCGAGATCGAGCGCGTGTCCGAGGTGTGGAATCTGGCCAAGCCGGTGCGCGGAGGCGGTTGGGTTCTCGCCGGCATTCAGCAGCTTGCGTAAGCGCATGTCGAAGCAATGCGGAGGGCGCCACGGCGCCCTCTTTCACTTCGGCCGTTGATGATTGATCAGATCGCGAGCTCGGCTGCGATTACTCTGCTGAATCGCATGCTGGCGCGCGAACAGTGGGCGCGCGACAGGCTGGCCCCCTTCGCCGGCCGCAGCGCCCGCTTCGACGCGACTCCGTTTGGTATGACGCTGCAAGTGACCGACGGTGGCACGTTTGCCCTGGCGGACACAGCCGAGCCCGCAGTCACGATCGGCGTGGCGCTTTCCTCTTTGCCATTCGCGATGCTGGACCCGCAAGCGGCAATGAAAGACGTGCGGCTCAGTGGGGACGCCGAGTTTGCGCAGGCGCTCGCGTTCGTGTTGCAGAACCTGCGACCCGAACCCGAAGAGGAGCTGTCGCGGTTTATCGGCGATGCCGCTGCGCAGCGGCTGGTCGGCTTCATGCGCGCGAGCGCCACGCAGTGGAAGCAGATTGCGGAGAACATGCTCGACAACACGGCGCACTACGTCGTGACCGAGAACCCGATGGTGATGGGGCGTGACGATCTCGAAAACTTCAACCAGGAAGTCAATCAGCTGCGCGACGCAGTGGTGCGGCTTGAAAAGCGAATCGAGCTGCTGGCACGTACTTAATACAGCCTTAGTCAGCAGGCGCACCCCCTACAATCGCCGCCCATGCGGCTCCTGCGCCTTATTCGCATCCTGGCGGTCGTCTGGCGCTACCGCCTTGATGAAATCGTAGTTACGAGTTTAAAAAATCGGGTGCTGGTGCGCCTGGTCGATTTGACGACCTTCGGCGCACCGCGCGAGCCCCGCGCCGTCCGGATGCGCCGTGCCTTGGAAGATCTCGGTCCGATCTTCGTCAAGTTCGGACAAGTGCTGTCGACGCGGCGCGATCTCCTACCGCCCGATATAGCCGACGAGCTCGCCCGACTGCAAGACCGCGTGCCGCCGTTTGCATCCGAGATTGCGATGCGCGAAATCGAACGCGGACTGCGCCGTCCGATCGATGCGGTGTTCTCGTCGTTCGACCGCGAGCCGGTCGCTTCGGCGTCGATCGCGCAGGTGCATTTCGCCGTACTTAAGGAAGGCGCGCAGGCCGGCAAGGAAGTGGCAGTCAAGGTGCTGCGGCCGAACATGTTGCAGGCGATCGAAAAGGATTTGTCGCTGCTCGACACCGCCGCACGTCTGGTGGAGCGGTTATGGCGTGACGGCAAGCGTTTACGCCCACGTGCCGTGGTTCGTGAATTCGATCGCTATCTGCATGACGAGCTCGATTTGATGCGCGAAGCGGCGAACGCGTCGCAACTGCGGCGCAACTTTGAAGGTTCGCCGCTGTTCGTCGTGCCCGAGATGTATTTCGATTACTGCAGTGACAACGTGCTCGTCATGCAGCGCATGACCGGAATTCCCATCAGCCGAATGGATCGACTGCTGGAAGCGGGCATCGACATCCAGAAGTTGTCGCGCGATGGCGTCACCATTTTTTTCACGCAGGTATTCGATCACGCGTTCTTCCACGCGGACATGCATCCCGGAAACATTCTGATCGGCACCGAGGGCGCTGATTTCAACAAATACATCGGACTCGACTTCGGCATCGTCGGAACGCTAAGCGAGAGCGACAAGAATTATCTGGCGCAGAACTTTCTTGCCTTCTTCCAGCACGATTACAAGCGAGTCGCCGAGCTTCACATCGAATCAGGCTGGGTGCCCGAAGACACCCGTGTCGACGAGCTCGAGAGCGCTGTACGAGCGTGCTGCGAGCCGGTATTCGACAAGCCGCTGAAGGACATCTCGCTTGGTCAGGTGCTGCTGCGCCTGTTCCAGGCATCGCAGCGCTTTAACGTCGAAGTGCAGCCACAACTGGTGTTGCTGCAGAAAACGTTACTCAACATCGAGGGCCTCGGTCGTCAGCTAGATCCAGAGCTCGACTTATGGAAAACCGCGAAACCTTTTCTGGAGCGGTGGATGGAAGATCAGGTGGGTTGGCGCGGCATGGAAGAAAGGCTCAAGCGTGAAGCGATGCAGTGGACGTATCTGTTGCCGCAGTTACCCCGATTGATGCACGCCGCGTTGACGCGGCATCACGACGACGGCGAATTGATCAACGAAGTGCGGATGTTGCGACGTGAGCAGCGATTGACGAACATCTGGTATGCGGTGGCGACCGTGCTGCTTGCCGTCGTTGTCGTCGTGGGCAGGTGGATCGTCTGGCGCGCTTGATGTCGGTTGCGACTGTTCTACGACCGCGCGCATTAGGACATGCACGGCATTGACGGTACCGGCGCTGCTGTGTATCGTCGGCGTGCAAGTTCCTGAAACAGCAATGACACTTCGATCCGTATCCACTTGGTTGTCTGTATCGGCCTTGTGCGGTGGACGTGTTGCAGCGGTGGTCGGCGACGACTCCTGCAGCCTCGCCCCTCCGCCCGCTGGTTGACCGTTCGCATCACGTGCTTCGCCAACTGTGCACCGGCAGCGGCAGCGTTCTCCGCCGTGGCCGACGCGATTGTTGCAGTCGGCAAAGCAGCGGGCGCCGTAGTCGCAGGTTGCACTGGCGCAATCAGCAACGTGCAGTGGACGCAAACCGCCGGACCTGCGGTCACGTTGATGTCGGCGAAGATCACAGGCGATCAGCTTTGAGCCACCAAGCGCAGGCACTTATAGCTTCTCGGTTACGTTTACTCGATGCGAGCGGCGCGCAGCAGACCGCGCAACGTCAGCATCAATGCCGTAGCCCCGACAGCCGCTGTTGCAGTGCTGGTGCGCGTCGATCACGCTGTGCGCGAAGGCGGCAACGTGTCGCTGCGCGCGTGGCCAGCGCTTGCCGTCCGGCGAAACCAATACGTGGACGCAAATGACCGGGCCGCAGGTCACGCTTGATACCAGTGATCCGAACCGTGTGCTGTTCGTCGCGCCCCAAGTCGACGCGCGACACGGCATTGAAGTTTCGCGTGACGCGGCGCACAGCGAGTGGCGCGACGGATACCGACGACGTGTTCGTGCTGGTCGAAAACTACGATGCAGGCGCCGCTCGGATCCAAGCGGCACCTTGCCATTCGTCTTCAGCGATTTGCACGTATCCCGCACGTATCCGTATCGAGCAAGCGGCCCGTATGCAACTGCGCTCGTGCGCTGCACGTACGAAGCCAATTTGCAGTACACCGGCGCCACAACCAATTTGTGCCCGCTGTCCACGCTGCCGTTCTTGGACCAGACGACAGGCGGTGCAGCTCCCGACGGTCGACCAGATCATGGATCGTGTGGTCGTGTCGCATGACTGGATGGGCGAAACATTTGAACAGCTGCTGCGGACGCAGGCATCGCAGGACATGCTGCGGCTGTTCAACGGCGTGACCGCGATCGTGATCGGTGCTCAGGTCAGGCCGAGCTTCTACTACGCGCTAACCGGCGCGATCTATCTGGACGCTGAAAATTTCTGGCTGACAGCTGCGCAGCGCGATGTCATTAACGAAGCGCCCGACTTTCGATCCGATTTCGATCGTGACCTGATGTACTCGGGCGTCTGGCGCTACACGCAGAACAATCAGAACATTTTCGTTCCGTTTCCCGAGACGTCGCGAACTTCGCGCGATATCTCGTATCTGCTCGCCGAAGCGGGCTGGCTCCTTTATCACGAGCTCGCGCACGCGTCGGACTTCCTGCCTCCTTCGGTTCGCCCAGCGCTGAACAATTCGCTGTCGGCGTGGGAAAACATATCGCCGCGCTATCAAGCGCAGCAACTGCCTTCCGACCAGATGACGGCGAGCTTTCCGCTGCAATCGGCGCAACTCGCAGGTCTCGCGCAGGTTAAATTTTTCGGTGCCATGGCCGACGCGACGCAGCGCGCATACACGCCGACCGACGTAGCAGATTTTTTCGCGGCCGATCGCGCCACCGACGAATACAGCTATTCGACCACGCGTGAAGACCTTGCGATGACGTTCGAGGAATTCATGATGGTGCGCAACCATGCGTGGCGCCGCGACGTTGCGATCACCGACAAGATTGGACCTAACACGACGAGCTCGAACCTGATCGTTCGCTTCGGACAGCGTGGACGCATCGGTGAAACGGCGATCAAGCCGCGCGCTCAGTTGGCGGTGCAGGAGCTCGCGCCGTGGGTGCTTCAGGCCGATCCGAACGCGGTGGCCAATCTGCCGGCGCCGGTCGCGATGCGCGTCGGAGATTCATGGACGAACAACCTGATCGTTCCCGTTCCACCTGGCGGCCTGTTGGGGGCGCTGGCGCTTCGCGCGCCGCTCGACGTTGCCAGTGACCGGGCACTGCTCGCACGCGCTGTTGGTCGTGCACACGGTCATCATGGCCACTGGACTCCGAACGAACGCTGGTTGAAACGAACGGGAACTCAACGATGAGCGAGCCAATGACAGTCCTGCATGGCACCCGGCGTAGGTGCCTTACGTTTTCATTGTTCAGCGTTATCGGCTTGCTGACCGCGGGGTGCGCATACGCCCAGTCGATACCGTCGGCAGCTTTGGCCGATCGTGGCTTGTTCTGGAAGGTCGAGAAGGACGGACGCACCAGTTATCTGCTAGGTACCGTGCACGCCTGGAAGCGCGAGTGGTTGCCGCTGAACCCGACGATCGAGAAGGCATTTGCCGACTCGAAGACGCTTGCCGTCGAACTTGACGCTTCAAAGATGGACATGGCAAACGCGGTGCAGCTGATGATGCTGTCAGGCAACGACACTCTCGAGTCGCGGCTCGGTAAATCGCTGTACGAGCAAACGAAAACGGAAGCGGCCAAACTGCAGGTGCCCGAGGCAGCAATCGCCAAGATAAAACCATGGGGCGCGATGCTGGTTCTGGCGGCGACCAAGCTGCAGCAACTGGGATTTAGTCCTGACGCAGGCATAGATAACTACCTGATCCGGAAAGCCAGCGCGGGTGGTAAACCAGTGATTGAACTCGAATCCGGTGATCAGCAGCTGGCAATGATGGACGGATTGAGCGCCAGGTTGCAAAAGGCGATGTTGAGTGAGTTCCTCTCCAACATGGACGGCACTCCGCAAATCATCGCCGACATCTTCAGCGCCTGGAAAAAAGGCGACGCTGATGCCGCGTACAAGCTGAATCAGAAAGGTCTTAGCGATCCGGAAGCCAAGCGCGAGTTCGACGACAAGTTTCTTTATCAGCGCGACGTCGCGATGACCCGCAAGATCGAAGAGCTGCTTCGTCAGCCAGGACAGCACTTCATCGCCGTCGGCTCATTGCACCTGGTGGGGCCGAAAAGCATCGTCGAGCAGCTGAGGGCCAAGGGTTACCGCGTCGAGCAAATCTGAACGTGCCCGCTCCGCGCAAACCTTGCTTCATAATGCGCGCCGTTTCGCCATGCTCGAATTGACGGCACCGAAGCTATGACACTGGTCGGCTTTATCGCGCTGTATCTGATCGCCTCGATCGGCATCGGGCTGTACGCCGCTACTCGTGTCAAGAACACAGCGGATTACGCGCTCGCGGGGCGTTCGCTGCCGCTGTTCGTGATCGTCGCCACGACGTTCGCCACCTGGTTCGGTTCCGAGACGGTGCTTGGTATTCCATCCAAGTTCGTCGAGGGCGGGTTTCGCAATACGGTCGAAGATCCGTTCGGTGCAGGTCTGTGTCTCGTGCTGGTTGGAATGTTCTTCGCACGCAAGCTGTACAAGATGGATCTGCTGACGATCGGTGATTTTTATCGACGTCGTTACGGCCGCGGCGTCGAGATTTTCAGCTCGATCGTCATTCTGATTTCCTATCTTGGCTGGGTCGCGGCACAAATCACAGCCCTCGGATTGGTGTTCAACCTGCTGTCGGCGGGCGGCGTCAGCGTCGCATGGGGCATGGCCCTTGGTACCGCGATCGTGCTCGTATACACACTGTTCGGCGGCATGTGGTCGGTCGCGCTGACCGACACGTTCCAGATGGTGATCATCGTTGTCGGACTTTCGCTGATCGCATTTTTCGCGGCCGATCAGGCAGGCGGTGCGGCCCGCGTGATCGAGTACGCGCAATCGCGCGAGATGTTCCGCTTCTTTCCTGACGGGGGTGCGCGCGAGTGGCTGTTCTGGACCGGCGCCGCGATCACGATCATGATTGGTTCGATCCCGCAGCAGGACGTGTTTCAGCGCGTGATGTCCGCGAAGGATGCCGACACATCCGTTAGAGGACCGATCATCGGCGGGATCTCGTACATGCTGTTCGCGATGGTGCCGATTTTTATCGGGTTGTCGGCATTTCTGGTGATGCCCGATCTCGCCAATTCGTTGCTGAAGGAAGATTCGCAGAAGATCCTCCCCACGCTGGTGATGGAACGAATGCCCGTCTGGCTGCAGGTTCTCTTCTTCGGTGCTCTGCTCGCGGCGATCATGTCGACGGCGTCCGCGACGTTGCTTGCACCGTCGACGACATTCGTCGAAAACGTGCTGAAAAACTTCGTTGCGATGGACGACAAGCACGAATTGCTCTACATGCGAATCACGGTGGTGGTATTCACCGCATGCGTGCTCGGCTACTCGCTCATCATGATCGGCACGCCGATCTACGAGTTGGTATCGAAGGCGTATCAGTTTCCGGTGGTCGGGGCGTTTTGGCCGCTGGTGTGCGGGTTGTACTGGCGGCGATCAACGACGACGGGCGCGGTGTGGTCGATCGTCCTCGGAATGGGCACTTGGGCGCTGCTCGAATTCACGGCGCTCGGGCAGGAATTTCCGGCGGTGCTGGGCGGGTTCTTGGCGGCAGCAATCGGGATGTACGGCGGCTCGCTGCTGTCAGCCGCTGAGCCGCGCGTGCAAAGCGCCCTTTAATAGTTATCCATTCGACAGCGCGAGCGATCTGAAGTCTTGTGCGTAGTCGTTCAGTTTCTTGTCCAATGTGGCGCGCTGCTCCGGCGTGGCATGGTTGATCAGCTGCGCGATCAATTCGGCGCTGCCGCGTCGATAAGACTCGGCGCGTGCACGCCGGTCGGGGTCGGGCGCCACATTGAGTTGCGTGAAATAAGTCCGAAACCAGCGCGCGGCGACTTCTTCGGTCGGGCGCTCGGCGTGAACCTTGCGAAGCAAGCTGATGAACTCGCGCTGGCGCCGCTCACGCTCGTCGATCCACCACGTTTCATGCGTGGGGCGGCTCGCTAGCGACTTGCGGATGAGCTCTTTCTGCTCGGCAGTTAGCTTGCCGAACCAAGACTCTGCGCGCTCGCCGTACTTCTTGACTCTCTCGGCGCCCGCGTCCTTCTCGGCTCGCACGAACTCGCGCCGCGCTTTGGTCGCGTCATTGGCAATCTTCTTGGCGGCGCGGTCGATCTGTTCGGGCGCCAGAGTCAGTGCGAGGTGCGCGATATCGGGCGCCGCCTTATCACCCGCTGTCATCATCCGAGCGTTCAACTGCTGATTGAATTCCATAATGTCCGCGGCCGTCACCGAGCCCGCGAGCTTCGCGCGCATTTTGTCGATGAACGCGGCGTAGTCACGCAATTGGGTGGACCGATGCCATGCCAACAGCGCGTTCATGCGCTCCTTGACATGGTGTTCCTGATCGGAGGTCAGACCGAGATAGCTGTCGAGCTGAAGCAGCGCCAGCGTGTCGGCGTTGTTGTATCCGATCTTCATCGCGGCGCAGCTCGCGATCGACACCGCCAGAGCGGCGATCGCCGCCAGACGACTGACGCGTGCGGCCATCGAGCCGTTGATCGGTGAACTAGAATCGTTGCGCAATCGGACCTCCGCCAATGACCTACAACGCATGAACGTCGTAATACTTGCTGCAGGCCAAGGTAAGCGGATGGGTCCCGCGCCTGCCAAAACTCGGCCCAAAGTATTGCACCTCGTCGCCGGCCGCCCGATGCTGGCTCACGTACTCGATGCGGTCAGCAGCGCCACTACGGGAATGCCCGCGAATATAGTCGTGGTGGTCGGCCACGGCGCACAGCAAGTGCAAGAAACGTTCCCTGCCGAACCGAAGGGCGATCGCTCACTGCGCTACGTCGAGCAGTCGCCGCAACTGGGAACGGGTCACGCCGTGCTGCAAGCAGAGCCGCTATTGGACGATTCGGCGCCTACTTTGGTTCTGTACGGTGACGTGCCGCTGATTCGCCCTTCCACCCTGCAGCGGCTGCGCTCTGCCGGTGGCGATATCGCGCTGCTAACGGTTCAACTGACGCAACCCGCAGGCTACGGACGCATCGTGCGCGACTGGCACGGCAACGTGTTGCGCATTGTCGAAGAGCGCGATGCCGACGACGATGAGCGCAAGCTGACGGAGGTCAACACCGGAATTCTGATGGCACCGACGGCGAAGCTGAAGCGCTGGCTTAGAGCACTGTCGAATGAGAATGCACAGGGTGAGTACTACCTTACTGATGTGATCGCACACGCCGTCGCGGAGCATTGTCGGGTGATCGCCGTCGAATGCGACGATCCAGACGAAACACGCGGTGTCAACAGCAAGGAGCAACTGGCGAGCATCGAGCGCATTGCGCAACGCCGAATCGCGAGCGAGTTGATGGAACGTGGTGCAACGCTGGCCGATCCGGCGCGTATCGACGTACGAGGCAACTTGGAGGTGGGCGCCGGTGTCTCGATAGATGTCGGATGCGTTTTCGAGGGCGACGTTGATCTTGCCGATGAAGTGCGCATCGGTGCGTATTGTGTATTGCGTAACTGCTCGATCGGTGCCGGCACCGAGGTGTTGCCGTTTTCATATCTAGAAGGCGCGACGATCGGTGCTGGAGCGCGCATCGGCCCATACTCGCGCTTGCGCCCAGGCGCGAAGCTTGCCGACGAAGTGCACATTGGAAACTTCGTCGAAGTCAAGGCCAGTACGCTCGGCCGCGGTTCGAAAGCGAACCATTTAGCCTACGTCGGTGACGCGACCGTGGGAGCCAATGTGAACATCGGCGCGGGTACGATTACCGCCAACTACGACGGTGCGCATAAACATCGCACCATCATTGGCGATGATGTATCGATCGGTTCAAATGCCGTGCTGGTCGCTCCCGTCACGATCGGTTCGGGTGCGACGATCGGTGGTGGCTCGACGATCTCGAAGAACGCGCCCGAAGGAAAGCTCACCCTCGCGCGCGCGAAGCAGACGACGTTAGACGGCTGGAAACGGCCTGTAAAAGAGAAGAAACCGTAGAGGCTATGTAATGTGCGGCATCGTAGGCGCGGTCGCGACGCGCAATATCACGCCGATTCTCGTCGAAGGATTGCGGCGGCTGGAGTATCGCGGCTACGACTCGTGCGGCGTGGCGTTGTTGCAGAACGGTCAACTGGCGCGCTCGCGCAGCACCGCACGCGTTGCCGAGCTCGAATCTCAGATCCGACTGTCAGCGCTGGCGGGCCATCTCGGTATTTCTCACACCCGCTGGGCAACGCACGGCGCGCCGGTCACATCGAACGCGCATCCGCACTTCTCGCGCGACGAAGTCGCGGTCGTACACAACGGCATTATTGAAAACTACGAATCCATTCGCGCCGACCTGAGAAATGCGGGCTACGAGTTCGTCACGGAGACCGACACCGAGGTCATCGCGCATCTGATTCATCAGCTGTATCGCGGCGATCTGCTGGCTGCTGTGCGAGCCGCGGTCGCGCGCTTCCGGGGCGCGTATGCGATCGCGGTGATGCACAAGAACGATCCGCAGCGCCTGGTTGGCGCGCGCAGCGGATCACCGCTGGTGGTTGGACTTGGCGAAGAAGAAAACTTTCTCGCATCCGATGCGCTCGCGCTTGCCGGCACGACCGATCAGATCATTTATCTCGAAGATGGCGACGTCGTCGAGATAGAGCTGAAGCGGATCCAGATCGTCGATGCGTCGGGCGCGCGCGTGCAGCGCCAGGTGCACACCGTCACGGCCGCGGCTGGAGGCGCCGAGCTGGGTCCCTACCAGCACTACATGCAAAAGGAGATCTTCGAGCAGCCGCGTGCGATCAGCGACACCATCGAAAGCATCGAATCGATCACGCCGGGTCTGTTTGGTGACAAAGCAGAGCAGGTGCTTGCGACGATCGACTCCGTGCTGATACTGGCGTGCGGTACGAGCTATTACGCCGGATTGACCGCGAAAATCTGGCTCGAATCGATCGCAGGCGTGCCGACGCAAGTCGAGATCGCGAGTGAGTATCGATACCGCGATAGCGTGCCCAATCCGCGGACACTGGTCATCGTGATTTCGCAGTCCGGCGAAACGGCCGATACGCTGGCGGCGCTGAAGCATGCGGGCGCGCTCGGAATGAAACACACGCTCGGCATCATCAACGTAGCGAGCAGCGCGATGGCTCGCCAGACCGAGCTGCAATTTTTTACTCGTGCCGGCGTCGAGATTGGTGTGGCATCGACCAAGGCGTTCACGACGCAGCTGGTGGCGCTGTTTCTGCTGACACTGACGCTCGCAAAGCAGCGCGGTCGACTCGATGCAGACGCGGAGCGCCAGCACATCCGCGCGTTGCGCCATTTGCCTGCGGCGCTGCAGGCGGTGCTTGCGCTCGAGCCGCAGGTCATCGCGTGGTCGCAGCAGTTCTCCCGCAAGGAGCACGCTCTGTTTCTCGGCCGCGGACTTCATTATCCGATCGCGCTCGAGGGCGCGCTGAAGCTGAAGGAGATCAGCTACATCCACGCCGAGGCGTACCCGGCCGGCGAGCTTAAGCACGGCCCGCTGGCGCTGGTGACCGCGGAGATGCCGGTTGTCACCGTCGCGCCCAACGATGCGCTGGTCGAGAAACTGAAATCGAACATGCAGGAGGTGCGCGCGCGGGGTGGCGAGCTGTATGTGTTCGCCGATGCCGACACGCACATTGAATCAGCGCCAGGAATTCATATCATCAAACTGCCGGAGCACTACGGGCCCCTGTCGCCGATTCTGCACGTCGTGCCGCTGCAATTGCTCGCGTATCACACGGCAGTGGCGCGCAAGACCGACGTCGACAAGCCCCGAAATCTGGCGAAATCAGTGACGGTCGAGTGACCGGAGCACGCTGCGCATTTTGTATGGGTGCTAAAGGATTCTCTTTGCATCATCGTTGCTGCCGGTGATGAAAGTAGGACTGATATCCGACACCCATGGACTGATGCGCGCCGAAGCGCTGCAAGCGCTCGCCGGAAGCGACTTCATCATCCACGCCGGTGATATCGGCGATCAAGCGGTGATTGAGCGCTTGGCCGAGATCGCGCCAGTGACGGCGGTGCGCGGTAATAACGACACTGATGCCTGGGCCGCGGAGATACCGGAAACGAATGTGCTCGACGCAAAAGGTATCCGCTTTTTTGTGTTGCACTCGGTGAAGGACCTCGACGTAGATCCTGCGGAGGCCGGATTTCAGGCGGTGGTGTCAGGCCACTCGCACCGGCCTGAGATCCAGGTGCGAGAGGGAGTGCTTTTCATTAACCCTGGAAGCGCCGGGCCAAGGCGGTTTCGTTTACCGATCTCTGTGGCAACCATTGTCTGTCGCAATGGGCTGATAGCGCCGCAACTCGTAGAGCTCACTCCGAGCGTCTCCACCTAAGCCCTACTCTACTTTGGCGATCACCTCGCGCGTTGGCACGTAAGTAGTGCGTGGCAGAAACGAAAGAGCGACGAAAGCGGCCAAGATAGTCGAGGCCGTCAACCAGAGCGCGTTGGCGCCCCAGCGATCTAGGACCAGGCCGAATACCCAAGGAGCGGACGCCTGGACGACGCGCGCCGGAACCATCAGTAGGCCCTGCCGCGCACCATAGCCACGAGGGCCAAATAGCGCGAGAGGCAAAGTTCCGTTAGCGATCGTCAATACACCGTTGCCGGCGCCGTGCATGACTGTGAAGACCGCTGCGGCGGGCGCACCGAAAAATGCGAGCACGGCTGCACCGATCGGATGCATCAATGTAGCGATGCGTGCCGAGATCAACGGATGCCAGCGGCGAAGAAGACCGTACTCGATCATTCGTGCGCCAACCTGCGCAGGGCCTAGCAGTGCACCGGCGGCGACCGCGACCGTCACACTGGCGCCGGCGGCCTGTAGCACGCCAGGCAGGTGTGCCGCCATCGCAGTACTGACGAACCACGTCGCAGCAAACACAAACGCCAGCAAAGGAGCGGCACGCCTCGGTTGCGGCCGCGCTTCCCCCGGCGCTTCCTCTTGTTGCATTTGTTCGCCGGTTATGTGGGCCCGCTGCCCCGCCGTCGGAAGTAGCGCATTCAGAGGAACGCCAATCAATAGATGAAATCCGGCCCACGCGATGCACGCGCCGCGCCAACCGAGCTGCACCTCGAGCAGCGTAGTCAGCGGCCAGCCGATCGTGCTGGCAAATCCGGCGAACAGCGTGATCCCGGTTATCGCCTTACGCGAATGCGTTCCATACAGGCGTACCAGCGCGGCGAACGCGGCTTCATACAGACCACTGCCCATCGCAATGCCGAGCACGATCCAGCCTGCAAAAAGTCCGATCGGCCCGTTCGCCACCGAAAGCGTCGCCAGTCCCAACGCAAAAACTATGTTCGTAGCGATCAACACCGGGCGGCCACCCCACCGATCGATGGCCCGTCCTGCGAATGGACCGAGCAACGCCGACACGATGAGGGCCAGTGAAAATGCCGCGAAGACGGTGGGAACTGAAACGCCCAATTCACGCGCGATCGGCGCTGCGAGTATTGCGGGGAGGTAGTAAGAGGACGCCCAGGCAAGCGTCTGTGTCGTTCCGAGTAACGCGACCGTTCGAAAGTGCGATGCAGACATCGCTTTCAGATCCGGCCACTCGGGTGAGACATTGCGGATGCGACGAAGTCGGTCGGCTTGTGTCTCATGCTGCCTTCGCCCGCGCACGTACTTTTTTCAGCATTTGCGCCAACTCTACGTTATCGCCAACGCCTGCGTCGCTGCAGCAGTGTCGCGCGCACAACCGACGCGCAGCGACCATGGCTCCTACACAGCATGGACGCTCGTGGCAACCCAATGGAGCGGGACCTCGCTGAATGACGCTAGACCCCGCCGATAGGTGATCGCATCCGGTGGGCCTCCGAGGCGGCTCTGACTAACATTGCGGCAGCACGATGCAATGCGTCAGTTGGGAGCGGGTAAACATGAAGTTCAAGCGAGGGGAGGGTTTTCCGATCAAGTTTTCGACCACGCCGCCGCAGATTGATGTAATCAAAGTCGCGACGTCGGTCGAGCAGCTCGAACGGATTCGAGAACGGGCGAAGAACGTGCGCGAAGCGATGGGGACCCGCTACGTGTTCCATGAACAGAACCGGGTGCAACGCATAGAACGCCCACAAAACCGCCGCTTCAACGGCGATGCGCAAGAACCGGGTGCTCAGTCGATACCGCGTGGCAGTCGATTGAAAAAGTGCGTATAGGCACCGGCCGACCAAGTCGAATGGCTGTTCAGTGAACCGGAAATTTGCCGGGATGGATGCTGCACCTCGCGCGGCTCGCCCGCCCGCTGTAAGCCGGATCGACGTGCTGGCATTTCCGCCGGACGGCGTAGAGCTGCGACGCAGGCAGTCGTACGAGACACGACGCTGGCGAGAACTGGAGCGCCGCGCGCGTATCGCTCTGTTTCTCGGCGTCGGAATGTTTCTAGCGTGGGCCGCGGACGTGGGAGCTGCATTCGAGATCGCACACGCGAGCGGCTCGGCACTGTTTGGCGTAGTCAGCATTCCGCTCGCTATCACCGTGCTTTTTGCGCATCTCTACGGACAATGGGCGCTCGAGCGCGCCGCTCGGGGTGAGGCTGAAGTTCGACGGCGTTACTCGGATGTCACGATTCGTGAGTCCACACCTCTGCTGGCGCTTGCGCAGAAGGATGCCGTCGTTGCGCAATATCTGCGATGCGTAGGACGGCAGCAGCGAGCGCTGCTGTGCGTCGAACGCATCGCGCTTTACGACTGGATGGATGGTGACCGGGAAAAGCGAACCGGCGCCGACTAGCTCCGCCGCGCGGCCGCCTCGCTCCCGGTCGAAACTTCAGCGTGTGCTTCGCTTGATGTCGCTTTTGACGTCGCCGAACGCGGAACGGACCTTGCCACCCGCCTTTTCGGCCTTGCCTTTAGCTTCCAAGTCTTTGTCGTCCGTTGCCTTGCCGACGGCTTCCTTGATTTTGCCCGTCGCCGTATTGGTACGTCCCTTGACCTGATCCTTGTTCATATCGCCTCCTATATCGGTGGTCCGACAAAGGCCATTGCAAAACATATGCCCGTGCGATTACTGCCGTAACCGCAGCTCAGACGGAATGGTGGCTGGATAGAGTCTGTCGAGGACGCCAACGGTGATCCTGGTAAGGGCCCTCTGCAACTGAGCGGTCACCTTCTCCGGAACCTGTGCCCCGAGCGTGGAATTCCAGACGGCGCGAAATTCCGCCTCGTGTTCCTTGAACTGGTTCTCGACTTCGTCGCGCCAAAACGGCGGTGCCTCGCCCTCGACATACTTGCCGCGGCCGCGTCCAAAATGTGCGATCGCGAGATAGCGGAGCACGCTTGAGCGAACCAGCGCGTTAAGAAAATCGCCGGACCAGCGCGCTTCGGGCTGATCGGCTCCCGCCAAACGGTTCATGCCACGCGCAATGCCCGCGCCACTCAGTCCGCCGAGCACACCGCCCACCAGCAGGCCGGCGCCTAACGTCATCCCACCCGAGACGACGTCTGCCTTTAAGCCGGCGAGCGCACCGGTGACGACGCTGCCCCACAGCGCAGCGCGTGTTTCATCGACGCGCTCTTGAATGGCAAAGTGGGTTCGCATGCGCTCGAGCACTGCGTCTGTCGCTTCGCCCTGCAGCCCGTGCAATTGAATCAAACGATCGGTCACATCGCGGATACTCGCGTCCTGCCGCTCGGCCAGCGACTGCATTGAGCGCTCGCGGCTCAAGTCCAGACCTTCGCGCTTGATGCCTATCGAGTGCATCAACTTCTGCGCGGTCGAAGCTGACACAGGTGCGACACGCTCGACGTCATAAACGGCGCGCGACAGATGTTCCGCGAGCACACGCATCGAAGCGTCGAATCGCTCGACGTTGCGTGTGGTCCAAGTGCTCAGTAAACGCGCGTATGCGGCGCGCTTGTCTTGCGGAAGCCGACGGCCGACAGCGTCGAGCAGCACGCGCTCCTGCACCCAGCAGCGTGCGAACGCATCGAGTGCCAGCACTTCACTCGCAACTCCCAGCGATTCGAGATGCGCGCTCCAACGCAGCGCTTCTGCGCGCTCCTCTTCGGCCGGCCGCGGCGGCCCTATTTGATTGAGGAGCACGACCACCGGCTTATCGATCCAGCGCAGCACCTGCGCCTCGAATGCGACGTAGCCTGCGTCACGCGGATCTTCGGCCGCATTCACCAGGTACAGCACTACGTCGGAGCTCTCGCGTGCCGCACGCACCGCCTGTTGGCTGCACCAGAAGGGACGATCCCTATAGCGATCCCACACCTCACGCAGCAGCCATCCGATCGGATTGTCAGCAAGGCGAAGGCGCTGCACCAGACGAGCCGAATCGCCGAAACCCGGCGTGTCCCACAACCGCAATACATCGCCGGCATCGGTTTGCAACAGCATGTGCGCTTCGGCGATCTCTGTAACGTGCGGCGCATCTCTTACTTCGCCGATATCGCGACCTAGCAGCGTACGTGCAAGCGTTGTCTTGCCGGCATTGGTATGCGAGATCAACGTGATCTCGACCGTTGCAGCGTCCGAAGTGATGTCTGTGCTCATGGCGAAGCGGCGGGCGCAGCAAGTACGCGCTCGAAGCCGCCCTGCAGCGCGGGTAAGTCGGGTGCGGACAGATCCACAAACACGACATCGAGCTCGAGTGCGCGGCAAAAGTAGCGCCATGCGCTGCGCCGCTCTTCCAGGCGCGCCTCGGCCCCGGCCTGCGCGCCGAGTCGGCGCCGATAGCCCGATTCGTCGATCATCACAGCGAGCCTTGAGGCCGATGAACCGCGCAGCGACTTCAGAAACGCGCCGTGATTTTCGTTTTCCGGCGTCGCCGCCAGGCTGAATAGCGCGAGCGTTAGAGTTGCCGGCGGCTCAGCGGCGAGCATCTGACGCACGCTTTCCTCGGCACCGAACGTCACGGTCGGCTGCAGCATGACTTCGGCGTCGTCGCCAAGCAGTGCCACTGCTACTGCGCGCAGTCCGTTTACCGCGGCGTCGTCTACGGTGTAGCTGTATGGAATTACCCGCAGCCGCGCCACACCTGACGTAAAAGATCCGGCAAGGCGCCGAAAATAGGGCTCGTTCATGTCGAACGCAAAGCGTTGCGAGCGGCGCTTCACTTGCCATCCCGCGATCAGCGCCAGAACGAGGCGCGGCACGATGACGATAGCGCCGACGGTGATCGCGTATAGGTGAATCCAAACCGCCGCGTTCGCGTTGCCGGGCAGGCCGCTGGTAAAACGCAGCGCGGCAATTTCCTCGACCGAAGGAAACTGGATACCGAGCAACTGCGCAGCGGGCGTAAGGAAGAACGAAAGAATCGCGTGAACTGCGGTCGGGTCGAGGAACGTACTCTCCCACCCCGCCCGATACTCGAACACGAGCCCGCGCACGTACAGCCCGGCGACAGCGCCGAGGGCGAACAGCGCCGCGGATAGATGCAGTACGCGTGCGGCACGTGCCGCCATCAATGGCGCCACCTGCGCACTCCAGTGCGTCACGAAAGTGCCCATTGATGCGGCCGACGTGCCGGTCAGGTTACGCACTGCTCGTTCACTGCGCGCAGCCAGCCAACGGCGCGGACCGCGCAGGTCGGGTGCCGCACCGCCCGCGCGCATCAGCACACGCAGCAGCAACATCAGATAAACGACAACGTTCCAAATGACGATCGCGAGCAGCGGGAACGCGATGATGTTGACGTGTTGCCGATCGGCGATGTGCTCGAGTAATGCGCCCAATGCGAATGCCACCGCCGGTAACGCAATGCCGATCCACTCCGGCCAATCGAAAGCTGACGCGGTGCGCGCGATCGTCGGGAAACGACGCGGCAGTGTTTCAGCAAGCAGTGCGGCGCGCTGTTCAACGAATGATTCGGCACTCGCGGGCTGGCGGCGTTCGCTGGCGCGCCAGCGTGCCAGTTCCGCCGCCGCGCGGCTGGCGTGCGTACGGTCCTCGTTACTGAAAATCGAGCGTTCGGTGTCTGCGCTCTCGATGGCGCGGACCAGCACGACGTCTCGGGCACCCTGCTCATTCATAAGGTCATTATCGCGGCACTGTGAATCGTGAATAAATCCATAACTGCTGGGTGGCGCGATCGCCGCAAAGTCCACCGTCTGACTAGAACGGTGCAACCTTATTCGAAACAACTAGCTCATTACGTATTGGGGCGGAGTGGCTGCAGCGTGGCTGCCATACGCTGACGGACCGCATCGATTGCTTGTAGTGGGCGGATCATGACCTTGAACTCGGTGATCTGTTCTTCCATGTTCCACTTGATCAGATCCACGCCATTGACGCTGATGCCATCGATGACGGTTTCGAACTCAAGCGCAGCGTCAGCCTGCCCCACAACCTCACGCACGTACCGAAAAGTTTCGTTGACGAAAACATCGAGTGCTGCAGACAGATACCAGGCAGCCAGCTTCTTGCCCCGCTGCGGCGTGTGGACTACTGGCGAGAAGAACACGACGTCTTCGGCAAGCAGTTGATTCAGGCCTGACGCATCGCGCGTCTGAACGATGCGATGCCAGTTTTTAAGAGGGCTAACCACGCGCATCTCCAAACGAGCTCACCATTTCGCGAACTGGCTCAGTGCGGTGCCGCCAGAAAACCTACGCTCGGTGGAACCAGAATTCGATTTCTGAAGATTCCTCGTCAAACCGGGCGGCGTGTTCCGCTCGCGCCGGGATGTGATACCACTCGCCGGTCACGAACCGCCTCTCTTTGCTGTCTATAGTGAGCAGCAGACTTCCCTTGGTGATGATGCCGACGTTCTCAGTGTCATGCTGGTGTGCAGCGATGACGGTGCCGGCAGGATAGGAGGCAAAGAGCACGTCACAATCCGCCGCCTGCAACTTGTGCGCGTCGAAGGGACCTGCGAACTTCGGCAAATCGCGTATGAGTTTAGGAAGATCGGACATGGGTTTCCGTGTGCATAAAGGTTATCCGTTAACGCATTGTTAACCGCGTCATAAAGAAGTTATCGTGATGATAGTCACGACAGCCGATGACTCAGAACGTCGCGATGAGCTTTTCCCGCTTTAGATCCGCAGTTCGAAGCGCGCGTCCGAGCAAGCTTTGCACGGCAGCGAGCGATGGAGACGATCGGTGCCACACTCGGCCGCGTCGAGCCGGGAGTGGTTGAAGTCGCGTTAACTTACCGCGCCGATCTCACGCAGCAGCAGGGTGACCGCTTCGTCGCCACCGGTCACGTTGTGCGAGCCGGACAAACCATCACCGTTTGTTCCGGCGATATGGTCGCATATGGTGAACCAGGCGAACGGTTGGTTGCGACGATGCTGGCCACCGTGTTCGCCGCGCCCGAGCGTGACGGACTAAAACAGTGATCGCTGGCATCGGTTAAACAAAGAGCGGCAGCGTCGTAGGCGAAAAGTATTGCAGGTTGGGTAATACGTCCGTCAACTGTGCATCGGACAATCCCATCCAGCGCGCGAAGCTTGCTGCGTACTGATCAACCGACGTGCTTGGAATGAAGCGGCCCTGACCGGCATCTTCATTGGTACCGAGCGCGACGACCGGAAACTGCCCATAAATATCGCGCCCTTTCACTGCTCCACCCATCACGAAATGGTGCGCGCCCCATCCGTGATCGGAACCGTCGCCGTTGGAAGTGAGCGTGCGGCCGAAGTCGGAAGCCGTAAACGTCGTCACTTGATCGCGTACGTTCAGCTCGCCGAGTGCTGCATCGAATGCGCTGACCGCGGCCGCCAGTTGCGTCAGCAGCGGCGGATGTGACGCGCTGAGAAATGCGTGCGTGTCGAAACCGCCCATCGAAACGAAAAAGACTTGCCGCTTCGCACCGACGCCGTTGCGCGCAGCGATCAGACGTGCCGCCATCCTGAGTTGTGCCGCAAGGCCGCTGTCGGGGAACACGGTCTGCAACGGCGGCATGCCGGCCATCGCATCGCGAAGATCCTGGTTCGCAGTCAGGCCACGCTGTATCAGACGTGTATGGTCATTCTCGAGCACGTGTGCGCGCGGCTCGGTCACCAGCCGTCGTAGTAGTTGCGATGCGGTCGCCGAACCGAACAGGCTGGCGTTTGCGAGCGAGTTCACGGTGACGGCGCCACCGGGTCCGATCTGGTATTGCTGTGTCGCCTGGCCCGATGCCCAAACGGCGTTGCCCGAGATCGAGATACTGGTGAACGTCGATTTTGCGTTGGCGCTTGCCAGCACGTCGCCGATTCGTCCGCCCCAGCCATACTGCGCGCCTTCGGGAACCGATGCCTGCCATACCGACTGCTGATCGTTGTGCGAAAACAGCTTCGGCGGCAACGGCACTGAGCGATTCTGGTACTGCGCGCGCGTAGTCGGACGCACCAAGGGCCCAACGTTGGCGACGATCGCA
Source organism: uncultured beta proteobacterium (assembly GCA_963801035.1). GTDB lineage: Bacteria > Pseudomonadota > Gammaproteobacteria > Burkholderiales > Burkholderiaceae_F > JACCZX01. The sequence continues at coordinate 237,381 of CAWDDF010000009.1, read as the reverse complement.
GCACGGCCGGCGTCGAACAGCGTGGCGATCGGCAGCAACTCGGGCGGTAGCGCGAATTGACGTCCGCCAAGATTAGACAGTGTTGTCAGCGGCAGCAGCGTGTTGCGCGTGCGCGAGATTCCGCCACGCGCGCTTTGATATCCGGCGTACGACGCTGCGTCGTACGGAATGACCGTGTTGTGATTGTCATTGCCGCCATAAAGAAAGATGCATACCAGCGCCTTGTAGTCGCTTGCTGCTTCCGCCGAAGCTGCTCCGAGGCCGGCGAGATTCAGTGCGAAGGGCGCGCCGGCGCCAAGCGCGGCCATGCGCGTGGACCAAGCCAGAAAATTCCGGCGTGACGCGCTGTGTTTAGTGATCAGTGTCATGAGTTGTCTTTCAGCGCTGAACGATGAAGTCGGGCGATGCCATCGTGAATAGCAGCGCCAACCGAACTCGATTGCCACGCGCGTCGAAGGTGGACAGCGGTACCGACGCGACAGCTTCGCGGGCCAGCGCCTTGGTGTTCGCGCTCATCGTGCCGTACGTCAGACGCTCGTCCATGCGGTTCACCAATGCATCGACGTCGTCGGCGATCGCACGCTCCGCCTGATAGTCGGCGGTCAAATCATTCAAGAAGCCAGCACCACCGAGAATCGCCATGCCTTCGACGAAATTGATGTAGCTCGATGCGCTCGTCTCGCTGGTAATTTGCATCTCTGGCACAACCAGGCCCGCCGTCGCGGCGCCGGTATTCGGCGGCACGTAACCCGGCCGATAGAAATTGAATACCGAGGGTGAGCGGAACGGTGCCTGCCCGATGCCGCTCGACGGATCGTCGGTGAAGAACACGTTGTAGTTGCCGGACGTCGACTTGACGCTGAACGCGCGGATCCACGCGCTAAGCCTCAGCACCGGCTCGCGCAGCTTGCCGAACTGCGGATCGTCAAGTTTTGCGACGTCGCGCGCCTCGGAGTCGAGCAGTATTGCGCGCCACACCGCGCGCATGTCGCCGCGCACGCCTTGACCGTTGTCGTTGAACGCTGCGGTGACGCGTGCGACGTACGCCGGGCTTGGATTGCTGGTGACGGTGCGCTGAATCAATTGCTTGCTGACGAAGGGACCGACGTTCGGATGATTGAACAGATGGTCGAGCGCCTGCGTCAACGATTCTTGCCCGCCGGTGCCCGCTGGAATCGTCTTGCCTAAAAAGGTCTTGACGGATGCCGAATGGAACTGTGGATACAGCTCCATTGGGTTCAGCGCGCGGTCGTCGGTCACGAGCAGCCCGCGATTCGCCTGAAACGATGCCTCGTCTTTCGTCGGCGACGACCAGCTCCAACCGGTCAGAACACGCGCCAGTCCAATCACGTCATCGTTCGAATAAGTTTCGATCGGCTCGCGGCGCGAATCGAGCTTCACCGTGCCGTCGGCGTTCAACTCAACCAGCCCGATCGTGAAGAGCTGCATCACTTCGCGCGCGTAATTTTCGTCGGGCACGCGACCCGATGCTGGATCTTCCTTCTGGTTGGCGAGATGCGACAGATACAAGCCCATCATCGGGCTTAACGTCACGTCTTCGAGCAGCTGTCGATAGTTTCCGAATGCGTTACGGCTGAGCAGATCCATATAGGTCGCAATGCCTTGCGGATAGCTCATCACGTTGTTGTCGACCATCGAGATCACGAACAGCTGCGACAGCGAAAACATCGCGCGCTGCCGAAGTTGATCGGGTGCAATCGCTGCCTTGGTCCAGAAACTCGACAGCAGCGGAAACTGCCCGACAAACTGCGGCGTGATCGTGTCGCCAAAAGCCGGGACCGCCGGCAAGTGAAGCGAGGCTTGCGAATTGAATTGCTCGTCGAGCCATGCTGCATAGCCAAGCGCCACCACGCGATCTACATCGGCAGGCGCGGGCCCGAAGGTAGCCTGCGTCAGAAAGCGTGCCGCCTCGTTGCGGGTCGGCGGCACCGCCGGCGGCGTCGTGTTCGGAGGTGGAGTTCCGTTGTCGGGCGGTGGAGCGACACCCTCACTGCCACCGCCGCACGCGGTCAGCGCGACGGTTGAAATCGTTGCAGCGGCGATCAGCAAGCGGCGCAAGCTTAGGAATATGGCGCTACCGACACCGCGCTGGCGCGTATTTGCAGTGGTCATCTCCTCGTCTCCGTGCCTTGTCTTCTTGTCACGCATCGTGACGCCGCTCGCGCCTGCCGTGGATGTCGATTGATGTCCTTTGTGTCGTTGTTGACACGTTCAATACGCGGTCCAGGCGTCAAACATGTAACGTTGCCGAATGATTTCGAGTACCGCTTCGGTGTCCGTGCTGCTGATCGACGATGATGTCGAGCTGATGCGGTTGCTCGCGCAAGTCTTCGCGCGCGAAGGCATCGCGCTGCGTAACGCCACCACCGGCAGCGCGGGTCTGGACGCGCTCAGTCCGTTGCCGTCACTCGTGCTGCTCGACCTGATGCTGCCGGACATGCACGGCAAGGAAGTGTTCCGGCGACTGCGCGAGCGCATGCCGGAATTGCCGGTCATCATGCTGACCGCCAAGGGCGACCCTGTCGATCGCGTGATCGGCCTCGAGCTCGGCGCCGACGACTACGTGCCGAAACCGTTCGATCCGCGCGAGTTGATCGCCCGTGTGCGTACTGTCCTGCGGCGCTCGCGTACCGACGCCGATACGGTGCGTGGCGCACCAGCCACGCTGCTGCAATTCGGCAAGCTCGTACTGGACACCAACGCCCGCACGCTGACTGCGGATTCAGCGGAAGTGCCGTTAACCAATATCGAATTTCGGCTGTTGCTAGAGCTGGTCAAGCACCCCGGAGTTGCGCTGTCCAGAGAATCATTGACGCGTGCCGCGCAAGTCGGCAACTATCGCCCGCTCGAGCGCGCGGTGGATGTGCAGATCGCGCGCCTGCGCCGCAAGCTGCGACAAGCGGACGCCGATGCCAAGTGGATCGTCACTGCGCGCGGTGAAGGATACGTGTGGGCACCGCCAGTGCCGGGTCACAGGGGCGATAGGTGAAGCTGCTGCCGCTGCCGATGTTCGGCCGTATCTTCATTGCCTTGCTGGTGATGACGATCAGCGCGCTGATTCTGATTGCCGCGACGTTCAGTGACTATCAGGAGCGTGTGACCGCACAGACGCTGGCGCCGATGTGGGCGGCAGCAATCAGAACCGAACAGGAACAACCTGGCGCGCCGCGCCGCGAGCTTGATTTGCGTATGCGCATCGACGTGCTCAGTGGGGCGCCGCCGCCGCAGGCTTATTCAATTGCGCGCGATCGGCGCACTATCGCACTGACCGATGCGCTCGCGCTGTCCGGAATCAGCGTCATCGACACGCGGCTCGACGATACGTCGGAGTTGCCCGTTACCTGGCTGCAGGTTCAGCCCTCGCAAGGTGAGGCACGCTGGGTGGGACTGACCGGCGGCGTGCAGCCTCCATCGTTTCGCATGCGTGCATTGGCCGTGCTCGGCGTGCTGATTCTGGTGATTACCATTGCCGCGTGGTTTACGAGCCGCTGGGTGGTGCGCCCGATGGCGCGCTTGTCGACGCAGGTCGATGCGATTGGTCGCGGCGAAGTGCCGACGGAAATCGTACGCGGCACGCGCGAGATCGAAAGGCTCGCAACTGCGCTGACAACGATGGCGCGGCAGCGCGCGGCGTTCGACGAGCAGCGGCGCGTGATGCTGATGGGCGTGTCGCACGATCTGCGCTCGCCGTTGACACGCATTCGCGTCGCCGCCGACCTGCTCGAAGAAAAAGCGCCTCTACGCGACCTGATCGTCCGCAACGTCGAGCACGCCGACGCGATCATTGAAAGCTTCTTGTCGTACGTGCGAACCGACGCGGAACAAGTGGCAGACGATGTCGACCTGAGCGGCGTCGCAAACAGCGCCGCACGGTTGGCCGGGCTGCCGGCTGCGCAGGTACGCGTCGCGCCAAACGTCTTCGTCTCGGGCAATGCGACGATGCTGCAGCGGATGCTGACCAACCTGCTGGACAACGCTGCGCGGCATGGCGCACCGCCGGTCCTACTTTCGCTCTCGGTTAATCGCGCTGAACATCAGGCGACGGTGACCGTTGAAGATCACGGCCCCGGAATTGTCGACGCGCAACGAATGTTGCAGCCGTTTGAACGCGGCGACGCGAGCCGGGCGCAGGGCGGCGCGGGGCTTGGGCTGGCGATCGTCGCCCGTATCGTTGAAAGACATGCGGCGGCTCTGGAAATCGGCACCGTGGAGGGTGGCGGCACGCGCGTGACCGTGCGGCTTCCGCTGGCCGCCCGGCGCGCGCGACCGAACGACGGCTTGCCTAACGCGTAGCTTTTTTCTTCGACCCGGGTGCCGTATCCACCGGGTCCGACTCGTCGAAGTTCTGCGGCGTCTTGGGTACGTTTGGGAGCACTTCCGGTACTCGGTTGCGCGCATCGGTGTCTTGCTGCCCGCTTTGCAGGTCGTCGTGCGCTTGCTTGATGACGCGCCGCGGGCCGGTCAACTGCTCATCGGCGGACTCGTCACGCTCATTTGGCTGACGCAATTGACGCGGCGTCGCCGCCGGATCGTCGGTCGCAAGCATGCGTTTCGTGCCGGCAACTTCGAGATCGCTTGGCTGATCGGTGCGCGGCGTGCCGGACTGCTTATCCGGCTCTCGTTTCTCGCTCTTTTTCATCAACGTCCAATTGCAAGGAACAGCGAAAAAACTCCGGCGCTTCGCAGTGCGGCGCGCCGGAGCTGCTTTCAGTTCATCTGCTTAACTTACGTTGACAGAAATGCGCTGAGGCCTCGCCTGTTCGTGTTTCGGAATGCGCAGCTTCAGCACTCCATCTTTCAACTGCGCCTCGATGTGACCCGCGTCGAGCTCGCGGCTCAACGTAAAGCTGCGGCGATAACGTGGGACGCGGACTTCGGCGTACGTCGCCTCAAGTGCTTGCGGCGTCGCCGACGAAATTACTCCTTCGATCACAAGCGCGTCGTTTTCCACGTTGATTTCGAGCGACTCCTTCGAGACGCCCGGCATGTCGGCGATCAACGTAATGCCCGAGTCGTCTTCCAGCACGTCGACCCGTGGCGTCATCGCCTGCGCGTCACGCCGCGCGACGGACCGCGACGCGTCCTGACGAGACGATTCCTGCGCTTGTTGGCCCTGCCGATTCACCTCCTGACGGTTGGCCGCTGTACGCGGCGCTTCGGCAACAGAACTATCTTGCATCATCGACCTCCTGCTCTTCAATTCATCAGTTATTGAACGGTGATTCGCTTCGGCAGCGCCGATTCACGGCGACTGATGCTGACGTGCAGCACTCCATCACGGTAATTGGCGTTGACCTTTGTCGAGTCAATGTCGTCGGGGAGACTGATCGCGCGCCGGAACGAACCTTCGAAACGCTCGTTACCGTAGACGTTCACCTTGTCGTCGTTACGCGGCACGTCGGATTTACGCTCTCCCGAGATTGACAGCACGCCGCGATCGATCGTCAGCTCGATCTGCTTAGGATCGATGCCCGGCGCAAAAACTAAAATTTCCACGCTGCCCGCCGTATTACCAATATTGACTGGCGGAAATGCGCCCGGCGCGGCCGACCGGATACTGGTGGGCAATCCCGACCACCCGGAAAGTTCGTCCAGCTCCCGACGCAGCCGATCGAAGTCGGCGAACAAGCCGGGGTACGTCACCATCGAAGCAAACATTTCGCTCATCCTCCTTTTCGTCGTCCCAAGTGCAATCCGATTTCGGCTTCCTGAGCCGTACGAGCAAGTTGGGAGCCGTAAAGTGGAATTTCAAGGGCCGGTTCGGTGCCTATTTTCGGCACAGCGAGCCACCGCTCGTGGGGTTCGCTGTCCTGGGCACGGGGCTGGCTTCAGGACAGTGCTTTCTGATAAGGGTGTCGGCTTGGAACAGAAATGGCCGCAACAGTTGTGGATCGTTCGCCATGGGCAAAGCGCCGGCAACGTCGCGCGTGATATGGCCGAAGCGGCACGTCTGCCGCTGATCGACATCGCCGAGCGCGACATCGATGTTCCGTTATCACCGCTGGGCGAGCAGCAGTCGATGGCGCTTGGCCAATGGTTCGGCCGCCTGCCCAAGGCACAGCAGCCGAACGTCGTGCTTTGTTCGCCGTACGTGCGTGCCCGCTCAACCGCGCAATTGGCATTGGATGCGGCCGGTATCGCTTCCGATTCGCACATCCTGAACGCCGACGAGCGGCTGCGAGAAAAAGAGTTTGGAATTCTCGATCGTCTGACGACGTTCGGGATACGCGAGCGCCATCCGGATTTGAGTGCGCAGCGCTCGCATGTCGGCAAGTTTTATTTCCGGCCGCCAGGCGGTGAAAGCTGGTGCGACGTGATCCTGCGGCTGCGCAGCGTCATCGATACGATGACGCGCGAGTATCGCGGCGAGCGTGTGTTGATCGTTGCGCATCAGGTCATCGTCAATTGTTTTCGCTACCTGCTCGAAAGGATGAACGAAGCGCAGATACTGGAGCTCGATCGAAAAGCCGACGTTCCGAACTGCGCGGTGATGCATTACGAGTTCGATCGGACGCAGGGAAAAAACGGCAAGCTCGTCACACGCTTGATTAATTTTGTTGCTCCGCTTACCGAGGCCGGTACCCCAATTACGACCGAGGCCGACGTGCCGGCTGCGCCTAAGCCATGACCGATAGCTCAGCGGCCGACGAGAGCCCCATCCGCGTCGATGACGAATTCCTGCGCGGCTGGCCTCTTCCGCAGCCCGACGCAGACGGCGACAAGGAAGAGCGAGGGCGCGTACTGATCATCGCCGGCTCGCGGCAAATGCCGGGCGCTCTGATCCTTGCGTCAAATGCCGCGCTGCACGCTGGCGCCGGCAAACTAACGGTGGCTACCGCGGCCAGCGTCGCGAGGTTGGTAGCCGCGGCGATTCCGGAAGCGCGCGTGATTGAGCTGCCTGAAACCGACGCGGGCGGCATCGAGCAAGGCGCCATCGAACATGTGCGAGAGCTGTTGTCGCGCGCTGATGCCGTCTTGATTGGTCCCGGCATGCAGGATGAGCCGGCCGCCTGCGACTTCTGCGCGGAACTGATCGCGCATCTATCGACGTCGGTGCTCGTCCTTGACGCGGCGGCGATGGGCGTCGTGAATCAAATACCGGAAATCGAAAAAAAGTTTTCGCGCCCGACGATCCTGACGCCGCATGCGGGCGAGTTGGCACATCTCACGCGGCGTCATAAGGACGAAGTCAGCGCGTGCCCTGCAAACACGGCGGCGAATGCGGCGCGACAGTGGAATGCAGTGGTCGTATTGAAAGGCGCCGAGACGGTCATCGCGGCACCCGCGGGATCCCTATGGCGGCACAAAGGCGGCAACGTCGGGCTCGCCGTTTCTGGTTCGGGCGATGTATTGGCCGGTGTCGTCGCCGGTTTAGCAGCGCGCGGCGCACCGGCGGAGCAAGCCGCCGTGTGGGGAGTTGCGCTGCACGCTCGCGCCGGCGAGCGCTTGGCTGAGCGCTCGGGACCGCTCGGCTATCTGGCACGCGACCTCTCGGCCGAAGTGCCGGCACTGATGGGATCGTTCGCCTAGTCGCGATTCAGAATCCGAGAGGCAACGTAGTTCAGCATCAAAAGAAACGCAGCGCCTGCGCCGGCGTTAACCCAAAGCGGACGTGCGTTGGCTGGCTCGGGCGCTGGCGCAGACATCAATGGAACCGGAGCAGACAAGTGGTTTCGGCCATCGTCTTCGCTTCGCAATGGAATCGGCCGCGCGTTTTCATCCGCTAGCTGCGCGGGTGCATCAAGATTTCGCATTGAGCCGTACTTGCGCGCGTACACCCACGTGAACTCCGCGCCCAGCAGAAATATTTGCGCCGAGTAATACACCCAGACCAGGATGACGATCAACGATCCGGCAGCACCATAGCCGGAAGCGATTCCACTTTTGCCGACGTACAGGCCGATCAGGAAACGCCCGACCGTGAACAACAGAGCCGTGACTGCCGCGCCGAGCCACACATCGTGCCAGCGGATTTTTACGCGCGGCATGATCTTGTAAATCATTGCGAAGGCCAGCGTGGTGACCAGATAGCCAAGCACAAAATTTACGACCTGCGCCAGAACTTCCCAGCTACCGAAGGCGCCGCTCCACCATTTTCCAAGTGCCGAGATCGCCGCGCTCAGCACGAGCGAAACGATCAGCAGGAACGCAATGCCGAGGATCATTCCGAAAGAGAGCAGGCGTTCCCGTATCAACCTCCACCAGCCGCGTGTCTTGTCACGCTGCGGAGCGCGCCAAATTCGATCCAGAGCGTCCTGCAATTCGCCGAACACCGTGGTGGCGCCAATGAACAGAATGACGAGTCCGACGACCGTCGCAGTAATTCCCTCCTTGGGCTTATCGACGCTGGTGAGAATGTCTTCGATTGCTTTCGCCGCATCGGCGCCCATCAGCCCCCGCAGCTGACCAAAAATTTCGCCGCGTGCGGCCTCGGCTCCGAAGATCAAACCGGCAACCGAGATGACGATTAACAGTACAGGTGCGAGCGAGAACACCGTGTAGTACGAAAGCGCTGCTCCCATGCTCGGGGCGTAATCGTCCACCCAGGCTTTGACAGCAGCCTTGATCAGCGCCCACCACTCGTTGATCGGTACGCGCATGAACTGCTCTCCTTATTGTTGTGCGCTAGGGAGTCTTCTGGAAACTTTACGCCTCGTTGCGCGACGCGCTGCAATTGCTATGCCTATCCTTCAAGCGCGCGCTCATCGGTGCTACGCAACCACTCCAACAGGCGGTCGGAAGAAATAGTTCGATAACATCACGCACGCATGGTGACCTTCGACACGATCTCGGACGTTGAGGCATGGGCCAAGCAGCACGGGGGCCTGGTTGCCGTGAATGAAGCGTTGGCGCGCGGCGCGTTTGGCAGTGATGCGCAATCGATTCGCACCGCGATTCGTTATGTCGAGCGCGAAGAATTGAAGATCGCCGAGCGGTTAGGGATCGAGGATCGGCGCGGGCGCGCATCCACCTCTGCCGAGGAAGCTGCGAAGGCAGCACAGCGAAGTGCACAGCAGGCGTCGGTCAGTCGCTGGGTCGCGATCGCCGCTGCGTTGATCGCTGTAGGAGCCGCCGTATGGCCGATGATCCGCTGACGCCGGAGGCATCACATCTGACGGAACAGGTGCACGTAGCCACGGCTGACAGGAAGCACCTCATCACGGCCTTTTAAGTGTATGTCGGCCGTCTCATTGAGGCCGCGCTTCACATGACTGATTGCGCGCAGGTTCACGACGACCGAGCGATGTACCTGTGCGAACTGATTTGGGTCGAGCTGCGCCACTAATTCCTTCAACGGTGTGCGGATCAGCGCCTCACCCGGCTTGCCCTCGTCGCGGCTGTTGGGGTCGAGTGACGGTCGAAGCGGTGGCGGTTCGGGCGCCTGTCTTGCTTGCGCGTCCGGCAATTCAGACGCTGATCTCTTTAAATGATCCACCATGTATCCGTCGGCACTAGCGACATCAAACGATCGCGTGCTTTTTACGATCCAGTCCTAAAAACCCTTGGACTGCGGCTTCTCAGCGCAGACGACGAGTCGGCGGATTATGGAACTGCCGCAGTTCTATTTAGTGTCGAGACACCGGTAGACGGTCGTAGTGCGTCGGCAGGCAACGGGGTTCATGTTGCATTTCAAGCCGATCACCGAAAGACCGTGCGCGACTTTCACCAAATCGGTTTAGCTAACGGCGGCACCGACGGCGGCGCGCCTGGCTTGCGGCCCACATACGACGCCAATTACTTCGGCGCGTTCTTGCTCGATCCCGATGGCAACAAGATCGAGGCGGTCACCTTCTCGGCCGATTAAGAACGACTGCGGGAATATTGCTTGCCGCTTCAGTCGGGCCGTCTATTCGTTCGGACTTTCGCAACGGTAGAGACACGTTAGTAAAACTTTCGAAAGGGATGAAAAATATGACACAACGAGACGAAAGCAAACGCGGCCAGGAGCGCGATCAACAAGACGATCGCGGTTCGCAGGCGCGCGGCGAAGATCGATACGGGTCGCGCTCAAGTGAGCGCGAAGGATCTAGCTACTCAGGTTCAGGACAGAGCGGCGGCGGACGCAGCGGCTCAAATGAATATGGCAGCTCGCAAGGCGGCTACGGTTCGCAAAGTGAATTTGGCGGCTCGCAAGGTTATGGGTCGCAGGGTTCGCAAAGTGGGTCGCAGGGCTACGGATCGCAAGGATCGCAGGGCTACGGATCACAAGGATCGCAGGGCTACGGGTCGCAAGGATCGCAAGGCTACGGCTCGCAAGGATCGCAGGGCTACGGCTCGCAGGGCTACGGCTCGCAAGGATCACAGGGCTACGGATCGCAAGGCCGCAAGGCTACGGATCGCAGGGCGGGTACGGCGGACAGAGCTCGCAATACGGGCAAGGCTCGCAATACGGCCAAGGCGGTTCGCAAGGCGACTATGGTTCGCAAGGCGGCTATGGCGGACAAGGCTCGCAATACAGCGGACAAAGCGGGTACGGCTCGCAGTCCGGATCCCAAGGCGGATACGGTTCGCAAGGCGGATTCGGTCAAAGCGGATCGCAAGGCGGTATGGGTCAGGGCGGCTCACAAGGCGGCTATGGCTCGCAGGGATTTGGTTCGTCGGACTACGGTTCGCAGGGCGGTCGCTCGCAAGGTCGCTACGGTGAGCAGCGCAATTTTGGCGGCGGAAGCCAAAGCGGCTACGGTGGCAGCTCGAGCAGTGACGCCGGAATGGGCGGCTATTACACCGGCGGCGGCATGGGCTACGGGCAGCAGGGTTCATGGCAGGGATCGTCGCAACAGGGTTCATCACAGCAGCATCATGATCCTGAGTATCACCAGTGGCGAAGCGAGCAGCTGAGCCAGTTGGATAACGACTATCGCGACTGGCGTCAGGAGCGCTATCGCAAGTTCTCGGATGAATTCAGTGACTGGCGCAATAAGCGCAGCGGCTCGAAGTCTGGTTCCTCGGGCAGTGGAAGCTCCGGCTCGCAGGGAAGTTCCGGCTCGCAGGGTAGCTCGGGCTCGAGTGGCAGTTCCGGCATGAGCGGCTCGGGCAGCTCAGGGTCTAGCGGTTCAAGCGGCACAGGTTCGAGCGCAACTGGGTCAAGCGGAAGTACCGGTTCCGACAACGACAGCAGCTCGACCAGCAAAGCGAAGAAGTAGTTCATCCAAGCGCCAACGAAAAACGGACCGTTTGCGGTCCGTTTTTCGTTGAGTCATTGGCTTTAAAGAAGCGCAAGAACAGGCACTTCAATTGCCGAGTGCGAAGTGCCCCACTGCCTGCAGTTGGCGCAATTAATTACGGAACAGGTTATTTGGAAGAGTGATGCAAAACATGGCACGGCTGGCAATCGTTACTGGCGAAAAGGTACGGCCGCAAGAGGCCGATAAGCAATCAACTCCTTGATCGCGCGGCTTCCATGTCCAAATCCTCCTCCAAATCACTACCTTTGGATGAGGATTTGCCGTTTCAGCGCAAACAGTGGCTCGCGGAGCGGATTGGCTGGTTGGTGATGGGCGCGCTGGTCGCCTATTCGCTCGCAGGCGGTCTGGGCAGTGGAGGTCCACTTTCCACCACCGAGGCTGTCTCCAAAGACGGCACTGTGCGCGTGCACTACGAGAAATTCGCGCGGCAGTTAACTCCGATCAGTTTGGAAATTACGGCGAGGCAGGCCCCCGACGGGCGTGACCTACTGATTCATCTGAGCGGCGACTACTTGGGTTCGATGGCGGTACGGTCGGTCGTTCCAGAACCAAGCGCCAGCAGGGCTGCCGACAACGGGTATCTATTCGAATTCCAACGCCTGCTGGGTGTCGTTGAAGCCAAAATCGAACTCCAGGTAGAGCCGCAAAAAATAGGGACCGTCGAGGGATGGCTCGCGGTCAATAACGGGGAAAGGCTCGCAATCAAACAATTTGTCTTCCCTTAGGAGCGCCAATGGACTCCGTATTGCGTGCGGCAACGATTTATATCGCGCTGATGATCATCATGCGTGTGGCGGGCAAGCGCTCGCTGGCGCAGATCACAACGTTCGATTTCGTCCTTTTGCTGATCATCGGCGAGGCGACCCAACAGGCGCTTCTGGGGCAGGATTATTCGGTGACGAACGCGATCGTCGTAATCGTCACGCTGGTCATGATGGACATTGGACTGTCCTTCATCAAACGCCACTCGAAAACGATCGACAAAGTTCTCGACGACGTGCCGCTGGTGATCGTCGAAGACGGAGTGGCGCTTAAAGACCGGATGGACAAGGCACGCGTCGACGAGGACGACGTACTGACCGCTGCCCGCCACTTGCAGGGCCTCGAGCGGCTCGACCAGATCCGATACGCAGTCTTGGAGCGCAGCGGCGGTATATCCATCGTGCCAAAGAAAAGCGCCTGACAGGCCTAGGTAATGGCGCGCGGCCGGCAAGGCGGGAAAGACTCGGTCCCGCATAACGCGAAGATTGCGCTCTTGATCATCGACATGATCTCGGACTTCGAGTTTGAAGACGGCGATCGCCTGCTGCGCGCGGCGCTTCCGGCCGCACGCAACATCGCAAGGCTGAAAAAGAGAGCCCGGACAGCTAAGGTCCCGGTGATTTACGTCAACGACAACTTTGGTCGATGGCGCTCCGATTTTCGCCAGCTGTTGGAGCGGTGCCTACATGACGGAGTCGCCGGCGAACCGGTCGCTCGGCTGCTGGCGCCCGATGCCGAAGATTATTTTGTTCTCAAGCCGGCCAACTCAGCGTTTTTCGCGACTCCATTGGAAGCGCTGTTAAAGCTGATGGGGGTCAAAACACTCGTGCTCACCGGCGTCGCCGCAGACCGGTGCATCCTCTTCACGGCCGCCGATGCCTACGTTCGGAACTACGCGCTCGTCATTCCGGGTGACTGCATTGCCGCCAGTAACCCAAGGGCCACCGAGCTCTCGTTGCCGTATTTCAAGCGCGTTATGAAGGCGGACACTCGCCGAGCCGCGGCTGTGAGATTCAGTCTGAGGCGCTCCACGAAGTGAACGAAAGTGGCCACCTGGGCCGATGCGGAGCGCACGGTACGGGGTTTGCTCAACGCGGCTATGCGACGTAGGTAAAGCCCGTGTGGCATGAGCTCGCGCCGCTTTACGAGCGTATTGACCCTAAGGAGCGAAAAATGGCAAGTCGAAATAATTCAGCGGCAAGAAGCGAAATCATTGAGGAACTGAAAGAGGATCACAAGCGAGTTAGGCAGGCCTTCCGGCAAGCGGAGAAACTCGACGCCGAAGAGGATGGAGAGGAGCTGAAGGAAATTGTCGACCAAACCTGTGCCGAGCTCGAAGTGCATGCACAACTGGAGGAAGAACTGTTTTATCCAGCGGCGCGTCAAGTATTGAAAGAGGCCGATCTGGTCGACGAGGCTGAGGTCGAGCACATGTCGGCAAAGGCATTGATCGCGCAGCTACGTGAGATGAGTCCCGAGGACGAAAAATACGCCGCAACATTCAAGGTGCTTGGCGAGTACGTCAACCATCACATCAAGGAAGAGGAAAACGAGATGTTCCCCGGCTTGCAGGGTCGCTCGGGCGTGGAGTGGGAGCAAGTGCAGCAACAGATGGAAACAAGGCGCGAGCAGCTGATGTCTGAAATGGGTCTGATGCAAGAAGTCGAAGAGGCCGAGGACACGGATGCGGAAGGAGAGGACGCCAGTGCAGGAGCAGGCAGCCGGTCGGGCGCAGCCCGCGGCGGTCGCTCGTCGTCGCGCGGCGGCCGAGCCGAAGAGAGACCGCAGGCAGCAGGCCGACGCGAAAAAACGAAAAAGTAAGGTTAGGTAGCAAGTCCGGGCGAATAGCGCTGCGAAGCGGCAGTTCTATTCGCCTTCTTTGTTTGAGGACTCGTTCGGCGTGCTCGCAATCGAGCGCTGTGCGATGCTAACGGGTGCCGCTCACTTGCATGAAGCCCGCGTCGTCCGCGTCGCAAGTTCAGATCGCCAGCGATCAGGTGGTCGCCCAGCTGCACCTCCCAGATCCTAAGGACGGCTTCTATCAAGGCACGCGATTTGACTGGTCGGGCGTCATCACTGGCTTGCAGTACAAAGGTCATCAGTATTACGCGCCCTGGTACACGAAGCGCCTCCCAACGGTGTATGACTATGTGGACGACGGCAAAGACATCGTTGCCGGCAGGCAAAGTGCCATTACGGGTCCGGCAGAAGAGTTTCCACAGCCGCAGGGATTCGACACCGCCCGAGTGGGCGAGACCTTCGTCAAGTTGGGCGTCGGCGTGTTGCGAAAGGCGACGGACGCTCCGTACAGCTGTTATGAATCGTATGAAATTGTCGATCCGGGCACCTGGTCGATTCAGCACGACGGCGACCTCCGTCGAATTCACTCACGAGCTCGCCGATGCCAGAACCGGTTTCGGTTACGTTTACAGCAAGACCGTCAGCGTGGCCCCTGGCCGTCCCGATCTGGTGATCGAGCACGCGCTGCACAACACCGGCCGGGTCGCGATCAAGAGCGATCAGTACAACCACAACTTTTTAACGCTGGACAACGCCCAGATTGGTCCGGACGTCTTGATCACACTCCCGTTCCGTATCCGTGCTCTATCGGAGCCGGACCCGAAACTGGCCATGGTGCGGGAAAACGAGATCAGGTTCCTAACGGTATTGGCGCCGCGCGATGTGGTCAGCTTTCAGATGGTTGGGTTTGGGGACGACGCTCGCGATTACGATATTCGGGTCGAAAGCCAAAAGACGGGCGCAGGTGTGCGGATCACCGGGGACCGGCCGCTGACCAAGCTAGCGCTGTGGTCGATTCGCAGCGTGGTGTCGATGGAACCTTTTGTCGATGTCAGCACCGAAGCGGGCGGCCGACACCATGTGGACATATAACTACACAGCACTATGTCGTCGATACGTGACCTTCGGCGTTACTCAATGCAAGAATTAAGGTGGGGTTGCGGGCATTAACCGATCGGCCGGTTCACCGGCAAACGCTTATCTTGCGCCGCATTCGCTGTTGACGATGTAGCGAGGAGTTGTTTTGGATTTTGCTTACCCGCGGCCGCAGCTGCGCCGCTCGCAGTGGACATCTCTCAACGGCGCCTGGCGTTTTCGGTACGACGATGACCGGGAGTTTTCACTTCCGTCCGACATCACCGAGTGGCCGATGCAGATCGTCGTGCCGTTTCCCCCTGAGTCGGACGCAAGCGGCATCGGTGACCGCGGATTTCATCGCGCGTGCTGGTACGAACGTGACTTCGATCTCTCGCTTGCCGACGAGCGCGTGATACTGCGCTTCGGCGCGGTCGACTACTTGGCGCGTGTCTGGGTCAACGGGCGTCTGGCGATGACGCATGAGGGCGGGCACACGCCGTTTTGGGCGGATATCACTGACTTGCTCGACAAGAAGTCGGCAAAACAGATCGTCACGGTATATGTCGAAGACGATCCGCATGATTTGACAAAGCCGCGCGGCAAGCAGGATTGGCAGCTCGAGCCGCATTCGATCTGGTACCCGCGAACCACCGGTATTTGGCAGACGGTGTGGCTCGAGCGAGTGTCGCGGACGTATGTCGAGAAAATTCGCTGGACACCGCACCTTGAAGCGTATGCGCTGCAGTTCGAAGCGCGCGTCACCGGTGATCCATCGGATGAGCTTGCGGTGGAAGTCGTGTTGTGTCACGGCGAGCGACTGCTCGCGAAAGATCGCTACCTCGTCGTCAATCGCGAAGTCGACCGGATGATCGTGCTTTCGGATCCGGGCATCGACGATTTTCGCAACGAGCTGCTGTGGAGTCCGGAGCGTCCGACGCTGCTCGATGCGAAGGTGCGGCTCCTGCGAAATGGTGAAGTGATCGACGAATTCGAGTCATACACCGCGCTGCGTTCGGTGCACATTCTGCGCGATCGCTTCATGCTCAATAGCCGGCCGTACATGTTGCGCATGGTGCTCGATCAAGGCTACTGGCCGGACACGCTACTTGCGGCACCGAGTGATGACGCGCTCAAGAGAGACGTAGAGCTGGTGAAGGAAATGGGCTTCAACGGCGTGCGCAAGCACCAGAAGATCGAAGACCCTCGCTACCTCTATTGGGCCGACAAGTTGGGATTGCTGGTATGGGAAGAGATGCCATCGGCGTATCGCTTCACGCGCACCGCGATCAAGCGCACGGTGCGTGAATGGAGCGAAGCGATCGAGCGCGATTACAGTCATCCCTGCGTGTTTGTTTGGGTGCCATTTAACGAATCGTGGGGAGTGCCCGACCTGACGGCCAAGCATTCGCATCGGCACGCGGTGGAAGCGCTTTATCACCTGACCAGAACGCTCGATTCGACCCGGCCCGTCATTGGCAATGATGGCTGGGAAAGCAGCGCGACCGACATCATTGGTATCCACGATTACGACGCAAACAGCGAACACATACGACAACGGTACGGCCCCGAGATCAAACCGGAACAACTGTTCGATCGTCGACGCCCCGGCGGCCGCATTCTGACGCTCGATGGATATCCGCATCGCGGGCAACCGATCATGCTGACCGAATTTGGAGGTGTGGCATTTTCTGCCGACGGGAAAACAAACGGCGAGAAAACTTGGGGCTACACAATGGTCAACAGCGAAGCAGAGTTCATCGAACTGTTTAACGAGCTGTTGCACACGGTGATTCACACCGCGCTTTTCAGTGGCTTTTGCTACACGCAGTTCACCGATACGTTTCAGGAAGCCAATGGTCTGTTGTACGCGGACCGTACCCCGAAGGTTCCTTTGGAGTTGATCGCAGAGGCAACTTCTGCTTCGCCCACGCACGTACGTGGAGTGGTCTAGTGCATCGTCTTCAGTTGGTGAAGCCCGATGGACGGTGCTTGACGCTCTACTCGCATCATCCGCTGAATGAAAACACAAGCGCACCAAGTCCATTTGCACAGCCGCTGCATGCGAGTCCGCATCTGCGCTGGCATCCGCTGCGCGGCGAGTGGGTGACCTACGCGGCCTATCGGCAGGATCGAACGTTTTTGCCGCCGCCGGAGTACGACCCTTTGGCTGTCACGACCGACCCGGCGCAGCCGACCGAGCTTCCGGATGGCAAATGGGATATCGCCGTGTTCGACAACCGTTTTCCATCGTTGATGCCGGGCGCAGTCCAAGAACCGGAAGCTGTACCCGACTTGATCGTTCCGACTGCGGCTGCAGCGGGGCAATGTGAAGTGGTCGTGTTCGGACAGGACAACACACCGCTGGGCTCAAAGCCGCTCGCTCATGTTGAACTGTTGCTGCAGGTGCTGGCCGACCGAACGCAGATCCTCGGACAACGACCCGACGTCAATTACGTCCTGCCGTTCGAGAATCGCGGCGCTGAGGTGGGTGTGACCTTGCATCATCCGCACGGGCAAATTTATGCGTACCCCGTGGTGCCGCCGGTGCCGGCGCGCATGCATCAGCTAGCGACAGAGCATTACGCCGACACGGGTCGCGGAGTGCTGCAGTCACTGATCGACGCTGAACGTAGTGACGGTCGCCGCATGCTGTACGAAGGCGCGCACGCCGTCGCCTTCGTGCCGGTATGTGCGCGTTATCCGTACGAAGTGTGGGTCGCGCCGATGCGGCCGGTGCAGGACTTTACCGAGCTATCGAACGAGCAGTGTGTTGACCTTGCGCGCGCACTGAAGACGGTTCTGTTGAAATACGACGGCCTCTGGCAGCGCCCCTTTCCCTATGTGATGGCGTGGTATCAGGCGCCGACCGACGGCAAGCGATATCCGCAGTCACATCTGCACGCGCAGTTTTTCCCGCCCTACCGCACCCGTGACCGATTGAAATATCTGGCGGGGACCGAGATCGCCGCCGGTTTTTTTGCGATGGATGCGCTGCCCGAAGACAAGGCGCGCGAGTTGCAGCAGGTGGAAGTCGTCTTGCAGTGAAGTCTTTTGAAGAAGTGTTTGGCGGTACGCCGCAGGCCGTCGGCGATGCTCCCGGACGCGTCAACCTGCTTGGCGAGCACACCGATTACAACGACGGCTATGTGCTGCCGATCGCCATTCCGCAACGAACGCGAGTGGCCATACGTCGCAGCGTCGCTGATCGCTTTACGGTGTACTCGGCAAATCTCGATCGCACGGTCACGTTCGATTGGAAAGCACCGCCGACCGACGGCTTCGCAACGTATGTGTTCGGCTGCCTCTTCGAGGCGCGCGCTGAAGGATTCGACGTGCCGCCGCTGGACATCCATCTGTCATCGAATGTTCCGATCGGTGTTGGATTGTCTTCGAGCGCTGCTCTCGAAGTCGCAACGCTGCGTGCATTGCGAACGTTGTTGAATGTGCAGCTCGATGATGTTCGGCTGGCACAGCTTGCGCAACGCGCGGAAGTGATGCACGCGGGCGTGCGCTGCGGAATCATGGATCAGATGGCCGCCAGTTTGGCGGGCACTAAGCAAGCGCTTTTTCTCGATACGCGAACGCTGCATCGATGCCTGGTTCCGCTTCCGCCCGACTCGGCAGTGCTGGTGCTCGATTCGGGTATCAAGCGTTCGCTGGCAGGCAGCTCATTCAATCAACGTCGCGAAGAGTGCGAAGAAGCCGCAAGGCGACTTGGCGTGCAGGCGTTACGCGACATTGGCACGAATGAAGTTGCAAAACTTGCCACGCTCGACGAGCCGCTGCGCAGTCGCGCCCGCCATGTAGTCACCGAAAACGCACGTGTATTGCAAGCCGTCGAGTGCGACGACGCGGTCGAGTTCGGCGCGCTGATGAACGCGTCGCACTCGAGCTTGCGCGATGATTTCGACGTGTCGGTGCCTGCGCTCGATCGATTGGTCGCGTTGCTACAAGCGCAGCCTGAAGTCTATGGAGCGCGACTGACTGGAGCAGGATTCGGCGGCGCCTGCGTCGCGCTTTGCCGGCCTTCGGCCGTCGCGAGCGTCGCTACGCAGGCTCTGGACGAATACGCAGCGGAGGGCTTCAGTGGCGCGCTGTTAGTGCCGCCCTGTGAAGCGAGCTAGGCATCGTCGAAAGCGGCACTGGCTTTGGTCGTACGACGTTTCAGCGCAGAGATTTCCGACGCTTGCTGCCGCTCATGGCGCTCGCGCAGACGCTTGAAAGTTGTCAACGCCTGGGCGACGACTTGATCCATGTTGTAGTACTTGTAGGTCGCGAGTCGCCCAACGAACGTGACATCGCTTTGCGCGTCTGCTTCGGCCTCGTAGCGCTTATAAAGCGCGGCGTTCTCGCGTGTCGGCACCGGATAGTAAGGATCGCCATCGGCTCGCGGATACTCGTAGACGATCGACGTGCTTGGGTGAGCTTGTCCGGTGATGTGCTTGAACTCGCTGATGCGCGTGTAGGCGTAATCGTTCGGATAGTTGACGGCGCCGACAGGCTGGAAGCGTTCGATGGGCAGCGTAACGTGCTCGAACTGCAGACTGCGATACGGCAGCTTGCCGAACTTGAAATCGAAAAATGCATCGATCGGTCCGGTATAGATCATGTGCTTCCACGGAATCAGATTGACGATCTCACGGTAGTCGGTATTCAGCATCACTTTGATGTTCGGATGATTCAACATCGCCTCGAACATTCGCGTGTAGCCGTGTAGCGGCATCGCCTGAAACGTGTCGGTGAAATAGCGATCGTCGCGGTTCGTACGCGTCGCCACGCGCGCGGCGACGCTGGCATCCAGTTCCGAAGGGTCCATTGCCCACTGCTTGCGCGTGTACCCACGGAAGAACTTGTTATAAAGATCGCGACCCACCTTGCTTACGACGACGTCTTCCGATGTTCTGACGTCGTCTACCTTCTCGGCGACGGACTCGAGAAAGGCTTCCATCTCGAACGCACTCAGCTTGAGTCCATACAGGCGGTTGACCGTATCGAGGTTGATCGGCATCGGCACAAGTTGTCCGTCGACACTGGCGAGCACACGATGTTGATAAGGCCGCCACTTCGTATAGCGCGACAAATAGTCGAAGACATCGGCGGAGTTAGTATGAAAAATGTGCGGGCCATAGGGATGAATCAATACGCCAGCGTCGTCATGTCGGTCATATGCATTGCCGCCAATGTGAGGGCGTCGCTCGACGACCAGCACACGCAAGTCGAGCGCATGTGCAAGGCGTTCTGCTAACACGCTGCCGGCGAAGCCGGCGCCGACGATCAAATAATCAACTCCCGTAAAAGATGTCGTGGCGCTTGAGGGGGTTCTAAAGCTGTCTGGTTTCATGCGGGCCTCTAAGCAAGCGTCGAGCCCGTAAAAATCACGCAAACAGGCACGCTCGGGCTGGGTACGAGGTTTGCTGAAGTCCTACTGCGCGCTTGCTTGCGAATCACCATCGAGGCGGCGGCAACGCCTGTTCGATGTTCTGATTCCAAGAAGGGTCTATGCAAACGCTGCTTGTTTTTTCTCACTTACGCTGGGATTTTGTTTATCAGCGCCCTCAGCACCTGCTTTCTCGTTTAGCAAAAAATTATCGGGTTCTTTTTTTTGAAGAGCCCGTGCGCGGCAATAAAACACCGTTCTTGCAACGCTTGGCGCCGTGCCCCAACGTCGAGGTTCTGCGTCCGCACACGACGGTGGATGCGGTCGGCTTTCACGATGATCAGCTGCCTGAATTGAAGCATCTGCTTGCCGAATATCTGAGTGATTTCTCAATCGACAACTATCTCGTCTGGTTTTACACGCCGATGGCGCTGCCGCTGCTGGCTGACTTAACGCCGCGGGCGGTGATCTATGACTGTATGGACGAGCTATCGGCATTCAAGAATGCGCCTCGCCAGATGATGCAGCGTGAGCAGGCCTTGCTCAAGCGCGCGCAGCTCGTATTGACCGGGGGTCCCAGTTTGTACGAGGCAAAGCGTCGGCTGCATAAGAGCGTGCGTTGCTTTCCGAGTGCCGTCGATGCCGAGCATTTTTCTCCACGCGAGTCGTCTTCAAACGGAAGTTCAGTCGGTGTCAGTTCACCGCATGTCACGATGCCCGTGATGTCTGCGTTGCCTGCATCGGATCGAAAGCGCAGTCCGTACAGAGAAGATGCTGAGCGTCTGCACGCCGAGATAGCTCATCCGCGTCTCGGTTATTTCGGCGTCATAGACGAGCGCTTTGATGCCGAGTTGATCGCTGCAGTTGCTGACGCTGCTCCGAACTGGCAGTGGGTGATGGTCGGCCCGATCGTAAAAATCGATCCCGCTTCATTGCCTCAGCGCGCCAATATTCACTGGCTCGGCCAGCAGCCGTACGAGGTACTGCCGCACCTGGTCGCGCAGTGGGATGTATGCCTGTTGCCCTTTGCGCGCAACGAATCGACCCGCTTCATCAGTCCAACTAAAACGCTCGAATACATGGCGGCAGAGAAGCCAATCGTCAGCACGCCGATTCATGACGTCGTCAGCCTTTACGGCGACAGCGTCTCGATTGCCGCGACTGCCGGAGAGTTCATTTCCGCGTGCGCGGCGGGTCTGGCCGAGAGCACGGCCGATCAGCAGTCACGAATCGAACGCATGCGCGGCCACGTCAGTCGTTGTACGTGGGACCGTACTGCGCGCGAGATCCATCACGAAATCGAAGCCATGCTGCAGGCTCAAGGCGATGCTGCGGCAATCGCCGAAATCGAACATGTGCGCCGTCCGTCTTCGACGCGCACCGCGGAAGCGTTACGCGTGCAAGCGGTCGAGCGGTTAGGTGCCCGAGCAACCAACGAGGCGGTGATGCCCTCGGCAGCTGCTCAATAGGGCGTCAGTGAAAGCAGTGCGCAGCAGCGCGCCTGCTTTCACGTTACTTTTCATTCCGCCAACGTGATGGCTTCGCTTCAGCTATGGGCCGGTCCCGAGTGCACGGTTAATCGTCTCGGCGATCGGTACCGCGATCAACTTGAACTTACGGGTTTTGCGCATCGGCTCGATGACCTCGATCGTCTTGCCGAACTGGGTGTCCGGCGCCTGCGCTTTCCGGTGTTGTGGGAGCGTACGGCGCCATTGGCAGAGGGCCACTACGATTGGCAGTGGAGCGATCAACGTCTAGCGCGCCTCCGCGAACTGCAGGTCGAGCCGATCGTCGGCCTGATGCATCACGGCAGCGGGCCCGCATATACGAATCTTCTGGATGCGCAGTTTCCGCGGCGGCTAGCCGAGTATGCGCAGGCCGTGGCCGAGCGCTATCCGCATGTCGACGCGTACACGCCCGTCAACGAGCCGGTCACTACCGCGCGCTTCAGCGCGTTATATGGCTTGTGGTACCCACACTGCCGCGACGATCGAAGCTTCGTGCGCGCGGTGTTGCATCAGATGCTCGGTACGGTCCTCGCGATGCGCGAAATTCGCAAAGTCAACCCCGATGCCCAATTGATTCAGACCGACGACCTCGGTTACACCACGACTCCGCCTCGCCTTCGATATCAGGGGGACTTCGAAAACGCTCGCCGTTGGCTTTCGTTTGATCTGTTGACGGGACGCGTAACGCCGAGCCACCCGCTATGGCGATATCTGATTGACAACGGAGCAAGCCGCGACGAACTCGATCAGTTTGTCGAGCAGCCCTGCCCGCCCGACATCGTCGGCATCAACTGCTATGTCACCAGCGAAAGATTCCTGGACGATCGCTTGTCGTTGTATCCGCCAGATCGGCGCGACGGTAACGGAATCGACCGATACGTCGATGTGGAAAGCGTGCGTGTGCTGGGGCCTCTGATCGGTGGCTTCGAGGCACGCCTTCGTGAAGCAAGCGAGCGCTACGCGCTTCCAGTGGCGATCACCGAAGTGCACATGGGCTGTACGCGCGACGAGCAGCTGCGCTGGCTGTATCAGGCATGGCGGTCTGCCGAGAAGCTGCGATCCGAAGGGATTGACGTTCGCGCGGTGACAGCATGGGCCACGTTCGGGACGGTTGATTGGAATAGCTTGGTTACTCGTGATGAAAATCATTACGAGGCGGGCTTATGGGATGTAAGTGGCGGCACGCCGCGGCAAACCGCGCTAGGAACACTCGCCCGGCAACTCGCCAACGGCACGGTCCCGGACCATCCCGCGTTATCGGGAGCCGGTTGGTGGCAGCGCGAAGTACGGCTCAGCTATCCACCACAAGGCAAAGTCACTGCACTGCCGGCTGCCGGTCAGCCTTTATTGATTACCGGAGCCACTGGAACATTAGGCCAGGCGTTCGCGCGTTTCTGCACCGTGCGTGGCCTGCCTGCTCATGTGTTAACTCGCGCAGAGCTAGATATCGCATCGGCCGAGTCGGTAGACGCAGCGTTGGAGAGATGGCGTCCTTGGGCTGTGATTAACACAGCGGGGTTCGTGCGTGTCGACGCTGCCGAGCATGAGCCGCGTCAGTGGCGCGAAAACGTGATCGGCCCAACGATTCTTGCGCGCGCGTGCGCCAGACAAGGGATGAGGCTCCTGAGTTTTTCCAGCGACCTCGTATTCGATGGTGGCAAGCCCAGCCCCTACGTCGAAAGCGATGAGCCGCGCCCGCTGAACGCGTACGGACGAAGCAAGCTCGAAGCGGAGCGCCGCGTTTTGAAATTGGCGCCCAACGCGCTGGTGATCAGGACAGCTGCATTCTTCGGTCCGTGGGATCGGCACAACTTTGTTGCGCAGGCAGTAAGCGCTCTGCAACGCGGCCACCGTTGGCGTGCGGCGAATGATCAGCTGGTGTCGCCGACCTATGTGCCAGATTTGGTACAGGCTGCGCTGAACCTCTTAATCGACGGTGAGCACGGTTTGTGGCATCTCACCAATCACGGTGCAGTGAGCTGGGCTGGATTTGCGCAGATGGTGGCGGAGGCTGCCGGTTTGAATGCAGGACTGATCGATGCCGTGCCAGGCGCGGCGCTCGGGCAAGTTGCATTGCGTCCGCGCTATTCGGCGCTGCAGAGCGAACGGGGGCTCAAGCTGGCGTCGCTTCAGGACGCTGTTAGCCAGTATCTGGTCGATGTGGAGCCTGACTTGTTGCTCGATAAAACTGCGGAGCTCCCGATGAGCGCAGTCAACGACATCATCTTCGCCGCTGCAGCGGGAGAGAAGACCGAACGTAGTGCAGTGTTATGACATACACGCCCACAGCGCCGGCTGTGAAATCCTTAGTCTTCAGAGTTCATGGATCAGATTGACATCGATATAGGTTCGCTCGGCGAACTGTTCACAGCGCATGGCAAATTGCGTGCGACCTTTTTGCAGTTCGCAAGCTATGCGGAAGACTTCATGCGCCAACAAGCCGAAGTAAAGGGGGTTGTTGTCGAGCGCGATGAGGCTGCGGACCGGTTCCTCTGCCGCTACTTCGGAAAAGTTTTGGAATGTCGTTTCTTATTCGACGCGATCAGCGGGAAACCACAAGGGCGGATCGAATTTCGGCGCCTGCATGCCGAACAACCTTCCAGACGGACGCTTGTGGCGTCGCTTTTGTTCGCGGGCGACGGTGAGGTGATTGCTTCCGATCCGCCTCTTTCCATTCAACTGAACATCACGAAGCCACGCCAGGCCCTGGCCGTGCTGGTGCATGCACTACGGCTCGGAATGACGTCGGAAGCGCTGCGTTAACTGGAGCGGCGCGATACGAGCGCGTAAGGCGTCCTGACACCGCGCAGATTTAACGTGGGCATGAAGATCGACGCGCTTGGTGCGCGAACTCACCGTGCAAGCGTGTTGGTGCGGGGTTCACCGCACGCATGTCGGGTATGCGCCATGCCAAGGCGCTGACACCACTTTGTTTCTGATGGAGATATCTTATGCAAACAGCAATCAGGACCGGCGCCACCGGCATCGCCACCGCGCTCGCGCTGGTTTTCTTCAGTTCCACTATTGCGCAAACGCCTGCGGGCGCGCCTACAACTCAACCGGCAGGCTCACAGACGCCGGCAAGCAAGCAGACGACCGCGACATCGAGATCAAATACTTCGCTTGACCGTGGCGATCGAGATTTCATGATGAAGGCTGCGCAGAGTGACGTCGCTGAAATTCAGGGCGGCCAGGTGGCGAAGGAAAAGGCGTCATCGGACGCGGTCAAGAAGTTCGCCGACAAGATGGTCACCGACCATACGAAGACCAGCGGCCAGATGAAGACGATGGCCGAGAGCCGCAGCGTTGCGCTTCCTACCACGCCGTCGGCGAAGGATGAGCGCGAACTGAAGAAAATGTCCGGTATGTCCGGCACCGAGTTTGATCGCGCGTATATGGCCTCGCAGGTTCGCGCGCATCGCGATGCGGTTTCGCTGTTTAAGAAAGAAGCGAAATCAGGCAAGGACGCCGAGCTGAAGTCGTTCGCGGCCAACACACTTCCGGCGCTGGAAGAGCACCTGAAAATGGCCACGGATCTTTCTAAGACGGTGAACGCCGCCCCGCGTCAGCCGGCAGCGCCGAGCAAGTAACGCTCGTTTAGCGAGGGCTCGGAAGAGTGGAGTCCGCTGAATGAAGCTTCGTGCTTGGCGAGCACATTCGTTAATTCGTCGATGTTGACCGGCTTCACGAAGTGATGGTCGAAGCCGGCCGCCTTCGACTTTCGGCGATCCTCTTCCTGGCCCCAGCCGCTAAGCGCGATCAGTAGCAATCGGGCGCCTTGCGGCTGCGCGCGGATTTTTCGCGCTGCTTCATATCCACTCATATGCGGCAAGCCGATATCCAGCAGCGCAACGTCGGGGTTGTATGACTCCGCAGATCGGACTGCCTCGAGCCCGTCGTGTGCCATCAGCGTTTGATACCCCAGCATCCTCAAGCACTGAGAGAGGCTATCGGCACTGTCGACGTTGTCGTCGACCACGAGAACACGAATGTTCTTCGAGTGACGGCTGGTCGATATCGAGGGCGGCTCGTGTACAGCTATTTGCGCATCGGCGACAGTCAACGGCAGGTTCACCACGAACTGGCTGCCGCGTCCCTGTCCTTCGCTGTGTGCCTCCACCGAGCCTCCGTGCAGCTCCACCAAACTCTTGACCAACGCGAGTCCGATACCGAGCCCACCCTGAGCGCGCTCCAACGTACGATCGATCTGGGCGAACATCTCGAATAAGTGCGGCAGCATTTCGGCGGGAATTCCCACACCCGAATCCTTGATCGAGATGCGCGCACGACCGTTTGCGCGTTCAGCGGCGATTTCGATCCGCCCATGTTGCGGCGTGTACTTCGCTGCGTTGTTCAGCAGATTCGCGATCACTTGAGTGATGCGAGTGACGTCGACGTCGACCATTAGTGCGCCGGGGGCCGGCAGCCTGAGGGTCAGTTCATGTTTTCCGGCATCGATCAAAGGCCGACTCGTCTCGACCGCCGTTTGCACGACGGCGGCCAGATCGGCGTGCTCGCGGCGAAGCTCCACTTTGCCTTGGCTGATTCGGCTGACGTCGAGCAAATCATCCACCAAATGAATCATCTGTTGCAGCTGACGCTCGATAATGCTGCGCGCGTTTTCGTGAATGACTGCTTCGTCTGTGAGCCGCATGATCTGAAGAGCATTGCGGATCGGTGCCAGTGGATTGCGTAGCTCGTGAGCCAGTGTTGCGAGGAATTCGTCCTTGCGGCGATCCGCTTCTCGCAGGCGAGCCTGACTCTCGCGCAGCGCAGCGTCGATCAGCTCCTGTTCTGTCCTCGCAGCGTTAATCGCTTCTTCGGCTCGAACCCTGTCCGTGATGTCGCGAATGACCGCCAAGCGCCCTATCGCCTGACCGCCTGCATCGCGCAGTTGTGAGACAGTCGACTCCACATGAATCGCAACGCCGTCACGCTTCACATGAATCGAGTGAACTCGGTAGGCACCCGATTCGCCCGCAGCTTGCATCGCGGACGCCCGTTCTTCGGGGTCTGGCCAATTTTCTTCGAACAGCTCCGACTTCACGCGTCCAAGCGTGTCGGATGCCTGCTTTCCGTACTGTCGCTCGGCCGCCGCATTCATGAAAATGATGTGCTCGTTATTATCGAAGGCAACAACGGCGTCCTCCATCTGAGCGAGAACGTCTTTGCGCAACTTGTTGCTTGCCGCGTTCGCACTATCCAGCGTGTAGATGTCATCGCCGACCACCAGCGCATCGACATCGCCGCTGCGAATCGCGCCGAGCGTGTCGTCCGCCTCTTTCAATAGCGCGGTGAGCTCAGCATTTTCGGCCAACAGACTTTCAAAATCAGCCGGCCCGGTGGCAGCAGGCTTATTCAAAAAGTGGCGTGTCCAGCGCATCAGCTAACCAACTGGCTGCACGCCGAGTCGCTCGAGTAGGACGTTGACGTTCGACATGTCGCCGATGAAACGGCGCAACGGAGCTGGAGCCAGTTTCACAAGGGTTGGAGCCGCAACGATTTGGTCTTTCATCGCCATCTCCACGTTGTCAGCGATGTCGAGTATTTCGAGTTGGTACCTTCCCTTCAGGTGGTCGTCGCAGATTTTCCTCGCATTGACTACCGCGCGCGCGGACAGCGCAGTGGCTCCGCTGACGTACAGACGAAAGATGTAGTCGCTGGGTCCAGCCCCACCGTTCTTCGCCGCCGTTTTCACCGGCCACCCTTACGCAGCGGTTGCACGTCCAAACCGACGAGCACACGTTCCTCATTGGACAGATCGCCAATGATTTTTCTGATCGGCTCCGGAAACTTTCGCACCAACGTGGGTACTGCCAGGATCTGATCGCCCGCTGCCAATCGTGGATTGACCAGCAGGTCGATGACCTCGATGACATACCGCCCTGCCAGATGCGTCTCACACAGACGTTTTAAGTTACCAAGAGCCGCGTTCGACTTTGCGGTGCGACCCGCGATGTATAACCGAAGCTGCCATTCTGGTGTTTTGGCTGCTGCCGCTGTCTTCCTTGTCGCAGCTTTAGTCAGCGTCGCCATCACCTGGCCCCTTTGTTACTGCGCCGGCGCGCTCTCGGATCTTCCAAGCGCCTTGCAATCGGAGGGCCAAGCGCCGCAATCTTTGCGTCGATTTCAGCGCGTTGACTGCCGAGGTCACGCAAGCTCCGATTGTGATCGAGCTCTTTGATCCTGACGGCCGCCAGCTCTTCCGCCTGCTGCTTTGCACGTGCACTCCCTGTGAGCACCCGTGCTCCCGACGAGTAGACGTCGATTAGCTCGATACCTCGGCGACTCATCAGAAACTCGCGGACTCGGTTCGAATGCTCCATCCCGCGCGATTTCAGCACTTGCAGCGTCCGCGTGCGCTCGCCGTTCTGCTCGTAATTTCCCAGGACGAACCACGTGTCCATCAACGAGGACACTCCGACTTCCGAGTCCGCGCTGGGCACAGTGGTGTCCGTTGTCAGGCTCGTGAACACCGCAGTGATGCCCTCTTGCTTCAGAAAATCGATCAGCCTCATCAGGGTTGGCTTCAATGAGACATCTTCTCGTTCCATTGTCAGGTTACTGATCGGGTCCACAACCACCACCGACGGGCGGAACTGACGAACGCTGTCATACATCGCCACCAGATGCTGCTCCAAGCCCTGCAATGTGGGACGCGAGGCGTGAACCTGCAGCAACCCTTTGCGAACCCACTGTCCGAGGTCGAGTCGGACGGAGCGCATGTTGCGCAACAGCTGGCTTTCTGACTCCTCGTAGGCAAACAACAGCGCGCGTTCGCCGCGCGAACACGCGGCATTTACGAAGGACGCGCCGATGCTGCTCTTGCCGGTGCCCGGGGCCCCGGAAACTAAAACGCTGGTGCCGCGGTAAACGCCTTTGCCTCCCAGCATGTCGTCCAAACCCTGGATGCCGGAGGCGACACGCTGGCTAAAAGCCTTGTGATCAAGTCGCAGCGATGTAATCGGCACTACGGATAATCCATTGGCACCGATGACGAATGGATATTCGTTCGTGCCGTGCGCCGAGCCACGGTATTTGACGACGCGCAGCCTGCGGGTCGAAACCTGGTCGTCGATTCGGTGGTCCAGCAGAATCACGCAATCGGCGACGTACTCCTCGAGTCCAAAACGCGTCAGCGTTTGGTCGCCCCTTTCGCCGGTGATCACTGCGGTCAGTCGGCGATCTTTCAACCATCTGAACAGGCGCCGAAGTTCGGCGCGCAACACCCCCTGATTTGGAATCCCGGCAAATAACGCTTCAATCGGTGTCGAGTACGACGCGCTTGGCTCCGATCCGATCGACGGCATGCTGAAGGCGAATAAAAAGTCCCTCGAGGTCGTATTCGCCGGTTTCCTCGATCTCGCTGCGTTCAATGTGAACGAAGTCGAGTGCGATCTTGCGCTGCCTTTGCAGTTTGTCGAGATCAAAGCCAAGAGAGCGCACGTTTTCGGTCAGCTCGGCTGCGCTCTCCTCGAACATCATGAAAACGCCGGGCTCGCCATACTGGACCGCGCCGTGAACGAGAAACTCGGCCGCTAACATCGTCTTGCCGCAACCTGCCGCGCCGCACACGAGCGTCGGCCGTCCTCTCGGCAATCCGCCATTGGTGACTTCGTCCAGACCGTGGATACCGGTGGCTGCCTTTTGCAGACTCGGTCTTTCAACTTCGGAAGAGATCGAACGGGTCTGCGCCATCCTGAACGTTCATCGTCGTTGCGGAGTTCCAGTTTACGGTCACCGTCCGTTGAATGAAACTGCCAGGCGTATGAATGCGGAAAGCGGGTACGTGCGCAACCACGCCCCGCACCCACAGTCAACGGACTGCGATACTGCTTCGCCAATTCTCTACAGCCGGTTATCAACAACAACTACAGCATTTCTTCGCGCGCTTTCTCCGCGTGCGCCGCGCCGAGCGCGGTCTTTACTTTTCTCTCTTCTTCCGGTGGCGGTAACACGGCTGGCATGCCCAGCGACTGAATCCACAGCTCGCGGCACCAGCCTTTGCTGTGATAAATGTGCTCGTCTTCCTGATCTTCTACTTCCTTGACGGCGGTGGTCAGTGCTTGTTTCTCTGTGTCGCCGCATTTCTGCGTAAATTTCGACAGCAGTTCCCAGTTCAAATGGTCTTTGGTTTCGGCAAAGACGACGCACTCGCACGCGACGAGCTCCGCGGCTTCGGGCTCACCCCCACCTTCGAGTGCCATTTGCATCGCCTGCACAAGCGACTCACCGATGTGTCGGACGACCTTCCGTCCGGGTGTCTCCTGCTCAGGATCTAGACCCAGGGTGCCCAGCAGTTGCCGCATCACTTCAACGTGTCGCTCGGTCTGCGCCAAATACTTGGTCCATTCCTCCTCGAGGTCTTCGTTGACGACGCATTCGAGAGCGGTCGTGTAGACCTGCACGCCTCCCAGCTCGGTCTCGAGCATCTGATAAAGCAGTTCCTTCAGTTGTTTGTTCATTGCTGTCTCCATCATGTTGAATTGCTAAACCATCGGCGGATCCATTTGCCGTTCGAAATGTCGATGCCGCGCAATCGCCCGCACAAATGCGTCCGTCACCGTCGCAGCGTCCTCGTCCTCAACGATCAGCAGTCCTGGATCATCATTGCCGTCGGGCAGTCGAGGCGAAATGTTTGCGCCTTCGAGCAGCGCACTTGCTCCTTCGAGCGCAAGGATTGGCTTGCAGTGTCGGTATTGAAGTTTCAAGAACTCCATCGCCTGACCGCTGTTGCCCAGCATTTCGATCGCAGTTTTCCCGCTTGGTAAGACGAGCGCGTCGAACAAAACCGCAGGCGCCGTTTCCAACGTGATTTCGACTTCGATCGGTTCGCCGGACGAGGATTGCACCGCGCCGAGCCGATGGCCCACGTAAACCGCGAGGGCGCCTTGATCTGTCAGCGCGTCGTAAATCGACTGCAGCTCGCTCCCATCGACGCCGTCAGCGACGATCAGAGCTACCTTGCGCGTCCGAATCGATCCATCTCCGGGGCGCGAAAAGAGCGAAAGCGCACCGGAGCTTGTTACCTCCGGCTGTGTGGGTTTCGCAAGCACGCGCGGCAGCGGTTCGGGCAAGTCGATACCAAGACCTTGAGCAACTCTCGATGCAAGGTCACGGTCGACGTTGAGCAAGCCTGCAACCATGCGGGACCGAACCGCAGGCGTTTGCACCTTCGTCAGTTCGAATCGAAAAGCTTCGACGATATGGTTCTGCTCGACGGCGGTCTGGCTGTTATAGAAAAGCGTGGCCTGCGTGTAATGGTCCGCGAACTTTTCGGGCTTGCCGCGCAGCTTGTCGCCTTCGATCGGCTCGGGAAATGACATGAAACCCAACTTGCCGGCCTGGAAAGGACAACCTCCGCCGAGCGAATTCGGCTCGTAAGCAACGCGGCCTCTTGGGATCGATTGCCGGTGAAATCCGTCGCGCTGATTGTTGTGCACCTGCGCTACTGATGCATTGATCGGTATCTCGTGAAAATTCGGACCACCAAGTCGCGTCAACTGCGTGTCGTGGTAAGAAAAATTGCGACCTTGCAGCAATGGATCATTGGTGAAGTCGATGCCGGGCACGACGTGCTGCGTACAGAACGCGACCTGTTCGGTTTCGGCAAAGAAGTTGTCCGGGTTGCGGTTGAGCACCAACCTGCCGACCGGCCGTAGCGGCACCAATTCTTCAGGAATGATCTTGGTCGAGTCGAGCACATCGAAGCTGAACCCCTCTGCCTGTTCCTCGGTAAAGATCTGCAGCCCCAGCTCGTACTCCGGATACGCGCCACCTTCAATCGCTTCCCACAAATCGCGACGGTGGAAATCGGGATCGGCACCATTGATCTTGACGGCCTCGTCCCACACCACTGAGTGCGTGCCCAGCATCGGACTCCAGTGAAATTTGACGAACACCGATGCGCCTTGCGCGTTGACCAGGCGGAATGTGTGCACGCCGAAGCCCTGCATCATTCGATAGCTGCGCGGGATGGCTCGATCCGACATCACCCACATCAGCATGTGCGAGATTTCCGGCATCAAGCTCGCAAAGTCCCAGAACGTATCGTGCGCGCTTGCTGCTTGTGGCATCGCGTGGTGGGGCTCGGGTTTCACTGCATGGACCAGGTCCGGAAATTTCATCGGGTCCTGAATGAAGAACACCGGAATGTTGTTACCGACCAGATCCCAATTGCCCTGATCGGTATAGAACTTGACGGCAAATCCGCGCACGTCGCGCGCGAGGTCGAAGGAGCCGCGCTCGCCGACGACTGTCGAAAAGCGGACGAATACCGGCGTGCGTTTCCCTGCTTCCGCGAATGGAGCGGCCATCGTCAGATCGGTCAGCGCCTCGTAGCACTCGAAAAAACCATGTGCCCCTGAGCCGCGCGCATGAACCACGCGCTCGGGAATACGCTCGTGATCAAAGTGCGTGATCTTGTCGCGCAGGATGAAGTCTTCGAGCAGCGTCGGCCCGCGCAAGCCGGCTTTTAGCGAATTCTGGTTGTCTGCGATTGCGACGCCCTGATTGGTCGTCAGCGCACGACCGCCAGAGTCGACACGCACTTTTTCAAGCGGCGCGTTGTTTGGATTCTCGCCAGGGCTAGCTGCATCGCCCGTTTTCTCGTTGCTGTTCGTTTCAGTGATCGTGCTGGCTGAAACATCAGTCGACGGCGGGTCAGCACTTTGGCCCTGCGGCGGATTCAGCGCGTTCTTGCGCTCGAACTCGGCGGGCTTGATGGCGTTGAAACGGAATGCTCGACTCATCTCGTCGGTGCCCGCCATCTTTTCGGCAAGCCGGCCAGCGGCAGCTTCAGCACGCACGTCCGGACTGCTGCTTTTCATGCCGTCGAGCAAAGCCGACGCTGCGCGCGACACCAGGCCCTTCGAAGCACGTGCGGGAGTGCGAGCCGATGGACCGCTAACTGTTGATTTATCCGAGCCGCCCGCGGCCGGCTTTTTTGGCTGCCTGGCGGTTGCCGGAGGTGATTTGCTGCTTGAGCGCTTCGTGGCCATCTTTTTCCTGTAGAGGTGAAAAAAAAGCGGCACATCGTGCCGCCGTCGGGTCGTGCCTGCCTTACGGTTCTAAGGCCCGCCCTTCTTTTGCATGCTTTGCGCTGTTGCGCTAAGCAATTTGCTCGCCTAGTACCGTATCAAGCTGGCTGCGAACTTTTCGCAAGATCGCCTTCTTCGACGGTCGACAAAAAAAAGCCCCGCCGAAGCGGGGCTGTCATAACGAGATCCTCAATACTCTGTGTCCCAGCCGGCGCGCGCCGAGCGCTTGGCTTTCTCCCAACCGAGGCGCGACTTGCCCTTAACCTTCTCATAGTCGCGCGCCAGTGAGTGTTCAACTTCTTCGAAGCGGGCATTTTCGTTTCGTACACGGGCATCAGCACCCAACCGATAGCTTGGTGCGTAATCGTCGTACGTCATTCCACTTTCGTAGTACGGCTCGCGGTCGTAGCGGCCGCGCCAGTGCGAGTCGACCACCGTTGGATCGATGCTCTCGGCCACTGCTTTACCGGCAAGTCCACCTGCGACTGCGCCGACTGCAGCACCGACGACGGTACCGACCGGGCCTGCGGCCAACGTGCCGGCAGCTGCGCCTGCTGCAATACCACCGGCTGCTGCACCTATACCTGTACCGACCGGATGCGAACCCGGTGCGCCGGACAACGGATCACGATTAGCGTCCGGCGTGGGGTCAAGCCCCTTCTTGTCTCGATTCATATTTTTCGCTCCCTTGGCTGGTGGTTAACGCACTCGACCGCGACGAAACAGATTGACGATGGCAAGCAAAATAATTGCGCCAATCAGAGAAACCACTAAAGAGCCAATGCTGAATGCGTCTTGATTGATCGTCGGTACACCCACCAGCGGACTGATCAGCCATCCGCCGAGCAGGGCTCCGATGATGCCTACGACGATGTTCAGGAAAATGCCTTGCTGTGCATCGGTCTTCATAATCATGCTGGCGACCCAACCAATCAGACCGCCGATAACAATCCAAATAATGAAATTCATGTTTAACCCCTCTCTGGGCAAATGTGGGAACTACAGCCGCTGCTAATGCAAGCGTCATGCCCGTCCGAACTTCGTCTTTATAGGGAGTGCACACTTGCGTGCTGAGCCTTGGGACACGGTCATCGTTGGCGGCGGCCCGGCGGGTTTGTCGGCCGCTCTCGTGCTCGGTCGTTGCTGCCGTCGAGTCCTTGTTTGCGATGACGGTCAGCCGCGCAATCGAGCCTCCAAGGCGTTGCATGGGTTCCTTACGCGCGATGGCATTGCGCCCTCGGAGTTCCTTCAATTGGCGCGTCAGCAACTGCAGCGGTATGAAAACGTGCAGTTACTGGATAGCAGTGACGGATATCACTCGGCAATCGAAGAGCTCTATTTAGAGTCGTTCTTGGCGACGATCGCTCCGAGCTTGCTCGCAAAGTTTTGATCGCGACCGGTGTCGTTGACCAGTTGCCCCCGATCGCGCGCATCGAGGAGTTCTGGGGCAAGAGCGTCCATCAATGTCCGTATTGCGACGGCTGGGAGCTGCGCGGTGCACCCGTTGCTGTGTACGGGAAACGCACGCGCGGGCTCGAGATGGCCCGTGCGCTCACGGCGTGGACGTCCGATATTGCGCTCTGCACTGACGGGCGCTCAGGATTCAGCGATGAGATCCGTACGCATCTTCAGCGCAATGGCATTGAAGTCTTTGAAGAAAGAATCGTCGAGCTGGAGGGCAAAGATGGTCAGCTCGACGCACTGGTTTTCGCCGGTGGACGCAGGCTGCCGCGCCGGGCGCTTTTCTTCGATACACCCTGCGTCTCGCGATTGGAGCTCGCTCGCAACCTCGGCTGTCAGATCACCCGAAAGGGCGCCGTTCGCTGCGGGCAATACGAAGCGACCAGCGTTCCGGGAGTTTTTGTCGCCGGCAACCTGATCAAGGATGTTCAATTAGTCATCGTTGCGGCCGCCGAAGGCACGCGGGCGGCATTCGGCATCAATCGGTCGCTGACTCGCGAAGATTTCGAGCGGCGTGCCACCGGAATGCAGCACGTCGAGCATCCGGCCGTTGATGATCAGGATGTCATGCGGCGCAGACCGCAGACTTAGCAAGTGGAGCCCATGCTTGATCAGTTGTTGCTGCAGGCGCTGAAGGCGCTGGCGTACTACGCGGCGTTGATCGTGATCATGCGTCTGGCGGGAAAGCGGTTGGCTGGCCAGACCACAACGTTCGACTTGATTGTGCTGATCACATTGGGTGTCGTGATCCAGAGCACGGCACTCGATGAAGGCTGGCTCAATGCCGTGGTGTTCGTCGTTACGGTATTTGCGGTGCACCGGGGTCTGGCCGCCTGGTGCGCCCACTCGACATGGATTCGACATCTGATTCGCGGCAAGCCCAGGGTGCTGGTCCGCGACGGCAAGGTCATCGAGCAGGCGCTCGATAGAGAAGGTCTCAGTCGCGAAGAATTGGAGGCCGGTTTGCGCAAGCTCGGCTATGACTCGCCGGCATCGGTCAAGCTCGCGGTCCTTGAGGAAACGGGCCACATCTCTGCGGTTGGGGCAGACGAGGCCGGCGCACCGATCACATCTGAGCGGTTGAATCCATGACGACCGGCTCCGATACGTCAGCAGGCAAAGAATGTTGCGCAAAGAATTCGAACATGGCAGCAGTCGCGTCGGGCCCGCGCGCATCGGCGAATGAGCCCGCGCTATCACCGCCTGACCAGGCGTGCCCTGCCCCACGTATCAGCCAGTGTTCGATGAGGCTTACGCCGTTCGACACCGTATAACGCGTGCGCTGAATGGCGTGACTATCTACGGTTGCATCGATGGTGTGCTCGGCCAGCTGCAGAGGTGAATCTGGATTCAGCAAGCGATGCGTTTCGATCGTGTTTTCAACCAAGCGGTGGCTGTTGGCGGGATTCACGGTCTGGTCGGCATCGCCGTGAAGCGCGATCAGCGGTACCGCGCGGTGAGCCACGGTGATTGCGCCAACGGCGGACGCAAAACTCGCCTTGCCCGTCTTCATCACTGTCATCGCGGACGTTACGTCTTGCGCGGCGCCCGCGGGCAACCCCGAGTGCACACCGACTGCACTGAATAGCTCGGGATATTCGCGCGCCATGATCGCGGCCATCGCACCGCCCGCCGACAGACCTGCAACGTAGACGCGCTGCGTATCGATTCGATTTTCTTTGATGATCTGCCGCACGATGCCGGCAATGATCGACGGCTCGCCGAGCCCGGCTTGCTGATCGAGCGGTCGAAACCAGTTCCAGCACCGATGAGAGTTGGCGCGTTGAATCTGTTCCGGATAGGCGACGAAAAAGCGTTTGTCTTCGGCCCATCGATTGGCGCGCGTGCCAGTTGCAAAATCGTCGGGCGCTTGAGTGCAGCCGTGCAGCATGACGACTAGCGGCAGCGCCTCTGCGGTCTCGCCGGACGGGATGTACAGCTTGTAATTGCGCGCGCCGGAATGGCCCGCGATAGCGCTGATAGAGGAACCGGCCCGATGCGCTGGGCAAAATCCAGGGTCGTGCCGGTGTTGCGGTATCAGGTTTGCTGACAGGCTCGACGACTACGGAGGTCTCGTCGCACATCGATCGTCGCACCTGGCGATGTCGCGCGCTTCGGCCGCAGCAAGCCCTGAATAAATCGTGTTGCTGCCAAAGGGCCGCGGGTGCGTACCAGTTGAGTTGCCTGTCGCATTGCTTCCATGAACGGTTTTTCTGTTTTCAAAATTGCTCCGGACTACTTAATTCGTGACGCGAGCGCGCGTTTGACACTTGCGCTGGCATGAAGCGCGCCCAACACGACGATTGACTCGATTGTTTTCAACGCGAGCGCGGGCGTCACATCGTCGGCAATACTGGCGAGACCGAGCACCTGGATCTGCAGCCGCTCACCGCGCGCCCGCGCGCTTTCAAGATCTTTACGCGAGTAGTGATGAATTCCGAGCACCAGGCTGCGGCGGCTCACGGTCTGGCGCAATGTGTCGGCGTGCGAGGCAATCTGATTGCGAATTGCCGTTCGGATCAGGTCGGTCCGGTTCGAATAAAAGCCTTCTCGCACCAATAGATCGATGTGACCCAAGTCGACGTAACCGACATTGATCGTGATCTTTTCCGAATCGGACAGCTTCACGGCTTTGCTTGTCATGCGCGAATCTTACCATCTGTCCACCATCTGGATAGATGGTAAGAAATCGTGCCTCGGCCCTTATTGATACAGGTTGAAGTTCCCCATGAAGCGTGCGCGGTACCAGTTCAACTTCGCCGATTCGCCGCGCTCGGCCATCGCAGCGATAGAGGGTGCGTAGTTCAGCGCATTCAGCAAGCGCATATAGCCGATTGATTTGGTCAGTTCACGCGGGCTATACCCATAGCCCTGCAGGAACGCCTGCTTCTCGTCGATCGTCAGGTCGTGCAGCGCCACCGACAAATCCCACAGCGCCGGCACACTGGAGGTGCAATGTTCCCAGTCGAGTACTGCGATGATTCTGCCGTCGTGATCGACGATGACATTTTTAAGACGCATGTCTCCGTGATGAAGCACGGGATTTCGGCGCCAGGCCGACATATGCGCGAGGATCTGTCGCATCTTGTCGGCGTTGTCGGGTAGGAACATTCCGAGTCGTTCCAGCGTGCTGATCCGTTCCGACGCCTTTAAGTCGGCTTCAAGGTGCGCGCCCCACGAGTGCCGACGTTTTGCTGGTCCTGCGAAGGTGCTATCGACCGCTCCCGGCCCGAAGCCCGGCATTCGAATGCCGTGGATGCGCGCGGTGATTTCGCCCATCTGGCGCACGGTGCCGATCTTGTCGTACGCATGGGTACCGACGACGCCGCGCACGTTTTCAAGAATCATGAACGGATGCGGGTCAGCGCCCACGTGCAGGATGTGCGGAACGGGTAGCCGTGCGTTGCGCGCGAGTGTCATTGCCTGCCGTTCACGCTTGAACACTTTCAGCTTGGCTGGATCGGCATTGACTCGCACGATCACGCTCCGATCGCCGGCGTCGACTTGATAGACCAGGTTCGTGAGTCCACCGCCGCGCCGCCGTACATGCTGAGGAGCCTTTCGCAGCACCTTGGTGGCAATGTCTATTACATAGGCGCGCGCAGCGCGGGTTGTCAGCTTTTGCAAGGGATCTATTCCTGAGCGCCGACCTTGGAGCCCAGTTCACCAATGGAAAACAGCAAATTGCCCAACGCAAGCGAGTCTTTGATGCGCACGGTGTGCAGCCGTCCCTTGTACTCGAGTTGCATGCGCCCGACGATGACCGCGAGGCCGACGCCGGCCAGGAAGTCATCCATCGGCGAGTCGCCCGCCCCGATCGAATGCAGCAGATCGATGCCGAGGCGCTGCGCGATGCGCTGTGCACCGTAGTACTTGTCAACGCCTGCATGCGTGAAGAAGCTGTTGCGCTGCGTGTGCTGATAGGCCATTGCACGGTCCTGCGGAAGGTCGAGCAGCTGAAACACCATGCAGATTTCTTCCGCCGTCAGCGCTTTTTCCAGCGCTTGAACTCCTCCGCTGATCACCTGCGATGCGCTGCGATACTTGGCCGCGATGTCCCGCACACGCGTCGCATCGGGTGTCCAGATCATCTCGCCGCGCCTCCAGTCGCGCGGATAGAAAAAGATCAACAACTCGTTTGCGCCGGCATCCACCAATGCGGATGCATTCGCGAGAATGCCCCGAATATTGTCGGGCTCCAGGCAGATAGCCTCGATCTCTTCAAACCCGATGGCGCCTGACTTTTTCAGCACCATGCGCCCGCACAGGCTCCCGCGCAGCGATACGACCGGCACCGGCACGCCTGCTATCTGGTACCAGGCCTTGCCGAAGGTTCGAATCACCGAGAGCGGAAACCGCAGCGAGTTGATGATGACCGAGCGTCCCAGGTCATGCATGCGCTTCAATCCCGTTTCCATCGGAACCGAAACGTAAGACCCGCCCGTTTTCCTCGTGGACTGCGGTCCCATCGAGGTCCGTCATCACGCCGCCATTGCGCATGAAATCAGATTGCGCGAGGAATTCGCGCAGCGTCGAGTGCGGATCGAGAAGCGATTGATCGTTCATGGCTTAGGGTGACACATCACGATGGGGCACTTAGCGTGGGTCGTGCCTGCGGCCCTACAATGCACGGCTCTGTTCGGCCGCGCCCTCCGCGGCCGGAATTCTCAGACATGACCCGCACACAGATCATCGACGAAGAGTTGAACGCCGTCGCCGCGTACCTGCGCGAGCGCCGGCCGGCAATATTGGATGCTTGGCGCGCTGCCGCCAATGCCGATCCACAGCTGACAACGTCCAATTCGCTGCCGCGTTCGCAATTTAACGATCACATTCCAGATGTTCTCGACAACGTCGAACGAAGGTTGCAGGCGTGGCCGGCCGAGCCGCAGCGTCTCGATGCGCAGCAGAAAAAACATGCCGCTTCGCATGGCTTGCAGCGGTGGCAACAGGGGTATCGGCTGCGCGAAGTGACGCGCGAGTGGGGACACCTGCAGCTGGTGCTGCTCGAAGAACTCGAAAACTATGCGAAGACGCACACACATCACGCCCCTGAGGCCATGGAAATCGCGCGGCGGGCGCTGAGCGAGTTATGCGCCGAGAGCGTCAGTGACAGCGTTTCGGAGTACTTCGAATTGGAGAAGCTCGAGGCCGAAGGTCACGTGCGCGATTTGGCACGGGCGCTTAGCGACGAGCGCAAGCTGCAGCGAGACCGCTCGGAGCTTTGGCGCCAGG
Organism: uncultured beta proteobacterium; assembly: GCA_963801035.1. Lineage (GTDB taxonomy): Bacteria > Pseudomonadota > Gammaproteobacteria > Burkholderiales > Burkholderiaceae_F > JACCZX01. The sequence goes on along the minus strand of CAWDDF010000009.1, from coordinate 197,915 downwards.
CCGCACACGACTTGCGCGGTCACGTTGGTGTGGTGATGAATGCGACAACCGGACTGAGCTCGACCGCGGCGTCTGACGCGATCCGCGAGAGGTTTTTGTCGCTGCTGCAAAGGAGCACGTCATCCTTGCACAGGATGCTTGACGATGTAATGAACCTGGCGCGGCTGCAGGCGGGCCACGAGCAACTGGAGGTCAAACAGTTCGACGCCGCGCAGTTGTTGCGTGATTTGTGCGACGAGTTGCAGGGCCAGGCTCAGGAACGCAACCTGTATTTGAAGACGGAAGGGCCCGACTCGCTAATCGTCGACGGTGACCCGGTAAAGATTCGCCGGATTGCGCAAAATCTGCTGATCAACGCGCTGAGGTACACGCACGTCGGCGGCGTCACGGTTGGATGGGGTGACAGCAGGGAGAACGACGCCGAACGCTGGATGTTCTTCGTGCAGGACTCGGGGCCTGGTTTTCACTCGGGTCCGGGTGCGCCACTGGTCAGTGCGTTGAAAGCAGCCACGGTTGCTTCGCACGATATCGATCGGAAGGCCGGTGTCGATCCTGAAGGTGCCGACGAAAACGCTTCGGCGGTCGACGATGACCCGCGCGAGGTGGGTCAACAGAGAGGCGAGGGTGTCGGCCTTTCGATCGTCAAGCGCTTGAGTGACCTGTTGAACGCCACAATAGACTTGGAGTCGAGCGCTGAGGTCGGTACGATTTTCAAAGTCATACTGCCGCGCCATTATCAACCAGAGCCGCCGCAGTGAAAATCGTTTTGACGCCGCTGATTCTGCTCGCTCTGAGCAGCATCGGTTGCCCGGCGGCGGCGCACGACACCTGGATACAACCGCGCCGCACTGTGGTGTTGCCAGGCACGATCGCCCAGATCGATTTGACCAGCGGCGATAAATTTGCAGTGTTCGACGCGGCAATCACGCCCGATCGCGTGGCTATCGCGCGCGCTCGTCTGAACGGCAAGACAGTTGATGTTCAGCTCGGTGCGCCAGAGAAAAAATCGCTCGAAATTAGGGTGCCCCTATCCGACCCAGGTATCGCGACGATCTGGTTATCGCTTACACCCAAGTCCATCGAACTGAATCGCAAGGAAGTCCAGCACTATTTGCAGGAGATCGACGCGCCGGCGCTGTTAACGCAGGCCTGGTATGCGGGGAAAGGGTCCAAGCCATGGCGCGAGATTTATGCCAAGCATACGAAGACGTTTGTCGTTGTGGGCCGTGGCGGCCGCACCAAGGCCGACCGTTCATGGAGTGAGCCGGTCGGCATGCCGCTCGAGATCGTTCCAGAGAAAGATCCAACAACCTTGCGCGCCGGTGATGAGTTCCCGGTCCGCGTGCTGCGAAACAAGGCGCCGCTCGCCGACTTTTCGTTGGGCATTGTGCGCGAAGGCAAAACCAATCGCGCCTTCAACAAAACCGACGTTGGCGGCCGTGCCGTGTTTAAAGTAGCGCGAGCCGGCAAGTGGCTGTTGCGTGGAACCGAGCTGCGCTCGTCGAACAAGCCTGGCATTGATTGGGAGAGCGATTTCACGACTTTGTCGTTCGATGTGCAGTGATGACATCAATCCGTGCCTCATATTGAGCCATGACTCTTGACACCCGCATCGCTTACACAACACTCGCTGTCATTTCGCTGGGCTTGATCGGAGTTGGGCTGCTGCTGCAGCATGTCGTGGGGCTCGATCCGTGCCCGTTGTGCATTTTTCAGCGTATCGCCTACTTTGCGTTGGCATTGTTTGCGCTGATCGCGGCGTGGCTTAGCCCCCGCGCGTCGAGCCGCTGGTTTGGTGTCCTGGCGCTGCTGTCGGCCCTGACGGGCGCTGGCATTGCAGGGTGGCATGTTTGGCTGCAAATGAATCCGCAGGGGATGTCCTGTGGCCCGGGCCTGGCGACGATGCTCGAAAACTTTCCGCTGACCGAGGTGCTCCCGAAGGTGTTTCGGGGCAGTGGCGACTGTTCGGAATCCGCATGGACGCTGCTCGGTCTGACGATCGCCGAGTGGTCGCTGCTCTGGTTCGTCACTCTGTCGGCAGCAACCCTTTACATCCTGCTCGCTCGGCGTTTCCGGCCGCTTATCGCGAGTTAAGACCGCTTACATCTCGCAACAATCGTCGCAGTTCGGAAAGAGACAGCAGTAGGCACCCCCGCCTACGCTGCCGTTGTGGTTGAAGCGTCATTGAAGACGCTCAATTCAATAACCGAACCGGAGCGAGAGATGAACAAAGTTCTACGACAGGTCACGGACTTTCGCGTTATCACGCTGGCAGTCGCAAGTGCGCTTACCGTTGCGGTCGCTAATGCGGACGCACGAGCGGGTGAGCCGCGCAGCGCTCAGCAAACTGCAAAACACAGCGGTACCACGAGCGTGCAGCGCAGCCGTGGTGCCGATGGTGCCGTGGATGCAACGCGAACTAACCGTCATGGCGGCGTCACGACGGTTGATCGCTTCAAGGATGGCACCGGCACGACCGACGCCACCATTACCGGCCCGCGCGGCGGTGTGACCAACGTCGATCGCCTCCGCGGAGCCGATGGCGTTGTCGACAAAACGGTTACCGGGCCGCGCGGAGGCGTCACGACGACGGACCGCTCGCGCGGCAGCGATGGGTTGGTCGATAAGACAGTCACGGGTCCCAAAGGCGGCGTCACGATGGTTGACCGCGCACGCGGCGCCGACGGTGCCGTAGACAAGACGGTCGTTGGCCCGAACGGCGGTGTGACGACAGTCGATCGCTCGCGCGGAGCCGATGGCGTCATCGACACGACGGTCACGGGTCCGAAGGGACAGACGACGATGGTCAATCGCATGCGTGGCGCCGACGGCGTAGTCGATGCGACCGTAACCGGCCCGAAAGGAAACACCGGCACGGTCGATCGTAGCCGCGGTGCCGATGGTGCAATCGACAGCGCACGCACCCGCGCCAACGGAAGTACGACGACGGTCGATCGCACGCGTGGCGCCGATGGACTAACGGACAAGACGGTCGTCGGTCCGAGAGGTGGCGTTAGCACGGTGGATCGGTCACGCGGCGTCGATGGCGCGGTCGATTCAGTAACGACCGGACCCAGGGGCGGTACAACCACCGTCGAACGCAGCATCAACGCAGACGGCACCGTCAATCGCACGGTGACCACGACACCGCCGCCCGCGAAGTAATCTCCCTGGCAGCAAGATTGAGCGCGTTCATCGCGCTCTTTTTTTGCCCGCGATCACGTTTGGATTCGCTTCTCTAAACTGGCGCGATGCACATATGTGTCATCGGCGCAGGCGTTATCGGTCTGACATCGGCTTACTTTCTGCAAAGCGAAGGTCATAGCGTCACGATTGTCGAGCGCGAAGAAGTGGCCGGGCAGGGCGCCAGCGCTGCCAATGGCGCACAACTTTCGTATGCATTCGTCGCGCCGCTTGCGGATGCTTCGGTGCCGCCGCGCCTGCCGAGTCTTTTTCTGACGCGCGATTCACCGTTGAAGCTGCACTTCCGTTTCGATCCGGTGCAGTGGCGCTGGGCCATCGAATTTCTTCGCCACGCTAACACTGCGGATGCACGCAGAACCACCGAGGGCCTGCTAAAGCTCGCCGAGCTGTCACGCGAATTCATCGAACCGCTGATCGAAGGCGAGGGCATCGAATGTCATTTCACGCGCGGCGGCAAGCTCGTCGTTTATCCGGACGCTCGATCGCTCGCGTCGGCGCAGGCGCAAGTGCTGTACCAGGCGGGCCTCGGCAGCAGGCAAACGGTGTTGACGCGCGCGCAATGTGTCGAGCACGAGCCGGCGCTCGAGGCGTACGCGCCCCGCATCGCCGGCGGCGTCTGGACAGCGAGCGACGCAGCCGCGGACTGCGGCGAATTCTGCATTCAGCTTGCGCAACGCATCGTGCAACGCGGGGGTGACTTACAGTTGAATCGCTGCGCTACTCGCTTGGACGTCGATGGCACGAGCGTCCGCGCGTTGCTAACCGACCAGGGACCGCTGCGCGCCGACGCGTATGTGTTGGCGGCGGGAATCGGCGCGCGCGAGATCGCGCTCACCGCCGGAATCCATCTTCCAATTTATCCGCTCAAGGGTTATTCAATCACCGTAAGACCTGCGGCCGATGCGGTGCGTTTGCGCGCGTCGATTACCGACGCGCGCCGCAAAGTGGTTTTCGCGCCGCTCGGTGACCGCGTGCGAGTTGCCGGATTCGTCGAAATCGGCGCCAAAGGCAACGAGATTCCGCCGGCACGGACCAGTGCGCTACTGGATGCCGCGCGCGAAGTGCTGGGGTACTCCGTCATCGACGGTGACATTCGTCCATGGGCTGGGCAGCGCCCCGCGACGCCAAGCGGTCGGCCCGTCATTGGCCGAACGCCGGTTGAACACCTGTACCTGAACGTCGGCCACGGTGCACTGGGATGGACGCTGGCGGCCGGGAGCGCAAGACTTGTATGCGACGCAATCGCCGGCCGCACTCCTACAATCGACGTCAGGCCGTATATGTATCAATAAACGATGCATCGCGAAACGCACATCCTTCATCGCCAGTTACGTGGCAACTATCCGGTTGCGGTGAGCGCGCAGGGTTGTTGGATTACCGACAGCGCAGGCAAGAAGTACCTCGACGCGTCCGGCGGCGCAGCGGTGTCGTGTCTCGGTCACGGTCACCCCGATGTACTGGCTGCGATGCATGCACAGATCGATCGCATCGCGTATGCGCACACGAGTTTTTTTTCGACCGAAGTCGCCGAGCAGTTGGCCGATACGCTGATTGCGTCTGCGCCCAGCGGTACATCGCACGCGTATCTGGTTTCGGGCGGCTCCGAAGCGATGGAAGCGGCGCTGAAGCTCGGACGGCAGTATTTCGTCGAAAAGGGCGAGCCGCAGCGCGCACGATTCATCGCACGCCGAAACAGCTATCACGGCAACACGCTGGGAGCGCTCGCAGTCGGTGGCAATCAGTGGCGCCGCCGGCAGTTTGCACCGCTGCTGATCGACGTCGAACACGTCTCACCCACGTATTCGTATCGCGACCAGCGCGACGGCGAATCGGCCGAGCAATACGGTGAACGCCTCGCGCAGGAGCTGGAAGGTGCGGTCGACCGCATTGGCGGAGAAAACGTCATTGCATTCGTTGCGGAAACCGTGGGCGGTGCAACGAGCGGCGCATTGACTCCACCGCCCGGCTACTTCAAGCGCGTCCGCGAGATCTGCGACCGGCACGGCATGCTGCTGATTCTCGACGAAGTGATGTGCGGCATGGGTAGAACCGGCACCTTGCACGCGTGCGAACAGGAAGGCATCGCGCCCGACCTGATGGCGATCGCCAAAGGTCTCGGGGGTGGCTATCAGCCAGTCGGCGCCGTCTTGATTAGCGCCAAGGTAATCGACGCGATCGGTGCAGGCTCAGGCTTTTTCCAGCACGGCCACACGTACATCGGTCATCCGGTCGCGTGCGCCGCGGCACTCGCCGTGCAACAGGTTTTCGCACGCGACAAGCTGGTCGAGCGCTGCGCGCAACAGGGTGCGCGCTTGGGTGTGAGGTTGAGCGAAGCATTTCGCGAGCATCCCAACGTCGGTGACGTGCGTGGACGCGGGCTGTTTCAGGCGCTCGAGCTGGTGGCCGACCGTGCGACCAAGCAGCCGTTCGAACCCGCGCTCAAGGTACACGCAAAAGTAAAGAAAGCCGCGATGGAAGCCGGGATGTTGTGCTATCCAATGGGTGGCACCATCGATGGTGCGCGCGGCGACCACATACTGCTCGCTCCGCCCTTCATCATCTCCGATGAAGAGCTCGATTTGTTGCTCGGCCGGCTTAGCGAGGCCGTGAACTCTGTCGTGCAGTCGATCAGGCGCTAGACCGCATTCTGAACGAACGAGGAGGCGCGGCCATTGGGTGGCTAGGGGTTTGCGATGCCGTCCCGCCAGGCACCGTCGGGCTGTCTGGTCTTGCGTCGTACTGCCGCGACGCGTAACGTGCCTCTTCCTCTGCGGGGAATACAAGGAGATAGTCGATGAAGTTCAGAATTTCAATGTGCGCGACGGCATTTGCCGTGGCGTTCGTGACCACTGCGACGCTTCCAAGCGTCGCCACAGCGCAGCAACGCTTTATTACGATCGGCACCGGCGGCGTAACCGGCGTCTATTACCCGGCAGGAGGTGCGATTTGCCGGCTGGTGAATCGCGACCGCGCGAAGCACAACCTGCGCTGCTCGGTCGAGTCGACCGGTGGGTCGGTAGCCAACGTCAACCTGCTTCGAACCGGCGAGATCGAGTTCGGCGTCGTGCAATCCGACGTGCAATTTTTCGCCACCAAGGGTGACGGTCCGATGAAGAAGGACGGTGCATTCTCGGACATTCGCGCAGTGTTCGCGCTTCATCCCGAGCCATTCACCGTCGTTGCGCGCAAGGAAGCGAACATCGCCAAGTTCGAGGACTTCAAGGGCAAACGGTTCAACGTCGGCAATCCGGGCTCCGGCACGCGCTCGTCGATGGAAGAGCTGCTGAACGCGATGGGATGGAAGCTCGGGGACTTTTCGCTCGCATCCGAGTTGCGTCCGGACGAGCACGGCTCCGCACTGTGCGACGGCAAGATCGACGGTTTCTTCTACGGCGTCGGCCACCCCTCGGCGAACATTCAGGATCCGACCACCATCTGCGGCGCGCAGCTCGTCTCGCTGACCGGCCCTGCGGTTCAGAAGCTGGTGAGTGAGCGTCCGTACTACGCAGTGGCGACGATTCCCGGCGGCATGTATCCGAACAACGCGAAGCCGACGACGACTTTCGGCGTGCAGGCGACCGTCGTGTCATCGGCGAAGGTGCCGGCCGACGTGGTTTATGCAGTCACGCGCGGGGTGTTCGAGAATCTGGATGAGTTCAAGAAGCTGCATCCGGCGCTGGCCAACCTGAAGCCGGAGGACATGGTGAAGAACGGCCTGTCGGCGCCGTTGCATGAAGGCGCTGCAAAGTACTACAAGGAAAAAGGCTGGATTAAGTAGGCGAAGCCGGACGATTCTCGCCGGCTTCGCCTCGCCGCATACGAGCGGACGCTTCGCGCCGCTCAATGCGGCGCACTAAGCGGGAAACTGGCGTAACTTAACGGGCGGCTAGACCGCCCGTTTTGTTGGGGAGAGCGCGTGGACAACAAAAAGCTCGAGGATGTCGCGCCAACTGCCGAGATGCAGTTGGGCGAAGACAAGATCAAGCAACTGGTCGTCGATGCGGATCTCGGCGGCCGCTCGGATGTAGGCATTCACGGCAAGCTGATGTTCGCGGTCGGGCTGGCGTGGGTCATATTCCAGCTCTGGTACGCATCACCACTGCCGTTCGTGCTCGGCTTCGCGGTTTTCAACGATACCGAAGCGCGCTCGATTCATCTGGCAACCGCCCTGCTGCTCGCCTTCATTGCGTTTCCCGCCAGCAAGCGCTCGCCGCGCGATTACGTGCCGGTGCTCGACTGGATTCTCGCGTTTGCCGGCGCTTTCGCCGGAGGGTACTTGTACCTGTTCTACAACGAGTTGGCGGCGCGGCCCAACGCACCGACGCCGTTCGATGTCGTCGTCGGCGTCAGCGGGATACTGCTGCTGCTCGAAGCGACGCGGCGCGCGGTCGGATTGCCGATGACAATCCTCGCGATGGTATTTCTTGCGTACGTGCTCGGTGGCGCCTACCTGCCTGACGTGATCGCGCACAAAGGCGCATCGATCCCGCGCACGATTTCGCACATGTGGCTGCTGACGGAGGGCGTGTACGGCATCGCGCTCGGCGTGTCAGTGTCGTTCATCTTCGTGTTCGTGCTGTTCGGCACGCTGCTCGATCGAGCCGGTGGCGGCAACTACATGATGCAGGTGAGTCTTCGCGCTGCTGGGCCACATGCGCGGCGGGCCGGCGAAAGTCGCGGTCGTGTCATCGGCGCTGAACGGGTTGATCTCTGGATCGTCGGTCAGCAACGTCGTCTCCGGCGGCATCTTCACGATCCCACTGATGAAGAAGGCGGGCTACAGCGGTGTCAAGGCCGCCGCGATCGAGACATCGTCGTCGGTCAACGGCCAGATCATGCCGCCGGTGATGGGCGCCGCGGCGTTTCTAATGGTCGAGTACGTCGGCATTCCGTACTCGGACATCATCCGGCATGCGTTCATCCCGGCGGTGATCAGCTACATCGCGCTGTTCTACATCGTGCATCTGGAAGCGCTGCGTCTGGGAATGGAGCCGATCGCACGCGTGCGTGATCGCAGCGTCAGCGCGGCGTTGATGTCGTGGGGGCTCGGGATCGCCGGCATGTTCGTTGTGTGCGGGGCGATCTACTACACCGCGATCGGCACACAGTCACTCCTCGGCTCTGCGGCGCCGTGGGTTCTGGCGGCGTTGTTGATGGCCGGCTTTGTCTACAGCGTATGGGTGGCAGCGCGCGAGCCCGATCTGCCGGTCGACATCGATGTCGACAACCCCGTTTTGCCGCCGACGTGGCCAACGGTCAAGGCCGGGCTGCACTTCCTGATTCCGATCGGCGTGCTGCTGTGGTGCCTGATGGTCGAGGAATTCTCGCCGGGACTGTCCGCCTTTTACGCGATCGTCGCGCAAATCCTCTTGATGGCGTTGCAGCGGCCGTTGATTGCGTTGTTCCGCGGCACGCGCGACTTCGGTGCGCAGGCGCGGCGCGGACTGATGGAGATCGTCAACGGCTGCAACGACGGCGCCCGCAACATGATCGGCATCGCCGTCGCCACCGGCTGCGCCGGCATCATCGTCGGCGCGATCACTTTGACCGGGCTCGGACTGCGGATGACGGACTTCGTCGAGTTCGTCTCAGGCGGCAACGTAATGGTGATGTTGCTGTTCACTGCATTCGTCTGCCTGGTGCTCGGCATGGGAGTGCCGACGACCGCCAACTACATCCTGGTGGCCACATTGATGGCACCGGTGATCGTCGAGCTCGGCGCACAGTCGGGACTCGTGATCTCGCTGATCGCGGTGCACCTGTTCGTTTTCTATTACGGAATCATGGGCGACATCACGCCGCCGGTCGGACTCGCCAGCTTTGCCGCGGCAGCGATCGCAAAAGAGGATCCGATTCAAGTCGGCATTCAGGGATCCTTGTACGCACTGCGCACCGTTGTGCTGCCCTTCATCTGGATCTTCAATCCGGCGCTGCTGTTGATCGACGTTCACGGTTGGGGTGAAGCGCTGCTGGTTGCAGCGGCCGCGACTGTGGCTTCGCTCGTATTCGCAGCGGCGACGCTCGGCTGGTTTCGCACCAAGTGCCGCTGGTGGGAGATCGTGCTGTTGTTGATTGCGACGTTTGTGCTGTTCCGGCCCGACTGGTTCGCCGATCGGATCGCGCCCGAGTACAACGATGCGCCGGCGTCGCGCTTTTACGAGATCGTCAACCAGCTCGATCCGGGCGACCGGCTGGTGTTTCTGATCAAAGGCACCTCGCTGGAGGGCGATGATGTCAGCAAGACTGTCGCGGTGCAGTTGCGTGCGAAGGGCACCGCTGGAAATCCGGCGCTCGATGCGCGCCAGCGCCTCGCTGAAACCGGATTGACGGTGACTGGCCTGGGAGAACAGCTGCAGGTCAGCGCGGTAAAGTTTGGCAGCCGCGCCGCGAAAGCGCGTGTCGAGCAGGGCTACGACATTGTCGGCGTCAAGGTACCGAACGATCGCATCAGTGCGCACTGGTTCTACATTCCCGGCCTAGCGATCGCGATACTCGTTTGGTTTATGCAAGGCCTTCGCATTCGTCGGAAGGTAACCCTTCAGCCGGCGTGAGCTGATGACCAATCCACTGAAGATCCGATGGCAACTCGTCGAAGGCGCGTTAATAAGTCACTGACCGTCAAAGCTACTGAACTCGCTTTCGCGGTGCCGCAGGTTGTGGCGCACCGCGTGACCCGCATGGCCCTTTCCGGCCGCACGCTTTCCGCGCGTGACCGCAAGGAGTTTGAGTTGATGGTCGCTGAGAAGAACGCGGCATTCATTGAGTCGTGGAATGCAATGGCCGTGCAGACTCTGCTGGCCAACCAAGCCCTGGCCGCCTCATTCTTCAAGTCGTTCTTCACCGTCGCCCAAGGTAAAAAACTGTCCGCTGCTCGATCGGCAGCACAGTTTCAGCGCGCTGGCGCTGAAGGTTCTAGGCAAGGGCTTGGTGCCCGTGCATCGAAAAGCAACTGCCAACGCCAAGCGTCTTGCGCGTACAAAGCTGCGCTAGATCTGCATCGCGTCGAAATTATTCGGTCTTTAACTCGCTGAGCTAGAGGTTGCTATGGCAAGTAATCCTGTCGGTTGGTTTGAAATCTATGTGCAAGACATGGGCCGGGCTAAAACCTTCTACGAGTCTGTGTTCAAGACTCAGTTACAGAAATTGGAGAGCCCGGGTGTGGAGATGTGGGCGTTTCCGATGCAGCCCGAAGCCAACGGTGCTTCAGGCGCTCTGATTCGGATGGAAGGCTTCCCATCGGGCGGAAACAGCACGATCGTGTACTTCATCTGCCAGGATTGCTCGATTGAGGCGAAGCGTGCCTCAACGCAAGGCGGCAAGATTTTCAAGGAAAAATTTTCGATTGGCCAGTACGGCTTCATCGCCCTGGTGACCGACACCGAGGGCAACATGATTGGCCTGCACTCGATGAAATAGCAGTGGACTGTGGCATTCGTAGGATGAAGACATCCACTTGGTCGGTACGACGCCTGCAGGCGCTCGATGAGCCGCAGATAGACCAGCTCGCGGCCGTGCTGTGCGATTGCGTCGACGGTGGCGCGTCGGTGAGTTTCATGCGTCCGCTGACGCACGGGCGCGCCGTCGCATTCTGGCGTGATGTCGCGCAGAGCGTTGCCGAAGGCGAACGCGCCCTGCTGGTTGCCGAAGACGCTGACGGCATTTGCGGCACCGTGCACCTCGTTCTCAGTCAACCGGAGAATCAACCGCACCGTGCGGAACTGTCCAAGATGCTCGTGCATCGACGTGCCCGCCGTCAGGGCGTTGGAGCAGCGCTATTGCGAGCAGCCGAAGACACAGCGCGCGAGTGCGCAAAGACATTGCTGGTGCTCGATACCGCGAGTGACGAAGCCGAGCGCCTGTACGAGCGCCAGGGTTGGACAAGGGTCGGTGTGATTCCCGGTTATGCGCTGCTGCCTGAGGGTGGGCTTTGCGCCACCACGCTGTACTACCGTAATCTCGGCGTTTAGCTCAGACAATCCCTTCGTTCACTACGCTGTCCCGGCGTACGATCCAGACGATGCTGAAGATCGACATTGCGCAAGTTGAAACCGCCGCCAAAGAACTGTACGTGCGCGCGCTAAAGCAGTTGCCGCCTGATATCAAGGCTGGATTCACGCGCCTTTCTGCGAGCGAAACGGCGTCGACCGCGCAGCGCGTGCTGGGCACGATGGTGTCCAACATCGCAGTGGCGGAGCGCACCGACAATCTTCTGTGCCAGGACACCGGCATTCCGATCTACAACGTCACGATCGGACGCGATGTTCTGGTCGACGGTGCGCAGCTGAAGCAGGCGATAAGACGCGGCTGCGAGCGCGCCACGCGTGAGCTTCCGTTTCGCTCGTCGATCGTGCATCCGATCACGCGCTTCAACGAGCAGACGTCGTGTGGGCCCGGTGTGCCCGTAATTCACTTCGATTTCGATGCGAGCGACGAGCTGTCGATCGAAATGATTCCGAAGGGCTCCGGATCGGAGAACAACTCGTTTTTGAAGATGGCGATTCCGGCCGATGGTGTCGACGCGATCAAGACATTCGTGATCGACTGCGTGCTGAATGCAGGTGGGAAAACATGTCCGCCGACGATTGTCGGCGTCGGTATCGGCGGCACGGCCGACTTGTGCGTACATCTTGCCAAGCGTGCCGCCGTGCGAGCGCTGGGCTCAACGTGCAACGATCCCGAGGGAGCGAAGCTAGAAGCAGCATTAACCGGTGCGGTGAATTCGCTCGGCGTCGGACCGCAGGGACTGGGAGGCGACAGCACGGCGTTCGCGGTTCACGTCGAGCTCGCGGCGACACACATCACGATGAATCCCGTCGCAGTAAACATGCAATGTCATTCCGCTCGCCGAGCGCGGGCCACTTTCAGTGCTGGCGGCGTTGAGTACGGCTTTTAGCGATGGCGCACTACGAGCTCGCCACACCGATCACCGAGCAGCAAGCCCGTGCGCTTCGCGTCAATGACACCGTCACTTTGCAGAAGACGTTGTTCGGGCTGCGCGACGCGACGCTGATTCATTTATTCGATCGCGGCCGAACCACGCGTTTCGATCTGAGTGGACATGCGGTGATTCATACCGCGCCTAACGTCAAGCAGGTGCCACGCTCGAGTGAACATCCTGCTGGTTACGCGCCGCTGTGCATCGGTACGACGACGTCGGCGCGTATGGAGCGCTTCACGCGAGATCTGATGTCGGCGCACGGCGTTCGCATCATTATCGGCAAGGGCGGGATGGGTGATCAAACACTCGCCGCATTTAGCGAGCTTGGAGGCGCCTATCTCGCGATCGTCGGTGGCGCTGCTGCGCTTGAAACCACATGGATTGAACGTATCGAAGACGTCGATCTTGACGATTTGAATCCCGAATCGCTGTGGCGCTTTGCAATCCGCGACTTCGGGCCGTTGCTGGTCGCGATGGACAGCGAAGGGGCGAGTCTGTACGACACGATAGCCAGCAATGCGCAGGCGCGGCGCGCAGATGTGCTGCGATCGCTCGGCGTTAAGGCCTGAAAAGATTGACGCAGAGCCGCAGCTTGCGCCGGTTGAAGACAGACATCCTGATCCTCGGCTCCGGTGGCGCCGGTTTGTTCGCTGCCTTGCACGCGAAGCAGGCCGCACCTGAGTTGTCGGTCACGGTCGCTGTCAAAGGCCTGCTGGGAAAGTGCGGGTGCACGCGCATGGTTCAGGGCGGCTACAACGTCGCTCTGGCGGCTGAGGATTCGGTCGAGCGTCACTTCATGGACACGATCGAAGGTGGAGCATGGCTCTCCGATCAGGATCTGGCGTGGACGTTGGTATCCACCGCGCTCGAGCGTGTACGTGAGCTCGAGAACGAGCTTGGCTGCCTGTTCGATCGCAATGCAGACGGCACGATTCATCAGAAAGCGTTCGCTGGTCAAACGTTTGATCGCACGGTCCATAAAGGAGATCTGACCGGCATCGAAATCATCAATCGACTCGCCGAGCAGGTTTGGGCCCGCGACATTCACCGGCTTGAAGAGCATCGCGCGATCGAGCTGATAAAGACACCGAGCGGTGATGCAATCGCAGGGGTGCTGCATATCGACATGCGCACCGGCGAGCATGTATTCGTGCAGGCGCGTGCGGTACTTCTCGCGACTGGCGGTGGGCCAACGATGTACAAATATCACACGCCGTCCGGTGACAAAAGCTGCGACGGATTGGCAATGGCGCTGCGTGCCGGCCTCACGCTGCGAGATATGGAGATGGTGCAGTTTCATCCCACCGGACTGCTCGCCGGAAGCGACACGCGCATGACTGGCACCGTGTTGGAGGAGGGACTGCGCGGCGCAGGCGGCTACTTGCTCAACGGTGCGCGGGAGCGCTTCATGCAGCAGCACGACTCGCGTGCCGAGCGCGCGACGCGCGACATCGTGTCGCGTGCGATGTTTGCGGAAATGCGCGCTGGCAACACGACTCCTAACGGCGGCTTGTATCTGACATTGAGTCACCTCGGCGCAGACGAGGTGCGAAAGGCGTTCAAGGGAATGGTCGAGCGCTGCGCCGATTGCGGCTTTGATCTGGCTGCAGGCATGGTCGAAGTCGTGCCGACCGCCCATTACATGATGGGCGGCGTGCTGTTCAACGGCGACTGCAGCACGTCATTACCGGGCTTGTTTGCAGCGGGTGAAGACACCGGCGGCGTCCACGGCGCGAATCGCCTCGGCGGTAACGGCGTCGCCAACTCAACGGTCTTCGGCGCTATTGCAGGCGACACAATGGCGGCATGGGTACGCGCCGACGGTGCGTGCCGTGAGCCCGATGAAGACGCACTGCAGGAAGCGATCCGCGTCGCTGAACGGCCGTTCAATCAAAAGCCAGGCGACGTCGAAGAGATTCGCGAAGCATTGCTTGAATGCATGTGGGAAGACGTCGGCATTGTGCGCGACGCTGCGGGGTTGACGCGCGCGGAGCAACGGTTGAACGAGCTGGAAGGTCAACTAAGCGCAATTGGTATGGCGAGCCAGGAGCGCGCTTTCAATCTGACTTGGCATGACTGGCTGAATCTGTCCAACCTAATCCTTGTCAGTAAGTCGATTCGGGCTGCTGCCGCTCAACGCGAGGAGTCGCGCGGTGCGCACTTTCGCCAGGACTTTCCGCAGCGCGGGTCTCTGGAAGATTCGTCGTACGTCACCGTGCGCTTGAACGGCACCTCTGAACTCGGCAAGTTTCAACTGGACGAACGCCCGGTGCGGTTTTCTCGCGTCAAGCCTGGCCAAACGTTGATCACACAATGATCGTCATCAGCGAGTTCATGGATGATTCGGCGGTGCAGTCACTGCGCGCCGACTTCGACGTTTTGCACGAATCTTCGTTGGTCGATCGTCCGGCCGATCTGCACGTGGCGATGAAGACTGCTGACGCATTGATTGTGCGCAATCGGACGCAGGTCAATGCGGAGTTGATTTCGCTCGCGCCGAGGCTGAAAGTCGTAGGACGGCTCGGTGTAGGGCTCGACAACATCGACACGGCCGCATGTTCAGCACGTGGCATCGAAGTGATTCCTGCGACCGGCGCCAATGCGGTGTCGGTCGCCGAATACGTTGTCACGACGGCGATGATGCTGTTGCGCGGCGTTTACAGCTCATCCGGCGAAGTCGCTGCCGGTCGCTGGCCGCGTACGCAACTGTCACACGGCCGCGAGCTTTGCGGCAAGACTCTCGGGCTGATCGGCTTCGGCTCGATCGGGCGTGTCACTGCGCGTCTTGCGCAGAACCTCGGCATGATCGTCGTTGCGCACGATCCGATGGTTGCCGCCGATGATGCGGCGTGGCGCGAGAGCAAGGTCGCAAACCGAAGCCTGGACGCACTGCTCAGAGAAGCAGACGTCGTCTCGCTGCACGTGCCGTTGATTGCGCAGACGCGCGGAATGTTGAACGCTTCGCGCTTGGCGTTGATGAAGCACGGCGCAGTTTTGATCAACTCGGCGCGTGGCGGCATCGTCGAAGAAAGCGCGGTGATCGACGCGCTGCGTGCGGGCGCACTCGGCGGCGCCGCGCTTGACGTGTTCGAGCACGAACCGTTGGCTGCAAACCCTTCCTGGGCAGACGTTCCGAATCTGATTCTTACGCCGCACGTGGCAGGCGTCACAGTCGAGGCCAACGAGCGTGTCAGCGAGATGATTGCGCATCGGGTCGCCAACGCACTGCGCGCGCTGAGCAAGCAATGAAGGCACGATGACGGTCGTTTCGTTACAACGCCTGGAATCGATGATCGAAGGTGCGCTCACCAGCGCCGGAGCCGGTCGCTCGATGGCGTCGACCACGGCGCGCGCATTGGTGGCGGCGGATGCGCAGGGTCTTGCATCGCACGGCGCCACGCGCGTCATGCAATACGTTGCTCATTTGAAGAACGGTCGCGCGAACGGCACGGCCGTGGCACGCATCGCTCGAGAGAAACCGGCGGCATGCCTGATCGATGCAGAAAATGGTTTGGCATTTCCGGCGTGCGCTCTGGCGGTAGAGCAGGCGATCAAGCGGGCGCGCACGCAGGGCATCGGATTCGCAGCTGTCACCAACAGCCATCACTTCGGCGTCGCTGCGTATCACTTGATCCCGGCGGCTGAACACGGCATGGTCGGCCTGGCATTCAGCAATTCGCCCGCCGCAATGCCCGCATGGAACGGTTCGCGCGCGCTGTTTGGTACCAATCCGATCGCCGCAGTATTTCCGCGGAACAACGCGGCGCCTTTGACGATCGATCTTTCACTTTCGGAAGTCGCGCGCGGCAAAGTGATGGTCGCAGCACAGCAAGGCAAGCCAATTCCGCTCGGGTGGGCGCTCGACCGCGCCGGAAAACCGACCACGGACGCCAAGGCTGCGCTAGACGGCATGATGCTTCCGGCTGGCGGCGTCAAAGGAGCAATGCTTGCGCTGGTGGTCGAGCTACTGTGCGTTTCGTTAACCGGCGCCCAGTTCGGCTTTGAGGCCGACTCGTTCTTTGTCGACGCCGGTAATCAGCCACGGCTCGGACAAGCGTTTCTGGTCATCGATCCTGCCGCACTAGCGGGCGCAGACGTCTATAACGCGCGAGTTGAAGCGTTGATCGAGGTTATGTGCGCCGACGCTGACGTGCGATTGCCCGGAGAGCGCAGGGCGCAACTTGCGCAGCGTGCGTTGGTCGACGGTGTCGACATTCCGGACGTGTTGCTCGCGCGATTGACCGAGTTGGCGGAACCACAATCGACATCGTTATGAACGGTGTCATTTTGCTTGCGCACGGATCGCGCGATTCGCACTGGGTAGTGCCGTTCGAGCAGATTCGCACCGCCGTTGCGAGCCGCAAGCCCGAGTGCGCTGTTGCGCTTGCCTACCTGGACCATTCGACGCCTGACTTCCTAGGCGCCGTCGACGATCTGGCGGCGCGTGGAGCGACGTTCATCAAAGTCGTTCCGTTGTTCCTGGGACCTGGCGGTCATGTGCGCGCCGACGTTCCGCAACTGATCAAGCGTGCGAGCGCCAAACACCCGCGCCTCGAGTTCGACGTGAAGCCTTTTATCGGCGATGCTCGTGCCGTGCTCGATGCGATCGCAGATTACGCGGCGTCGTGACTTTGCAGCGTTGGATTCGCGAGGTTATGGACCCGCTGCATGTCCGGTGTCCTGCGCAACGCCGTGTTCTGCAAGGGATGCGTCCGCGATAACGCCGAGCTTACATAGCTTGTCTATTTGTGCGTCATTGAAGCCGGCTTCGCGCAACAGAGCCTCGTTGTGCTCACCCATGCGCGGCGCAGCACGCTGCGGAAGTTTGACGCCAGCCACGCGGATCGGACTTGCAATCATCCGCGCGGTATCACCGTTTGGATATGTATAGCCGAGCACGCTGCTGCGTTCATGCACGTAGGGATTCTCGAGCGCCTGCGCAATATCGTAGACGGGAGATACCGGAACCTTGCCCGATAGCCGCTTGATCCACGCATCGGTCGTCTGCTTCATCAGCGCGCCATCGAGCAATTGTGTAACTCGATCACGATTCTTCAGACGCGCCGAGAACACCGCGAGTTCCGGATCGTCGATCCATTCGGGATGCCCGAGCTCACGCGCCAGGATCGGCCAGAACTTTTCCTTGTTGCACATGATGAAGAGCCACCCGTCCTGCGTGCGATACAACTGGCTCGGTACAAGGCTTGGGTGTCCGCTACGCGCGGTACGTCCGGTCACGGTGCCGGCATTCAGATACCAGGTGCCCGGATAGTTCAGGTTATGCAGCGCGACGTCGAACAGCGATGTATCGATGTCCATGCCGCTGCCGCTTTCACGCGCCTTCGTCACGCCCGCGAGCAAACCAAAAGCCGCAGCCAGACCCGTCATCAGATCGACGATGGACAAACCGTAGCGCGTTGGCGGTCCATCGGGCTCGCCGGTCAACGTCAGGTGGCCGGTTTCCGCTTGCATCAGATAGTCGTAACCGGGCCATGCAGTCCGCGACCCCTCACGTCCGTACGCCGATAGATGCGCACAGACGATCCGCGGATTGAATTGTTTCAGCTTGTCATAGGTGAGGCCGAGCTTTTCCGGTAAGTCGCCACGCAAGTTGTCTAGTACCGCGTCGGCCTTGGCAACCAGCTTTTGAAATACCGCTTTCCCCTCGGGATGCTTCAAGTCGAGCGTCAAGCTTTTCTTGTTGCGGTTGAAGGTCTGGAAAAAGTGGCTGTCTTCGACGCCGAAGAAATGCGGTCCCACGTGGCGGCCCACATCACCGCCATCCTTGTGATTTTCGATCTTGATGATTTCTGCACCGAGATCCGCGAGGTACGAAGTGCCGAAAGGTCCGGCGCCGTACTGCTCGACCGCAAGGACACGCAGGCCGGACAGTGGAAGTTTCGAGTCGTTAGTCGTCATTGGCATTCAAACTGGATCTTGCGCAAGTAACGGCTCGAGCGCCTGCACGTTCGTCAGCTTGTCGAGCGCAAGTATCTGGTCGCATACCGCCTGCGCATGGCTGCGCGAAAAATGAAGCGTGGCGTTGTCGAAAAACTTCTCGCGCACTTCTTCGTTGGACAACGGGCGCTCGGCGTGGCCGCGATTGACGGGCTCGCGATGTTGCAATGTGCGGCCGTCGTCCAGCGTGACTCTGACCTCGCCGGTGTAGTGACGCGGGAAAGTCGACTCGGGATCTTCGACATAGTCGATACGATCCATCAGTGCGAGAGCGGCAGGATCGCCGAACGCTTCCGGCGTCAGTTCCTTCAACCCGAGCTTGCCGCGCAACAAGTCCGCTCGCGACCGCGTAAACCAGGCTGAATTTGGCGTCGTAGTCGCTGGTAGGACGCCGCTTGTTGGCAACCGGCTCGCAGACCGACTGGACCGCTCCCGCCGGCACGCGTACTTCAACCGCGCGTATTCGCGCGGCGTCGATGTTCTGGCGATGCAAAGCAATCGCGGCGTCGGCACTTGCGTGCACAAAATGGCACATCGGGAACGGCTTGATTGCAACGTTCTCGACTTCCCACTGCGTAGCCGAGCCATCGGTCTTCATGCCGGCCGTAGCGAGCGACAAGATCGATACGCTGATGCTCGGCTTCGCCCAGATAGCAGCGGTAAAAACCATAGCGCCCCTCGTAAGGCGCCTGCGGTGCCTTGATTCCATTGGCTGCGAATGTTGCGGCGGTGATCGCCGCTTGCGCGGCCCAGCCCGGGTGCATCCGCTTCGTCCACGCGCCGTCCTCGATGAACTGCAAGCTGCCGCTTGCCATCGACAACGCAATGCCCTGAGCATGGACGAGACCGGCGGCATCGAGGCCGAGCAATCGGCCGGCGGCCAACGTGCCGGCGAATGCGCCGACGACGCCCGTCGGATGAAAACCGTGAGCGTGCAGCCCGCCACGCATCGCTGCCGATATGCGCGCGCCCGCTTCAACGCCTGCGATGTAGGCCGCCAGCATGTCCGCACCGGTTGCTCCACGCTGTGCGGCGATTGCGAGCACCGTGGGCAACACACTGACGGTCAGATGAATAATCCCCGTCATGTGCGTGTCGTCGTAATCCAATCCATGGCACAGCACGCCGTTGAGCAGCGCTGCATCGCGCTGCGGCAATCGGCTTGAAAATCCGATGACTGCGCGGTCGCCTTTGCCTTCGGCGAGTGCGTGCGTTGCCTGTGAAAACTGCGAAGCAAACTGCTCTTTGCGTGCGGCCAGTGCGCAACCGATGGCGTCGAGCATCAGATGGCGCGCTCGCAGGCTGACCGGCTCCGGCACCTGGTCGAGCCGCATTCTGCTGACGAAGCCCGACAGTGTGCGAGCAATCGTATCGGCGGGTGCAAGCATGCTTTCCATTATTCGACCTTCGCGCCGGAATCCTTGACGGCCTTCGTCCACTTGGCGAGTTCGGTCTTGATGAATCCCCCGAGCTCGTCGGGACTCATCTGCATCGGCTCGACACCCTGCGCGACAAACTGCTCGCGGATGTCTTTGCTGTTGAGCGCCTTGTTCACTTCGGCATTGAGCTTCGCGACAATCGGGGCCGGCGTATTTGCGGGCGCCATGATGGCGACCCATGGCACGCCACTGAAACCCGGGTAACCAAGTTCGGCGACCGTCGGAAGGTCGGGTGCGGCCGCAATACGTTTTGAGCTGCTGACCGCCAGCGCGCGTAACTTGCCTTGCTTGACGAACGGCAGCGCGGCGACTGAGGTTTCGAACATCACGTTCACCTGGCCCCCGATCAAATCGGTTAGAGCCGGTGGGCCGCCCTTATAGGGAATGTGTGTCATGTCGACACCTGCCGCGCCACGAAACATTTCCATCACCAGATGGTTCGTCACGCCGCTGCCACCCGATGCGTAGTTGACTGTCTTCGGCTTTGCTTTGGCAGTTGCAACGAGCTCCTTCACGCTCGTCACCGGAAACGACGGATTGGTCACCAGTACCAGCGGGACGATCGCGATACCGGCGACCGGGGTGAAATCCTTGATCGGATCGTAGGGCAGTTTCGAGTAAAGCCCGGGATTGACCGCCAACGGCCCGCTCGAACTTATTAGCAGCGTATATCCGTCCGGCGGTGATGACATCGCGGACTGGGTCGCAATGATTCCTGCAGCGCCGGGCTTGTTTTCGACGACAAACTGCTGGCCCAGCTGCTGACTGAGCTTCTGCGCAACGGCGCGGCCCAGCGTGTCGGTCGCCTGGCCAGGCGGAAAGCCGATCAGCATGCGAACCGGTTTGTTCGGATAGTCCGCCTGCGCGGACGCGGGGAGCGCGGTGGCTGCGAAGCAAAGCGCGGTCGCGATACACAGCGAGCGGCGAATCAATGTCTGGTCTAGGGTCATGCAATTGTCTCCTGGTGGCGTCTATTTGTACGGACAATATAATAGGCAAAAAAACGGATGTCAACAGCCACGCTGATGCGTGGAGTTGCGCTACTTACGCAGCTGCATGCGGTAAGTGAAGCGATCGCTCGGGTGTACGTTGTCCGCCAGTTCGAGCAACCTGCCGTCGTCGCTGTAGTACCGACGCACGATTCGTAGCGCGGGAGCGCCGGACTGTGCGCCAAGATTGGCCGCGTCGTCGGTGCTGAGCACGACCGCCTGAAAATCCTGCTCGACGCGCTCGATCGGTATTTTGTACTCGCGCTCGATCAGCGCATAAACCGCGCTCTTGCGCTCACGCAGTCGGTCTTCAATGCCCTTTAGAACGGGGTTCAGATACAAGCGAGTCAGACAGAACGGCCGATCGCCGTTGCCGTTGCTCTTCGTGCCGTGGCGCAGGCCGATCGCATAGATCCATTCGTCGCCCGCCTTTACGCCGAGCTCCCGTGCCTGCGTTTTGCCGAGCGTCGCCTTGCCGATGTACATCAGCCGCAGTTCCGTGTCCTGTGCGTACTGCTGCAAGTCGCGCAATGACGCCGCGTCGTGACTGTAGCGAGCATCGTCGGGCTTCGCGATGACAACGGTCCCGACCCGTTGCCGACGCGTCACAAGGCCGGCGGATGAAAGCACCCGTATCGCCGCTCGTGCCGTGAAACGGCTGATTGTGAATTGTTCGCACAACTCAAGCTCCGTGGGCAGCCGCGCACCTACTGGGTACGCGCCGCTCGCGATGCCGCGCTTCAATTCGCGCGCGATCTGCAGATACCGTGGCTGGCCGTTATCGGGTGTTTGCTTGGAGCGAGCAGCGGTCGTCGCCCGCCGTCTGGGCCTAGCGACGGCAGTCTTGGCTGAAGCGCGCTTCTTCATGGAGTCGATTTGATCACACAGCTCGAGCCTTGACAGCGGCGATCCAAGTCTTTCATAATGTCCGGACATTTTGCGAGCTTAACCAATTTCCGAATGCCGTCAACCCCATTGAAAAGTGCACCACGCTCGATGCTGTTCGTTTCGGGCGAGAAGGCTGAGCGATTTCCGAAGGCCATGAGCGCCGGAGCCGACGTCGTGTGCATCGATCTAGAGGACGCGGTACATCAAGAACGCAAGCAGTCGGCACGCGAACAGGTACTCGGCTGGCTGCGCGGCAAGCGACAGGCGGACGGTTCGGCTGTGGCATTGCGCATTAACGGCGTGCGCACCGTGGAAGGGCTGCGTGATGTGTTGGCACTGGCCGAATCCGATGTGCATCTCGACTGGTTACTGGTGCCGAAAGTCGAAGACGCTGCAGATCTTCACGCCCTGCATGCCTGGATCGGTCACCGATATGAGCGGCTGACCGCGCTGATCGAAACTCCGTATGCGGTTGAACATGCTGCGTCGATCGCGCGCGCCGGCGGCAAGTTGACGGCGCTGATGCTCGGTGGTGCCGACCTCGCGGCGGAACTCGGCGCGCAGTTCGGATGGGAGGGATTGCTGTACGCGCGTGGCCGGCTGGTCAATGCGGCAAGGGCCGCCGGACTGCAGGCGTGGGACGTACCGCATATCGATCTGAAGAAGCCCGACGCTCTAAACGCGGAAACACGCAGCGTTCTGGCGCTCGGCTTCAGCTGCAAGACAGCCATCCATCCACAGCAGATCCCCGTCATTCATGCGGCGTTCGCGCCGTCTCCCGACGAACTCTCGTGGGCCAAAGCATTGTTGCAAGCGATGCCGGACGGCGGTGCGGACGGCGCATTCATCTTTGAAGGTCGCATGGTCGACGCACCGGTATTGCGCAAGGCGCGCCGCGTCGTCGAGCTCGCAAGCCTTAGTCAATAGGAGAAGACATGGTTCAAGTCATCAAACAGGTCGCCGAAAAGCGTTATCGCGAAAGCTTTGGTCGTCATTACGAGGAGTTCACGATCGGCGACATCTATGAGCACCGCCCCGGCAGAACGATTACGGAAACCGACAACACGTGGTTCACCCTGCTGACGATGAACACGCATCCGATGCACTTCGACGCCGAGTACGCCAAGAAAAGCGAATTCGGCAAGTGCATCGTTTGCAGTCCGTTCACGGTCGCGCTGATGGTCGGAATGAGCGTGACCGACGTGAGCCAGAAGGCCATCGCGAACCTGGGATGGAGCGATATCAAGCTGACGTTTCCATTGTTCGCCGGCGATACGTTGTATGCGACGTCCGAAGTGCTCGACAAGCGCGAATCCAGCTCGCGTCCCGGCGCCGGCATCGTCACGGTGCGAACGGTCGGCACCAATCAGAACGGCAAGGAGGTATGCACGTTCGGCCGCACGATGCTGATCGCCAAGCGCGGCCATAGCGTCGAAGACAAAGCCAATTACTAAAAGAAAACAGGAGACAGAATGGACACGCGAGTAAGCCCGCCGCCCGACGACCAGCAACAATTCGTGGACGCCGTCGAGACCTGGGTAGAAAAGGAACTGCGGCCGGTGGCCCGCAAGTACGACCTTGCCGATGAGTATCCGCACGACATCGTCGAGCAGATGAAAGAGCTTGGACTGTTCGGTGCGACGATTGGAGAGGAATACGGCGGGCTGGGACTATCGGCGTGGACCTACGCGCAGATCGTGATCAAGGTCGCGTCGGCCTGGATGGCGCCGTCCGGCATTTTCAATTCGCATCTGATCGTGGCGTCGGCGATCGAGCGCAATGGCACCGAAGAGCAGAAGAAGAAATATCTGCCGAAAATGGCGACCGGCGAGTTCCGCGGCAGCATCGGCCTCACCGAGCCCAATGCGGGGTCAGACCTGCAGGCGATCCGCACGACGGCGAAACTTGACGGCGACGACTATGTCGTCAACGGCAGCAAGATGTGGATCACCAACAGCATGTACGGACACTTCACGCTGTTGCTGGTCAAGACCGATCCCGATGCGCAGCCGCGACACAAGGGGATGAGCCTGCTGATCGCCGAAAAAGGCCCAGGCTACAACGTCAACAAGCTGAAGAAGATGGGCTATCGCTCGATCGATACGTGCGAGATCAATTTTGACAATTACCGCGTCTCCAAGGACAACCTTCTCGGCGGCGTCGAAGGCAAGGGGTTCGTGCAGACGGCGGGCGGACTCGAGCTGGGCCGCATCAACGTCGCGGCGCGCGGTACCGGTATCGCCGAGGGCGCTCTTAAACTCTCGCTGCGTTATGCGCAGGAGCGCAGCGCTTTCGGCAAGCCGATCTGGCAACACCAGGCGGTGCAGATGAAGCTTGCCGATATGGTGACGCAGGTCGAAGGGTCGAAGCGGTTGATCGAGGAAGCGGCGCGCAAGTTTGATCGCGGCGAGCGCTGTGACCTGGAAGCCGCGATGGCGAAGCTCGCGGGCTCGGAAGCGGGTGCGTACTGCTCGCAGGAGGGAATGCGCATCTTCGGTGGCTACAGCTACTCGGTCGAATACGATATCGAGCGCTACTACCGCGATGCGATGTTGATGTGCATAGGCGAAGGCACCAACGAGATCCTGCGTACCGTCATTGCCAAGCAACTAGTCGATCGCTATCGGATCTGATGTCGTGACCTAGGAACCGCTCCCGACCCATTGCTGACAGTGCGGTCGCCGAAAAGCAGACGCTCTAGATCATGCTGGAAGCAGTCATTAACGTTGGAGCTGAGCCGCGGACAGCGGCATAGACGTGACGGACCGGTCAAGGATTCACGACGTTGAACTCGCTGGCCGCGCTCGCGAAGTGGCCCTGCACCGCGGGGCTGCCCATGTTCGAGGTTATGGTCGTCCAGATGCGCTGCGCGCCGACCGTCGAGAACGTGACAGCAAAGACACCGCTCCCAACAATGCGGCCGAAGTTGACGACGAAGGTTTTGGGTGAGAACGTCGCGCCAGGATCGGTTGAGTTCAAGGCGACGGTGTAGGAACCGTGGTCGAATCCGCAGGCCACGTTGATGCTCCCGGACATCGAGACCCCACGTGGTACCACCTTCGGAGCGGCGGTTGTTGGCGCAGGAGCCGCCGGACACGTGGGGACTCCGGATTCGACGTAGTAGAAGTTCTGGCAGGCGGCGTGCTCGCTGCTGACAGCAAAGGCGAGCGCCAGCAGGCTTCGGCACACCGCACTCATCTTCGTCCCCCAAGGCCCTTGCGAGGCGTCCCCAGCGGATCACTTCAACGACAGCACGTACTGCGCCAACGCGCGCGCCTCCGCGGCCGACACCTGCGGCTGCGGAGGCATCACGTCCTGGCCCCAAACGCCGGTTCCACCACTCCTGATCTTCTTGGCGAGGATGTCGACCGCGTTCTTCCGATCGCCGTACTTAGCGGCGACCTCCTTGAAATTGGGGCCGTACTTTCTCTTGTCGATCTGGTGACAGGCCGTGCAGTTCTTCTTCAAGGCAAGGTCGTAGTCCGCACGCACCGGCTCCGAAGCGCCCAGCATGCCGATGACGGCAATCCATTGAAGCATGACTCGCAACGGGTTCTCCTTCGTCCCACAAAAGGCAAACGCGCTGCCGCGAGGCAGCGCGTTTGCAAGTGGCAGTTACTGCGGCTTCACACGGATGATCTTGCCCTGGTCCTCGAGCGCGACATACAGGTTGCCGTCCGGGCCCGATTCACACGCACGGAACCGTCCGGCGACCGTCGGCCAGGGGAAATCGGTCTTCGTCGCAGACGACCCGTCGGCACTGACCTTCAGCAGCTCCAGGCGGTTGCCCACGGGAGTGCCGTGAATGCCGATACCGGCAAAGCCGACCACCATCTGGCCGTTCCAGTCCTTCCACTGCGCGCCCGACAGGAATGCGTTGCAGAACATGCCCTGCGACAACCCCTTGTTGTTCCACGCCGGTTTCATCGCCTTCGGATAGGTCTTGAGATCGGTCATGGGCATGAAGGCCGCGCGCTTCTGGGGATCCATGGCGCCCATCTGATTGGGAGAGTAGCCGCAGTAGTCGTCCGGGCAGTCTTTCCGGCCCCCCACGTTGGGGCGCGGATCCCAGCCGGCATTGCCGCCATTCACCAATGCGGTCACTTCATCGCTGTGCCAAGGGCCGTTCTCCGCAGTGAACGGACGATTGTCGCCGGGACGGAATGCGAGGCCCTGCGGATTGCGGTGACCGTAGGTGAACACGCGCGGATCGAAGCCGGCCGGCGGCTTGTTGTCCGGAGCGGCTTTGCCATCCCTGTCGATACGCAGGACCTTCCCGCCGATGTACTTCGGATCCTGGGGCGCGATGCCGAGGTGGTTGTCGCCCGTTGTCACATATAGAAAACCATCGGCGGGGCTGAATCGAATCCGACCGCCGTTGTGCGCACCGGGGCCGCCGAACGGATGCTTGCTGGCCTTTGGCTTGTAGCCGATGTCGCCGACGATGTCGGTGCGATCCGAAACGGCCGTCATCGCATCGTTGAGCTTGAACCGCATCACGCGGTTGCCAAGCTTGCCGTCCTTGTTGGAACTGGAGTACACATAGATGAAGCGATTGCTGGCGAACTGCGGGTCGATCGCAACGCCCATCATGCCAGCCTGTCCGTCGCAGAACAGGTCTGCGCTCGCCGAGGAATATCCGGTGGTGGTGCCAACGCCATGCAGCTTGTTGATGGCGCCTGTTGGAAGTCGAACCGAGAGTCCCTTGCACTTCTCGGTGAAGAACATGGTTCCGTCCTTCATGAACGCCATGTCCCAGGGCGAATCGATCTTGTCGACGAAGTCTTCCGTCGAGACGGTCGGTGCCGCTGCAAGCAAGCTGCTCGACAGCGCGAGGCCGACCGAAGCGGTCAACACCAGTCTCACCATTCCAGCCATGTATATCCCTCCTTGTTTCGATGAACGAGCCCACGGGTGCACTTGCTACAGCATAAACAGCGGGACCCGGGCAAACTCCGACTGCGTCTCGATCATATCGTTATTGTGGCAACCGCCGCGCAGAACATTTGGCGTCGACCGACCGCTTTGGGTGTTGGGCCTGGACGGCGGCTTCTGGCCGCTACCAGTCAACGAACTATTGACTACGCGGCCTGCGCAATCTCTATGTCGCGTTCATCCGCGCGCTCTTGGGCCCCGCGTAAGGCTTCGCCGATCAGCAGCACAACCGGGCCGCCGCCTATCTCCGGCGGCGAGGCAGCCGCCGCGGCGAGGGTGCCGATCCAGTGTCGCGAATTCGGCAGGCTGACGCTTTCGAGGATCGAAATCGGCATTGCCGAAGGCACGCCATGTTCGATCAGTCGCTGCGCCATCGCCGCGATGTGTCGTCCTGCCATGTACACACCGAGCGTGCCTCCGGCACGCAGGCTGCCGATCGCCGGAGCCCACGTCGCATCATCATGTTCGTCACATACGCACGGTGTTAGAAACGTTACGGCGCGAGCGACAGCGCGCAGCGTCAGGGACGCCTGCAGCTCCGCGGCCGCTGCGCTCGCGGCAGTGATTCCCGGAACAACCTCGAACGTGATTCCAGCTGAACGCAGCGCCTGCATTTCTTCGTCGAGCCGACCGAAGACCGATGGGTCACCGCCCTTTAACCGGACCACACACGACGATTTGCGAGCGCAATCGATCAGCGTCTTGTTGATGAAGCGCTGCGCAGTGGAAGGACGCTGTGCGCGCTTGCCGACGGAAATTTGCTGCGCGCGCGGCGCGAGTTCGAGTACCGATGCGTGAACCAGCGCGTCGTGCAGCACGAATTCGGCGCGCTCAATAATGCGTGCCGCGCGCAGCGTGAGCAGGTCCGCTGCGCCAGGGCCGGCACCGACGAAATAGACGCGCGGCGCTTCTGTGTACGGCCGACTCATTTGTCGTGCTCGGCTAGCTCGCGCGCGTTCGGCCGCGCGTGGCGACGGAACGCCGGCAGCGGATTGTCCGCCGCGCCCTGATATGCATACGAGAAGGTTCGCATCTTCGCTGCAGCTTTGAGGTGGTCTTGATCGGCTCGCAGCAGAAACGACGTAAACCCGACGCGGCGCATATAAAACAATTGATCGATCAACACATCACCGATTGCACGCAGATCGCCGCGGTACCTGTAACGGCTGCGCAAAACGGCTGCGGTGGAATAACCGCGCCCGTCGTTGAATACCGGAAAGTCGATCGCAATCAGCGGTACCACCTCTAGATAGGGAACGAGCGCTGCCGGATCATCGGTAGGCAGCAGACGTACGCCGACCGCAGCCGATGGTGATTGCGTCAGATACAGGTTCAGCGGCAGCAGGGCCGCATCGCTTTCGTCCGCAATGATCGCGGGGTCGCGCGCTGCTGACCAGTCGTCCGCAATCCACGCCCCATCGGAAGTCAACACCGGCGCGCGATTCATGCGCTCACCTCTTCGCGGCGCCTGTGCGCGTGCGCATCTTCGCCATAAACGCGTTCCTTGAACGGAACGGGTCCGACGCGCACGACTGTTTCAATGAAGCGCTCACCATCTTCGCGCAACGACACAAACGTATCGATCAAGCGCTCGACAACGTCAGGCATCTGATCAGCCTTGAATGACGGCCCGATGACGCGCCCGATCGCGACGTGTTCGCTGCCCGCAGACGAGCCGTCGGCGCCTCCGAGAGAAACCTGGTACCACTCGTCGCCGTCCTTGTCGACGCCCAGGATGCCGATGTGACCGACATGATGATGTCCGCACGAGTTGATACAGCCTGAAATGTTGATGTTGATTTCGCCCAGGTCGTGCAGATAGTCGAGATCGTCGAAGCGCCGCTGGATGCTTTCGGCGATGGGTATCGACTTCGCGTTCGCAAGTGAACAAAAGTCACCACCGGGGCACGCGATGATGTCTGTTAGCAGTCCGACATTCGGCGTCGCCAGACGCGCAGCTTTTGCCTCCTGCCACAGCGCGTGCAGTTGATCCAGGCGCACATCGGGGAGGATCAGATTCTGTTCGTGCGAAACGCGAATCTCACCGAACCCGTAGCGTTCGGCCCAGTCGGCAACGAGGTCCATTTGTTCCGCCGTTGCGTCACCCGGAGCGATGCCTGTCGGCTTCAACGACAGCACGACCGAGCGATAGCCCGCCACGCGGTGGCGCTTCACGCTGCGTTCGACCCAGCGCGCGAAAGCGCGATCCGACGTGTCGAGCGCTTGCTCGTTGAGCGTCTCGTAAGCTGGCGGCGCGAAGTAGCTGGCAACGCGACGTAACTCTTCGTCGGTGACGGTCGATGGGCCGTCTGCGAACGGCGCAAAGTCTTCCTCGACCTGGCGCGCAAACTCTTCGATGCCGAGTGTCCGTACCAGAATTTTGATGCGCGCCTTGTGAAGGTTGTCACGCCTTCCGTGCCGGTTGTAGACGCGCAGGATTGATTCGATGTACGTCAGATACTGGCGCCACGGCAGAAACTCGCGGATCACGGTGCCGATGATCGGTGTGCGACCCATGCCACCGCCAACGAGCACGCGGAACCCGAGCGCGCCATCCGGTGCGCGCGTCAGGTGCAATCCGATGTCATGGAAGGCGACCGCGGCCCGATCCTCACGCGCACCATTGATCGCGATCTTGAACTTGCGCGGCAGCCACGTGAACTCGGGATGAAACGAAGACCATTGCCGCAGGATCTCGCAGAACGCGCGCGGGTCGACCAGCTCATCTGCGGCGACACCTGCGAATTCGTCGCTGGTGATATTGCGCACCGCATTGCCGCTGGTTTGAATCGCATGCATTTCGACGCCCGCCAACTCCTCGAGGATGTCGGGCGAGTCGTCGATACGAATCCAGTTGAACTGAATGTTTTGACGCGTGGTGAAGTGCCCGTACCCACGGTCATAGCGGCGCGCGATGCTCGCCAGCGTCCGCATCTGCTGCGCCGACAGCACGCCGTACGGAATGGCGATGCGCAGCATTGGAGCGTGGCGTTGAACGTACAGGCCATTACGCAGACGCAGCGGGCGGAACTCTTCTTCAGACAGCTGCCCGCTTAGAAAGCGAGTGGTCTGATTGCGGTATTCCGCGACACGTTCGGCTACGAGCGTGCGATCGACAGCGTCATATCGGTACATCGGAGCCGAACAGGGATCGAGGTCCGCAAATTTAGCGGTCTCGAGCGGTCGCAACCGATTAAAGCCAGCTTTGCTTATCCCGCCACGCAATAAGACTTATTTCCGCCAGAACCTTGCTTTAAACGATTTGATCGTTGGCGCCAGTCGCGACACCAAATAATGCGTAACTCAAATTTCATCCACGGTTATGAACGAAGTTATCGACGCACCCAAGCGCGCAAGTAGGCAGGTGGAAACTGAGAGCATTCTTGACGTCGCCCGCACCCGCCTCGAAGCCACCGAAGGCGCCTATGCAGGTGCCGTGACGCCGCCGGAAGCCTGGCTTCTATATAAAGAAGGCCGCGCACGACTGGTCGATGTGCGTACGGCTCCCGAAGTCAGGTACGTGGGCTGTGTCCCAGGCTCTTTGCGAGCCGAGTGGCACGGCTCCGATCCCGGAGCAAGTCGAGCGCTTCCTGTGTGATCTGCAGGCGGTCGCGCAACCGGATGAAACAGTTTTGCTGCTGTGTCGAAGTGGTGTGCGGTCACACCATGCAGCACGCGTGGCGCGTGATGCCGGCTACCTGAGCGTCTTCAATGTTCTGGAAGGTTTCGAGGGACAGCGTAATCATTCATATCAGCGCGGTTTCATCGATGGTTGGCGCTCGCACGGCTTACCGTGGATTCAGGACTGACAGCGGTCCCCGCTAAGTAGCTTCAAGCGCGCGACTCAGATCGCGTTTCAGATCGTCGACGCTCTCGACGCCGACCGATAGCCTGACCAGCGAATCGCCGATCCCGAGTTGGGCACGCTGCGCAGGCGGAATCGTCGCGTGCGTCATGATCGAAGGGTGCTCTATCAGGCTTTCGACACCGCCGAGGCTTTCAGCCAGTGCAAACACTTCGCAACGTTCGAGGAATCGTCGGGTGCCGGCGAGATCCGCTGCGAGATCGATTGAGATCATGCCGCCGTAGCCGTGCATCTGCCTGCGGGCGAGTGCGTGATGTGGATGTGATGCAAGCCCCGGATACCGAACCTGCTTGACCTTCGGCTGCGTTTCGAGCCACTGAGCCAACGCCAGTGCGTTTTCGCAATGACGCTGCATGCGTAGCGCGAGCGTCTTGATTCCCCGCAGCGTCAGAAAACTATCGAACGGACCCGCGATTGCACCCACCGCGTTCTGCAGAAAACTCAGCTGCTCGCGCATCGGTGCGAGCCGCTCTTCATCGCCGATGATCGCGACGCCACCGATGACGTCCGAATGCCCGTTCAGGTACTTCGTCGTTGAATGCACGACCACGTCGAACCCGGACTCGAGCGGACGCTGCACCCAGGGACTCGCGAACGTATTGTCGGCGACAGCGATGATGTTGCGTGCTCGGCAAATTTTCGCGATCGCTGCAAGATCCGCCAGCTTGAGCAGCGGGTTGCTCGGCGTTTCGACCCACACCATTTTTGTCTCGGGCCGCAGCGCGGCGGTCAACTGATCGAGATTCGACATGTCGACAAACGTGAATGCGTGCCCGGCACTGCGTTTGCGCACCCGCTCGAACAATCGAAACGTGCCGCCATAAAGGTCGTCGCCGGCAACGATGTGCGCCCCGCTGTCTAGACACTCGAGCACGGTGGCAATCGCCGCCATGCCCGATGCGAACGCATACGCCTGTGCGCCGCTTTCCAGATCGGCCACACACCGTTCGAGCGCCCAGCGCGTCGGGTTGTGCGATCGGCCGTAGTCGAGCCCCTTGTGTACGCCGGGGCTCTGCTGCACGAACGTCGACGTCGCGTAGATCGGCGGCATGATTGCCCCGGTCGATGGGTCGGGCGATTGACCGGCGTGAATCACGCGCGTCGCAAAATCGTGCTTTGTCGGCGGGTTTGTTCACCTTTTCGTTCATGTCAGCTTCTTGCGCAGATGATTCAGTAGATCGAAGCGCGTGACGAGCCCGTAAAACTGCTTGTCGTCGGCGATGATTGCCACCAGGCCACGATCGAGTATGGCTTGCAACGCATCGAGGCTCGCATCGGGCCGCACGGTATCAAGCTTTTTCGTCATCGCTCCGCTGACCGGCGAATGAAAGCGCGCCGCGTCATCGTGCACCGTGAGCAGCAGGTCCGACTCGTCGATTACACCCAGCAGCTGCTGCTTGTCGAGCACCGGCAGCTGCGAAACGTCGGCCAGCCGCATCCGCTGAAATGCGGTCATCAACGTGTCGTCCGGCCCGACCGCGACGACGGCACCTTCATCGAAGCGGCGCGCGATCAGGTCTCGCAAGTCACCGAGCCTCTTCCGCTTCAGCAGCCCCTGGTCGATCATCCATTGATCGTTGTAAACCTTCGACAGATAGCGTGTCCCGGTGTCGCAGACGAAACTCACGACTCTCTTTGGCGTTTTCTGTTCGCGACAGAATCGCAGCGCGGCCGCCAATAGTGTTCCGGTCGACGAGCCGCCCGAAATCCCTTCGGCGCGCAGCAGCTCGCGGGCGGTTGCAAAGCTTTCTTCGTCGCTGATCGAGTACGCGTGTTTGACGCCGCTTAGATCGGCGATTGGCGGTATGAAGTCCTCGCCAATACCTTCGACCGCCCATGACCCGGCAACACCGATCGTGCCGCTCTTCACGTAGTCGGCGAGAATCGATCCAACGGGATCGGCCAGAACGAACTCGACGGCCGGCGCAATTCTTCTGAAATATCGCGTCAGTCCTGTAATCGTCCCCGCGGACCCCACACCGACGACGATCGCGTCAAGCTCGTGACCGCATTGCTGCCAGATCTCAGGTCCGGTGGTTCGTTCGTGCGCGTCCGGATTGTCAGGGTTGCCGAACTGATTCGCGAAAAACGCGCCGGGAATTTCGGCGGCCAGCCGAGCCGCTGCGTCCTGGTAGTACTCGGGATGACCTTTACCGACATCGGATCGCGTCAGGTTCACTTCTGCGCCGAGCGCTTTCAGATGCAACACCTTTTCGCTCGACATCTTGTCGGGCACCACGAGCACGACGCGATAGCCTTTTGCACGCGCGACCAGCGCAAGACCGAGGCCGGTATTGCCGGCGGTCGCCTCGACCACAGTTCCACCCGGCTTCAAGTCACCGCGCCGCTCGGCGCCCTCGATCATCGATCTGCCGATACGGTCCTTGATCGATCCACCCGGATTCTGCGACTCGAGCTTCAAGAACAGCGTGCACGGTCCGGTGTCGAGCCGCGTCACCTGAATCATCGGCGTGTTGCCGATCAGGTCGAGCACCGCCGGTGCAGCTTGAACTGACTTCGAGTCCTTGTGCCCCATTTCGCAATTGTGCACTTCACGCGCGCTTCACACGTGTTTCATTCCACTCTGGACAATGGCGTCACTTCGGAGACTTGCCCATGCAAATTCGTACGTTGGTCCTTGGGGTCATGCTGTCGCTGGCCGCGGCAGTAGCCGCGCAGGATGCAGCGAAAGTCGAGTCGTTCAGCCCGCAAGGGCAGATCAAGGATGTACGACAGGTCGTCGCGCGCTTCTCGCAGCCAATGGTGAGCTTCGGCGATCCGCGCAGTGAAGCGCCATTCGATATCGAGTGCCCAGCGATCGGCGCGGGGGCCAACACATTCGTCAAAGGTCGTGGACGATGGGCCGATGCGCGCAATTGGCTGTATGACTTCGATCAGGATCTGCCGGCCGGGATCGAGTGCAGCTTTAAGACGAAGACCGGACTGAAGACCTTCGCCGGCGCTGAAGTCACGGCGCAGACATTCCGATTTTCGACCGGCGGCCCATCGATTCGCGGCGCATGGCCTGACGAAGGCGAAGAGCGTATCGACGAAGCGCAGGTCTTTCTGCTCGCGCTTGACGCGCATGCCGATCTGGCGAGCGTGCGCGCGAACGCGTATTGCGCGGTCAATGGCATCGGCGAGCGATTGGCGCTGAACATCATTGAAGGCAAGGAGCGCGAGCGCATCCTGGCCGAGCAGAAAAATCGCGCACGCGTCTTGTTCGACGTTATCTTCAAGCGCGGCCATCGTGGTGTGGCGTCGGTCAAAGACGTTCGCCTGGTCGATGCGCCGATCCTTGTCGCCAGCTGCGGCCGGCCGCTGCCGGCGGGTGCGAATGTTCGGCTCATCTGGGGCGCGGGCATCAAGACCGCAAACGGCATCGCGACCACCGAAGTGCAAACACTGCCGTATCAGGTACGGCCACAATTTTCTGCGCGCTTCACGTGTCAGCGTGTCAACGCGAACGCCGGTTGTATTCCTGTGTTGCCGGTGCAGCTCGAATTCACTGCGCCGGTTGCGCGCGGGGTTGCATCGAAGATTGAATTGCGCGCAGCGGACGGTCAGGTGCATCGCGCGACGATCGATCCGAATGTCGCCAGCGTCGACACCATCGAGTTCAGGGGGCCCTTCGCGGAGCGCAGCGAAGCGACTGTCGTGCTGCCTGCGGATTTAAAGGATGACGCCGGCCGCGTTCTCGCAAATGCCTCGGCGTTTCCGATGAAGGTGCGCATCGACGACGATCCGCCGCTGGTCAAATTTCCATCGCGCTTCGGAATTCTTGAAGTCAATGCGCAGCCGGCGCTACCGGTTACGGTGCGTAACGTCGAACCGATGCTCAATGCCTACGCGCTCGATGTGGCCAAAGCGCCGAAGGTTGCTGCAAAGGGACGCATCAAACGCGTCGATACCGATGACGACACTGCGCTAGCTCAATGGATGCGCCGCTTACTGCGCGAGCCCGAAGAGGACATTCGGCGCCGCAACGGCGAGTACTTGAAGCCCGGCACCGTGCCGATGCTGTCGGATGCCGAACGGGTAGCGTCGCAGCCGATCGATATCCCACGCGCCGAACCGAAGATGGCGATGCAGGTGATCGGTATCCCTTTGCCGCAACCCGGGTTATATGCGGTCGAGATCGCAAGTACGCGTCTCGGACAGGCGCTGCATGCCGAAGACAAACCGTACTACGTCTCCGGCGGCGCACTCGTCACTAATCTCGCTGTGCACTTCAAGCACGGGCGCGAATCGTCGCTCGCCTGGGTGACGCGACTCGATGACGGTAAGCCCGTTGCAGGAGCCCAAGTTCGCATCACCGACTGTCTCGGCAAGCGTTGGTGGGATGGCGCGACTGACGCAAGCGGCATCGCACGAGTCGACCGCGAGCTGCCGCGGCAAAACCGCTGGCAGGACTGCCCGCACGCTCCCAATGCTTATCTGGTCAGCGCGCGCATCGACGGAGACATGTCGTTGATGTTGACGAGCTGGAATGAAGGCATTCGACCGTGGCAATTCAATCTCGGCGGCGGTTCAAGTGCGGAGCCCGTCATCGCGCACACGGTGTTTGATCGCGCATTGTTCCGCGCCGGTGAAACCGTGTCGATGAAGCACGTGATTCGGCGTCGAGTGGGCACCGGCTTTGCTGCGGTCGAGACGCGCTACCTGCCGCGCCAGCTGCAGTTGATCCACTCCGGCAGCGGACAGCGCTTCGAACTATCCGTCACTTGGACCAACGGCACTGCGCTGAGCACGTGGAATATTCCGAAGGACGCGAAGCTCGGCGAATACTCGGTTCTGTTCATGGATCCTGAGCGCGGCCGCGCGCAGCGCTTGCAAAGCGGATCGTTTCGCGTCGAACAGTTTCGTGTGCCACTGATGAAGGCGGTGCTTAAGCCGCCATCGAAGTCAGTCGTCAATGCGAGCCAGGTCTCGATCGACGCGCAGTTGAGTTACCTGTCGGGCGGTCCGGCCGCAGGCGCGCCGGTTAAGTTCCGAAGCCGCATCGTGCCGAGTTCCCAATCGTTTCCGGACTACGACGAGTTCAGCTTCGGCGGTGCAGTGCCAAAGGTCGGTATCGAGGCCGAGGCGCCGTATGACGAGTCCGCACAGGACGAACCAGAAGCCACCGGCGGTGCCGCACGCGTGCAAGACGTATCGCTTGACGCAAACGGCGGAGCGCGCGTGGTGTTCGACAAGCTATCGACGCCCGAGAAGACGCTGCAGACGCGTGCGCTCGAAGTCGAAATGGAATACGCCGATCCAAACGGGCAGATTCTTACTGCGTTCACGCAAACGCTGCTGACACCTTCCGCGCTGGTTGTTGGTATTGCACCCGACGGCAGCTTCTTCAAGCGTGATTCACTTCGTTTCAAAGCCGTCGTGCTCGACCACGCCGGCAAGCCGCAGGCCGGCAAGGATGTCAGCGTCGATGCCTACAGCCGCACGCGCTTTGCGTACCGCAAGCGG
Source organism: uncultured beta proteobacterium (assembly GCA_963801035.1). Taxonomy (GTDB): domain Bacteria; phylum Pseudomonadota; class Gammaproteobacteria; order Burkholderiales; family Burkholderiaceae_F; genus JACCZX01. Next base: position 162,233 of record CAWDDF010000009.1, on the reverse strand, counting down.
CTGCTCGGTGGCTTTTACGCGTATGAGCAAACGGTAGAGATCAAGCGATTGAAGCAGATATGTCGCGGCAGCAGCGACACACGTGGTCTCGTGCTGTGTTCAGGATCGGCGCCGGCAAGCGGTGACCTCATTCTGGTTGCACGCACCGACGACGCACAAGGTAATGCGGCGATTGCGACGCATGATGTGTATGTCGCAGGCAGTGACGACAGCTGGTTCGAGGCCGGCCAAAGCGACCGCATCGATTTGATTGCAGACAAGCGCTCGTATGAGCCTGGCGAGACCGCGCGCTATGAAGTGCGCATGCCGTATCGCACCGCCACCGCGCTGATCACGGTCGAGCGCGAAGGCCTTCTCGAATCACGCGTGGTGACGATCGATTCGAAGTCGCCGTACATCGACGTCCCGATGCTGGGTCACTACGGGCCAAATGCCTACGTATCGGCGCTCGTCATTCGCGGCCGGATTGAACCGGAAGTGCCGGGCCGCTTTGCGTGGTTGCGGCGAATGATCTATCGCGCGGCGAAGTTCGTCGGGCTCGTCGACGAAGTACCTGTCGAGCGCGACACACGCCCGACCGCGCTGGTCGATCTGACCAAGCCTTCTTACCGGCTTGGCATGGCGCAGGTCAAGGTCGGCTGGAAGGCGTACGAGCTGCGCGTCAAGGTTGAGCCCGAGAAGCCGGTCTACAAAGTGCGCGATCGTGCGGCCGTGCTGATCACAGTCACCGATCCGAGCGGCAAGCCGATGGCCAATGCAGAGCTCGCGGTTGCGGCGGTCGACGAAGGATTGCTCGCTCTAGCATCGAATCGCTCGTGGGATCTGCTTGGCGCAATGATGCAGCGGCGGCCGATCGAAGTCGAAACGTCGACCGCGCAGTCACAGGTGATCGGCAAGCGGCACTTCGGCAAGAAGGCCTTGGCTGCAGGCGGTGGCGGTGGTGGCGAAAATGCGCGTGAGCTGTTCGATACGTTGCTGATGTGGAACCCGCGCGTCACGCTCGATGAGAATGGTCGCGCGCGCGTTGAAGTGCCGCTGAATGATTCGCTGACGTCGTTCCGCATCGAAGCCATTGCAAACACCACGTCAGGCGAGTCTCGCTTCGGCTCCGGCGGCGCCGCGATTCGCACCACGCAGGATGTGATGCTATTCGCCGGCCTGCCGCCGTTCGTGCGTGAAGGCGATCGCTTCGATGCGCAGGTGACAGTGCGCAACGGCGCCGATCGTCCGCTCGAGCTGATCGTCAACGCAGCAATGAACAGTGACGGTGCAACGGGTACGAAGTTGCCGCCAAGCACGCTGTCTCTCGCAGCCGGTGGCGCACAAACCATTTCGTTGCCGGCGCAGGTTCCATACGGCGTCAAGCAGCTGCAATGGCAGATCACCGCGCGTGAATCGAACGCATCGGCATCCGACACGGTCAAGATTTCGCAGGTCGTAGGCGTCGCAGTCCCGGTGCGGGTCTATCAACAAACATTGCTGCAGCTCGAGCCAGCGAAGGCAGCGAGCTTTCCAGTCGAGTTGCCGAAAGGCGCGATCGCCGGCCGCGGCGGCGTGGAGGTCAGGCTCGCTCGTTCGCTGGGCGGCAGTGCTGAAACAATCAAGCAGTGGATGGCCGCGTATCCATTTACATGTCTCGAGCAGCGGGCGTCGGTTGCGATAGCGCTCGAAGATCCGACGCGCTGGCAGCGCGTAATGGACAGCCTGCCTGCGCTGCTCGATCGCGACGGCCTGGCCAAATTCTTCCCGAGCCCGTGGAACGACGGCGACGACACGCTGACGGCTTATTTGCTGACGATTGCGCACGAAGCGGGGTACGAAATCCCGGAAGCCGCACGCGAGCGCATGTTGCGCGGTCTGACGGACTTCATCGCTGGGCGCGTCGTGCGGTACACCGCGTTGCCGACCGCGGACCTCGCGATTCGCAAGGTCGCGGCAATCGACGCGCTTGCTCGCTACGGCAAGGCCGAGCCGCGCATGCTGGAGTCGATCGAAATCGCACCCAATTTGTGGCCGACGTCAGCAGTACTCGACTGGATGTCGCTTGTGAAGAGACTGCAGACGGTTCCGAAGCGCAACGAGCGTCTGGCGGAGGCGCAGCAGATCCTTCGCTCGCGCATGACGTTTTCCGGTACGACGCTCGTGTTCTCGACCGAGAAGTCGGACTACCTGTGGTGGCTGATGGTCTCTCCCGACCGGAACGCGGTGCGGGCGCTGGCTTTGCTGAGCGACGATCCATCGTTCAAAGATGAAATGCCACGCATGGCGCGTGGCGCGCTGTCGCGGCAGCAGGCCGGCAAGTGGAACACAACGCTTGCCAATGCATGGGGCGTGCTCGCATTGCGCCGATTCCAGTCGCGCTTCGAGAATGAGGCGGTCACTGGCCGCAGCGTCATAAGCGTCGGTGATGATCCGCACCCACTCGATTGGAAAACGGCGCAGACGCGCGTGACCAACGATCCAACCAAAGGCACGCCGACCGGCGCAGGTGTCGAAACGCAGTTCGCCTGGCCGGCGAGCGTTGAACAGCTATCGATGCTGCATGAGGGCTCGGGTCGACCGTGGGCATTCGTGACGTCGCGCGCAGCGTTGCCGCTGGACAAGCCGCTGTTCGCCGGCTACCAGGTCAAGCGCAGCGTGACGCCGATCGACCAGAAGAACGCAAACGTGTGGACGCGCGGTGACGTTTACCGCGTCACGCTGGAGGTCGACGCGCAGGCGGACATGACATGGGTCGTCATCAGCGATCCGATTCCGGCCGGTGCAGCAGTGCTCGGCAGCGGCCTCGGTGGCGATTCGCGGCAGCTCGCGTCCAACGAGCGACGTGACGGCATGGCATGGCCGGCGTACGAAGAGCGCGCATTCGACGGCTTTCGTGCGTACTACCGCTACGTGCCGAAGGGCAAGCTGAAAGTCGAATACACCGTGCGACTCAACAATGCCGGCGCGTTCACTATGCCGCCGACCCGGGTTGAGGCGATGTACGCGCCCGAGTCGTTCGCCGAACTACCCGTTGCTTCGATCGAGGTGCGGCCATGATGCGCAAAGGTACTGGTTGCCGTCGTCGCAACCGTCGGCGCATTGTCGCTTTCGACTGGCGCTGATCGCGGCGCTGACGCCGACGCCGACCTTCGACGAGCTTCGCACGAGCACGCTGGGCTCCGAGTCGACGCTGCTCTCGCGCAACGGTGAGCCGCTGCAGCGCTTGCGTGTGGACATGACGCGGCGCCAGCTCGAATGGACTGCGCTGGACTCGATTTCGCCGTCGCTGGTGCGCGCGGTTGTGGCTGCCGAAGATCACCGCTTCTGGTGGCACTTCGGTTTCGATCCGGCGAGTGGTTTGTCCGCCTTCATTGATCAATTCGGTAATGGCCGCGGACGCGGCGCCAGCACAATCACGATGCAGCTCGCGGGGTTGATGATTGAAGGCGATCGATTCGGCCGTCGCTCGCTCGACGAGAAGCTCGCGCAATTCCGCTACGCGGTTGCGCTCGAGCATCGTTGGTCAAAGCAGCAAATCATCGAGGCGTATTTGAACCTGGTGCCGCTGCGCGGCGAACTGGTCGGAATCCGCGCCGCATCGCTGGGTCTTTTCGGCCATGCGCCTGACGCGTTCGACGAAGCGGAAAGCGCGGTGATTGCAGCGTTGGTGCGCAGCCCGTCGGCCTCGCGCTCAGTCGTCGCGCGCCGCGCGTGCGCGGTGATGAACAAGATGGATCGAGCCGAAGAGTGCATGCGCGCCGAGTTGGCCGCGTCGACGCTGCCTTCCTACCCGCTCGCGATGAGCGGGCTGGATGAGGCGCCGCATCTGGCGCGCCGATTGTTGACGCGCGCCGGCACGTCGGTGCGCTCGACGCTCGATGCGCCGCTGCAGCGCTTTGCGGCGGAGACGCTGCGCAATCGGCTCGCATCGCTTTCCGAGCGCAACGTCGAGGACGGGGCCGTGATCGTGCTCGATAACGCGACCGGTGACGTGCTGGCGTACGTCGGCTCGAGCGGCGATTTGTCGGGCGCTGCCGCGGTCGACGGTGCCGCTGCGCTCAGACAACCCGGTTCCACATTGAAGCCGTTCCTGTACGGCGTTGCGATCGAGCAGCGCTGGTTGACCGCCGCGTCGTTGCTCGATGACGCGCCGCTCGCATTGACCACGCCAAGCGGTTTGTATGTTCCGCAAAATTACGAGCGCGACTTCAAAGGCGCGGTGTCGGTCCGTTCCGCGCTGGCTGCATCACTGAACGTTCCCGCGGTGCGGACGCTGCAGCTGGTAGGTCTGGAGCGCTTCCGACAAACCCTGCAGGCCTTCGGAATGTCGAGCGTCAAGCACGATGGGGAGTACTACGGCTACGGACTCGCACTCGGCGGCGGCGATACGAGCTTGCTCGCGCTTACCAACGCGTATCGCGCACTCGCCAATGGCTGGCGTCTGGTCACCGGCTCACTTGCAGATCGAAAGAGGCAGCGGCGATGGTGGCGACGCGGTTCGCGTGCTTTCCGCCGAGGCGAGCTTCATCGTGTCCGACATCCTGGCCGATTCGGCTGCGCGTGCAGCGACGTTCGGGCTCGCAAGCCCGTTGTCGACGCGCTCATGGGCCGCAGTGAAAACCGGCACCAGCAAAGGCATGCGCGACAACTGGGCGATCGGCTATACCGACCGGTACACGGTGGGTGTATGGGTCGGAAATTTTTCCGGCGCTGCCGATGTGGGATGTGTCGGGCGTCACCGGCGCGGCGCCGATCTGGCGCGAGATCGTCGATCATCTGCATGCTGGTCAGCCGAGCCGTGCAACGAGTGTTCCGGGCGGTGTCGTGCAGCGCGACGTTGTCTTCGCACCCGCAGTGGAACCGGCACGCCGCGAGTGGTTCATTGCGGGCACTGAGTCGAATGGCGGGTCGGCGACAAGCGTTACGACGATCACCATGCCCACAGCAGAGGCTGCACCACGCGTCGTTACGCCTGCAGACGGGACTGTGATTGCACCCGACCCCGATATTCCAGCGGCACGCCAATCCATGTTGGTGCGGGCCGATGCACCGCACGCAACGCGTGTGTGCCTGAAACTCGGGATGCAATCGCTCGCGCCGTGCGGTGTCCGGGAGGCGATGGTTCGCCTACCTCCGCCCGGCCGTCATCAGATTCGGCTGGAAACGGTGGACGGCGTGCTGCTGGCACAGGCGTCGGTTGAAGTGCGCGGCGTTCCGCGCTGAGTTCGGTATCGGACCCAGGCGAGCTGGCGCCTACACCGAGTCGCAGGGCGGCCAATCCAAAAGCCGCTTAAAGGCGTATCGCTGGTGTAAGTTCCTTTCTCCAGCGACGACAACTGTGCTCCATCGATCGTCATTCGCGCCATGGCCGTTGCCTCGATAACACCGACTGCCCCGCCGAGCTATCTGTACTACCGCCATACGTTGCCGGTGCGCATCATGCATTGGACCAACTTCATCGCGCTCACGATTCTGTTCATGAGCGGACTGCACATCTTCAATGCGCACTCCGCGCTGTATTGGGGAGATTCTTCTTACTCCGGGCGCCCGCCTTTGCTGGAAATCACCACGCGCGATGGTGGCGAGGGTCAACGCATCGGTGTCACGCGCGTGTTCGGCCGCGAGTTCGAAACCACCGGACTGCTCGGGCTTTCGAAGTATCCGAACGGCGAACCCAATGCGCACGCATTCCCGTCGTGGTTGACGATTCCCGGTGGATATTCGCTGGCGATGGCGCGCGACTGGCACTTCTTCTTCGCGTGGATCTTCGTGCTCAACGGCGTGGCGTACGTACTCTATTCATTGTTCAGCCGGCATTTGATGCGCGATCTGACGCCCACTGGCAGAGAGCTGCGCCAAGTGGGTACGTCGATCGTCGATCACGTCAAATTCAAGCATCCGAAAGGCGAAGCCGCGAAGCGCTACAACGTGCTGCAGAAACTTGCCTACCTGAGCGTGATCTTTGTTTTGCTGCCGCTGGTCATCCTCGCCGGCTGGGCGATGTCGCCGTGGCTCAATTCGATCTTTCCGGGGTGGGTCGATTGGCTGGGCGGCCGACAATCGGCACGCACGATTCACTTCATCGTTGCGTGGCTGTTGTTTTTGTTTCTCGCAGTCCACGTGTTCGAGGTCATCATCAGCGGATTCTGGAATCACATTAGATCGATGATCACCGGCCGCTATCGAATCAAGACGGAGAATTGAGATGACCGCGGAAAATCATTCCAAGCGTCGTTTTTTGTTGAGCGCTGGCAGCCTCGGTGCGCTTTGGCTTACCGGCTGCGATCGGCTGTCAGAAACCGAGTGGTTTCCGAAAGTGTTGCGTACGCACGAAACGCTCAGTCGAGGCGTGCATAAGCTGCTCGGTTCGCGTCCGTCAATGGCGCAGGAATTTACCGATGCCGATTTGTCGCCTTTCTTTCGCAGCAACGGTACGTCGATGCCCGATGGCGAGAAGTACCAGGCGCTCGCAAAAAGCGGATTCGCAGACTGGCAGCTCGACGTCGGTGGTCTTGTCGAAACGCCGGTCAAGCTGTCACTCGCTGAGTTGCGCGCAATGCCACGCCGCACTCAGATCACGCGTCACGACTGCGTCGAGGGCTGGAGCGCCATCGGAAAATGGACCGGCGTCCCGTTATCGAACGTGCTGGCGATGGTGAAGCCGCAGCCGAGTGCGCGCTACGTCGTGTTCCATTGCGCGGATGAAATGGGAGGCGGGCTGACGCCCGAGTACTACTACGAGAGCATCGACATGGACGACGCGCTGCACCCTCAAACGATCCTTGCGTATGGATTAAACGGCGGTGACCTGCCGATACCGAACGGCGCGCCCATTCGATTGCGAGTCGAGCGGCAGCTCGGCTACAAGCACGCCAAGTACGTGATGCGCATCGAGCTCGTTGAAAGTTTCGCCAACATCGGCCGCGGGCAAGGCGGGTATTGGGAAGACTACGGCTATCAGTGGTACGCCGGCATCTGAACCGCTGGGCACTGCTGCAGTTGCTCGCGGTTTCTGGCGCGTCGGCACAACCCACTTCGCTAAATGACTTAAGCGCCGAGCGCACAGATTGCGCATCGGTGGTCATCGTCAGGTGCGAGCGGCCGGCGGCCGAAATTCAGACTGGAACACCAGATCAGGCGCGACAGCAGTCACGCCGCTCCGAGCCGCGCCGACAAAGCTCGATGGTGCAGCAGCTGGACGGCGTCGTCGTCGAGGGAGAAGCACTGCGACGACGTAGCATCGAAGAAATGATGAACATCGCGCCGCCGCTGCGTGCACGCGACGGCAACTACACCTTTGAGACGGGCGAAGGAACGAAGTGCACGTGCATGAACGTGTGCCCGCCGTGGCCGCTGCCATGCTGCACATGTTCGGGCCACATGAGCCGGTACCGATTGATGCCCGGCTCGTCTCCCATCAACTGAGCGCCGCTACGTTGCACCCCGGAATCACTCTAAGTCCACCCTTCTTGCCCGTTCAGTGGACCGGCGGCGCGTTAACGTAGTCAAATGAATTGGCAAGCCGTAGAGACAACTCCGATCCGAATCGGTGCACGCGTTCCGCTCGCACGTGCCGACGCAATTCGCGATGCATTACTGAGGCGTGCAGTGCCGCTGTCGCGAGTGGATCAGGGTCGGATGCAGCCACTTGCGACTGCAGCGCTGCTGCGTGACGGCCAGCGTGTAGGCCTTTTGACAGCAGCGCACATTTTCGAGCGTGCGCATTGTGGCGATATTGCGGTTCCGCTGCCACGCGACGGACGCATTGCAAGGCTGCATTCCGCACGCGGTCGCCTGGTGATGCATGCCGATAACGACGTAGCGATTCTGTGGATCGGCGATCGCTCGCTTGCGCAACGATTGTGCGCGAATTGGGAGGCGAGCTCCACGGAGTGCCTCACGTTTGCCGTTGCGGCGCCTGCGACGTATGTTCTGGTGGGCTATCCGGCGTGCAATGCGCGTCGAGTCGATGGCTGCGTCTACACGAAGCCGCTGGTCTTGTTCACCGAATCGGTTGATGCCGAGCGTTATCTTTATGCGCGCACCGCCGAGCGAATCGACGGTGTAACAATCTGGACGCCCGAGCTCGATGGTGTATCGGGTGCAATGCTTTGGAGAATCAGCGACGAAGAGGATGACGATATCGCGTGCGTGTTGCATCCGGTCGGGATTCAGGTGGCATTTACGCACAGCGCGCACTTGCGTGCCGAATCGCTCAACTCTGTTGCTGAACTGTTGAGAACCTCCCGGCCGCAGTAGCTGCAGTATCCTGCCGGCTATCGGCTTGGCCATGCGAGGTTTGAAATGCGAATGCTCCACACGATGCTGCGGGTCGGCGACATGCAGCGCTCGATCGACTTTTATACGAAGCCGATGGGCATGCAGTTGCTTCGAACGACCGACCGCCCCGATCAAAAATATTCACTTGCGTTCGTTGGTTATGCCGATGAGTCGCAGCAGGCAGTCATCGAGCTGACGTACAACTACGGTGTCAGCAGCTACGATCTCGGTAGCGGCTTCGGACACATCGCGATCGGCGTTGAAGACATTCATGGCACCTGCGAACGCGTCAGAGCCGCCGGCGGCCTGGTCACGCGCGAGCCGGGCCCGGTTAAGGGCGGCACGACGGTCATTGCGTTCGTTCAGGATCCGGATGGATACAAAATCGAGCTGATACAGCGCTGATCAGCGCGTCAGCCGCGCGTGTTCGACGAAGGCGAATCGCCCGTGCGCGGAATCGGATCCAGGTTGGGTTCGACAAAAGAAGCGCGCGCATCCGCAGAGAAGAGAACGCTCGCCGAATAGTGCGTGAGCATGATCTTGCTATCCAGCAGCTGCTGATTCTTTGCGATGAAGTCGGCGGCCGAAGTGCTTGTCGATCTGTTCATGAAGTGCTGAACCGCCAACACCCATGCGCGGGTAAGCGTCTCGTGAAACTTGGACAGCGGCACGCCATTGTGTTGCAGGAAATTCAGGAGCGCATCGCGCATCTTCTGGACAGCCGAGTCCACGTCGCCCTCGGTGAGATAGATAAACGCCAGACGCACGTGAGCTTCATGATTGAACTGGGAAGGTGCGATCGTGCAGGCTTCGAAGGCCGACCGGAAGGCGCGATCTTCCTCAGAGGCCTCGTGCGATGGCATAGCTGGCGTATGCGCTGCAAGCAACGATGTGCGGTCAGTAAGTCAAGATTGGCCGGCAGCGGCCTTGACCGCAACGGGGTCGACACCCAGCTTGCGAGCCGCGTCGAGAATCTCATTCCACGTCGTCGCATCGACCGGAATTCCGTTGGCCGTGCGCTGCGCAAACTTCTCGCGCTCGGGTTCGCCCGCAATGCGCACCGTCTCGAACCCCTCGCGCGGTGGCGAGGCCTTCACCCAGTCGACGAACGCGAGTGTCTCGCGCTCGAAGGCTGAGCGGTCCGCGAGCGCGGCGGGATCGATCAACACGGTGAGCATGCCGTTCAGAATGCGTTTCTGCGTGACATCTTCCGAATGGTGCGTCATGCCAGCGGCGAGTGCGCCGCCAAGCAGTTCGCACAGCAGCGCCAATCCGTAGCCCTTGTGTTCGCCAAACGCGAGCAATGCACCGAACGGTGGGTTAACGCCGAAGCGCGGTTCGCGTGTAGGGCGCCCGCGATCGTCCAGCAACGAGCCGTCGGGCACGAGCTCGCCCTTATTAAACGCGACACGCGTTTTTCCTTGCGCCAGCACACTCGTTGCGAAGTCGAGAATGACTGGCTTGCTTCCGGTGATTGGAATGCCGGCCGCGAAAGGATTGGTGCCGAAGCGTGCATCGGCGCCGCCATAGGGCGCGACGATGCTGCGCGCGATCACGTTGACGAAGTGCAGCGAAACCAGACCGGCCCGAGTGGCCTGTTCGGCCCATGCGCCGATGCGTCCGAGATGATGCGAATTGCCGAGGGCGACGATGCAACTGCCATGTTGTAGTGCGCGGGCGATTCCGAGCTCCATCGCCTCGTGCCCGATCACCTGACCAAATCCTGCACCGCCGTCGAGTCGAAGCAATGTCCCTGCGTCCAGCACGGTGCGCACGTGCTGGTTAGGCGTCAGACCGCCTTGCTGATAAGCATCGGCGTAACGCGGCAGCATGCCGATACCGTGTGAGTCGTGACCGGTGAGGTTGGCCTCGATCAGGTTATTGGCGACGGCCTCAATCTCAGCGTCGCTGCTGCCGAAGCCCTGCATCACCAGGCGAATCGCAGCGTTTAAGCGCGTAACGTCGATCGTGTAAGAGGTCATCGGGCTGCGTCCACAATTTTGGTTGAGCCAAGCGAGGCGCGATCGTAGACTGAGATCCTTCAGCACATAACGGAGGAGACATGATCAACGATCGACGCGCCATGATGCGTGTGTTCGGCGCCGTACTCGCGCTGGTCGCCGCGCCGGGTCTGGCGCAGACGACTTCGAATTGGCCAAACAAGCCCATTCGCTACATCGTTCCGTTCGCTCCCGGTGGCACGACCGACATTCTCGCTCGCACGATAGGAGAACGACTCGGCGCAGCCCTCGGTCAACCGATTGTGGTCGAGAACAAGCCAGGCCAAGGCGGGTCGATCGGCGCAGCCGAGCTTGCACGTGCAGCTCCCGATGGGTACACGATCGGTGGCGGCACCATCAGCTCCCACGCGATCAACGCGACGTTGTACGACAAACTCTCGTACGACCCGATAACAAGCTTCGCACCGATCACGATGTACGCCACTCAGCCGAACGTGCTGCTGGTTCATCCGAGCGTGCCGGCGCGAAATCTGGCGGAGTTCATTGCTCTTTTAAAGGCAAATCCGAACAAGTATGCGTTCGGGTCGGCCGGTAACGGCACATCGCAGCACATTTCCGGCGAGCTGTTCAAGGTAATGGCCGGAGTGAGCATGCAGCACATTCCGTATCGAGGCAGCGGTCAGATGATGCCGGAGCTGCTAGGCGGAACGCTGCCGGTGGCATTCGACAATATCGCGACGGCGGTTCAACACGTCAATGCGGGCAAGCTGCGGGCGCTAGCCGTAACGAGCGCCACACGTTCGGTCGTGTCACCGGACGTTCCGACGATGGCCGAGGCAGGATTGGCCGGCTACGACATCAGCTCGTGGCAGGCGGTGTTCGCCCCCGCCGGCACCCCTGCCCCCATCATCGATCGCCTGTACACAGAAATCTCGCGCATACTGAAGACGCCGGATATCCAGAAGCGGCTCGGCGATCTTGGGCTAAACGTGAGCGAGATGACGCCGAGTCAGCTAACCGCGGTAATCAAGACCGACGTGCCTCGGCTTGGCAAGATCGTGAAGGAAACCGGCGCGAGGGCAGATTGAAGTAATCAGTTCCCTGGGGAGGGCCAATGATTCTCGGCATGTCTGTTTCGACTTTCACGCTGCTACACACCGCAATCAGTCTGATCGGCATTTTCACCGGGCTCGTCGTGCTCTATGGAATGTTCAGTTCCAAGCGGCTCGAGGTGTGGACCGCGGTGTTCCTGTTGACGACCGTCCTGACCAGCGTCACCGGGTTCTTTTTTCCGGTCGAGAAGATTCTGCCGTCGCACATCGTCGGCGTGCTGTCATTGCTGGTGCTGGCGGTGACGCTCACCGCGCTTTACGGCTACCGGCTTGCGGGAAACTGGCGCTGGCTCTATATCGCGAGTGCGGTTTTCGCGCTCTATCTGAACGTGTTCGTGGGTGTGGTACAGGCGTTCGGCAAGGTGCCATTTCTGACCGCGCTCGCGCCAACGCAGAAGGATCCGCCATTCATCATCGCGCAGGCTGCCGTACTTCTGCTTTTCATCTACTTTGGCATCAAAGCGCTGCGAGCCTTTCATCCGGAAATAACTGCTGCCGGACTTAGCGGCATGAAAGCGGCGTAGAAACTTATTTCGGTTGGTTCTGTGCCCACGTATGCAACGCCGAGCGCTCGCTCGGCGTGTCGGGTGGGGTTGATGTAGTGATAGGTAACCTTGCCGTTCGGCGCGATCACGTACGTGACGCGTCATTCCAGCTTGCCGATTCGCTTCACTGCATCGGTCATCACCTGTGCATCGGTTTTCCAGTAGGCGGCGAACTGCGGCGCGTCCATGTATTCGATCGGGCTGCCGGCATTCAATATCGTTTGCTGCAGTGCTGGATCATTCAGAAGCTTGCGCAGCGTTACGCGCAGCTTCTCGATGACTGGGTCAGGCGTCGCCGCGGGGGCGAACAAAGCTGACCATTGAGCGAACTGCACGTTGTAACCACGCTCCTTGAGACTCGGCACTCCCGGCAGTGTCGCCAGCGGAGCATCACCCCAGTGCGCCAGCGCCCGTAGCCGCCCCGCGCGAATGTGCTGCACGACGCTCGCCGGGCCGCTGGAGATGGCGTCGACATGTCCGCCCAGCAACGCGATCACTGCGGGCCCGGCGCCGGCGTACGGAATATGAGTCATTCGAAAGCCGGCTGCCGACTTCAGCATCTCCATCGGCACGTGCATCGTTCCATAGTTGCCCGAGCTGCCGTAGTTGTACCCCGCGGGCTTGCGCCGCGCGTCGGCGATGAAGTCTTCCAGCGTTCGCCACGGAGACTCGGCGCGCACGACCAGAACGGTCGGATCGGCAGTAATGCGCGCGATCGGTTTGAATTGATCGAGCTGGAACAGCGGTTTGCGTTCCAGAATCTTGTCTGCCTCGGGCAGGATCGAGATCGACGACAAGCTCAACAGCAGCGTGTACCCGTCACCGCTCGCACGCGCAGCGTGCCCGATTCCGACCGCACCCCCCGCACCGCTCTTGTTGTCGATGACGACGGGTTGCTTCAGTTCTCTCGACATCGCCTCCGCCAGCGGCCGCGCGACGGTGTCAGCGACGCCACCTGGCGGAAACGGAACGACGAGCGTGATAGCTTTCTCAGGATATTCCGCAAGTGTTGCTGGCGAAGCCAGCCAGCACATCGCGAACACTAGGCATAGCTGCAGCGTGCGGCGCATAAAGTCTCCAACTCGGATTTGTTTCAATGCTAGCTCCAGTTGCGCAGCCTCTCACGATTCCAATTTCGGAAGGCGGAACAGTCTCCGCTCTGTTGTGTCGGCCGGGCGACGCCACCGCTTGCTATGTACTCGGGCATGGCGCGGGCGCGGGTATGAACCACCCCTTCCTGGCTTCGGTTTCGGAAGGGCTTGCCGCGCGCCGCATTGCCACGCTGCGCTACCAATTCCCATTCATGGAGCGCGGCTCCAAGCGTCCGGATCCTCCACCGCTGGCGCATTCGACCGTGCGTGCGGCGGTAGCGCTCGCGTTTGATCAGATGCCTGACCTGCCGCTGTTCGCGGGCGGAAAGTCCTTCGGCGGGCGCATGACCTCACAGGCTCAAGCCATCGCGCCGTTACCGCAGGTTCGCGGTCTGGTTTTCCTGGGATTTCCATTGCACCCGGCGAAGAAGCCGTCGCTGGAACGTGCCGCGCACTTGGCGCACGTCGAATGTCCGATGCTGTTCCTGCAGGGCACTCGCGACGAACTCGCCGACGTCGGCCTGATTCGTTCGGTCACCGACCAGCTTGGCGGGCGCGCGACGCTGCACTTGTTTGCCGATGCCGATCATTCGTTCCACGTGCCTGCACGCAGCGGGCAAACCGATCGGCAGGTGCTCGATTCAATGCTCGATGTGATCAGCGACTGGATTGCGGCGCGTTGATTTCTTCCTAGGGGGCTCTTTTAGACGAACCCACGCTGGAGCGTGGTCGCTGGCTCCCTCTTCGCCACGAGTTGTCTTGTCGACGCCCGACTCGGCTAGTCGGTTCGCCAGCGACGGGCTGATCAGCAGGTGGTCGATGCGTAAGCCCGCGTCCCGACCCCATCGGCCGCGCTTGTAGTCCCAGAACGTATACATCGGCTCATTCGGATGAAGCGAGCGGATCGCATCGGTCCAGCCTTGTTCGAGGAGCCGCTTGAAGCGCTCGCGGCTGGCCGGCTGTACCAGCGCATCGTCATCCCATGACTTAGTGGGGTAGATGTCCGCCGGAGTAGGCACGACGTTGTAGTCGCCGGCAAGTACAACCGGCACGCCGGCGTCGATCAGGCCGCGAGCGTGTGCGATCAGCCGATCGAGCCACGCAAGCTTGTAGTCGAACTTTGGCCCCGGCTGCGGATTCCCGTTCGGCGCATAGATGCACGCGATCAACACGCCGTCGATGGCAGCCTCGAGGTAGCGGCTTTGAGTATCGGAAGCATCGCCCGGCAAGGTTCGATGTGTGACGACCGGACTTGCGTCGCGCGCGAGAATCGCGACGCCATTCCAGGTTCGCTGCCCGCGCCATGCAGCGCCGTAACCGGCTGATTCAATCGCCGCAATCGGAAATTCGCGATCGGCCGCCTTTAATTCTTGCAAACAAACGACGTCCGGCTTTGCAACGTCGAGCCACGCCAGCAGGTTCGATAGACGGCGGTTGATGTTGTTGATGTTGAAAGTTGCGATCTTCATCGGACGGCAAAGGTGTGCTTGAAATGCCAGCGCTCTTTAACGCGCGAGTGAGCACTGCCTCATCTCTGGTTGGGAACGCTACCTGCCATGGCCGACAGACGGTAGTGACTCTGCATGGGGGTTGGCATTGTTCCTGATTGTCACTGCCTCGGCCGTATGGTCAGCTAGACCGATAACCAAGGAGAAGTGCGATGCTGTTCAAACCGAGGATGAGTGCTGCGATTGAGGATTGGATAACCCCCGCGCAAGTGGAGGTGGTAAAAGTTGCTCCGCTTGCCGACCAGCTTGAGCGCATTCAGCAGCGGGCCAAGGAGCTGCGCGAAGCGATGGGGCCGCGTTACCTGTGTCACGAAAAGAATCGTGTGCGACGCCTGGACGGACGGTCATACCGGCCGCGAGGACCCAGCAGCAGCAACGTGCGCGCGATGAAACGTGCCGCGTGAGCGAGTATCTTGTGGGGAGACGAGCCGCGTCGGCCGATGTTTCGACGCGGCTCCGTCCGACATATGAAAAATAGCCACAAAATCCTGTTGTGCTCTGTGAGCATGATGCTGCTAGGCGGATGCGCGACGCAAGCCGGTGACGGTGCCGCCAAATCCCTCTCTAATGGCCGGTGCCAGCGTGGTGCCGAAAGAAAGTGTCGCGGCCGAAAGGTGTCCGGAGTCGTACCGGATGCGCGAGTCAGGACAGGGCGCTTTTCACCGCGCGATCGTTTGTTAGGGCGCCTAGTAGCGCATTAATGCAGGCATCTATGCGCTCGCCGAGCGGCCGAGCGCCCCCGAAGCTTTCGCGGCGTGCGTCGCAATCGCATCCATCAGCGCCGGCGACAGACAGTCATAAGGTTCCAGCCCGAGTTCCTTCAGCCGCGATCTGACGGCGCCCATGCCGGCCGGATCGAACCCCGACTCGATGATCGACGAGACAAATGCCGCGAATTCGGGCGGCGCCCAGCCGCGGTCGCTCGAGAGCTCGGTGTGGATGAAGTCCAGACCGAAAAATGGATGATTTTTGTTTTCGATACGTCCAAACATGTGCACGCCGCACTGTCTGCATGCATGCCGCTTGATGGTCGCTGTCTCATCGACGACCTTTAGCTTGTCCTGATTTGCAGTGACGCTGACCTTGTCGCGTGGAATGACGGCGACCTGCGAAAACACCGCGCCGGCCGGCTTCCAGCACTTCGTGCAGCCGCAGACATGGTTGTGCGCCACCTGGCCGCCGATCGAAACAGTCACCTTCTTGTCCGAGCAATGACACACCAAAGTACCGCCAGTGAAACCAGTAGCGGCGGGCTTGATCCCTTGATCGACCTGTGGATGAATCGAGAGCGGCTTGGCCATTTCGAGCTCTCCTTTCGTGCGAAGAAATGAGGGAGCGATGCTGCTCCCTCGCAAGGCGAAAGTCGACTGCCTACTTCACTGCGAAGCAGTAAAACAAGCCATCGCCGCCGGTGGGGCGTACCTGCTCCTGGCCGCACCCGCGCGTGGGATGCGAGGAATTCCATGACGTTGCCCAGGCATGGTCGATTGGACCGGCGCGATCGAAGTGGCCGGTCATGGCGGCACCGTCGACTCCGCTCTTGGTCCAATTGCCGCAGGTCATGTCAGCAAATGGGGCCCCGGGAAAAGCCGTGCCATCCTCTCGCGAGCCCGTCAGTATGTCGTGCTTGCTGGGCTTCTGACTACGGTCATTAACGGGCTGGCCCTTTTCGTCCAATGCCGTGTCCTTTGTTATGTTGTTCTTGGCGGAGTGCAAATCGGCGACGTTGCTGGCAATCATGACGCCCTTGGCGTTATGCCACGGACCCGCTCCGATGCGGTCGCGGGCGTGCACGACCTTCGGGTCGTTCAGTGCCGTCCCTTGGGTACTCAAATATGCGCGCCAGGTCCGATTTCCGGCTCCAGCAGCCTTTGCAAGGGACTGACAGTGCTGGTCCGCACCCTCGATGCCACCTAAGTCGGCGCCCTTGCCTGTGCCGGTGCTGGTGATGAAAAACGTCATGTCCTTGGGGCTCGGCTGCGGCGACTCCATGGTCGAACAGCTCACGAGTGCCAATGCGCCGGCGCTTGCCAACAAGGTGTTTTGGATTGCTTTGTGCATAATGGCTCCTGTCGATCTCTTCTGCGATTCTTATTTGTAGCGGTTTCCAATTGCTCCGCCATTGTCAGAATAAATAGTTGCTGGACTAGTGCGGCGCTTTTGCCGGCTAGTACTTTCCCGCAAGCACAAAGCGTGCGATGCCCTCGACCACTTCAGTTTCCTGGCCAACGAACCCATGAGGTGAGCGACCCTCGCATGCGTCGGTCGGCGATTCTGTTGCCGCATTGCCCGGCCCGCCGCTTATTGTCACGACCTGCTCGCGAGCGCTGCTGGTTCGCGCTGTGATGTCCCCAATCAATTTGGCCGGCGATCGGATGCAGTTGTCGGCGGCATGGCCGACGACAAGCAGCGGGACAGTGATCGCTTCGAGCTTTAGATCGAATACGGATTGCGCTACCCACGCTTTCCGCGCTCCAGCCTGACCGACGGTCACCGGGGATGTGAGAACGACACCGGCGGGCGCTGCCGGCCCCGATAGCCGTGACGCGGCGTTTACCGCGGAAATCGACCCGCGGCTCGTGCCTATCGAGCCACACGATTGCCTTCGTGCGTGCCTGAATGTCGGCGATGACCTTGCCAAGATCTTCGGCGTGCTGCGCATCCGTGCGGAAACCTTCCAATCCATCGACGCCGTGGTGCGTCGACGGAGCATCGACCAATGCGGTGAAGAAACCGGCCGAATGAAAGAGCGGGATCGATCGCACCAGCGAATTGCCTTTCAGTGCTCGCGCGCAACCGGCGTCATCCAGATTCACGTAGCCGTTCCCACCCGCGAGTAGCACCAGCGCGATCGGCTTGGCCTGCGGTTTGCGTCGTGGTGCGCAAGCGCATAGCGCGTCGTGCTGCCGTTATGCGTGTCGATGATGAAGACTTCGCCGCAGCGCGCGCTGGGCTGCGCAAAGGATGCGGGTGCAGCCATCAAGAGTAAGCACGGCCCGATAAACCTGGTCAACAGCGAGCTCGCCGATGTGCGCATTTGTTAAATCGACTGTTCGGCCGCTGCGCATTCCTCGCGCAGCTTCATGTACGCCCAATTCATTGCCTGCCGGAGATCTTCCGAGTCAACGCAGGTAATCGGGCTTACTCCACCGTACTCGGCACGATCATCGGCGGCTTGCTGCATCAGGATCGGCATCTGCCGCGTAACCTCCTTCAGACGCAGAACAGCGAACACGGTGTTGGCCGTCGGAAGCTCGTGCAGCACGACATTGGCGAACGCTTCGTGCAGGCCGCGCAGATCGTTCGAATCGAATTCGCGCTCACGCGAGTTCGTGAATCCATCCTGCACGCCAGTGTTGGCCTTCTCGATCAGCGTGCGCGCCTTCTCCGCGAGCGCGAACAACACGGCCAATTTGCTGACGTTCGCGTCGCGGCGTCGTGTCTGCTGAGCTTTGAGCGTGGCCCTGTGCAGCAAGAGAGAAATGACAAAGACTGCAATGATGGCAAGGATCGACCCAATGGCCTGCACCCAAGCTGCCAACGTTTGACCGTCCATTGAGCGATCGTAACTGCGCTGTACTTCGTAGCGATCGAGTGACTACCGATGGATCGGTGGCCACATCTTCACGCTGCGCCGTGTGCTTCCACGTAGAGTGCATACAGCGAATGGCTGCTCGCCATGTACAAGCGATTTTTCTTGGCTCCGCCAAAGGCCAGATTCGCGCAGCGCTCGGGCAAACGTATAAAACCGATCGCCTTGCCCTGCGGGTTGAACACCATCACACCGTCGAGGTCTGCGGAGGTTGCACCAGGCGCTCCGCTCCAGCCCCAGCCGCACCATAGGTTGCCATCCATGTCGACCTTGATGCCGTCGATTGCACCCGGGCCGTTGGCGTCGACCACTTTGGTCTTGTTCGAAATCGCGCCGTTGGCAGCTACGTCGTAACTCCAGATCAGGCGGTTCGGCTGCGCGCGGCTCTCAACGACATAAAGCTTCTTTTCGTCCGGCGAGAACGCGAGCCCGTTCGGGCCGGTCAGCTCAGCGGTGACAAGTCCGAGCTTGCCGTCGGGCGCAATGCGATAGACGGAGTGAGGCAATTCGGGCGTTGCCTTGTCGCCTTCCCAGCTACCGCTGATACCGAACGGTGGGTCGGTGAACCAGATCGAGTCGTCGGACTTGCAAACGATGTCGTTGGGCGAGTTCAACCGCTTGCCATCGAACTTGTCCGCCAGCACGGTGATCGTGCCGTCGTACTCGGTGCGCGTCACCCTGCGAGTCAGATGTTCGCAGACCAGCAGCCGCCCCTGGCGGTCGCGCGCCATTCCATTCGAATGGTTTGCGGGCTGGCGAAACACGCCGAAGGCGCCAGTGGCTTCGTCGTAACGCATGATGCGATTGTTCGGGATGTCGCTGACCAGCAGGTAACGGCCGTCGCCGAACCACACCGGACCTTCGGCCCAGCGCATCCCCGTAGCCCAACTGCTCGACGCTGCTGCTGTAGATGCGGTATTTGCCGAAGCTCGGGTCGAGAATTTGAACCGATGGGTCGGGGTAGCGCTGGCTCGGTTTGAAGTCGGATGATTGCGCGCTAATCGCACTGCCGAGTGCAGCCAATCCGGTACCCGCAGATGGCTTCAGGACATTGCCCCAGGAATCGATCTTGTTGTCTTCCATTGTTGTCTCCTGGGATGCTTGGATGTTTGTCCTGATTGTTGCCGAACGTTAAGTGCTGTTTCAGCTGCCTGTCCAGCTTGATGATGGCGATCAGCGTACGTGCTGCGATAGCATGCGCAGCGCCATCACTGTCTGCAGAACTGACCGCAATGCGCCGCCTGTTCGCCATCGTCTTGATTACGTTCGCTGCGACGACCGCGGTGGCGAAGCCACGTGAGTCCGAGCGGTTCAATGCATGGTTGGATGCGGTGTGGGAAGAGACGTTGGTGCGCCGGCCGCTATTGGCAACGTCGATCGGAGACCCTCGATACAACGACCGCATTGTCGACTTCACCACCGCTGCATGGCGGGCAGACAACCGACGCGTGATTGAGCGACAGCTGACGGAGCTCAAGGGGTTCGACCGCACCGCACTGGTTGGGCAGGATCGCTTGTCCTACGACATCATGAAGGTCGAGCTCGAGCAGTCGCTGGACGGGCTGCGCTTTCCGGACTGGATGCAGCCGGTCGACCAGCTCGGTGGCTTGCCCAGTTTTCTGGCGCAGATGGGCTCCGGCGGATCGATTCAGCCCTTTCGCACGACGAAGGACTATGACGACTGGCACAAGCGGCTGCGCGACGCGGTGCCCATCCTGGACGGCATGATTGGCAACATGCGCGTCGGACTCGCAAACGGCGTGACACAGCCGGAAGCAGTGATGAAAAAGGTACTGCCTCAGCTTGCTGCGCTGGCGGTCAGCGATCCCGAGCAGAGCGTGTTCTGGGGCCCGACCAAGAACTTTCCCGACGCCGTTCCGATGACCGAACGTCAGCGCATCACCGCCGCTCTGCGAACGCTGATCAGTGACGAGGTGGGCCCCGCTTACCAGCGCATGCATGACTTCGTGCGCGACCAGTACATTCCGAACGCGCGCAAGACAACCGCGTGGTCGGCACTGCCGAACGGCAAGGCCTGGTACGCGTACCGTGTGAAGCGCAGCACGACCACCGCGATGTCGCCGGACGCGATACACGCGCTGGGTCGGCGTGAAGTGCGGCGCATCCTCAACGAGATGGATCAAGTCCGCCGCGAAGTGAAGTTCGAAGGCGGCCTGCAGGCGTTTTTCGCGCACTTGAAAGATGACCCACGCTACTACTACTCCAAGCCAGAGGATCTGGTTAACGGCTATCGGGAGCTGCAGAAGAAAATCAACACCCTGCTGCCGCGGCTTTTTGATATCTCACCAAAGGCCGACTACGAAGTGCGCGAGGTCGAAGCGTTCCGCGCGGCAAGTGCGGCCGGCGCCTCGTACGTTGATTCTTCGGCTGACGGCTCGCGTCCCGGCATCTTCTACATCAACACGTTCAACCTGAAAGCCCAGCCGATCTTCGGAATGGAGACGCTGTCGCTGCACGAGGCGTCGCCAGGTCATCACTTTCAGAACTCGATTGCGCAGGAAGTCGAATCGCTGCCGAAGTTCCGCCGGTTCGGCACGTTCTATGTCGCTTACTCGGAAGGCTGGGCGCTTTACGCCGAAAGCATCGGCAAGGAGCTGGGCCTCTTCACCGATCCGTATCAGTGGTATGGGCGCTTGTCCGACGAGCAGTTGCGTGCGATGCGTCTGGTTGTCGACACCGGTCTGCACAACAAAGGATGGACGCGACAGCAGGCGATCGATTACATGCTCGCGAATTCGTCGATGGCGGAAAGCGATGTGATCGCCGAAGTCGAGCGCTACATCGTGAGTCCGGGCCAGGCACTCGGTTACAAGATCGGGCAATTGGAAATCAGCAAGCTGCGGCGCGAGGCCGAAAGAGCGCTGGGGTCAAGGTTCGACGTCAAGAAATTTCATCGCGTATTGCTGGTCGATGGGCCGTTACCGATGAGTGTGCTCGCGACGCAGGTGCGCGACTGGGTTGCCAAGGAAAATCTGACCTTGGCGCAGCGCCCGCGCAATGGAACTCGTTGAGCGCGACGCAGCTCTGCAGGATCACCTACTCGCCCGTTCATCTTTACGCTGCTCTCGCGCGTGCGGGGACCAAAACTTCTCCATCGAGAGGTACGTGAACGATGCGGTCCACGCGATCATCAGCAAGCCGTTCAGCGCTTCGACCCCCGCCAGAAGCCGCACCGGGCCCAGTGGCGCGATGTCGCCCAGGCCCAATGACGTATACGTTTCCGCTGAAAAGTAGAGGCAGTCGAGGAAAGTGGCGGTGTGCTCGCCGCTCAGCTCGCCGACGTCTCGGAAACGGATCAACGCGAACGTGGCGACGGCGTACAGCCCGATCTCCACAGCGTGGGCAACGAACGCTACGAACATCACCACCAACAGCTTGGTACGTACGGGAATGCTAAGTCGCGGAAGTCCGACGTGCAGGCCGCGTAGAACTTCGTAGTGAATCAGAGTGGTCAGTGCGATGAGGACGAGACTCGCGAGGATTACGGTCAGCATGCGCTGGCATCACAGAACATAGTCGTTCTCACTCGTCTAGTAGATCGAGCAAACCGCCCGGAGCTTACGATCATAGTTCGTGGTTACCGGGTTACCGTTCCTTTTGTTTGATGATGCACGAGACACGCTCGACACAATGACAACAACTTTGCTGATGCTGCCACCGCAGACAGCGATTACGCGCGGGTGGGCGAAGCGCCTGGCTGCTGCGCAACCCGACCTATCGATCATCATTGCGGAGAGCGAGAGCGAAGCCGCGGCAGCCATTGGAGGCGCCGATGCGGCGTTCGGCACGGTGCCGCCGGCTTTGTTGCGAGCGGCGTCAAAGCTGCGTTGGATTCAGGCGCCGCAAGCAGCGCCGCCGGAGGGCTGGTACTACCCGGAGTTGATCGAGCATCCTGCCATAGTGACGAATTTCCGGGAAATCTTCAACGACCATATAGGCGCGCACATCATGGCGTTCGTCCTAGCCTTTGCGCGTGGTCTGCACCAGTATCTGCCGCAACAATTGAAGCGCGAGTGGCGTCCGGCGCCGCACGATACCGGCGTCATTCACCTGCCCGAGGCCACGATGCTGATCGTCGGCGTGGGCGGCATCGGCGCGGAGGCAGCGAGGCTTGCCGCCGCTTTTGGAATGCAGGTGATCGGTGTCGACGCGCGACGCCGCGACGCGCCGTCGGGCGTCTCGGAGCTGCATGGGCCGACCGCGCTCGATTCACTGCTGCCACGCGCTGACTTCGTCGTGCTGACCATTCCGCATACTCCGACGACTGAAGGCTTGATGAATCGTGCACGGTTTCAGCTGATGAAGCGCAGCGCGTTCTTTATCAATATCGGACGCGGCATGACGACGCGGCTCGACGACCTCGTCGCTGCACTTGACGCGGGTGAGATCGCCGGAGCCGCGCTCGATGTTTTCGAGCAGGAGCCGCTGCCTGCTGATCATCCGCTATGGACCATGCCCGGTGTGCTGATCACGCCGCATATGGCCGGCTACGGGCCGTATCTCGACGAGCGGCGCTATGACATTCTTTCCGATAACTGCCGCCGCTTCATGGCCGGGCAGCCGCTGCGAAACGTCGTCGACAAATCCAGCTGGTTCTGACGGGCCGCATCGGACATCTGGAACATTTTGGTAAAGGCCGGAGTTCCGAGATACGCGGAGCTGGTGAGCTTCTCGGATGATCCGGGCGAAGCCGCAGCCAACTACTTCATCCTGAAGTTAATGGGCTATCCGGACGTCAAGGTGTTGTTGATGTAGTCGGTGTTTCCGGGTCAGTTAATCGCCTCACTGCCAGGCTACGCCATTCGGCTGGCGCCGCCGATGGCACAACCCCTGTAGTCAACACATTCCGCGCCGCTTTTCGGGCCGTGCCTCATCCGACGGTAACGGTAGAAAGCGGAATGTCGAGTCCCGCTCCTCGTCCTTCCAAGGCCCGTGTGCCGGCTGCGAAGGCTGCCACTGTAGAAACACGTCCGCGTGCGCGGCTGTTCGACTTGCCGCGTCTACGCAACGCCGAGCCGTGGCAGCGGCTGCAGCTGATTGCGGTTGCCGCCGTAACGGTGCTTTGGTTTGCCTTCACGCTGTGGGCTGCGTCGTTCTGGTTTGATGCGCTGGCCGATGCAGTTGGGCTGGCGGCCGCGATCTTCTTCATCGGCGGCCTCGGACTGATGCCGAGTCTGATGAACATGTTTGTCGTTGTCAGCTTACTGACGGACCGCCGTCCGCCGCGTCGCGCGCTCGCCAAATACCCGGCGCTTTCGGTGCTGATGTACGTGCGCGGCCAGGGGCAATCGATCGCCGAAACGATTGAAAGCATTCGTCGGCAGGAATACCCGGGACCCTTCGAGGTCATTCTGATCGATGACGCCTCGACCGATCACACGGCGCACATCGTGCGCGGCATGGGTTACCGCTGGATCAAGGTGCTGCGCCAGAGCAAGGGCCGCGGAAAAGCGGCGGCGCTTAACCGTGCGCTCGAAACCGCGCAGCACGACCTGATCGTCACCCTCGACGCGGACGCGATTTTGTTCGGCGATGCGCTTTGGAGCATGGTCGAGCGTTACGTCGCATCCGAGAAAGATGTGCGGGCAATCGCCGGCTGCGTGCTGGTTCGCAACTCGCGCGACAACTGGCTCACGCGCGCCCAGGAATGGGATTACTTCCATGGGCTCGCGTCGATGAAACGCATGCAGTCGCGCTATCAGGGAACTGTTGTCGCCGAAGCGGCGTTCACGATCTACGACCGTGCGGCCGTCAATGAAGTGGGCGGCTGGCGTTCCGACGTTGCGGAAGACGTCCTGCTGACGTGGGACATGCTGCAGCGAGGGTGGCGTATCGGCTTCGCCGAAGACGCGTGCTGCTTTGTCATCGTTCCGGCCGACGTCGGCTCGTTTGTTAAACAGCGCCTGCGGCATGCGCGTACGACGTTACGCGCGCTACGCGAAATGCCGTCCGAACTCGTCAAGCGCAAGTCAATGCTGTTTGTCGTCTGGCATCTGCTGTTTCCGTGGACCGATCTGGCGTTCACGCTCGCGTTCGTTCCGGGTGTCATCCTCGCGGTCATATACAGCAGCAACCTCTTGATGGGGCCGTTCGCGGTGACCTTGCTGCCGGCGGCACTGCTGATGAACATGGCGATTTTCTTCGTGATGCGCTCGATGTTCCACGCACACGGTTTGAAGATCCGGCGCAATGTCGGCGGTTTGGTTGTCTACACGTTCGGATACAGCCTGCTGCTGCAGCCGGCGCGCGTCGCCGGCTATCTGATGGGATTGATGCGACCGCGCCCGAAGAAGGCGTAGATCAGCCGCACGGATACGGAAGCCGCGGGCTTGCGTCACTTGCAAATCGGGGATTCAAACCGCATTTGCCGCCTAGGGGACGAACATGGGCGGCAACGACAGTTTTCTGCTGGACGCGTATTCGCAGACCGTTTCAGGCGTCGTTGAGCGCATCGCGCCTGCCGTCGCGGCGGTGCGTGTGCTTGATACCAGCGCCAGGCACGCGTCGGGCGGCGGATCCGGATTTCTCTTCACGCCTGATGGTTACCTGCTCACGAACTCACACGTTGCGCGGGCAGGTCAGCCGCCGGCGGCTCGGCGGCCTCAACTTAACTACCGCATCGCACTCGGTGATGCACGCGAGTTCGATGCCGAGTGGGTTGGCGACGATCCCGACAGTGATCTTGCATTGCTGCGAATCGATTCGCGTTCGCGCGGATCGCTTTCACACGCTGTCCTTGGACGTTCGGCCGACGTGCGGCGCGGCGAGATCGCGATTGCGATCGGCAACCCGCTGGGCTTCGAACACACGGTGACGGCGGGCATCGTCAGTGCACTCGGCCGCAGCATGCGCGCGAGCACCGGCCGGTTGATACCCGACGTCATCCAAACCGACACGGCGTTGAACCCCGGCAATTCCGGCGGGCCGCTGCTGAACTCGCGCGGCGAAGTGATCGGCGTGAACACGGCGATCATCCGGGGCGCGCAGTCGATCAGCTTCGCGGTAGCCATCGACATTGCCGAGTGGGTCATTCCGCAATTGCTGCAACACGGCCGGGTGCGGCGCGGTTATATCGGTGTCGCCGGCGCCACGGTCGCACTCGATCGGCGCGTGACGCTGTTTCACCATCTCGATCAAAACAGCGGTGTGCGCGTGCAATCGGTCGAAGCCGGAAGCCCCGCAGCCATTGGCGGCGTGCTCGACGGAGACATCGTGATTGGCCTTGACGGCGTAACGATCGATTCGGTCGACCGTCTGCACCAGACGCTTGATGGAGGCCGCATTCATCGTGACTGCGCACTCAGATTGTTGCGTGACGTGAAATCACCGCGGTTGGTCTACCTCGTGGTGCGGCCGGCCGAGCGGCAGCACGCGGGCTAAATTTCTGGACAGCCATTCGCGACGCATTAGTGGAGGGCGCACGCAACTTGCTGAAACGTCAGATCTCAGACGGAGGATCCAATGCCCGCCAGCACTCTCGACGTAGACGAATCGACACCGCCCGTAACGCACAAAGGCCACGGGACCGATGCGCTCGGTCCCAGCGACTCCTCAGACAGCGGCAGCGATCTGCAAGGGCCGGGTTTGTACGAGATCGATGCAGATGTGATCGGACTTGATCGCGGAACGAATGAAGATGTGCCGCATTCTGGCGGCGCCGGACGCGATGTTGGCGATGCCAACCTCGACAGCGATACGGATGCCGGCGGCACGGGTGAGCGAGCCGCCGCGGGCCGGGACCTTGATGATGAAGTCGGCAGTGATATCGCGCCGGATCGTCTGCTCGGCTCAGGCGCGCCAATTCCTCCGGACGCACTCGACCGCATCGCGATCGAGGACGAAGATGCTTCTGATTCGGACGATGACGATGTGGAAGCGTGACTGCTGAGCACAGGGCATGCCCTGAAGGATTTTGAGCAAGATCACAGGAAGTCGGAATGCGAAAACTTATTCTCGCGGCGATCGTCGGCTTTGTTTGGAAACGCGTCCGCGGACGCATATCGAGGCGACGCGCCGCCTAGCAACTGAGCACAGGTAGTCAGGTCGTGTTTTTGTTTTTCTCGAATCGAATTGGCTGCCTGGGTTCGATTGTGATCTCGATCATCCTGACAGTTTTGCTGTTGCTCTTGTTCGGCGTTCTCTGACAGCCGACGGTAAACGTTGCAGCGGCGTCGTCGCTGCCGTCATTCCGAAGCCCGCATCAAATGCTTTATTTCGACATCGACACTCGAGCGATCTGAGCCGATCCAGGCACTGCCCTCGTTAACGGTGCATGACAGCCGCATCGATCGCTCCGCCAGTTCGGCCAGCTGGGCTGTTTCATCCGCCGACACCGTGAGCACTTCGAGGTTGCGATTGCGTCCGAGTGCTGCCGCGCTTTGTTGCCACCACATGTCGCGCTTTCGACCGCCGTAAGCGAGCAAAACGACACGACGCGCGCGTCCGCATGCCTTGCGAACGGACCGCTCGTCGGGCAGCCCGACATCGATCCACAGGTCGATGACTCCGGTTGCATCTTTCTGCCACAAGTCCGGCTCGCCATCCGTCGATAACCCTCGCCCGAACTTCAAGTCCTCGTCGGCATGCAATGCAAACGCCAGTAACCGGGTCATCAGCCTTTCTTCGGTTTCGGAGGGGTGGCGCGCGAGCGAAAGAACATGATCGGCGTAGTAGCCCCTCGCAATGTCGGCGATCGAAAGTTCAGCCTTGTAAACCGTCGAACCGAGTGCCATTAGGTCGGTGATTAGATAAAGCGAAGGCAAACGAGTGCATTATGCGAGGGCACGAGAGGCGAGGTAATGGGAGGTACAGCGCTTGCCATGGCCCGATGATGCGCAACAACGGAGAAAACCATGATCCGATTTTTACTGGGTGTCGCTGTCGGTGCAATCGCCACCGCTTCGTATCTGCAGAAACGCGGAAGCTATGAACCAGGGAGGGCGGTCGGAGGGCGCGTGGATGAGCTCTCCACGGCGGGCAACAATCTCCTGGTCGATGCTGAAGTCAACGCTGGCGACGGCACGCCGAGTCGTGAAAGGCTGGATCAAGTAGTGGCTTGAGTTGCTTTGACGCTGAGCGTCGCATTCTGTTCGACAGCGACTCCGCAGTTAATGCCGGCGAATAGGCACGATCGGTAGGACCGCGCCGGCTTCGGCGCGTCCTATGATCTGGCCATGTCTTCGCTTCTTTCCTCGCACGGCCCGCTTCCCGGCGCGGGCCGTGCGACGTTGGCCTGGTTCGCCGGCTGGTGGCGGATCATTCACTTCGGTGCGCTGATCCTCGTGCTGGCGTTTTCTCCGTCGAGCTATTTCGGGCCGAATCGATTGGCGCTGGCGCGCCACGTTTACGAGGACACCGCGCCGATCCTGCTGTGGTTCGTGGTGCTCTCGTCGTTGATCAGCGTAGTGATCATCCGCATCGTCGTCGTGACGGCAGTGAGCTACGGCCTCTCGCAATATGCGCTGGAAATGGTCGTGCGCGTACTGGTGCTCGAGTTGATTCCGCTGACTGCGGCCGTGTTTGCCGCACTGCGGTGCGCTCTTCCAAATGCGGCCGAGATCGCGGACCTGCGGCGGCGTGGCGAATTCGATGCGCTTGCGAAGCAGGGTGTGGATCCGCTGCAGCGCGAAGTGTTGCCGCGTGTGGTGTCGGCGATGTTTTCGACGCTGATGCTTGCCGGCCTCAGCTGCGTCGTGACGGCGGTGCTGGCTTACGTGTCGGTTTACGGTTTCACCGCGGGCGCGCTTGCAGGCTACACGCGGACGTTTGGAAGCGTATTCAATCCGGCCGTGTCGATGATCTTTGCGCTCAAGGTCCTGTTCTTCGGCCTGGCGGTCGCTTTGATTCCGATCGCATCGGTTTATTACGATCGCGAGCATGCGAATCTGCGAACGAGCGTCGAATTGCAAAGCCTGGTTCGCATTTTCGTGGTGATCCTGCTAATCGAAGTAGCTTCGCTGGTCGGCAACTACTACTGAGATCCGGCGCCCGATTGCGATGAAACAAGAACCCTCGACCGCGTTGCCGCCCGCCAGGAACCTGGAATTCAAGGCGGCGCTGCTGCTGGTGCTGCTGTTCTCTCTGGTTGCCGGCACCGTCGTGTACCTGCTCTACGCGCGTGGAGCGTTCGAGGAGTCGCAACGATTGGTGCTGGTTGCCGACGATTCCGAAGGCGTCACGATCGGAATGGACCTCACGTTCGCCGGTTTTCCAATAGGCCGCGTACGGCGCATCGAGCTGGCCGAAGATGGAACGACACGAATCATCATCGACGTACCACGCAAGGACGCTCGCTGGTTGCGCGTGTCCAGCGTGTTCACGCTGACGCGTGGCCTGCTCGGCAACACGGCGCTGAAAGCGTTCAGCGGAATTCTGTCCGATCCGCCGCTTCCGGACGGCGCCGAGCGCAAAGTGCTGGTCGGCGATGCAACGGCCGAGATTCCCCGCTTGGTGGCGGACATGCGCGAGCTTGTCAGCAACCTGAGAGCGCTCACTGCGCAAGATTCGTCGCTCGCTTCGAGCCTCGGTAACGTGCGCGACGTCACCGAAAAGCTCAAAGGTCAGCGCGGCGCGCTCGGCATGTTGCTGGGCAACGACGCCGATGCAAAGAAGGTAATTACCGCGCTTGACCGCACCAATTCATTGCTCGCAAGAGTAGATGGCCTCGCCGCGAAGGTCGACGCGCAGACCTTTGGGCCCGACGGGCTGGTGCCCGAAGCGCGCGCGGCCATCGTGCAATTGAACGGAGCGCTCGCGGATGCGCGCACGAGCCTGAAGAAAGTCGACGCCATCCTCGAGGACGCGCAGGTGGCCGCCGGTAACGCGCGTGATGCAACAGCGGACCTCGCGTCCCTGCGAGCCGAAGTCGATACAAGCCTGCGCAAGGTAAGCCGCATGATCGACGAGGTGAACCGACGCTGGCCATTCGCGCGGGATCCGAAAATCAAGCTCCCATGAGAAACGTAGTTGCATGGTTGGTCGTCGGCGCATTGAGCGGATCGTGCGCAAGCGGCCCGCCAATTCCCGACTGGCAATCGAACGCCAAGACCTCAATGGACCACGCGGTGGCGGCCTACCTCGCTGGCGATACGCGCCTCGCCGATAGCGACTTCGAACGCGCGCGCAGCGAGATCGCGCGCACTGGTCGCATCGATCTGGTCGGCCGTGCCGAACTCGTGCGCTGTGCCGCGCGCGTGGCGAGCCTCGTGTTCGAACCTTGCGAGGGCTTCGAGAAGCTCAGAGCAGATAGCGCAGCGGCCGAGCGTGCTTACGCCGACTACCTCGCTGCACGCGTGCAGCCGCAGGACATCGCGCTGCTTCCACCACAACATCAGGCAGTTGCTAACGCAACCGTGAGTCCCGAGAACGCCGTTGCCGCGGTACGCGCGATCGAAGATCCACTATCGAAGCTGGTTGCGATTGGCGTGTTGTTTCAAGCCGGGCGTGCGCATCCGACGGTGATCGCGCTCGCTGTTGACACGGCATCGGCGCAGGGTTGGCGACGTCCGTTGCTGGCGTGGCTGAACGTGCAGCTCGCGCTCGCGGAGAAAGGCGGCGATGCAGACGAGTCCGCGCGGCTACGCAGGCGCATCGACGTCGTGCAAGGAGGCCTCAGAACCGATAGGTGAACTCGACCATGTGGAAATCGGCGCCGATGGTGTGTTTCCCGTGGATTCCTGCGTCGGAGTAATGCAGAAATCGGTACCCGACCCCGAATCGTCTGTAAAGGGGAACACCGACGCCGACGGTCAGCGCAAACTGGAAGTGGCCGCCATAGTCTTGCTTCTCAAATTCATGCCTGCTTAGCCAAGCGCCCCCTGCTCCGAGGTCGAGCACGAAGCGGCCGTCTTGACTACCAATGGTAAGAACAGGAATAAGAGAGACGACGAGCGCACTGTCTTTCCCTCCTTGAAGAACTCCGGCGCTTGCCAACAGTCTCGTTCCGACACCCCAGCCTGACGCGTAGTAGTGTTCCCAGGGCAAACGAATATTTGCGAAGACGTCGTACTCGCGAAACGCTTCCGGCTGCTCCTCGCCAAGCACTCGCTCGCCGCCAACGCGTGCTCGAACGCCAATGCTCAGCGAAGACGCCTCTTCCGCCTGGCTGGGCCAAGGCGCGAAGGCGCAGACGACGAAACTCGTTAGCACAAGCTCCGCCTTGGTCACTAGGCCGTCTCGTGCGGCTGGTAAATGGCCATCATGTGCAATGGTTGTAGCAGAAGGCAAGCCCATCGCTGCCAGCTAAGCTTCATGCATGCTCGCCGTTCGCGCGGTTTCGCACCATTACGCTGGCACCGCCGTGTTGGCCGAAGCCGACTTCGAGCTCACACCTAACGAACACTGCGCGCTCATTGGAGCAAGCGGCGTCGGTAAGACCACGCTGCTGCACATCCTGGCCGGAATCCTGCGTCCTTCGGCGGGCACCGTCGTCCTTGACGGCGAAATTCTGTATCCGGAGCGGGAGCGCGATGATCGCTGGCGTGCGGTCCGCATTGGAGTCATTCCGCAGATGCTGCATCTGCTGCCCAGTCTAAGCGCACTCGACAACGTGCGCCTGGCGCAATACCTGATTGGTAAGAGCGAACCCGATGTTGCGCGCAATTTGTTGGGCGACCTCAGTCTGCACGCTCGACTCCACGCGCGCCCGGCCCAATTAAGCGTCGGCGAACAACAACGGGTCGCAATCGCGCGTGCAATCGTCAACACGCCGCGGCTGTTGCTGGCCGACGAGCCGACATCGAGTCTGGACGATGTAAACGCAGACAGAGCGGTCGATCTGTTGTTCGAAGCGGCGCGAATCTCCGGCGCATTGCTGGTCGTCGCGACGCACGATTCAAGAATTCGCCAGCGTTTCCCGCGCCAGGTGCATTTGAACGGCGTGCAAGCATGAACGCGTTTCGGCTTTCGATGGCGCAGCTGTTACGCAAACCGCTGCAAACCATGCTGGCGGTCGTGTTGCTTGCGCTTGGCATCGCAACGTTGGTGTTCGTCGTTCTGGTTCACGGGCAACTGTCGCGTCAGCTGGCGCGCGATGCAGAAGGCATCGACCTCGTCGTGGGCGCCAAGGGTTCGCCGCTGCAGCTGATTCTTTCGGCCGTCTATCACATCGACGTGCCGACCGGTAACGTCGCGCTTGCTGCTGTCGACCAACTGCGTTCCAACAAGCTGATCGCCCAAGTGATACCGGTTTCGCTCGGCGATAACTTCCAAGGGTTTCGCATCGTCGGCACCGAGCCGGCGCTGATCGAGCACTATCGCGGCCGCCTCGCGGCCGGCGCTCTCTGGTCCGCACCCATGCAGGCGGTGCTCGGTGCCGACGCCGCGCGCTCGACAGGACTGGCGGTTGGATCGACGTTTGCGGGAAGTCATGGTCTTGCTGCGGGCGGGGCTGCGCACGAAGACGCGAAGTACCGCGTGGTCGGGGTCTTGATGCCGACCGGCACGGTGCTCGATCGGCTGATCACTACCGACAAAGCGAGCGTCTGGCGCGTGCACGAAGGCGAGCCGGCCGACGCCGACGAGCGCGCAATTCTCGAGGCTGATCGCGAGGTAACGGCGTTGCTGGTGCGCTACGCGTCACCACTGGCGGCCGCTATCGTGCCGCGCCAGGTCAACGCCGAAAGCCGATTGATGGCAGCGTCTCCGGCGAATGAACTGGCGCGGCTCTTCGCGGTCGTCGGCGTGGGTATCAATACGATGCGTATATTTGCCGCGGTTCTGATTGCGTCATCAGTGCTCGCTCTGTTCGTTACGCTCTACAACGCCCTCGAGGAGCGACGCTACGACATCGCAATCATGCGATTGCTCGGAGCAAGCCGCGGCCGCATCGTTGCGCTAATGCTGCTCGAAGCTTGGCTGCTGGCGGTCGTTGCGATCATCGTCGGACTCTTGGTGGGGCTGGTCGCGGTGACATTCTTCTCTCATTGGCTCGCCCAGGCCCGCGCACTGTCGGTGACCGCGGATGTCACACCCGAATTGCTGTGGATCGCTATCGTTGCGTTTGTCGTCGCCACCCTCGCCGCCCTGCTGCCGGCGTGGCGCGCGGGACGAATGGATGTGGCACAAACTCTTGCGAGAAGGTGATTTGATGAAAGCGATATTTCTAGCTGTCCTGCTTGTCTCAGCGGGCGCGTTTGCGCAGTCCACCGCCCCCGCCACCAAGGCCGCGCCGGCGCCTAACGCGGCAAAGGTCGATCCGCATCGCACCGAGGACATCGCAAAACACCGGCAAATGGCCAAAGCGCATGAGGAAGCCGCGCGATGCCTGGAGTCCGGCACGGACGAGGCACAATGTCATTCTCAGTTGCGCGCGGCGTGTAAAGGCATCGCTGTTGGGCAGTATTGCGGCATGCGACATGCTCATTGAGGTGACGACCATGAATCGTTTGCATCGAGTATCGCTGGTAGCGGCAATGCTGCTGTCGTTGGTGGCCGCTCCGGCAGTGGCTCAGGCCCCCGCGGCCGGCAGCAAGCCGGGCATGCAGTTACCAATTGATCCACAGCTGCTGAACGATCTGCCGGAGGTCAAGGGCGTCGTTTCGTGGAAGCTACTCGGTCAGGTGAAGACGTCGCAGGTCGGCCAGCGTTTCCTTCCCGACTTTGCGCCCGACGTCCGCAAGCTCGATCAGCAGGACGTCAAGCTTCAGGGCTACATGATGCCGATCACTGCTGGCGAGAAGCACAGTAACTTTTTGTTGACGATGCGACCCTCCGATTGTCCATTCTGCCTGTCGGTAGGGCCCGAATACATCGTCGAAGTCAAAGCGAAGTCGCCGATCAAGCACTCGTACGAGCCGGTCATCGTGGCCGGCCGTCTGAATGTGCTCAAGGACGACCCGTATGGCTTGTATTACCGCCTGACCGACGCACAGCTGTCGAGCGCGGTCAAATAGTGCAGTGGCGTTCTCACTGAACGCTTACTACGGTTATCAAGCGCTAGAGTTTTTGTCATGGCGGTACGCCCAACGAAAGATTCGTGCAGATATATCCGAGGTCACCGGCACTCCCGGATAGATATAGAAAGGTGCCAGCACAGTCTTATCTACAAGATGCTTCATCACCAGTACGAACAGTGTTGCGCCCATCAGCATTCCGACTACAAATGTGAGAATGAAGAGCGCTGTGCCGGGAAAGATCATCCAAAACGGAGGCTGGGGAAATAGCTGCTGCAACACCTTGCCAACAGGAATGATCAGCAAGATCGCCGGTATAAACATGAAGACGAACAGCGTAGCCGTCAACCATGGATGCTTGGCCTGATGTTCGAATACGCCCTTCATTGCCGCTTCATCAACGCTGTTCAGCCAACTCCGCGAGCCACTCGCCAGCTTCCTTGAACGGCCGACTGGAGCGGTCAACTCGACAGCGAATGTAAGCGCCTTCGATAGTTGTTAGGACCAGTCCCGCAAAGGATTTATTTTGACGGGCATCTGCAAAATCGAAATGTTGTGCGACGAGGGAGATCCACCTCGAAAAGGCGCCTTGTAGAACGAGACGCAGCTCTTCGAGATCTGCATCCAAGTCCAGGGCGACCGCGCCGGCAGCACAGCTCGCTTGAAAGTTGCCTGCGGACACGCGTCGGGCAAACGCATTAAACAGCGCTCTGACCTTATCCGCGGGCCGCTCCTGGCTCTGCAGCGCCTGCTGAATGAAGTCCTGGACTCGATACGAATGGAGTTCAATTGCTTCCGCAACGATCTGACCCTTGCCGTTCGGGAAGAAGTGATACACGGATCCTTTGGGTGCACCGCTTTCCCTGACGATTTCGTTGATCCCCGCACCCGACAACCCGGAACCGCGCATCAATGTGATGGCGGCATCGAGCATGCGTGCGCGGCTGCCCTGAGAACCTACGCTAGTACTCATGCCTTGACTCTCTAATTAGACCGGTCTATATATTACTGAAATGCGGCTCAATTTAGGAGAATTGAATGAATGATCTGGTCATCGACGTGCGCTCCACCGTTGACGCCGCCGAATGGCAGCGACGCGTCGATCTTGCCGCCTGCTATCGCCTCGTCGCAATGTTCGGATGGGATGACCTGATCTTCACGCATATCTCCGCACGCGTACCGGGACCCGAACATCACTTCTTGATCAATCCGTACGGCATGATGTTCAGCGAAATAACCGCGTCCAGCCTGGTGAAGGTGGATCTGCATGGCCGAAAGGTGCTGGATAGTCCTTATGACATTAATCCGGCGGGGTTCGTGATTCACAGCGCGGTGCATGAAGCGCGTGACGATGCGAACTGTGTGCTGCATGTCCATAGCGTCAATGGCGTCGCCATTTCGGCGCAGGAGGATGGTGTGCTGCCGCTGTCTCAGCACTCCATCTTCGTACTCTCGTCGCTTGCCTACCACGATTACGAAGGCGTGGCGCTGGAGGACGATGAGAAACCGCGGCTGGTGCGTGACCTTGGCGACAAGCGCTTTCTCATGTTGCGAAATCACGGCTTGCTTACGGTCGGCCGCTCCGTCGCAGAGGCGTTCGTGGCGATGTACTTCTTCGAAACGAGCTGCATGATTCAGGTTCGTGCACAAAGCGGCGGGCAACGCTTACGGCACATTCCGGCGCCCATCGTCGACGGAGCCCCGGTGCAGTTGGAAAAGGTGACCAAGGGTGCAGGCGGCGGTCTCGCATGGCCGGCGCTTTTGCGCAAGCTCGATAAGTCAGATCCAAGCTATTGCACATAATCGCGGCGCGGTGGTGTGGTCTCGCTCTTTAGACCACGACTGCAATTCGATTACGGTTCCATTTTCGCCTTCGCAGCTTGTCGAAGTGTCGGTCCCCTTAGTATGAGTCCCATGACCGAAGCTGCCACCGGCGACGCGCGGCCGGACCCGGAGAACTCGAGGGAACGCGCGGCGTTCCTGCTGGCTTTTGCGCTTATCTTGGTTTGGGGAATCAACTTCAGCGTGCTGAAAGCAGTGCTCGATGCACTGACGCCCAGTGGCTTCCTATTCATTCGATACCTGATCATGCCGCTGTGCGCCGCCGCGCTTCTCTGGCAGCGCTACGGGAGGCGTTGGCCGCGTCTACCTCGCACCGAGCTCTGGGCGCTACTGCGGCTCGGCGTGCTCGGGCACCTGTTGCACGTCGGTCTCGTGACTTTTGGAATTCATTGGTCCACTGCTTTCTCGAGTTCGCTGATACTCGCGTGCGGACCGGTGTTCACGCTGCTGCTGTTGCGCGGTCTCGGTGTCGAACTGCTGACGCGTGCACAGATTGCCGGAGTGGCAGTCGCCTGCGTCGGCGTGTTGATCTTCCTGTCGGACAAGCTGCTTGGTGCGCAGTGGCGCGCCAGCGGCGGCGATCTGTTGTTGCTGCTCGCGGCGTTCTTCTTTTCTGCGTACACAGTTGCTGCCAAGCCGCTGATCGAGCGCCATGGCGCGGTGCTGGTGATGGCTTACGCGACGCTGTTGGGCAGTGTTCCTATGGTGCTGTTGAACTTGCCGGGTGGGCTTGACGTGGAGTGGCGCGCGGTGCCGTTGACGATCTGGGCCGGACTGCTTTGGGCGGTCGTCCTCTCCTCATTCATGGGCTGGATCGTTTGGGGATGGGTCAACGCCGCGTGGGGCGTCGCTCGCGCTGCCCCGTTGATGTACCTGATGCCGCCGGCGGCCGGACTGGTCGCCTGGTGGGTGACCGGCGAAGGTTATGGTGCGATCAAACTGATCGGCGCGGGCGTGACACTGCTCGGAGTGGCCGTCGCCCAGTTCGCTCGACGCGATGACCCTGCGAGCAAAGTTGAAAGCGTTGGCGTCGTCGATTGACTTTATCGTAAGCAGCTTTAACCTTCGATGGTGCATTCCGATGCACCGATATTGGAGTTTTTGCGCGCGAAGTGTGCGCTGGGAGACGCGCTGCAAGCACAATGTTCTGCGTCGCAGGCGTATCGAGAGTTTCGTGTGCGTTGGCATCGACCTTGCGATGCACTCGAATTGGCGGGTCGTGCAAATAATTAGATCGCCCGCAAACCAACCAGGTTTCACTATCTCAGGAGGTTCGGATGGCACCAACACGACGCTCGCTACTCACCGTTGGCTCGGCCGCAGCGGTCGCGGGCACGACACTCGGCTTCCCGATGATTGCCAAAGCGCAGCAGACGTTCAGCTGGAAGATGACCAGCGCGTACGGCAAGGGCGCGCCGTTCTACATGGACGGTCCGGGCAGCGCGACCGACCTCGCGAGGCGCATCGAGGCAATGTCGAACGGGCGTCTGAAGATTCAAGTATTCGGCGCAGGTGAGTTGATCCCCGCGCTCGAAGGCTTCGACGCAGTGCGCGCCGGCACGGTCGAGATGAACCACGCCAACAGTTACTTCTGGACCGGCAAGACGTTCGCCGCCCAGTACTTCACCGCGGTTCCGTTCGGCCTCAACTTCCAGGGCATGAATGGCTGGCTTTACGACGGTGGCGGCATGACTTTGTGGAACGAGGTCTACGCACCGTTCGGCATGGTCGCGTTTCCGTGCGGCAACACCGGTGTGCAAATGACCGGCTGGTTCAAGAGGGAAATCAAGTCGAGCGCTGATTTCAAGGGATTGAAGATGCGCATTCCGGGGCTGGCGGGCCGTGTGTACGCCGCGCTTGGCGTGGACGTGAAACTGCTGCCCGGCGGCGAAATTTTTCCGGCGCTCGAGCGTGGCGTCATCGACGCCGCAGAATTCGTAGGCCCCTTTCAGGATCGCAAGCTCGGGTTGCACAAGGCGGCCAAGTACTACTACACGACAGGCTGGCACGAAACGGCAACAGTGTCCGAGCTGCTTATCAACAAGGCGGCCTGGGAGAAGCTGCCGAAGGATTTGCAGGCGATCGTCGAGAATGCGGCGGCTGCGTGCAACGTGATCAGCGAAGCCTGGTGCCAGCGCAACAACGCCGAAGCGATGGAAGATCTGATCAAGAATCAGGGCGTGCTTGCACGGCCGTTGCCGGATGAAGTCATCAAGCGGCTGCGCGAGGTGACGAATCAGGTACTGGCCGAAGCGGTCGCGAAGGATGCGACGACTAAAAAAGTGCACGACTCGTATATGGCGTACAAGAAGAAGTTCGATGCGTGGTCTGCCTACAGCGAAGGGCCGTACCACGACAAGATCATCACGGTCTAGTCGCTGATGAGTTCACAGCCGCACGGCGGCCAGTCGCCGCTGCGGGTGTTTGTCACAACCGTCGAGCGCGCGGTCGATGCGATCGGCCGCGCCGCCTCGTGGCTGTCTCTCACAATCGTCGCGCTGATGGCCATCGACGTGCTGCTGCGCTACTCGTTCAGCATCGGCTCGGTATGGGCGCAGGAACTCGAATGGCACCTGCTCGCGCCGCTGGTGCTGTTCGGCATGACGTACGCGCTGCTGAAGGGCGAACACGTCCGCGTCGACGTGTTTTACGCGCGTTATTCGGCGCGCGGCAAAGCGATTGTCGATCTGGTCTCTGCACTATTGGCAATCACAATCGCCGTGCTGGTGATCCGCTATTCAATCGCGTACGTCTTGCAGTCATACAGTATCGGCGAGATCTCGTCCGACCCCGGCGGACTGACGCACCGCTGGATGTTGAAGGCGCTGATTCCGATCGGATTCGCCGTGTTTGCACTGCAGGCCGGTGCTCAAGCGATCAGCTCGGCGCTGCGGCTTAAGCGCACTTTCGCGAACGATTCGCAATGAGCCCGCAGGAGTGGCTCGCGATCGGTTTATTGCTCGGCTTCTTCGCTCTGCTGATGACCGGTGTGCCGGTCGGTATCACGCTGGCCGCGAGTGGGTTCATCTTCGGCTTTCTGGGGTTTGGCGAAACATTATTCGCGTTGCTGCCAGCACGAATATATGGCGTCGTCGCCAACTACCAGTGGCTTGCCATTCCGCTCTTCGTCTTCATGGGTGTGATGCTCGAGAAGTCGCGCCTTGCCGAAGACCTGCTGGACGTGATCGGGCACCTCGCGGGTGGCATGCGCGGCGGCATGGCACTGGGAATCATCGGCGTCGGCGTATTGATGGGCGCCACCACCGGAATCGTCGGCGCGACGGTGATCACACTCGGGCTGCTCACGCTGCCAACGTTGTTGCGGCGTGGCTACTCACCGGCGATCTCGTGCGGCGCGATCTGCGCTTCCGGCACGCTGGGTCAGATCATTCCGCCGAGCCTGGTGCTGATTCTGCTGTCGGACATCATGCAGCTGTCCGTCGGCACATTGTTCGCCGCTGCGGTGATGCCTGGATTGATGCTCGCCGCGCTGTACTGCGCATGGATTGTCGTCGTCGGTTTGTTGCGTCCGGATCTGATGCCGCCGGTGCCGCGCGCCGAGCGCGATGCACTATCGCGGCGCGCACTGTGGACACGCGTGTTCAAGGTCGCGCTGCCGCCGCTCGCGCTGGTGCTCTCGGTGCTGGGCTCGATCATCGGAGGCATCGCCGCGCCGACGGAAGCAGCATCGATGGGCGCGCTCGGCTCGATTCTCGTGGTGGCGCTCGCGCGGCGGCTCTCGATGAAAGTGCTGCGCGATGTGATGCAGACGACCACGCGCATCTCGGCGATGGTGCTTTTCATTCTGATCTGCGCGCAGGTGTTCAGCCTGGCGTTTCGCGGACTGCAGGGCGAGAAGCTGATCGAGAATCTGTTCGAGCTGCTGCCCGGCGGAATCAACGCAGACATCTGGTTTCTGATGGCGCTGATCTTCGTGCTCGGCTTCTTTCTCGAGTGGATCGAGATCAGCTACATCGCGGTGCCGCTGTTTTTGCCGATTTTCGCGGCGGCGGGCGTCGATTTCGTCTGGCTCGCGATGCTGATCACCGTAAACCTTCAGACATCCTTTCTGACGCCTCCGTTTGGCTGGGCGCTGTTCTTCCTGCGCGGGGTCGCACCGCCGGAGATCACGACGCGCCACATCTATCTTGGCGTAATCCCCTTCGTCGCGCTGCAGATTCTTGGCGTGATCCTCGTATTCACGTTTCCAAAGATCGCGACGTGGTTACCGAACGCAATCGGGTGGTGAGCGGCGCGCACAGGAAAGCGGTCCTGCGCTCGCGACGCATTTCTGCGGCGTAAGTTTGAGTTCAGTCGTGCGAAGGCCGCATGCCGTAGCACGTCGGCTGGAGCGAGGGGTTAGACGCCTGCTTCACTGGTGGCTAGATGCTGCAGCACTGGAGCCAGCAGCTCAATGCTCGGCGCGTCGCGTGCGACTTCCTCTGCTGCACACCATGGATAGCTGAGCGCTTGGACCCACGCAAGAACAGCAGCAAGCTCGGTGGCCGGGAGCTCTTGCATTGCATGAATTGTGATGGTCAAGTGCGTTGCCAAGTATGGAACGGCTTTGGCAAACAACCAGTCATACCGGCCGCAGCCGACCCGTACGGACTTGCTCTCCTTCTCCGACATTGCCACCAGCCAGCAACAGGAAAACGTCGCAGCGTCAGTGGGAGGGCGACTCAAGTAGAAGGAGTACACGTTCTCGTAGCTTTGGCCGAAGTTCCGGACGAGCACATCAGCGATTGCCTCGCGCCCGACTGTGCGAGCAGGAAAAGATATGCCGCTGGTATGGTTGATCACCGCCAGCTCAGCACTTGGCTCGAACACACGCTCGAGAAGGTGGGGGCGGTTCTCGTCCTTCGCGTGAAAGTAGTTCCGTAGAACGGTTTGCGGGGCCAGGGCAGGGAGCGGTGCTGACGTGGTCATCTCGGGTGTCTAACAAACTGCTAGCAGCGGGCGCGCCGACACTCGCGAATAACAAGCCGCGTGCCGGCCCGTGCGGTTGAGCGCTCGGTTAGGCCCATGTTTGTAGTCACGGTAAAGGGCCAATTCGCCTGATCTTGTATTGTCGGCGCGCTTAGAGAGATCGCTGCTAATTGGCTTTGAGACTCGTTAGGGTCGGCCTGCGGCGCGCCTAAAGTGAGATCTGCGCGATTGAAGAACCAATGCCGTCCCGGGCGGTGCCACCAGCAGCGTCCATGTTGTCGCGCCGTGGTGTATCGAAGTTGGAAACGTAGCCACGATCGCCAACGAAGACGATCGCCGACGGGAATTCCAAGGGTCCCTTGCTGCCGTTCTTCGTGACCTCTCGCACTTCTCCGGCCGGGGTCACCGTGGCGAGGGAGTTAAGTTCATTGGGAACAACCCAGAGCGTGCCGCTGCGATCGAACGCGAGACCGTCAGCACCTTCGAGCAGCGGGCTCTGAGCCAGAAGTACCGGTTTGGCACCCTTGCCATCGGGACCGATCACGACCTTCCAAACTGCGCCGCGCGCGGTGTCTGTGACATGCAGCACTCCGTTGGAATCGAATGCAAGACCATTGGCGACAATCTGCTGCTGCGTCTTTCCGTCGGGAAGCGTGCGCACGTGCTTGTCGATTTGCACCGCCGCTTCTGCTGCTCCGCCATTCGGACCGACGCGATAGACGATGCCGCTGGCCCCGCCTCCGACGAAAAGATTTCCTTGTCGGTCAAACGCAATGCCATTCGCGCCAGGCGTGCCCGTCGCGAAGGTCTGCGCGAGCCCCGGCTTCGCCGGGTTGAGGTCAGCACCTCGAATGCGCACCACCTCGCGGAACGGACCGACCGCGACGAAAAGCTCGCCCTGAGAATTGAACGCGATGCCCGAAGGATCGGGGTTGACCTTCTTGCCATCGACTTCCCGCGCCTCGATTCTTCCTACAACAACCGGCTTCGGCGATGAAGGATCGACGCGCAGAATATTTCCAGTCACCCGGTCGGGCAGGTAAAGCACGCCGGCGCGATCTGCGGTGATGCTCTCCACGATCACCGTGCGCTCAGTACTCGCCGGATCGAGATCGACCAGTATCGAAACCTTCGGACCGCTCATCGGCGCGGTCGCACAGCCGCTCAATGAAAATGCAAATAGGCCAAGCAGAACAACTCTCATCTTCACTGTCCTTTGCGGCTACGTGTGTCGGAACGATTTGCGTGTCAATCGGGAACTGCGCGAGCGGCCTGCTTTGAGGTTATGACTGGGAATGACCTCGAAGTCAACGATATCCGAGCACCTCTCCATCCACTCGCCGGTTGTCCAGTGAAGCGAACCTAGCTTGCAGCCGCAGGTGTCTTCGGCGACGGCGCCTGCTCGATCCACGTCTTTAAAAACGTATACGCCACGGCGAGTACGACGGGGCCGACGAAGATGCCTAGCAGGCCGAACGCAAGGAAGCCGCCGATGACACCTACGAAAATCAGCAGCAGTGGCAGATCGGCGCTGCGACTCACAAGGACCGGACGCAGCACGGTGTCGAGCATG
The DNA here is from genome assembly GCA_963801035.1 of uncultured beta proteobacterium. Classification (GTDB taxonomy): domain Bacteria; phylum Pseudomonadota; class Gammaproteobacteria; order Burkholderiales; family Burkholderiaceae_F; genus JACCZX01. The sequence continues at coordinate 120,906 of CAWDDF010000009.1, read as the reverse complement.
CTGGCCACGAAAGACCAGATCGCCAGAAATATTCCCCAGCCGATATCACCGTTCCAGAAAACCCAAACAACGGCAGGAATCAATACGACCAGCATGCCGATCTGCGCGATGCAAAGCACGAGCAGAACAGCGGTCAGGATTCCTGCAAACGGGACGCCGGCGGCTGCCAAACCGATTCCGCCGAGCGCTGCTTGAATGATCGCGGTCAGTCCGACACCCAAGGCGACACCGCGAATCGCATTTGCTGCCAACATGATCAGCGACTCGCCTTGCTGTCCGCCCACGCGAAATCCGAACCGCAACAAGGTCGTGGCGTAGTTCTCTCCATTTACATACATGAACGCGGCGAAGACGGGAATCAGCACGAGCTGCCCGATCAAATACCCGGCGGTTCCGATCTCCGCGAATAGCCAGGCGGTGACTCCGCTCGCATAGGGACGCAGCTGCGCCAGAAACGCCTCGACGCCTTCGGCGCGCGCTGCCAGCCACGCCGCCGAAAGTTCAGGTCCGACCAATGGAAGTTGCGCCACCCATTGCGGCAGCGGTGGAATTGCCGTGCTCGTGATCGAACGTATCTGGTCCGCGATGTCGTCGGCATGTGACACGAGCGCGCCTATACCGAGCGTCAAGGGAATGACAAACACCAATACCAGCAGAAAGATCATCGCAGCGGCCGCAAGAGCGCGCTTGTTCCACATGCTCCGCTGCATTCGAATCAGCAACGGCCAGGTCACGACGGCAATCGTTGTCGCCCAGATTCCCGCAGCGACGAACGGCCGCACAATCCAGAGTGCAGCTGCGATCAACACCCCAATGCAAAGCACGCCAAGCAGCGTTCGGGTCAGGTCGCGACGTTCGGTCATGAGCGAGAGTCGAGTCTGACACTGTCCGATGTCCAGTATCGATGTCGCAGCGGATCTTTGCAGGCAGTTGCATGCGTGCAACTTCCATGGATCAAGGCTGATACACGTCGGCGCGTGATCGCATCGCCCGGTTGGGCGCTCACACAGGGTTCGGTACGGCGCGGGCCTTGAGCTGCGGCAACTCGAACGCCTCGGCCACGAGCTCGTAAGAGCGAATACGTGCGGCGATGTCTGCCGCGTGTGTCGCAATCATCACTTCGTCGGCTTCGGTTCGCGTCACGACCTCCTCGATCCGGGCTCGCACGTGTGCAGGGGTGCCGACGATCTGCAGCTTCTTGTATGAAGCGACGAGGGCCTGTTCCTCCGGCGTGAACACGTGCGCCATCGCTTCGTCCGGGCTTGGCATGCGGCCCGGTCGTCCGCTCCGGAGTTGGACGAACGAGAGCAACGCCGACGACGCCATGCGCTGTGCCGCTGCCTCGGTGTCTGCGCAAAAAACCGAAAGCGCGAGGATTGCGTGCGGCTTGGCCAGCATGCCGTCCGTTGAAAATCCCGTCCGGTAGGCGCGCATCGCAGGCTCGGGAGGATCGGGACTGAAGTGTCCCGCGAAAGCAAACGCGACACCCATTTGAGCGGCGAGCTTCGCACCGTAGTCACTCGACCCGAGGATATAGAGCGGCGGCAGCGGTCTGTCGTCGGGAATCGCACGGACGGCACGAAACGGATGATCGGAAGGAAACTCGGCATTGCCCCATGCAATGAGCTCGCTGAGCTGCTCGAGGAAGTCATCCGCCGTCAGCGCTGCACGCGAGCGCCGGAGCGCAAGCGCCGTGAGGCCATCGGTGCCCGGCGCTCGACCAATTCCGAGATCGATCCGACCGGGATGTATCGCTTCAAGCAGCTTGTACGACTCGGCCACCTTCAGCGGCGAGTGATTTGGAAGCATCACGCCTCCCGCGCCGAGACGAATCCGAGTTGTCACAGCGCCCGCGTGAGTAATCAAGATTTCGGGACTGGTGCTCGCGATTCCGGGCATGTTGTGGTGCTCGGCGTACCAGAGACGCGTGTAGCCGAAGCGATCGACCGCCTGCGCGAGTTCGGCCGCGTTGCGGAGCGCACTGACACTGGTGTCTCCGCGTACCAAAGGAACAAGATCAAGTGCCGAGAGCGAAAGAGCCATGACGCGGTGTCCTACTTGGAATTGCGTTCCACAGGTCTGACGAGTGTAGACGCGCGCGAGTGCAGATCTTGCTCATCCCTGCGCGGCATGGCTGAAACTTGCGGCGCCAAACCACCAGCCGCGCTTCGACATCGCGCTCAAGGCTTAGCGGCCGCCGGGTTGTCCGGCACTATCGGAGCAAACCGATCCTGTATCGAGAGAAGCTGGTCATCGGTCGTCGCGACTATCCACAAGCGCGCCGCTTCAACGATGTGTCCGTTGTGGTCCTTGAACGGCCCCATCGTTGTAACGGGCTTCCACAGCACCGGTCCAGCCCGGCTCTTCTTGCCCGACGGCGTACCGACCAGCAAACAATAGGGTCCGAGCGGCATCGACACAAACGGCTGCGCCGGCCGTGCACGCGCGCGCCAGTCGATGAACGGCGCTTCGTTGATCATCAGCGCGGTCGGCAGCCCGTGAAACACGGTGAAATCGTAAAGCGCGAGCTGCTCACGCAATGCTGCGTATGCGCGCCGGATGTCGCTGATGACCGCCGCGCGAATTTCGTCGTCGAACATCGGCTCGAGTGCGTAGCGCGCCAGAGCGCTCTGCGCTTCCTGTTGATACGCGCAGACGAGACCGAGTTCCACGCAGTCCTGCGCTGCACGCTGAACGTCGGCAACCGGCCCCGCCTCTTCCGGTTTGCCGTGTTGTGCCGCATGCAGAAACCGCGCAAGTCGTGCCTCGTGGATCGCAGGTCCGGCGGCGTGAGCGTCGTCGTCGGCATCCTTCGCGAGCGAAACGAAAAAAATCTTTTCGGCCGCAAATCGTGACTTCTTGCCATCGTCGAATTTGATCTCGCCATTGCGGCAATCGAGATAGCGAGTTCCGACGTGCCCATGTTCCCAGACCCAGTTTCTTAGGACCGGACGTAAAGGGTGCGGGGTCTCTGTGTCAGGCATTAGGTTCTGGTGCAGCGGTGCACAGTGTGCTACGTATCCTGTTGAAGTTCCGGCTGCACCTCGAAGGTGTTATGAGCAGTGATCACCACGCCAGGTTTCGTTTAGCCAAACGCATCGTTATCGCGGTGGTGGGCGGAACAATTACCCTGATCGGAATTGCACTGCTCATCCTGCCGGGCCCAGCTTTCATTGTGATTCCTATTGGCCTTTCGATACTTGCGACAGAATTCGTTTGGGCCAGAAGGTTCCTGAGGAAGGCGCGCGAAATAGCGACGAAGGTCGCGTCAAAAACAAAGTCTGATCCCTAGGTCGGTCCCTCGAGTAACAGCGTCCTAAGAGTTTCGAGCGCGACCGGTTTCGCAAGATGCTCGTCGAATCCGGCGGCGAGCGCAGAACGCCGATCCTCCTGCGTGCCGTAGCCTGTCACTGCGATCAGACGCAAGCGCGAGGTTGCAGAATTGGTGCGCAGGCGGCGTGCCACCTCATAGCCGTCGATATCGTGCAAGCCGATGTCGACGAGCACGAAGTCCGGCGTCGACGCAGATGCGGACGCAACTCCATCTGCACCGTTGCCCGCGACCGTCACATGGTGGCCATCGAGGCGAAGCAGCTCGGCAAGCGAATCGCGTGCGTCCTCGTCATCCTCGATGATGAGAATTCGACGCGGCTTCGCCGTCACTGTCATTGGGTCGGCATCGGAGACTGACGCCGGTCGCTCGATTGCCGGCAACTCGATAGTAAACGTCGCACCATGGTTCACGCCCGTCACTCTTCGCGTGCACTGTTCCGCCGTGCAGCTCGACGAGGCGTTGAACCATTGTCAATCCAATGCCCAATCCACCGGGCTCGCGTGCGAGAGTGCGCTCACCTTGCACGAACAAATCGAAGACTCGACCGATCAGCTCGGGTGGCATGCCGAGACCTGTATCGCTGATTTCGAGGATCGCCTTTGCTGCTTTCGGCCGAAGTGAGATCCGAATCTTTCCTCCCGAAGGCGTGTACTTGATCGCGTTATCGAGCAGATTCGAGAACACTTGCTCGATGCGTGCGCGGTCTGCAGAGACCCACACCGACTGCAGCTCAGTGCTCACGTCATGATGCGCAAGTCGACCGTCTTGTCTCCACGCATCCAGCCAGTGCACCACGGTGACCGCTAAGTCGAGCGGCTCGCGCTGCAGTCGGACCTTGCCACCGGTCACGCGGCCGACTTCGAGCAGATCGTCGACCAGGCGCGTCATGTGTTCGACCTGTCTGCCAAGGATTGCGCTGACATTCTCCAGCACCTGAGGTTGATGCCGGGCCATTTTCAGTAACTGCGCGGCGTTGGATACCGATGCGAGCGGATTGCGCAGCTCGTGTCCGAGCATCGCGAGAAACTCATCTTTCGCGCGATCTGCGGTGCGCAGTGCGTGCTCTGCCTGACGCTGCCGCTCCTCACGGTCGCGTATCGCAACCGCCGAATCGCCTAACGCGCGCGCAAGCTCGTTCACTTCGTCAACCGACCCGGCCGGCGGCAGCGCGGAAGTCTCACCTCTTCCCAAAGCCGGGGCCGCCCTCGCCAGTGCTGCAATCGGCTGCGAGATGCGTGAAGCGAGCCACCACGCGATCCACAATCCGAGCATCGCCGCACCGGCAAATCCGGCTACCAGAACGTACACGCCATTCAGGCTCTGCTCGACGACGCTGCGCGGCACCGCGATCGATGACGACCATCGGCTGAGCGACGAACGCTGAAACGCGCGGTAGATTTCGCTGCCATCGAGCAGCTGTCCACGCTGAAAACCTCGTGGCGCGCTGTCGAGCGCGCGCTTAAGCGATTCGCTGGGAGCCGTGCTGCCTTGTACCGGCATCGGGCGACGCGTGACAAAGCCATAGCCTCCATCCAGCACTGCGACCGCCCACGTCGAAGGGAGGCCCTGCCGCTCGACGAGTCCGTCAACGACTGGAGTCTGTACCACCGCTGACAGCACGTACTTGACCTTGCCTTCGCGCAACACTGGGACGCGCACCGTGAAGAGCGGCCGGTTAAGAACGCCTCCTGTTACGACATTGCCGATAACGGGACGGCCCGACTTCGCTGTTTCGAGGACGCTGGCGGGATCAAGCGTCTTGAATAGTGGCGCTTCAGGCGGCACCAGAAGATTGAGCACCATCTGAGCGGTGTCCGGATGCGACACGACGATATTGGACCAGTCGCCGCGCCGACCTTCGAGTGCCCGCTGCGCCTCGACCCGAAATGCGGTGAGGTCGTCAGCATCGAGAGCGGGCGAGCGGGCGAGCATTTCGAGCGGAGTTATCGATGCGCGCAATTCGGCGTCGATCGCCGTCATCAGCGCACGCACACGATCGAGTGCAGCACGCTCGAAGGAGTCGCGCTCCCTTTCCACGAGCATGTACGCGCCAACGGCGCCGAAGACCGCCATTGGCAGCAATGTCGCGAAGGTAAGCGCCCAGAGGCGGCTGCGGATATTCAAGTCTGCGTTGTGCTCAAACCGGAGCCGTAGCTTAAACAGCGCCTCAACTGGTCAAAACGCCAAGAAACAGATTTGTCACCGAGTTGTCCGCCGCTTCGGTTGTTGTAAGGACGATCGGCGCAGAATGACCCGATGTTCGATCGGGCCGACGGGGCACCGACACTTAAATTAAATGTCCGTCCGAGTTGTCAGGTTAGGAACGGCACGTCAGCCAGACGAAGGCCTCCGCATCGGCACGGTGCGACGACCTCCGCGCGGCGTTTTGAAGTCGCGTTATTCGTCCGACGATTGGTTCGACGTATGGTTTCCGAATCTGGCGCCGTCGTTGCAGACGATGAAGCAGGGGCATGCGGCTGCCACTGAAGCGCAGTTGCGCGCCTACAAGAAAAAATACCGCGCCGAGATGTCGTTGCCGGAAGCGGCTCGCTCAATCTCGCTGCTCGCTGCGCTTTCGCACTCTGCAGATTTTTCAGTCGGTTGCTACTGTGAAGACGAACACCGGTGTCATAGGACCGTACTGCGTGAACTGCTTGCCGACGCCGGAGCCAAGCTGGCCTAGCGATCAAAGTAGGACAAGCTTGAAGCCTTCACGTCCAAAGAGCCAGGCAGCGTTTCCAACCACGCTGGCAACGTCTTTGCCCAGCCTGGCGGCGGCTCACGCGTTACCGAAGGGCTTTGTGAAGCACCCTCAACAAGAGCCTCCTCGAACGACTTTCGCGCGATGTACTGATTCAATATTGCCGGAATCAGGGTTGCCCGATCGACACCCTTGATCGCCGCGATTCGATCCAGTGCGTCGAGAACGTGGCTAGGGATCGGATCGAGCAATTTAATCGCGGTTGCCTCTTTGTTGAGTCTGTGCTGTTCCGCAAGCTGAGCGCGCCGAAGCTCTTCGCTACGTAGTGTTCTGTCCAGAAACAGAATGACCAGCAATGCGCCGGCGCTTAGAGCAACGAGCGTGATCGGTCCCTGATGAGGATCGGGAAAGCTCGATCGTGAGCTGCCGAGGCTGTATCCCAGGCCGAAGGAACACAGGATGGCGAAGAAGTAGCCAGCCCAGATCGGTAACTTATCGAGCAGCCGGAACCATTGCTGCCAATGAAACTGCTTCCGCTCCAAATCTGCGTAACTCATCTGCACTCCCAGTCACAACAGATTGGCATTGGTTTCACTGAACAGGTAATAACGTAATTGCGTGTCGCTTTTTTCGCCTTGAACACGTTGGACGGAAGATCCAGCCGCATGAGAATCGCCGGTATGCGAGCCCGACAGCGGCCAGATCTTCCGTTCTATTAAAGCGCCAACTGGGTCAAGGCTTACGGCAACGTCTACAACTTACTCAGCGCCCACCGCCGCTTCTGTTCTTGCCACCTTCGCGACCGGCCTCGGATGCTCGCTCACGATCATTTTTGAAGTTGCCGCTGCTTGATTCGCCACCTTTACGGCCCGCTTCGGATGCGCGCTCCCGATCGTTCGCAAAGTTGCCGCCACTGCGCTCGCCACCTTTGCGACCTGCCTCGGACGCACGCTCCGGATCATTCTTGAAGTTGCCACCGCTTGCCTCGCCGCCTTTGCGTCCGGCCTCAGCCGCACGCTCGGGGTCGTTCTTGAAGTTTCCGGGACTTGCTTCACCGCCCTGACTGGCGATTTCGCGTTGCTTTTGGGGATCCATCGATGCAAAACCGCGTTTGTCTGAAGAATCGTTGCCTCTTCCTTGTGTTGCCATTTGCTGCTCCTTGCGAATTGGGGTTGCTGCTGGATGAGTGACCTACAAAATTGCGATGGAATGGAGTTCAATAGCACCGCGCGTAGGCGTATCCAGGGCAGCACCGCACGTGCCCGCCGCCTCATTTAACTTTTGTATCCGCCCAAGATCAACCAAGCGCACAGTAGCGGCCCATTGGTTCGTGTCTTGCTTCCGCGGCCACCTCGCCGCTGCTCGTAAAATTATTAGCGTTTGCGCTTGACTTTCGCTTTCTTCGTAGCCGCGCCCTTCGTCTTGGATCTCACGTTCGCTTTAGGCTTGATTCTCTCAGGAAGTTTCGCAGTTCCTGTCTCGCGGTTCCACTCTTCGAATGTCTGGTTTGAAATCTTCCCTTGAACCAGAAGTTCTGCGAATTTTCTACGTTGTGCTTGGCTTTTAAATGGCATACCTTCTCCTGACGCTGAAGCGCTCAAGGAATATCAAGCACGACATTGCCGACGGCTTGACCGCTCTCGACCAGCCGATGCGCTTGCGCTGCTTGCGCTAAAGGCATACGCGCGGCAATCTGGTGTTTCAGTTTGTTTTCGCTCAACAGACGCGACACGTCGGCAAGATCGCTCGCGCGGTCCGCAGCATTCAGGTTGTAGACGATAAAGAAGTAGTAGCGCGCGTTCTTCAGAATCGAGGCAAAGAACGGTACTGCGATCTCCGGGGCGCCACTTCCGTAGACGACGATCTCGCCGTCGGGTCGCAGCGCCGCGAGGTCAGACTGAATGTTCGCCGCCAGGTCCATCTCGATGATGCGATCGATACCGCGGCCCTGCGTCAGTGCGTTGCAACGCTGTGCGACGTCCTCGGTCTTGTAGTTGATGAAGGCATCGGCACCGGCCGCAATTGCGATTGCGCCCTTCGCATCACCGCTGACAGTTGCGATGATGCGCGCGGCGCCGCCGAGCTTTGCAAACTGGATGGCGTAGTGACCGACCGCACCCGCACCTCCCGTCACCAATACCGCTTTGCCATCGACACCACCGCTCATCGCGACTGCGTGATACGCAGTCAGCGCGGGAATGCCAAGACACGCGCCGGCAGAAAAGTCGATCGCGTCGGGAAGAGTGACGGCCTGCTGCGCGGGCAATACGACATACTGAGCGGCGGTGCCCATCGGTCGCTGCCAAGCGGCATTCCATACCCAGACACGTTCGCCAATGCGCGCACGATCAACGCCGCTGCCCACCTGATCGATCACGCCTGCACCGTCGCTGTGTGGAATGATCATCGGGAATGGCAATGTCTTATTCCGAACTCCTGCGCGCGACTTCACATCGGACGGATTGACCCCAGAGCTCGCAAGCTTGACGCGAACCTCACCTGCGCCGGCCGATGGTGTTTCAACATCACCGAACGAAAGCACTTCGTCGGCGGGCCCTACGCGGTTGTAGCTGACAGCGAGCATCGAACGCACCTTTCAGAAAAATGTCAGCATATCGGTCGATCGCGTGCAGCCTAATGGTCACGCGGCTTGGTGTGCTGTCTTGAATCGTTTGCAAAGGCGAATATGCAAAAAAGAAAGCTGGGAAAGAGCAATCTTGAAGTGTCGGCACTCGGTCTGGGGTGCATGGGTCTCAGCCACGGCTTCGGACCGGCCGTCGACAAGGAGGTGGGGATTGCGCTGATCCGCTCGGCCGTCGAGCTTGGGATCACCTTTTTCGATACGGCCGAGATTTACGGTCCGTGGACAAACGAAAAGCTTGTCGGCGAAGCTCTCGCTCCATTTCGAAAGCAGGTCGTCATTGCCACCAAGTTCGGCTTCGGCCTGACTTCGGACGGCAGCCGCTCCGGCCTGAACAGTCGTCCTGAGCACATCAGGGAGGTGGCCGAAGCGTCGCTGAAGCGGCTCAACATGGAAACGATCGATCTGTTTTATCAGCACCGTGTCGATCCGAACGTGCCGATCGAAGACGTCGCAGGAGCGGTCAAGGAATTGATCGCAGCAGGCAAAGTAAAGCACTTTGGTCTGTCGGAAGCCGGTGTGCAAACCATTCGTCGCGCTCACGCGGTGCAGCCCGTCACCGCGGTTCAGAGCGAATACTCGCTATGGTGGAGAGCACCCGAAGCGGAATTGTTGCCGGCACTCGAGGAGCTTGGTATAGGTTTCGTTCCGTTCAGTCCGCTCGGCAAAGGTTTTCTGACGGGCAAGATCGATGAAAGCACGACGTTCGATAAATCCGACTTTCGCAACATCGTGCCGCGTTTTTCTCCGGAAGCACGCAAGGCGAATCAGGCGCTGGTGGATCTGCTCGCTGAAATCGCGCAGCGGAAGAAGGCAACACCGGCGCAGATCGCTCTGGCCTGGCTGCTTGCGCAGAAGCCGTGGATCGTTCCTATTCCAGGTACCACCAAGCTGCAGCGTCTCAAAGAAAACGTCGGTGCAACTTCACTCGAACTCACAGCGCAGGACTTGCGTGAGATTGAAGACGCTGCCTCGAGTGTCGAGGTGCAAGGGGCGCGTTACCCTGAACATCTCGAACGAATGACCGGGATCTAGTGAGACCGAGGAAAAGCCTGACTCGGAAGCGTGACCGTCACGGGGCAGCAGCCATCGCGCCCTTTGGAAACACCGCCATATCGGAGGGAATAGAAACCCAGGACCGCTTCGACTGAACCCAAATATGTCGCTGTATCGGAAGCCACTCCGGATCATCGAACGTTGCGACTGCGATCGCTCGCAGGCCCGGCCGCATCTGCACGGTATGAGTCACCGTCGTTCCGCATCGAGAGCAGAACTGCATTTTCAGCCACCTGCCGCTCTCGTCGGAGCGATGTTCATACTCCGTTAGGTTTCCCTGCGTAACCTCCACGTTGCGCTCGTCGAAGTAAGCGACCGTCGCGAACGCGCTGCCCACTCGGCGTTGACAAAACCTGCAATGGCAGATCTGGCAAATCTCCGCCGGTCCCCGCACCTGATACCGAACGTCGCCACAAGCGCAACCGCCTTCATGAGTCTGGTTCATTGTCAGGTCGACCCTTTCACATCAACAATTGCACCGTTCCACGGCGCGAGCAAGCAGTCTCACTCTATATATAAGACCTTGTCCAGTTATTTGCCGTGCACTGCTGTATCGGGCACTGTGTCCACGGCGGGCGCTGGCAATCGTTTTTCTACTTCCTCATCCAGTCGCACCTGCTGCACGCGATCAGGATTGATGCGGCCGGCGCGCCCTTCGTGGATCGCAGCGGTCTCGCTATCGGTGATCATCAGCAAACTGCTGCCGGCTGCGCGCACTTCATCTGCGATGCGTCCAACTTCCGCGCAACGCCTGGGCGCTGCCGACACGCTGCGGATGTAGATCGCAGCTACGCGTCCCGGAAACTCGCGAACGACGTCGCGGTAGATCTCGGGATCGTGCTCGCCGCTATCGCCAATGAGTACGAAGGGCAGACGTTCGAACGCCGTCATAATTTCACGAATGCTCGCAAGCTTATGCGTGCCGTGGTCGCGCCACTGATAGAACGTGTGCCTGCCCCAATCTTTCATGAACACTGGGCCGCGCGGAATGCCGTTGATGCGCAGAAAATCGATCAGCGGCGGATGGAGATTCCACGGTCCGCTCGAAACATAGAAGATCGGATTGCCTTCATCGCCCGCCACACCGTCGTGCAGCGCGCGATACAGCGCGGCGACTCCAATCAGCGGCTTGCGCGTCGCTGCGTTGGATCGCGCAAGGGTCCAAAGCATGCGACGACGATTGCCGACGTGCGTCCAGACGATCGTGTCATCGATATCACTGATGACTCCAAACCGAGCGCTGACGGGCGGCACGCAGATCGACGCGCGCGCGATGACCGGCCCGCCGTCCGCTGAGCGCGGCTCAACCAAGCGCAGATCGATCTCGACGTCACGCTCGAGCATGCGATCAAGATCGATGTTGAATGCGAAGTAGCCCTCGCGATCGGCGACGGCCTCGTACTCACGCGATCTGAATTGCGCGCACACCTTGGCACCGGGCACCTCCGCAGAGTTCAGCAACCGCACAAGCGCGACAAAGTTGCGCCAGGCGCTCGTATGGGGCTCCGCTTGAGTCGCCTTGCGCTCGCGGAGCACGCGGCCACGAATGATCAGTCGATTGTCATTTGCGTAGCCGCCGTACGGCATCAGCATCAACCTACGAACGCGCGGCAACCCCACAGCGGAGAAGTTTATCTGCCGCTCTGCCGTCGGCTCTGCGGTTGAACGCGCCGCGCGACCACTGGAAGACGTCGAGACGAGGAAAGCAGAGGTGGCGTGATGCACCGCACGCCTACCGTCTGCTAGGCCCGGTGCTTGCTTACGCTTTCTTGTTCCGGTAGCCGACACCAGAGCATGTCCGAAACCCACACTTCCTATGCGCTCTGGTGCGTAACGCTTTTCAAAGGGAGAGGTCATGAACAAGCGCGTGTTTCTTACGGCCTGCACGTCATTCGCCGCGGTTTCGTTCTTTTCGAGTTGCACGACATCGACCCCAAGTTCCGCTGATCCGGTCGCGCGCCTCAAGGCGATCGACGCAGAGGTCGATCGGGCCCTGTCGCAGTTATATGGACAAGTGCGCGGCTCGCGCGAGCTGGTCGCCTCCGCGCGTGGAGCTCTGGTATTTCCGAACGTCGTATCGGCAGGCTTTATCGTCGGTGGCACACATGGCGACGGCGCGATGCGCAAAGCCGGTGCCCGCGCCCGCTACTACAGCATTTCGGGGGTATCGGCCGGCTTGCTGGCGGGTGCGCAATCGCGGGCGATCTTTTACCTCTTCATGACCGAAGATGCGCTGAAGAAATTCGAAGCGAGCTCAGGCTGGACCGCCGGCGTAGACGCGTCGGTCGCGCTGCTCAAGATCGGCGCCAACGCGCAGATCGATACGGAGACTGCGAAGCAGCCCGTCATCGGCTTCGCGCTGACCAACGCAGGCTTGATGGCGAATATCAGCCTGGATGGCACGCGGATAACGCCGCTGAATCTATAAGTAGAGCGGGGTTGTGGCGGTCCGACTGGCGCCTGCTCAGGGCTTCAGTCGATGTGCGAGTGACTCTGAGCTCTGAGCGCCTCAATGCAATGTTGCATTGTCGGCTAACGCAATCCGCAACTCGGCAGCATCGACGGGTTTCATCAGGTGCACGTCGATTCCGGCCGCACGCGATTTCTGCTTATCTGCTTCCTGTCCCCAGCCGGTTACTGCGACGATCTTTATCCGCTGATTCGACTTCATCGCACGAAGCCGGCGCGCAACTTCATAGCCATCGATACCGGGTAGGCCGATATCAAGCAAGACCACGTTTGGTTTAAACACACCCACGCTCTGCAAAGCTTCCAATCCGGTGCCGACCACGCATGTTTCATATCCGAACGAGGTCATCAGCATGTTCAGCGTCGTGGCCGCGTCGGGATTGTCGTCAACGATAAGAATCCGCAGATGTTCCGGAAGGTTCACGTGTGGCGCGATGCCGGGTGGTGCAGCACTCACCTGCGCGGCCCGGCGCATGCGGAAAGTAAACACACTTCCCTTATTCGGACCTTCGCTTTCCGCCACCAGGACGCCACCGTGCATTTCCGCGACTCTGCGTGACAGCGCGAGACCTATCCCCAAACCTGCACCAACCCGTTCGATAACCGGGCTTTGCTGCACGAACATCTCGAAAATATCGTTCAAAGCAGCTCGTTCGATGCCACGACCGCTGTCCTTCACTTCGACTTCTGCGTCTGCCCCGACGGCTCGTGTACTGACAGAGATACGACCGCCAGGCGGCGTGTACTTGCACGCGTTCGTCAAAAGATTGGATAGCAGCTGCGACAGGCGATGGGCATCGCCGTCCACGAGTAATGTCTCGGTCGCAAGATTCAGCTCCAGCCGATGCTGCTTACAGACCTCATCGAGCGCGATTGCCTTCGTGGCTTCACTGGCGATTTCAGATAGGTCTACGAGCTTGCGCTCGATCGCCATTTCTCCACGCGTGACGCGGGTTATGTCCAGCATGTCATCCGCGATACGGCGCAGATGCGAGGTCTGGCGTCGAATGACCTCGTACATCTGGTCGCGCTCGGGCGCACTTTTCGGTGAGTTCGCAATAACCTGTACGGCCGTCTGGAGCGGCGCCAGTGGATTGCGAATTTCGTGAGCCAGCACAGCGATGAACTCGTTGACGTTGCGGGCCGCCGCTTCGAGCGCCTGAATGTGCCGACGATCAGACAAGTCTTGCGTGACTTTGGCAAAGCCACGCAATTGCCCGGTCGAGTCATGAAGCGCAGTCACAATGGATCGAGCCCAGAAACGCGAGCCGTCCTTTTTTAGCCGCCATCCTTCACCCTCAAAGCGGCCATGACGCCGTGCAGTCGCAAGCTCCTCCCACGGCTTGTGCGCTTGCATGTCGTCGTCTGAAAAAAAGCAGGAGAAGTGCCTTCCCATTACCTCGGCCGCGGTGTAGCCGATGATGCGTTGCGCGCCTGTGTTCCAACTTGAAATAAGGCCCTGCGAATCCAGCATGAAAATTGCGTAGTCTTGAACGCCTTCGACAAGCAGACGAAAGCGCTCTTCGCTCTGCTGAAGCGCCTCTTGATGCGCCTTGCGCTCGGTGGTGTCACGTGTGATCTTCGAAAAGCCGACGAGCTTCCCGCCGTGGTCGCGAATGGCGGTGATGATGACGTTGGCCCAAAAACGCGAGCCGTCTTTGCGTAAGCGCCACCCTTCGTCTTCAAAGCGCCCTTCGGCAGCCGCGATAGTCAGCTCGTAGGTCGGCCAACCACGTTCGATAGCATCGTGCGTGTAAAAGATGGAAAAGTGGCGGCCAAGGATCTCCTCCGGCCTGTAACCCTTTATGGTCTGCGCGCCGGTGTTCCAGGTGAGAACGTTTCCATTGGGGTCAAGCACAAACAGCGCGTAGTCGCGCGTCTGCTCGACGGCGAGCCCGATCAGCTCAGATGTATCCACAACGCTCGCGCCCCATTTTTTGAAGACTGCAACTTATAACTAGGCGCGCTCGGTTCGAGCCATGCCTCGGGGGGGGGGAGCAAATTGAGAGCCCGGTTCACGCGGGCCGGTCAGGGATTGCACCGAGTCGGCCCGCTGCCTTTCTAACCCGACGGACCCACCGGCGAAGGCAACCTGTGCTGCTGCTCGCAAGTGTTGCCGCTGCTCGCTGCGACTTGCGGCGCCGGTTGAAGTTCGACCTACAACGTGTTGTAGAAATGTATGTTTTTGTTGCTACATCTTGTGCACAAGCATAAAGTGCGCCCCACCGCAACCGGCCAAACGAACTACCGCAAGTGCTTGACATCACCAAAAGTGCGCTCGATGCGGCGTTAACCGCCACGGAGCTGAGCCGCACTGCATCGCAGAAACCAAACGCACGCGGTGCCGTCGAGCAGATGCAGTGGATTGCCGCAGAAGGCGCCGCTGCCCGCATTCTGGGCGCGCTGGCCGACGGCGTGACGCCCACTGAGGCATCACTGTCCATCGGCGTGTCGATGAACCTTTCGCGGCTTGCCAATATGTGCGAGTTCGTCGCTTTGACCAATGCAGGTCTGGATCCTGGGGTCGCGAGGCAGAGCGTCGGTGAGTTAAACCAGGACGACGTTGCGCGTGCGGTTGAGGTGTTGGGCAGGGAACGAGACCGAATTCGCAGCCTGGCTCACATTCTTCATTGCGGGCGCAGGGTTGATTACGTGTGGCTCGCCAAGCTCGCTGCCTACGACCCGGTAGCCAGCCGCCCTCAACTGCATGCAGCGATTTCCAAGTGGACCGGTATTTCATTCGAGCGAATCTTCGCGGCGCGCAAGCTGCTGCGGACACTTGATCATGCGACACCTTTGCGTGAAGCCGGCTGCATCGCCGGGTATTTGGTGGCCGGCGAAGTACCACAGCTGGCAACGCTCGAGCCCATCGGTATCTGCCTCGAGCTGGGCGGTCATGTGCAGCCCGCCGACAAAAGGGAAACCGATCAGCCTCAGCACGAGGACCTGGACAGGTTTTCACTGACTACCTTGGGAGGCTTGGTTGCCGAGCAGATCGTTGGCGGAATGCCGCGCGATGTGACGCTGGTGCGTGCTGCCCATGACATTGCGCTATTTGAAGGGCTGCCGCGCGAAATGTTCGGCAGCATGCAGCCCACGCAGGTTTTTGAAATGTACGAGCGCTTTGTCGCCGAGTGCTTCCTACCGCATGAAGACGCGATTCGCGCCATCGCGGCGGAACTGGAAAGCCGCGGCCGTTTGGAGTCGGGTGATCTCTTTACCCTTGGCGTGGAACTCGGTTTGTTACTGACCCCCGAAACCGTGGAAGGGGTCGAAGCTTCTTAGCGACGACCGCGCCGCGCAATAAGAACGCGTCTCCCTGTAACGCCCGGGAGCGCTCTACGCCGCCGCCCGCAATTGTGGTCGCGCGCTCAAGCTTCGCGCGAGTGCCCGTAGCAACGCCGCCCCGTCACCACGGAACGCACTGCCATGCATGCACGCGAGCGTCGTTGGCTGTTCGCGTGCGAGGCGCTCAAGAATCGTAGTCGTATCAGGCGCATGCGAGTAGTAATCCATCGGCCCGCGAAACGCCTCGCTGGGACCGAGGATGTCGGATTCGGTAAGCGGAATCTGTCCGGAGCCGCCTTGCGTGAACAGGTCACCGCACAGGAATGTGCGCGTGGACGTTTCCATCATCAGTCCAGCGTCCCAGCCGTGCGGCAGGTGCGGAGTGTCGAACCAGCGGACTGCGTGCTTGCCCAGTGTGAGCACTTCGCCGTCGGCGAGTGCACGTGCCGGCCGGTCTCCAACATCGTTCGCCGACACCATCGCGGCAATCTGCCCGCAAACCGTTTCCGCACTCGGTGCGACCGCGAGCCATTCGTTCAGCGCGCCGCATTCGTCGGCTTCGAAATGAGAGAAAGCCACATAGCGCAATTGCTCGACCGGCATCACGTGCGCCATCGCCTCGCGTACCAGCGGAAACATCCGCCGCGGACCGGTGTGAAACAAAAGCGGCGCGTCGTCGACGATCAGATACTGGTTGAAATTGAACTGACCGGGGCCGCCCGGAATAGACACCGGCGTGTTGATGCGGTAGATGCCGTCGGCAATCTCATGAACGTTGGTGCCGGACTGCGGATTGGTAATCATTGAAGTCTCCGAAATGTTGTTGACGAGAATGTGCTGTGTGCCGCTACTTCGCTGCGACCGGCTGCGTTGGCGGGAGCGGCTCGGGAACGCGGTTCTTTACTGCAGGAATCGTCTGCAGAAAACTGAAGATCGCTTCCAGATCGGCATCAGTGAAGTTCTTGTACATCGGGATGGGCATCGGCGGCAGGATCTGCCGGCCGCGTCCCATGTGACGACCGGTGCGAATCGTCTCGGTGAAGTTGCGCTGCGTCCATTTGCCGAGACCGGTCTCCGCATCGGGCGTGAGGTTGGCGGTGTAGCTGATTCCCCATGGGCCGGACCACGCGGTGTTGGTCGCTGCAGCCGACACGATCCACGGACCTTGCGGCGCAGGCGGCGGCGGCAGCTTGTCACTTTCCGGATGGCCCGACAGCATGCGGGTCATGTCGGGCTCGGGACCCTTCGGGCCCATCACCCACGGCGTGTGACAGTCGTTGCACCCTGCCACCGTCACCAGATACTTGCCGCGCGCAAGCTTCTCGGCGCTGCTTTCAATGCGTTTGGAATCTGCAGCTGCCGATGTCTGTGCACGCGCCGGCGCGGCCACAGCGAAGGTGACGCCAACGGAAATCGCGAGCACCGCGTATTCGAATGGAATGCGTTTCATAGAAACTCCTAGTGGTTGGAAAGATCTTTGTTGATCCAGCGCTCGATAAGCGCGACGCCTTCGGCATCGACCTGCTGCACGCCCAACGGCGGCATCCGGGCCAGCGTGTTATTCGTCTTCATGCGCAGCGTCAGCATGTGCGTGCCGCCATCTCGCGCGACACGCTGTGCGCTGTCGGTGCCTTGTGGGCGGAAGCGACTCGAGTGGCCGAGTAACGACTGCATCGTTCGCTCGGCGCTTTGTGCGGCGCCGTCGGCCTGCTGCGCGAGCACGAGCTCCAGTCCGGTCAGCGCACCTGCATCGTTATGGCAGTGGCCGCAGTTGCCGTGCAGGTAGCCCAGTGCCGCCCGCGCCGTCGGCGACGTGGCCGCAATGCGCGGAGGTTGTTCAATGAAACGCTGCGGCAAGTTACGCAGCCTTCCGCTCGCAACAAGATTCGACAAATTCGCATGATCGTTACGCGCAGCCTCTGCGTGCGGCGCGAGCGGATCGCGATCTGTTGAAAGTTGCAGCGCGCTGAAGCCGAGCACCGGAACCGATGGACCTTCATGACACGCCAGGCAATCGCTGCGCGACGGAACAACGTAGCGGCCGCCAGGGGCGGCGCTGACCGGGACCACTGCACCGTCCTCCGCCGCAAGCACTGCATCGGTGCCTTCCTTGTTCCATACGTACGCAGCGAAGCGCCATGAACCGTCCGCCAGTCGTTCGATGTAGCGCGTCTCGACGCGGCGGTCATAGCCGAATTCTTTCCACAGACGCGTGCCGACCGGAAATTCCCACGCATCGACGTGCGACGCATCGATAGAAGCGCCGGGCGGCAGATAAATCCAGCGGCGCTTGCTGGTGCCGTCCGACCACAACGGGTACTGCGGCGCGAACGCGATGTTGTCGCCGCGCACTCGCAGCGAGTCCGGCGACGTAAAGTCCCGTCTCGCTGAGCCGCTGCGGCAACGGCGCGGAAGGCGCCGTGACCGCGAGGCGAGCCGCCGGTGGCTCTGCGCCCAACGACGCGCAGAACACCGACAGCATCACGCAGCAGCGCCAGCGTCTTCACGCAGGCTCTCCGACGCGCGGCTGGATCGGCAACCGCTTGGCGTTTTGCGCGAGCCACTGAGAAAACGACTGCAGCCGCGGATTGAGCTCGCGCGAGCACTCGACGCGCCGCGCCGCGCAGAACATCTCCTCGAACTCGGCCATGAACTGGAACATGTTCGCGACGTCATCCGCGCCGGGAAAGCCCAGCGCTGCGAACTGTGATGGCGCCAGCGCGACGTGCCGCACCGGCTCGCCGAGCGCGTGCGTCAGCTGCTCGGCCATCTGCGCGCCGGTCAGATGCTCGCCGGCGACGCCGATCGATTTTCCGATCAGCTCCTCGCCGCGCGCGAAGATGCCGAGCGCGCATGCGCCGATATCGGCAACGGCGATGCCCGGCAACTTCGCGTCGCCCGTCGGCAGCACGAAGTCCAGTACGCCGTCGGCGCCGCGTTGCGGCTGCATGCCGAAATGAATCAGGTTCTCCCAGTAGAACGACGTGTAGAGCAGCGTCGTCGGCACTTTGCGATCGATGAACGCGCGGTTCGCTTCGCCTTTTGCGTCGAAGTGCGGCACGTTGTACTTGCCCATCAGCACCGGCATGCGGCTGCCGAGCTCGACGAACTCGCGCGTGTCTTCGAGCGTCGACCACACGACGTGCTTCACACCCGCATCGAGCGCCGCCTGCGCCATCGTGTTGGCCTGCGCCAGCTCCTTCTCCGGCGAAAAGTGCTCCCAGAAGTTGGTGACGCAGAACGCGCCGTGCGCGCCGTCCATCGCGCGCCGCACGCTGTCGGCATCGTCCAGGTCGGCAACGATGATGTCCGCGCCGATTTCAGAAAGCGCCCGTGCGGCAGGCGAGTCAGGCTTGCGCGTGACGGCCCGCACGCGAAAGCGCTGCTGAGGGTCCGTGAGAATCGCGCGCGCCAAGTCCGCCGCCTTGCGCTCCGGTTGCGCCGAAAACCGTGATGATTCGAGACATTGAAACGCTCCTAAATGACCATTGGGGAGTGGAGCGTAGTGTCTAGAAGCGCGCCGAACGACGCATCGATCGAAGGAGCCATTCCGCGCGGCCGCGAAGAGCCATGCGGGGGAGCCATCCCTGTCGTTTGCTGCGAAAAATCTACCGAGTTGACATGCAAGTAAATACTTGCCTATTATTCGGCCAACGACGCAGGCAGTCGTTCTCAACAACTCGTAAGGAGCAGTCGCAAATGGCAGACATTCTGCATAGAGTCGGCATCAAATCGTCCTCGGATGAGGTCTACAAAGCATTGGCCACGCGCGAAGGTCTGGCGTCCTGGTGGACGAACGACACGCAAGGGGAAACCAACGTTGGCGGAGTGATTCAGTTCCGCTTTAGCCTTGACGGCAGCGAGACTCGGCGGGTTCGACATGAAGGTGCTCGAGCTTCATCCCGCCAAGCGTGTGCTGTGGCAAGTGGTCGGCGGGCCCGAAGAATGGATCGGCACCCGGGTCAGTTGGGAACTCAAACAGGACGGCGAATACTCGTTCGTCCTATTCAAACACCAGGGCTGGAAAGAGCCGGTGGAGTTCATGCACCATTGCAGCACCAAGTGGGCGATCTACCTGATGAGTTTGAAGTCGCTGGTGGAAACCGGTAACGGTGCTCCCAACCCCAACGACATCAGGATCTCCGACCGCGACTGATACGGTCACCGACGAAGTCTCTAACTTGCCGGATATCGACAAAGTCTTCAAAGCGCTGGCCGACCCGGGCCGCAGGCGTCTGCTTGACCTGCTGCACCGGGAGAACGGCCAGACGCTGATGGCACTGTGTGAACACATGGACATGACTCGCCAGGCGGTGACGCAACACCTGCAACTGCTCGAGGAAGCAAACCTCGTCACCATCGTCTGGCAGGGCCGGGAAAAGCTCCACTACCTGAACCCTGTACCGCTGCACGAGATCTACGAGCGCTGGATCGAAAAGTTCGAACGCATCCGTCTCGGCGCGTTGCGTGACCTCAAAAGGAAACTGGAAAGCAATGACAATGAAAAAACCTGACTTCGTGTACGTGACCTACATCGCGACGACGCCGCAGAAGGTGTGGCAGGCGCTGGTCGACACCGACGTGACGCGTCAGTATTGGGTGGGTCCCAATGGCGAATGCTCGCGTGTGAACGTGTCGGATTGGAAGCCGGGTTCTCGATGGGAGCACCAGCGCTCCGACGACTCGCAAACGGTCGATATCGTCGGCAAGGTCGTCGAGAGCAACCCGCCGCGGCGCCTGGTGATGACGTGGGCCCGGCCGAGCGAGGCCGAGGACGATTCGAAACACTCACGTGTCACCTTCGATATCGAGCCACACGGCGCCGGCCTCGTTCGCCTGACCGTCAGCCATGACGACCTCGAGCGTGACCCGAAGATGCTGGCGGGCATATCGGGCGGCTGGCCGATGGTCCTTTCGAATCTGAAGACGCTGCTCGAAACCGGCCACGTTCTTCCAAGCTCGCGTTCGGCAAGCTGAAGGCGATGTCACCGACTTGCGGAGTCGGAACCCGTAGCGAAGTGCGAGCGATACCAGGCCGCTGCCTGGCCGCGCGATTCGAGGTCGAGCTTGTCGAGAATGTGCGCGACGTGGCGCTTGACGGTGTGCAGGCTCAGGTCGAACGCGCGCGCGATCAGCTTGTTGCTGTCGCCGGCGGCGATGCGCGCCAGCACTTCGATTTCGCGCGGCGTCAACCGCTCGGTAGTTGCTTCGACAACTGACGGAGCCGCACCCGGCGCAGCGACCGGTCGCGATGTTTTCGGGCGTGCGCGCCAGTGACGCCGCCCATGCGCGCAGCGTTGCCGACTCCGCGGCATCCAGGTGGTCCGACCAGTCCGCGCGCGCGAGTTCGCTTAACGCCGCCACAGCGAATACCGCGCCGCGCGGCCCATCGTCCGGTCTTTGAAGCAAGGGGCGGAGCAGCGCGGCTGCCTCTTCGCGCGCGCCGCCGTTTAACGCGATCGCTGCCATACGGATTCGCACCTCGCCCGCTTGCGCAAACAGATCGGCAGCTTCTTCGTGCGCGAGTACGTCGTGCCAGTGCGCGAGCGCTTCGTCGCGACGGCCTTCCAGCTCAGCCAACACGCCCTGCAGCCCGGCCAGTGGGCACAGCCGGGGCGGATCCGCTTCGGTCAGCGTTGCCCGCAAAGCGATCAAACCGCTGCAGCCAGTCGCGCAGCATGGGCGCGTCACCGACTGCGGCCGCAATGCGCGCGGCAAAGTACATCAGTTGCCACAGGCCCCAGTTGCCGTATCCGGCAGGATGTTCGTCGATGCGAATACGCGCGCACTGCAGCGCTTCGGCATTGTCACCGCGCAGAAGTGCCAGCATCGCGCGCAGCGCAATCGAATGGCTGCGCAAGATCACTTCGTGGCCCGCCCACTGTGAATCAACGACGGCGGCTGCGTGCAGATCGGCAGCCTGCTGCAGTTGGCCGAGCCACACCGCACGCCACGCGAGCGCGACCTGCGCCATCGCTCGCAACGGAAACGGGCCAGTCGCCGGTCACCGCGAGTGCGCCGGTGCCCCACCGCAGCATCGGCCCGGCCATCCCGGGGCACGCCGTCTGGCGTGGCGGCGGAATGATGTTCCACTCGCCGACCGTCTTGCACGATTGCAGCAGCTGCACGAGCTTTTCGAACGCTGGCGCAACGGCGCGGTTTTCGCCGCGCTCCAGGCGCAGCCACATCGTCGCCGTGGCGGTGATCAGCCGCGCTTCGACTTCGATCAGCGGCACGCGCTGCAGCGATTCGACGATGCGCCGCGCACTCCTGCAGACGCCCGAGCGCGAGCGTCGCCTGCGCCCGGCGCGCCGTCATCGACTGCACGGCGCCCGTGTCGCCGCGCGCCGCGTACAGCGCCTCGGCCTGCACGAAGTGGCGCTCGGCCTCCTGAAAGCGCCACACGCTGATCTTGCCGATGCCCAGCACGCGCTGCAGTTCCGCACTGCCGGCGATGAATTCCGGCGGAAACGCGTCGACCAGGCGCAGCGTTGTCGGCGCCGCGCCGCTGATGTTCAGTTCCGTTCCGTCGCGAAGCAATGCACGCGCGGCCTCTTCAAAGCACGATGCCGCGAGCAGCATCGCCTGCTTGCGCAGCGTGTCACCTTCGAGCGCCGCCGCGCGCTGCATCAGCGCACGCCAGTCGTCGGGCCGATCGAGCTGCAGACGGCGCTGCAGCGCCTCACGAAACAAGATCGTGCAGGCGCAACGTGCGCACCGGCGCGTCGAGCACATCGACGAACAGGCCGAGACGTTCGATTTCATCCAGCAGCCGAGCCGCGTTCGGGTTGTCGGCAACTTGCGCGCAGCGCGACGCTTCAAGCTCGGGCAGCACGCTGACCCGCAGCAGAAAGTCCGAGAGCTCCGGTCGCAACTTGTCGATCACCTCAGTGACGAGAAAGTCGAACATCGGACGATCCGCCGCGCGCAGCACATGCTCGTGAGACATCGGCACGCTCGAACGTCCGGCGCTCGCGCCGCCCGTCACGACGCCGATCGCGATCCGCATTCCGGCCGGCCAGCCTTGCGTGCGATCGAAAAGCCGATCGGCAATCGCCTGATCCAGACCCGATTCGGCTGCCAGTCGACGCGCATCGTCGCGCGCGAACTGCAATTGCAGCTGCCTGAACTCGGCGAGCTCGTCACGCGCGCGCAGGCGTGCGAGCGCCAGCGGAGGATCGGTGCGCGAAGTGATCGCCACGCTCCAGCGCGGACTGAGCCGCTCGATCAGCAGGTCAAGAAAAGCGAAGAACGCCGGGTCGTCGACGCGATGCACATCTTCGAACGCGATGATGCCGTGCGCGACCTCGCACGCATCGAGCGTGTTGATGATCTCCGCCGCCAGCGTGCGCTGCTCTTCACTCGACGCGCGGCCCACGCGCGACACCAGCGACTCCGGCGCCGTGCGCCACGGCGGGTCGAAAGGCTCGAGCGCCGCCAGCATGCATTCGAGCAGCCGCTGCAGATCGTCGCCGGCATCGGCCGATATCCACGCCACCGCGTGCTCCGGCGGCAGTCGCGCGATCTCGTGCGCGAGCGCAGTCGTCTTGCCGTAGCCGGCGGGCGCGCACAGCAGGACGACGCGGCGGTTCAACAGCGCATCGGCCAGCCGCGCCTGCACCAGCGCGCGCTCGACATACGCCGAGCGCGGCCTGGGCGGCTGAATCTTGGTGCGGGCGAAGGTCATGCGACGCGGATCGAGAACGGCATCAGTATCGCCGACTGAATCGCAGCCCGAAAACTCGTATTGCCCTGCCTATCATCCGTCGACGACGCGAAGCGTGTTGCCTACCTCACTGCGCCAACGCGCACTTACGGGATACGCGCGAGCCTCTGCTTAGCGAGCCAAGCGCCTAACAGTGAAAAATAGGCTGCGGACTGCGGCGCTTCTCTCGCTGAAAGTACGGGATCAATCTGATCGGCAGTTGAGACTGAAGTCGCCATCGCGTGATCGGCGCCGGCAATCACGGCGACTTCGACATTGGGATGCTGCGCCGTTCTCGCGCGCAGGCGCTCTAGTGACGTCTGCACAGGCACCCAGGGGTCCGCTGATCCATAGATCACGAGCGTCGGCTGCATGACGGCGTCCAACGTTGTCATGGGGTCGTGGCGCATCTCCTTCGCCCATCCTGACTGATCTGGATCCTTGAAGGTCTTTTCCAGATAGGTATGGACGAACCACGGCTTTGTGGTGGCCGCATCCAGAATGCTCTGTGCACTTGCGCGGTCGCGTTTACCAAGCTGGAAGTCATCGACTGCGGTCCGGGTCGCAATGGCTTGGTCGATGTCCGACTGAGAAAAGCCCTTGATTCGCAGTATGTTGGCGACGGCGAAGTTCATCTGCACGTCAGGTGTCGTCATTGGTGCGGAAATTGATATCGCGAACGCAGCCTGTGGGCTGCGCGAAGCCGCAAGCAGTGAGAGCCAGCCTCCCTGACTGAGGCCCCAGAAGCCGATCCGTCGTGGATCGATTCTTTGGTCCTGCTCGAGCATGCGCTGAGCGCGAATTCCGTCATCGGCCAGCATTGTGTAGTCGGTGTTCTCAAGCGTCCCTCCGGACTTGCCACTGCCGCGCCGATCGAAAACAAACACTGCGATCCCTAGCGGTGGCAGCATTTCGGCCAGGTGCACATACAGCGGGTTATCGCGCGTTGGGGACGCTGCGGCGTGGAAGGCGATCACCGCTGGGACACGACGATCAATCTTCGGCACGTAGAGAGTCCCGTTGAGCGTCACTGCTCCACTTTGAAAAGTCCGCTCCTCAGCATCGACCACTGGGCGCGACGGTGCACTCCAAAGCGGCGAGGCGACGATTGTGTCTGCTTCGTTCGCTCGGGGCTCGGTCAGTGCAAAACTCGCCAATGCTGCCATCAGGACGACGGCGACCTGGTTTTGAAGGTGAAGATCGAGGCTCATCGATGGCTAAGTTACCTGACATGCGAAGTTTGAGAAGCACACGAGTCGAGTTCGCCACGCTGCAAGGAAAATCGTCGTAAGGTTGGCTCCCCCGATTACCGGATAACGACATTCAATGAACGCGGCGACGCCAATCGACCTGCGCTCGGATACGGTCACCCGTCCATCCCCGGCAATGCGATCGGCGATCGCCGCGGCCGCTGTCGGTGATGACCAGTACGGCGACGACCCGACGGTAAACGCGTTGCAGGAGCGCGTCGCCGCGCTGCTGGGCAAAGAAGCAGCGCTCTGGTTGCCGAGCGGCACGATGGCGAACCAGGTTGCGCTGCGCACGCTCACTCGCCCCGGAGACGATGTGATCGTCAGCCGCGAGGCGCACGCGGTCTGGCACGAGACCGGGGGATCGGCCGCCAACGCGGGCGTTCAGTTGACCGAGATCGGCGCGCGGGGTGTCTTCACAGCAGAGGAGTTCCTTGCGGCGATAAAGCCGCGCGACCACGCGATTTACCCTCCCACCACGCTCGTCGAAGTTGAGAACACGCACAATCGTGCCGGCGGCGTTGTCTTCCCGCAGGATGAGGCGGTGCGGATCTGCGCCGCTGCGCGCAAGCTGGGTATCGCCAGCTATCTCGATGGAGCGCGCCTCTGGAATGTCGCTGCTGCGACAGGTACTTCATTGAGTGAGCTGGCCGCGCCCTTCGACCTGGTTGGCGTTTCGCTTTCCAAGGGGCTCGGCGCGCCCGGCGGTTCGCTGCTCGCCGGCTCACGCGACATCGTGGCGCGTGCGAACCGCCACCGCCGCATGTTGGGCGGCGCGATGCGACAGGTCGGAATCTTTGCCGCGGCCGGTATCTTCGCCCTCGACAACAACATGACGCGCCTGGTCGAGGACCATGCGAACGCTCGCCTGATCGCAGACCGTCTCGCACAGTGCCGCCGCATCACCATCGATCTTGCAACGGTGCAGACGAACATCCTCGTGTTCGGCCTCGCCCCGGACGCACCGGATGCCATGGTGCTCGTCGCCAATGCGCGCGCACGCGGCGTGCTGATCAATGCCTTTGGACCGCGCACGGTCCGCGCAGTCACGCACCTCGACGTATCGCGTGACCAGTGTATGAAGGCTGCCGACGTCCTGGTCGAGATTGCCAACGGCTCGACGGCCTAACGCTCCGCGTCAGAGTCGAGTCTCGTGCGCCTGCACGCGTCGGGCGTGTTGGGATGGTTACGCAGTGCGAGGGGAGGCACTCGTCAGTGCAACCGGACGGCGTCGTCGAAGTGCCAGGTCCGGCGGATTTCAATCACGTCGTACTCGCGGGCCAGGGCGGGCGAGAACGCTTGGTAGTGCTCATGGCTTTGCACGATGCGCCGTATCGCGTCATCAACTTGCGCCACGCCACTGGAAATCACGAAGGTCACCGATTCCACGGATCCGTCGCTTCGAATGGCCACCGTCACCATCGGATGGCGGTGAGGCTGCTTCGTCACTTCGCGCACCGTTGCGACGGGTGTGTTGAATTGGATCTTCCGGGCCCATCCCTCCGCGTACTGGACAAGTTCGACATTGGGGTCGACGCGACCCCATAGCCTGCCGCGACGTGCGGTGCTTAACGAGTAGGGTAGTTGGCGAGCGGCCTTCGCGGCTGCTTCACGCCGGGCGGCTTCTTCATCGAGTTGACGCCCGATGGCTCGACGCCGCGCTTCGCGTCTTTCCTCCTCCTCCTTTTCCGCCTCGCCGCGCGCGACCTCTGGCGGTGTCGCGGCCTGTCGTGCGGGTTCTTGGCGTTCGGCCTCCGGTCGTGCAGCCTCGGGCCGCGCTATTTCCTGTCGAGCGGCCTCCTGCCGCTGCGGCTCCGGTTGTGCTGTCGGTGCTGACTCGACAGGAGCCGCTTGCTGACGCACCGCAGGTCGACGCTCCGCCTCCATCTGCGCCGCGGCCCTTCGCGTGGCTTCGATGCGCGCCGCTTCTTCCTGGCGAACGGCCTCTTGTCGCTCCGCCTCCAGTTGCGTTGCTCGCGCCGCTTCGACACGAGCGGCTTCCTGACGAGCTGTCAGCAGGCGCTCCTCCTCCAACTGTGCCGCAGCCCGTCGCGCGGCCTCGATGTGAGCCGCTGCTTCCTGGCGCGCGGCGTCCTGCCGCTCCGCCTCCAGTCGTACTGCAGCCAGTTGCGCGGCCTCCTCGCGTTGAGCCTCCGCTCGCGCAGCCTCGACGCGTGCTGCTTCTTCGCGAAGGTCGCCCTCCCGTTTCGCGGCCTCAACGCGCGCCACCTCCAACTTATCCGCCTGTTTGGCCAATGCAGCGGCTCGCTCCCGAACGTCCTGGCCGATTCGCTCACGTGCTAGATCGCCGGGATCTCGATGCGCCGGCATCACGGTCTCCGGGCTCGACGCGCTCGGTGCTGCAGTGATCACATCTGGCCCCGTGGGAAGGGGAGGCACGACCAGCTTCGGCCTGCCGGACGGCGGCACGTCGATCGCGGCCGTCTTGGGGATCTTCGCGGGCACTGCGTGACGGGACTCACCGCGTGTAGGCGCTTTCGCAGGGGCGGCAGGGGCCACGGCGTTTCGTTCCGGCTTGGCCTCTGCCTTCGGCGTGGCCGCTGGGACGATCTTGAGTGCACGCCCCCGGAGCGGTGCGGGCGACGTCGGCGCAGTCGGGGCAAGTTCACCTGCAACAGGCGGCTCGATCGATGCCTGCTGCAAAGGCGGTGCGACCGAGATGATCGCCGGCTGCGCGGCTGTGACATGCGTCGGAACGAGCTCGACGCGCAGCTCGGGCACCTCGATGCGTCGTTCTTGCCAGGGGAAGCGCAAGCCCGGAAGCCCAAGTCCCTCCCCACCGAAGGTCAGACTCAACAGTGATCCGTGAATCAGCAGCGAGAGCAGCAGCGAAGAAGCCATTCGCCATCGCTCGGAGCTCATGCGCTGGATCCGCAGCTGCCCGCGCGCTTCGGCTTGATGAGATTGCTCAGCAGCCGGACTAGATGGCGGTGTCAGCGCGACGTAGGAGAGTTGGCTCGTAGCCGTACGCTCCCCATTCCATTGCGCCCGCAGGCCCTCAGGTCTTGGCGCCGCTACTTCATGCTCCCCGGTACCAACTTCAAGCGGCGGGGTCGCAGGCCCGGTTGCCGGGTCCAACGGCGTGTCGACGCCCGCACTCCGCTGTTGCACCAGACGGCGAGCAGCTTCTTCGATTGTGTTCAACGCAGATTCCTCACACTCGGGCGCCCTGAAGCGCACGCGCCTGCGCAAAGATGAATGCTTCGTCGAACTGCTCCATGACACGCACGGTAGCCAGCGAACATGTCGTGGCTGATAACCTCAATCTCTTCGCTTTGAAGCCTGAAGAGGAGTGAACCAATGGCGACGCCCAAGAACACCATCTGTCTGTGGTACGACCACGACGCCGAAGAGGCGGCGCGTTTCTACGCCGCAACCTTCCCCAATAGCAAGGTTGGTGCCGTGTTCCGCGCACCGTCCGACTATCCCGCCGGTAAGGCGGGCGACGTGCTGACGGTCGAGTTCACCGTCTGCGGCGTGCCCTGCATCGGCCTCAACGGAGGGCCGCAGTTCAAGCACAACGAAGCCTTTTCGTTCCAGATCGCGACCGACGACCAGGCCGAGACCGACCGTTATTGGAACGCAATCGTCAGCAACGGCGGCGCGGAGAGCGCGTGCGGCTGGTGCAAGGACAAATGGGGCCTCTCGTGGCAGATCACTCCGCGCGTGCTAACCGATGCGCTGGCACAAGGCGGCGACGTTGCCAAGCGCGCGTTCGAAGCGATGATGCAGATGAGGAAGATCGACGTCGCCAAGATCGAGGCGGCCCGAAAGGGTGAGCGCCAGTCATGCGTAAGGTCCTCGGCGGCGCGTTATCTCCTCGACGGCGTCGTGAAATGCGTGCGACACGATGCGCGTACCCGGCTTCAGGTCTTTCAGCAGCCAACAGCCGGCTAGCGCAACTATCTTGGTGTTAATGAACAGCGACCTGTTGTTCGATTCTCCGTTGGTGAATGAATGGATCCACTGCGGTATGTTCAGGCGCCGGCCTGTGGCCGAATTTGCCGTGGCATCGCAAGATTGCATGAAGACCCGTCTTTCGCTGCTTGCCTTGCCTGCCCTCGTGGCCGCCTTTGTTATCGCCATGCCTGAACTCCACGCACAGACACCCACCGCCGCCCGAGCGGCGCAGCGTCTGATCGAGGCGACCGCGCCAGCGCAGCGCGCAGAGTTGTTGCTGCCGTTCACCGAAGCCGCTCGCAGCGACTGGCACTACACGCCGCGCCGGCGCGACGGCGTGGCCTGGAAGGCCATGTCGACAGCGCAACGCGAGGCGACCACGACTTTGCTGCGCACGGCGCTGAATGAGCGCGGCCTGGACAAGGTACGCGCTGTGATGGCGCTGGAGATCACGCTGCGCCAGCTGGAGGCCTTCGGCTTTTCGCGCGACCCCGAGAACTACGCGCTCGCGATTTATGGCGAGCCGGGCATCGGCGGCTGGGGCTGGCGCATCGAGGGTCACCACCTCTCACTGCACTTCAGCCTCGAGGGCGATCGCTACGTATCGACGCTGCCTCAGTTTTTCGGTGCGAACCCGGCCGTGGTGCCGCGCGACGTCGGTGGCGGCGCACCGCGCGAAGGCTTTCGACTGCTCGGCAGCGAAGAAGATCTGGCTCGTCAGTGGCTCGCAAGCCTCACTCCGTCTCAGCGCAAGCGCGCAATCTTCGACACGCGACCCTTTGGTGACATCGTCAGCCGCAACGCTGCCCGTGCAAAGCCGCTGGATGCCGTGGGGCTGCCTTTCGCGGAGATGGACGCCGCCCAACAGGCACACGTGCTGAAACTGATCGGTGCGTTTGCCGATCACCTGCAGCCGGAGCTCACCGAAGCGCGCCTCGCGCGTGTGCGCGCAGCTCCACTCGATTCGATCCAAGTCGGCTGGGCTGGATCGGATCAGCCGCGTCAGCCGCACTACTTTCGCATTCAGGGCGCGAACTTCCTCATCGAGTTCGACAACTCGGGCGGCAATCACATCCACTCGGTGTGGCGCGACTTCGAAGGCGATTTCGGCCGCGACGTGTTGCGTGACCACTACCGCACCGCGGAGGGCACCGCGCATCGACATCGCAGCCGCTGAGCGGATCGGCGACTGCATGCGTCATTCGACCCAAAGCTGAAGTAAGCACCGCGGATAGAGACGCCCGGAAGCGGATGTTCAACATCCACAGCGAACCGCGGAAGTTGGCGGAGCTCTGCTATGCAGCCCAGAACGTTCCCGCACTTATTCCCGGCCTCTGGCCTGGCCCGGCGAGATTGCGGGTGGATTGAATTTCCTAATCGTTTTTCCGACTGCCTAGCCCGTGGTGATGCGAGTTGCAGTAAACCGCTTCCTCGCGGAGGCAGCGCCAGCGCGACCGTCCTTCAATTCAGCAGACGATAGTCACTCAAGCGGAACCACTTGCGGGAAAGGATGAACCCGGTCACCGGTTCCGGGGAGAGACTGGTGACCTCTTCGGTCATGTTTTTTCTGTAGAAGGCGGTGCAGGTGGCGTTCTGCCAGACCGTCTTTTGCATCTTTCTTCTCATGTCGGCGACGTATGCATCCTGAAGGTCGCGTCTGGCATCGATGGCCTTGATGCACTTGTCCCGTTTCACGGCACAAATGGCCTGAACGATGTAGTCAGTTGCCGCCTCCATATAGGAAATCTGCGAGCTGTGTCCGGTGCCGGTGTTCGGGCCGTTCACCTTGAAATAGTTGGGGTAGCCGGAAACGGTGATGCCCTTGTAAGAGACCGCCTCATTTTCCCATTCGCTGTTGAGGTTGCGGCCACCCAGCCCATGGACCTGAAACGTCAGCGCCTTCTTCATGTTCGAATACGCGAAATACCCCGTGGCGTAGACGATGACGTCCAGCGCAACATCATTGCCTTCCTTCGTCCTGATGCCCTCGGGCGTGATGCATTCAATCCCGCTGATATCCACATCGACATTGTCGAGGGACAGCGCGGGGAGATAGGTGTTGGTCGGTATGACCCGCCGGCAGCCCAACTCGTAATCGGGCAGCATGTGCTGCCGCAAATTGTCGTCCTTGATGTATTTTTCCAGGTGCTTTCTCAATCTTCTCCGGTAATGGTCCTTCATAAGCTGACTGATCCCCGAGATCCACGGATAGCGGCGGAAGGCGATAAACCTGATGTCATAGAAAACAAAGACGAGCAAACGGATGGTGTGTCGTATGCCCGGCAGCGTTCGAACGAAACGCTCTACGGCACCGTAATGCCGGTCTGAGCGCGGGAGAATCCACTGCGCCTTGCCCATGAACAGCGTCAACCGGGATACCTTGCCGGCAATGGCCGGAACGATCTGGGCTGCTGAACATCCAGAGCCGATCACTCCGACACGTTTTCCTTCGTAAACGACAGAGTGATCCCAGTGCCCGGAGTGGAATATCGGTCCTTTGAAGGTTTCCGCACCTTTGATTCTGGGAATGTGCGGGTTCGCCAGTACCCCGCTGGTGTCAATCACGAATCGGGCGCTGTACCTCTCGCCTGACTCCGTCTCCACGTGCCACAGGAACTCGTGCTCGTCAAAAGCGAGCCTGGTCACCGTCTGGTTCGTACGTGCATGCTTTCGCAAACCGAACCTGTCGATAATATGGTTCGTGTATGCGAGCAATTCGCTTTGCGGGGCAAAGGATTTCCTGAACGGATAGGGTATGAACGAGATGCAGTAAAGACTGGTCGGAACGTCCACCTCTGCGCCGGGATAGGAGTTGACCTGCCAGGTTCCGCCCAGCTCGGAGCTTCTTTCCAGCAAAACAAAGTCGTTGCATCGCTTCTTCTGCAATCGGATGGCCGCCATCAGCCCTGAGAACCCGGTGCCGATGATCACGGTCTCAACATGGCGGGGCTGCATCGGGCCAGCAGTTGCTTGGCGAGCGGTTGCAGGGCAGACGAAGCCAGCGGGTATCGCCATCGGACCGTGACGCTATGAGATAGGAAATGCGAACGCTAATGCTCGTCCCCTGGCCACCAACCGGATCGGAAACCTCCACTAGTGCTCGATGCGTAAGCGCGACCTCCTTGACAATTGCCAGTCCTAGCCCGCTGCCAGACGCAGCAACGCCCGGGATGCGGTAATAGCTTTCGAACACACGCTCGCGCAAATCCTCGGGAATGCCGGGGCCCTGATCGGTAACGGTGAGCGACGCTTCGCTGTTGGTGCGGAAAAGTGCGACGTCGATCCTGCCGCCGGGCGCCGAATAGCGCACTGCGTTGTCGAGCAGATTGCTAACCAGGCTGCCGAGTTTCTGTCGATCACCGCGTACTTCAATATCCGAGTCCTTTGGCTCACAACGAATATCGACGCGCAACGCGCGCTCGCGGATGCGGGGCCGCAAGTTCTCGATAGTTTCGGCGACCAGCTTGCGCAGTGGCACCGACGTTTGCGCGGCATCGCCCGAGGCGGACGCACGACTCAACGCGAGCATCTGTTCCGCGAGGTGAATCGTGCGTTCGAGTCCCGCCAGCATGTGCTCGAGCGAAGCCTGACGTTCGTCAGGCGTTTGCGCGCGTACGGCATTCTGCGCATGCACCTTGAGTGCCGCTAGTGGCGTGCGTAGCTCGTGCGCGGCGTCAGCGGTAAAGCGGCGTTCGCGCTCAAGCGCATTGCGCACGCGAACCAGCAGGCCGTTCAGCGCCGCGAGCACTGGCGCAATCTCGGCCGGCGCCCGTTCAAGAGCCACCGGAGCGACTGAGTCGGGCTGGCGTTCCTCAATCTGCTTTGCGAGTGCGTCAAGCGGGGCGAGCTCGTAGCCAATTAGTAGTGCTAGCACGACCAACAGCACGCCAGTACCTGCTATTAGCGGGACAACCGCCGCCGACGCCAGTTTCTCGGCGAGCTCAGCGCGCACGTCACCGCGCTCGGCGACTTGGATCCAGACCTGGCCGGAGCGCAGCGTGAACACGCGCCACGGCTGGTCTTCAAACGTGTGGTCGCTGAAGCCAGCCACCACCGGTGCAAATGGCGTCCTGGGCGCCGACGCCGAACGCACTAACAACTTACGATCGTTGTTCCATACCTGAAACGCGATCTTGGTCTCGTAGTAGTGGCCGAGCGGACTAGGCGTGTCGTGTCCGGAGGCCTCGATTTCCGCGGGCAGCTTGATGACGATCGGCGAATCGAGCGTGGCGTGATCGACTTGACGCGCGAGAAAAGCCTCCAGCACGCGGGCCGAGGTTGCGAGCCGTGCGTCGAACAGCTCGTGCGCTTCGTCTTCGCTACCTTCGAAACTCAGCCATGCGGCCGCGCCGAGCACGGCCAGCAGTGTCGCGATTGTGCCGGCGAGGAGCACGGCACGCATCGAGTACGCGGGCCTCCCTTCGATGCTCATGTCGCGGAAGCTGGTGGCCGATCGGCGATGTAACCGACGCCGCGCACGGTTCGGATCACCTCCGGATAAAGCTTCTTGCGCAGCTTGTGAATATGCACGTCGACCGTATTGCTCTCGACGCTACTGTCCCAGCCGTAGATCGCTTCCTCCAGTTGCGCGCGTGACAGAATCTGTCCAGGACTTTGCAGCAGTCGCTGCAGCAACATGAACTCGCGTCGCTGCAGAGCGACTGGTCTTCCTTCATACGTGACCGACAGCGCAGTCGGATCGAGCCGCAGCTCTCCGTGTTCGAGCACATTGACCGCGGCACCATGCAGCCGCCGCTGCTGCGCACGCACGCGCGCCAGCAGCTCGCTGACGTCGAACGGCTTGATCAGGTAATCATCAGCGCCGGCATCGAGACCGAGCACGCGGTCTGACGTTGTGTCACGCGCACTCAGCACAAGCACCGGAGTCGTTGCGCCGCCGGCGCGTACGCGGCGTAACACCTCCAGACCGTCCAGCCCGGGCAGACCGAGGTCGAGGACTACGAGGTCGAAGCTACTCGTCTGTAACGCGGCAAGCGCCTGCGGCCCGCTCGGCACCCGCTCGACTGCATACAGCGCACGTTCGAGCGTGTCGCGGATGCCGGACGCGAGCAGATCGTCGTCTTCGACCAGAAGGATACGCACAACCTAGAGACCGATCGTAAACCGGAGCGCGACAGATTACCTCGTGCGATTTACGACTGAACCTCGTCAGCTCGTCTTGTCGCGAACCTTGGCGAGCAATTCCTCGACTTCCTTACGGCGGCCTTCGTCGGCAAGTGGGCGGTTGGGACGCGCAGGCGCTTTCAATGCATGCTCGAGCACCTTTTTCGCAGTCGCGAAGTCGCCCTTGCGAAACAGATAGTCGCCGTAAAAATAGTTCGGATCGATCCCGTTCGGGTTCAGCTTCAGCGCTGCTTCTAGCATCTGCCGTGCTTTGTCATCGTCGCCGAAGCCAATCGGCCAGCCCGGTACCTGGTAGTACAGCGAGCCGAGGCTGGTGTACGCCGAGCCATCAAGCGCTTTAGGATCGACCTCAAGCGCGTGCTCGAACGCCTGCTTCGCTTCCTTCGCAAGTGACAGCGCTTTGAGGCCGCCTTTGGCGCCCGCATAACTTGCGACGACGATTCCGTACCAGATCTCGGGTTCGACGCGATCCGGATACTTATCGCGTACGGTTCCCGCACTCTTTGCTAACGCCTCGAACGCTGCTTCCTGTTGCGCCTTCGGCTTCTGATACTTGATTTCCTCCCATTGGCGCTGTAGCGCCCGGACGTCGTCTTCCACGGTCGCATGCGCCAACGGTGCTGCTGCGAGCGCGACAACGGACAACGCAAATGTCAGAACGGTTAATGGTTTGAACATCACAACGAACCTCCTTCAGAAACATGAAAAGATGTAGTGGGTCGTGGCGGCGGCGCGACGCGGCCGCTCGCGTAGTTGCGTATGACCGCCAACTTCTTACGCAGCGCGCCGTCGACGAGCGCCGGAACGATTTGATTCAAGCGAGCGAATAGCTTCTCCGGCATTCCGAGCAGCCGCTCACTCGCAGGCTTTTGCAACAGTCGCACCAATTCATCGGCCACCTTTGCCGGCGAGTCCATCGCGGTGCCGAGTTCCTCGTTGAGCGCGATCAGTGCGTCGCTGTTTAACGCGGTGCGCGTCGCGCGCGGAGCGAAGTAGACAACGCGTACTGGCCCATCCGCCAATTCGCGACGCAATGCTTCGGTGAACCCGCGCAACGCAAACTTGCTTGCGCTGTAGCTGGTGCAGCCGGGATAGCCGAGATAACCGTAAATCGAACCCACGTTGATGATGGTCGCAGCCGGTTGCAGTTGGAGCAGCGGCAGCAGCCGGCGCGTCAGCAACATCGGCGCCAGTGCGTTAACGCCGAGGATGCGTGTGATTGCCTCGTCGCTCTGGTCGACGAACCAGGCGAACTCGTTGGTGCCGGCGTTGTTAATTAGCAGGTTGACGCCGTGCGGCAGCTCGGTCGCCGCTCGCGCGATGCAATCGCGCCCAGCGACGCTTGTGAGATCAGCAATTAAGCAGCGGCATGTGAGGCCCGGCCGCGCGATGGTCTGTTCGACGCGCGCTAAGCGCTCCGCGTCGCGACCAACAAGCAACATCGATTCCGAGAGCGGCGCAAGCGTCGCGGCGATCGCCGCGCCGATGCCGCCGCCGGCTCCGGTCAGAAGCACGCGGTACGAAGCTGCGCTCATGCGGCCCTCCATGCGCGCGGCGCATCCAGGCGCGGCAGCGCACGGAAAATGCCGCCGTACAAGCGATACACGCGATTGGCAACGTGCGTGATCGCGGCCTGATCGAACGGCGACTCGACTCGATCCATCAGCTCAGCGAAAAAGCGCATGTGTTGTTGGTCGAGTGTGCCGTGCGACGTCAGATAGGTGAACGCCTCGGGTGGCAGCGCCAGCTCATGGCGTAGGACGTGTGCGGCATTGGTTGCAAGCGCAACGCTGGTGCCTTCGAGCACGTACACCATGCCGAAGAAGCCCATCGGATTGCGGCGCGCGATGAAGTCATAGACGTAGGCGACCATCAACTCGGTCTCATGCCCCGCGCGCCGTTGCGTACTGCATTTGCATCACCACCGGCCGCCGCGATATCGCCGAGTATCCATTCTTCGTGGCCGCTCTCTTCGCCGATGTATTCCACGACCGCCGCGCGCAGCCAGCCCGCTGATTCGGGCAGCCGGCTGCCGCACGCCATTAACAGCGGCACGGTGTGCTTCACGTGGTGATAAGCCTCGGTCAGAAACGCGATGTACTGCTCGCGCGTGACTCGGCCGGCGAGCGCGTCGCGGATGATCGGAATCGAAAACAGATCGTCGCGCTCGGCGGCGGTGTGCTGTTGGAGTACTTCAAAGAAAGGCGCCGACATCGGAGTTAGTTTCATAGAGAGATTCGAGACGTGCACGGTAGTGTTTCCAAACGGCATCGCGACGTACGCGCCGGTTCGGCGTTGCGAGCCCATTGCGAGCCGAAAAGGCTTCCGGAGCACGAATCCAGTGCGCAATCTGCGCATAGTCCGGAAGCTGATGATTGGCGACGCGCACCGCGGCGTCGATCGCAGCATCGGTGACTGCGTGCGAGCGTGGAACGATGACTGCACAAAGACGCGGTCGCGCTTCGCCGAACACCGCCGCTTGCGCGATGACAGCAGTTGAGATCAGCTCGGCTTCCGGCCATTCCGGCGCGACATTGCGCCCGAACGATGTGATCAATTGGTGCTTGTGGCGTCCCTCGATGTGTAAGAAGCCATCCTCATCGATGCGTCCGAGATCGCCGGTGTGCAGCCATTTGCCTGCGCGCGCTTCCACACCCAGGTAGCCAAGACGATCTGACTGAGCGACTTCGATCTCGTGGTTGTCGTTGATGCGAACGTCGACGTGCGAAAGCGCACGGCCGACGCTTCCGGGCCGGTCTGCTCCCGGCACATTCAGCGCAACGACCGACGCACATTCTGATAGTCCGTAGCCTTCATAAGCAGGCAACCCAACCGCGCGCGCACGCGCTATCAGTGCAGGCGCGACTTTCGCGCCGCCGACTGCAGCGAAGCGCAGCGTCGATGGCCGCGGCACGCCCGCCTCGAGCGCAGCGGTCAGCGCGAGCAACATCTGCGGCAGCAGGATCACGCTGTCCGCTTGCCAGCGCTCGATCGCGTCGAGGCATATGAGCGGATCGAACTCGGTTGCTCCAAGAACGCCGACCTCGGCGAGCGGTGGCACGCAACACGTCGCGAGGGCAAGCCGCGGCGCCGTGACGCCGGCAACGTTTTCGAGCAGCACTGACAGCGGCAACAGCGACAAATGCCGCTCGATACGAATGTGGCTCGTCGCTTGGACGAGCGCCACCGCGACCGCACGTTGCTGCCCCGCGCTCAAGCAAACGCCCTTCGGAGCTCCAGTCGTTCCCGAAGTGAAGGTGATTTTCGATGTACCGACCGGAACGGCAACGGGTTGCGCGTCGCGCCTGAACCACGGCAGCTCCGCACCCTCCAGCGTTTTACGCTCAAAGCCGAGCGCAACAGCCATTTCCGGCATTGCACAGAAGAGCGCATCCATACCCGTTGTATCGACGGCATGCTTCATCTGAGCAAGCGTGAAAAATCCCGGCAGCGGAACTAGACTAACGCCGGCGCGTTGGGCGGCAAGATCGATGACGATCCACTCGGGCATGTTGTCGGCGATGACACCGAGCATTCGTACACGTGGCCGCAGAGCGCGCAGCGATGCGGCGAGCTGCGCTACACGAGCTGCAACTTCCGCGGCGCTCAGAGTTTGGTGCGCTCCACAGAGCGCGGGACGTGGCGACATAGTCATGTCGGCAACGAAAGGCGCACGCCGTGGCTGATCTTGCCGGCCATCACGATCGGGTCATTGGCGTAATAGCTACCCCACGCTGCATCACGATCGGCGAGCCGTGTGGGATCGGCGCGAGCTATAGCGAGCGGGTACAGACCCAAGCGTGCGAACGTGTTGCGTACCCCACGCGTCGCGGTGAATACAACCCACTCGTACCTGAGTTTGTGCAGATAACAAGCAAGTAGCGGGATTAGAACTCGCGCCATTCCCGCGGATCGAGCCGCCAGATTGCCGACCTCGGCGATCGATTCGCGTCGGATAGGGTGCCCGCGCAGCCGCCCTAATTCGGCCTCGATTGGTGCCCCTAAATATTGCTCGAGAAAGAGCGTACGGCTGTCCGCGGATGTGTAGCCGGCAGCGGCCCGAAAGCGCGCGAGCGCATCGCGTACACCGAGCAGATACGGGGAAAAGTGGACGATGCGTGCGCCATACGCGTGCTGAAACTGGGCAGCGACGAACTCCTCGCACGATGCCCGATGTGGATGTAGGGGATCGATCCGTTCGAGCCGCGCCGGCGCGCGGCGTATCGTGAGCGCCGGCAACGTCGCATGCGCGCCGGCGGCGGCACCTATCGATAAAGCAGCGTCCATGCTGCATCCCTTCCGTGATTTGCGAGGGATGCTAGAAAGCCCAAATTAACGAAACATTAACTGGCCGTTCGCCAGCCGTTTAGACCTGGAGCGTGCGCGCTTGAACACGGCAAGCGATGTTGATCAGCCAAGTAGCTTACTAAGGCATCAGCAAAACGGACGACAGTGGCTCGCAAGTCTCACCCTGGCTCAACGGAAGCGCGCGATCTTCGATACACGCCCTTTGGTGACATCGTCAGCCGCAACGCTGCCCGTGCAAAGCCGCTGGGGCGGCAACCACATCCACTCTGTGTGGCGCGACTTCGAAGGTGATTTTGGCCGTGACGTGTTGCGTGACCACTACCGCGGCGCGGAGGGCACTACGCATCGGCATGGCAGCCGCTGAGCGGGTGCGCCAGCGTGCGCTCAGCAGTGTCGGTTTTGAAAAAATGAAAACAATGCAGTGAACCACTCGTAATCTCGAGTGACGTCCGCTTCCGAACCGTTGGCCATTTCTTCGAGACGCCTCATTCTGGCCGCCTGTGCCATGAAACGATGACAGCTCTCGACCCATAGCAGCCGTCAGCAGCTGCCGAAAGCAGTCGCTTCGACGACCCTTGAAAGCGATATTGAGGCTGGCGAAACCTAGTCGGTCGTCATGCGATAAAGCTCGACCTCATTTGGCCGTGCCCACAAACCCTCCGGCGTTGCTCCGTGCTCCTTGACGAACGCGGGAAGTACCGTCTTGGGCTGACTGTCAAATGCGGCTTGCGTCGGGAACGTTTCGTAGAGAAGAAACACGATCGGCTTCTTGGTCGATTGATGTAGTCGGAAAGTCACGCCCGGGTTGTTCGCCGGGACGAACTTCACCAGCTTGGCCAGCCGCGCCTGCGCTTCGTCCTCGCGTCCCTCCGCGGGGAAGAGTCGCACAACGACGATGATGGGTTCGTCGGCAGCGAGCGCGTTGGGCGCGCAGATCACACCGAGGCCGCTGACAACGAAGATGAGGGCCAGAGCCCTTGCGAAAATGTGCATTGCGACTTCCTCCAGATGTTTCCCAGAGGAAGGGCGCTGGGTCCCTGACCGAGACGCAAGCTGCGTCGCTTATCCGGTGCAGTGTAGCTGCGATGCAACTGACTACTTGGCCGCCCGCTTTACGGTAAGCGGGCGGAAGCGGCGAAGTCCGCTCCTCGCCGATTCGCGACTTAAGGCTAACGACCGCAGCAGACCTCCACATGACAGTTAATGGTCTGCCTAGCGACGCTGGATGGCCTCGGGGCAAGTGCACGGCGAGCAACGACGACGCTCATAGGCGGACGTTCTTCCACGTTGCTCAATAGCGATGGCAGGCAGCCGTTGGCGTAGCGCCATGAAATTGCATTGACAGTGGCGGGCCGAAGGGGGATGCTCATCCTTGCCGAAAGAAGCTCCATCGACCCCTAAAGGCCGCAAATTTCGCCGCGCAGGACTCCTGCGCTTCACCGGAAGTCTGGAACTCGGCATGAGGCCCGGCAACTCGCGTTGTGCGGGCCTCTTTGATTGCCGGCGCGCCGCTCGCGAGCGTCCAGCTCAGCCGATTGGCGCAGCGCTATGAGCAATGTGCCTGGCGCGCACCTGACGATTGAGTTAGCGAGCACCGTTCATGATATGGCGTCGAACTGATTCGCGCCAAAGGTCCGCTCCGAGGCAGTTGACGCAGTTCGCTTGGTCCGCTTCGGGCGAATTGAAGCAAGTGACCAAACGACTGGTTATGGCCGATTCCAGACACTGGTCATGACAGCTCTGGACCCTAGGAACATGAGCGGATCGGCGACTAACTCCCAAACGCCTCTGCTACGCGCCGCACGAAGCCCGCCGAGTGCGCTCCATCGAGCCAGCGTGCAACGACCACCGCTTCGTTGTCAGGATCGATCCACACCATGTGGCCACCCGCGCCGAACATGAACCAGCTCGCGCGCGAGGCATCGGCGAACAGGCGCCCGTCGCGATTGAGCCATGTGAGCCAGCCGTAGAACGGCGCCACCGCATAGGGTTCGTGCATGCGTTGCACCCACTCGCGCGGAATGATCTGCCGGCCTTGATGCGCGCCGCCGTCCAGCAGCAGTTGACCGATGCGCGCCTGATCCCGCGCGCTGATCTTCACGCCGCCGCCCCAGTGCGTGCCACCGGGAACCGACTGCATGCGCTGGCCGTCGATCTCAACCCACGCGTCGTCGTAGCCCTCCCATTGAAAATCGCGGCCGCCGCCGATCGGCCGCAACACGCTTTCGAGAAACACTTCCGGCAGCGGCCGCTTGAAGAGGTGCAGCAACGCCAACGAGAGCTGGTTGATGCGCACGTCGTTGTATTCCCAATAGGTGCCCGGCTCGCGTAGCGGACGAAGCTCTCCTTTCTTGCCCGCGGCCGGCTTGGGGTCGTGAGACACGTGCCGGTAGTGCTCTACCTGGTCGGGCATGCCGAAACATTCGCCCTGCCATTCGCTGGTCTGTGTGAGCAGGTGCTCCCACGTGATCGCGCGGTTGTGCGCTGAATCGAAGCCGATGCCCGGCAGCCGATCGCTGACGCGCTCGCCTGGTTCGAGCAGCCCGCGCGAATGAGCGATGCCTGCGAGCAGCGCGAGGTAAGTCTTCGCGACGCTGAAAGTCTGGTCCGCGCGATCGGGTTCGCCCCACGCGGCGACTTCCTCGCCGCGCACACGGATTACGCCGGAGACGCCACCGCGCGGATGCACGGGCCCGCGCAGACGGTTGAACGGCGGCGGGTCATCGTGGTGGACGCCCCAACGTTCGAGGTCAGCTTTCGGATCGCGCGGCCACGGAATCTCGTGCGACTGCGCAAACGTGATTGCTTCGCTCAATTGCTCCATCAAGTGCTGCATGACATTCATGATAGTCAGCGCAACCATCGAACGCCTAAACAAGGTCCGCTTTCGTCCGCACCTGTCGTGCACGCACAATGCTGTGTTGAACCATTTTAGAGAGTGATATGGCATCGCGGCCCAACGTACTGATCATCGGCGGCGGCATCGGCGGCTTGTTCGCCGCCAATGCGCTGATCGCGCAGGGGCTGCGCGTTTCGGTTTATGAACAGGCCTTCGCACTCGGCGAAGTCGGCGCTGGCGTGTTTGTGACACCGAATGCGGTGCGCCAGCTCGAGCGTGTGGGTCTCGGGCCCGCCGTCGAGAAATGGGGCGCGAGAGTGGGTCCGGGCTCCCACTACTTTCGCCACGACGGTACGCCGATCGCTCCGGTGCAGGTGTCGGATGCCTACGGATGGAACGCTGCCTTCGGCATGCACCGCGCCGACTTTGTCGATTTCCTCGCGGCTAATCTCCCCGCCGGGATCGTTCATACCGCCCACCGTGCGATCGGCTTTGAGCAGAACGGCGACGTAGCCCGCGTCAAGTTCGCCAACGGCGTCACCGCCGAGGCCGGAGTTGTGGTTGCCGCCGACGGAATACATTCCGAGCTGCGCCCTTACGTCTTTCCGCCTTCGAAGCCCGTCTTTCACGGCACCATTTGTTATCGAGGTCTGGTCGCGCGCGAGCACCTGCCGAACTGGCCGATGGACCGTTGGCAAATGTGGGCCGGTCCGTCCAGGCATTTCCTGGTCTTTCCTGTTCGCCACGGAACGATGGTCAACTACGTCGGGTTCGTACCGGCCGATGAGGAGATGAAGGAATCGTGGTCCGCGCCCGGAGATCCAGCAATGCTGCGCCGCGAATTCGAAGGTTGGGATCCACGCATCGGCAATGTGCTGCAGCAAATCGAGAAGACATTTCGCTGGGCGCTCTACGACCGTGAGCCGCTAACGACCTGGACCAATGGCCGGCTGACGTTGCTCGGCGACGCGGCACATCCGATGCTGCCGCATTTGGGTCAGGGAGCCAACCAATCGATCGAGGACGGCATGGCGCTCGCCACCATTCTGGCTCAAGTGGACCCATCGGCAGTGCCTGCGGCGCTGCTCGCCTACGAGCGATTACGTCGCGAGCGTGTGGGGGAGATTCAGCGGGGCGCCCGACAAAATGGACTGCGTCTCGATTCCTCCGCCGCGGACCTCAGAGTCCGCGACGCACAACTCGCCGCGCACGCCGAATTCCGCAAGCATCTCTATTCCTACGACGTGCTGCAGGATGCGCGTAACGCTGCGGCAGCCTTGCAGCGATAAATCTTTTTCGGCGTCTGCATGGCCGGCTTCATTTGACCAAACCGGTCTTCCTTGCCATCTCGCCAACCTGCTTGAACTCCGCGCGAATCTCGGCCGCGGTCTGCTCGGGTGTGGCGTAACTCTGCAAGATGCCGAGCGACGCCAGTCTTGCAGTGACAGCAGGTGCTTTAACCGCCTGTTCGATTGCGCCGACGAGGGCCCTCCGCGTGTCATCGGGGATCCCTGCAGGCGCAAGAAAGCTAAACCAGATTCCGAACAGTTCACCTTGGTAGCCGAGTTCGCGCATCGTCGGGATGTCGGACTCGGGAAACCGGCTCGAAGCGACAAGGCCCCGGAACGCGCCTGACTTGATGTGGGCGCTCAGTGCACCGAGCGACAGCACAACGCCTTCGATGTGTTCTCCGCGCAATGCAACGATGGCGGGAGCAGCGCCGGTATAGGGAACCGGCACGAGTTCCGCACCCGTGAGCGCATTGATCAACTGCACGCAGAAATCACCGACCGAGCCCGAGCCAGGGTGCCCAATGCGCAACTGGCCCGGTTTGTTCTTCGCGAATTCGATTAACTCCACGAAATTCCTGTACGGAGCGTCGCTGCGCACGACGAGGATGGTCGGCGTGCGTGAGGCAGTGCCGAGTGGCACCAGATCCCGAAGCGCATCGTAGGTAACCGACCGTGGCTCGAGAACGGCACGAAAGGTAAGCGCGCTGTTTTGTGCAAAGAGAATCGTGTGACCGTCCTTTCTGGCCTGGACAACCGCGTTGGTGCCAACCGCGCCTCCAGCGCCGGGGCGATTGATCGAGAGCACCGGTGTCTTCAGCAGCCGCGAGATCTCTTCGGCCAAGGCGCGCGCGGCAATGTCCGCAGCATCACCTGGGGCAAGCGGAATCACGAGACTTATCGGGCCGGTGGGAAATGGCTGGCCTTGGGCCGTGGCCGGCAACCAGATGAGAGCGCAGGCGAGAAAAATGCGCTCTGCGAACCGTGTCATGACGAAGATCTTGCTATGGAA
The DNA here is from genome assembly GCA_963801035.1 of uncultured beta proteobacterium. GTDB lineage: Bacteria > Pseudomonadota > Gammaproteobacteria > Burkholderiales > Burkholderiaceae_F > JACCZX01. Next base: position 77,948 of record CAWDDF010000009.1, on the reverse strand, counting down.
ACTCCGAGTTCACTCGGAATCTCGTGCGACTGCGAAAACGTGATTGCTTCGCTCAATTGCTCCATTAACTGCTGCATGACGCGCATCGTAGCGAGCGCAGCCATCGAACGCCGCGACAAGGTCCGCTTCTGCCTATGTACACATGCACAATTCGGTCTTGTTCGCGATGAACGGCAGCGTCCGAGCGCTGCTCGACTTGAATCCTGGAGGACTTAAACAATGGCGACCGCCAAGAACACCATCTGTTTGTGGTACGACCACGACGCGGAAGAAGCGGCGCGCTTCTACGCCGCAACCTTCCCCAATAGCAAGGTTGGTGCACTGGCACAAGGCGGCGATGTTGCCAAGCGCGCATTCGACGCGATGATGCCAATGAGGAAGATCGACGTCGCCAAGATCGAGGCGGCCCGAAAGGGCGAGCCCAGCCACGCGTAACGTCATCGGCGCGCGTTCGTCTCTCTCGGCGCAGCGCCGCTGCGCCGACTGACAGCATTGCAACTGAAGCCGAGCAGGCTTACTTGGTTGCAGCCATCGCAGCCGCGTATGCCGGAGTACCAGGCGCGGGAATAGTCCAGAAATAAACGGCTCGTCCGCCCACATCCAGCGTCTGTTGCGGCTCCCAAGTCCCCATCCGAAATGCGTGCGACACGATGCGCGTACCCGGCTTCAGGTCTTTCAGCAGTTTCGGCAGTAACCTGACGTTGAGTTCCGGCAGCAGGTACATCGTCACCACCGTAGCGTCGCGAAAGTCGGATTCAAAGACATCTCCCTGAATGATGCGTGTCTTGCCGGTCAGTTTTTCTGCCTGCACGTAACACTGTGCGAGCTTGGCCATGTCGGGGTTGTATTCGATGCCAACTGAGGTGGCGCCCAGCTTGCCCGCCGCGATCGCGATCTTGCCGTCGCCTGCGCCCAAGTCATAAACAATGTCTTTTGGCGTGACCTTGGCTACTTGAAGCATGCGTTGGACGACTTCGTCGGGCGTCGGCACCCAGACGACATCTTTACCTTCTTGACCCACTTGCGGTTTATAGGCGCGATCGCAAGTTGCGCGATCTTCGGCGACGACCTGGGCAGAGACGTTGCCGAAGGCAAAGGCCAACAGCCCGGCTAGCGCAGCTATCCTGGTGCTTCTAATGAACAGTGACATGGTGTTCGATTCTCCGTCGGTGAATGGATGAGACCGTTGTTAAGCAAGGCTTGTACGCACGATAGGCCTACCGCAGACGCTTCTTACTCGCAGCAAAGGCGACTGCTTCGTGGAACTGTTTCGTGACGCGCATGGTAACCAGCGTCACATCGAATGCGGGCGGCTTATTTCTTTACGGGCGCTGGACCACACAGAGAAGCGATCAATTGTTTTAGCGCATTGATACTTGCGGGCGGCAATGGATAGTCTCTCTTCACCTTTGCGACGCATTCGTCATATTTCTTTTTTTCTTCTTCGTAATCTGCGAGCGCAACGGCTGGGACAAAGGCGGCTAACAGCAAGAGATTTGCGACTTTCATGTTTCTGTCGTACCTCGTACGCAATTCGTTGCACCAATAGTAGTCATTGAAAAAACGGTTGTCGAAAATTCACATTGCCGCACTGAGGCCTGCGACCGGCAGTTGCTGAGGAGAAGCGCGCTTCTTTTTATTAGTACCCGCGCGATCGGTCGACGTAACCCGGCAGCGAGCTGACGGGTACGCCGCGCTCCAGTTGCACGATCGCGTCGGCGATCTGCGTTGCGGCTGGAGCAACCGGCGTCGGTCCGGACAAGTGCGGCGTCACGGTCACTTTCGGGTGCGACCAGTAAGGGTCGTCGTCCGGAAGCGGCTCCACTCGGAACACGTCAAGTGTGGCGCCGCCAAGATGGCCGTCGTCGAGCAAAGCGAGTAGATCGGCGTCGACGATCGTCGCGCCGCGCCCAACGTTGATCACATGCGCTCCTTCGGGCAGCTTCGACAACCGCGCGCGGTCGAGGAGGTTCTCCGTGTCGCGTGTCAACGGCAACGCGTTGACGAGAAAGTTCGATTCAGCAAGGAAAACATCGAGCTGTTCGAGTCCGGCGAAAGTCTTCATGCCAGCGAACGTGCGTGGCGTGCGCGACCACAAGCGCACTGGGTAACCGAACATCGCAGCTGCTTCGGCGATCTTGCCGCCGATCGCGCCGGCGCCGAGCACGCCCACCGTCGGCGGTTTTCCGCGCGGGCGCGATGCATTCCAATCGCGCAGGCCACCGGGGCCGAAGCGCTCGAGCCCCCGCGTGGCACGCGCGATTGCAAAGCACACGTATTCGGCCATGCGCACCGCCATGCCGGCGTCTACCAGGCGCACGATCGGCAGTCGTTCAGGGACGACCGCATTGGCGAGCAGTCGGTCGACGCCGGCGCCGAGATTGAACACGACCTCCAGATCGTGCTCGACTTCGAACAGCTCCGATGGCGGCAGCCACACCAGTGCATAGCGCGCACCGATGGCGGAACTGGGATGCCTGCCTTCCCATGGAACGAGCTCAGCGGCAAGGCCGACTTCGGTGAACGCGCGTTGGATCCCGTTTTGCCACGGAGCCAGCGGCATCGACGACGTGACAAGAGCGACCTTCATTGGTTCGGTGACCTTCCTCTAACGGGGGTTACGCATCCCTTGGTCACCCGTGCTGCGTGGCGCGGTATTCAGACTCGAAGTGCGCCTCGGAAACCTCGGGCAGCGTAGTACGACTGTGCGCCGTTGTGGTACACGAACACCCTGCCATAACGGCGATCACAGAACAGAGCTCCACCAAGCTTCCTGACGTCCGGCGGTGTGCTGACCCAACTCGAAGTCTTCATGTCGAAGTCGCCGAGCTTCTGTAGCTCTCTGTACTGTTCTTCAGTCAGTAGCTCGATACCCATCTCGACCGCCATCTCCACTGCACTGTTCTCCGGTTTGTTCTCCTTCCGAGATTCAAGCGCTTCGCGGTCGTAGCAAACACTCCTGCGGCCCGCAGGGCTCTCTGGGGAACAATCGTAGAACGTGAACATGCCCGACGCTTTGTCGTGGCCGATCACGTCCGGCTCTCCGCCCGTGGAATTCATATCACGTAGCGACCTCAGCGCCGCGGAGCTGGCTTCAAGTTTCGCCTGAACGGCAGACCATGCAATTCCTTGATGACGATGCATGTTCTTCGCGAAGCGAGCCTCCAGCGTACGCAGCAGCCCTTCAACTTCTTGCTTGTTCATAGTGCTCAGGGCGTGTTCACGACTGGTCGTGACAGGTTGATCGCCATCATGGTTCAGATCATATCGACCGAATAGAGGAAGCCGCCTGGATGACTTCCCATCCGTGTGTCCACCTTACAAAATTGAGCCTGATTAGGAGTGAACGTAATGGACTTTCTCGACTGGCTCATCGTGCTCTTCTCGTTTGCGATTGCGCTGTACCTCGTGTTCGGCGACTCCACTAGAGACTGGCCACCACTCACGCCACCTCGAGGTGACGACTAAGGTCGCCTGCCACAGCCGCTCTTTCTCTAGCAATCCCTAAAGACCAAGCCTTACGGCAATTTCGGCAGCGAAGTGGCTCGCGGACCTCACTTAGTCCGCGTGCTTTCCAGCTCGGCCTGCAGACTCGGCACAATCGCAACCGCGATTGAATCGTTCCTTCTGATGTCTTCGTAGTCAGCGACACCACCCAAGTTTTTCGCGGCGCATGTCGTCCAGCGACAGTGCGATTGCGTCTACACATAAAGCCGTGGTAGCCGACTAAACGTATCGTCATGGATACTGCATTTCGCTGGGACTATCGGCGACGATAAATTTGCAGAGCGGACGCTTCGCGACCTTCGTAATCTCGCAGTACACAAAGCTTAGAGCGACATGATCGCGCCGAAGCTTCTGTCGTCTTTGCCTGCAGATGCGCGCAACTGGCGCTTAGCGATTGGCGTCGGCGTCATTTCGCTGGCCGTTTTCATTTTTCTCGCGCCGTATGCGAGCACCCCTGTCGGCCGCCTTGACGCGTTCATTCCTGCGTATCAAAGCGCGTTGATCCTGACCGATCTTGCGACTGCTGCATTGCTGTTTGGAAAGTGGAACGTCTCTCGATCGCGAGCCGTCGCAATACTTGCTGCAGGCTATCTGTTCACAGCGGTCATTACGGCTGGTCACACGTTGACTTTTCCGGGACTGTTCGCGCCGCAAGGGTTGCTGGGAGCCGGCCAGCAGAGCACGGCATGGATTTACATGTTTTGGCATGCAATCTTTCCGCTCTTCGTAATTGGCTATGCCCGGACAACAAAGCCGCAGATAGATCAACGGGGCACCGTCGGCTGGGCACTTGGCGCCGTGGCGCTCGCCGCAGTTTTCACTGGGTTTAGCAACGGCCGGCGAGGCGGCTATGCCCGCCATCATGCGTGGGCACGGATACGCGTCCGCATATTCCGCCGTTGTGGGTGTCGTTTGGCTCACCCCCTTGGCTGCACTCTTCGTCTTGGCACGCAAACGTCCCAAGACGGTGCTCGATGTCTGGCTGATGGTCGTGATGTGGGTATGGGCCTGCGACATCGGGCTGTCTGCTGTTTTCAACGCCGGACGCTTCGATCTCGGTTTTTATGCAGGGCGGACCTTCGGGCTCTTAGCCGGCAGCTTCCTCTTGTGGGTCTTGCTGTTCGAAAGCGTCTCCATGTACAGACGCATCGCTGCGGCGAATCGTGCCGAGGTGGACATTCAAATTGCCCGCGAGAGCGAGGCGCGGTTGCGAGCAATGGCCGATGCGATGCCGCAGATCGCGTTCGTGAGACGGCCCGACAGGTCGGTCGAGTTCATCAACCAGCGGTGGCATGAGTACACCGGACTCTCAACAGGTGAAGCCGACGAGCTGGAGCGCGTCGTACATCCCGAAGACCTTCCTGAAATGATGCGCCGATGGAAAGAGGCATTGGCAAACAGCCAGGCGCTGGAGTTTGAGTTGCGATTACGAAGGGCATCGGACGGTGCCTACCACTGGTTCTTGTTGCGTGAAGTTCCTGTCAAGGACGAGACGGGCGGAGTGTTCCGCTGGTATGGAACTGCCACCGACATTCACGAACGCAAACAAGCGGAGCAAGCACTGCAAGCGTCTGACCGTCGCAAGGACGAGTTTCTCGCGGTGCTTGCGCACGAACTGAGAAACCCGCTGGGCCCGATTCGAAATGCCATTCAAATCCTCAACGTCGTGGCTGCCCACGAACCAACAGCGCGCAAGGCGCGTCAGGTTATCGATCGCCAGTCAGGCCACATGGCACGTCTGATTGACGATCTTCTCGACGTGGCGCGGATAACGCACGGAAAGCTTGAGATTAAAAAGGCGCGCTGCGACCTCGTTGCGACCGTGCGCGATGCATGCGAGGACTACCGTCCGGCTCTCGAAGCGGCTGGCTTGCAGTTAAACATTGATATCCCCAATGAACCCATCTGGGTGTATGGCGACGAAACCAGGCTGAACCAAATTGTCGGTAATGTTTTGCACAATTCCGTGAAGTTCACCGAAGCCGGTGGCCAGATAGCGGTGAAAGTCCAATGCACAGCAAAGGGATGCGAAGTCAACTTGCGCGACACCGGTATTGGCATGGACGAAGACACGCTGCAGAGAATGTTTCAATCGTTCAATCAGGCAGACCGCAGCCTTGATCGCTCACGAGGTGGCTTGGGATTAGGACTCGCGCTCGTCAAGCATCTGGTCGAGCTGCACGATGGACACATTGACGCATCGAGCGCCGGTGTAGGACGAGGCTCGGAGATCACGGTCGTCATACCTCTCGAAGTGACCGCGGCCGCGCCACGTCAAGCAGGTGCCGCCGGCGTGGAAGAACCGAGGGGCCCGCTGCGAATATTGGTGGTGGAAGACAACATTGATGCGGCGGAAACGCTTTGCGTGCTTTTGGAACTCAAAGGACATACGACCGACAAGGCCCACAATGGCCGCGCGGGTTTGGAAGCGTGTCGTAGTTTCAAACCGCATATTGTTTTTTGCGATATTGGTTTACCAGGATTGGATGGTTACGAAGTTGCGCGGGCGTTGCGCCGGGAGCCGGAGTCGGCCGATGTCTATTTGGTTGCGCTTACTGGGTACGGTCAGCAGGAAGACCAACGGCGCACTCGAGAAGCCGGTTTCGACTTGCATCTGATTAAACCGGTCGATGACTCCGCGCTCGAAATGGCGCTTGCGATGAACAGAGCGAGCCTTGAAGAAGGTAAAAGCTCTCGCCCTACTCCCCGAGCTTGAGGCGACTATTGAAAACGCGCTATACTTGCGACTCGGACAGTGGCATTCAACGGCAATTCACTGGCAGCCAAATCTTCGGCAGGTCCGTTTTGTTGACCGCCATTACGGCCATCTTCTCGGGCGCCGCCGCATAGCCGCACACCCAGGCCACAGGCACGATGGGCGCGTCCTCGATCACTGCAGGGCGCAGGCTCAACGTTTTGCCACGCAGCGCGCCATTGGCCTGGTTGCCAAACACCACATGGATTGCACCCGCTTCTACTGTTAGCGACTTGACGTAGTTGCTGACGATCTTGTCGGCCACAGGCAAGCCTGCTGCAGCGTTGTCATCGGGAAAGGTTTTGGTGGTGGACCAGGCGGTGGCGATGGGTCCTTTGGCGATGTCGGTCAGCCGCATCGCCTCGATGACTTGCTCTCGAATGTATTTGTCGTGAAAGGTCGGAACAGCCATCAATGCCAGGATGGCGATGATCGCCATCACCACCACAAGCTCCATCAGCGTGAAGCCACGCGGTGATGGCGTCGAGCCGGGATTGTTCACACGAGTTCTTAGACGAGGTGCGCGTCAGGATGTGCAGCCGCACCCACCGGCGGCCGCTGCAGTGTCGGCAGCCGCACGATGAACGTGCTTCCGTGACCTAGGCCGGAACTGCTGGCCGAGATGCTCCCGCCGTGCAACTCCACCAACGTACGGGTGATAGCCATGCCGAGTCCAAGACCGCCTTCGGCACCGCTCGAAGCTGCGTGCTCCTGCCGAAAATGCTCGAACACATGCGGCAGGAACTCGGGCGAGATGCCATGGCCGGTATCGCTGATCGCCGCCTCGACCCACGCATCGCGCGGCCGCATCGTCGCTCGCACGCGTCCGCCGGCGGGGGTGAACTTCACTGCGTTGTGCACGACGTTCCAGAAAACCTGCTGAAGCCGATTCGGATCCGCCCGAACAAGCAGTTGCTCGGTCGACAGGTCGCCTTCCAGCTCGACGGACTTGGCACGCGCCGCCGGTGCGACCCCGTCGAGCACGTTGCTCAAGATCGGCCTCGCATCTACGTCGGCGAGCTCCAGGCGCAGCTTGCCGGTCTGTACACGCACTTCGTCGAGGATGTCATCGACGAGCCGGGACTGCACGCGCGCGTTGCGATCAATCGCCTGCAGCCCGCGCTTAAGCGTGGCCGCATCGGGCTCGCGTTGCAGGAGCAGTGTTGCCCAGTTGAGGATGGCCGTGAGGGGAGAGCGCAGCTCGTGAGAAACGAGCGCGAGGAATTGATCTTTTGCTTTCGACGACTCGTCCGCGACTCGGCGGGCCTTGAGAATCTCGTTCTCGAGTTCATTGCGTTGGCGCATGGGAACCAGCGCCCAGTCGGATACCTTGTGATCGCCGTCAGTGCGCCGCTTGGCATTGAGCAGTACCGGCACCTCTGCGCCGCCGCTGCCTATCAGCGCGACATACACTTCCTGCACCCTTCCCTGTAGACACAGCGTTGGGAAGACGTGCGTCTGGTAGAAAATTCGGCTGGGCGTGGACAAGATGAAATCGACGTGGCGCCCGATGAGTGCCGGTGCGTCCGCGGCGCCAAGCATCTCGGCGGCGGTCGAATTGGCGAGCTGGATCGTGCCATCGTCCCCGACGACGAGAAATCCACACGGAGCAGAATCGAGCAAAGGATCCAAATTCTTCACGGCGCTTGCTGCAGATACTCCTTCATCAGCGCGACCGTCTCTTCCGGATGGCTCATGTGAGGACAGTGGCCGGTCGCGGACATCTGACGCAGCGTCGCATCGGGCAACACGTTCTGCAGGTATCGCCCGACGGCGTCCGGCGCGATCGCATCCTGGCTGCACTGCAGGATGAGCGAAGGCACCGTCACCTTGTTCAAGTCGTCTCGATTGTCGGAGAGGAATGTGACGCGCGCGAACTGGCGCGTGACGCGCGGATCAGTCGCGCAGAAGCTCGACTGCAGCTCCTCGGTCAGCTCGGCGCGCTCCGGGTTCTTCATCACCACGGGTGCGAGGAACGCAGCCCAGCCGACGTAGTTTTTCTCCATCAGGTCGAGCAGCCCCTCGATGTCGTTGCGCTCGAAGCCGCCGATGTATCCGGCGTCGTTCACATAGCGCGGCGATGGGCCGATGTGAATGAGCCGCGAAAAGCGTTCCGGCGCCTCGATCGAGGCGAGCATGCCGATCATCGCGCTGACGGAGTGCCCTACGAAGACCACGTCATGCAGATCGAAGGCGCTCAAGATATCGAGAACGTCCTGAGCGTAGCCGCGCAAACTGCTGTAGCGCTGCGAGTCCCACGCCGACCAGTCGGACTTGCCACAGCCCACGTAGTCGAACAGCACCACGCGGTAATCGGCCTCGAACGCAGGCGCGACCAGGCGCCACATCGTCTGATCGCAGCCGAAGCCATGTGCAAACATGATCGGCCGCTCGCCACGGCCAGAGAAGCGCACATTGTTGCGCGCACGGACCAACTCGACGTCGGAGCGCGCATCCGATCGGACTGTCATTTGGGAAGAAGGTGTCACGGGCAGGAATGATAGGGGTTCATACGTACCACGCGACCACGCACCGGCTAGTCTGCCCTTTGGCGGTCACAAATAAGGCACATCTGCCGTGAGCGCGCCTATCGAAGCTCTCGTTCTAGAGTTCTTGTCGGCAGAGAACGCGCGCGACTGGGCTAAGTGGACGTCTTTCCTTGCTAACGACGTCACCTACATCGTCGTCGGCTCTGGCAACGTTGTCAGAGGCAAGAACAACTATGTGACTCACATGCAGACCGTATACGCCGAACTCCCAGATTGGCGCTTCGTAATTGAAACCATCGCAACTGGTGCAGACGCTGTCATCGTAGAGTTTCTTGGCCGCGGTCACTTCACTGGTGTACATGAGGGTCGTACATGCACGGCGGTTCCGTTGGAGCTGTCAGCAGTCTGTGTCTTTCGGCTGCGCGATAACAAGATCGCGAGCGTGCGCGAGTACTTCGACCGGGTAAGTTACGAAAGACAACTCGCTTCTTCGGTGCGGTAAAGGCGACTGCGGCGCGCAGTCCGCAGAACAACCAACCTCGCCGCAGCGCGGCTTGCGCTAGCGCGAACTCAATTACTGCTTGCGGCGGGAGAAGATGAATCCCGCGAGGCCTAGGGCGAGAAGGGCAAGTGTCCCTGGCTCCGGCACCGCGACGGCGTCGTCGGTCACGCTGATGTTGTCGATCAAGGTGAAGAGCAACGCACCGTCGTTGGGATCGCTACTCGACGTGGCATTCGTGTCTGAGTGCCCGAAGAAAATGTTATTGCCCGTGTTCACCGTATCGTCAATCAGAGGGACCGTGGCGATGAGCAAACCATCGACTGTCCAGGTGACATCCAACAGCCCCACCGCGATTTCGACGACGTGCCAGGCCATGCCGGCCGAACCGACGAGCGTTGTACCGGTTTGCTGAGGAAAGAGTGCAAGCTGTGCCGCCGGAGCGTCATTGCTACCAAAGCCTGCGTAATAGGGATCCGCAGCGTTGCTGCTGCCCGCAAAGGCACCCGCCGCATAGATGCCAGCCGCTGTGTCCGAGTATCTGGTCGGAGCGGTGGGTGAGTAGGCCCGCCAATCAGTTGCGGAATTGCCGTCGGACGTGGCCCCGAACCAGATACTGTCTTGCGAGCCAGCGGGCCATTGAGCCGTCGTTCCGCTCGTACCAACACCGAAGGTCGATAACTGGGTGGACCCGCTTCCGCCCGCCGGAAATGGCCCGTTGAAATTGGCCCACCAATCAAACCTCACGGTATAGCTGCCGCCGAAGTTTTGTCCGTTGGGAGATACGCTCATGCCGCCGAAGAGCCCACTGGACTGATTGGCTTGCAGCTTTAGGCCTCGAGTGCCAAGCGCACTGGGTGCACTCGAGATGCCAACGGTCGAGTAATCGAAGAAGAAATTTGCTGCTGCGTCAGTAGGGCTGCTGTTGACCGTCCAGCTCGCCGTTGGATCGGCCTCAAAATTTTCGGCGTACAAGACTGCGCCGAACGACGGGCCCGCGGCGAACACCGCCAATGCCATTGCCGTTCGCCTCACCGCGGTGGATAGTCGAGTGTTCATTTACTCACTCCTGCAGTTACGGTTCGATGCCGAAGTGGAATTGTTAAGCACAAGATGAACCGGCCAAGCATTCCGGCGTATTAACAGCGACTTGGCTCCGACAGAATAAGTCGATCAGATGCTGGCGGGGGAAATCGTAAAACTTCCCGACGGTATTTCGGGCGGTCGCCTGGCTTCGTAATGCGATTACTCAGTCGAGATAAATATCCCGGAACGCCGCGTAGCTCGACAATGCGAGTACTGGCAGCAAGACAATCCACCCGAGCCCAAACGGTAGGGTGGCGAGTACAGCCAGAATGAACATCACTACGCTGAAAGCGAGTCCCGGCAGAACGTTCTTCACCATTCCGGTGACGCTCAGCCACACAGCGCGCACCGGTCCCTCATTGCGAATGGCCACGAGCGGCGGCGCGAAGTAGGTCGTCATTGCCACCAGCATCAGCAGCAGCATCAATGGCAGCGCAGGTCCGAGCAGCGAAACGATGGTGCTGAAGTCGACGTTGCCCTTCTCCATGTTCCATGCCATAGCGGCGGACATCAACCGCTGGCCCATCAAGAAGAAAATCGCGGCGCCGATCGCGATAATCAGCCCCACTTGAATCACTGCCGTCAGTATCAGTGCGCCGGGATTGGTCTGAAAGCCCGCGAACACATGGCCCACGGTCAGCGGCCGGCCTTCTTGCACGTCGTGTGCGCCCAGCATTAGCCCTGCTACCAGGATCGGCGCCAGCAGCAAGCCGATGATGGGACCGATGATCGGAATCAACTGCGGCACCACGCCGACGACCACGAACACGATCAAGCATACCCACCACATCAAGGGCTGCGCCTTGAACAGACGCCAGCCCTCGGCGATCCAGCTGAGGCCGCGCAACATCGGCACTCTGCGACTGTCGGTAGGCATTGCCGTGGTCGCGGCCTCCGAAGGTGGCGGCGCGATCTCTTCCATCTTTGCGCCGACGGGCGCCAACAGCGCATTGCGATAGACCGGCGCGGCCGACGCTGCCTTTGCCGTCATGGGCGGCGGCGGTGCCGGTGCCGGCGGTTCAGCAATCGCTTCGAGCGCCAGCGGTGCTTGAACTGTGGCCGTCGCATGAGGAGCGAGCGTGGGCAGTGCAGCGACCCAGGCGTCCAGTGCCCATTGAGCGAGTTCCTCAGGCATCACGCCGCCTGACCCAAATTTTTGCGCGATCCGGTCGCGCATCTGGACATAGGTGGGTCGCTCATGCGGGGGTGCCTTGGACCACTTGATCAAATGCGCGACAGCACCCTTTTCCGCTACGGTCATCAGAGCCCGCAGTTCCGGCGGCGCGTCGCTTTGACCGCGCAGCAGAAGTCCGCGCAATGCGTCAGCTTCGTTAAGCAGTGAAGAACCGTTGGCGCTGATGATGAGCTTCAGCCGCCTCGCTGCGTCGTCTCTCGTCGCCACGACTCCCCCTGTTCTTGTTGCCGCGTTGCGCGCTTCTTGTCGCGCATAGTTTCGCGGCAAGGTCGCTATGTGGCAAGGAATTCTGATGAACGAAGGCGGTGCGCGGTGCTTGCTATGGCGGGCACAGTCGATCGCAGCTATCGACCTCTAAATGGACACTAGGAACGGTGCAAAGCTGCCTCGCACAAAAAACTGAAGCGGACCCTCGGTCCAGCCTCATCGCTGGCTAACCCCTTTATCGAGGTTCGAACGTTATAACTGGGGGAAGGGAACGCGCATCTTGACAATACAACTAGCTTGTCTTGCACTCGAACCACTTTGCAGGAGTTGAATGTGAAAAGTTCCAGGCGCTGTGTCGCTGCCCTCGCCACGTTGCTGATGGCCGTGCCCAGCCTCGGTCAGGCCTGTTCACCTGCCATGACAAGCCTTTACGACCAGCTCGACAAGCACAGCACGGTTTTTCTCGGCACCGTTAAACAGCAGGTCAAGGTCAAGGATCTTCCGCCTGGACGTGGTGCGTACACGATCTTCATAAACGAGGTCTTCAAGGGCGTGCCCGATAAAGCCAGTCAAGGCCGTGAGATCGAGATCACAGTGAGTGAAAACGAACAGTGTGGCTTGGGCAAGCCAAAGAGAAACGCGCGAATTCTCGTTTTTATGAACGACGGCGATGTCGTCAACGTTACCAGTCACTCGCGGCTGATCTGGCGGGAAGCTGAACAGAAGGAAGCGCACTTAAATCCGACCATGGATGACCTCGTGACACTTCGCCGAATGCTCTTTCCCAAAACGCAAGGTGGCGTCGCTCCCGACGAAGACACAGCACTTCATCAGGCGCTGAAGGTATTGATAGCGGTGTTTGGTCAAGCGAAAGTCAGCGCGCAGATGCCATTCAAAGCTACGTACCCCTCAAAGAAAGGTAATGATCAGCGCGTTTGGCGTGTGGAAGGCAGTCGCAATTGCCCGAAGACAATCGAACACTGTGGCACCGTTAGCTTCGGTGCCGATGTGGACAGATGGTCGGGAGACGTCGTCCGCGTGTTCCCGGGCAGTTGAAGTTTGGATAACGGTCGCTGAGCTGGTGGCTCCCGATTTCTATTGACTCTTCTTGAATTTCTTGACGCATTCGCCGAGCGGCTCGGAATAGACCTTCGGTTTCCAATCGCCTCCTGTCTTGCTCTCGTAATTAGCGACGATGCGATAGAGAGTGCAGGCTTGCAGGTCGAGTTCGACGTCCAGAGAAGTAGGGCGGAAGATGCCGCGCGCACTCTCGAAGTGCAAAGTGATGACGTGCTTGCCCGGAGCGAGCGGATCGCTCTTGCGTGCGTTGCGAGGGTTTTTCCCATCCACTTGGCTGATCGCGACACGGGCCTCCTTGCGCAGCTCCGATGCGTTGCCTGACTCCACGATGGCATATGGCTGGTCATACATGCCCGCAAACGTGGCGGGAATCGCCAGGTTCGCAAGCACAAAAGCTAAGAGAAGTTTGCCGAGTGTTGGCATCAAGGACGATTCATTACCCACTGCTTCGCGGCGTCGACCTGCCCTCGCAGGAAAACGCTTTATCTCCGCTGACACGAAATGGGAAGCTAGACGCTCAGCGACCGTGCCCATAGCGGAATCGGTTACGACCGCGATCTTCTTGATGTCTTTGTGGTGATCTCGCACGAAGCGGAAGTGGGCCGCCATTGCGCCGAGACTCTCCCATCCGGGAAACGTCGGGGCCTCGATCACGATGCCTCCGAGACCTCCCGTTTGCTCAATATGCGGGTCGACCGTTTTCGCGAGCCGAGCAAAGTCGCCTTGCTCGAGACGACCCGTTACCTGCGCATGCAGAATCGAGTGCGTCGTGTCGAGTGTGTGGTCGATCATCTATGGCCGCGTCCATCGCACAAGCTAAGAGAACACGCGCACTTTGGCTTGAGACCTTGGGCATGTCTTCGCTTATCTCGACTGGACAGTTTGCCGTCCGAGCACGGCGAAAGCCGTTACATTTTTTTGGTATCACTTTCCCCCCAGCGCGAGCTAGGATCATGCGTCGTAGCATCGCATGCGAGAACGTATGGCACCTGTTAAGACGTTCGCAATGGCGGCCGCAATCGCGCTCGCCTTGACCACCATGGCCGACTCTGCATCGGCACGTAGAGGAGGAGGTGGTGGCGGAGGTTATGGTGGCGGGCATCGTGGTCACTACGGCCATCATCACGGACATCACCACCACCGAGGCTTTGGGTTTTGGGGCGGCTTTTGGGGTCCGTATTGGGGTGCCGCGTACTGGCCGGGTTACTGGGGCGGTTACTGGGGACCCGGCTGGGGGTATTGGGGCGCACCCTCCGTCGCGTACACGCAGTACCAAGAGCCGCGGGTATGGCTTGAACGTGATCTCGCTGCAGCCACTCCTCCACCGCCTGCGCCTGCGAGTGAGAACGCGAACGCGCAGCAGTGGTGGTACTGGTGTGTCAGTAGCGCCAAGTACTACCCCTATGTAGCGAGCTGTGCAGAAGGGTGGCAGCGCGTGGCACCGCAAACGCCACCGGCACAGTGATGCGGACGCATCTTTAGCAATTGGGAGTATCTAGGCCAGCGGGTCGTACTCGTCTTCCATTCTCACGCCTTCACGGCGCAGCCGCGCAAAGATTCGCTTGCTGAAACCGTCATCAAGCACATAGACGCCGCGCATCGCGTCACCGACCAGCCCATAGATAGTGAAGCGGTCGCGAAGTACGTCGTCGGTGCCGAGTTCCTTCAGCACCGTCGAGACGTCTTCGGCATCCAGTTGACCGTCGAGCAGTAGCGATACTTTCTGCGACATTTCACCATCTCCTATCGCGTTGCGGTGCCAGCATGGGCTCCAGGCGTTTTGCAAGGACTTCGCGTGCCCGAAATATCCGCGAACGCACTGTTCCAACCGGGACATCAAACATCTGCGCAATGTCTGAATACGATTTGCCCTCGACCTCAAACAAAGTCAACGCATCCACAAGCTCCGGCTGCATGCGGGCAAGGCCTTGCCGCACGGCATCGGCGATCTGGTTCGCCATTAATGTGCGCTCAGGCGTCTCGCCGTCCGATACACCGGGTTCAAATAGGTTCGACTGTTCGTCTTCGGAGTCGTCCAGTTGCTCTTCAAGCGGTGCGCGCCTGAGAAAAGTGAGAGCGGCATTTGTCGCGATTCGGTACAACCATGTGTAAAACGCACTGTCGCCTCGAAAAGAATGCAGACCGCGGTAAGCACGAATGAAAACCTCCTGCACCACGTCTTCGACGTCGCTTGCAAGCGGCACATAACGTGCGACATGACGCGCGATCCGCCGCTGATACTTAACCACCAGCGCCTCGAACGCCAACTGATCGCCTGACTGAGCAAGGCGCACCAGTTCCGAGTCTGCTTGCATCATGACGGGAGCATAAAGCCTCGCGTCTGCAGACCCCTCGCTAACGTGACTCGCTGAACAGCGCGCGGTTCAATGTTTTTTTGCATCGCTGATGAAATAAGTCCGCAACACGGCCTGCAGGGGCGCGTCACACATCGCAGCGGTGGTTAACCGCATAACTGAACCCTTTCGAAAGGATTTGCTATGAAGCATGTGAGTCGAGTAATTGCGGGTCTTGCCTTCGCAACCGCCGCTTCCACGGCGTTGTCAGCCGACATCGTGGACACGGCGGTTTCCGCCGGACAGTTCAATACTCTAGCCACTGCATTGAAGGCAGCCGGACTCGTGGACACGCTGAAAGGTCCCGGCCCATTCACCGTTTTTGCACCTACTGATGCAGCATTTGCAAAGATTCCGCCAGCGGAGCTTGAAGCGCTGCTGAAGGACAAGGCCAAGCTCACCAGTGTGCTGACTTATCACGTTGTGCCAGGAAAAGTGATGGCGAGCGACGTCAAGCCCGGCGCGGTCAAGACGGCACAAGGCAGTGCCTTTACCGTCCGTACGCAGGGCGGAAAGGTCATGGTCGATAACGCGACGGTAATCAAGACCGACGTCAGCGCCGACAACGGCGTCATTCATGTGATTGACTCGGTGATTTTGCCGAAGTGATCACTTGAATGCGAGGCGCTGCGATGTCATTCATCGCCGTGCCTCGAGCTTTGGTGTGGGCTCGTAAACGCATCAAACGCTCTTCTGAAACACGTTGCATGTTGTGAGCCCCCGGCGGCACAATTTTTATTAACGGAGTGCATATGAAAACTGTTACGTGGATTGCATTAGTTCTTCTAATTGTTGGTGGACTCAACTGGTTGCTGGTTGGCGCTTTTAACTTCGATCTCGTGGCTGCGGTGTTTGGTGATATGTCGCCGCTTTCGAGAATCGTTTACATATTGGTGGGCTTGTCAGCGCTCTGCATTTTGTTCATGTCGGCCAAGTTGACGCGCTCGATCGGCAACCGATCAGCCGTCGGCTAGTACTTACGCACGAAGCAGCCGCTTCATGTAAGCGGCTTTTCGCCAATCAGTTTTAGGATGGAGCCGCGAAATGGCAACAAAGAAGAAGTCCACCAAGTCTTCGACGAAGAAGACAAGTCGATGTTGGCCTGGCTATGAACCGACACCGGGGAAGAAACCCGGTGCCAAGGGAAGCTGCAAGCCAAAGAAGTAGATGGTCGTAGCAGGCGTTGTCAACCAACGCGTGCCAGAGCTGCGCATCGATGTGCGCAACGATAAGGTCGCTGATGCATCTGGTGAGTACGTTCTCTACTGGATGATCATGCACCGTCGGCGCCGCTACAACTTCAGTTTGCAACGTGCCGTCGAGTGGGCCGAAACACTGGGCCGGCCGCTGTTGATCTTCGAAGCGCTCCGATGCGGGTACGGCATGGGCCAGTGACCGGATTCACGCATTCGTGCTGCAAGGCATGGCATGCAACACGCGCGAGTTCGCCCAGGCGCCGATCACTTATTACCCATACGTAGAAAAAGAGCTTGGGGCGGGTAAAGGTTTGCTCGCTGCGCTTGCTGCGCGTGCATGTGTCGTTGTGACCGATGACTTTCCTTGCTTCATGTTGCCGAAAATGGTGGCGGCAGCTGGAAAGCAGATTAAGTCACGCTTTGAGGTCATCGACTCCAACGGCTTGTTACCGCTGCGCGCAGCGGACAAGGCATACAGCCGGGCGGTCGACTTCCGTCGATTTCTGCAGAAAACGTTGCCAGCACATTTGGATCACATGCCACTGGCCGATCCACTGCGGGCGGTGTCTTTGAAGAAGCTGCGAGCATTGCCGACTGACATCCGCAGGCGATGGCCGCCAGCGTCACCCCGTTTGCTGTCGGGCGACTCTGACCAGCTTGCGGCGTTACCGATCGATCACTCGGTTCGGTACGGCAGCATTCAAAGGCGGTGCCGACGTCGCTCGCCTGCGCCTCACTCGGTTCATGCGCAAAGGTCTAGCGTCGTATCCCGACGCCCGTGGCGATCCTGACCTTGCCGGTACGAGCGGCTTGTCGCCCTATCTGCACTTCGGCCACATCTCTGTGCACGAAATCTTCGCGCGCATCAGGCGAAAAGAAAACTGGTCGCCGGCAAATGTCGCTTCCCAAGCGCACGGTAAGCGCAGCGGATGGTGGGGAATGAGCAAGCCTCCGAAGCATTTCTGGACGAGCTGATCACGTGGCGGGAATTGAGCTACAACCTATGCGCCAAGTGTCCGGACAGCTACGACAGTTATGAAGCGATCCCCAACTGGGCGCAGGCCTCGCTACAAAAACATGCAAACGACGCCAGGCCGAATACCTATTCACTGCAGCAGTTGGAGCAAGCGCGAACGCATGATGCAGTATGGAACGCCGCGCATACGCAATTGGTGCGCGACGGATGGTTCCATAACGCTATGCGAATGCTGTGGGCGAAGAAGATTCTCGAATGGTCCGCTCATCCGCGTGATGCACTGAAGACGATGACCCATTTGATGAACAAGTACTCCGTCGACGGACGTAACCCAAACTCTTATGCTGGGTATCTTTGGACCTTCGGCCGTTATGACCGGCCGTGGGGACCGGAGCGTCCGATTTTCGGAGTCGTCCGTTACCTCAGCTCGGAAAGCACCGCGCGCAAACGACGACTTACCAAGTATTTGGAAAAGTACTCTGCCTAAGCAGAGCGGATTCTCTGTTCATTGCCACTGCAGCGATCCAGTTTGCGTCAGCGCGAACTTGCATCCTGCTCGTCAAGCAGTCGACGCATCATCTGCGCACCGCGGATGCCTTGATCTTGATTGTTCACGTTGAAGATGACATGCGTTGACTCGGCCCGCTTTGCCACCTGACGAACATCCGGCACGAGCTCGCCAAGTTCCTGCTCCGTGTAGTCGTAGTTGAACCGCTCGGACGCGCTCCGCAGTCCGGGCTTGTCCCAGGTCTGCGCTGTTGCGGCCATGCATCCGCACCATCGCGAGAGACTCGTTCGTCACTTCCCACACCGCGGGGATTGTCGATGCACCTAACTGCGGCTCATCGACGATGACATTCGTGAACTCTTGGTCGCGCTCGAACGCGAGCGTTTTGTCACGATGACTCTGGTCAAACCACAACGCACTTCGAAACTCGACGGCCACCGTGTATTTTTCCAGTCGTCGCCGAATCTCGCGCAAGTGATCGAAGTTCGCGCGGTTCGGTAAAAACCACTTGGGAAATTGAAACAGCAGTGCCCCGAGCTTGCCGTTCAGTCGAAGCGGTTCGAGCGCCGTTGTAAATTCATGCCATACCTCGGTCTTTAGCTCATCAGCGAGGTCGTTGTAGTACACGTTCTTCTTTGGCCAGTTCGCAAGCTCTTCTCGAACGTCTGGCGGCAGCATTCGCGGCTCGGTCGGATGTTGCGTCAGCAGCCTGAATGCTTTGATGTTGAAAATGAAATTGTCAGGTGTGCGTTCATTCCACAGGGCTGCGGCGTGCGGTGAGGGAATGGCGTAGTAGGAGCTATCGACCTCGACCAGCGAAAACGAACGCGCGTAGTGGCGAAGCCGATCCTCCGCCGACTTCGCGCTCTTCGGATAGAACAACCCGGATTTAACGAGACTTGGATCCGCCCACGAGGCGGTGCCGACAAGTATTTGGTTCAAACTCGCGTTGAGGTCGTGTGGGATCTGCGCACATTAGCCGAAGATGATGTGCCATCTGTCCGGACCGATCGTGGCATTGACTACGACTTCGAATACACCGTTGATCAATCCGTCAACAAATGGCGGAAAGTTCACTTGTGTTTAGGTGAAGTGCTGAAGGATGGAGTCGCGTCGAACTTCCGCTGTCGACCCATTACGGACATTTGCGTCTCTCTAAAGCAGACGTCTAGCATCCACAGCGAACCAGGTCTACTTCATTGCTATCGCTAAGAACGACGTTACATCGCTTGAACGCATGCTACTGGGTCCAAAGATGGAGCGTCGTCTCCTCGTCATGCCTGCCGGCAAAAGTGAAATGCGCTCTCGCGCTTCGCTTCTCGCTCCGGTCGGACCGCGTCACTTCGCGATCGGCCGCATGCAATTCTTCAAGGCGTATTCAGCGACGCGCCGACCCATTCGGGTGCCGTCAATGTCGGCACCGCGGAAATGAATCCCCGCCCACACGCGCGCGTCTTCCACGCTCTTCGCAATCTCGGAAAAGCTTGCGAACGTGCGCGCGATCTTCTTGTCTGGATTGGTGACCGCAAGCGTCATCTGGTCGGTGCCGAAGAAGTCGCGCAGCACCGTCTCCATTACCCCCGTAAAGAGCGCATGGCCGGAGGGATATTCCGGGTGTGCAGGGAAGGGTGAAAACAGGCCCTCCCAGGTCGCGTCGGCAGACGTTGCATCGTTCCCATCGCCGTCGGCGTTGCGGATCGCCGTCTCCGGACGCCAGAACAGGAACAAGTATTTGTCGCGCCACCCGACAATGAAGGCATCCGACGCTGCCATGTTCAACAGCGCAAACACCCGTGCTTGCTCGACAATGCTCTTCTGCTTGAGCTCTGGCATTACGCGCAGCATGGCGTTATAGGTGATCGGGCTCGTGGGCTGCCACAGCAGGGCGATGGCGGTCTGCTCCGCCGTGCGCAGCGTGCTGTTCTTCGCGCCCACAGCCTTGACTTCGTTGAACTCCTCAGCGTAGCGCGCGCTCGCCAACGGTGGCGGGCCCGGCAAGCGGAAGTCCTCAATGCTCTTGAGCACGAACGGCGTAACCGATGCCCAATGCGAGCCAATCGGGTCAGCGTTAGGGGGCAGCTGAAATACGCCGGGGCCGCTTTTTGGTGCGAAGGAGGCCTTCTCGCTCATCTTGTCGTTGCTGCGCAGCGCGAGCATCTTCTCTGCCGCCGCCTTGCCAAGCGCTACGCCATCGGCCTTGGCCTGACCGTCCTGAACCTTCTCCAACGATGCCGCCAGCGCGGCATCGAACGTGTCCTTTTGTTGTGGATAGAGGTCCATGAGCACCATGTGTGCCGCGACAGCGGCCGCGGCGTCCTGAGCCGCGCCTGGGGGCGCTTCGAGGTCAGCGGCGTAGGACTGATAGCGGCGGTCGATGGCATTCACGGCGTCGAACATTGCGCCGTGCACCATCGCATAGACCCGGCTGTGAGCCAGGCCGGTACCGGCCTTGGCCGTCTGCAGCGCCTTGGCGGTGATCAGGTTCCAATCTGGAATCGTGTCGGCGTGTGCGCCCGGCAAGGCGGTGAGCAGTCCGACGAGCAGCACCGATGAAGTCAGCCACCCGCTCGCTATCTGTCCCGAGAGCCTCCAAGACGAAAGCGCACTGATCATGATTGCCTCCTGCTGCCAACTGCTGTTGGCGACGTCGGCCCCTCTTCATCTCGCTGCTGCAGCTCGGTCGACGTGCCGTCGCTGATACATGTCGACTGACGCTTGCGCGGACGATATGAGACGGGCCACACTTACGTCCAATACATAATTCTTCTGACTGTTTATGCAGATCGGAGATAAGGCACCATGGACCTGAGGCGCCTGCGAACGTTCATTGCGATAGCCGAGCTCGGCACGGTCTCCAAGGCGGCGCTGCATCTGTGCATCAGCCAGTCAGCTCTCTCGCGACAGATCAGCGATCTCGAGCAGGAGTTCCGCGTCAGGCTTTTTGATCGCGTAGGGCGCCGCCTCGTCCTGACTGCCATCGGTGAGGAGCTGCTCGGAGATTGTCGCAGCGTGTTGGGTCAAGTCGGTTCGCTGGGCGAGCGGGTGGAGTTGCTCAGGGGCGGCGACCGTGGCGTGTTGAAGGTGGCGGCCTCGCCGCAGATGATCGAGAGCGTCTTATCGACGTTCCTGCCTCGATACGCAGCGCGCTTTCCCAATGTGCAGGTGAAACTGACCGAGGCGCTTGGACCCGCTCAGGTGGCTCTGCTGGAACGCGGCGAGGTGCACCTGGGCATCAGGCACGATCAGGGTGCCTATCCCTCCCTCGGGAGCCAGCCGTTGCTGCCGGACGAGGTCTTGGCCGCATGCGATCCATCGCTCGACATTGGACCCGGCGAAATGATCGACATCGGGCGCCTTGCGTCCTATCCATTGCTGCTGCTGGAGCCAGGGTATTCGGTACGCGTGCAATTCAATGCCGCTTGCCGTCTGGCAAACCTCAAGCCGAACGTCCTGTTCGAAAGCCGCGCGCCCCACACCTTGCTGGCACTCGCGGAAGCCGGGTACGGCGTAGCGATCATTCCGTCTCATCTGCGGACAGATCGCTATGCGCTGCGAATCTTCCGCGTATCACATTGGGGCAAACCGCTTCGGGAGGGATTGGTCATCCAGTGGGACAACCGGCGCCCAATCTTGCCCTATGCCGCAAGCTTTCGCGAGGCGCTCGCTGAGCACATGCACGAGGTCTTTCCCATCACACAGCCGTCCAAAGTCAAGACGGCCACACGGAGGCAAACTCTGGTCTCAAAGGCGCGTGGACGAATTCAGGACCACCTTCGACCGGCCGGTCTTGCCCGAAAGCAGTTCATGCACGGCGGCTAGACCTGCGCCTGCAGCGCATTCCACATCACAGCAGCTACAATGCTCCAAGCTCCGTTCTTCTGGTCGAGTCGCTCATTGACTAGTTCTGGAACGGTTGATTCAGAGACGATGCCAGCCTCGTTGAAACGAAAGCGAGCGATCGTCGTTTCGGCGGCTGCTCCAGCAGAATTTATCGGTCTGCATTCGACGTCTGCCTGCGGGGGCACGCTGTCGCTGTCGATGCGCAAGACAAACTCAACTCTCGCACCGAGGTGCACTGCGACGAAACGATCACCCTTTGGGTCGTGGGCGACACGCAGCCCGCGCAGTTGCGGCCGTCCATCCGCAGCTTGTTCGATAAGCATCGCGAAGGAGCGAAACAAACTTCGCATCACGCACTCGAAGTCGCCGCCTTCGCTTTCGACTTTCTTTTTTGCAACTCTTTTCATTGATGGTGGCCCGGTAGCCCACTAAGCGATCTTGCAAGACGGAGTCAGGTTTACGACGTGCTGGGCAAGAAGCGTGACACTCTAACGCGCAGCAATCTAACAAGCTCCGGGTCCATGTACTGATACTCATCAGGTATGTCGAGGCAGATCACTCGTTTGTTCTTCAAGTACACGCCGAACTTCGAAGTGAGCTTGGTGCGATGGGTTTTCTCCATTACGAAGATCATATCTGCCCACTGCACCAGCTCTGGCGTAAGAGGATTGTCGGCATCGTGATTGGTGCCCGCCGAACTGCACTCGACTCCAGAGTGGTCACCAAACACCTGCTCGGCAGTTGGGCTTCGGAACCGGTTCTGACTGCATACGAAAAGGATTCGCATTACATTTTGTTAGGAGCTGATCAGCTTACGACCGCTTTTGGCCGAATCGCGACTCGGCGCTTTCGACCCAAAGTGGACCTTGAGGATCGATGAAAGCGACTTCAGTTGCTAACGCACAAGATATACCGAAGAATGCGTTGTGCCTGTGGCGCGAGGGGAGACACCAATGTGCTCCAAGCTATTTGTGGCGATGTGTTTGGGCCTGGTTCTCAGTACTCAGTCTGTTAACGCACAAATTGATGCCCCTGGGCAGCCGATTTCCATACCCGGAATTGAGATACCCGGCTTGGGCCCATCAGGAGAAGTGCGAGGAACATTCGGTCTTCCGCCCTTAGCCAAGCCGAGGGTGCCCGTGGTCCTAATACTGCACGGAAGCGGCGGAGTTGACGGCCGTGGCGCCTTCTACGCGACCGCCTTGCAGAAAGCAGGAATCGCGACGCTGGAGATTACGATGTTTGCTCGCGACGTAACGCCGCGGGACGGCACCCGAGCGACGATGCCGCATGCTGCCGCGGCACTCCGGTGGCTTGCGACCCAACCCGAAATAGACGCCAAGCGAATTGGTCTCATGGGGTTCTCGTGGGGCGGTGTTATGTCTGTTCAAATGTCCAGCGATTTGGTGCGCGAGAAGCTGGGGAAAGATTTGCCATGGCCCATAGCGTTCGCACCGATCTATCCCACATGCACGCTTATTGTTCAGGGTAACAATGCACCGAATGTGAAGCAGCATCCTCTCTTTGGCTATTGGGACAGAATGAGTTCTAGCCCAAGGTTGATCTACGTTGGCACGCGCGACGACTTTGAAGCGGGCGATAGACCCTGTGACCCTATGCTCGCAGAATGGCCAAAGCCAGCGCGTGATCAGACGATAGTTCGTTACTTGGAGGGCGCGACGCACGGCTTTGATGAACCGCCAAGGCCGGGCAGGACTTTTTATCACGCTCGGGGTCAAGGCGGACGCGGCGGCAATGTGCGTGTCTATCCGGATCAAGAAGTCGCAGTCGGTGTGCAGCGTGGGGTCGTCGATTTCTTCACGAAGCACTTGAGCCCCTAGCAATTCTCACACGGTGTGAGACGTCCGCTAGTGGCCGATTGCGGACATGTCTGTCAGTAGGCAAACTTCCCAGGAGGGCAAGGGTCAAGGAATCGAAGCTCTTGCACGTCGTCCTCATAGTCCGGAGTCTTCAATGGTGCCTTGGCAAGGGCTACAAGGTTTCACCGGCGCGGTCGCGGTAGGCGGTTTGACACTCACGTCGTTGTTTCTGCTCGCTGCCGTATTCGCGCCGAATCTTCTTCTAGCCATAGACGTTATCTCGCGTTCCACCGCGTGGGCGATTGTTGCCGCTATCCCCCTCATCTCACTCGCTTACGTTGTCGGACTTCTTACAAGCGCAGCCGCCGAGTCACTGTTTGTACGGATTGGTCGTCTGCGCCTTGCGGACCTCGCCGATGAACTTAGGGCAGTGTCAAACCTTAGCGAGCTTGTCGTCGCGCGCTACCAACAACTACGCCAAGAAGCTGAGGTGTTGGCGGGTAGCTCGCTCGCTCTTTGTGTGCTTGGCCTCGCCAGTGCAACTGCTGCCTACTCGCTCGAGGGCTGGCGGCGTACTCTGATCTCAATCGCCATCACTTGCGCGGTGCTGTCGGTTGGCGCTGCTCTTCTATCCGTCTACCGATACAGAAGCGCTAGTTCACTCGCGATCACCGTACGAGAATTAGAGACCAAGACACGACAATGACAGCACGCTTCCTTGCCCTGCTGGCCGCACTTGTATTGGCAACTCTAGCTGCGCCCGCGGGTGCTCAATGCAGAACTGATGAAGAGTGTTCCGGAGAAAACATATGTACCAGCGGCGTTTGCAAGACGCCCCGACTCTGGGAACTCTTTCCCTCCGGTTCAACCCCATCACCCGATCAAGACCGCTATGTCATCAAGACGTCGGCCAAAAGCAGACTGTTAACGGTCAGCAGGAAATCGAGCGCGCAACGGATAATTTGACAGAGGCCGCAAGAGGCGCTGCCCGGGTGGAAGCGGCGACGTGAGGTCGAAGTGACAGGCTGCAGAGTTCCGCGAGGTGATCATGAAGTCGGCGCCGCCGTCGAGCAGCGGGTGGCGAGACTCGAGCGCCAACTTGACGAGGCGCGGGAACAACAGACGACAACAGCCGATGTGCTGAAGATCATCAGCCGGTCCAGCTTCGAGTTGCAGACCGTGCTCGATACGCTGGTCGAGTCGGCCGCGCGGTTGTGCCAGGCCGACATGGCGCAGATCCTGCGAGCGAAAGATGGCGGCTATTACTGCGCCGCCAGCCATGGCTTTTCTTCGGAGTATGTCGACTACGTAAAGACGGTCACGTTTCCTCCGGGGCGACAAAGCGTGGTAGGGCGCATCCAGCTCGTCGGAAAGTACGTGCAGATTCCAGACGTGCTGGCCGACCCGGAGTACGGCCTGCATGAGGCACAGCGGCTCGGCGGCTTCAGAACGCACCTCGGCGTGCCGATGCTGCGGGAAGGCACGTTGATCGGGGTCGTGCTCGTCAGTCGGCGCACGGTCCAACCCTTCGACGACCGGCAGATGGCGCTCGTTGCCACGTTCGCCGACCAGGCGTTGATCGCGATCGAAAATGCGCGCCTCATCGACGAGATACAGGAGAAAAGCCGACAGTTTGAACTGGCAAACCTGGCGAAGTCACGTTTGCTCGCCGCAGCAAGTCACGATCTGCGGCAGCCCCTGCACGCGCTCAACCTGTTCGTCGCACGTTTGCGCGATGAATCGAACACGGTGGAACGAGAGCGCCTGATCGGAAAGGTCGAGTTGGCCGTCGACTCGATGAACGAACTGTTCGATGCCCTGCTCGACATGTCCCGCCTTGACGCTGGCGTGCTCGAGCCGAGTTTCACCGGGTTCCCGCTGCAGCGTCTGCTGCAACGGATCGAAACGACGTTTGCCGGATCCGCGCGCGAGAAGGGGCTACGCCTCCGGGTCGCGCCGACGCGCGCCTGGGTGCGAAGCGATTTCATCCTGCTTGAGCGAGTCTTGTTCAACCTCGCCGCCAACGCCGTGCGGTACACGACGCGCGGCGCGGTGGCGATCGGGTGCCGTCGTCGCGGCGGCATGGTTCGGATCGACGTGCTCGACAGCGGCCCGGGAATCCCTCTGGAATTGCAGCGCGACATCTTCAGCGAGTTCTACCAAGTATCCGGTCAGCAGGTGGACCGAGCCGGGCTGGGACTGGGTCTGTCGATCGTCGAGCGCCTCTGCCGATTGCTGGGCCACACGGTCGAGCTGGAGTCGCGCCCCGATCAGGGCTCACGTTTCTCGATCGTCGTTCCGCTCGCGGGCGCGGGAGTTGAGCAGGAAGGCGTCGAATCACCGGGATCGACCGACCCGGTTCCTGGACTCGTTGTCGTCATCGACGACGACAAGCTCGTCCTCGAGAGCATGCGGGATCTACTGGGAAGCTGGGGCTGGCACGTGATGACGTATGCATCAGCCGAGGAGGGACTAAAGACGCTTTTGAGCAGCGAGCGCCGACCCGATCTGATCATTTCGGATTGCCGTCTGGCAGACGACAAGTCAGGCCTCCACGCCATCGAGAGCCTACGACGCGTCTTCGACGCGCCGATCCCGGCGCTGCTGATCAGCGGCGACACTGGTCTGGAGCAACTGCGCGAGGCGAAAGCGGCCGGTTACCTTCTGCTGCGGAAGCCGGTGTCGCCGATGGCGCTGCGCACCACCGTTGGACGCGTCCTCCGCACCGGCGGGTCGCTGATCTAGCCGCCCCGGGACGGAATCGCCGCCAGCGCCCGCATCGCCACGACGGCCTCGGTGCGGTTGCTTACCTTCAGCGCGCGGAGGATCGCAGATACGTGAATCTTCACGGTCGATTCGGCAAGACCCAGCGCCCGGCCAATTGCCTTGTTGCTCGTGCCTCGCATCATGAGCGCAAGAACCTCGCCTTGCCGTTCGGTCAGCCCGAGCGCGGCGGCGCTAGTGCTCAGATCTGGACCCGGCGGAGATGTCGCAGCGGCATCGGGCGGAACGCGAAGCGCGAGGATCTCGGGCGGCACGTAGATGCCACCCGCGAACACCAAGTTGAACGCGCTGCACATGACTTCGCGCCGTGCCGACTTGGGAATGAAGCCGACGGCGCCGAGATCGAGCGCCTTCGACACTTTCTCGCGCGCATGGAATGCGGAGAGGACGACCACAGGCACGGTCGGCCAGCGCGCACCGAGTTCCTGCAGCACGTCCAGTCCGTCGCGATCGGGAAGATTCAGGTCTAGCAGCACGAGTTCCACATCCCCATGCTGCTCGAGTTCACGCAACGCTTCACGGGAGTCCGATGCCTCGAGGATCACCGTCGCCTCGCCCTTCAGTTCCCGTAGTACACCGCGCAAGGCTTCGCGGATCAGGACGTGGTCGTCGACGACGAGAATCTTCATACGGCGTCGTCTCATTCGGTGCAGTCGGCAGCAGAGTACTTCAGAACTAATGCGACGGTACGCCACAGCGTGTATGGCCACTTGCGGATAAGCCTTCTCCGCCGACGACTTGCACCATCGGTGCGCCGCTCCCCTACGTCAGTACTAGGGCTTCGGTCGGATTTCCAGTGCGCGGCGCTGCTGACAGACTGTCATCAGCCGGTTTTCCGCTGTTTCTCGAGGAGATGCTCGATGCTGAAAAAATGGATCGTTCCACTTGCAGTCGCCGCGCTTTCGACCGCCGGATATGCACAGACGCAGCAGCCGGCTTCCCCGCCGCCCATCAAGCGCACCCCGCTGGGCAAGGTCGACGTCCCGGGCTCGAACTACGAGGTCGTGTTCGGCATCGCGGAGCTGGTTCCAGGGCCGAAGACGGGGCGGCACTCGCATCCGGGCATCGTGATGGCGTACGTCGCCGAGGGCGAATTCTGGTACCTGATCGACGGGCAGCCGGAGCACATTTACAAGGCGGGCGATGCCTTCCAGGTTTCGGATCACGCGGTTCACAACGAAGGGGCCGTTGGGACCAGACCGGCGAAGGTGATCGCCGTCTACATCGTCGAGAAGGGCAAACCGCTGGTTCAGCCGGCGGTGACGCCGACGCCATAGACACCTCCAACGAGATTCGTCCACCTTGGAGGCACTCCGGTCATTCGGGCGTAGCCTTTTGCGAGGCAGAATTTCCTGATGGAGGGGATCATGAAATCAACTGTCACTCTGTGGTTGGCAATTGTCGCGCTCTGGTCTGGTGCGGGTTGGGCCAATGACTCCGGCGTGCTGTCCTTTCAAAGTGCCGGCAGTCTGCAACGGAGCGTAGCCAGCGAGCCGTTCGCATTGGTTGGAACCTCTGTGACGCTCTCAGCCGAGCTTCTCTTTCCGGAGGGTGCAGGGCCATTCCCGGCTCTTGTGCTCGCGCACGGCTGCGAGGGGAATCGCAATGTCGAGCCTGTCTGGGGGCCGTTCTTGCGCAAGGCCGGATATGCCACGTTTAACGTCGACAGCCTCCGCGGGCGCGGCCTTAACGAGGTCTGCACCCAGCCATTTGCGCTCTCGCCGCTGCAGCGTGTGTCCGACATCTACGGCGCGCTGCGTCTGCTTGCGGCGCATCCGAAAGTCGACGCGAAGCGGGTGGCGCTGATGGGTTTTTCCCACGGCGGCATCGTCACCATGCTCGCGTCGACAACTTGGGCCAAGGAGAACTTCGCGCCCGCCGGCCAGCCTTCATTCCGCGCCTTCTTCCCCTTTTACCCATACTGCAACACGATATTTCCTGAGCGGGATCGCGTATCGGCGCCAGTGCGCATCCATATCGGCGCCGCAGATGATTGGACGCCGGCGAAACCCTGCGCTGATCTTGCCGGCTCGCTCAAGGCGGCCGGCCAGGACGTCAGCATCAGCGTCTATCCGGATGCCCACCATAAGTTCGATCAAGCGAGGGACACCGTCTTCTTGCCGAATGTCGTCAACCTGGCGGACTGCTATGTAAAGATGCCGAGCATCCTCGGCCCGCTCGCTCCGGAGAGCATTGCCAACTGCATAAAGAAAGGCGCGACGGAAGGCAATAGCCCTTCTGCCACCGAGCAGTCGCGCAAGAATCTGCGTGCGCAGATGGAGGAGTTGCTGAGATAGAAGGCTGGATCGTGAATGACGGCTTCTGGCCAAACTCGGCCGGTTCACAACAAAGGGAGTTGAGCGAACAACGCGCGAACCCCGACCTGCCTGCCTTCCCACCAGCTGCGAAATTTGCAACTACGTGAGAATGTTTGCAACTATTTTTGAGAACCTACTGATCGTCGTCGTCGCGAGCACCGGTCATCGTCCGTTCACTCCGGGCCCCATGTAAAAGCCTAAGGCGGCAGCGTGGCGAAGAGCATGGCAAGCACGACGTCGTATGCCGTCTCGTTCTGGTACTTGCTGCAGAAGAGTAGCGGCTCTTGTCCATCAGGGAACGTCGCGCAGAGCGGTCCCCCGAATTGTGCAGCGCGCGTCAAGTCGGCTCGGCTCGCGGGAGGAAATGCCTGCTGGAAGATGTCCCAGCGCTCGCGGAATACCTCCGGCGTCGCCGGTGGCACCACCAAGATGAAGCGTCCTGTCAGATCGCGCTGCAGGATCTGCTCGTATTCCCATTTGAGACCCTCGCCCCCGCCGAGAATCGCCACCACCCACGAAGATTCTCCCAAGAGGTCTCGCACGCGGTCTTGCCAGCCCGGCCCGTGCACGTACTCCCGCGCGGCGCCCAGCGGGCTCAGTGCCTCCCCCGGTTTCCCGATTGCGACGACAGGCCCAAGGGTCATGAGGCGACCGACCACGAATTCTTCCAGCGTGAGTCGCTTGCGAAATAGCCGGCTGAAATACTCGACCTTCGGCGCGAGCTCCAGCAGGTCGTCCACGAACGACCGCACGAACAGCACTGGCGGACGCGGATCCCGATCGCGCACTTCTGCCGACCGCAACGCGAGCACCTGTCGCGCGCGTTGCATGAGCCGGCTGCCCACCAGTGCGAACGGTAAGAACGCTAGGCCGGCGAGCAATCCGATTCCGGTCGCAATGGCGACGAACAACGCCGCGAGAATGCCGAGGACGTACATTCCGAGCGCCGACACCAGCGGTTCGAGCGCCGCGCTAAGCCGACGGTCTCTTGGCAACTGCGCGAGAGTGCTGAGGATCGTCGCCGCGTTCCGGCTCCGCCAGGCCACACGCCGCAGCCGCCAGCTCGCAGCGACCGCTCTTAGGGCAAACCAGCTCAGGACGCACATGCCGATGATCGTCGAGACGATGCTCAGCGCGTCCTGCCGGCGGGCTTCTGTCCCGATCGACGCGAACATCGTGATCAGGATCACAACGAGGCCGGCGGCGAGTACGAGCGCGGCGAGGAACACGCCACGCTTCATCAACGCCGCCGTGAGCAGCAGTGCCAGAGAAGCGGCCACAAATGCAGTCGCTTCTCGGGCGTCGTGATCGACCAGCCACGCGAGCGGCGCGGCGACGATGAGCAAGGTGAGGCCGATGACATAGGGGAGGAAGGCGGCTGCGCGCACTGCTCGCACGTCCTTGATACGGGGTGTGCAATTCACGAGCGGCATGGTCAATCAGGCGACGGCGCCGGGCGAGGTCAATCGCGCGCGCGACACCAGGCATCAATCGTGGCGATCCGTCCCCTTATCAGCCGAGCGCTGTCCGAGTCAGCTTGGTCATTATCGTCTCGCGAGGTCCGCTTTTGGGCAATTTTCAAGGGGAGGGCCGGGGCCGCTTCTGGTTGATTCGCGACGAAGCCGTGAATATTCCTTACGAGCAATGCGGACTGGCCGGTTTCGGTGAAAGTGTTCGTATGTCCCAATGACGGAACAGGTAGTGCGCATATTCAAGGACGAAGGATGAAACACGAGAACCAATCGAATGGTGGCATTCCTCGCTGGTCCAAGCCGTGGGCCGCAGGGTGGACCGCAATGTCAGACATATCTCGAATCGAGGTCGACAACCATGGGGCCCGCAGATCGACGCACGCCTCATCCCGCGCTCACGCGCGGCACCTCCGTGCGGTCGGCTTGGCCATGGTTGCGATCGCTACGGTCGTATCGGCGTCTGCGGTCGTCTGGCTCTAGCCCGACGCACCGGTGGGCGAGCGCGATGCATACCGATGCCGTCTTGCAATCGATCACCGCTGTTTATGCGGTTTGCAATTCATTGCGCCTGGTTTCGTATGTGCCGCAAATCGTCGCCGTCGTGCGTGAAACTTCCGGCGCGCACGCGATCTCGATTGCTTCGTGGGTTTTCTGGATGGTCAGTCACGCGATCACTGCCGTTTACGGTCGCGCTGTGCTCAACGATCCATTGCTGGCTTGGATGATGTGGGGCAATGCGGCTGGCTGCCTGGCAATTGCGGCGCTAACCGTAGCGAAGCGCCGGCGTTACGGATGGGTGCGTCCGCCGAGCGACGCTGTGTGAATTTGCCGAACACGCAAGGGCAGCTATTGGCCGGAAGGGAACACTATCGCGGCTTCTGACCGGCTGTTCGTTCAAAGCAATACTGCCCCGCAGCGTGTGACCATTCAGCGGCTTGTGCTGGCCATGGTCTGTGCCTCTCATTCCCACTCTCGAACGAGAAATTCGCGCATAGCCTGTACGACTGTTCCGATAATGGCGTGTACCCATATGGCAGATTGCTCTCCGGATCTACGGTAGACGCCTGCAAACCAACACTCTGGAGGACATTGAGCGCCGGCGGTAGTTTCTGCTGACGCTTCCAATATTCATTTACCACCGATTCGATCTGCCACAGATCGTGCACCCGCCGATCGTCGAGCCGCTTCTTTCTTGCTTGCTCCGGCGGCTCGATCACGATTGCCGCTACCACTGCCGCAATAACCGCAACACCGGCAGCTGCTAGCAATGCCTTGCCCTTGTTGGCGAAGGTCATTCGCGTTCTTCCTGGCGCAAGTCACTCAGGTAGTAGCCAAAGACGCTGCCAGCGATAGTCGCTACCGTCGCCACCTTCAAAAGGAATCGCGTTGTGAGCTCGCCTCCGAGCAGGTTGTAGACCAAAGCAATGACATCGCCGGCCAGAATCGTGACCGCCAGAAAGAGCGTGAGATAGGTAAGCCAACGCCGCACCGCTGAGAGGCGCTTCACCGGATTGCGTTGGAGTCCGCGGTTGATAAACCAGGACATGAAAACGAATAGCGGGAAGCCTACGATCAGAGCCGAAGCCGAGAATCGAAGTGAATCTCGCAAGCCATGAAGTTCACGAGCCGTGGGGTCGGGAAAAGCGCGGTTGATGAGATCGAAGCTCAGACTTCCGAGATGGAATGCGGTGAGATAAAGCGCCGCGAAGAGGACCAGATATAGGAATGCTTCGCGTGCCGATAGGTACGGACGCGGTCGCGGCACTGGAACGGGAAACGCAACATCGGCGTAGGCGTTGAGCGCATTCTTGGCCTGCTCGGGTGTCCAACCTGCCGTCAGCATGGCGGACTGAAGCTCGGCGCGGGGCAGCCCGCGTTGTAAGCCATCACGCACGAAGTGCTCAAGATCAGCAGTGACTGAAGCCATCTACAACTCCTGTTGCAGTTATCAGTGATCAATCAGAGCGGAAGCGATCTGAGCTTTTACCGCCGCGGCATTCATCATGAATGTATGGGACGAGCTGACGAGCACGGTCTCGGTGGCCGAAGGCGGGCATGCCTCGGAAAGAGCGAGCAAACCATCATTCGGCTCGTCAAAGAACGACCAACCGCCTTGCTGCCAGCCCGCTGTTCCGCACAAGGCCGTCCATGGACAAGGCAACGACGCGAAGCGATAGTTGTCTGCATGGCAAAGGCGTTTACCCGCCTCGCCGGTTAGAAGACGGTAAAGTCGAAAGCGCATTGCAATGATGAGCAGCCGTGGTGGCTGTACAGGTGTTCCGAGTGTGAATAGGTGCCGCGGCGAAATTTGGGCTGCTAGTTCTCCCACTACGTCAGTTAGTAACAGTCCGCCGAGTGAATGGCCGACCAGCACGTAATCAGGCCCAGCGCTGTCCATCTCAGTAAGCCGCCGTCGAAGTCGCAACCGGATCGCTTCCCACCGTTCGAGAGCAGCGCAATAGGAGAAGAAGGTGAAACGGTGGCCCTGCAACTGCAGGTGAACAGCCAGCGGAAACATCGACAACGCCGTGCGGCCGAGACCGTGAACCAGAAGAACTCGCACCATGCACTCCTTATGTTGGGAGGAGTGTGCAGCTTCAATTCGACTGACTGGTGTTCTTAGGCCACAGTACTACGTTCCGATACGAGCGGTATTTACATCACCGCTTTGTGCCAGTTTTGGCGAATGCAATTAGTGGCATCGTCGTGGTAGCCGAAGGGCCCAAGTGGCTAAATACTCACTGTGCAGCGAGTAGCGAAGTCAAGCATGCGATTTGTCTGTCGGTGCGTCGCCCCAAAGCCACGCATCAAGTGAATAACGCCCGGCCCCGTGCAGCGCGAAATGCAGGCTGATGAAAACAAGCACGATGGCGGGCCACCAGCCGCGGAAGTCCTGTGACCAATGGACCATGACGACGGCAACAATGAAGTTAAACGTCATCAACAATCCGGCCCAGCGAGTCAGTAGACCGAGGACAAGCAGGACTCCACAGATGAACTGGGCGTAGACGGACAGCGGAGCCATAAGCTCAGGCCAGACGAAGCCACGCTTGGCAAGGAATTGCACGAACTCATGCATTCGCGCATCGCTGAGGATATTGTCCTGCGTGCCGTAGATGAGGAATGCGCCGGTAAGGATGCGCAACAACAGCAGGCTGAGGTCGCTGTAGCGTTTTAGAAAGTCAAGATGAACGAGCGTCATCTCATCGAGCCGCTGGTGCGTCCTTGCTGACGATCAGGCGGCTTTGCGCTGCGAACTTGCAGCGAGCAAACCGCAAACAGCGTCAGTCACCATCGCCGTAGTGGCTTTGCCGCCGAGGTCGCCGGTATGCAGCGCAGGGTTCGCGGTGATCTGCTCAATCGCTTGCATCAAACGCTTCGCTGCATCGAACTCACCCAGGTGCTCCAGCATCATCACCACCGACCAGAAAGTACCGATCGGATTCGCCAAGCCCTTGCCCATGATGTCGAAGGCCGAGCCGTGAATCGGCTCGAACATCGACGGGTAGCGACGCTCGGGATCGATGTTGCCAGTGGGCGCAATACCGAGGCTGCCCGCGAGTGCCGCCGCGAGATCGCTGAGGATATCGGCGTGCAGATTCGTTGCGACGATCGTATCGAGTGAAGCAGGGCGGTTGATCATTCGCGCGGTCGAAGCATCCACGAGTTCCTTGTCCCACGTGACATCGGGGAACTCTTTGGAGATCTGAAGCGCGATCTCATCCCACATCACCATCGCGTGGCGCTGCGCATTGCTCTTGGTGATCACCGTCAAGAGCTTGCGCGGACGGCTCTGGGCGAGCTTGAAGGCGAACCGCATGATGCGTTCGACTCCAGCGCGCGTCATCATCGACACGTCGGTTGCAGCCTCGATCGGGTGGCCCTGATGCACGCGCCCACCGACACCGGCGTACTCGCCTTCAGAGTTTTCACGCACGATGACCCAGTCGAGATCTTCAGTCTTGCAGCGCTTAAGTGGGCCGTCGATGCCGGGCAGGATGCGCGTGGGTCGCACGTTGGCGTACTGGTCGAAGCCCTGGCAAATCCTTAGACGAAGTCCCCACAGCGTGATGTGATCGGGTACGTGTGGGTCACCGGCCGAACCGAAAAGAATCGCATCCTTGTCTCGCAACGCATCCAGGCCATCGCCCGGCATCATCACGCCGTGCTTACGGTAATAGTCGGCGCCCCAGTCGAAGTTCTCAAACTCGAAACGGAATGACTCGCTCGATCCGGCGAGCGCTTCCATGGCTTTCTGACCGGCGGGCACGACTTCTTTGCCGATTCCGTCTCCTGGAATGGTGGCGATGCGATATGTTTTCATCAGTTGGCGCAGTTTGCGGACGAGCGAACCAATTTACCTCACTCTGAACGGCGCGCGCAGCCAAAGCACCACGCCAATCACGATGAGCGCGATCGCAGGCCAGAACGCCCACCGCCAAAGCCCGCCGCCGGCGCGAAGCACGTCGACTTCCTGCACATAGACGGTTTCGCATGCGCCGTTACCGGTGTCGTCGCGCGTCAAGCTGGTGCCGCGCGTGAAAGCAAAGCCATGGTTATGGGCATAAGTTGCAAGCCAGCCGCGTATGCGCACCTGATCGCCGATCTGCACATTGCGCAGCTTGGAGACGATCGATGGGCGATCGGCGAGCAGGTGATTATTCGAAAGTGCCCGTGTTGAAAAGCGCTGCCACTTTTCGCTCGAGCGTGTTTGCACGTAGCAGACGAACTGGCCGCTCGAATAGTCGAGCCCGACATAGCCACCGGTCTTGACGTTCTCGGCGAAGACGACGCATAAATCAACCACGTTCAAGTTGTCGTTTGACGCCTTGTGGATCCAGTTCCACCAGGTGCTCGTGTCGTGATTGCTGACGACGAGTCCCCAAATTTCGTAGTCGGCCACCGGGTTGACCGTGTAGGTGACGCCGCGCACTGTGGTCGTGAATGGCGCTGGCAGTATCGGTTCCTGTAGCGGCTCGTTGCGCAACTCGGGGCGTAGCTCGGCAGGGTCGGGCAACGCATGCCGCAGCAGCAAATACGCCGTCAGCAACACGACGCCTGCGATCATCAGCGCGATCGGAAGTCGCGCCGACGTTGCATCGGTTTCACTGCGCTGCGCGATCCGGTTACGCGT
Organism: uncultured beta proteobacterium; assembly: GCA_963801035.1. Taxonomy (GTDB): domain Bacteria; phylum Pseudomonadota; class Gammaproteobacteria; order Burkholderiales; family Burkholderiaceae_F; genus JACCZX01. Next base: position 42,728 of record CAWDDF010000009.1, on the reverse strand, counting down.
GAGGATCAAGATAAAGTGACGCTTAGTTGCTTAGCGCTCAGGCGCCTTATGGCGCAGGCTAGTAGCTGGGTTGACGTTGAAGCATTTTCGACGTCGGACACAAAGTCCGCAATCGGCCGGATCGCGACTCGAACGACACAAAAGGACACGTATTCAATTGAGTGAGGTCGCGCGTGGGCGCCGCGGTATCGAAACACAGCCATTGCCGAATTGAACCGCCGCGTGCAGCATAGTGCGACCATGCCGGCACGTCAGACCCTTCGTTTCTGCACCTCACCCGACGGCACGCGCATCGCCATTGCGTCGATCGGTTCCGGTCCTCCGCTGGTGCGCGCTGCGCACTGGTTGAGCCACGTCGAATTTGATCTGCAGAGTCCAGTGTGGCGGCCCTGGCTGACGGAACTGTCGCGCGAACACTCGTATATCCGATACGACCAGCGCGGCTGCGGATTGTCGGACCGCGACGTAGTTGATCTGTCCCTCGACGCATGGGTCAGCGATCTGGAGGCGGTGGTCGACTCGCTCGGTCTGAAGCGCTTTCCGTTGTTTGGGATGTCACAAGGCGGCGCGGTAGCGATCACTTATGCAGCACGCCATCCGGAACGGGTGTCGCACCTGGTTTTTTCGGGCGCCTATGCGCGCGGTGCACTGCGCCGAGGAGGCGGTGAGGTCGAGCGGCTGGAGGCGCAAACGCTGGTGAACCTGATTCGCGTCGGTTGGGCTCGAAATCACCCCGGGTTCCGGGAAGTGTTTTCGCACCGCTTCCTCCCGCGTGGCACTCCGGAGCAACAGAGGTGGTGGGCCGACCTCGAGCCGGTGACGGCAAGCGCGGAAGTTGCAGCGCGCACGCTGGAAGCCTTTCAGCAAATCGACGTTTCGGAGTTGGCCGGAAGCTTGTCCGTACCGACCTTGATCCTGCACGCGCGGGGCGATGCCGCGGTGCCGTTTAGCGAGGGGCGCTTGATGGCCGCACTGATTCCGGGCGCTCGCTTCGTGCCGCTTGAAAGCGATAACCACGTGCTGCTCGAAACCGAACCGGCCTGGCCTTTGTTTCTTTCGGAAGTCCGGGCGTTTCTCGAGCTATCGCCGCAGCAGAATGTCGCGGACATTGCCGAGCAGGGCGCGCTGACGGCAGCAGAGCGTGATGTGCTGCAGCTGGTCGCCGAAGGGCTCGACAACCGCGCCATCGCCGAGCGCCTGATGAAGAGTGAGAAAACGGTGCGCAATCAGGTATCGATCATTTTTGACAAGCTGGGAGTGAGAACGCGCGCCGAAGCCATCGTCAAGGCACGCAACCCACAGGTTCATCTCTAGGTAGCCGGGACACATGTCCCGAATGTCGACGTTTTCAAACGCAAACGACCGGCGAAGCGGGACAACCGGCTCATGACTCTCTGCTGACGGCGAACCAAACTTCTGATCTGCAGCGGACGAAGCAAACGAGCGTCGTCACAGCGCAGCAAATCAGACTCAGAGGAGAGCCGCCATGTTGGAATCAAAAGATTTAGCCGTTGACACGCAACGTTATGCAAAGTGCATTGAAGTCTCGAAGCGTATTCGCTGGGATATCGACCGCGATCTGATACGCGGCAGGGAATTCGATTTCAGCAAGAAGTTTCTGCCCGACGGACTGTCGAAGGTCGAGCAGCTAGCTTTCCTGAGCGCAGATCAAAAGCGTTTTTATTCGCACGTACAGGGCCGTACCTACGCCAACATGTTTGCGCTGGTCGAGCGTTTCATTGGTGCCAAGGTGACCGACCTCAGTCGCACTCATGCACTTGGAGACCAAGTTGCATTCGAGGCGCTGGTTCGCTTGACCGACGAGGAGTTAAAGCACCAGGAGCTCTTTCGACGTCTTGAAGCCAAGGTCGCTCCCGGCATGCCGCAGGGCTATGTGTTTGTCCCCGAGCCGAATCAGGTTGCAAATGCAGTGCTTGGCGCCTCGACGTGGGCCGTACTTGGTTTGACGTGCGACATCGAGCTGTTCTCGCAGGCGCATTACCGCAGTAGCATCGAGCCCGACGACGCGCTCGACCCGTTGTGGAAGGACGTGTTCCTGTTTCATTGGCGGGAGGAATCGCAGCACGCGATCCTGGATGAACTGGAGTGGCAGCGTGAAGATGCACGCCTCAACGAACAGCAGCGCGATGTCGGCGTCGACGAACTTATTGGACTGGTCGGCGCGGTCGACGGCATCGTTCAGATGCAAGCCAAGGCGGACGCTGCCTACTTCGCACGAACTGCAGGACGCGAGTTCAACGATGCCGAAGTCGAAGCGATCCACCGAACGACGCTCGCGGCGTATCGCTGGCAGTACATCACCAGCGGCGTACAGGACGCGCGCTTCCTTGGAATCCTGATGCCGATGATCACGGCTGATCAGGGCGCTCGTATCAGTAAGGCGCTTGCGCCGATTGTCGGCAGCAGCATGAACTGACGGCAGGAACTCTGGTGCTGAGGAATCTCCGTTCCTCAGCACCGTCTCCGGCAGCGGCTACCTATGACGGTCTAAGTGAAACCAGCGACGCATCGCACTGCGCTACGAGTCCAGGGTGTGCTTGGATCGCGCTTCGAGGTCATGGAGTTCGACGCGTCGACGCGCTCGGCCGCGGACGCTGCGGCAGCGATCGGCTGCAGTGTGAGTCAGATCGCGAAGTCATTGGTGTTCCGAGCAACCATCACCGATCGACCCGTGCTGGTCATCACCAGCGGGACGAACCGCGCGAGTGAAGCCATTATCGGAACACATCTAGTTGAAGCGGTTGAACGCGCGAACGCCGACTTTGTTCGCGACCGCACCGGCTTCGCGATCGGCGGCGTGCCTCCGATAGGGCACTCTGAACCGATGTTCATCGTCATCGATGAAGACTTGCGTAGCTTCGATGAGATCTGGGCCGCGGCGGGTACGCCGAACGCGGTGTTCCGTCTTACGTTCGCCGATCTGGTGCAGCTTACGGGCGGCACCGTGGCAAAAGTTGCAGAGACCGATAAGAAGTAGTTCGTCCCGCTTCGCTGCAACCGCCTCCGAGGAATGTCTATGCGGATCTGCAACCAGCCTAGACGTGCGCAGCAGTATCGACCGGGGCACTGATCTCAACCACCTCTTGAACATCGATCGCTGGCGGACTCGTGAAACTTGTCAACTGCGTCAACTGCTTCAATGGTCGGTTGGCGGTGCTTCGTAACAGGATCAGCGCTCCCGCGGCACCCAGCACCAGGCCAGGTAGGCCACCGCGAAGCGAATACAGCGCCAGCGTTGCGCCGGTTGCTCCTGCAACAATCCTGGTACTGGGTGACCAGTTGTCCTGCAGCAGTTCAGGCAACTCTCCCGGCCGCGGCTTGCCACCCTGCAACTCCGAAACACCTTCAGCCGTCTGATAAACAGTGAGTCGGTCAACGATGTTTTTAACACCGCGGACGGAGCGCACCGCATCCAACACTCGTTGGTGTTCCTCTTCGAGTATTGACCCCGTCAGCGTGACTTCGCCTTGGTGGCGCCTACTTCGATCGCCCCTGGATGTTGCGTGTAGCGGCCGATTTTCGCGCGCACCCGCTCGACCAACACATCGTCAATCGGTGCGTCGCGATTTAAGAGCGACCGTGTTTCGCCGACAAGCCCCGCACCCCTGTTAACGAAATCTCTGCTGGCTGCATCGAAGACATCGCGAACGTTGCAGGCAGCCTTGACGAATTGGTCCCGCACTAGTGCACGGCGCCGTTTGCCGCGGTCGGGATCGAACAAATACATTGCTGCTGCGCCGAATAGGGCACTACCGAGAGTGAACCGAGCCATTTGCGCACTCCTTAAGGATTGCGAACAAGAGCGTCGGTCGCAATTTGCATTCCCGAAGTACGACGTCGCCGAGTATCGAGCACCCGATGCGCGTGATTCGCGCTTAGGTGGATGCAGTCGACCTCAAAGCCCGAATGGATAGGTATCAGGCACTCCCGCTTGGGCGTGCTCCGCCCCGAGCGGCATAACCGCAGTCGTCTCGTCAAACCACACGTAGGCATCGAACTGCTGCGGCAGTGAGGCATCCGCGTAATGGCTCGCGAGTTCAGTGTCGGGTCGATAGATCACGCCGATAAACCGTTGCAGCCGCGGCTCCAGCAGCCGCCGCCGTAGGGCTTCGTGGGTGCCCGGTGCGAGGTCCAGCAGGAAGCGCGGCAGCCCAGCGTCATGACATAGCCTTTCGCAGCTATCGCGCTGCGATGGCCGCACCTTCATGACCTGCATGTCGCCCTCCCAATCGGACGCCGCCGCGACCGTGCCGGTATGGGTGCCCAATCCGATCAACGCTGCCTCGCTGCCGAAGCGTTGCCGGCACAACTGACCGATGTTCAGCTCCTCGCGCACTGCGCCCATCTCGGTGAAACGCGCATCGCCGATATGCGAGTTATGCGCCCACACCACCGCTTTCGACTCCGCGCCGTGCGCTTCGAGCACGTGTTCGAGTGTTTGGAACATGTGCGTGTCGCGCAAATTCCAAGATTCGGCACCGCCGTAGTACATGATCCGGTAGTAGCGCTCGGCCGATGCAATCAGGCGCGCGTTCTGTGCGGCATCGAGAAAGCTGTCTTTGTCTTCACGTGCGTACTCGAGACGCTTCGCAAGCAGCGCGCGACATTGCTCGACGACCGCCCGTTCGCATTTGCGATAGCCGGCACTGAGTACCGCACGTCCGTAGGTCGCGGGGTCCTTCTGCCAGGGCGTCAGGCAACCATAGCGCTCGCGCGCGACCGCTGCTGCTTCAGGATCAACTTGTTGCAGGTATTCGAGCACGGCAGCGATCGAGTCGCTCATGTTGTAGATATCCAGCCCGTAGAAGCCGGCGCGACGTTCGATGTCATCAACGCGTGCGTTGTGGTTTCGCATCCAGTCGATGAACGACGCGACATCCGTGTTGCGCCACATCCAGGTTGGGAATCGCTGAAACGGCGGCTTCGATTGGGTCTTGGCTGGACGATGGCGCACATAACGGTCAACGGCCGCCGCATCCGGCCAGTCGGCCTCGACCGCGACGATCGTAAATCCGTGCTGTTCAATCAGTCGACGCGTTATCGCCGCACGCGCGCGGTAGAACTCGGATGTGCCGTGACTGGCTTCACCCAGCAGAACGACCTTGCGATCAGCAAAGCGATCGAACAGCCTGCCGAACGCAGGCTCGTCGAGATCAGGCAACGGCTCGGCTGCTTCCGCGATCATCTGCGGCAAAGTCTGCTTGCGCGCGGGTACATGGTTGGTGGCGGCGCGTCGTCCATCTTCCGCCCAGCCTTGCTCGCCGATCAGCGGCACGAACGCCACGCTGCCGATGTCTTCCGTTTCATACTCGCTATCGGAGACGCGCGTGACCTTCAATAGGCGTTGTCCCGTCCACTGCTCGCCGACCGGAACCACGAGGCGACCGCCAATAGCGAGCTGCTCTTTTAGCGCTTGCGGTGCAGCAGGCCCGCCCGCCGCCACCAGGATGGCGTCAAACGGTGCGGCGTCCGGCCAGCCCTTGGTACCGTCAGCGATGCGCAATTCAATGTTGTCGTAACCAAGATCTTCAAAGCGACGGCGGGCCGCTTCGCCCAACATCGCATGCCGCTCGATTGCATAGACGCGCTTGGCAATCCGGCTAAGCACCGCGGCCGCGTAACCGGAGCCCGCGCCGACTTCCAAAACGCGGTCCCCAGGCTTGACCTCTGCGGCTTCGATCATCAACGCCACAATGTATGGCTGCGAAATGGTCTGGCCTTTGCCAATCGGCAGCGCCCCATCCTCGTACGCAAACTCTTCGAAGCCTGGCTCTACAAATGCTTCGCGCGGTACTTCACGCATCGCATCGAGCACGTACCGGTCACGCACACCGCGTCGCGCAATATGCACGTCGACCATTCGATCGCGGGCGCGCGCAAGGTCGAGCATTGCAGGCCCTCTAGCCTCGGAGCACCTTTTCGATGGCGGGCAGATAGTGCGTGGTCAGCTCTTTCGGTAGCTCGCCCGTGATCCGGTCGGTAACCTCTTTGTGGAATTCCTTGCGCAGTTGACCGAGCACTTTCGGTGGCGCCACGACGACCAACGCGTCGAACCTCTTTGCCTGAGCGAGCGTCTTCAGCCTGCGGGCAACCTCGGTGACGAAGCGCTCTTCACCCAACTGGTGCCAGTCGGTTTCGTCCATGGCACTGCGCGCAGTGCCGACGCTGGCGAATGCGCGGCCCGGCTCGTCGGTGCCTTGCTCGTGACTCGCCGGATTGTCGTGCCAGAGAATATTTTCGACCTTAAGGCGGACGTCTTCCCGACTACCTTTGTTGCGCAGGAAGAGTGCCTTCTCGCCGTCGCCGACCAGGATCAGCGCTTCGTTGGGAATATCGACGTCAGCCATCGTGTTACCAGCGGCATATTCCGTGCCGATGGCAGCGTCTTATCTAGGAACCACGCAGCCGATCACATCTGGCGCGTCCGCCACATTCGCACTTGCTGCCCGCGAGCGACAGAATTCAGCGTTCAGCCGTGCGGTTGCGTGATCGTGTCGTAACGAGCGAAATCAGTGTCACTCCCAGCAGCAGAAGCGCTAGCGAAGCTGGTTCTGGCACCCGCTGCGGTTCCGCATATAGGAAGTCATCCATCACGACGACGTCAACTCCACCGCCCGGATTATCCGTAGGCCCGAGTGCCGTGTTGCCACTGGTAATCCGCACCCGTCCGATGCGCTCACCCGCATCAAACAGCACACCCAAGAAGGACAAGCTGCCATTCGATGTCGTGCCAGCCGGAACATCGAAACTGCCCAGCGAGGCACCGAATTGGCTGAAGAACTGGATTGTTGTGCTGTCGCCCAGATCAACATCGGTGAACACCGCACCGAATCCCGCAATAGTCGCAGGCACGCCGCCGTTCGTGCCGGGTACGGAGAATGTAGCGTCGGTGATATTGCTTCCGACGGGGGTGAAGAGCCGATTCGCACTGAAAGTGGAAAAAGCAGACGCGTACGTCGCATTGATCAAGTCAAGGCTGAGTAGGCCGCCGGTAGCGGGAGCTTGCGTCAAACCGGTGCCAGGCGTTGTGAATGTCGCGCCGCGGGTATTTTGAAAGACAGTGAACGGCGTGACAGGCGGCGTGCCATTTATGGCGGGGGACCACCGCCGTCCCAATTGATCTCGCGTCGACCACTCGGCAATGACGCCAGAGTATTCCCGTTGTTTGGATCACCCAGCGCAGTGCGAAACGCATCCACCTAGCCTGAATAGCGGCTGCGTTCGCGCCCGAGTCACTAAAGAGAATCGGTGCGGCAGCCGCGGTTGCAGTCCATGCTGATGCCACGGTTATCACCGCCGACGCAAACAACGATGAGTGAAGCTGGCGCAATTTCATGTTGACCTCCGGGCGAGTTGAAAACCCCAAAGTTGCGGAGGCAACACGGCAAGCATGGACCGGGCCGAGTTTCGAAAATGTCAAAAGATCATCGACTTAATGTCAGGAGAGCCGTGCACCGACGCGAACAGCGTAAGGTTTTCTGACAGGTGAAACGCCCTTCGCTGCCACCGGCCGCCAAAGGAACTCAACGAAGCAACGCAAACGGCCAGCCCAAACTCAGGCTGGCCGTTGCGATGTTTGCGGAGCGCTGATCCTCGCCAGCTACGGCGCGAACATGAACGGCGTTATGACGTCGGCCGAGGTCAGGTCGACGTTCGCAGTCTGCGTCGTCTTGGTCGGCACATGCGCGTCCAGCTTGTATTTCGCTGCGACGGATGCGTCGGGAGTAAAGGCAAGCGTGGTGGTACCGGCTGCATAAGCAGTCTTCACCGGCGCGGCGATGGGTAATGAAAGGCTGTACGCGCCCGTGACGGCGTCCACCGGTCGCGCAATGACTTCAATCATCGGAGTGCCGATCGCTTGCATCGCCCGCATCGTGGCGCTCGGGATCGTCGATGTGCCGCTGGTGGTTACGCTGCCCGACGCTGTGCGGAAAGTACTGGCGGGCGGATCAATCGGTGCCGTCGATGCGTTGATTATGGTCTTGCTGGATGCACTGACGGGCACGCCGGTGATTACTGCAGTGGCGCGTCCGCTCGCCCTGATCACCAGGTCGTAGGTGCCGGCCGGCACCGGCGAGAGCAAGAATTTGCCTGTCGAATCCGGCACGGTGGCGCGGGCAACGACACCGGCTTGCTGCAGCGAGACGGACGTCGTGCCATTGGCGAGAGCGGTAGCAACAAAACCTTCAACCGCCAAACTGGTCGCCGTGGCGCGCGGCAGGATGGACAGGACCGGCTTCAAAATGTAGCTACCGGATTGTCCGGCGCTCACGACAGATTCGCACACATGGAAGTCCAACACGATGTCGGTCACCTGATTTGAAGCGACGCCGACGTTGGTGTTTATTTTCAATCCGCTCTGTTGCCCGCTGGGCGTAGCGAGCGCAGTTTCAACTCCGCCGGTGGGAACAACCGAGTTCGCCATTGGCGCCGCGGTCGAATTGCTGCTCAGTACCAGGCGTACCAGCGTGTAATTGCCTGCGGGTAAAGAAGTGGCGCCCAGTTCCTCGAGTACGCCATTGGTTAACTTCAGTAGATCCACGCGCTTGGCCGGACTGAGTACGACCTCCGACCAACCGCCGCCATCATCGGTCGCTGACGCGCTTTGGTGAACGCGCACTTTCTCTACCGTGACGTTGACCTCGTCGTATCCACACGCAGGCGTGTCTGTCAGTGCCACTCGCAGCGTTCCAGGACTCGCAGGAGCGGCAGCGCCGTCTCCATCGCTCCCGCCGCAGGCGACCAGCATCGAGGCAATGACGCCGAGCAAAAGTCGTCGGACGAAGTGAGTATCGAGTTTCATGCAAGGTTCTCCAAGCGAGCGGTGGATGAACCTAGTAACGGCGTGCCAGGCGATCACCGGATCGCCCGAAGCCGCGATGCTTTTTTAAATCTGTCGCTTGCGTTGACACCGAATATCTGACTGAGCAGATGTCATCGATGGCAGCGGGTACGTGAGGCCTAGATCAAACGAGGTACTTTCCCAGCGGCTCGAAACCTGCTTCATAAACGTTGCGTCCTAGCGGTTCTAATCGCGAACCGTCTGCCCGGCGTGTAATGAGAACACGGTAACCGGTGCTGCCTTGCCCTTGATCGACATCGCACCGAGGCTCTGAACCTCGCAGCGCTTGCCCAGTGCCGAGCGCGTCGCCTCGTCGATCAGTATCGGAAAATCAGTGGTCTTCGTATGAGCCTCGAGTCGCGCCGCGAGGTTCACCGTATCGCCGACGCAGGTGTACGTCGCGCGATTTTGCGTGCCGGTGTAGCCCGCGATCACGTTACCTGATGCAATGCCGATTCCGATCGCGATCACGGGTTTGCCTGCCCGATCGGGCTCGCGGTTGAAAAGCTCGATCATCTCGATCATGTCGAGTGCAGCACGAGCCGCCGCACCGCAAGGGTCTGCGAGCGGCAACGGTGCGCCGAAGATCGCCATCAGTCCGTCGCCCACCATCTGGTTGACGACGCCGCCTTGTCCGCTGATCGCGTCGAACATCAGCGTGTAGTACGTGTTGAGCAGATCGATGGTTTCTTCGGGCGATAGCTCTTCAGTCATCGAGGTAAAGCCCCGAATATCCGAAAACATCGCAGTGGCCTGCACCCGGTGGCCGCCGAGCGCGAACCCGGAAGCGTCGAGGTCCTGTGCCACCTCGGGTGTTGCGAAGCGCCGTATCAGTTCCTTCTGCTGATCTCGCAGGCGCTTTTTCTCGAGGCTGGCACCAATTCGGGCTTTTAGCAGCACCGGGTTGACCGGCTTGTGAAGGTAATCCTCGGCGCCGAGTTCGATACAGCGGACGACGTTGTCGAGGCCCTCGATCGCCGAGGTGACGATCACCGGAAGGTCACGCAATTGCAAATCTGTTTTCAACTGCTCGAGGACCTGAAAGCCGTTCATTTCCGGCATCTCGATGTCAAGCAGCAGCAGGTCATACGACTCCCGCCGAAGCATGTCCAGTGCAACGCGGCCGTTTTCCGCCAGTGCGACGCGGTTGCCCTGCAGTTCGAGGCTGCGTGCCAGCAACAGCCGGTTGACCTTATTGTCGTCGACGACCAGCAACAGCGCGCCGCGATCAGCCACGGCGACGGGCATTCAGTTCGGCGGCGGCACGCGTGTACTCGGATTCGAGCGCGTCGATTCGCGCGTTGTCGCGCGCAGGATCTGCGTCCATTCCAGTGAGCTCAAGCTCGCGCGCCAGGGCGCCCAGCGCGAGGGCACCGAAGGTGTGGCTATTGGACTTCAGCGAGTGCGCGGCGCGACGAAAGCGGTCGACGTCGGCCGCTGAACGTGCGTCGCGCAACTCGAGCAGCATGCTCGGTGCCTCTTCGAGGAACGTGTCCACGAGCTCGGCGACAAACTCGGCGCCCGCCGTCTCCTGCAATTCAGCGAACGTGCCGGCGTCGATGATGGGCTCAGGCACCCTGCATCCCCTTTCGTTGCGGCACGTGATGAAGCGCCTCGACCAGCTGGTCGACGCGGATCGGTTTGGTGATGTAGTCGTCCATACCAGCGGTCAGGCACATTTCGCGGTCACCCTGCATCGCGTTGGCGGTCATCGCGATGATGCGCGGGCGCGCGTCCGCCGACCATTTCCCGGTGATTTGTCGTGAAGCCTCCAAGCCGTCCATCTCGGGCATCTGCACGTCCATCAGCACCACGTCGTAGGTCTGCCGCTCGATCGACTCGATGGCCTCAATGCCGTTGGATGCGAGGTCGGCGCGGTATCCCATCTGTTGCAGGATGCGAAGTGCGAGCTTCTGGTTCACGACGTTGTCCTCTGCGACGAGGATCCGAAGCGGATGGCGCACGCTCATGTCGGAGTCGATCTTCGGTTTTGCTGAGGCTGAGGCGACGTGATGCGGCTTTTCACGATGCCCGAGCAGGCTGACCAGTGTGTCGAATAGTTGAGATTGCCGCACCGGCTTGGTCAGATAACGCACTGAAGAGATCCTGGTTACCGCTGACCTCGCGCCGGCCAAGCGAGCTGAAGAGCACCAGCGGCATGGTGGAGTGCGTGGCACGAATCCGCTGCGCGAGTTCGACGCCATCCATTTCCGGCATGTGCATATCGAGGATCGCGAGATCGAACGTCTCGCCCGCCGCGAGCCTGCGCAGCGCATCGCTCGGAAATTCCGTGTCGACCGACTGCATGCCCCATTTGGCCATCTGCCGACTCAGTACTCGGCGATTGGTCGCGTTGTCATCGACGACGAGCACTCGGCGGCCCGCGAGCTGGGGCTGTGCCCCGACGAAATCGCGGCCTTGCGCCCGTGGCAGCTCGGCAACAGGTGCGTGCATGGTGAAACTGAACGTCGAACCGCGGCCTGGGCCATCGCTTTGCGCCCACATGCGCCCACCCATCAGTTCCACGAGACGCCGGCTAATCGCGAGCCCGAGACCGGTGCCACCGTACTTGCGCGTAGTCGAAGAATCGGCTTGCGAGAAGGAGTGAAAGAGACGCCCCATGGCTTCGGACGTCAGCCCGATGCCGGTGTCGCGCACGGCGAAGGTCAGCTCGACTGAGCCGTCGATCACCGAGCCCACGCTGACTGTCAGCACGACCTCGCCTGCGTCGGTGAACTTGACCGCGTTCGCCAGGAGGTTGAGCAGGATCTGCCGCAGCCGCGTGACGTCGCCGCGAATGGCGGCCGGCACGTCGCCTTCGAGAAGGTAGGCGGTCTCGAGGTGCTTCTCGGTCGCACGCGGCGCAACAAGGTCGAGCGCAGATTCCACGCACTCGCGCAGGTCGAACGGCTGCGACTCGATGTCCATGCGGCCGGCTTCGATCTTCGAGAAGTCGAGGACGTCGTTGATGATCGTCAGCAGCGTATCGCCCGAGTCGCGGATGGTCACCGCGTAATCGCGCTGCTCTTCGTTCAACGGTGTGTCGAGCAACAATCCGCTCATGCCGATGACGGCGTTCATCGGCGTGCGGATCTCGTGACTCATCGTCGCCAGGAATGCGCTCTTGGCCTCGTTGGCAGCCTCAGCGGCAGCGCGCGCCTCGCGCTCGCGCTGCACGGTGCGTAGTTGCTCGAACGCGCGGTAGATGATGGCGCCGACGAAAAAGAACCCAGGCGTTGCCGTGCTCAGGGTAGACGCCCAATCGGGGGGCGTGAACAAATCGGTGCCGATCGCGGTGCCGATCGGTACGAAGTGATCGATCAGGCGCGCCGTTAAGTGCGGAAGCCACACCACCGCGTCCACCGCAAAAAACATGGCACCCGCCACTCCGACGCGATATCCGAGCCGCCACACATGCCAGGACGCCGCGAGCCCGACGACCGAGAAGAGGACCCCGATAAGGGGGAAGACGACATTTCCGGCGGTGCCCGAGGTGTCGATCTGCTCCAGCGGGATTTGCAGCAGGAACAGCATGGCCGTGGCGACCATCCAGCGGTTCCAACGTGGTGCGCGCTCGCGCACTTGCAGTAACTGCGCCGCAGCCAGCATCATGAGCATGTTCCAAACGCCAGCCCACAGGGCGCGCGGCCACACGCCACTGGCCAGGCTCACAGGCAACGATGGGCTGATGTTCTGCCATTCGCCGATGGCGAGCCAGGCGAAGAGCGCGACAAAGACGAACTGGCCGCGATCGCGGCCGACCACGCCGAGCACGGCTGCCGCCAGCGCGACCAGGACAAAGAACACACCGACGCCCAGGTGGACGAAGACGTAGTTGCGCTCGGCCTGCACGGCCTGGGCCAGGTCCACGGCTTCGGTGGAAAATCCGCGGGTGCGCTGCACGTGCACGAGCACCGGGCCATCCTCCGCACGCAGCGTCGGGAACAGCATTTGGGTGGCGACCGTGTGGGAGCCGACGATGACCTGCTCGCGCGGACCAGTAGGACGGGCCACGGCGAGCGGGCGACCGTCGTGCGAGTACACGGTGACTTCCAAGATGTGCATGGAGCCGAGCACGCTCAGGATCCGCGGTGCGAAGCGCGCGACATCGATGCGCAGCCAGCACGGCCTGCCCGCGGCGCGCGGCAACTCGCCGTCTTCGGCGCGCTGCCAGCCGTCGGCCGGCAGGGCAGCAGGCGTTGTCGCGGCGGCGGCGGCACCGCAGCGGTAGTCGAAGGGGACGGGCTCCTGCGCGTGCGCGCATTGCGCGAGCGCCCACAGCACCATGGCCACGAGCGCCACGCCGCGCTTCATGCTGCGCTCCACGGCCTCACTTGCATCAGCGCTTCGTCCACTGGAGTCTTGTTCGCACTCTAGTCGACCCAACCTTGAGGCGCCATCGATGCAGCGACGGCGGCTGGCCGGCCGAGGTATTGCCGCAGCGCCTCGAATCCCGCTTCGTAAACATTGCGGCCGACCTGCTCAGTCAACTCGCGCTCGCGACCTGGTGGCGTTGCGAACGTCGACTGCCAGTGCCAGAAAGTGCGATCGCCATCGGTGACGCGCTTCAGTTGCACGGTGGCGACGTAGCGATGCAGCGGAATCGTCGAATCCAGAATGCAATAGGTCGATATCCAGTCGCGATCGGATAACGCCAACAATTGCTCGCGCAGTTGTGCGCCATCGGCTAATCTGAAATTGCGCACGCAGCCAACTTGATCGGCAGCGAGCCCATCTTCGATGTGACTCTCGGCAACGACCGGATGCCATTGCCAGTGCGAGTTGAAGTCGCGCAGTACCGGCCACACGCGCTCGATCGGATGGTCGATCACCGTCGACCGAGTAACCCGCTGTAACGACATGCGCGCTCATTTCTGCTTCACGCAGCGGCTTTCAGAAAGCGTTGCTTCAGTGCATCGAAGCCGCCCTGAAAAACGTCCTTGGCCGATCAGCTGCGTCAACTCGCGCTCGCGGCCGGGTGCGCAGTCGAACTCGGCACTCCACTCAGCGAAAGTGCGATTGCCGTCGGTGATCGGCGTCAGCTTCAACGTCGCGATGTAGTTATCGACGCCCATCGGTGATTCGAGAATCGAATAGGTGCATTCGTATTCGAAGTCGGACAGCGTCAGCAGCTGTTCGCGGATGACACCGCCGTCGCGTCGTGCGAAAGTTGCGCACGCAGCCGACACGATCGGATGGCAGCCCTGCTTCGATGCGCGACTCTGTGATCGCCGGGTGCCATGCCGGCAGGCCGTTGAAGTCGCGCACCTGCTGCCAGACCGCGTCGGCAGGTGCGTCGAGGACGCTCGATGTGTAGACGCGAATCACTCACCACCACCTTTACTGCTGCCCGGCAGTGCGGCGTTGCTGATGCTCTGCGCGATCTGCCCGAGCTCGCCACCCTGTACGCCGATCTCTCGCAGCAGTTGATCGACCAGTGGTGCCTGCGCACGGAAACGCAATGCGCTGTTGACGACGCTGTCGGCCAGGCCCGCACCCATGTCGCCGTTGGCATGACCGTTTCCGCCGCCACCGAGTCCGTCGACGTGCAGGATCTTGATGCCTTCGATGCGCTCCATCGGCTTGACGCTCTCGCGGATGATGCCTTCCATCTTGTCGATCAGACGCAGTCGCAGCTGCGACGTGCGCGCGTCCGGCGTCAGCATGTTGTGCGTCTCGTTCATCAGGCGCGCACCTTCGGCTTCGATCTCGTGCCGGATGCGCAGTGCCATCGTGCGGATCTGGTCCGAATCTGCCTCGGCCTGCGCTTGCGCGCGCAATGCGGCGCCGCGATCGGCTGACGCGGCCTTCTCCGCTTCGGCAGCCATCGTCAGGCGGATCCCTTCACGCTGCGCGTCCTTCGATGCTTCGATCAGATCGATCTGCTTGCGGCGCTCGGCCATCTCGGTCTCACGCGCGGTAAACACGCGCTCCTCTTCGGTGACCGCCTTCGCACGGGCCTGATCCGCCGCAGCGCGCGCTTCGCTTTCCGCCTTGCTTTGCTGCGCGATCGCGATCGCACGCTGCTGCTCGGCGAGCTCGACCGTCTTGCGGCGTTCGATCTCGCGTGCCTGCAGTCCGCCCTCCTTCGAGATGCGCTCTTCCTCAAGCACGCGGTCGGTGGCGATGCGAGCCTTCTCGATGGCCTCGCGCGCCGAAATCTGCGACGTCTCGACTTCGCGCTCGCTGGTCGAGCGCTCGCGAGCGAGGTCGGTGCGCTGCTGCGCGCGTGCGATTTCGACCTCGCGCTCCTGCGTCAGGCGTGCGTATTCAGCTTCGCGGTCGATATCAAGCGAAAGCTTTTCCGCTTCCAGGTTCTTGCTGCGGATCGAGATCATTGTGTCCTGCTCAACGTCGTTGCGCTGCTTCTTGCGCCGCTCGATCGTCTCGGTCAGGCGCGTCAGGCCTTCTGCGTCAAACGCGTTGCTTGGATTGAAGAACTCCATCGCGGTCTGATCGAGCTGCGTCAGCGATGCCGCCTCGAGCTCGAGCCCGTTCTTCAACAGGTCTTCGGCGACGACCTGGCGCACGCGCTTGACGAAGTCGCCGCGCCGCTCGTGCAGTTCTTCCATCGTCATCTCCGCGGCGGCGGTGCGTAGCGCATCAACGAACTTGCCTTCGAGCAGTTCTTTCAGTCGCTCGGGCTCGAGCGTGCGCATGCCCAGCGTCTGTGCAGCGTCGGCGACGGCATTCGCTTCGGCCCGCACACGCACGTAGAACTCTGAAATCACATCGACGCGCATCCGGTCCTTGGTGATCAGCGCCTTGTCGCGCCCGCGCGCGACCTCGAGCCGCAGCGTGTTCATGTTGACCGGAATCACGTCGTGCACGATCGGCAGCACGAACGCGCCGCCGCCGAGCACGACCTTCTGCCCGCCGAGGCCCGTGCGCACGAACGCGCGCTCCTTCGACGAACGCAGATAAAGCCAATGGAACAACCACACGATCACACCGACGACAATGGCCGCGGTGAGAAGGCTGAGGATGAAGACACCGAAATCAGTTCCGCTCATGACGTGCTCCCTTGCAAACTCCTGCTTTTCGAAGTTCTGGTTTTATCTCTAGTGATCGCGACGAATCGTTTGGTCTGTTGTGTCAGTGCAATTTCTGTCGGCAGCCGCTCCATGCTCGATGCGCCGTAGAAGCCGTGGCATTGCGGGCACTGCTGCAGGATGAACTCGGCGTCTTCCGGCTGAGCGATAGGTCCGCCATGGCACAGCAGAATCACGTCTTGATTGACTTCAAGTGCGGCTGCTGACCACGCGTTGATGCGCGGCACGCAGTCATCGAGCGTCAACGCGGTGCCGGCACCTATCGCGCCGCCGGTCGTCAATCCAAGATGGCACACGATGATGTCTGCGCCGGCGCGCGCCATCTCGCGTGCATCGTTTTCGCAAAACACATACGGCGTCGTCAGCAGGTCGAGTGCGCGCGCTGCGCGAATCATCTCGACCTCGAGTGCGTACCCCATGCCAGTTTCTTCGAGGTTTGCGCGGAACGTTCCGTCGATCAATCCGACACTCGGAAAGTTCTGTACGCCGGAGAAGCCGAGGTCGGCGAGCTGTCGCAGAAAGTGCGGCATCAGCATGAACGGATCGGTACCGTTCACACCGGCGAGCACAGGCGTGTGTCGCACGACCGGCAACACTTCGTGCGCCATCTCGACGACGATTTCATTTGCGTTGCCGTACGCAAGCAGTCCCGCGAGCGAACCGCGCCCCGCCATTCGATAGCGGCCCGAGTTATAGATCACAATCAGATCGATGCCGCCGGCTTCTTCGCACTTTGCGGACAAGCCCGTGCCTGCGCCGCCGCCGACGATCGGTTCACCGCGCGCGATCTTGTCGCACAGTCGTTTGAGGATTTCTTTGCGGGCGATACGAGGCATCGTGTTGTTGTTTCTCTGTTAGTGAACCGCAGTCCGTGTAGAGGATGCGCCTTCGGCGCAGACCTCATGGAAGTGTTTGACCAGCAGGTCGGCGAAGGCGGCGTCGTTCAGGTGCAGCGGACTTCTGATCAGTGTTCGCCGCGTGCCGCGACGGAAGTTTGTTTCGATCGCAGTGAACAACGCCTTGTCCGCGGCCGGATCCCAGAACTGTTTGCCCGGCGCGTCGAGCGAAGACACGCCGCCTTCCGGAATGATGAAGCGCACCGGACCCTCCATCCGGTTCAGCTTCGCCGCAATGAACTCGCCGATCGCCTTGCATTCATCGGCCGTCGTGCGCATCAACGTGACGTTCGCGTTGTGCTTGACCAGGTTGCGGTCCTTGAACTTCGGCGGCACGGTGTCGAACGCCCAGAAGTTCGCCATGTCGAGCGCGCCGCATGAGCCTACGTACGGAATCGGGCGCCGTGCAAATGCATCGAACCGCTCCGGGCCTGCACTGAGCACGCCACCGACGATCTCGTCGCACACTTCGGTCGTCGAGATGTCGAGCACGCCCGCCAGCAATCCCGAGTCGACCAGTTTTTCCATCGATTGACCACCGGTGCCGGTGGCATGAAACACAAGGCAATCGAACTCGTTCTGCAGCTGCTTGGTCACAGCCTGCACGCACGGCGTCGTGACACCGAACATCGTCAGCCCGATCGCAGGTTTGCTGTCCGATGCAGCGGTGCGCGTGTACGCGATCATGCCGGCGAGCGCATGAGCCGCATTCGAAAGCACCTTCTCGCTGATGCGATTGATGCCCGACACGTCAGTCACCGAATACATCATGCAGATGTCGCTCGGTCCGACGTAGGGGCGCACGTCGGCAGAAGCGACTGACGACACCATCACCTTCGGCATACCGACCGGCAACGCGCGCATTGCCTGCGTCGCGAGGGCAGTACCTCCGGAACCGCCGGCCGAGACGATGCCGCCGAGGTCGCGCCGTCCGAGCAGGAATCGCTCGAATGCGATTGCCATCGCGCTGACCGACGAGCCGCGGTCGCCGGTGAACACCGCGCTTTCGCCTTTCGGATGATGACGCGCGACTTCGCGTGGATGAATGTTCGCGGTCGACGTCGCGCCAGAGGTCGACAGATCTACCGTCACCGTGCGCAGTCCCAGCTTGTCGATGCACTGCTTGAGAAAGAAAAGCTCACGGCCCTTCGTATCGAATGTGCCGACGATGTAGGCAGCGCGCTGCACGTTGCTCGCAGCTGGGAATTCGAAGACACGCGCGCTGCGAGCGTTGGAAACAGTGTCGGCGGCGCTTTCGAGTTTCGGCTCGGACGCTTTGGCATCGTCGAGCGAAGGACGTATCGCGCGATCGTGCAGTGGAGTGTCCGGCTGCAATGCATTCCAGCGCGTAAAGCTACGGACGGTTTGCGTCGGAGTGATGCTTGCGGCAGCATCTGCGTGAGCGCGGCGCACGGTGAATACACGCGGCGGTCCTTCATCGTCGGTCACCTCGGGCACTGAGGCTCGCGGTTCCTCTTCACCGGCCGCGTGCACACCGAGCAGGCGCTGCTGCAGCTCCGTGTCGGCGGCAAGCTCACTTGCCGACATCTCGCGCGCGATGCGCCCGTTGACCATCACCGCGATGCGGTCGGCAGCTTCGACCGCAACGCCGATGTTCTGTTCGATCAGCAGCACTGCGATGCCGGTCGCTTCCGACGTCGCATGCGCGAGCTGCTTCAACGTTGCTTCGACCTGCTCGACGATCACCGGCGCCAGGCCTTCGGTCGGCTCGTCCATCACCAGCACGCGCGGGTTGAACAACAATGCGCGTCCGATCGCGAGCATCTGCTGCTCGCCGCCCGACAGTTCGGCACCGCCGTTGCGCCGGCGATCCGCCAGGCGCGGGAACAGCGAGTAGATGCGCTCGACCGTCCATGCGCCCTGTCGTGCGCTCTTTGCCGCGAGCCGCAGGTGTTCGTCGACCGATAGCGACGGCCACACGCGTCGTCCCTGCGGCACGTAGCCGATGCCGAGCTCGGTGATCACGTTCGGCGAGAGGCCGAGAATCTCGCGGCCCGCGAGCTTCACACTGCCACGCGCCGGCACCAGTCCGGTGATTGCGTTGCACAGTGTTGTCTTGCCCATGCCATTGCGGCCAACGACGCCGAGCACGCCGGAGGGCAACGTCAATGAGATGTCCTGCAGTGCGTGCGCGCGGCCGTAGTAGACGTTCAGGTTGCGCACTTCGAGCGCGGGCGCGGTGATGTTGGTCGCGTCAGTGGACATGCGCGCCTCCATGACCCTTCGCGCCCATGTAGATCGCATGCACTTCGGCATCGTCCTGAATTTCCTGCGGCGTGCCGTGCTTCAGAACGCGTCCGTTGTGCATCACGGTCACACGCTCGGCCACGCCAAGCGCAATGTCGAGATCGTGCTCGATCAGCACGAAGCCAAGATGGCGCGGCAAAGCGCGCAGAAGAGCGACGAGCTCGCGCCGCTCCGCGGGCGACAGTCCGGCTGCCGGCTCGTCGAACAGAATCAAGCGCGGAGCACCCGCCAAAGCCATTCCGACTTCGAGCTGCCGTTGCTGCCCATGCGATAACGAGGCAACGGGTGTGTCGCCGACGATATCGAGGCGCACTTGGTGCAGCAGAGCTTCCGCGGCAACAACGCTCGGGTCCGAGCGCGCCGGGCGACGCATGTTGAAGCGGCCGCGCGTACCGCCGCGTACCGCGAGAAAGAGGTTGTCGCGAACCGACAGCTCGCGAAACAACAACGAGGATTGATACGTGCGCCGCAGTCCCCGTCGAATGCGTTCGTGCGGCGGCAGATTGGTCACGTCTTCGCCGAAGAAATGCACGCTACCGTAAGTAGGCGGGAAATCACCGGTGATCGCGTTGAACAGCGTCGTCTTCCCCGCGCCGTTTGCACCCAGGATCGCGCGGCGTTCGCCCGCTGCGACCGTAAAAGTAATGTCATCGATTGCGCGCAGCGCGCCGAACTGACGCGTGACGCCGTCGAGCACGAGCGCGTTGCCCGACATCGCGGCGGAGTGCACGCGTGTGCTGGTGGGCAGTTCGATCACGGCAGCCATCAATGGAATCGAGAGGAGCCGGGCGTCGCACCCGGCTCTCTACCCTCTGCCGTCCTACGGGCAATCAGGCACGTCACGCGAACCCATCTTGAAGTCGGCCGGCTTCTGGCCGAAGGTCTGCGTGATGTTGTCGGTCTTGCCGACGACCTTGTTGTACAGCCCGCCCTTTTCGTCCTTCGCAACTTCCGTGATGAAGGTGGTGCCGATGGCCTGGCGGTTTTCATCGAGCTTGATGTCGCCGACCGGTGTCTTCAGCGTCATTTTCGCCAGCGTGTCGCGGTACTTTTTCTGCCCGTCGCTCAGATCGCCTTTGACAGCATCCAGCCCGTCAAGCGCAGCCTTCATGTTGATGTAGTAGTTGAGCGCAAACAAACCGGGGCTTGGATAACCGTCGGGGAAGTTCTTTTTGTAACTCGCAACGAACGCTTTGTACTCAGGCGTGTCGATCGCGTCGGCCAGCGGACCCGCCGACAAAGTGCCAACCAGGGAATCGCGCCGCTTGCCGCGATAGTTCAAAACGTCCTGGCTGACTGTGATCGATCCGCCGATCATCGGCTTGTCGCCGCCTGCAGCTTCGTACTGGTTGAGGAAATTCACCGCGTCCGCGCCGCCGAGCACTACGACCAGTGCGTCAATCTCTTTCGGAATGCGTGCAATGACTGACGCGTAATCCTTCCCGCCCAGCGGCACCCATGCCTTGACGGGAACTTTGCCGCCCGCGGCGCAATACTCCGTCATGAAGCCCTGGACCTGCGAGTACGGAAACGAGTAGTCCTCCGCAATCACCATCACGCGCTTGTAGCCGCGCTTCATCGCCTCCTTGCCGAGGCCGACCATCCATTGCCCGCCGTCGGTGTTGAAGCGGAAGAAGTTGGGCGAGGGGCTGGTCAATGTAGTGGCCTGCGCGCCCGACGAGCCGTTGATGAACGTCACCTGCGGCTGCGTCTTCGAATAATCCTTGACCGCAATGCCTTCACCGCCGGACAGCGGGCCGACCAGGATGTCAACCTTGTCCTGCTCGACCAGCTTGCGCGCCGAGTTCACCGCCACATCAGGCTTGGCATCGGACGACGCCTTGATCATTTCAATCTTGCGTCCGGCCACGACGCCGCCGCGCTCGCGAATTGCAAGCTCGGCGCCGCGCATGCCATCGGCACCGCCCGCTGCAAAGGGTCCTTCCAGCGTTGCGAGCACGCCGATTTTTACGGGCTGCCCCGATTGTGACCATGCTGTCGTGGCAAACACGCCGATCACCGCAGTGGCCATCAGCGTCCGCATCAAAACTCTCTTCTTCATTACTGTCTCCTCAGTTGCCAATAAATTGCTAATGACGGCTCGCAGGCCGCGGTGGGGTGGAAACGGAACTCGCTCGACTTGCGCCCGACCGCGACTGCGCAAAGCGCGCACGCACGAACGACCACAGGCCGAGAAGCCCGTCAGGTGAAAACAGCACGATGGCGAGAAACACGCCGCCGATCACAAGATTGAATCGCTCGCGGTCGATGACATCGATCGCAAACGTCTGCAGCAGCACGAAGATCAGCGCGCCAAGGAACGGGCCGATGGGATGGCGCATGCCGCCGAGCACGGCGATCACCAGAATATTGATCAGCCACGACGTGCCGACCGAGCCCGGCGTGATCAGCCCGTTGTACCAGACGAACAGCACGCCACCGATCGCTGCAATGAAACCGGCAACAACGTACGCCGCAACTCGATGCGCGACGACGTTGAAGCCGAGTGATTCCATCCGTCGCGGGTTCTCGCGAATGCCCTGCAGCGCGATGCCGAACGGTGAGCGCACGATGTACGAGATGAAGACATAACTCGCCAGCGCGCAGGTCAGCGTCAGGAAATAAATAGGGAGCGGATCGCGCCAGTTGATGCCGAACACGATCGGCGGATGCACCTTTTGCAGCCCCTGCCAGCCGTTGAACACGCTGTAGTTCTGCAACACGAGATAGAAAAAGGCCACGCCGATCGCGAGCGTGATCATGATCGTGTAGATGCCTTCGGTGCGCACCGACAGCCAAGCGATGCCCGCGGCGCATGCGGTCGCGATCAGCACCGCACTCGGCACGACCAGCCACCAAGGCCAGTTCAGGCTGATCTCGGCGGCACTGCTGACACCGAGAATCGCGACCGCATATCCGGCGATGCCTGCCACCGTCATCTGCGCCAACGACACCATTCCGCCATAACCTCCGAGAAAAGTCAGCGACAACGCGATCAGTCCGAGAGCGAGCGTCTGCGCGCCAATCTGAAAGGTGATGAACGGCGACACGACGAAAGGAAAAACAATCAGGCCGGCGAGAACGGCAAGCTGCCACGGAGACAGGTTTCTTATCCATTCCCGCAAGGCGATGGTCCGAGTCCGCCTTGGCCCATGCGTCTTGACGCGCAACAGGAACAAGGTGCAGCGGTGCGGGTTGCGCGACGGCAGGAGCCATTGCACCTGTCGCCATCGCACGCCGCCACTTAGCTGCACTCATGGTCGCCCCCTACGGCGCTGCGCGCCGGTCCCCCCAAGGGGGAGCGAGCGCCTTCGGAGCGGCCGGGCGGCGCTCATGCCGGCCTTCCCATCAACCCTCGCGGGCGAAATGCCAGCACGATCACAAGGATCACGAAAGTAAATACGACGCTGTAAGTCGGTGCATAAGCAAGTCCGAATGTTTCGGCGAGTCCCGAGCATCGCTGCACCGATCGCAGCACCGGTGACGCTGCCCATGCCGCCGACAATCACGACGATCAGCGATGCGAGAAGAAAGCGCGTGTCTTCACCGGGCACCATCGACAATTCGACCGCGCCGATCACGCCGCCGAGTCCTGCCAGGCCCGCGCCGATCGCAAACGTGATCGCGAACACCAGGTTTACGTTGACACCTGACGCCGCCAGCATCGCGCGGTCGTCGACGCCGGCGCGAATCATCATGCCGACACGCGTGCGATTCAGGAACAGCCACAGCGCAATGCCGATCGCTACGCCGAGTACCAGCAGGCTCATGCGATACGCGGAATAGGCATTGATGATCGGAATGCCGCGAATTGGCCCCTTCAGCCACTCGGGCGCTTCCATCTGATGCACTTCGGCGCTGAAACCCCACAGCAACAAATCGGCGATCAGGATCGATAAACCGATTGTGACCATCGTCTGCCGCAGGTCCTGGCCCTGCATGTGACGCAGGATCACCGTCTGAATCAGCAGGCCGACAATGGCTGCACTAAAGAAGCCGGCCGCCAATGCGAGGAACCACCAGCCTGTCTTCTCGGCGACGATGAATCCCACGTAGCCGCCGAGCAGATAGAGCGAGCCGTGCGCAAGGTTCACGTTGCGCATCAGCCCGAACACGAGCGTAAAGCCGCTGGCGACGATGAAGTAAAGCGATGCCAGCGTCAGGCCATTAAGCACCGTCACCAGAAACAGTCGCGTGTTGTCGACCAGACCCCAGATCGAGAGGCCCAGAAGTACGAGCGCGAGCACGCTCCAGCCGACGATGTGCGACGTCCGCATCAATTCATTGCTGAAGCAGACGCAGCCGGAACGTACGGTGGGCGCAGGCTGCGCCTGCTGCCGGCGAAGTTGTTGGCCATATCGGGCGCTTTGTGGAACACGCCGTCTTTCATGATCGCGAGCAAACGCGTCTTGTCGAGCAGGATCGAAAGGTCAGCCAGCGGGTCGCCGTCGACCAGCAGCAGATCGGCCAGATAGCCTTCCTTCACTTCGCCGAGCTCGTTGCCCATCAACATGATCTGTCCGCCGTAGCGCGTCGCCGACACCAATGCGTCCATCGGCGTCATGCCGCAATGCCTGACGAAGTACTGCAGGTCGGTGGCGTTCGTGCCGTGCGGCGCCCATGCAAATCCGTAGTCACCGCCGGGCAGCACGCGAATGCCGCGCTTGTGCATCGCTTTCATCGATTCGACTGCAGCCGCAAGCTCGTCTTCGTAGCCCATCTCGCGCGCCTTCGCGGGAGTGATTCCGTACGGCGTTCCTTCCTGCAGCAGCTTGAAGATCACCGACAGTCCGGGCGCGACGAAGATCTTGTGCTTGTTGGCCTCGAGCAGATCGAGTGCTTCGTTGTCGGTGTAGCTTGCGTGATAGATCACTTCGCAGCCGAGTCGTACCGCCTGCTTGACGGAGTCCGCGCTGCGCGCGTGCACAGCGACGCGCTTGCCGCGCGTCGTCGCTTCTTCGACGGCAACCTTCACTTCCGCATCCGTCATCCACGTCGTCTTCGCGTTTGCGTGCGGCACCAGGTTGTCGCCTGACAGATTCAGCTTGATCGAGTCGACGCCGTACTGCAGAAACATCCGGCACGCGCGTCGCATGTCGTCCGGCCCGCTGACGTTGACCGCGAAGCTGAATTCGGGGAAGGGCAGATGCGGCAGTGTTTCGTCGCCGAGCCCACCGGGGACCGTGATTTCCTGGCTTGCCGCGAGATAACGCGGACCGGGAATCAACCCCGAGTTGATTGCGTTGCGCACGACGACATCGAGCCGCGGTTTTGCGGTCGCTGCACCGACGCAGGATGTCCAGCCTTGGTCGAGATACACCTTGGCGACACGTGCCGTCCAAAGCGTGTGCTCCTCGACCGGCATCTTCTGAATATCGGCAAGCCCGGACGCGTTGTTCCACGCGAAATGCGTATGTGCCTCGACCATCCCGGGCATCAGCGTCGCGCCGGCACCGTCGATCACGCTGCCGCCGTTGGCCGCGAACGAACGAGCGCTGCGTGCGACGCGGCTGATCCGCTTGCCGCGCACCAGCACTTCGCCGTTGTAGGGCGCGGCACCGCTGCCGTCGATGATCTTTACGTTGGTGAATAGAACTTCGGAGTCGGCCATTAATCTCTCCTAGGCAGCGACGGCTTGCCAGCGGGTCGAAGCTGAGCTGCGCACATCGCGCGGCGCTGGTGCGCGATAAAACTCGCCGTTCTTCATCACCGCGAGAATGCGTTGCTTGTCCTGCAGGATGCGAATGTCCGCGAGCGGGTCGCCGTCGATCAGCAGCAGATCGGCCAATGCGCCGTCACGGACTTTCCCAATCTGCTCGGCGCCTGCGTCGCCGTCGAGCTTCATGATTGGCGCGCCCCATGCGGTCGCCGACAGCATCGCTTCCATCGATGACATGCCGAGGTACTTGGTGAAGTATTCGAGGTCCTTCGCGTTGGTGCCATGCGGTGTCCATGCGAACCCGTAGTCGCCGCCTGGCAGGATGCGGATGCCGCGCTTCAGCATCTTCTTCAGTGTCTCGACCGCGACCTCGAGCTCGCGGTGATAGCCCATCTTCTTCGTCACTTCCGGCGTCAAACCCCATTCGGATGCGTGATGCGAGGTGTTGATGAGCCACGCAAGTCCCGGCGCGACGAAGTGCTTGTGTTTGTTGGCCTCCAGCATGTCGAGCGCTTCTTCGTCGGCAAAGCTCGCGTGATAGATCACTTCGATGCCGTGGCGGATACATTGCTTGACCGATTCGGACGAGCGCGCGTGTGCGGCGACGCGCTTGCCGAAGCGTTTGGCTTCGGTCACGCACATCGCAATCTCTTCCTCTGAAAACGGCGTGTACTCAGCGGGCAGACCCGCGATGTATTCGCCCGACAGATTGATCTTGATCTGATCGACGCCGTACTTGACGAATTGACGCACGCAGCGGCGGACCTCTTCCGGGCCGCTGACGACGGCGCCGAAGTTGAACTCTGGTTGCGGCAGATGCGGAAGCGTGTTGTCGCCCAAGCCGCCCTGAACGGTGATTTCCTGACTTGCCGCGATGTAACGCGGTCCGGGAATCTCGCCGGCGTTGATCGCATTGCGAATCACAACGTCGAGCCTCGGCTTTGCGGTGGCAGCTCCGACGCAAGAGGTCCATCCCATCGACAAGTAGCGCTCGGCCACGTGCGCGCACCAGAGGATATGTTCTTCGGTGGGCATGCGCTGGATCGAATCGAGCGACGGCTGATCGTTCCACGAAAAGTGCGTGTGCGCCTCGACCATGCCGGGCATCAACGTCGCACCGGCACCATCGATCACCGTCGCACCTGACGCAGACGAAGCGGGCAGCGAACGAACGCTGCTGGATGTGCGCGTGACTCTCGCGATGCGGTTGCCCTGCACCAGCACTTCGCCGGCAAAGGGCTGATCGCCGCTGCCATCAAAGACGCGCACGTTTGTGAATAACGTGTTGGCCATATGTCTCTCCTACGTTCGGGTCGCCATCGAGCGCTGCAGGAACTTGCGCAGATGCGATTGACATTCGGCGGCGCGCTCGGCAGTCATCCAGTGACCGCAGCGCGGCAAGACTTCGACTTGCGCATCGCCGATCCGACGGGCGAGATCGCGCGCGACCTGCACCGGCGCCACGGCGTCCTCATCGCCCGCGACCAGCATCGCCGGCACGTCGAGGCTTTCCACCGCCGCAGGCTGGGCCGCTGCCAGCGCTTCGCACGAGCGCGCATAGCCTTCGGGGTCTTGTGCGAGCAGCGACTCGCGCACAAATGCAACGACGACCGGCAGCTGCTCGCGTGTCGAGCTCGAAAGCGCCGCTTGCACGATTGCATCGGCGATGCCGAACATGCCTTCATCGCGTGCCTTCGCTGCTCGTGTCTTCAATCCCTGGCGCGCCGGTTCCGGCGGTGCAGACAGTGCACCGAACAGCGCGAGACTGCGCACGCGCTCGGGCTCACGCACCGCCAGATGCTGGCACACGATCGTTCCGAGCGAGTGACCGGCAAAGTGCGCGCGCGACACTCCAAGCTGCGCGCACACGCGCAACACCGCGTCGACCAATACGTCGATCGACAGTTGACCCTTGTTCGGAGTGTTGTCCTGCAACGCGTGCGCGCGATGCGAGCGGCCGGAACCCGGAAGCTCGATGCGAATGCGTTTGGCGTTCGTCAGCGCGGGAAGCAGCGGCGTCCACGTGTTCGTTGTTCCGCCGAGGCCGTGCACCATCACGACCGGATCACCTTCGCCGTCGACTTCGACTGCCATCTTGTCGATCCAGTGGAGGGTCATCGTCAGTGCCCTGCCACCGGATTCTCGAGCACGCCGATGCCATCGATCTCGATTCGCACGGTGTCCCCTGCCTTGAGCCAAGTGGGCGGTTGCATGCCCATGCCGACACCAGACGGCGTGCCGGTCGCGATGACGTCCCCCGGGTACAGCGTGATGCCGCGCGAAATCGTTTCGATCAGCGTCGGAATATCGAAGATCAGGTCGACGGTGCTCGCATCCTGTCGCAATTCGCCGTTGACCCACAGCCGCACGCGCGTGTTTTGCCCGTCGAGCTCGGTCTTGTCGACGAGCCACGGCCCCATCGGGCAGAACGTATCGAACGACTTGCCCATATCCCATTGCACATGCCGCATCTGCACGTCGCGCGCGGTGACGTCATTGACGATCGTGTAGCCCCACACGTAATCCATTGCGCGGTTCGCCGGAATGTTCGTGCCCTTGCGGCCGATCACAACCGCGAGCTCGGCTTCGTAATCAATCTGTTCCGAAGCGGCCTTGCCCGGAAGGCGGATTGCATCGCCGTGCGCGACGACCGACTCCGGCACCTTGGTAAAGACGATCGGCCATTGATCGATCTTTGCCTCGCTGCCTTTGAATACTGTTGCCTGCAGCTCCTTCGCATGCGCGCGATAGTTGCGTCCGACGCACCACAGGTTGCGCCGCGGACGCGGCAGCGGCGCTTCGAGCGTGACCGCGGAGAGCGGCAGTCGAGTTCCGTTGACCATGGGAAAGTCTTTCCCTTCCGCCAGATGCTCGAGCAAAGCCTGCGCGCCGCGCGACTGAACGCGCTCCTGACGTTCTCTCAGATCGATCGGAGCGATCTCGCGGGCGTCATTCGACAACACGCCGACGTGACGACGGCCGCCCCATCGATAGGTGGCAATGCGCATGTCTCCTTCGCTGTCCCTTAGGGGATCTGTTGCAGTGGGTACCGAAAAAATTGAGACACATGTCTCATCGGCCGGGCTACGATACCGACTCGGTTCGCCACCGTCCAGTAGGAGCAATGCCGATCAAGTCCCCCGTCCAGGCTACGGATCCGCCGCCGGGACCGGCTGCGGGCACGCGCGGCAGGACTTACCGATCGCTGCTGGCAGAAGCGATGAAATTGGCAGAGGACGGGCGGCTTGTAACCGTTGCTGAGGTCGCGGCGGCTGCCGGCGTATCTCGCGCCACTGCCTATCGCTATTTCAGGAGCCGCGGCGAGCTGATTTCGGCAATCGTCGGCGAAAGTCTGGGTCCCGTCCGACGCTTCGAGTCGCGCAAGGTCGATGGGCGCGAGCGGCTGCAGGAGTTGTTTACCAAGACATTTCCCCGTTTCAGGCAGTTCGAGCCGCATATGCGCGCTGCGCTGCAGTTATCGCTCGAGCATTGGGCGCTCGAGCGCTCGGGCCGGATTGATGAGGAGCCGTATCGAAGAGGGCATCGCGTCGCAATCTTGAGCCGCACCGCCGCGCCTTTGAAATCGAAGATGCCGCGCAGCGAGTACCGGCGATTGCTCTGCGCGTTGTCTCTGATCTTTGGAATCGAGCCTTATGTAATTTTGAAGGACATCTGGGGCTGCAGCGATCGAGAAGTCCAGGCGACCACGCGATGGGTGGCTGACGCTCTGATCGATGCCGCGCTGAAAACTCCGAAGCGCAGTTAACGCCAGCCGCGTATCAGCGGGCGCTCATCTCATCTCGCATGTACTGACGAATAAACGCGTCAAAGTTCTCGTCGCGCGGAAAGCCAAGCGACAAAGCCTTGCGTGAGTCCAGCGCACCGGGCCAGCTCGACACGATGCGCTCGATGCGCGCATCCGCTTTCCATTGAATTCTGTTGGCGACCTCGGCGCCGGCAACGCGCTCGAGCGCGGAGACCATGTCACCGACCGTGACCGACAGACCCGGCACGTTTATGTTTCGGCTGACTCCAAGTGCTGAAGCTGCAACGTCGTGCCCAAACAAAAGGGATTCGATGATCGTCTCTGGCGATGCCAACCATAAGCGCGTGTTCGCGTTGACCGGGCAAGGTGCCGGCTCGCCGTTCAAGGGCTCGCGAATGATGCCGCTCGCAAACGACGACGCGGCGGCGTTCGGGCGTCCGGGCCGAACGCTGATCGTTGGCAACCGCAACACGCGGCCGTCGACGAAGCCTTTGCGTGTGTAATCGTTGACAAAAAGTTCGACGACCGCTTTTTGGGTGCCGTACGAAGATTGCGGTGCCAGCGCGGTTGTATCGGGAACGATCGCCGGCAACTCGCCGCCAAACACAGCTACAGAGCTTGCAAAAACGAACTTCGGACGGTGACCAAGTCCGCGACAGAGGTCGAGCAACTGCCTTGACGCATCGACATTGATGCGCATTCCCAGATCGAAGTCTGCCTCGGCCTGGCCGCTGACGATTGCAGCGAGATGGAAGACCGAATCCGTATTCGCATCGATCGTACTTTTCAGAAAACCGGGATCGCCGATATCGCCAACGATGTGTCGAACGCGCTTGTCGGGAATCGACATGCCTTCCACGATATCGACGAGTACGACTTGATCGATGCTCGCGTCTTTGTCGTCTGCATCCTTCAGCGTCCCGCGTTCCAACAACTTCTTGGCAAGGCGTTGCCCCAGAAATCCTGCGCCACCCGTGATAAGAATTTTCATCGGTTCGCCGTGTTGGACAAGCGCTGCATCCAGCCCAATCCTTCTTCGGTGCCTCTTCGAGGGCGGTACTCGCAGCCTACCCATCCTTCGTAACCCGTTTCATCGAGCAGCCGCATCAAATAGCCGCAATCGATTTCGCTTTCGTCGGGCTCATGCCGGTCCGGCACGCCCGCGATCTGTACGTGGCCGATGTTGTTGAAATACTTTTTGAACTTCATGGCGAGGTCGCCTTCGACGATCTGCGCATGATAAAAATCCATCTGCACTTTGAGGTTGGGTTCGCCGACCTCCGCAACGATTGCGTGCGCGTCGGCCTGCGTATTCAGGAAGTATCCCGGTATGTCGCGTGGATTGATCGGCTCGATCAGCACCGTGCGGCCCGTTTTTGCCAACTCACGCGTCGCGAACCTAAGGTTCTCTATATAGACAGCTCGATGTGCGGCTCGATCGCCGCCGGGCGGAACGATCCCGCTCATCGCGTGCAGATTGGGCGTCTGCGTTGCTTCCGCGTATTCCAGCGCACGTGCAAGCGCTGCGCGAAAATCGCGTTCACGGCCGGGAAGAGAGGCCAAGCCGCGCTCGCCCACGGCGAAGTCGCCGGGCCACAAATTCAGTCCACGGTTCTGCAAGCCACTGTCAGCAAGCCATTTGGCAATATCGTGCGGCGCATGGTCGTACGGGAACAGCAGCTCGACTGCCTTGAAACCATTGCGCGCAGCGGCAGCGAACCGCTGTTCGAATGGCAGCTCGGTGAAAAGCATTCCGAGATTCGCTGCGAATTTGGGCATCGCCTAGTTGCGGAGCGGAATGACCGACTGCAGCTCGTCGATCTGAGAATCGGTCAGTGCGCGGATCGGAACATTCCTCAGCAACAAAAAAAGCTTCGCGGTTTCTTCCAGCTCTTCGGTCGCATACACAGCCGCTTCGAGCGATGCTCCGGAAACGATGGGTCCATGATTGGCCAGCAGCAATGCAGCGTGTGAACGCGCGAGCCCGCGTATCGCTTCGGCGAGTGTCGGGTCACCGGGCCGGTGGTACGGAATCAACGGCAACCGACCGACCTTCATAACAAAGTATGGCGTCAAAGCGGGCAAGCAGCTCGCTGTGTCGAGCCCATCGATGCACGACACCGCGGCTGAGTAAGTCGAATGCAGATGAACGATCGCGTTGGCATGGGTGCGCTCTTCATACATTGCCCGATGCAGGAATGCTTCCTTCGAAGGTGGGTCTCCGCTGATCAACCGTCCTTGCCAGTCGAGCTTGGATAGTCTCGCTGCATCGAGCTGCCCCAGGCAGGAATCGGTCGGTGTTAGAAGCCAGCCATCATCGAGCCGCGCACTGATGTTGCCGCTGCTCCCCGCCGCGAGGCCGCGATCGAACAGCGAACGTCCGTGAAAGACGATGCGTTCGCGCAGTGTCTGCTCTTTCTCGACGGTGCTCATGATGGAGCCAACGCGTTCCATGCTTTCAGGAAAAAATCCGGACTGCCGAAATTACCGGATTTCAACGCGAGGGCCAGCGGGCGATTGTTTGGTTTCTGCCGCACCGCCGTCGTCCATGGAACGCCGGGATCGATCTCGGGGCCGATCGCCAGTCGCTTGACACCAAGCGCATGAAGCACGGCGCCCGACGTTTCACCGCCGGCAACGATCAGCTGACCGACGCCCAGATCCACCAGCTTCGCCGCGATCGCGGCCAGCGCATTCTCGATCAACAGTGCCGATTTTTCGACTCCAAGTGTGGTCTGCGTGCGCTTGACTTCGTCCGGCGCTGCGGTCGCGTAGATCAACACCGGTTGCTGGCCCAGACGAGTTGCCGCCCATTCAGTGGCAGCGCCGACGACATCGTGGCCGTCAGCAAGAGCGAGCGGATCGACTCGAAATGCCGGGCATCGCGCGAGCATCAAGTCGACCTGATGTCGCGTCGCGCTCGAGCAGCTGCCCGAGACGACGGCTCTGAAGCCATCGGTCGGTGGTGCGTCGGCGCTTGCGCGCGCATTCAACAATCCGCGTACCCGGAAATTTGGCGGAAGCCCTTGCGCAAGTCCGGAGCCACCGGTGATCAACGACAGTTCGGCAGCAGCGGTCGCGATCTGTGCAAGATCGTTGTCTGAAATTGCATCGACGATCGCGTATCCCACACCTTCGCGGCGAAGCAGTGCGAAGCGCTCTGCAATCGCACCCGCACCGGCGGCAACCACTTCATGGTTGACGAGTCCGACCTTGCGTCTGGTTTGCTGCTGCAGCACGCGTACCAGATTCGCATCGGTCATCGGCGTCAGCGGATGATGTTGCATCCCGCTCTCGTTAAGCAGCACTCCGCCGACAAACAAGTAGCCTTGATAAATCGTCCTGCGCGTCGCTGGAAACGCCGGACACGCAATCGTGAAATCTGCTCTTGAGCGCATCCATCAGCGCATCGGCGACGGGACCGATGTTGCCGCGCGCGGTTGAATCAAACGTCGAACAGTATTTGAAGTAATACTGTGTGCATCCCGCGTCTTGCAGCCATTGCAGCGCTGCCAGCGATTGCGCGACGGCTTGCTCGACCGGAATCGTGCGCGATTTAAGCGCAACGACAACCGCGTCGGCGTCATCCGGCCAATCGCCGTCCGGAACACCGATCATCTGCACGGTTCGCATGCCGTTGTTCACGAGAATTCCCGACAGGTCGGTGCCGCCGGTCAAATCGTCAGCGATGCAGCCAAGACGTGCAGACAATGAAGGCATCTAGTGATACCTCTCTGTCAACCGCAGCCGAGGTCGGCGTTCATGAGAATGCAGCTGGCGCTGCGAGTGCGTAGGCATCCTCAACCAATGCGAGCGTTTGCAGGTTGTCGTCCGGTCCGGTTTCGAAAGGCGCATCGGTCGTCAGCGCTGTAGCAAAGTGCGCGATCGCTGCGGCGTAACTGTCGCCGTAGCCGGCGGCAAGGTCGAGCGTGATCGATTCGCTGCGTCGACCATTCAGCCGCAGCACGTTACCTTCGAGCAATACCGTGCCTTGCGTGCCGATAATCTCGAGCCGATCCGACGGTGTCGGAGGTGCGCCCGGAACGACGAGGCTGCTGTCAAGCAACGCCCAGCGCTGATGACCTTCCAGAAGAATCACCGCGTGATCTTCGCCGCGCACTGCGGCGCAAAGCCTGCCGGTGCGCGCAGCAACGACTCGTAATGGCCCGATCAGCCAGCGCAGCACATCGAGGTGGTGAATCAGCACTTCACCGATCAGCAGTCGTTTGAGTCCCGCGAAAAACGGCTGGCGTACCAACTGCGGCAGGACGCCGTTTTCATCTTCGAGCAATCCCGATGAGCGCATCTGCATCGTGCCCGATACCGGCACTCCCAGCGCGCCCTCTTCGAGCCACCGCTTGACTTGCCGATAGTGCGCGCGAAAGCGCCAGTTCTCGTGCACCATCAAACGCACTTTGCCGCCGACGCTGCGCGCCAGGCTTTGCGCTTCGGCAAGAGTGGGAGCCAGCGGCTTCTGACAGAGGATATGAACGCCTTTTGCCGCGGCAAGCACGCACAGCGGAACATGCACGTCCATTGGAGCGACGATATCTATCGCATCGGGCCGAGTCGTCTCGAGCATTTCATCGGCGTCGCGAAACACCGAGGCAACGCCGAATTCCCGAGCGCGTGCCTCCGCTTTTTCGGTATCCGGATCGCAGATCGCGACTACTTTTGCATTCGGAACGCGCCTCCAGCCTGCCAGATGCAATCCGCCGGCGAATCCGGCACCCGCAATCGCTACTCGCAGCGCATTCTTCATTGATCGGCCTCAGAACACACGGTTTTGCACGGGTTCACCGCGATAGAATCGCTGCGCTTGATTGTGCAATTTCGTTGGCACGATTGTCGGCCAAAAAAAAGCGCCGCTGGAAGCGGCGCTGGGTGCGCATATCTCGAATGAGCTTGCTCTTGCGAGCAACGAAACGAACCGTACTGGTCGATTCTTAAGGGCAACTTAAGGTTGCGGCGGCCGGGACGCCTGCCCTGACTGCGCCGCGGGGAAAGTCGCCAGCGCCTGCGTGCCGCTCCCTGCATCAACCGCTGACAGCGTGATGCTGCCCCCATGCAAGCCGGCGATCTGCCGCACGATCGCGAGACCCAGTCCGCTGCCGCCGACAGAGGCGTCGCGGCCGCGATAGAACCGATCGAACACGCGTTCCCGCTCATCGGCAGGGATACCCGGCCCGGTGTCCTGCACGATCAGCTGCACAGTTCCGGCGACGCTTTGCACCGAAACGTTAACGCGGCCGCTCGTCGGCGTGTAACGAATTGCGTTGTCGACCAGATTCGTCAGCAGGATGCGCAGCGCATCGTCCTGGCCCAGGACCCACGCGGGCGTTCGGGCATCAACATCAAGGACGATCGATTTTTGCGCAGCCAGCGGTCGCAACTCATCCACGACCGCGGTTGCAACAGCTGCAAGGTCCGTCGGCGCAGCCGGGTTTTGCGCGGCCTCCGGATCCAGCCGCGCCATCGTCAACAGTTGCTGAACCAGCCGCGTCGCTCGTCTGACTCCCTGCTCCATTCGATCCAAGGCGATCGCACGCTCCTCAAGCGATTCTGCGCGGGCTGCAAGCTGAATCTGCAGCGTCAGCGCCGTAAGCGGCGTTCGCAACTCGTGCGCTGCATCGGCGGCGAAGCGACGCTGCGTATCGAGTGACTGATCGAGTCGTTGCAGCAGCGCGTTCAACGATTCAACCAGCGGCCGAACTTCGATCGGCAATCTATCGACCGCAATTGGCTGCAGGGACGTCGGGTCGCGCTGCGATAGTGTTTGCGCCACAACGGCGAGCGGCGCCAGCCCGCGGCCGACAATCCACCAGCCGAGCAGGCCGAGAAACGGCAGCACGATGACGACCGGCAACAACAGCCTGCCTGCGCTTCGTGCGGCAAGCTCGGCGCGTAATGCCGTCGGCTGCGCGACTTGCACGACTTGCTTGCCCGATCGCGTTGCGTAGACCCGCCATGAGCGCCCGTCATGCTCCACCGTCGCAAAGCCTTCTGCGCTGAGACGCGGCAGCGGATCGATCGCGCGCGAACTGTATGGACGGTCGAACGCAGGATCCCAGATTTGCACCAGGGCTCGTAGCTCGGGATCGTCGCTCGCACGCTGCAACCGCTGCAGATCGATTTGCGCGTGATCGCGTAGTGAAAGCGCGATCTGTCGCAGCTCTTCATCGAGCAGGGCATCGACTTCGCCGCGCGCCGACGCGTACGTCGCGATAGCCGCAATGATTCCGGCGCCGAGCAAAGCGCCAAGTAAGGCGATGAGCAGGCGGCGGCGTATCGAAGGCGGACGCATCAGTCGAGCGTATAGCCGAGTCCGCGCACGTTGCGGATGACCGATTCGCCGAGCTTTCGCCGCAGGTTGTGAACGTGAACTTCGATGGCGTTGCTGCCGACTGCTTCGTTCCACCCATACAACTTCTCTTCAAGCTGTGCACGCGACACAACACTGCCTGCCCGCTCGGCAAGCGCGAGCAGCAGCGCGAATTCGCGCGCGGAGACATCGACCGATTTACCGTGCAGCCGGACCTCGTGCGTCGCTGGGTTCAATGTCAATGCACCGCGCTGAATCAGCGGTTCGGCCCGACCTGCCGCACGTCTGAGCAACGCGCGCACGCGCGCGGACAACTCGTCGAGATCAAAGGGCTTCACCAGATAGTCGTCGGCCCCCGCGTCGAGTCCCGCGATGCGATCGGCGACGGTGTCGCGCGCCGTAATGATCAATACCGGAACGTCGAGCTTGCGCCCGCGCATCGCTTTGAGCACTTCGATGCCATCACGCGCAGGCAAACCAATATCGAGCAGCACCAGCGAGTACGGGTGTGTACCCATCGATAGCTCAGCCGACCGTCCATCGCGCACCCAATCGACCGCGTAGCCGTCGGCGGAGAGGCCCGTTACGACTGCCTCGCCAATCATCGGATCGTCTTCGACGACAAGAACGCGCATTTCGGGGGAGCCGTATCAGCAGGGCCGCAACGATAACTCGCCGGCCGGTTTGGGATTTTTCGAGCTCCTAAGCGGATTTTCGAACCTGTGGGTAATCGGTGGGTGGCTCCGCCTCAAAGTGCTTTCCATGCCGGCATGAGCCGGAATTAACCGGAGCCAACCATGACATCACGTACTTCCAGATTTCCAGTAGTAGCCAAACGTCGCCGGCCCGCGCAACTGGGCTCGGCACCCGCCGCGATGATCTTGGGGTCGCTGCTTGTTGCGGCCGCCATTGCCTTCCAGTCACCGGCCTATGCGACACCGCCCGATGTGGGCACCCCTGCCGAAGCTGCAGCCGCCCTGGCGGCGATTAAAGGCCACGACAGCGCAGCCAAGACCGCCGAGCTCGAGAAAGGCTTTTGGGTCTGCGACTACCTCGGTACGACGCGCGGCACAGAAGGACCGCACGCGGTCGAGTGCGGCGCGAATTACGAGGAACTTAAACAGGCGAAATTCGGTGGCGATTTTGATGCGCTGGTTCAGTGGTGGCGCGTCAACAAAGCCGCGCAACACGCAGCGTTGGAGTCCGCCATCTCTGCGCAGTTCTGAGCACTCAAATCATCGGTGCATTCCGTTGATGTAAGCCTCCCAAATGGGAGTTAACCAGCAGTCCAACTTAGGAGATAGTTATGAAACGCAAAGTTCTGTCAGTGATCGCCACCGCCCTTTTCGCGCTTTTTGCTACGGGCTGTGTCACCGTACCCTCGGCCGATTTCACCGAAGAGCAAGTTGAAATCTACAAGGGTGCTTAAGAAGTGAAAGGAGTCGTAGCGTCGCCCCCGGCGCTACGACTTTTTCAATGCCGCATTAACAATCACGAGTCCAGTCAGGGCTGAAGCAACAGCGACGACAAAAAATGAAACATTGCGCGATCAGCCAAATCTTGTTCAGCGAGACATACACCGTTCCAGCAGATCAGACGTCCCGGCGAATGCTCGGTGCGCTACCGCATGGCAAGAGCTATTCCGATCGGCTTTTAAACGCAATGTCGAACGGCTACCTGATCGCAGTACTCGAATCGATCTGTGCGTTCGAATTGCAGCTGCATCTTGATCACAAAGAAGAATCCATCGTGGTGGTGTCGATGCAGTGCAAGCATCGCGCACCGATACCGCCCGGCGCATTGATCACCATCGATGGATGGGTGACAGGTATCGGCGATCACGAAGCCAGTTTCTGGGTTCGGGCCAGCGATGAGCAGGAAATTGTCTGCGAAGGCGAAATCCGCTTCGCGATCGTCAAACGCGCTCAAATGGAGCGCAAGATCCAACGCAAGTGCGAGGCGATCGGACGCAGAGAGCTATTCGCGACAGCTTGAATCATCGCTGGTACCCGCTCAAGAGCGGCGGCGCTGAGGCTTGTGTTCCACCCAGCCCATGTCTTCAAAGTGCTTAAAGAACAAGGGAGGTGAAATTGCGAAGACTCCGTTCTTGTTGAGGTCCACCGGGTCGCGACCTGCAGGTTGCCACATGCCTGTCGCATAACCGCGGCGCACAGTTGTCGCCACACCATGCGGATTGCGAAGAACGATGTGCTTGGAGGGCATCACCCCTAACACTGCGTACGCATGGTTTGGCCAGAGTCCCGTTTTCTCCCAGACTCTTCGATCCTTGACCCCGATGTCATCCTTCGTCCATGCCATCACAGGACGCCGAACAACGCCGGAGGCTTTCACTAAGCCGGTACGGCTCGACGAAAACAATTTCGCGTCGGAAGCGCTATCGAGAATTTCTCCAGATATGAGACCGCCGGCCAAAACCTGGCATGCGCGTGGGGGGGTCGAACCTTTCTTTTCGATCGCTTGATAGTCGGCTAGTGTCGGCTCGGCCTCGGTGGCATCAGCGCTCCGCATCTTCATCACGTAAGCCTTTTCGAGCAGTGCAGGCCAGGATTCGCCCGATACTGAACGGGCGTAGCGGGGCTTTCTTTTCGCATTGATTGGAATGCGACCCGTGATTTTGATGGGGTTACGTTCGCGACCACGCTCGCTATGAAACCGCCACTCGAACGCGGCTTCCTCAGGTGGCTTAAATCGAGCGGAGCTCATACCGGTTTGCCACGAAGGCGGCTTGATCCAAGCTAGGGCGATCATCGCTGAAATCAAATAGCAGTTGCTGACGGCGCCTTGAATCGGATCCAAATAGGAGGCGTCCTCAATAATTAACTGACCTGCATCCGCAAACCATGTCCGGCCCGATTGCCCTTCCTGGTTTTGAACATCTTGGTTGAGCGCGAACTCCGCATCCAAGAGCGGGACAAGATACGGAAGGACGCGCTTTATCTGTTCAACCCTGAACAGCTGTGCTACGCGCTTGGCTTCGGCAAGGTCCAATACCTGAGCCGTCGACATCGGGCGGCCCACAGCCAAAGCGAGTTGTCGGAACAACTCAACCGCCTCCGTTACAGTCGATTGCTCCCCCTTCGCGTTGAATGCTCGGCGTAAAAATTCATCGGCCTTCTCGCCGGTCGATTCGTATACCCCCTCGATGTTAAGGTTGTCGAGTAACAGCTGCGCGATCGCGTATGGGTTGGGAGCCCATTGCTTAGTCTTCTTCATTTCCTGATCGACGACAGAATCCACCAACGGTCGTCAGCAGGAGTGGTGTGTCAGTCATCAACGTTGGGCGACGGTCCGGGCGTAGTGCCTAATTCCTGAATAGCCCGAGTCAGCGCCGCTTTCACCTTCACAATCTCCTCTCGGCGCTGCATCGACGCAGGTGCATTCTCGACAGCCTTCAGTGCGTCTTTCAATTTGGTGAGAAGGGTATTGGCTTGAACCATTGCGGATCCTTTCAGTTAGGACAGATTGAGATTTCTTGTAGCTCAGGGTACTGCGTTGGCAGTCTTTTTCGATTCAGCGGCATACGCTTGATCACGAATATCGTCCGATTCAGCCGAAGGCGCAATGCTTAGCAGCAAAGACAGCATTTCACGCAGTCGGCGATGAACTCGAATTGCTTCGCTATTTTGGCCAAGGCGTAGATGCGCCCGCATCAGTGCTTGAGCCAGGTCTTCCGACGTCGGATCGGCAGCGAAAGCTTTCTCCAACGCTGAAACGAGCACTGTGTCCGCAGCGCCGTCGAGCATCGCATCGGCTGCGAGTAGTGCCTGCCGAACCCTCGCCGCGATCGCTTCCCTGCCCGCCAAGAGCCACGCTGGCCCTTCTTCATCGGCCAGAAATGGGCCCGTGTAATTGTCTAGCAAGGTAGTGATGCTTGCGGCCGCCTCTTTGTTTGGGCTCGCGATGCCCATAGCATGTCGATCGCGTTTCACCTGAGCGTGGGAAATCGAGTGAAGCAACGCGCGAATATCGGTCCAGACCATCGTCGTTGACAACTGCAATCTGCCTTCATGTGTGACGACTGAGTCTTCGTGACCGAGTAGTTTGCGTAAGCGAGCTAGCGTCATATCCATCGATTTGCGTGCATTGTCGATCTCTGCATCAGGCCATAAACGCTCGGCGATCCAAACTTTTTCCGCCGAGTCACGCCCCAGCGCCTGGCAGGTCAGCAGCAATTTGAGTAGCTCCAGGGGCTTGTCCTGGGCCTTGTGAGACGGGCGGTACCGCTTCCCCTCGACATCCAGGCGAAAGCCGCCAAGCGCCCGTACGTGTACCCGCCACGGCCAATGGGGTCCCGCCAGCGGCGGAGGCGCCAATTGCTTGGCGGCGATCAACTGAAGCACGTAATCTGCTTCAATGCTGTGTGCAAGGGCTGCTTCGCAAATTCGCGCCAGCTGCGTGCGCGCTCGGTCCAGGAAATTGGCCGAGCCGATTTGCCTGGCATTTTGTAAGCCGAGGCGCAACGCATCGAGATCAGACGTGTCGAGCAAAAATCGCAGGCAATTTTCGATCGCCAGCCGCATT
Source organism: uncultured beta proteobacterium (assembly GCA_963801035.1). GTDB lineage: Bacteria > Pseudomonadota > Gammaproteobacteria > Burkholderiales > Burkholderiaceae_F > JACCZX01. The sequence continues at coordinate 3,360 of CAWDDF010000009.1, read as the reverse complement.
TCACGTGGTTCGTATTCCTGTTTGCGCGCGAGTTCAAGTGCCTCATTCGATCCGCTCGTTGGCGGCGAGGGCGTAAATCAATTCGATCTCGAACATACGCAGAGTAGCCGCCGTCAGGCCAGCGGGGACGGCCATATGCAAGGCCTCGCGAGCCCACTGCAGACCTTCTGTGAGGTGCCCATCCAACAACAGTAGTCGCGCTTTCATTCTCGAGTATTCAGCACGCTGAGCAGGCGGGGCCTTTAACACTATGTCTTCGAGACGGCTGAGCTCTTCGGCGGCCAGCGGCAAGTTATGCGACTTCATGAAGTGATTTGTGGCCGCGAAACCCACCTCGAAGGCCAAACGAGCAGAGTCTGATTGCTTCGCCAAGGCGCGCGCCTCGTTTAGATCGATCGCGGCTTCCGCTATGTCCCCTCTGGTCAACTGCGTGAGCGAAGCTGCGATCAACCAACGCCCGCGATGTAGCGCTCCGCCGGTGGAACGCTGCTGCAGCGAGCGAGTTGCGATGATGACGGTGCGCGCTAGCTCGTGACGAACAAATGCATGTCCGTGCTTCATTAGTATGGTCGCGGCTTGTACTCTTTGATCGTCCGACAACCATACGGCCGGCGATTCCAGAAGGATTCGCATCCGTGCAATCACCGCATCGGCGTCGATCTGAGCCGGATACGAGCCGCGCACCAATGCGACACAAATGATGCCCATCAATAAGTAAGGTTCGAAGCGATCGGCATCGACGACCATCACGTCGCCATTCGCAGCCGAATGCCGCGCGATCCACGCGTCGAGTTGCTGTAGGTCGGCCCACTCGAGCGTCAAGGCAATGACGCTGCTGGCTGCCGCCAGTCTCATGCCCGATGGGTTGTTATCGGCCTCAAATGCTGCATAGGCATGGGCGAACCAGACACGCGCTTGTTCTTCGTTGATCCGCAAAAGCGCCTGGCCAGTCCAAAAGCAAAGCCATGCGTCGCGCTGAACATCGGCAGTCTGCAACTTGGCAATCGAGCTCATCAACAAATCGACCTGTCCCTGTGCGGCATAGCGCTCGGCCAGCCGCCGCAGAACAGTTAATGCACGTGCACTCGAGCCGATCTCAACAAGAAGTGCGAAGGCGGATTCGGCTTGGCCTTGCGAGACCAGAATCGTCGCGGTCCTTTCGGCGAGATCCCGCGTCTGAGCAGGTCGAAGCGGCGGTGGACCAAGGCACGAATGCCTTGTTGCACCAGCCCGTGCGCTTCGAACGTTTCGTCCGCCGCACTACCTACACGGCGCAGCAAACCGCTGTCGACCAGCGCATCGATCTCGGCCGCCGCGTCGCCTCCGGCCAGCTGCTCCGCGATAGGTCGCGTGAGTTCGGTCACGAAGGCCGTTTGCAGGAGCAAGTCGCGTCGTGCGTGCGCCATACGCTCCACCAGCTTCGTCAACAAATGCGAATGAACACGCTCCACAGTTTCAACGCCGAGCGCGCTTTTTGGGTCTGTACCGCGCAACAGTTCACAGGCGAGAATCAATGCCCCCGCGTGCCCGCCTGTCAAGGCAGCGATGCTTTCGCCGTGTTCGCCGCGGATTCGCAATGCGGAAATCATCGCCTTGCATTCGGCAAGATCGAAATGCAGGTCGGCGTCGTTCAGCAACGCAAGTTGCCGCGCCGCGATCGCATCGAAAAATGCCGTAGGTGGAGTCGACTGGGAAACGAACAGAAGCTCATGCCCCTTTGCTGTCGCGAGCACAAGCGCGGTTAGCGCCTGCTGCATCGATTCGTTTGCGATGGACTGAACGTCGTCCAGCACGAACAGTGTCGCCTTTGGTGGCTGCTCGCTCAGCGCTGCAGCAAACCGCTGAGCAAAAGTGTGCTGCCGATCGTGATCGTCGCTCGAAAACTTCGGCAACTGCTTGGTCAACCGCGCCTGAGTCTTTATCGCGTTGCCAAATTCGGCATAAAAGAAGGCAGGGTCGTTGTCGCGCTCATCGAGGCGATACCACATGAGCGGCATCTTGCGAGCGCGCGCATAGCTGGCAGCTAATGTTGATTTGCCGGTGCCGGACGGGGCCTGAAGCCACTTGGCCGGCGCCTGCAGCTGCGTCAATGCGTCAAGCAGCCGTTTACGCTCAATAACGCCCTCGAGCGAGGGCGCGCTCGTTTTGATCGAGACCGCAAAGTGAGCGTCGCGCATGGGTCAGCCAAAGGCTGACGCACGCTACGACTTGTTATCGCCGCGCGTCAAGCTGCGAACTTGACTCGCGCTGAATGTTCACGCCGCTTGGGGCGTTATCGCTTGCTACGAGAAATGCCGCTGCCGCTCGATTACTCGGATTCGCTGCTCGAGATCGGTCACGTTACTGGCCTGCGACAAATACTCGTTGATTTCACCGATATACAACGCGTCGCGTCGGCTCCCGAACCAACTCGAAAGCTTCGGGAACATGTTTCGAAGCGCCGCGGCGCGTCGCTCAGCGAGGTGCGGATCCCCCGTCAGCAGCGGAAGCGGCTCCTGCGCAAGCTCCGCCCTTGGGCGCTACGGGGTCGTCGACTTCGAGGACGAGCGAGGGAAAAAGCCGTTTAAATGGTTGAATGTCCAACTGATCATGATTGACCTCCAAATTTCGGGTCAGGCAGCGGAGGTTGCTGCCTTGCACCATGAGATAATCGGCCCAAATATGAGGAAATAAAATCGTTATTTCAGATGCTTACGATCCGTCTATTTTGATTAGCTTCTGGTAATGTTTGTGGCAGTGCGCAATCGCGGGATGCGAGGCGAGAGAAGGGCGAAATATGGAGCTTTATCAGCTTCGAACGTTTGCGGCGGTAGCCGACGAAAACCATTTAACGCGGGCAGCCGAGCGGCTTCATCTGAGCCGGCCTGCGTCAGCGGCCATATCAAGGCGCTTGAAGGCGAGCTGGGTGTGCGCCTGTTCGAGCGAGCATCGACTGGAATGCAGTTGACCGCCGCCGGCAGTGAGTTGCTTGAGCGCGCGCGCATCGTGTTGAGCGCTGCTGACGACGTGAAGCGCACCGCGAAGGAGATGCAGGGTGATGTTTCGGGGCTGCTGCGCATCGGCACGGTCGCCGATCCGGAGTCGAACCGGCTTGGAGAGCTGCTCGCGCTCGCGCGCGACACGCATCCGCGTCTGAAGCTGAGCTGCATCACGAGATGTCAGGTGCGGCCTTGGCGGGCGTGCTGGGGCGAGCTCGACGCAAGCTTTTTCTTTGGAGATGCTGTCGAGCGCAGGCATTTATCGCGCTGCCACTGCGGCGCTTGATTTATCGGGTCGCGGCGCCCGCTGCGTGGGCCGACCGCGTCGACGGCGCACAGTGGGATGAGATCAGCCGGCTGCCGTGGATTGGAACACCAAATA
>CAWDDF010000008.1:0-32093 GCA_963801035.1 uncultured beta proteobacterium | reverse complement strand
CCGGTGACTCTCGATATGGACGTTCTCGATGCCGGCCGCTCTGAGTCGACAGCGGATCCGCGACACCAGCGCATCGATACTTCGTCCGCCGCCGCCGCCGTTGCCTGTACATCCGATGAACTTTGCGGTTGTTTCTCGCGGCTTACCGCGTGCCCATGCGAACCAGCAGCAATCGCAGCATTGCAAATTCGACACGTGTCAGCCGCAGTGTGACTTCACCGACCGTCAGCGTGGTGGCATGCACCCAAAAAAAGGCCCGCAACGGCGGACCTTTCCTAAGTGCGCTTGGTACTAGGAGCCGCTGTAAATCTTCCACTCGTCGATGAACATCTTGGCGCCCTCTTTAGTCATCATGTCGCCCTTCATCATCATCTTGCCCTTATCGGCAGGCATTTTCTTTATCTTGGCCATCATGGCGTCGTAGCGCAAGCCCGCGGCATTCATGAATTCCTGCTTGGTCATCATGCCGTCTTTGTTCGTGTCGGCTATCTTGAAAAAGTCTTCGAACTTGAATATCTCCTCTCCTACTTGGGCCGATGCAACGGGCGCAAAGCCCATACACAACGCCATTGCCGGAATTGCCAACCATGCTTTTCTCATTGGTCTATCTCCACGCGGTTAAGTGCTTCCCGGTCGGGATTGCGCTCTAGGTCAGCAACGCTCCCGTCCCGGACTTCAAGCAATCGCGCTTGAAGTCGGCAACTTAGTCGCCACCACACCCCGATGCTTACAAGCCCTGCGTTTCGCGCTAACCCTGATGTAATTCGTGTTCTGGCTTGGTTTTTCGATGCGGGTGTCGTTCAATGGCAGGACCTGAGCTTTAGAAGCCGCCCCGACACTGCGATCGCAACGAGGCACCGCCGCCACCGTCACCGCGGCCGCGAAGTGGCCGTCACGTCCCGCCGAGCTGCGCAAGCCGCCGCCTGGCATCCGCGGCGGTGGCGGCGCTGGGATTGAGCGCCAGCGCCTGCTTGAGCGCAGAGACAGACTCGCTCTTCAGGCCTTTCTGTTCGAGGGCAATTGCCAGTCGGTAGTAGTGGTCCGATTGCGGAGGCTTGGCGTCGGCGGCGATTCGATACGCGGCGATGGCTTGATCCAACTCGCCGCGGGCGAGGTACACGGCGCCGAGCGTGTCGTAGAACTCGCGTGCCGTGGGAGCGAGCTCGGTAGCGCGCTTGGCTGCCTTCAGCGCCTCATCGAGATTGCGTTTGCGACCGGCCTCGAGCGCAGCAAGATTGTTGTAGGCGATCGCGTACTTGTCATCCGCCGCGATCGCCGCCCGATAGTGCCGCGCGGCGTCGTCGGGCTTGCCAAGGGCTTGGTAGGCGGCGCCGAGTTTGAACTGCACGGTCGGGCTCTTCGGAACAGCCTTCGCCGCGCGCTTGTAATCGGCGACCGCCGAGGCCGGATCCCGCCGCGCCAGCAGGTAGATGTCGCCACGATCGAGCAGCGCCGGAACGAAATCCGGTTGCAGCTTCAAGAGGCGGCCGTAGGTTTCGAGGGCCTTTGAGTAATCCTGCTTCGCGGTGTAAAGCTTCCCGAGCGCCAGCCACGGCCGCGGGCTTTCGGGTGCAAGCTTGACGGACTTCTCGAGCGCAGTGATGGCCTCGTCGTTCCGGCCCAGCGCGGCGAGCGCGGTGCCGAGACCGACCTGCGCAGCGGCATCATCGGGCTGCAGGTCGACAGCGCGTCGGTAGGCATCTGCAGCGTCCCTGGGTCGGTTCAGTGCGCCAAGGTACAGATCACCGAGATCCATATGGCTGATCACCGCGCGCGGCGCAAGCTCCGCCGCTTTCCGCAGCGCCTGTTCGGCCTCCGGAAGCTTGCCGATGGCGAGGTGATAGCGGCCCCATGCGCGCTGGACCATCGCGCTTTGCGGCGCGACGACCTGCGCCTGCTTGAGCCATTTCTCGACCTCGGCGCGCTGATTGCGCAGACGCGCCACCTCGGCCAGGCCGAGCAGCGGCTGGGCGTCGTTCGGATAGAGCTTCGAAGCTTGAAGAAACGCCTTCTGCGCGGCGTCGAGACTCTTGCGGGCAAGCGCCTCGTTGCCGACCTTCATCTGCGCCTGCACGGCGGGGTTGCCCGCGCCCGCCTCCTCTTGCGGCGCGGCAACAGGATAGGAGCCGCGTACGCAGGACGGGCGCTCCCCACCCCGACGAGTGCGATCGCAACGACGAACAGTTGGTTTCTGGAGCGCATCAGAATCGCGAAGCGGTTCTCGGTCATTATGGCGTCGGGCTCGCGCAAAGACAAAGCCTCGCGGCGCTTCGGCGTGCCACCTGGACGAAAGTCCTAATGCGGAGGGCCATCATGCAAGCCAACTTGCGGCAGGTGGACCGCGCCGAAAGCCGCGGATCTGCATGGCCCTTTCAGATCGCATCGAGAGCCCTTTCGGGCGCGGGCGTCGCGTCGGCCGCGCAGGCATGCTCATGCAGCAGGATCCGCTGACTGCGCCGCGGCTGGTAGTCCGGTTCGACCCGCTCGTAGTTGAAGTACAGCTGCAGGCGAGCGAGTCGCCCACCAGTCGGGTTCTCCCGATTCCACATGCGGCATAAGTACTGCGCATACAGCGAACGATGCGTTTCCTCGAGCGAATACGCGAGCCGGTGGAGATACTTGCGCCAGCGGTAGGTCGCGTATTCGCGCGCGAGCCGGTCGGGCCGAAAAAATCCGGCTCGCCCTTGGTCCGCTTCAAGACATCCACAACAGTTCCGTCGTGCGTGACGCCGCGTACCACGTACCAGCCATCCGACACGCCGGGGGACGGGGCGAACATGTTCCACTTCTGGGCGAGGACAAGAGTGCTCTGGATGTCCCTCACGGTCCTCGGCAGGCTGCGCGCAAAGGCGGGCAAGGACGCGACGTTGATCCACAGCACGACGAGGGCGAGCGCGCCGACCGCAAGGTTGGCTGCACTCGAAGGGTGAAGCGGCACCTCGCGGTACGGAAGCCAGACGGCGGTGAGCCGACCGAAATCTGACCGGTTGCGTGCAACTACCTCGTACACCCTGTCGCCGAAATGCGCGAGGCCCGGCGCAGTCATCAAAGCGCCGAGAGGCGCAAAAAGCGGCGAGCGTCGGAACACCAGCGCCAGCGCCTGCCAGCGCACGTGACGCGTGCCGTCGTAGTCAACAACGACCCAGCTGTTGTGAACCTGCATCTCGGCGTGAATCTCCGCATCGCCCTGGGCCTCACGGATCGGGACCGCCGGAAGGAGCAGCATCGTGCGTAGGATGAGGCATACCTTGCGGCAGAACTCGCAGTCACCGTCGTAATATATCCGGAGCCCGGCGCGCGGCGGCGTTCGCACGCGCCGCTGCAGCCAATCCCACACCACCCCTGGCGTGAACGCCAGGAGCGACGTGATGCTGATGAATGGAAAGAGCCCGATCTCGATGCTCAGGAAGAACCCGATGTGCATCGTGATGAACATCGCCTGCAGCGCGAGTCGCAGCCAGGGAAAGCCGACCGGGAGGAACATCAAGATCGGCCCAATCAGCTCGAGAACCCATACGTAGTAAGTCAACCCGCTCAGGACCGGGGAGAACTGACGGAACCAGACCGCGAACGGCGTGGCGAGGTGGTCGAGGTGCAGCGCGAAGTACACCGCTGTCCCGTCGGGCCACCACTCCGGCGCGGATTTGAGCAGCGCGCTGAAGAAGTAGACCGACATGACCTGGATGAGGAGCGCGGCGGTGGCGACCGAGAAATAGGCGTTCGGTGCCTCGCTGGCGCTGCGATCGAGCATAGCGTTCGGTGCCCTTCCTGCCCGCGGCGTCGATCGCGAAACGCGCTCCGAGCGGCAGGAACATGCCCCAGAAGAGCAACAGCAGCAGCAGGTTGTCGCCACCCTGGATCAGCGTGGGATTGCGCGCCTGCAGTGAGGCGAGGAAAAGCCACGAGAGAATGGTGACAAGGCGCGTGCGGTAACCAACGAGCAGCGCAAGGGCGATCACAGCGGCGACCGCGAACAGCACCGCTTCGACAGTCGCAGAACCGCTCAACAGGTGAAGCGACCAGCGCCAGCCGCCCGGCAGTTGCAGATGCTCGGCGCGCGGCAGGATGCCGGCATCGGTGTAGTGCGCCGTGAGATCGCGCGCGCGGCTGATGAGATCGGCGAGGATCATCAGCGCGACCATGACGCGAAACAGCGCCAGGGTCCGGAGATCAATGCCGAAGACGGTCTTGAGTGCGTTCAAGCGCCAGGCCCGCCGGAGAACGTTTCGCGGCCATACCGGGCGGCCGGTGCCGCTATGCTGCCGCGGTCCGCGACCGAAGTGAAGGCCGAAAAAAGGGCGGCATGCGCCGCCCTTCTGTTGAGCCGGTTCGCTAAGACTGCCGACGCCGCCGCATAAGCGCCAAGCCGACAGCGCCTAAGCCGAGCAGTGTCAGCACGCCGGGCTCGGGAACGGTGCCGCCGTCGTCCGTCCACGACGCCGCCGTCGATGATCCTCGCGTCACGGGCGTTTTTTTTTTTTTTTTTTTTTTTTTTTTTTTTTTTTTTTTTTTTTTTTTTTTTTTTTTTTTTTTTTTTCCACGACGCCGGCGACGATGATCCTCGTCACATGCCGATCGAGATAATTTCCGTCGTCCCCCCAGTTCCCCGGCCGGGTCTCAAATACGGTGAAGGCTCGGAGCGATGCCGCTGAACCGGTTGTGCGTCGGGTGGCCGTTGATGTGCGAATTCACTGGTGCACAGTCGATGCCGATCGCAACACCGGCGGCGGTGCATTCGAAGCCAGTCGAGCCGCCGATCGACGTTCCGGTCGCCACTGCACCCGGGGGCAGGAAGTCGTAGTAGGTGGCCAAGCCGTTACCGGAGTTTCCAAAGATGTCCAACCCGGCGTTAAACGCCGTGGCAGCTTCCGGCGCAAACGCGTTAAACACGGCGGAGTCCCCGGCGCTCAGGTCGCAGCCGCCACAGCCGGTATACGAGGCGAGCACGAGAACATCGATCGTGCTCAGGAACGCGCTGAAGGCCCCCGCGTTGGCGAATTCGGTCGGATCCCTCGTGGTGACACCGCCTCAGCCCGCCAGCAAAGGGAGCGCCATCCAGCACGCCGCCCACGAAACCACCCGCGGGATTGATTGGTCGGTCTGACCGTATCAGACCTACACGATAGCTAGCAGGCAGCAATATATCTCGCCGCGTACTGCCGCACCCGCAGCCAATTGAGGTTCGCCACATCGTAGAACCGTTCTGGCCGTCATGGAGGTCTACATCGTCGACCCTCAGGTACACCGCTCCGAGCATGCGCCGCCCCCGCCGCCAGCCCGAGGGTCGCCCACGGTCATCAAGATCAACTTATTCAGCGCCTTTATCATTGTCGCTCTCTCCTAGGGTGAAATCCCTCGAGAGGGTGGTTGTGGGGTTGTGGGGGGGACTGTAAGAATTCACGTCACTGCCCGCGTTGTGGCGTAGCCTGATGGCCGATCGAGCACTTTTCTATGCGAGCCGTCGGAGTTTGCTCTAATTGAACGGTGCTTCAGATGAAGCGGCTTTGAATTGCACGCGCGCAAACGTAAGTGAAAGGGTGCGCTCGTGCACGACACGTTGCGGACCAGATTACGGAACTCCCGCGCGAGCCTGCATAGCGAGACCGACCGCTTGTGCTATGGAGCGCGCGGAGGAACCGAACTCGTCACGAGCTGGGCAGATCAAGCGGCTTTGAAGGCGCATGCGCCGGACATGTGCCGTAATCGTGGGCGGAGCCGACGCTCGTCCCGCACGCTTGTTGCGGCATGAGCGCTTCGCGCTAGACGAACCGCTCACAGCCCCATCACCCCTGATGTAAATTTCGATTTTGATGCGGGTGTCGTTCAATGGCAGGACCTGAGCTTCCCAAGCTCAAGACGTGGGTTCGATCCCCATCACCCGCTCCAAAGCTCATGCAAACTGCTGCGCGCCCCGATCTTGCGTCTCCGGTGCTCAACGTAATCTCTGTACGCCTGCGCTCCCCACGCAACCTGGGGGTACACGGAGACATTTCGTTGAGCTTCGAACTAATGAACATGGGGCCTATCTCGATTGCAGTAAATGGACATATGCGGCAAGTACCGCGCGCAACCACCGTGGCCCAGTTGCTGGCCGAGCTCGACACCGCGGGCAAGCGCATCGCGGTGGGAGCGGTAACGGCGAAATCGTGCCAAAAAGCCAGCACGGTTCGACCGAGCTCAGCAGCGGCGATCAACTCGAGATCGTGATCGCGGTCGGAGGCGGCTAATGAACGATGAGTTGATCATTGGAGCCCGCAAATTGAGTTCGCGGTTGTGCTCGGCACCGGCAAGTACAAAGACCTTAACCAGACCAAATTAGCGGTCGAGGCGAGCGGCGCACAGATCATCACGGTTGCGATCCGCCGTACGAATATTGGCCAAACGCGCGGCGAGCCGAATCTGCTCGATGTTTTGCCTCAGTCGAAGTACACGATGTTGCCCAACAGCGCCGGCTGCTATACGGCCGACGATGCGGTGCGGACGCTGCGACTGGCGCGTGAGCTGCTGGATGGTCACGCACTGACGAAGCTCGAAGTTCTGGCGATCCGCACACGCTGTATCCAAACATGCCCGAAACGATCAAGGCCGCCGAGCAACTTGTGCGCGAAGGCTTTGAAGTCATGGTCTATTGCAGCGATGACCCAATCCAGGCGCAGACACTACAGTCGATTGGTTGCGTTGCGGTGATGCCATTGGCGTCGCTGATTGGTTCAGGCATGGGAATTCTGAATCCGTGGAACATTCAGCTGATTCTTGATAAGGCGACGGTGCCGGTGATTGTCGATGCGGGGGTTGGCACCGCCAGTGATGCGGCGATTGCGATGGAGCTTGGTTGCGCGGGAGTACTGATGAACACCGCGGTCGCGCATGCAAAGCACCCGGTCAAGATGGCGAGCGCGATGCGTAAAGCCGTTGAAGCCGGTCGTGAAGCGTTTCTCGCTGGCCGCATGCCAAAAAAACTCTACAGCGCGACCCCGAGCTCACCGACCAGCGGCGTGATCGCACCGAGCAAAGCGGCTTGAGCAGTCGGCCACCGGCAAACGTCGGCACTACTCCGGAAGATTGCGAGCGCTCTTCCGGCAGCGATCAGGCACATCCACACATTCGCAGCTTCACGCTGCGGCGTGGTCGCATCACGCGAGCGCAGCAGCAGGCGCTCGATCAGCTTCTTCCGACGTTCGGTGTTGCGTATGCGGCCACTCGAATCGATCTTGCCGGCACCTTCGACCGCGACGCGCCCACCATCCTCGAAATCGGCTGCGGCATGGGGGAGACGACCGTGGCGATCGCCGAAGCGCGGCCAGACATCAACTTTCTCGGCGTCGAAGTCTTTTCCGCTGGCGTCGGTGCGTTACTCAAAGGGATCGGCGAACGTGGGCTCACCAACGTCCGCATCGTGCATCACGACGCGGTTGAGGTCGTGCGCGACATGGTTGCCCCGAGTTCGCTGGCCGGTATCCATATTTTCTTCCCGGACCCGTGGCCGAAGAAACGTCATCACAAGCGACGGTTATTACAGCCGCCGTTTGTATCAGCGCTCGCGGACCGGCTGAAGCCGCACGGCTACTTGCACTTCGCCACCGACTGGGAACACTACGCGCAGCAAGCACTTCAAGTATTCGACGCAGAACCCATGTTGCTCAACCTGCACGGGGAGTTCTCGCCGGCTCCGAAAAATCCGCTATGTGCGCGCCCGGTGACCAAGTTCCACGCGCGCGGCGAGCGACTGGGCCACCCAACTTACGACCTAGTTTTCGCTCGCCGAGCGTGACACGCTGAGGTCGTCGTCAGCAAAGACCGCGCGGTCGGCGGCCCAGGTGCGTAGCTCGTCGATCTTCTCGGCCATCACGACTGACAGCGGCCGTGTACGCTCCATCTCTGCGAGAATGTCCGCAGGACGCAACGCGTCGTTACGGGCGCGCGCTTCGAAGGACGCTGAAACGATCGCCTGTTCGATTTCGGCGCCCGAATATCCCTCGGACAGCCTGGCGAGACCCGCAACGTCGAACTGAGCCGGGTCGTATCCACGCTTTTTCAGATGAATGGTCGCAATCTGAATGCGCGCCTCGTCGCTTGGAAAGTCGACAAAGAAAATTTCGTCGAAACGTCCTTTGCGAATCAACTCCGGAGGTAGCTGCGAAATATCGTTCGATGTCGCAACGATGAACACCGGCTCCGTGCGCTCCGACATCCAGGTGAGCAGGCTTCCGAGCACGCGGCGCGATACGCCGCCATCCCCATCACCGCTGTCGACCGAAATTCCCTTTTCGATCTCGTCGACCCACAGCACGCATGGTGACATCGCTTCCGCGGCGGCAAACGCATTGCGCAGATTGCGTTCGGTCTCTCCGTAGTATTTGTTGTAGAGAGCACCGAAATCGAGCCGCATTAACGGCACACCCCATTCACCCGCCACCGCGCGCGCCGCCAGACTCTTCCCGCCGCCCTGCACACCGAGCAGCACAATTCCTTTCGGTCGATCCACATTGGCAGCACTTGGATCAAGGAACGGCTTGCGACGCAACGATATCCAGTGCTTCAGCCGAGCCAGTCCACCGACGTCGTTGAATTTGACTTTGCTCTCTTCGTACGCCAGTGACGCGGCGCCGCCGAGCGCTTCATACTTGGTCGAGAGAACGCGGCGCACATCATCCTGGCTGATCGCGCCATCATCCCGCAGCGCCTGCCGCACGAGTCGTCGCACATCATCCTGTTCCATGCCGAGCAGATGCATGATCAGCATCTCTAACGCTTGCTTGTCACCGCGCGGCCGCTCACCGGTTTGATTTTGTAGCGCTTCGCCTCGTCGTTGACGATCACGCGAATCGCATCGCGATCCGGCAGTTGCGGATGGAAATGGGCCGACAGACGAAGTACTTCGGACGGCAGTTCGTCAAGGCGCGGGCTGATGAAGACCAGCGTCCGTGCTGACTTGGAGTGCGACAGCGCGATCTCCCGGATCAGCCGCATCGAGATCGGGTCCTTGAACCCGGGATGCGCATCACACAGTACGTAGATGCCGTTTTGCGCGGTCTTGTCGATATGCTTCAGTACGTCGAGCAGATCGTTCGTTTGATAGATTGCTTCGTCGCGCCCATGACGGCGGACGCCGCACGTGATGCTCCAGGTCATCAGCACCTGTTTCTCGAGATTTGCCGCCTTCGCAAGCAGCTCGAGAATCCGCGGCTCTTCGTGCGACGCAATCAGGATGATTGGAAAGCGCGAGCGCAGCAGTGCACACAGCTCCTGCACTTCGTCACGGGCGGGTGGCATCGTCTTCCCGGGAAATGATCAAACGAGGGACCGACAGCTGCGGGGATCGTCCCTTTCCAGTGCTCGCCTTGCTGACAGAAGCGACATCGAACACCAGCTTTAGCACGATCAACAGCAGCGCTCCGAGCACCGGCTGGCCCAACATTCCCACAAGCAAGCCGCCGGCGATGACAGTCACGTGCAGGATGACGATGCGGCCGTACGGCGCGAACATCAATGTCGGCAGCGCGGCGGGCTGTTCGCGCGTTTCTGTCCACCAGCGAAAAAACGCGGCAACCTGCAGCACAGCGATACCGGCTGCGGCAAACCAGCCATCACGATCGGTCATCAGGTAACCCAGCATTCGGCCGAGCGGAGCAAACAATCCGTTCAGCGAGCCACCAAGCTCCGCTTTGCCAAATAGCGACGCGACGAACACGCCGTGGCCGACAGTGAACATGCCGTAGTGCACGGTAAAGAAGGTTGCCAGCGCGAGCGCCGCTATCAGGCCGAAGCTGCCGAGGCGCGCGCCGCTTACAAGCATCTTCGCAACGTTCAGGACACCGATCACGACATTCTCAAACCAGAAAAGCGCGACCACCACAAACACCGACCAGTCGAGCACCAGCACGCCGTAAGCAACGATCACAGCCGCGCTGATCGCGAGCGTCAGATCGACTCGGCGCCACTTGTCGGCCTGGTCCATCACCGGGCCCAGTCGACCCAACCCAGATATGAAGTCAACAAGATCACGCCGCCGAACGCTATTCGGTACCAGGCAAAGATCGTGAAGTCATGCGTCGTCAGATAACGAATCAACCAGCGAATGCAAATCAATGCGGAGACGAACGCGAAGATCAGACCCACCGTAAACACCGGAATATCGGCGCCGACGAACAGGCCGCGCTGGTTCCACATCGAATAGACACCGGCGCCGATCAGTGTCGGGATCGCCAGATAGAAGCTGAACTCGGTCGCCGCCTTGCGCGACAGTCCGAACAGCATGCCGCCGATAATGGTTGCGCCCGAGCGACTGGTGCCGGGGATCAGCGCCGCGCATTGCACGAGCCCGACTTTCAGCGCGTCAAGTGGCGACATGTCGTCGACCGACTCGACTCTCGACACGCGAGAACCTTCCAGATCGCGCTCGCCGAACGCGCGGTGATGCCGCCGCTCGACCCACAGGATGATCAATCCACCCACCACGAACGCCACCGCGACGGGCACCGGGTGAAAAAGCTGCGCCTTGATCAGCCCGCCCAGCGCAAGTCCGAAAACCATGGCGGGTGCAAACGCAATCGCCACATTGATCGCAAATCGCTGCGCTGTCCGCTCGCGAAGGATGCCGACAACTGTCGCTGACAGCTTCGCTCGATATTCCCAGATCACTGCGAACATCGCACCGGTTTGAATCGCGATTTCGAACGTCGGAACTTTCTCGCCGGTGAAGCTCAACAGCGAGCTGGCGACGATCAGATGTCCAGTCGAAGAGATCGGCAGGAACTCCGTCAAGCCTTCGACGATTCCCAGGATCGCCGCCTTGACGATTATTAGCAATTCCATCGGGCGCGATGTTAGCTTGATGCATCCACTGCCCTAATGTGCAGCTACGCGCTCGAGTGCATCAGCCAGCTTGCGCGCCAGCAAGATGGCGCTTGTCGTGTCGCCTCCACGTGCAGCATGCGAAAGCGCGCTGACCAGTCCTGCGTCGCCATTCAGGTCACCGGCTGCTGCGTGACGCTGCCACGCGCCCGTTAACCGGTGAGCTTCGGCCCACAGCGCGCCAAGGTTGATTCTCTCCGCGTTCTTGCGCAACCGCACCGCCGCTCGCTTGAAGTCTGCCTGGTCGTTCGGCTGCGACACCGAAGGCGCCTTCGGCCGCGTCGCACCGCCGCTCGCGTGTGGCTTGCTGGCAGGCGCCGTCGACGACAGATCGATCGACAAACGTGACAGATCCGCTTCGAAACGCTGGTTGAACTGGAACGTGACACCTCCGCCCGCGGCTCGGGAGACCATTACGCGCGCTCCGAAAAATTCAATGCGTCGATCCGTGACGGCGCCGCTGAGACCGGTACCGGCAAACGGCTGCACCACATACGGTTGCACCATCAGCGCCGCCTGCTCGTCAGTCATCCCGGTCGCGGTGACCGACGCCGAAAGTCGCAACTCTTGATTTTCGAGCGGAATCAGCGTCAAGTGAACGATCAGCTCGCCCGACTCGCAAACCTGCAACGAGCTGTCGATCAGGTTGGCAAGCACGCGCCGCAGTCGCGCCGCGTTACCGATCAGCGCCAGACCTTGCAGCTCCATGTCTTCGTACCGGAAGCGCAGACCTTTGCGCTGCGCACGCACCGCCAGGCGCCGGATCGGCTCGCCGCAGATCTCCTCGAGCGTGTAGCCGCTGCGCGGCGCCGATTTCACCGAAGCGTCGGGTGCAATCTCGCGCGCACGCGCAAGCTCGGCACGCAACCGACGATGCGCCGATATGTCGCGCACGCCGACGATGTACGCAATTTCAGTGCCGTTCTTGAATTCGGCTACCGACACTTCGAGCGGAAATTGACGGCCATCGCGCCGCTGCGCGACCAGTTCCTGGCGTCGGCCCGAAGCACGCCCACCCCCGAGATCACTGGCGAAATTCGCGTTATCGGGCGAGCGATGAGTCGGCGGCAACATCACGTCGACGAGAGGCTTGCCGACGATTTCCTGGGCGGTGAAGCGAAGCAGGCGCTCGGCCGCCGGATTGACATGCGTAATGACACCCGCCTTGTCGAGTGCGATCGAGGCTTCGAGGGATGCGGCAAAGATTGCCTCCCATGTTGCCGCTTTGCCCGCAAGCTCGCGCCTCTCGCGGCCCATGCGCTGCGACGTATACAAAATCTCGTCGGACAAGCGCGTCAGTTCGGTCGCAATGCGCTGCCGGCGCGTTTCTTCCGGCAACCTCCCATCAACCGTGGCTGCAAGATCGGTCAAGCGCCGCAGCGAGATCGAGATCCGGCGCGACCGCAATTCGAACGCGAGCATTGCAAACGCGGCGGCAAGACTGAATCCGCCAATGGCAGCCATCCAAAGGCGCCGATGCAGATCCATTTCGCTGAACGCGTCCATCCAGGAACCGGCCGCGGCGACGTCTGCCGCCAGTGCGAACGCGAGCCCAACGATGACGTTTTGGGCAACGAGGGGCGCAATGCGGACAAGCATCCTGCGATGCTCGCGCATCGCCGTTAATACAAGCACGCAATAAAGACGCCGCTGAGACGCCTTTTTGCATTCAAGCCGTCATTCGTAACGCAATGCCTCGATCGGCAGCAGTCGCGACGCTTTGCGGGCCGGATAGAAACCAAAAAATATGCCGATCGCGCCCGAAAACCCGACAGCAAGAAGGATCGCGGACGCCGTGATCTCGGTACGCCAATTGGCGAACTCACCGACTGCAAACGATGCGCCGACACCGAGCAGGATGCCAAGCGCGCCGCCAATCATCGACAGCGTGATCGCTTCAACCAGGAATTGCTTCAGGATATCCACGCCGCGCGCACCAACGGCCATCCGCAATCCTATTTCCCGCGTGCGCTCGGTCACGCTCACCAGCATGATGTTCATGATGCCGATGCCGCCAACCAGCAGGCTCACCGACGCGACCGCGCCGAGCAGCAGGGTCAAAACGCGGCTCGCCTGTTCCTGTGCCTGCAGAATCTCGGTCAGATTACGAATCGTGAATGGCTCCTCGGCGCCCGGCTGCACCTTCATACGCTGCCGTAACAGCTCGCGAATGCGCTCTTCTACGGCTTTCATGTCAGCGCGATCCGCGGTTTTGACCGAGATCGTGTTAACGCGCCGCTGCCGTCCCTGTGTTTGCCCTAGCACGCGGTTACGCGCGGTCGCCAGCGGCATCAGCACGATGTCGTCCTGATCCTGCCCCAACGAATTTTGGCCCTTGCGATCGAGCACTCCGATGATCGTCAACGGAACCTTGCGGACACGAATAATTTGGTCAATGGGATCCAGGTCACCGAATAGTTGTCGCGCAGTGGTCTGTCCGACCAGCGCCACCTTCCCTGCCCCCGACAACTCTGCGGGCTCGAACAAGCGCCCCGACGCCAACGGCCAGTCGCGCGCGATCAAGTAATCATTGGTGGTGCCGTAATATTGCGTCGCCCAATTAGCGTTGCCAGCCGACACCTGCCCGGACCCACGCAGTGTCGGCGCAGCAACCACAACGCCTTCCACCTCGATCGCAATCGCCTGCGCGTCTTCCTCGGTCAATACTTGAGCCGCACCGACACCGAGCCGAACCCCGCTCGTGGTCGTCGAGCCCGGCAAAATCAGCATCAGGTTTGAGCCAAGATTCTTCAGTTGTTCGCGCACTCGCTCCTGCGCGCCGCCGCCGATCGCCAGCATTGCGATCACGGCGGCCACGCCGATGATCATGCCGAGCATCGTCAAGCTCGATCGCAGCTTGTTGACACGCAATGCTTTCAGCGCGACACGCAGCACCATCAACGCGTTCATGCGGCCACTCCCGCGTCGAGCTCAGCCAGAGAATCCCGTGCCGAGCGCGGCGTCTGTCGCTGATCGCTGACGACCTTGCCGTCCCGAAAGTGAACTTCGCGCGACGCGAACGCTGCCACGTCATGCTCATGCGTCACCAGAACGATCGTCATGCCGCCGGCATTCAGCTGCTGAAGCAACGCCATGATTTCGACACTGGTGCGCGAGTCGAGCGCACCTGTGGGCTCGTCAGCAAGAATCAGCGCGGGATTGTTGACCAACGCGCGCGCGATTGCCACGCGCTGCTGCTGCCCGCCCGATAGCTGCGAAGGCTGATGATCGGCGCGCTCGCCCAGCCCAACCTGCTTCAACTTCTCCAATGCGCGCGCATGCCGGTCGCTGGCTGATACGTTGGCGTACATCAGCGGCAGCTCGACGTTCTCGAGCGCGCTGGTGCGCGCCAGTAAATTGAACTGCTGGAATACGAAGCCGATGCGCCGGTTGCGCACCGCCGCCAGGTCATCGGCATTCATTCGAGCCACATCCTCGCCGGCCAGCCAGTAATTGCCCGAAGTCGGGCGGTCCAGACAGCCGACCATGTTCATGAACGTCGATTTGCCGGAACCCGATGGCCCCATCACCGCGACAAAGTCGGCTGCAGCGATGTCCAGCGAAACGCCAGCAAGCGCATGCACGACGTTGTCGCCGAGCACATAGTCTTTGGTCAGACCGACAACTCGAATCAGCGGGTCAGCCATCAGAAAAACATTCTCGGCGGGCTGCCTTTCTGTGCGGGTGCATTGGACGCTGCCCCGCCTTGCAGCCCGATGATGACGTCGGCGCCTTCGACGACGCCATCGCCGGCGACTTCACTCATCGCTCCGTCGGATAGACCGACACGAACGTCTATCGCTTTTGGCTTTTCACCTTCCAAGAGATAGATGCGGCCGCGCGTTACCTGACCAGCGCCCGCTCGGCCACCCTGCTCGGTGACGATTTCGGCGTAACGCGCCTTCTGCTCGGGTTTCAAGATTTCTTCGACACGGGCTCGCATGTCGGACCGGATCGCGGCGCTCTGTCGGGCGCGTGCTTCTTCCGGCAAATCTCGCAGGCCCATGAACTTGTTCCGCATCTCGGCGAAGATCGGATCGAGCCGCTGCTGCTGCTCTGCATCCATCTTCAACTCGGTCACGATGCGCTCGCGGAATTGATTCAATTGGCCGCCGCCCGCGCCGCTCTTGCTCGCCGTTGCGTCTGCTCCTTGAATCGCCTTGCCCTCGCCATCGCTCTTTGTCGCATCACCTTTTGCTGCGGTACTTTCGCCGGGCGGTCGAAAGCGCAGCGCAGCGTTCGGCACCTTCAGCACCGCGTCGCGCGTATCGGTGACGATGCGCACGTTGGCCGTCATTCCCGGCAATAACTCTCCGCGGTCGTTGTTCGCCGAAATGATTGCGATGTAGGTGACGACGTTCTGTACGTTCTGAGCCGCCTTGCGCACGCTTCGCACTTCGCCCGCGAACTGACGTCCCGGGAATGCATCGACGGTAAACGTGGCGCGTTGCCCGGGCTTGACGCGCCCGACGTCGGCCTCATCGATCGACGTGTCGACCTGCATGTCGCGCAAATCCTTGGCGATCACGAACAACTCGGGTGCCTGCAAGCTCGCGGCGACTGTTTGGCCGACATCGACACTGCGCTTGATGACGACGCCATCGACCGGCGCGCGAATCTCGGTGCGTGACAGATCGACCCGCGCTGTCGCGACCTGCGCGGCACGCTGCTGTACGACGGCCTGTGCGGTACGGACTTCGGCGGCGGCCAGATCGAACGTCGATTGCGCGCGATCGAGCTCGGCCGGCGACACGAAGTTGCGCGACACAAGTTCCTTCGTGCGCTTCAAATCACGATCGGCGATGACCTGTGCGACCTGTGCTCGCCCCACGCTCGAGCGCGCCGATTCGAGATCCGCTTCTGCTTGCCGCAGGCGATACGTAAACGTTTCGGGGTCGATGCGCGCGATCAGTTCGCCTTTTTTTACCGGCGAATTGAAGTCAACGAAGAGCTGCTGAATCTGGCCTGATACCTGCGTGCCCACCTGCACCGACGTCACAGGATTCAACGTGCCGGTAGATGACACCGTTGCAGTGATGGGCCCGCGTTCGACCTTCGCCGTGCGGTAAGTCGGCGCGTCACTTTGACGGGTCGACCACCACCAGGAGCCGGTTGCAGTTGCTGCCAGTAGAACTCCGCCGATGACCCAGGTGCGAACTTTCAAGGACAACCTAAGAGTTAGGACTCGAACTCGAAGATTGTACGTAGCAAGTGCGGTTCAACACTTCGCTTGCACGGCGTGCAACGCAGGCGCAGCGCGACGGGTCAAGCCGCCCAATTTTTCCTTGATACACCAGACCGATGTCGCGGCGGTCGCTCACTGCGCGAGCGCGACTGCCGGCTTCACGCACCGATCGCTGCCGGCGACCTAGTACAGAGCCATCGGATTGCCCGGCGACCCGGTCGCACCCTTCATCTTCAGCGGCGACCAAACGAACAGAAACTCGTAGACCTTGTCGGCGACTAATTGCGACAGGTCGAGGTTTTCCAGGTTCCAGATGCCGCGCTTGGTCTGCAGCTTGACGTGACATTCGAAGGGCTGCGGCGACTCGCCGCCGAAGCCTTTGCCGACGGCCTCGGTCCCCCAGTTGTCCGCGCCGGTCAGGATCACTTTGCGCTCAGCGAGGTACTCGCAGGCGGAGATGCCGAAGCCAGGTTCACCCGCGTTGAACTGCGCAACGCGCTTCGCCTTCTCGGCGGTGTCGAACTTGTCCCAGTCGCGCGGATGCCACAGATCGCCGTGGCCGGTGTAGAGAAACACGCAGTCGCCGGTGCCGATCGGCGCGATGCCCTGGCGCTTGATCATCGCCTCCACATCCTTCGCGGTGACGATGCCGGGATCGCTGGCGCTGTTCTCCTTCGGCACCGGCAGCACGCCGCCGCGCAGCGCCACCGCGTCGAGCAGCACGCCGCGGCAGACGAAGCCCTTCTGCGCGACATGTTCGACGCCCAACGGGCCCATCCCTCCGGATCCGATGCCCGGGTCGTGATCGAAGCGGCCGTTGTAGTAGTAGCGGCCCTTCGACGTGATGACGCCGATGTGTCCGGGGCCGTCGAACTGCGTGCCGATCTGGCCGAGCTCGGTGGTGACGACATCGTCGTTGTAGACGAGCTGCTGCGGTCCGAACGGTCCGCCGGTCGGCCGGCCCGGAATAAAGAGCCGCCAGCTGCGCGTACCGAACGCGGGCGCATCGGATGCGTAGACCTTGCCGAGCGTGGCGGTCTTTCCTTTCTTGACGAGACCGACGGCCTTCATCACCAGTTCCGGCGTGGTGCGATTGACGGCGCCGATCTTGTCGTCAGCGCCCCACTCGCTCGGGGCCCACTTGCCTGTCAGCGGCTCGTCGTTAACGGGAAGCTGCGCGGCGGCGGGCGCGGCAAGCGTTGCCAGTGCGGCGACGTACAGGGTGAAACGCAGGTCATGTCGCATGGTTTCCTCCGATCACGAGTGGAAACTCTTACTACCAAACGTGGCGCTGCGGCGCGCACCTATGCCTTGCGATAGATGTCGCCGCCTGTTGCCACGAACTCGATCGCTTTCTCCTTCATGCCGCGGGCGAGCGCCGCCTCCGCACTGACGCCCTGCTTCTGCCGCATACTCGCGCACGTCCTGCGTGATCTTCATCGAGCAGAAGTGCGGACCGCACATCGAGCAGAAGTGCGCCGTCTTCATCGAATCCTTCGGCAGCGTCTCGTCGTGAAAATCCTTCGCGGTATCGGGATCGAAGCCAAGGTTGAACTGGTCTTCCCAGCGGAATTCGAAGCGCGCCTTCGATAGCGCGTTGTCGCGCATCTGCGCGCCCGGATGACCTTTGGCCAGATCAGCGGCGTGCGCCGCGATCTTGTACGCGATGATGCCGTCCTTGACGTCCTTCTTGTTCGGCAAGCCGAGGTGCTCCTTCGGCGTCACGTAGCACAGCATCGCGGTGCCGTACCAGCCGATCATCGCCGCGCCGATCGCGCTGGTGATGTGGTCGTAGCCCGGCGCGATGTCGGTCGTCAGCGGTCCCAACGTATAGAACGGCGCTTCGTGGCACAGCCGCAGCTGCTCGTCCATGTTGTGCTTGATCAGGTGCATCGGCACGTGGCCCGGGCCCTTCGATCATCGTCTGCACATCGTGTTTCCACGCGATCGTCGTCAGCTCGCCGAGCGTCGCCAGCTCAGCCATCTGCGCTTCGTCGTTCGCATCGTGAATCGAGCCGGGACGAAGGCCGTCGCCGAGCGAGAACGACACGTCGTACGCCTTCATGATCTCGCAGATGTCTTCGAACCGCTCGTACAGAAACGACTCGCGGTGATGCGCGAGGCACCACTTGGCCATGATCGAGCCGCCGCGCGACACGATGCCGGTCATGCGCTTCGCGGTCATCGGAATGAACGGCAGCCGCACGCCGGCGTGAATCGTGAAGTAATCGACGCCCTGCTCGGCCTGCTCGATCAGCGTGTCGCGGAAAATCTCCCACGTCAGCTCTTCGGCTTTGCCGTCGACTTTTTCGAGCGCCTGATAGATCGGCACCGTGCCGATCGGCACCGGCGAATTGCGCAGAATCCATTCGCGCGTCTCGTGAATGTGCTTGCCGGTCGACAGATCCATCACCGTGTCTGCGCCCCAGCGAATCGCCCACGTCATCTTCTCGACTTCTTCGCCGATCGAGGACGTGACCGCGGAGTTGCCGATATTGGCGTTGATCTTCACCAGGAAATTGCGGCCGATGATCATCGGCTCGGTTTCCGGATGATTGATGTTGGCCGGAATGATCGCGCGGCCGCGCGCGACTTCGTCGCGGACGAACTCGGGCGTGATCGACTGCGGCAGCTGCGCGCCGAACGACTGGCCCGGATGCTGGCGCAGCACCGCCGACGGCTGCCCGTCGAGCCGCTGGTTTTCGCGGATCGCGATGAACTCCATCTCCGGCGTGACGATGCCGCGCCGCGCGTAGTGCATCTGCGAGACGTTTGCGCCGCGCCCATTAGCAACTGAGGCGCGACGCGGACGCCGATGCAGATTGAAGCGCAGCTCGGCAAGCTTCGGATCGTTCAGCCGATCGACGCCGAAGCGCGACGTCGGACCCGCGAGCTCTTCGCTGTCGTCGCGCTCGGCGATCCAGCGCGCCCGCAGCGGCGCAAGCCCGGAGCGAATGTCGATCTTTACCGTCGGATCGGTGTACGGCCCCGACGTGTCGTAAACGAAGATCGCCGGATTCGGCTCGGCGCCGAACGATGCCGAGGTCTCGCTTTGCGTAATCTCGCGCACCGGCACGCGCAGATCGGCGCGCGACCCTTCTATATAGATCTTGCGCGATTTCGGCAGCGGCTGAATCGCCGCCTGATCAACCTGCGCCGTTGCGGCCAGGAATTTCGGATTGGCGCTCATCGTTTTCCTCCGGCGGTCTTAACCGCATCAGGTTCCGGGGACTCTCTCAACCGCGCGACAGCGCAGTACCCCCAACGCGAGGCTCACGATAGACGATCGACCGATGACCTGCAAATCAGTAGCGCGATGTGGCGCGCTAATTTCCTCCGTACCGAAGCACAAAACGTCAGGCAGAAAGAAGCGGCGCTCTAGCCGCGGATACTCAGCGCTCATCCGCAGCGATGCCAGTGTTGAATGTGCCAGGCCACCAAGCGCGTGGTCGCAGATCCGGTCGCAACGAAGATCGCGTCTACTTTTTCGCATCGAACCTCAGCTCGTGCCTCCACACTCGCGTCGGCGTCGTGGGATTCCAATTCTCAGCGGCAACGTCGAGGCGATTCACTAGTGAAACAGTCACAGAGTTGATTGTGAGGTCTCCACAGTTCAACTTGTTTCTGTCATCACCTGTAGTGTCCAACTGACACACCATGGAACGCAGCAGGCCCTGACCTTCCAATCGCTCTTTACGCGGATCCTGGCGCGAACGCCAATCGACCATTCCAAATACGTCACGGTCGCGCACCGGCGTGGCGGTGATCGGTCGCGACGCCAGCAGGCATTCCTCGAGCGGGTTGGCCAACTCTTTGAAAGGTGTCTGCAGGTCAAATATCGGGAATTTCTTCGTGGCGAAAAAGCGCGAGCGGTCTTTTTTGTCTTCAGTCAGCTCTACGAAGAACTCGCCGTCGAGCAAGCTGCGGCCGGTCGGATAAATTTTCAGCCACGAACGAACCAGCACCGGGCCTCCGCCCATCTCCGTATCACCCGCCGCGTGTTCCATTTGCAGCGAATCTAACGAGTTGTGGCGCACCTCTACTTTTCCATAGCACTGACTGCCATATTCGCCCGGCAGCAGCGACGTTTGACTATTTCGAGGATTCGATTCGTATTCGTTTGCGAGCTTTGCGCACGGGTCGGTAAACGACTTGATGCAGCTCTTGGTCTCGACCAGCAGCCGATCGAATTCTTCCTGCCATTGCTGATGCAGCTTGCGCACATGCTGC
Organism: uncultured beta proteobacterium; assembly: GCA_963801035.1. Taxonomy (GTDB): domain Bacteria; phylum Pseudomonadota; class Gammaproteobacteria; order Burkholderiales; family Burkholderiaceae_F; genus JACCZX01. The sequence goes on along the minus strand of CAWDDF010000008.1, from coordinate 11,824 downwards.
AAGCGGGACGTCCGCTTGGCCCCGCCCGGATAACCCATCGCGAACCGATCCGGAAATTTGAGTACAAACTGCGCGGCCTCTCTTAGGGACTTCAGGTCCCAGAGCGCTTCGAGCAGAATTTTCAGCTTGGCCTCCTCCATGTTGCCGGCCAGAACTCCATCCGGAAGAGCGCCTCTAGCCACGGTGTAGGGAGCGATCACGATGCGCACCGCCTTGGCACCCGAGCCCGTCGCGATGAACTCGGCCCATTGTTTTTCGAGCTCCTGCACTGTCTGCGGCGCGGTCAATTTCTGATTTGATGTGGAGTGTTTAACCCTCTCCTCCTCTTTCTTCTTGCGCTCCTGAACTTCTTTCGCGTACTTTACGTAGCCACTTGAATCGACCTGGCCTCTGAAGCTGTAGTCCGCATACAAGTTCAACTGTGCCAGGCTGGACGTAGTCTCTATCGACTTGTACGACGTGCCGAAGTAGTGCTCGCCCGTCTGCATTCCAATCACAAACGCATTGCCGCACTTCGCTCTGAACTCGTCGAGGCCCGCAATTCCTTTCTTCAGAAGTCCCTGATATTCGGGCTTGATCGAAACGTGCTCAGTCAGCAGCAGGGTCGTGTCGTTAAGGCGGTAGTTGTAATAGAACTTAGTCTCGCTGAACTGATGCACCTCGCTCTTGTTCGCCAGCTCGAGCTTTGAGCTTGCTTCGAAGCTTCCCAGGCTCAATGCTTTCAGCTGCGCCTCGGCAGTCATGTTCATCTTCTTCACAAGCTCGGACGAACTGGTGATCGCGACTCGCTCGCTCTTCGCGCCGCCGTCTGCTTGAACGTCCAGCTTGTTCGGATCGAAGTCAACGCACGATTGTCCGGCTTGCGAAGCACTTTGCGCGGACATGTCATAGCCCATGCCGTAGCGAGCGCCCAGGAACGGCTCGATTGACGTGAACAGCTGCGGTCCAGCTGCTGCATCGAACGCCGCAAGGCTCGCCGCAACGACGAACGCCAGCGAGTAAGAACTGAAGCCGCTTATGGCCGGCATGTTTCTGTGGCGCAGTTCCGTGGAAGAGGTCACGGTTCCTCCTTCGTCATGTATGACAGATGTCAATTGCGTTGAGATTGCGAAGCGTGCGGCTGTAAACGACGTTAGTAGTAGCCGTAGACCGTCGTCATTCCGCGTTTGGCAAGCTCGCCCATTCGCGGCTTGATGCCGTGAATCAGGCTGGGGCACAGTCCCGAAATCGTAGAATCGAGTTGCTGTTCTAGATAAACATACTGAAACCCGCGATAGATCTCGTTCGACTTTATTTCGAGTAGCTCTGTAAGCGGCTGGCCTTTCAAACCGTCGAAGTGATAAGCAGTGACCAGATCATCAGCGAGGTTTCGTGTGCACGCTTTGATCGCTTCGTCGCGGGGTAAACACTGTTGCTGCCCTCCCTTGAACGCCCGGTCGCACGAGTAAACGTCCAAGTTTCCGGTGACAAGCGTTGGGGCGACTGGATAGTAAGTAGCGTCGAAGTCATGCCCGTGCTTTGCGATGCCTTCAAGAACGCCATGGAACCTGGCCAACCCTTGATTGGTTTGTCGAGACGACTTTTCAATGGCCTTAATTGCCACACGCGCTGCGTCCTTGACCATGTCCGATGTGACGGTTTTCGCCGGAGGCACCGCAGTGACAATCGGATCAGCGCTGTAGTCCACGCTCGCGCCGCGCTTCGACGTGCGAAAACGTACGCTCTTGACGCCGTAACACGTGCGGCCGTCCTGTGTGAACGACAAAGGCTCGTACTCCGGATAGATAGAAACCGATCTGCGATGCGCAGGAAGATCCTGCACCAGCTTCCATACGTAACCAATGTTTTCGTCGGCGTCTGAAACCAGCGTCACCGCGCGCTCCGCAATCACGCAGGTGCGCATCCAATTGAAGAGGCTGTAGTTGAAAGCCGCTCGCGTTTCAGGAACGACCATGTTCATCACATGGCAGCGATCCACGAGGCCCTCCGGCGGTGGTTTAGCTGCGCAGTAAGAACGAGGCTGGGCCTGTGCTGCGAAGATTGTCGTCAATAACAGAGCGCTAAGTGCGATCGTGTTTTTCATCGTATGTCTCTCCTAATCACGAGCCGTCGCCGGCATGACTCTTGACGGCAGGCACGTCATGGATGACCCACCCATCCGTAAGACATATCGTTTTTTGCTCAGAGAAGGCGACAGAGCAATGCGCGTATTTTTGGTATCTCCACCTGAAAGTCAGCTAACTGCGCGGGCGTCGGCTGCCGAAGGTTCACGGCAGCATCGTCGCGCTGATCAAAGCGCGATGGCGCCAGCGCATGCGCGCTTTAGGCAGCCACCGCGCTGTCGAACCAAGATTCCAGAGTTGTTTGCATGCCAGCACTCCGTTTGGCGACGATCGCGAATGGCCGTGGGGTGGATCGCGCGGTGGTACCCGCAGGCTCAAACAGGTCCGTGTAAGTAAAGTGTTACTGCCGCTGATCTACGCGGAGACCCGACCGCCGAGTCCGAGATAACTCTCAACAACGCGCGGATCGTTCACAAGTTGCATCGCCGGACCTTCGAGCGTGACCTCTCGCCAGTCTCCAACACATACGCATAGTCCGCTGTCTGCAACGCTGCGCGCGCATTCTGCTCGACCAGACAGGATTGAAACACCGCGCCGCTTCAGCTCGACGATGATGTGAAAGATCTCGCGAACGATCAGCGGCGCGAGGCCGAGCGAAGGCTCGTCGAGCATCAGCAGCTTCGGCTTAGCCATCAATGCGCGCCCTACCGCAAGCATCTGGCGCTCTCCGCCGGACAACGTACCGGCCAGTTGTGTTCGCCGTTCGCGCAGACGCGGAAACAGCGTGAACACTTCTTCGATCGTCTGCTGATGATCACGCTGACCGGAGCGGTAGCGCTGAAATGCGCCGAGCAAAAGGTTGTCGGCGACGCTCATCTCGCCGAACAACTCGCGCCGCTCGGGGACCAGTGTCATGCCGGCTGCCACCATCTGCTCGATTGAGACTTCGGCAGCGTTGACGGCTTGGCCGTCGAAGCGAATCGATCCTCGTGCGCTGCCGTTGGTCGGCAGCGCGCCGATGATCGCGCTGAGCAGCGTTGTCTTGCCCGCGCCGTTCGGGCCGATCACGGTGACGATCTGGCCTTGCTCGACTTTCAAGCGCGCGCCGACGACTGCGGCGACTTTTCCATACGCAACGGCCAAGTCCGCGACTTCGAGAATCGGACTTGCGCTCATGCGGCATCCTTTTCGTCGACGCCGCCCAAATACGCTTCGATCACGCGCGGATCGCGCTGCACTTCGGCGGGCGTGCCTTCGGCGATCTTCTGGCCGAAGTCCATCACATAGACGCGATCGGCGAGCGTCATCACGAAGTCCATGTCGTGCTCGACGAGCAGCACGCCGAGCCCTTCCTCGCGCAGCTTGCGCAACAGTTCGGCGAGCGAGCGTTTTTCTAGGAATCGCAGCCCGGCCGCAGGTTCGTCGAGCAGCAGAAGCTTCGGATCGGACGCCAGCGCGCGTGCGATTTCGAGCGTGCGCTGCTTGCCGAGCGGCAACGAACCCGCTTCATCATTGACGTGCTCGCCGAGTCCGACGCGCTCGAGTTGGCGTGCCGACTCGTTGAGCAGGCTCGCTTCACCGCGCCGGTCGAGACGCCACGCTCCCGCGACCACGCCGATCAGCAGGCCGGGACGCTCGCGCCGGTGCGCACCGATCGCAACGTTGTCGAGCACGCTCATCTGCGGCAGCAGCCGCACGTGCTGGAATGTTCGGCTCAGCCCCAGCTTCGCGATGTCGCGCGATTCGCTTTGGGTAACGTCGCGCCCGCGAAAACTCACGGTGCCTGAAGTTGCGTCGAGCACGCCCGAGATCACGTTGAACATCGTGGTCTTGCCCGCGCCATTCGGCCCGATCAGCGCGACGATTTCGCCCGCGCGCACCGCGAGGCTCATCCGGTCGACGGCGACGAGCCCGCCGAAGCGCTTGGTGACTTCCTGCACGTCGAGCAAAGTTTCGCCGCGCGCGATCGGCGGCTGCTGCGACAAGGTCGACGATCGATCGAGGCGCGGCGGCGCCGACCTTACTGACAGTCGGCGCGTGATCGCAGGCCACAGCCCGTCGGGCGCGTACTGCAGGATCACGATCATCAGTATGCCGAACACAATCGTCTCGAAGTTGCCGGCTTGGCCGATGATCTGCGGCATCACGTCGCGCAGCCATTGATTGGACATCGTGATGATCGACGAACCCACGAGGGCGCCCCACACGAAGGAGGCGCCGCCGACGACCGCCATGAATAAGTATTCAATGCCCGCGTGCAAGGAGAACGGCGTCGGATTGACGAAGCGCTGCAGGTGCGCGTACAGCCAGCCCGACGCGCTCGCCATCATCGCGGCCAGCACGAACGCGACCATGCGCGACGCCCAGGTGTTGACGCCCATCGACTCCGCCATCACACGCCCGCCTTTAAGCGCGCGAATGGCGCGGCCTTCACGCGAGTCGAGCAGGTTGCGCGTGGTCAGCACCGCGGCCAGCACGAACGCCCAGATCAAGTAGTAGATTGCGCGGCTGCTTTCGAGCTCGAAGCCGAAGAGTGAGATCGGCGGCAGTCCGCCGCGTCCGGTGTGTCCGCCGAGTGTCTCGGAGGTGCCAAACAGGAAGTAAAGGCTGATTCCCCAAGCGATCGTGCCGAGCGGCAGGTAGTGACCCGACAGTCGCAACGTGATCGCGCCGAGTGTGCCGGCGACGATGACGGTCAGCACCAGTCCTGCGATCAACGTCAGCCACGGCGAGACACCCAGCCATGCAATCGAGCCCGGCAGCTCGGACGTGGTCAGTACGGCGGTCGTGTAGGCGCCTATCCCGACGAATGCGGCTTGACCGAACGAGGTCAGGCCGCCGACACCGGTCAGCAGCACTAGACCGAGCGTCACCAGCGACGCCAATCCGATGTAATTGAGCAACGTGATCGAAAAGGCGGAGAGCACGCAGCGGCGCGAGCGCAAGGGCGAGCGCGAACGCAACAATCAGCCAGGTCGATCGCTGCAGTCTCATTGGCTCATTTCACTCATCGTCTTCCACGTGATGCGTGCGCAGCGAACGCCACAGCAGCACCGGAATGATCAGCGTGAACACAATCACTTCCTTGTACGCACTGGCCCAGAACGACGAGAACGATTCGATCAGTCCGACCAGTAAAGCACCCAGCGCGGCGATCGGATAACTTGCGAGCCCGCCGATGATCGCCGCGACGAATCCCTTGAGCCCGATCAGAAAGCCGGTGTCGTAATAGATCGTCGTGATCGGCGCGATCAGGATGCCGGATACCGCACCGATCAACGCGCACAGGAAGAACGACAGCTTGCCGGCGAACTCGGTCGGAATGCCCATCAGCCGCGCACCAAGCCGATTGATCGCAGTCGCTCGCAGGGCTTTGCCGTACACGGTGCGATCGAACAGCACGCTGAACGCCACGATCAGCAGCAGCGAGCAGCCGATCACCCATAGCGACTGCGCGCTTGCGGTCAGCGTGCCGAGCGTCACGGTGCCGTCCGAAAACGGCGGCGTGCGCGAGCCTTCGGCGCCGAACACCAGCAAGCCCAGCCCAACCATCACGACATGCACTGCGACCGAAACGATCAACAGCATCAGCACCGATGCTTCGGCTAGCGGCTGGTAAGCAAGCCGGTACACCATCGGCCCCATCGGCACGATGATCGCCAGCGCAACTACGACCTGCGCGGCCATCGGCCCGCCCTGCATCGGGACAAGCTTTAACAGCGCGAACAGCGCCAGCGGGTAGACGATGTTCCACGCGAGCATAGGCGGCACGCGTTGCCAACGGCGTTTGCGCGCCGCGGCAATCAGCTCTGCGCACGCCACCAACGCGCCGGCAATCATCAGCAGCACTACGGTTCCGGAAGTCGGCCAGCCTGCAAGGCAACCAGCGTCAGCGCACCGTAAGCAACGAACTCCCCTTGTGGGATGAAGATCACGCGCGTCACTGAAAATGCCAGAACCAGCGCAAGAGCGAGCAGCGCGTAGATCGCGCCATTGGTAATACCGTCCTGTGCGAGCAGTAGCGCGATGTCGAGGTTCATGAAAAAGCCGCGACCAGGTCGCGGCCTTATCGATCTCTGGCCGGGATTTCTTCTACTTCTGCATCACCCACTTGCCATCTTTTATCTGGATCATCACGGCGGCTCGCTGATCCAGTCCCAGGTGATCGTTCGCGCTCATGTTGAAGATGCCGTGCGCCCCGGCTGCGTTCTTTACGCCTTCGAGTGCATCGCGCAGCGCAGCGCGGAACTCCTTGGTGCCCGGTTGGCCTTTTTTCAGCGCAACCGGAATCGCCGTTTGCAGCAACACGCCCACGTCCCATGCATGCGCGCCGAAGGTCGACACGCTGCCCTTGCCTTGCGCGCCTTCATATGCAGTGACGTACGCGGTTGCGCTTTTCTTAACCGGATGATCGTTCGGCAACTGCTCGGTCACCAGTACCGGACCGGCAGGCAGGTAGGTCCCTTCGCAATCTTTGCCGCATACGCGCAGGAAGTCGTTATTAGCCACGCCATGCGTCTGATAAATCTTGCCGGCGTAGCCGCGCTCTTTCAGTGTCTTCTGCGGCAATGCTGCCGGAGTGCCTGATCCGCAATCAAAATGGCGTCTGGCTTCGCGCTGACCAGCTTCAGCACCTGTCCTGTTACGGATGTATCGGCGCGTTGGTAACGCTCGTTGCCGACGATCTTTACTCCGCGGGTTTCGGCGAGATTCGAAAACTGCGTCCACCAGCCTTCTCCGTAAGCGTCGGCAAATCCGATGAAGCCGACTGTCTTGACGCCCTGGGCAACATGTGACCAAGGATCACCAACGCCATTTGCTGATCGTTCTGCGGCGTCTTGAACACCCAGCGGCGCTTGGCGTCGACCGGATCGACGATGCGACTCGATGCGGCCATCGAGATCATTGGCGTTTCACTCTCGGCGGCTACGTCGATCATCGCGAGCGAATTTGGCGTCACCGTCGAGCCGACCAGCACATCGACCTTGTCCTCGCTGATCAGCTTGCGCGAGTTGCGAACGGCGGTCGTCGTGTCGGATGCGTCGTCGAGCACGATGTAGTTCACTTTCTTTCCACCGATCGTTTGCGGCAGCAGCGGAAACGTATTGCGCTCCGGAATACCGAGCGATGCGGCTGGGCCGGTAGCCGAGAGTGTGACGCCGACTTTGATGTCCTGTGCGGCGGCGATGCTCACGCCGAGCGCGGCAGCCAGCGCTACGACGAGTCTGATGGTTTTCATTTTGTCTCCTCTTGATTGTCACTGAATATCAACACGCATCTAAGCAAACTCAAACCCTTTCAACAAGCAGGGCGATACCCTGCCCCACCCCGATACACATCGTTGCCACGGCGTAACGCCCGCCCGTGTCTTTCAGCTGGCGCGCTGCCGTTAGCGCAAGACGAGCACCCGAAGCACCGAGCGGATGTCCGAGCGCGATCGCACCGCCGTTCGGGTTCACATGCGCCGCATCGTCCGGCAGCCCGAGCTGTCGCGTCACCGCGAGTGCCTGCGCAGCGAACGCTTCGTTCAGCTCGATCACATCGATATCGGAGATCTTCAGCTTGTGACGATCGAGCAGCTTTTGCGTCGCGGGCGCCGGTCCGATACCCATGATTCGCGGCGGAACGCCGGCGGTGACGACACCCAGCAGCCGCGCCATCGGCGTCAGTCTGTATTTGGCCACCGCCTGGTTGCTCGCAATCAGTAGCGCGACCGCGCCGTCGTTGATTCCTGACGCGTTGCCCGCCGTCACCGTCCCTTCGGGCTTGACGACACCTTTCAGTTTTGCAAGCGCATCGAGCGTGGTCTCGCGCGGATGTTCGTCTCGGTCGACTACCGTTTCGCCTTTCTTGCCGGGAGTCGTCACTGCAATCATCTCGTCGCGGAAGAAGCCGCGTGCGTGCGCGGCTGAGTAACGCTGCTGCGATCGCAACGCGAAAGCATCCTGATCCGCTCGCGCCACGCCGAAATCACTTGCGACGTTCTCCGCCGTTTCCGGCATCGAGTCGATCCCGTACTGTGCCTTCATCTGCTTGTTGACGAAACGCCAGCCGAGCGTGGTGTCGAATACGGCGTTGCTGCGCGAGAACGCCGAGTCTGCCTTCGGCATTACAAACGGCGCGCGCGACATTCCTTCGACGCCGCCGGCAATCATCAGGTCGGCTTCCCCTGCACGAATCGCGCGGGCACAGATTCCGACCGCGTCCATGCTCGAGCCGCACAAACGGTTGATCGTTGCGGCAGGAACGTCGGTCGGCAGGCCGGCCAGCAGCACGGCCATTCGCGCGACGTTGCGATTGTCTTCGCCGGCCTGGTTCGCGCAGCCGTAGTACACGTCATCCAGCGCGGCCCAATCCACGCTGGCGTTGCGCTCGATCAATGCCTTCAGTGGAAGCGCGGCGAGATCGTCGACCCTCACGCTCGACAGCGCGCCGCCATAGCGCCCGAAAGGGGTACGCACGCCGTCGCAGAGGTAAACATCGTTCACGCGGTCGCCCTCACTGCAGGAGTCGCCCGGGTGACGCGACGGTCGCGCAACAGCGCTCGCGGGCGCGCGCACGCGGGCGATACCTCCCAGAAACAGATCAGTCACGATCGGCGCCATATCGGCATAGGTGAGCGGCCCCCGGTCCTTCAGCCAGGTAAAGGTCCAGTTGATCATTCCAAACAGAATCATCGTCAGCGGTTTGATCAGCTCGGCGCGGTCTGTTTGCGGCGCAAGCTTCGACACGACATCGGCAAAGCCAAGCACGACCTTGCGTTCTTTCGCGAGCACGCGCGAGCGATGTGCGCGCTGCAGATACTTGACGTCCTGCACCAGCACGCGATGACGCGCGGCAGAGTGCTCGTACTCGGCCATGAATAGCTCTATCAGACGCCGCAGGTGCGCAGCGGGCGGCACGATTCGACGCGCACCTGATCGATGATCGATTGCAGCCGTTCGATATAGCTTTCTGCGATATCTGCCAGCAGGTGCTCCTTGTCACGGTAATAGTGATACATCAGCGCCTTCGATACGCCGCACGCTCGCGCAATATCCGCAATCGTCGCTGCAGCGTAGCCCTTGTCGGCAAACTCACGCGCCGCTCCGTCGCGGATCGCTGCGCGCTGCTTGTCGAAGCTGGCGGCTTTGGTCCTTGCCATGATCTTACCTCGCGTCGTACGAGATCACGACACGCTCGGTCAGCGGATACGACTGGCACGTCAGCACGAAACCCTCCGCCACTTCGTGCGGCTCGAGCGCGTAGTTTTTCGCCATCTTGACCTGCCCCTCGAGTACCTTCGCACGGCACGTACTGCACATTCCGCCTTTGCACGAGAACGGCAAGTCGATGCCGGCGTCGCGGCCGGCATCGAGAATCGAGTGTTGCCCTGGCAAGAAATCCACCTCACGCTTGACGCCGTCGACGATCAGCTCGATATGCGACTCAGCCGCCTCGGTGTCGTCGATCGCTTGCGCCGTCTCACTTGGTATTCCGAACCGCTCGACATGCACATGCTGTGAAGGAACCCCGGCAGCGATCAGCGCGACTTCCACTTCGTCGATCATCGTCAGCGGTCCGCAGACGAACGCTTCGTCGATCGTGTCGGGCGGTACCAGCGATTCGAGGAACTGTTTGACCTTGGCCGCATCGATGCGGCCATTGAACAGCTCGACTTCCTGCGCTTCGCGCGAAAAACGTTGTACAGGCGAAAGCGGGTCAGGTAGCGATCCTTCAGATCTTCCAGCGCCTCATGAAACATCACCGAGGCTTGACGCCGATTCCCGTACACCAGCGTGAAGCGCGACTTGGTTCGCGCGCGAGCGTTGTGCGAATCAGCGACAGCACCGGCGTAATCCCGCTGCCGGCAACAAACGCTGCGTAGTGCTTGGCTTGGCAGCATCGAGTGCCGTGAAAAACCGGCCCTCGGGTGTCATCACTTCGATCTGATCGCCTGCCTTCAGCGCTTCGTTGGCCCAGCGCGAGAACTTTCCGCCCCCTACTTTCTTGATCGCCACCCGGATCTCGCCGTCGTCGACACCCGAACATATCGAATACGAGCGACGCAACTCTTCACCGTCGAGCGTTGCGCGCAATCCGATGTGCTGTCCCTGCACGAAGCGATATTCGGGAGCGAGCTCCGGAGGCAGGTCGAACTTCACGCTGATGCAATCAGGCGTCTCCGGCCGAACCTCGGCAATCCGCAGTGAGTGATATCTCGGTGTCATCACCAATCGCAGTTCGGATACGCGCGCTGCAGATACTGCATCTCGGCGAGCAGCGGCGTCAGGTGTTCGCTGTGAATGCCTTCTTTGCCGCGCGACAAAAACGCGGTTGAAGCCGGAACCTGCAACGTCGCGACGTCGAGCACCGGACGAACGACGGAAGACCACCGGCTTTCAAGCGTTGACCAGGCCGGGACCAGCGTCGGCACGATCGGCGGTTGAGGCGCTGAAGAACTCCGCCGTGTAGGGCCACAGCGCGTCGAGCGCGTGTTGCATCCGACATGCGACTCTTCCGTTCCATCACCCAGCCTGATCACCCAGTCCGATGCGTGTTGCACGTGGTATCGGGTTTCTTTCAGGCTCTTGCGGGCAATCTCCGAAAGCTGCGAATCGACATGCGCCTGCAGCGCTGCCCACAGCTCACGCTGGAACGCGAGGAACAGAAAATTGCGCATGATCGTGAAGCCGTAGTCACCGTTTGGCAGCTCGGTCATCGTCACGTTGCGGAATTCGTCTTCGTTGCGCTCAAAGGCGAACTGATCTTCGCCGCGGCCCTTGCCCTCCAGCGCACCGGCGTACGCATACAGCGAACGCGCCTGCCCGATCAGATCGAGCGCGACATTGGTCAGTGCGATTCTTCTTCGAGCACCGGACCGTGACCGCACCACTCGGAGAGGCGGTGGCCCAGAATCAAACAAGAATCAGCAATGGGCAGCACGTATTCAAGCCGCGCTTTGATTGCCGACGCAATGGCGCGGAGGAGAGAGGGGCGCGAGTGTTATCGCGCATCACATGTGATTGACTTCATCCGGCAACGTATAGAACGTCGGATGCCGGTAGATCTTGTCTTCGGCGGGGTCGAACATCTCCGGCTTGGCGTCCGGATCGCTCGCGACGATGTCATCGGCGCGTACCACCCACACGCTGACCCCTTCCATGCGTCGCGTGAACACATCGCGCGCATTCTTCAGCGCCATCGCAGGGTCGGCCGCGTGCACGCTGCCGCAATGCTTGTGGTCCAGACCATTGCGGCTACGGATAAATACCTCCCACAGCGGCCACTCTTTACGATCCATTTCTATCCTATGCAGCAACGCAATCGCGATGGCGCTTTTTTCGCGCGTGTGCCAGCGCCGCGTCGCGCACCCACGCGCCGTCTTCCCACGCGTTGACGCGGTCGGCCAACCGTTCCTCGTTGCACTCGCCTTTGCCGTTGACGACGTTCCAGAATTCGGTCCAGTCGATCGGACCAAAGGTCCAGTGACCCGTCGCGGAGTCGAACTTCAGATCCGGATCAGGCAGCGTGACGCCGAGTAATTGCGCCTGCGGCACCGTGGCGTCGACGAACTTTTGTCGCAGCTCGTCGTTGCTGATGCGCTTGATGCCCCACTTCATCGAGTCGCCGCTGTTGGTCGATTCGCTGTCGTGCGGACCGAACATCATCAGCGACGGCCACCACCACCGGTTGACGGCGTCCTGCACCATCGCACGCTGATCGTCCGAGCCCTTCATCAACGTCAGCAATAAATCAAACCCCTGGCGCTGATGAAACGA